>JBKBIO010000011.1:0-133709 GCA_046299355.1 Aquabacterium sp. | reverse complement strand
TGGCATTGCCGAGTAGCTAAGTGCGGAAGAGATAACCGCTGAAAGCATCTAAGCGGGAAACTCGTCTCAAGATGAGTCTTGCCGGGGCCTTGAGCCCCCTGAAGGGTCGTTGTAGACCACGACGTTGATAGGTTGGGTGTGGAAGCGCAGTAATGCGTTAAGCTAACCAATACTAATTGCCCGTGCGGCTTGACCCTATAACTTTGATGACATGCCAGGAACACGTTGAGCACCAACCGTGTGGCACGTGGTCGATCTTCAGCACTCAGTGCAGTGCTGGTGCGCAATCAATGAAGCTGATTCCTGTACAAAACCGTGCAGGCCAACGACTCTACGAATTCTCCTGCCTGCTCCAGCAGCAGCCAGGACAACAGTTTAAGCCTGATGACCATAGCGAGTTGGTCCCACTCCTTCCCATCCCGAACAGGACAGTGAAACGACTCAGCGCCGATGATAGTGCGGATTCCCGTGTGAAAGTAGGACATCGTCAGGCTACCTCTTCAGAGAAAAAGCCCCCGAGCAATCGGGGGCTTTTTTCATTTCAGGCCCGGAATTTTGCGGACGAAGGTTCGTGCCGGGTTGCTTATCCCCTGCCGGCTCGCCGTCGCCGTGCCAGTCATTGGCCGGTTGGTAAATCGGTGAAAGCGGATTGTTGGTCGGCCTAACTATCGCACGGGCCCAGCGGGACGTCGATGTGTACTGCCATATGGAGGACATCGATTCAGTCGTTCAATACGGATAACTGGGTTGGACTGGGTCGTTTGTGATTGTGCTGTCCCCCTGCTCGGTATCGAGTACCTCTCGGACCGACCTAACCTTTGTTAATCGGTCAGGCAGGGTGTGAATGATGAGTTTGACTTCAGCGCTTCTCCTGCAACACCTCAAGCAGGGGCTCCTGAGGGCTTGTTCTTAACAGTGTCTTGGTAGACTGCGTTATAGTCTGAACATGTTTGATGTGCTCGTTTATCTCTACGAAAACTATTGGCGCCCGGACGCGTGTCCGGAGGGCTCGACCTTGGTGAGAAAGCTATCGGCAGTCGGGTTTGAGTCTCAGGAGATCACTGAAGCGTTGAATTGGCTCAGCGGCTTGCGTGAGCTTTCGGTGGATGCCGCGGTCGAGCAATCCGAGTCAGCTCATCGTGTGTATTGCGCGGCTGAATTGGAGCACTTGGGTGCGAAGGGACTGGGCTTCCTGCAGTTTTTGGTTTCAGCTCGGGTGTTGACGCCACGCCAGCGAGAAGTGGTGCTGGATCGTGTGATGGCCGTGCCTGGTGAGCAAGTGGAGTTTGATGATTTGAAGATCATCGTTTTGATGATGTTCTGGTCGCTGGGCAAGGAGCCGGACGCCTTGATCTTGGATGAGCTTTTTGTCGAAGAGCATCAACGTTTGATCCATTGATCGCTAGATACAAGAACAGGAAAGTTGGGGTGCCAGTGGCACCCTTTTTCTTTTTGGGTAGAGATTTCTCAAGGTGCAATTTCTTTGGCCGATAACCGGTGAGGTATCGTCCAAAGGTGGGGCAGTGAGCGCCATGAAAGTCTTTCCAATGTTTGATGGGTCGAAGTTTGCAGCGGGGCGCTGGAGGTTGTTGGCCGTGGCGTGTATATGGGTGCTGGCGGGCTGCGATCAACTGGGGATCGAAACACCCCAGAAGGCGGCAGAGCGGGCTGAGTCAGATGCCAAGGCTGTGGGGGGGGCTTGTCGTCATGCATTGAGAGCAATTGAAGATTGCTACACGCTGAATCCCAAGGCGGACAAGGCTGCGGTGTATACCGGATGGCGCGAGATGGACGAATACATGCGTGAGAATAAACTCGACGGGATAGCGCCAGTGGTGCCCCGGCCTGCGCCTGCCGCTTCGGCTGCCAAGAAGCCTTCGGCGCCTGAAGAAGATGCAACCGACGAAGAGCACGCAGCAGACGAAGAGGCGCCTCCGAAGAAAAAGGCGAAGTCAGGGCACTAAGCGGAAGGCCTGACAACAGCGCACAATCGTCACCTGGATTGGTGGAGTAAGAATGGCGCAGAGTCAGGCGGGGCGGTTATGGTCGGATGGTGCGTTCAGGCAGGGCGCCGTCGACATGTTGAGGGTGACGCCGGGTGTGTGTGCCTGGGGGCTTGTGACCGGCGTTGCGATGGTGAAGTCCGGGATGGACCTGCCTGCAGTGCTCGCGATGAGCCTGTTGGTGTTTGCGGCTAGTGCGCAATTGGCCGCCGTACCTCTGATGCTTGCGGGTGCCCCAATCAGCGTGGTTTGGCTTGCCGCGACATGTGTGAATCTGCGATTTGTGGTGTTCAGCGCCGAAATGCGACGCTATATGCTCACGCTGTCTTGGCCCAAACGCTTATTGGCGGGTTACTTGACTGCGGACATGACATTTGCACTGATGCATCGCCGCTATGAAGCGGTCTCAGATGGCGACCTGGCGCGCCATTCGCCCGTGCGCTATTTCATTGGGTTGACCAGTGTGAATTGGCTCACATGGAATCTGGCCTCGCTCTTGGGTATTGCACTGGCCGACCGGATCCCGATGGGATGGGGCTTGGAGTTGGCCGGGGCATTGGCTTTGTTGGGTTTGGCGGCCACGCTGATGAATGATGCCAAGAAGATCGTCATCGGATTGTTGGCGGCAACTATTGCCGTGGTGTGCCATGGGTGGCCCTACAAGATGGGCGTGGTCCTGGCGTTACTGTCATCGATCGTGGCCGGCTACGGGTTGGAGACCGTGTCGCGTCGGTTGGGGCGCGCAGACCCTTCGAGGAGCTCCCATGGCTGATGCTTGGATGGAGTTTGTGACGATTTTGGGGTTGGTCGTGATCAGTGTGGTGACACGATCTTTCTTTTTTGTGTCGGACCGCGCGTGGCCGTTTCCTGAGTGGCTCAAAGTGGGACTGAAGTATGCGCCGGTCGCCGCTTTGTGCGCGGTGGCTGTCCCTGCGGTACTGATCAGCGGGCAAGCGACCGTCCCTCCAGCAGACTGGGCGCCGAGGGCGATGGCCGCCTTGGTGGCCTTGGGTTTGGCGTGGTGGCGCAAGGACATGCTCTTGACGATCATCGCGGGCATGGGCGCTTTCCATTTGGCAAGCTGGTTGTTCAAAATTTGAGCAATCCCGGTGTTTGGCACGGAGCCAAGGGGTGTGTTTGCCGGGCACATGTCCCTACAATGTCGGATCTCGCGAGTTTCTACCTATCCCATACTCAATATGAATATCCTCCGTCTTGAAGATCTGGTCGCGCAAGGTAAGGTTGCCAATCAACGTGTGTTCATTCGTGCCGATTTGAACGTGCCACAGGATGATGCTGGCAATATCACCGAGGACACTCGGGTGCGTGCGTCGGTGCCTGCCATCGAGATGGCCTTGAAGGCTGGTGCGGCAGTGATGGTGACCTCCCATTTGGGGCGTCCGACCGAGGGGGAGTTCAAGCCAGAAGACTCTCTGGCACCTGTGGCCAAGCGCTTGGGTGAATTGTTGGGTCGTGAGGTCAAGCTCGTGGCCAACTGGGTCGATGGCGTGGATGTCGCTCCGGGGCAAGTGGTGCTGTTGGAGAACTGCCGCTTGAACAAGGGCGAAAAGAAAAACAACGAAGAGTTGGCTCGCAAGATGGCAGCGCTGTGCGACATCTTTGTGCATGACGCTTTCGGTACTGCGCACCGCGCTGAGGGCACGACTTACGGTATCGCGCAATTTGCCAAGATTGCTTGCGCAGGTCCCTTGTTGGCTGCCGAGATTGATGCCATCAACAAGGCGTTGGAAGCGCCTAAGCGTCCGCTGTTGGCGATTGTGGCGGGTTCGAAGGTGTCGACCAAACTGACGATTTTGCAGTCTTTGGCTAAGAATGTGGATGGCTTGATTGTGGGTGGTGGTATCGCCAACACCTTCATGCTGGCTGCGGGTTTGAAGATCGGTAAGTCGTTGGCTGAACCCGATTTGCTGGGCGAGGCGAAGGCCGTGATTGAGGCCATGAAGGCGCGTGGCGCCGAAGTGCCGATTCCTGAAGATGTGGTGGTGGCCAAGACCTTTGCCGCCGATGCCCCTGCCACAGTCAAGGCTGCCAATGAAGTGGCTGACGATGACATGATCTTGGACATTGGGCCGAAGACGGCTGCCAAGTTGGCAGCGCAGTTGATGGCCGCGGGTACCGTGGTTTGGAATGGTCCGGTTGGCGTGTTTGAGTTCGATGCCTTTGCAAAGGGCACGGAGGCGATTGCTCGAGCCATTGCGGAATCGTCTGCATTCAGCATCGCCGGTGGCGGTGACACCCTGGCGGCGATTGCCAAGTACGGCATCGAGAAGGATGTGGGTTACATCTCTACGGGTGGCGGTGCCTTCTTGGAGGTCTTGGAGGGCAAGACCCTGCCCGCGTTTGAGATCTTGAGCAAGCGCGCTGCAGGTTGATGCTGCGATAAAAAAAGAGCCACGGAAACCGCGGCTCAAAACCCTAGACGGACAGCCAGGCATCCAAAGATGCGCTGGCTGTTTTGTTTTGGGTGGGTGTCACACGAGAGGTGTGGAGAAAACGGATCAGGCTCCGGCTGCGTGCAATGCCTCGCCTGCCAAGATGGGGTTACCGGTGCGCTCGAGGGTATCGAGCCAGATTTGATAGGAGTCCATCTGACCTGTCTGCCAAGGATGAAAGCCTGGTCGGTAATAGGTGGCGTAGTGGCCAAAGACCGATGAGAACAAACCGCCAGGTTTGTAAAGCCACCACAGACCTTTGAGCCACATGGCAGCCCGTTGGGCGAACTTGAATCCATCGCACTTGAGCATGTAATTCAAGATGATGAAGGTGTGGATAGGGAAGCTGATACTGACTTCGATCATCGCCAGGATGCGACGCGGGTACCAAACCTTAGCCACCTTTTGCATGACGTCATAGGCGACGGCTTTGTGTTCGACTTCTTCCATGGCGTGCCAGGCGTACATGGCACGCATGCGAGGATCAGCGGACTCCAGCACTTCTTTGCGTTCGAAAAAGCTGTGCGCCATGATGGCCGTCATGTGCTCCGACGCTGCGGTGAGTGCCAGCGTGTGCTTTTTAGGCATGAAGCGACGCAAATAGCCATCGAAGAACTTGCGTTCGATGCGCTCAATGGCATCGACATCGATACCTTGCTTTTTCAGTCGCTCGTTGAACTGGTTGTGGATGATGCCGTGCTGTCCCTCTTGTCGGATGAAGTCTTTGATCTCTTGTTGCAAGGCAGGATCGGTGACTTGATCGCGGAAATCTCGAACGCAGTTGATGAAGAAGCGCTCGCCTTCAGGGAACATGGTCGACATGGCATCAAACAGCCGTGTTTTGAAGGGATCGTTACCGAACCAGTACTTGGGAATGTCGCCTTGCAGATCGAAGTCGAGCTTGGCGCGAGGAATGATGCGTTGCTTGTTCATGCTGCGCTTTGAACGTGTGCGTTTTGAACTTGGGCATGGTGGAGGCGGTTGCTGGCGACAACGGGGTCACCACTTTCATTCAGGAAACGTAGCCAAGGCTGGTAGCTGGCCACGGCGGGTTCTTGCCAGGGATGAAAGCCAGGTTTGAGATAGGCTAGGAATTTGCCGAGCATGGGCAAAAACACGCCGCCAGGTTTGTAGAGCCACCACAGACCTTTGGCCCAAAGCTTGGTGCGTTCCCAGCGGCTGAAGCCGTCCACCTGCAGCATGTGGGCCATGATGCGGAAGGTGTGGAAGGGGAAGAGGCATCCGACCAGCAACATGGCTCGCACGCGATTGCTGTAAGTGCCTTTGGCGTAGTCGCGCAGCACATCGAAGGCGACCGACTTGTGCTCCATTTCTTCCATGGCGTGCCAGACATAGAGGGCGCGGATGCGTTCGTCTGCGCCATCAAAGATTTGTGGGCGCTCGACAAAACAGTCGGCCATGATGGCGGTGATGTGCTCGGAGGCCGCGGTCATGCCTAGCGTGAACTCGCGCGACGTGTATTTGCGCAAGATGCCGAACAATCGCCACTCTTGCCCTTTGAGAATGCGATCGACATGGATGCCTTGGGCTTGGAGTCGGTCGTTGTATTGGGTGTGCAGCATGCTGTGCTGCGCCTCTTGCCGTGTGAAATCTTTGATTTCTTGCAGCAGTTGAGGGTCGGTGATGCGATCTTTGAAATCACGCACACAGGTGATGAAAAAGCGTTCACCTACGGGAAACAAGGTGGACAGCGCATCAAAGAACCGTGTTTTGAATGGGTCGTTGTCGAGCCAGAACCGCGGGATGTCGCCATCGAGGCCAAAGTTCAGCTTTTCGCGAGGAACGATGGGTGGTGGTGTAACCGGTGCGTGTTGCATGTGAACTCCTCAAGGCCGAACTTGATACAGAACAGTTCGGCGAGCATGGAGATCACTTTAGGCAAGCTTGATGGATGTGGACAGGCAAGAAGACGACAAAAAGGTAATTTTTGCGACAGGAGCGCCTAGGGGAATCACGAGGAGCTCAATCCTCGATGTTGACGATACGCGCGCGGTGTCTGTCCTGACCAGCGGGTGAACGCCTGCGTGAAACTGCGGCGGTCAGAGAAGCCGAGTCGTTCGCTGATGTCCTCGATGCTCAGGCCGGCATCCGCCAGCCATTGGCAAGCCAATTCATGGCGGACTTGATCCTGGATGCTGGAGTGCTGGGCGCCGGCCTCTTTGAGTCGGCGTTGCAGGGTGCGTGGGTGCACGCCCAAAGCGTCGGCGACGGCGTTGATGCCTTGTCCCAGGAGGCCATGATCGGCGCGAAGGCGCTGGGCAATGAGTGTGACCAGATCGGATTGCGCGGCATCGGTCTGTGGGGGTTGGGGGGACTCAGAGCGCGCGGCCAACTGTTGTGCGACCCGTTGTGCGGCTTGTTCATGGAGCGCGGGTAATGCCCCCGTCAGCGGTCGATCCAGTAGGCTGCGTTCGAACCACAAGGCGTCGACGTCGGCATCCCATTCAATGGGAACTTGAAAAAAGCGCTCCAGTGCTGCCAGGTGCGCATGCGCAGCATGGCGGAAGGTGAGTCGGCCATGAAAGGCGTCCGCCCCCATCAGGCCACGAGAGAACCTGACCAGTGTGGTGAAGACCGCTTCAGTGAAGGCCCAGGTGGTCTCGTGGGTGGCGTCGGCGTGGTTGTATTGCAGGGTGATGCGGGCGTGGGGGCCGTACTCCGCCAGCGAAAAGGCCATGTTGGGGTTGATCAGCGGGGGAATCCAATCGAGCGATCGGGTGGCTTCCCGTAGCGAGCCGCTGGTGGTGATGAAGGTTTCGACGTCGGACAAATATTCGAACGCGAAACACTCGCCCAGCACGATGGGGAAATGTTGCGGGCGCGTTGCGCAGGCATCAATGCAATCTTGCATGATGTGTTGCAAGGTCTCGCGCTGGATCCTGGCAGATGGGGGGTGCAACTGAGAGGTGTCGACGCAGTGCTTACGGAAGATCGCCGGGAGATCAATGCCGCATTGGGTGGCTGCGCGAACCCAGTTGGTCACGACAAACGGAATAGGCGGCTCCGCGCGTTGGCTCATGATGTTCGCGATTCGAACTGATTCAGCCAGTTCAGAACGGCCTGAGCCGTTTCCTGGGGGTGCTCCAACGGGAATAGGTGAGAGCCTTTGAGCCACGTTTGCTGCGTACCCACCAAGCGTTGGGTGGCGCTCATGCCCACGGTTCTGACCTCCTCTGAGCGGGTACCACCAATGAAGGCCACCGGGCACTTGGGCGGTCGCCGGCGCAGCTCTTTGCCCATGTCATGCGGCATGCTGCGGTAGATGGCGGTTTCGATGTCGCGATCAAAGCTCAGGCGTCGGGGGCCTTGTGGCTCAGTGGGGGCCGTGCCTTCATGCACATAGTCATGCAGCACCGACGGGCTGAACGCAGCAAATTTCGGTTTGGCGGTGAAGTGCTGGCGCACGGCATCGAGGTCGGGCCATTGGTGGCAGCGTTGTCGTGACACGCCCGAGGGCATGACGCGGTCGACGGCGCCCACACGTTTGACCAAGCCCAGAGAGGCCGCTTTCCAGCCGGACACGATGGGGGAGTCGAGCAAGACGACGCCTCGGGCCAGATCAGGGTAGCGGCTGGCCACCAAGCTGCTGAGGTAGCCCCCCAAAGAGTGTCCCACCAGCCAGACGGGCGCATCGGCCTGATGCGTGATGAAGTCGCGCAGTTGCTCGATCAGGAACGGCCAGCCATTGGTAACGGGGTAGCGCGGATCGTGGCCGTACTTGTCGATGGCAACCACCTCATAACCGGCGCCCTCCCACTGTTTGAACAGCGAGCGATAGGTGCTGGCAGGGAAACTGTTCGCGTGGGAGAAAACGATGGTGCGACAGGGCATGGCAAACGGCAAATGCAAGATGTCGCGGATATTACGACGAGTGGGCTGGTCTTGCAGGATGCCTGGGTGATGTATGGCGGCCACAACCTGGAAGTGCCCGTCTTTTCACGGCTTGCAAGCGCGGGGTTTGGTGTGACACTGTACTGATCAGACATGGATTCAATCAGAGACGACATCATGCCGCGCGCTACCAAAATTGTTGCCACCCTGGGCCCCGCATCCTCAACCTTGGAGATCCTGGAGCGCATGTTGCGCGGTGGGGTGGACGTGGTTCGGTTGAACTTCTCTCACGGTAAGGCGCAGGATCATATTGACCGCGCCGAACTGGTTCGCGAGGCCGCCAAGCGGGTCGGCAAGGTGGTGGCCATCATGGCTGACTTGCAGGGCCCCAAGATCCGCGTCGGCAAGTTTGCCGAAGGCAAAGTGATGCTGGAGAACGGACAACCGTTCGTGCTGGATGCGAGCCGGACTGAGTTGGGTGACATCCACGGCGTGGGGCTGGACTACAAGGAATTGCCGCGTGACGTGAAGCCCGGCGACACCCTGCTGCTCAATGACGGGTTGATCGTTTTGACGGTCGAGTCCGTGAAGGGCGAAGCCGTGCACACCGTGGTGAAGGTGGGCGGTGAGTTGTCCAATAACAAGGGCATCAACAAGCAGGGGGGCGGCTTGACGGCCCCGGCTCTGACCGCCAAAGACATGGAAGACATCAAGACGGCGGCCAGTTTCCAGTGCGATTACATTGCGGTCTCGTTCCCCAAGAACGCGACGGACATGGAGATGGCTCGGCAATTGGCCAATGTGGCCGGTGAGCCTTGGCGACATCGCCCCGCACTGATCGCGAAAATCGAACGCACGGAAGCCATTCCCAATCTGGAGAGCATCCTGCGTGCATCCGATGGGATCATGGTGGCCCGTGGCGACTTGGCAGTGGAAGTCGGTAATGCAGCCGTGCCCGCGCTACAAAAACGCATGATCAAGCTGGCGCGTGAAATGGACAAGGTGGTGATCACGGCGACCCAGATGATGGAGTCGATGATCGTGAATCCGGTGCCCACACGCGCGGAAGTGTCCGACGTGGCCAATGCGGTGCTGGATGGCACCGATGCGGTCATGTTGAGTGCCGAGACGGCGGCAGGCAAGTATCCCGTGGATACCGTGGAGGCGATGGCCAACATCGCGGCCGAGGCCGAGCGAGCCGAAGAAATTTCGCTGGATGCGGACTTCACCAACAAGCGCTTTGAGCGCATCGATCAGTCGATCGCCATGGGGGCGCTGTTCACGGCGTACCACTTGGGCTGCAAGGCCATCATCGCTTTGACAGAGTCGGGGTCGACCGCCTTGTGGATGAGCCGACACAAGATCCATGTGCCCATCTACGCGCTGACAGCGCAACCCTTGTCGTTGCGCAAGATGGCGCTGTATCGTAATGTCCGCCCTTTGCTGATTCCAAGCTACACCGATCGCGATGAGGCGTTGAAAGAGGCGGAAGCTCGTCTGGTCGAGGCAGGCGTGCTGCGCCCAGGGGACACCTACGCCATCACTTGTGGCGAACCCATGGGCCATCCGGGCGGCACCAATATGCTCAAGGTGTGCGAGGTGCGTTGACCGCGTGTAGGGGCGTCACGCCGCTAGCGCTTGCGGCATGTGTGGCGCCAGACCTTGAAGGTGGCGCTCCAGGATCCAAACCAGTTGCTCTGCGGTGAAGGGTTTGGCCAGGTAATCGTCCATGCCACTGTCGAGGCAAGTCTGGCAGTCTTCCTGCTGGGCGTTCGCGGTGAGCGCCACGATGGGCAGCCTGGGCAAACCGCGCGCTTGTTCATCGGCGCGAATCAAGCGCGTGGCCGAGAAGCCATCCACATGAGGCATCTGGCAATCCATCAGGATCAAGTGGGGTCGGATGCGGTCCGGGTCTTGTAAGTGTTCGACCACGGCGCGACCATCCGCGCAGTGGATCACATCCAGGCCATGTTGACGCAGTTGCGCCTCGACGACCATGGCATTGACTTCATTGTCTTCGGCCAGCAGCACGGTGGCTTGCCACAACTGGTCCAACGCAGGTGGTTGGGTTTCAGGGAAGTCATCCGCCTCGCTGGGGGCGTGGATGACGGCTGCAACGAGGGGCAATTCCAACTCAAACGTGGAGCCTTGTCCGAGTTGGCTCGTACAGGTGATTTCGCCGCCCATCGCGTGGGCCATGGCGCGCGAAATCGTCAAGCCCAGACCTGTGCCGGTCTGCGCCTTGGGAGATTCACCGGCCTGTTTGAATGGGGTGAACAGGCAAGCCAGGTCTTCTGGTGAGATGCCCTCTCCGGTGTCGGTGATGCGGCAGACCACGGGGCCCTGGCCGTGCTTGTTGGTGGGTTTGCGGAGTAAATGAATCCAGATGCCGCCCTGATGGGTGAATTTGACCGCATTTCCAATCAGGTTGAGTAGGATTTGGCGGACGCGTGCGGCATCGCCCATGACCCATTGGTCAGGCGAGAGTTGGTCGTCACACTGCAGCACGATGCCCTTGCTTTGAGCTTGCACCCGATGCAGGTCCAACACCTCGTCGCACAGGGCTCGCAAATCGAACGCAGAGCACACCGTTTCAAGATGACCGGCCTCAATGCGGCTGAAATCGAGGATGTTGTTGAGCACCGAAATCAAATGCTGACCGGACCGCTCAATCAGATGCAAACGCTGTTGGTCTTCCGCCGCCAGGGCTGGACGCTGAATGAGGCGAGCCAAGCCCAGCATGCCGTGCAAGGGTGTTCTGAGCTCGTGGCTCACGGTGGCGACAAACAAACTTTTTTCTTGAACCTGCTTTTCCAGGAGGCTCAAAGCCTCCTCGCGATCACGAGCCAGGCGCGCGTTGGCAAATCGCAAACTGATGTTTTCAATGATGCGATTTTCGGCCCGCTTGGACACAGCCAATAAACACAAACCGTAGGTCAGGAAGGATGCGCAGATATATGCGCTGAATTCATCGCCTTGCCAGGCATACATGCCGACAAAAGGCGCGATGGCGGGTACGCAATAGGCCCAAATGAAGGGCCAATATGCCTGGAGTGTGAATGCCGCCATGGTGCAGACGCCCGCGACGGTCACCGCCAGCATCAGCGAGGTATCCGTTTGGCCGGACAAAATGCCCAGCCCCGCCAAGCCCCATGTCGCGCCTTCGGCGATCCAGAGCCAGATGCTGATGTGACGCCACCTGCGCCAATTCAGCCGGTTGCCTTGCTGTTTGGACCACCACTGATGAAACCCTCGGACGGCCGAAACCCCGCATTTCAGAGCGAGCCAAAACAATATGCCGAAATGATCAAGCCGGTCGAAAAAGAAACTCGCGGCTGCGATCGCAAAAAGGGTGGATAACACCGTGGCGGGCGGTGTCATGGACAAAATCGTCCGGAAACGCTCGTGTTCGATTTCCTGACGGATATCGAATGTATCGCCGTCAGGCTGGGGCGATCCTGCAAATGTGCTCGTGATCTGGCTACCCACCATGAACTACCGGTGAAGAATGGAAACGGGCCTGAATTTTGTTATTGGGTCGAAATCATGTCGACCTTTTTTGATACGCCGATGAAATATATGAAAAAACTGATCCGGCGCCAATCGTTTTGCGCAGCAATTGCATGTCCGATTGTCCAAACATGGCGTGCACGCCACGACTTCAGGGGTTTCGGCACAAGGTTTGGGGGATGTCAAACGCGCGCAGATCGGTAGAATCCCGCCCAGTCTCTTTTTTGTCCATCCTTTTCTTGGGGGTTCCCATGCCACTCGTCTCGATGCGCCAACTGCTGGATCACGCCGCAGAAAACAACTACGGTATTCCAGCTTTCAACGTGAACAACCTGGAGCAGGTTCAAGCCGTGATGGCCGCAGCGGATGAAGTCGGCGCCCCCGTGATCCTGCAGGCTTCGGCCGGTGCTCGCAAGTACGCTGGCGAATCCTTCATCAAGCACTTGATTCAAGCTGCCGTCGAAGCCTATCCCCACATCCCTTTGGTCATGCACCAGGACCACGGCACCAGCCCCAAGGTCTGCCAAGGCGCGATCGACCTGGGCTTTGGCTCGGTGATGATGGACGGCTCTTTGATGGAAGACGGCAAGACCCCTTCTTCGTTTGACTACAACGTGGAAGTGACCCGCAAGGTCGTGGAAATGGCGCACAAAGTGGGCGTGACCGTGGAAGGCGAACTGGGCTGCCTGGGCAACCTGGAAACCGGTGATGCTGGCGAAGAAGACGGCATTGGCGCCGATTGCAAGTTGGACCACAGCCAAATGCTGACCGACCCCGAAGAGGCTGCCACCTTCGTGAAGGCCACCCAGTTGGACGCCCTGGCGATTGCCATCGGCACCAGCCACGGCGCCTACAAGTTCTCGCGCAAGCCCACCGGTGACATCCTGGCCATCAGCCGCGTCAAGGAAATCCACGCACGCATTCCCAACACCCACCTGGTGATGCACGGCTCCTCGTCGGTGCCACAAGACCTGCTGGCCATCATCAACCAGTACGGCGGCAAGATGAAGGAAACCTATGGCGTGCCCGTGGAAGAAATCCAGGAAGCCATCAAGTACGGCGTGCGCAAGATCAACATCGACACCGACATCCGTCTGGCCATGACCGGCGCAGTCCGCAAGTTCATGTTCGAGAACCCAGATAAGTTTGACGCTCGCGAATGGCTCAAGCCCGCTCGCGAAGCCGCTAAGCAGATCTGTAAGCAGCGCTACCTGGAGTTCGGATGCGAAGGCCAAGGCAGCAAGATCAAGGGCTTGACCCTGAGCGAAATGGCTTCGCTGTACGCCGCAGGCAAGCTGGCCCAAGTCGTGTCCTGATCGACTTGCTTTGACATGAGCCGGTGCAGACGCAAGTCTGGCCGGCTTTTTCGTTTTTTGACTTCCATCGCCTGGCGTTGACCTGGCTGGCCGTTGAGGCAGGGCCGGGGTGCAAGGCACAATATCGTTTTTCGTCGTTCGAGACCCCGTCATGACTTCTGCCCTGCATACCTCCGCTTTGAAATCTCTGCCCTTGCTGGCCCGTGGCAAGGTACGTGACAACTATGCAGTGGGCAACGACCGCATCCTGATGGTGGCGTCTGACCGCATCAGCGCGTTTGACGTGATCATGGGTGAGCCCATTCCGGGTAAGGGCGCCTTGCTGACCAAGATGGCCCTGTTCTGGTTCGAGTTGCTCAAAGATGTGGCCCCCAACCACCTGACTGGCGAAGACCCCGTGAGCGTGGTGTCGGCTGAAGAGCGCGCACAAGTCGAAGGCCGCGCCATGCTGGTCAAGAAACTCAAGCCTCTGCCTGTGGAGGCCGTGGTGCGTGGTTACCTGGCCGGTTCGGGGTGGAAGGAATACCAGCACAACGGCGAAGTGTGCGGTGTGAAGTTGCCCGCCGGCCTGAAGAACGCATCGAAGCTGCCTGAGCCCATCTTCACCCCCGCGACCAAGGCCGAAGTGGGCGAGCACGACGAGAACATTTCTTTCGACAAGATGAGCGAAATCATCGGCGCCGAGATGGCCGAGAAGGTGCGCGAGTTGGCCATCAAGCTGTACAAGACTGCCGCTGACTATGCGCTGACCAAGGGCATCATCATTGCCGATACCAAGTTTGAATTTGGCTTGGATGAAAACGGCACCCTGACCGTGATGGATGAGGTGCTGACCCCAGACTCGTCACGTTTCTGGCCAGTGGAAGGTTACGCTGAAGGTTCAAACCCTCCCAGCTATGACAAGCAGTTTGTGCGTGATTGGTTGGAGCAGGCCACGGTGAATGGTCAGCCTTGGGACAAGACCGCGCCTTCGCCTGCATTGCCTCAAGAAGTGATTGAAAAGACTGCGGCCAAGTACCAGGAGGCTTTGACTCGATTGATTGGGGCCTGATGTCGAGCAAGCCCACATGGCGGCAAGAAAAAAGGGCGGTCTGTTGATCGCCCTTTTTCATTTTTGATAGGCTTTAGTTCAGGCCCTGCGGCGACTTGCGAAGATGCCCACGCAAGCAAGCCCGGCCAATGACAGTGCCCAGACACCTGGCTCTGGCACAGGCGTTGTCAACGCAGCCAAATCGCCGCCATAAGACCCCTTGCCGCCAAACACCTTGCCGGAGACGGTCAAGGTGTAGCGACCAGGGGAGAGATCGCCGACCCAAAAATCGATCGTGCTGGTGGATTCGAACATCGGGAACACTTCGGGCGCCAGGAGGCTGCCGCCACTCACACTGATCTTGAGTGATTTGATGCCGAATGGCATGCCTTGCGTCGAGTGGATGCCGCCCAGCAACTCGCCTTGGCCGATCAAGTCAAACGTGTAGGTGTCCGTGAAGGCGCCGTTGAAGGGCGTGCTGACCGAGCCGTGGGTGGCGCCGATGTCAACGCTCGTGTTGTCGAGCGTGCCGAGATAGCCAGGGCCGCTGGCCAACGCAGCCGAGTAGGCCGTGGTGGCGACAACGGCCGCCACCAGAGTTTTCCATGTCATACCGATCCCCTTGTTGAAGTCGCGTGACGCAAACAGGGCGCCGCGCCTGTTCCTGCATTCTTCATTGTGAAGGCATATTTCACCAAAAGAAAAGCACGAAATGGAAACAGCTTGTCAGTGGATCGATCTTGGTGGCGCGCTGTTGTGCCTTGCGGATCAGCTTGATTCGGCTGGGGGCACCAGAGATGCGGCGTGACGCTCGGCGTCTTCGGGCGAGGCTGCCCATTCCTTGAGCGCGATGGCGACATCACCCACGCCGACCTTCTTCAAGGCTGAGAACAGCACGATGCCTACATCGGATTCGTCGGTCACGACCTCGGCCAACTGCGCTTGGGCTGCGCGCATCGATTCGGCGGCCTCTTTGCGATTGAGTTTGTCGCACTTGGTCAGCACCACCAGCAGTTTCACTTCGCCTGAGCGAATCCGGCGTTTGACGAAATCCAGCAGTTGCAGGTCGAGGTCGGTGAAGCCGTGGCGGGAATCGATCATGTGGACCACGCCGACCAGGTTGCGGCGTACATCCAGGTAGTCGGCCATGACCTTCTGCCAGCGCAGTTTGGCCTCGCGTTCGACCGCAGCGTAGCCATAGCCAGGCAAGTCGGCCCAAATTTGATTGGGGGCGCCTTTGGGTCCCACGCTGAACAGGTTGATGTGTTGGGTGCGCCCTGGCGTTTTGGAGGCAAAAGCCAATTGGCGCTGCTGCGCAATGGTGTTGACCGCCGTGGACTTGCCTGCATTGGAGCGGCCCACGAAGGCCACTTCGGGCAATTCGGTCGTGGGCAGGTGGTGCAATTGGGCTGCCGTGGTCAGGAATCGGGCACTGTGGGCCCAGCCCAACGCCTCTTTTTCAAGGGGATCTACAGGGGCAGGAGCCACTGGGGCCGGGGCCGAAGTGGGTTTTACCGACGCATTTCGCTTCGGTTTCGCAGAGGGGGGCGTTTGGCGAGTCATAGGGCATTGTAAAATCTTTACTGTTTGCCCAAATACAACCTAACCGCCCCATCGCCATGAAGCGTTTTTTGAACCTGATCGCCGTTGCCTCGGTGGCCCTGTCCCTGTCGGGTTTGGCCCAAGCCTCAGAAACCAAAGTCGCCAAGCCTGATTTGGCTGCCGGCGAAGCCAAGGTGACTGCCGTTTGCGCAGCCTGTCACACGGCTGACGGTTCGCGTGGCGCCCCCACCAACCCCATTCTGCAGGGGCAACACCCTGAATACATCGTCAAGCAATTGACCGAATTCAAAGAGGGCAAGCGCAAGAACGCTGTGATGAATGGCATGGCTGCAGCGCTGACGCCTGAGGACATGAAGAACGTGGCTGCGTTCTATGCCACCAAGAAGGCCAAGGAAGGCGCTGCCAAGAACAAGGATCTGGTGGCCCTGGGCGAGAAGATCTATCGCGGCGGCATTGCCAAGAAGACCGTGCCTGCTTGTGCCGGCTGCCACAGCCCCAACGGTGCCGGCATGCCTGCCCAATATCCACGTCTGGCCGGTCAGCATGCTGACTACACCAAGGCCCAATTGGTTGCGTTCCGTCAAGGTGAGCGTACCAACAACGCTCAAATGACCACGATCGCTGCCAACTTGAGCGACAAGGAAATTGAAGCTCTGGCAGACTACATCGCCGGTCTGCGCTGATCGTCTGTTTTCTGGATGGCGTGCCTTGAGTTTCTCGGGCACCCCATGAACAAGGCGGGTGTCCTGATCGGGCGCCCGCTTTTTTATTTGCCGACATGACTGCTGATAACGCCACTGTACCCCTGGTGCCGCAACGAGCTCGCTGGGCGAGCACTTATGAATTGCTGTCATCGATGCGCTTTGCGATTGCGCTATTGACTGTGATCTGCATCGTGTCGGCCATCGGCACGGTCATCAAGCAAGGCGAACCACTGGTCAACTATGTGGATCAGTTCGGGCCCTTCTGGGCAGATGTGTTCGGCGCGCTCGGCCTGTACCGCATCTACAGCACCTCGTGGTTCTTGGTGATTTTGGCGTTTTTGGTGGTGTCCACCAGCTTGTGCATCGCACGCAACACCCCCAAGATCCTGGTGGACTGGCGCACGCACAAAGAGCATGTCCGTGAGCAGGCCCTCAATGCCTTTCACCACAAAGCCTCTGGGGCCTTGAATGCCCCTTTGGATCAAGCGCTGAACCAGGTCACCGAGGCGTTGAAGCTGGGGCGGTGGTCCATGAAATCGCAGCGTCGCGAAGAGGCGGTGGGCGGTGCCGGTGTGATGATCGGTGCGCGCCATGGCGCCGCCAATAAACTGGGTTACATCGCGGCCCACGGTGCCATCGTGCTGATTTGTTTGGGTGGCTTGTTTGATGGTGATTTGATCGTGAAGGTGCAGGCCTGGGCGCAAGGTTTGCAGCCCTATCGCAGCGGCAATATCACCGAACGCAGTCGTTTGAGTGAGGCCAATCCAGCCTACCGCGCTCAGTTGTTTGTGCCCGAAGGCGACCGATCGAATGCGGCGGTGATCAGTCTGGACAAAGGCTCGTTGCTGCAGCCGCTGCCGTTTGACGTTGAGTTGCGCAAGTTCACGGTCGATTATTACGAAACGGGCATGCCCAAGCGCTTTGCCAGCGAGATCGTGATCCACGACCCTCGTCAGGCCAAGCCGAAGTCGTACACGGTCGAGGTGAACAAGCCTGTGGTCTACGATGGCATCACGATTTTTCAATCGAGCTTCGAAGACGGTGGCTCGGCGGTGAAGTTGAAGCCACAGTTCCTGACGCCGAGCGTCGCAACCGCCTCGCCGAGTTTGGATGCGGTGGTCGGTGGGGAAGCGTTGGCCCTCTCGGGGCAGGCTTGGGGTACTTTGGCGGGGCCGATGAGCCTGGAAGTGACAGGCTTGCGGGTCATCAATGTGGAAGACCTCGCCCAAGCGCAGTCAGCCAAGGCGCCTGCTGCGGGCGCGTCGGGCGCTACCGATGTGCGCGGCGTGAATCTGGCTGAGTTGAGTAAACATTTGGGGTCTGGCGCCAAGTCACCCGGTGACAAGCGACTGGTCAACATTGGCCCCTCGGTGACCTACAAGCTGCGCGACGCCGCAGGCCAGGCGCGTGAGTACCAAAACTACATGGTGCCCGTGAACCTGGACGGGCAGGCCGTGTTTTTGCTGGGGGTGCGTGATACGCCTGCTGAAGGCTTCCGATACCTGCGCGTGCCCGCCGATGATCAATTTCAACTCAATGGCTGGTTGCGCCTGAAGCAAGCCTTGGGGGATGAGTCGGCTCGAATGGAGGCTGCCCGTCGCTTTGCGTCAGCCGTGACGTCCTCGCAGCACGCCGATGTGCGTGAGCAACTGATGGTATCGGCCCAACGGGCGCTGGATTTGTTTGCCGGCGCACGTCGACCGAAAAATGCCGACGGGCAAGACCCCAATCCCTCGATGCCCAGCGGTGGTTTGATGGCGATTTCCAGCTTCATTGAAGCAGTGGTGCCGCCAGCCGAGCGTGAGCACGCGTCAGCCACCCTGGTGCGCATTTTGAACGGAACCTTGTTCGAGTTGCTCAATCTGAGTCGTGAGCGGGCGGGATTGAAGCCCTTGAGTGCAGACGATGATGCGGCGCGCGCGTTCATGACGCAGTCGGTGTTGTCCTTGTCGGATGCGGTGTTTTATCCGGTGCCGGTCATCTTCACCCTGGACAGCTTCGAGCAAAAGCAAGCCAGCGTGTTCCAGGTGACGCGCACCCCGGGGCGCAATGTGGTTTATCTGGGCTGTGTGCTGCTGATTGTGGGCGTTTTTGCGATGCTCTATATCCGTGAACGCCGCCTGTGGGTCTGGCTGCAGGACGATGGGCAGGGCGGTACGCGCGTCAAGATGGCGATGTCTTCAACCCGTCAGACGCTCGACATGGATCGCGATTTTGAACAGATTCGTGCAGCGGTGCTGCCGAACCAAGGATGATGTGATGACGACAAGTTCAACTCCTTTGCCCGTGCTGCAGTTGCAGGGGCGTCCGTTGACCGATTGGTTGTTTGCCGCGCTGCTGGTCTTCGCCGGTGGTTGGGCGTACCAGTCGTTTGGCGCCAAGATGGATGAGTACGACTTGGGGATCCTCATCTGCACCGTGCCCTCCTTGATCGCTTTGGGGTGGATGTGGCAGCCCTTGCGGCCTTTGATGGCCTTGGTGGGCGCCACCACTTGGATCGCGATGCAGTTGTACCTGCGGCACACCGACTCGCACGGCGCCGACCTGGCACAGGGCGAGCAGGTGTTTTGGTTGAAGTACATCTTGTCGAGCCAGAGCGCCATTCTGTGGATGAGTGTGCTGTTCTTCATGAGCACCTTGATGTATTGGCTGGGTGTGATCACGCGGCGGGAAACGCCCGCCAAGCTGGGTTCGCGTCTGGCTTGGGGTGGGGTGTTCATGGCCTTGGTGGGCACCCTGGTGCGTTGGTTCGAAAGCCATCAGATTGCGCCAGACATCGGCCACATCCCCGTGAGCAATCTGTACGAAGTGTTTGTGCTGTTTGCCTGGATGACGGCGTTGTTCTGGCTCTACTTTGAAGACCGCTTTGCCAAGCAGGGGCAGGCCCTCGGGGCTTTGGGCGCGTTTGTGATGCTGGTGGTCAGCGCCTCGGTGGCGTTCCTGCTCTGGTACGCCCTGGTCCGCGGTGCGCACGAGATTCAACCTTTGGTGCCAGCCTTGCAGAGCTGGTGGATGAAGATCCATGTGCCCGCCAACTTTGTGGGCTACGGTACCTTTGCGCTGTCGGCGATGGTGGCCTTGGCCTATCTGATCAAGTGTGAAACCCCGCGCAATTTGTGGATCGGATTGGTGGGCTTGCCCACAGTGTTCATCGCCTTGCCTTTGCTCGGTTTTGGTTTGTTTGCCAATTTGTCTCCTGAGACGCTGGGTGGCGTGATCAAAGCAGGGCGCTTGATTGCGGTCTTGCTGGTGATCTTTGTGCTGATGATTCTGGGTCGCAATTGGATCAATCCGCTCACGCCTAAGCCAGAGGTGTCCGACGACGTGATGTACAAAGCCATCGCTTTGGGCTTTGCTTTCTTCACGATTGCTACCATCTTGGGCGCATTCTGGGCGGCTGAAGCCTGGGGTGGATATTGGAGCTGGGACCCCAAGGAAACCTGGGCTTTGATCGTGTGGTTGAACTACGCGGCCTGGTTGCACATGCGCCTCATGAAGGGCTTGCGTGGGGTGTTTGCCGCTTGGTGGGCGCTGGTGGGCCTTGTGGTCACGACCTTTGCTTTCTTGGGCGTGAACATGTTCCTGTCGGGCTTGCATTCTTACGGTCAGCTGTGACCACGGGTCGCAGGTGTTCATAGGGCGGGGCTCAAGTCGATCCCCTCGGTGGACGATAAACCTCCAAGCCTTGTCCTATTGAGCACCACCATGCGTTATGTTCAGCGAGACCTTGATGGTCGCATCGTGAGCCTGCACCGAGATCCGGTGCCAGGGGCTGAGGCCTTGCCGCTGTCGCATCCTGACGTGCAAGCCTTCTTGGAGGCCGACGAGGCGCAAACGTTCGCGGCGATGGACGCCAATCTGGTCCGCGTGCTCGAGGATTTGATTGACGTGCTCATTCAGCGCAATGTGTTGCGAGTGACCGATCTGCCCGCCGAAGCACAGGCCAAGCTTTTCGAGCGCAAACACTTTCGCGAAGGCATGCACGGCCACTCCCTCAAACTGTTTGGGGATCAACCTTTGCCCGGCACCGAAGGGCTGGATGATTCGGGTGGCCCCTTGACCAACCTGTGATCGTGAGAGGCCGTTGAGGCCCCGCCGGGTGGCTTAAACGCCGATGACGCGGTGTTGCAAGGCCGGTAGTTGCTGGCGAACTTCGTTTTGTCGCGCACGGCTCATCTCGCCCATGACGATGCCTGATCCTTCTGGTTGACAGGCCAATACTTCCCCCCACGGGCCAATGACCAAAGAATGGCCGAAGGTGCGTCGCCCGTTTTCGTGTTCGCCACCTTGCCCAGGGGCCAGCACGTGGCACAGGTTTTCGACCGCGCGTGCGCGCAATAGCAACTCCCAATGCGCCAAACCGGTGGGGTAAGTGAACGCCGCAGGCAACACGATCAAATCGAGCGGTGCGCTTTCGCCCAATTTGCGGAAGAGCTCAGGGAAGCGCAAGTCGTAGCACACGCTCAAACCCACCCGCCAGGATGACCCGGCGCGATCGGTCAGATCAAACGCCACCGGCGTGTGACCCGGGGTGAGTGTTTCGGCCTCGTTGTAGGCGCGTTGGCCGTCGTCAAAGCAGAACAGGTGAATCTTGTCGTAGCGCGCGACCCGCTCGCCTTGTGGGTTGAACACCAAAATGGTGTTGAAGACCCGTTGTGCCTCGTGGCTGCGAATGGGCAAAGTGCCCCCAATGACCCAAACGCCGTGGGCTTTCGCCTCGCGTGCCAGCATGGCCTGTAGGGGGCAAGTGTGTGGATCCGGCAGGTGGGCGTCGGCCAGGGGTTCGGCGATGGCGAGCTTGTCCGCATCGCGATGGCCCATCAGGCAAAAATACTCTGGCAGGGCCACCAGCTCTGCGCCCTGCGACGCAGCCGAGGCGATCAGGCGTCGGGCTTCGGCAACGTTTTCCTCCACCCGAGGGGTAGAGACCATCTGCAGGGCAGCAACTTTCATATCAGGGGTATCCTAGAGGATCTGTCTGTCAGGGTGAACAAGCCAAGATGGCTGAGTCGATCACAAATCAAGAAGCATTATGGGGACAATGGGCTGATCAGATCCGCGCTTGCGCTGCGGATGGTCAGCGCTTGCGCATTCGTGGGGGGGGCACCAAAGACTTTTTGGGTGATCCTCGTGGCGCAGATCAAGTCTTGCAGACCAGTGATTGGCGGGGCCTCGAGTCCTACGAACCCAGTGAGCTGGTGATTCGGGTGCGTGCAGGTACGCCCTTGAGTGAGGTGGAAGCCGTATTGGCCAGCAAAGGCCAGTACTTGGCGTTTGAGCCTCCCAGATACAACTGGCTAGCGGGGGCCGCCACCACCATCGGTGGCGTGGTTGCTGCGGGCTTGAGTGGCCCGGGGCGCATCAGCCGTGGTGCCGTGCGTGACCATGTGTTGGGCTGCACCGTGCTCAATGGCCGAGGTGAAGTCCTGCGCTTTGGCGGCGCGGTGATGAAGAATGTGGCCGGGTTTGATGTGTCTCGCTTGATGGCCGGTTCCATGGGCACTTTGGGTGTCTTGCTGGATGTGACCTTGAAGGTGATGCCGCAACCCGTGTCGACAGCCACCTTGCGAATTGAGATGAATGAGGCTGAAGCCCTCGCACAAGTCAATCAATGGGCCGGGCAGCCGATTCCCCTGGATGCGTCGGCATGGTGGGATGGCATGTTGGTCTTGCGTTTGCGCGGGGCGCGTGCGGCCGTGTCCAGCGCCGTGCAGCGCATGTACAAAGAGCGCGGCGGCGAGCTGATTGCGCCCCCCTTGGCGGAACGCTTCTGGCAAGGTGTGCGCGACCACTCGGATGAATTCTTTGAGCGGGCGCGTGTAGCGGTGGACAAGGGTGGCGCGCATGGCATCACCTTGTGGCGCTTTGCTTTGCCGGCCACGGCAGTGCCTTTGGGCTTGCCGGGGGAGGTCATGCATGAATGGTTTGGCGCGCAACGGTGGGTGTGCACATCTGCCCCAGCGGACACCATTCATGAGTTGGCCGCCAAAGCAGGTGGGCACGCCATTCCGTTTGTCAGTGCGCAGATTCGACCCATGCACGAAGCCAGTGAAGTGTCTGTTGTGATGGCGGATTTGCAGGCCCGCGTACAACAGGCTTTTGATCCTGCCGGGGTGTTCTTGCCCAGCCGGAAATGGGCCCTGTCGCAGAACGTGTCGCCCCATGCTTCGCCGGATGCCGCGTCGGCTGACGCCTGACTTGACCAGCCTATCTGAACCATGCAAACGCAGCTTGCTCCCCAATACGAAGGCACGACCGCGGGTCATCAAGCGGAGGCCGTGTTGCGTCAGTGTGTCCATTGCGGCTTTTGCAATGCGACCTGCCCGACCTACAAGCAAACTGGCAATGAACTCGATGGGCCTCGGGGCCGCATCTACTTGATGAAGCAGGTGTTCGAGGGACAAGCGCCGACGCGGACCACTCAGCAACACCTGGATGCCTGCGTGGGGTGCCGCCACTGTGAAAGTACCTGCCCATCGGGCGTGCAGTATCACGAGCTGCTGGCGGTGGGCCAGGCCGCGGTGGATGCCCAGGTCGAGCGTCCGTGGAAAGAAAAGGCCTTGCGATGGGCGATCCGAAAAGTCGTGCCATCCGCTTGGTTTGTTCCTGCATTGGTCGTCGGTCGCTGGGTGCGCCCGATGCTGCCGAAAGCCTGGCAAGAGCGAGTACCGCTGCGGCCCCCGTTTGCGCCACCCGCTTGGCCCGACCGCAAGAAAGGCATGCACGCGCGCCAAGTGCTGTTGCTCAAGAGTTGTGTGCAACGTGGTCTGCGACCCCACATCGATGTGGCCACGGCCCGGGTGCTCGACAGTTTGGGTATTCGCGCAGGTGTGTCGCGCAAATCGGGTTGTTGCGGGGCACTTCAAGGCCACATGGGCGACCTCGACGGCGCCAAGGCGCGCGCGCGCACCAACATCGATGCCTGGTGGCCTTGGGTCATCTCCAAGGCGCCGGTCGAGGCCATCTTGATCAATGCATCGGGATGTGGGGCCTGGGTCAAAGACTATGGTCAGTTGTTGGCTGATGACCCTGAGTATGCGGACAAAGCCAAGCGCATCGCGGCGTTGGCAAAAGACCCGGGCGAGTTGCTGCCCCAATGGCTGCCACTGTTGAAGCGCCGGTTAGGTCGGCGCCCTGAAGGGTCCTTGGGGACCATGACTTTTCATCCCCCCTGCAGCTTGAGCCATGTGCACAAGCTCAGCAGCGCCGCGCAGCCGGGGCCCATCGAATTGGGTTTGCGTGAATTGGGGTTTGAGGTGCACCTTGCCAAGCGTGACAGCCATCAGTGCTGTGGCGCCGGAGGGGCATATAGCTTGACCCAGCCGGAGATGGCCATCCAGTTGCGTGATGACAAGCTACGGGCTTTGGATGAGACCGATCCCCATGTGATTGCCTCCGCCAACATTGGTTGCATCGTGCATTTGCAAAGCGGCACGAACGTGCCGGTCAAGCATTGGATTGAGATGCTGGATGAGGCCCTGACGCGGCAGGAATCTGTGCCGACGATTTGAGGGCGAGACTTAGGGGTGAGGTGAGCCTGGAGGCAGTGGCTCCAAGGGGGTGTTGTCAAACACCACTTCCACCTTGATGCGCGACTTGACCGCTTGGCCATCTAATTGGCCCGGGGTGAAGGTGATGTGCTGAAACGCAGCGATGGCGGCCTGTTCAAAGGCTGGTGGCAGTTCATCTCCGGTAGAGGCGACGTGATCCACCGCGCCATATTCGTTGATGTACAGCGACAAGACGCCGACGACACGCTGGGGTTCAACTGAGATGAGCGGCGTTTTGATCAGAACCGTGCTCGTTGGAGCGGGAGGGGCGCTTAACAATGGGCGGGGGATGTACTCGCCGTGCGAAGTATGCCAAGCAACGGGGTTTGTCTGGTCCTGCCTCTCTGGTGGGGGGGCAACCACGTTGTCCTCGAAAGGAGCCCGATCAACATTGGTGTCTAGTGGAGGTGTGGCGGACTTGTTCGCTTCAGTTTGGGGTGTCAACGCCACATGCTGTCGCGGCATGCCAACTGCTTCTGGTCGATTGGGTGGGGTCGGCGCGATCGCGCGGGCCTGCCACGCATGCGTTGAGCCTACCGGGGGCTGCACCTGCCGTTTGGGCTGCGACGGCCACAGGGTGATCGTCACAGCATGTGCGGCACAAGACAGTGCCGCACAAACCATCCATGCGCGCTTGTGCATGTGGATCAGTCCACCAATTCTCTCCACGATGTCCGATGGGCGGTCGCCGACGTGGGGGGGGGCGTTTCCATGTCGTTATCGGTCGTAATTTTGCCTTTGTTATCTTGCGTGATCAGTCTCAGGTTGCCCGTCGCATCCTTCACGAAGTTGGCGCCAACGATCAAGGTGTCAGGGCTGAAGCGGTTGCCCGCTTCCGAGGCGCTGCTGACCTTGCTTCCCGTTGCTGCGTTCAAGAAGTACAACCATGAGCTGCCGCCTGAAGCACAAGGATTATTGTTCGGAATGGCGGTGCTGATGGCGAGCGTGTTGAGTTGCAGATCCATGTCTACGAAAACGCGTTCACCACTGTTCGGAAGGTCTACCCACCAGCCACCATTATTCCAGTCAACGGCGTTGGATGTGATGGAGGCCTTCGTGCCAGACACCGTCATGGTTTGTTGGGTGAACTTGGCTGGGTTGGCCTGGACATCCCCCCAACCGACGTCTGTCAATGGATCACGAATCGCGTAGATGCTTTGAACATTGGTGTCCGTGACATCGGTGTCACCCAAGTATCGACCGGTGGCGACAACGACCACGGGCTTGCCAAAGATCTCGATCGTCACAGGGCGTGTCGTGATAGGTTGTGCCGTCGTGCCACCCGTGCGCAGTTGGGCCAACTTCATGACAGAGGCAGCCGAGCCGTACCTTGCATCGGTATCAAAGCGCCACAGATTGCCCATCATGTCGCCACCGTAGAAACGCAAGGCGGTGTTGTTCGTGTCGTCATCCACCCAAACGTTCAACTGAGTCAAGTTGCTGGGGGTGGATGCAGAGCCCTCTGTGGTTGCCAGGTCCAGGACCAATGCGCCCGTGGCCGCGTTGATCAAGTACAGGTGCCCCTTGCCGTCGCCCGTGCTGTTATTGATACCAGAGGTGACCGCCACGACCCAGGTGCCGTCTTGGCGTTTCGTGACCACCGGGGCGCTGAAGGTGTATCCCATATTGGCGGTGGTGAACTCCCACAAGAAGCGAGGAGATTCAGGATTGGTGACGTCCAGTGCGTAGTAGCTCTTGCCGCCCTTGTTCAGGCCGCCGACCAAAATGGTCTTCCAGGCTCCGCCAATCTTCACATCGGCAACGGTGGGGGGGCCGTCGACAAAGTAGCGATGTTTGCCGGCATAGTCCTCCTCTGCCAGCCGATACATGTTGGACATGACGGCGGAGGGAACAAAGGCCCATAGCTCCGTGCCACCGTCGCTGTCACCTGCAGAGAACGCATGCAACATGCCATCGTTGGCGGCGATGTACACCACCGGTTTGCGGCTTGCCTGCGCAGTCACAAAATCTGCATAGCCTGTGTCAGCGTATTTGAAGGGTGGTTTGCCGACATACACGGGGGCGCCATTGATGATGTCGCCCATCACGCTGGTGCGTTTCCGGAACGCCCCGTCAGTGTTGCCGATTTCGTAGCTGCGGTCACCTCGGAGGTAGTTGACTAGCTTGTCGCCGCTGTTGGCGATGGTCTTCTCATCGGTGGTCAACTTGGAGCATTGACTCAGAGAAGAGCTGGCGCACAGATTGTTGAAGTAGCCCTTCTGAGTGGTGGATAAGTTGCTGAAGAGGAATGGCGTCAATACCGATCCGGAGTTGAAGTAAATCTTTCGGTCGGTGTGGGTGAGCGAGTTAACTCGGGCGTCGAGTGCTGTCTTTGCTGACCATGCTGCTGTCGTGGAAAGCACGCCCGTCGTGCCATTTAAGACGTATGCCTTCAAATCACCGGTCCACTCCTGGGTGGTGTAGCTGGCACTGAACAATTTGTTGTTGTCGCCCGAGATCAGTTCCAGTGACGTTGTTGCTGCAGCCGCCGCGGCTCCAGCTTCTGCTTTGACGGAATTGAACACACTGTTGATGGCGTCACTCAGCCCCGATGCACTCATGGCTGAAAAATATCGTCCTCGGCCATTGACTGCGGCATGCCAAAGATCGTCAATGTTCTCTGCCCCCTTGCCATTGCCAGGTTCTGGCCAGATCTTGCGGCCAGCAATGAGATCAGCGAAATCACCGCTTGTCTGTGTGGGGTAGTTGGGGTCGTAGGTCAGTGTGCCGTTGGTTCCAAGACCAATCGTGTAGGTAGCCATATGCTGTGCCTTGTTCGTATCAACCCCTACTGGAGTCAGAACATCTGCACACACGTCGCGCTCGACACCAGAGCTGGTGGATTTGCAGTTGTTGTAGCTTTCCTTGCGCAGGTCATTGGCCCAGTAGTATTGGGCGACGTCTGCCAATGTGTTCGCAACACCCCCCATGGTCACCGTACTTTGTGATGGCGTGCCTGCCGTGTATGCGCCAACGACGGGCGTGGACTCGGTGTAGGTCAGCGACGAGGGCGACCAGGATGACCAGCTACCTGCTGTGGGGGTGGAATACGACGTTGCACTAGAAGATGTCACGCAGGTGCTTGACGTGAATGAACCTGATGTGGTGAATGCCGTCGGTGTTCCTGTATCGGTGCCAATCGTCGAAGTAGAGGCGCCAGATTTAGTAGTCCAGCTGCCCATGGTGGTCGACGAGGTGGTCGACTCTGACAGCAGCCCGTTGATCAGTAAGTCAGTCACCGAATAGCTGTACGTCGACTGTTGTGGCGTGACGAAGTACTGAGTTTGCTTCTGGGGTAAATCAGATGTTTGATTGAAGGTGCGTTTGAAAAACTTGCCTGAGCAGGAGCCAGTGCCAGCCGTGTAGGTGGTCATGACGCGCGACCAATTGCGCGTGCGGGTTTGGGTGTTGGATGTACGGTCCCGCAATGCAATGGCGGTGTAGTTCGTCACCCGGGTCGTCACCGTAGAAGAACTGTCTTGCATGGGGCGCGCCTCCGTGCCATCTTGTTGGCCCACAGAGGTGTTGGAATCGACGACATAAGGACCATACGACGATGTCTCAATGTTGGTGTTCCAGTAACCGTCTGTTGACAAGAGTGCGTAGTTCCGTTGGCAGGCATATTGCATCGGGTCATAAGTTTGGCCCGGGGCCTTCTTGGCAAAGTAGCGCCCCGCTTTGCTCAAAGCACCGCGCAGAGGTGTCCAGGAGGATGGGGGGGCACTGTAAAGGCTGGTGTAGACGTTGCTGCGTTGCGTGCCAGTAAAGTCTTTGACATCGCGAAAGTACTTCGTGCCGTCAATGGCTTGGGTATCACTGATGGTGCTCAACCCGACGCGATAGGTATCGTCGAGTTTGCTCAATGCCTGGCCCATGGCCGTGCGCATGAGGAGGTAGCGCTTACGATAATAGGAGTACCAGTTCGCGTATTTCTGCTGTACCTCTGAAGATTGAGTCTTGAGATTGACTCGCGTGAAGACCGTGCTGCCCGATGAGATCGATGTCATGCACTCCTGATAGAACGGCGTGGTGGTTTCCACGCCTGCGAAGTTGTAGCTCCATGACATCTTGGGTTGAGTGCCTGTGTACACGTAGTAGAAGGACTCCGTCAGGTCTACTTTGGAGCTGGACGAGTTGTAGCCGTCATCCGGTGCGTTGGTGAAACTGACATTGGGGTACGCTGTTTTGTCTGCCTTGAGGGGAAGGGGATACTTTTCATCTGGATCAAAGGCCACGCCGTTACATTGCGCAGACCAATAACCAAAGCGCCCCGAGTTGCTCATGTTGTCTGGCATGTAATCGGAGTCCATACTCCCTGAGTCATCCAGAATAAAGAGCAAGTTGGGTTTGGGTTGCACTGCGGCAGCCGTGGCCAGTGGTTGATCCGCCAACGACGCTTCGCCAGCGAAAGACATCGATGCGCTCATGGTCCACGCGGTGACGGCCAAGCACAGACTGACGCTGAGTGCGCGCGCGCGGGTGTTTCGCGCGAAGAAATTGTGATTTCTGTTCATGGCATATCTCCGTTAGAAATGCACAATGGTTTCTGTGAAGCTGGTTGAGCCTCGCAACCCCACAACGCGGACAATGATGCGAAAGTAAGTGCCTGCGGTGCTGGTGAACTTCGCTGACTTTTTGTAGTCACTCAGCCCCTTACCTGACGCTCCCGTATCGCCACCGTCAAGGGGCATGGCGCAGCTGACAGTGGCGTCGGTTGTGTAGTCGCCCTTCTTGTTGCACATGCGCAAAATGATGTACTGCGCGGAGTTGCCATTGATGGTTGCAGAGATAGGGGCGGGTTTCAAATCGCAGGTTGTGTACGTGCCCGAGTCGAAGTTGCTGCAGCCGTTATCTTCCCAATCGATCAACTGTCGCGTGTTGTCCGAAGGTAGTTGATTGCCAGTCAAATCTATGGGGCCCAGTTTGGTGACGCCATCAACGCCGTACTCTTTACTGCTGGCGTAGTAGCCAGTCTTGGCTGGCAGATCGTTGTTCAGTGCAGTGCTATTGGCGTTCAACCACTGTATGGCGATTTTTGTGGCTTGATCAGCGGACTGGGTGGCGTCTTGCTTGAATCCCAGATTGCCAAGCACCAGTGCGGCTGTATCGGTATTGCGCACGAGCGCCAAGGCGCCCAGCATGAGCGCGACAAGCGTGATCAAGGCAAAGATCAATGCGACGCCGCTTTGCGTGCGACTTGGTTGATGGCGAGTGTGTGTTTGTGGCATGTTCGAATCCGATCACGAGTTCCACAGCACATTGCGAAGCGGGATGGTGTTGGAGTAGACCTTGTAGCGGTAGTGTTTCCAGTCAGTGAGGCCGGAGACATTCAAGGTGATGCACTTGCGTGTGCCATGACAGGTCACCAAGGTCTCTCCGGTGGGGTCGATATTGCTGCCGTAGTCCCAAAGCGGTGATGCTTGCGTCACTTCCTCTTTTTCATAATTGCTGCTGCGGGTGACGATCGCCAGTTTGATGTTCAAAACCTGCCCCCACTCCACAGTACTTGTCGGGGATGTCGCTGTGTAGGCGTCGACCGAACCGTCGTTGTTCGTGTCCTTGCCGTACAGAGCTTGCAGGTTGACGACGTTGCTGAACGCATCCGTTGTCGACGGTGCGCCATTGGTGCTGCTCAAAATCTCCACCTCCAACGCATTGTTGCTGTTGACAGAATAGGTTTTGTGGATGAGTCGGCCTACGTTGATCAGATAGCTGTTGACCGGGTAGCCACCAACCGGGAACAGCACCGACTGATTCCACTTGTTGGTCGATGTGTGTGGGATTCTGGTCAATCCTAGGGTGGTCTCCGGCGCGGTTGCGTCGTGTGTGGCTGCAAAGAGGGTGCACTTGTTAGTCGAGCTCACAGTTTCAGGCACGGCGATGAGTTGATCGCCCGGACGAATGCCCAACGCTGTAGAGACGATGAAGTAGCCTTGTGTTTGAGGATGATTTTCAGTGACCTTGATCGGCACAGAGCTTGTTTGTGTCGAGGCGTAGGTAACGATGATTTCATCGGGTGCTGTGCCGCTACCGTTGACAATTTGGACTGGTGCCAAGGTGAATGAGAATGGCGTTCCTCCTGAGTCGTACTTGGCATTCACTTCGCAACCCAGTGCTGCCGGTTCGCTTGAAATGCCGTAGCCGGCCATTTGGATGTCGCGTTGCAAGCCAAAGGTGGCAAGTGCGCCATTCACTTCCGCATCGCCGCCCGAACTCAGGGTCCGCCTGTTTCCTTCTGCTTGGGCCAACACCTGCGCAATGACGATGACGGTGAGCATGCCAAGCAAGGCGCCCACCATCAATTCGATGAGGGTGAAGCCGCTTTGGCTTTGTTTGAGGGCTGAAGTTTTTCTCATGTCAACTTCCTGCCGCGGCGATGGTCGTATGAGTCTCATAACGATGTGTGTCGCCGGCTGTGTTGGTCCAGGTGATAGTGACTGTCACGTCGCCAGACGAGGTCGTTGCGACCGAGCCAGCGCCGCTTGGCAGAGCGGCTGTCACTTTGCTCTTCCAGGTGTTGCAGGGCGTATGCCCTGCGCAACCTGAGCTGGTGTAGTTGGCGATGTTGGCCGTGTCTGACCACATCTGTGCAATCAACTCATTGGCCAAGTAAGTCGCCTCAGCCCGCACTTTCGCCTCCAGTTGATTTTTGGTCATGGCGCCTTGCAGTCCAACCAAACCCAAAATACCGACGGAAAAAAGGAGAATGGCCATCAACACATCTGTGATGGCAAAGCCTCTGGCTGAAGTCTTTGTGTTCATGGTGTTGCCGGTGTCTTGCATGCGCGAGCGTCTGTTGTGCTTGCCACGGTGGGGTCACACATCCTGACCGTGCCGCTGGGTGAGATGTCCAGGCGCAGCGCTCGAGCGCCGCTTTCAGATCCGCTAGTGGTGACGTCAATGCGGGCAATGGCGCCGGTGTTTGTCACCGTGCCAAAACCGTTGAAAGTGATGCTGCTGGCTACAGTCGTGTTGTCGGATTGCAGGCCGCTCACATTGATACGATCACCGCTGTCACCGGCCGTGCGGCCCGTCACGATCATGGGCGAAGTGGTCAGAGAAGGCGCGTCATCGCAGTTACCCGCTGGACTGTTAACGGAGACCATCCACGAAGTGCCTGTGTCGGACACAGCGCAGGACGCCAGAAATGTGTTGGGGTCATCGTTATCAATCAGCCAAAAGGTGACGGGGCGATTTCTCTTGATGGCCTCGGCACGAGCGGTCTGAATGCCGTTTTGGATCGATTCAGTTGCGCCTCGGATCCTCGCGTTGGCGAACCAATCTTGCATGGCGGGCATGGCCGTCATCAACAAGAATCCAAAGACGACCATGGCAATGGCCAATTCGACCATGGTGAATCCACGCTCAGACGGGATGCTTCGAGGGTGAGGAGCGTGATATCTCAACATGTGGCCCCCTTGGTCAGCCAGCATGAAGCCGGGGCGCTGAGTGTGGTTCCCTTGAATCGAGTCGTTCGGCGAGTACCGTCCTGATCGATTGTGTAGACGTTACCGGTGGCCGCACCAGCGTTTCCAGTCGCAGTAATGGTGTATGACTGGAATGGCGAACTGGTCGTACAGGTGTAGGTGAATCGGCCGTCGGAGGGGCCTGCAAATGTGTTCCAACTGCTGGCTGATGAATCGGATGCGCATCCGGTGGCCGTGCCGTAGTTCTTGTTGTCGAGGTAGTACTGCTCCATCTTCGCGCGGAAAGTCGACAGCTGTGTAAAGGCTTCTTGGATCTGTCCTCGGCGCACATAGTCCGTGTACGCGGGGTATGCGATCCCCGCCAGAATGCCAATGATGGCCACTACGATCATCACTTCGATGAGCGTGAAGCCTGCAGTGATGCGGCGGGTGCTTGGAAGGTGCTGAAGAGCCATGGCGAAACTTCCTTCGTTCGAGGACATGATGACTTCGTCCGAACGATTCTAGGAAGCGGCCCTCAGAGGGGAAGCGTCAAAAACTGTGAGAAAACAGACGCTTTCCTGCGCTTTTGCAGCGTGTATCCAGATGTTTTTTGCAGATTTGTTGCCGGACCGTTAAACAGCCTTGGCTGGCCAGCGGCGGTGATCAGGCCGATGCCGTCACCATGGGGCGACTGGCGTCTGCGCACCACTCGCTCCAGGAGCCTGGATAGAGTCGAGATCCCGACAAGCCAGCATGGGCCATGGCCAGCATGTTGTGGCAGGCCGTGACGCCCGATCCACATTGGTGAACCACCGATGTGATGGGGCGCGCACCCAGCCACTGTGTGAATTCTTCGCGCAGCATCGCGGCGGGTTTGAAGTGGCCGTTGTCTTGCAGGTTCAGCTTGAAGAATCGATTCTGGGCGCCGGGAATGTGTCCGCCAATGGGGTCGAGGGTTTCGTTCTGGCCTGCAAAGCGGTCAGGCGCGCGGGCGTCGAGCAACTGCATGGCTTGGGGCTGCGCCGTGTCTTTACCAATATGCTCAGCTACATCCGTCAGCGTGACCACGGCGGCGTCATGGGGTTGACCTGACCAATCTGACGCCGTACGTGTCGCGGGCAGTGCATCCATGGCGCCTTGGGCCTGTAGCCAAGCGGGCCAGCCGCCATCGAGCACCGCCACCGATGCGTGGCCACTCCAGTGTTGCAGCATCCACCACAAGCGGGCCGCGAACATGCCGCCGGCATCGTCGTAGGCCACCACTTGGGTCTGGCCTGTCAGTCCCCAGGCTTGCAGCGTGCTTTGCCACGCGGCCCAATCAGGCAGCGGGTGCCGCCCGTTCTGGCCCGTTTTGGTGCCAGACAAGGTCTGGTCCAAGTGGGCGTACACCGCGCCGGCGATGCGTCCTTGTTGCCATGCCGTTTGGCCCGCTTGTGTGTCCGCCAGATTGAAGCGGCAATCCACAACCAGCACGTCCACGCCGGGCGTGCGCTGCAGAGTCTGCAGTTCGGCGGCGGTGATCAGGCTGGTGTAGCGAGGTGTGGGGCTCATCGCGGGATGCAGAAGGGGGTCAGAACAAAGCCATGCTCAGCTTGCGGCGATATTGGTCAATCACGGGGTCATTGGAGATGACTTCGTGCTTGCCGGCAATCTCGAGCTTGGGCTTGCCATCGGCGGCACCTGCGGCAGCGGGCGTGGGCTTGGCGGGTGGTTTGCTCATCACCTCCAGCAGCGCCACATACATCTTGCGCGCGGCCTCGTCGTTCCACTTCTTGTCGCGCATGATGATCTCCAGCAGTTCATCCATGGCTTGGGTGAACTCGCCTGCGGCGATCAAGGTGTAGGCGATTTCCATGCGCGCGTCAAAGTCGCGCTTGTTGGTGGCGATCGCGGCTTGCAGGGCTTCCAGCGGGCGTGCGCCCAGCGCACCCAGCACGGCTTCGATATAGCGGCCAAAGGCAGCCACGCGTGCCTCGGGAATGGGGCCGCTGGCGCGTGCCGCCACAGGGGCGAAGATTTCTTTGGCGCCCACCACTTGACCGTGTTGCAGCAAAAGCTTGATCAGGTCAAAACGGGCTTCGTCGTTGCTGGGGTCACGCTCCAACGCATCCAGGAGTTTGGATACGGCCGTTTCGGTGTCGCCAGCTGCGGCGGCTTCTTCGGCTTCCATCGTTTCTTCTTCTGAGACGATTTCGCCCTCAGAGGGCACGTGTTTGTCGAGGAACTCGCGGATCTTGCCTTCAGGCAGGGCGCCCACGAAGCCGTCAACCGGCTGGCCGCCCACGAACATCACGCAAAACGGGATGGAGCGCACGCCGAACATTTGCGACAACTGGCCGGCGATCTCCTGCTGGGTGTCGGCGTTGACCTTGGCCAGCTTGAAGCGGCCAGCGTATTCCACCTCGAGTTTTTCCAGAACAGGGCCCAAAGACTTGCAGGGGCCGCACCATTCGGCCCAGATGTCCAGCAAAATGGGTTGCTGAATCGAGTCCTTGATCAGATCGCTTTCGAAGTTTTCCAGGGTGATGTCGATCATGGGATCCCAGGCTAGCGCCTAAAATTGCAAGTTTGATGAAACAAGGAGTGAGCCGTGACTGACACGACTCCTGCCAATGGCGTAAAAGTGGGTGTGGTGATGGGTTCCAGCAGCGACTGGGACGTCATGCGCCACGCTGCTGAGATTCTGACCGAGTTTGGGGTGCCTTTCGAAGCCAAGGTGGTTTCTGCGCACCGCATGCCCGATGATATGTTCCGCTATGCGGAAGCCGCGCAAGGCCGTGGCCTGGTCGCCATCATCGCCGGTGCAGGCGGTGCTGCGCACTTGCCTGGCATGGTCGCGGCCAAGACCACCGTGCCCGTGCTGGGTGTGCCTGTGCCTTCGCGCCACCTGCAAGGTGTGGATTCGCTGCACTCCATCGTGCAAATGCCGAAGGGCATTCCCGTGGCCACGTTTGCCATCGGCACGGCTGGCGCGGGTAACGCTGCGCTGTTTGCGGTAGCCATGCTGGCGTCTGGCAACCCCGAGTTGCTGGCCAAGCTGGAAGCCTTCCGTGCGCGCCAAACCGAAGTGGCTCGCGCCATGACCCAAGACCTCACCATGGACCCGAAGGCATGAGCCAGTCTGACGTGATCCTGCCTGGCGCCACCTTGGGCGTGATGGGCGGCGGCCAATTGGGCCGCATGTTTGTGCACGCCGCGCAAGCCATGGGCTACAACACTGCGGTGTTGGATGCTGATCCCACCAGTCCTGCAGGTCTGGTGTCGCATCACCATATTCGCACAGGGTATCTGGACGAAGCCGGTTTGAAAGAACTGGCCGCGCAATGTGCCGCCGTGACCACCGAGTTCGAGAACGTGCCCGCGCAGGCGCTGGACCAATTGGCCCAGACGCGTCCTGTGGCGCCAGCCGGTTCCGCCGTGGCCATTTGTCAGGATCGCGCCAAAGAGAAAGCCCACTTTGTGGCCTGTGGCGTGCCTTGTGCGCCGCACGCCATCATCGAAACGCCCGAGCAATTGGCGGCCGTTTCGGAAGACCTGCTGCCCGGCATCTTGAAAACGGCTCGACTGGGTTACGACGGCAAAGGCCAGATCCGCGTCAAGACCCGTGCTGAGCTGAATGCCGCTTGGGATGAGCTCAAGCAAGTGGGCTGCGTGCTGGAAAAGATGTTGCCTCTGGCCTACGAGGTGAGCGTCATCGTGGCCCGTGGTCGCAATGGCCAGGTGGTGCACTTCCCGCTGCAGCAAAATCTGCACCGCGATGGCATCTTGGCCGTGACCACCGTGCCCGCGCCCAGCGTGAGCGCTGAAGTGTCGCAACGGGCTTACGAAGCGGCCCACCAAATTGCGGCCTCGATGGGCTATGTGGGTGTGTTGTGCGTGGAGTTCTTTGTGCTGCAAGACGGTAGCATCGTGGCCAATGAAATGGCCCCGCGTCCGCACAACTCCGGTCACCACACGATTGATGCTTGTGACGTGTCGCAGTTTGAGCTGCAAGTGCGTGCCATGACCGGCTTGCCTTTGGTGGAGCCCCAGTTGCACAGCCCATGTCACATGCTCAACTTGTTGGGTGACTTGTGGTTCCCAGCCGGGGCCACTGTGCAGCAAGAGCCGAACTGGGCGGCGGTGCTGGCTTTGCCGGGTACCCACCTGCACTTGTATGGCAAGACGGAAGCCCGCAAGGCGCGCAAGATGGGGCACTTGACGGTGACCGCATCCAGCGCTGAACAGGCGCGCGCCGTGGCCTTGCAAGCCGCGCAGATCTTGGGCATTGAACCGTTTTGATCGCAGAGCACCATGCGCCTACTGAATCCCGAAACCCAGGCTGATGCCATTGAGCAAGCCGCCCAGCGGCTGGTGGACGGTGGTTTGTTGGCATTGCCCACGGAAACGGTGTACGGCTTAGGCGCCCGTGCGGATGACGATGCCGCGGTGGCGCGCATCTTTGCAGCCAAAGGTCGGCCGTCGAACCATCCCCTGATCGTGCATGTGCCTAATCGCGAGGCAGCGTTTTACTTTGCCTCAGCCATTCCGCCCTCCGCGATGCGCCTGATGGATGCTTTCTGGCCCGGTCCGCTCACGGTCATCGTGCCCAGGCATCCGGACTTTGCTCAGGCGGCTGCCGGCGGGCAGAACACGGTGGGCTTGCGCTGCCCCGATCACCCCGTGGCCCTGAAGCTGCTGGAGTCGGCGGCCCAAAAGGGCGTCATGGGTGTGGCGGCCCCCAGCGCCAATCGCTTTGGCCGCGTCAGCCCCACACGTGCTAGCCACGTGCTCAGTGAGTTTGAAGGCCAGGGGCAGGGGCTCGACGAGGTCTGGGTGCTCGATGGCGGGCCGTGCGATGTGGGGATCGAGTCCACCATCGTGGATTGCTCGCGCGGCTACCCGGTCTTGCTGCGTCCAGGCCAGATCACGTTGACGCAGATCCAGGCCGTCACCGGCGAAAAGGTCGGCATCTCCACCCCCGAAAAGCCTGATGCTTCGGCGCCTCGTGCGTCTGGCACGCTGATGGCCCACTACGCCCCTCGGGCCAAGGTGCGCTTGATGCCCCAAGATTTGTTGCTGGTGTCGCTGGACGCTTTCGAGATGGAGTCGAAGCAAAACGCAGCTTTGCTGCACGAAACTCGGCCCCGTTTGGCGGTGTACTCGCGCAGCCTGTGGGCCCATCGCGCGCCCATTGATGGGGTGGTTCACCGGGCCATGCCCCCGGACGCGGCCTCCGCTGCGCACGATCTGTTCGCCGATCTGCGGGAACTCGATGACCTGGGCGTGGATCTGATTTGGGTTGAAACACCCCCTGATGAACAGATCTGGGCCGGGGTGCGGGATCGCCTCAGCCGCGCCGCGGCAGCCTGATCCGCGTTTCTAGACTTCAGCTCGGGGTATTCTTGCGCCCTGACTACATTCGATCCGTTTTTGGAGCTTTCATGCATCGTTCTGCCCCTTCGACCTTGACTCGTGCGCTGCGTCGCGCCGGTGTCGTGTTGGTCTCTTGTCTGGCCGTGGCAACGCTGGCCAGTTGCGGAGGGGGCACTCAGTCCAAGAAGTTTGAGCCTCAATCCTTTGTGGTGTTTGGTGATGAGCTGTCCTTGATCACGTCAGATGGGTTGGCAGGTGTGTCCGCCAATGAGGGCGCGACGTATGGTGCAGCTTCTTTCGTGAGTGGATCTTCAGGCCCCTACGATTGTGTAGACCATTACAGCTGGATCATGTTGGCTGCTGATGCCTTGGGTTTCAAGTTTTCGAATGAGTGCGCGGCGTGGCTCTCTGACGCAGTGAACCTCAAAACGGCGGTGATGTTGGCCAATGACCCCGGTGATGTGGACGTGACCAATGACACCAGCGTTGATCTGGCGGTGACCAATGCAGGCGTCGATGCGATTTTGGCCAAGATCAATGCGAATCTGGACAAGGTGGATGGCCAGACACTTGTGTCGGTCAATGCCGGTCGTGCGGACATCGTGAAGGCCTATCGTCAGTTTTTGGCGGCTCCGTCTAATTTGGAAGTGATTCGATTGGCCTTGAAGGCCAAGGGGCAAGCGTTTGCAGAAGGACTACGGCCCTTGGTCAACAAAGGCGCTCGGGTGCTGTTGGTGTTGAGCCCCGGCTTGAGCGAGTCGCCCTTGGTGAAGTCTTCGCCGTCCGGAGACTTGGTTAGAAACAAGGCGGCCATGCTGGCCCTAGGTAAGGCATTTAACGAAGGCGCTGAGTTGCGAGCTGGCGCGATCTATACGGGCCAACAATTGGGTTTGATTCGACTGGATCAAGCCGTGGAAGCGATGGTGTCGAACGTTCAGGTGTTCGGTACCACCAGCAACAGTTTCGGGCTTGTGAACATCGATGCGGCAGGGTGCGCCTCGCCCGCTACCACTGCGCCCTTGTGTCTGGATTCGGCGCTGACGGCTGCGCCGACATCGGGCAACGCCGACGGTTCGGACAACACCTACCTTTGGTCTGACGCCACCCATGTCTCCAATGGGTTCTACATTCGTCAGACGTTTGCCAATTTGGTATTGGCTCGCATTGCCAACCAGCCGTTCTAAGACGCTGTTCGTCTTCCGTACACCAACCGCATCACCAATATCGCGCTGGCCAGCGCCAAGGTGATGGCGTTGGCAATGGTGATGGGCCACGATCCGATCGACCAGCCGTAGATCAGCCACAAGCCCACGCCAGTGGTGAAGGCGCTGTACATGCCCAAAGAGATGCCGCTCACGTCACGGGTCTTGAAGGTCAACCAGGCCTGAGGGATGAAGGACCCGGTGGTCAGGCAGGCGGCGATGGTGCCGAGGATGTCGAGTTCTGTCTGTGTCATGGTGTGGGCGCGCTGGAGATGCTGGCCTGGGTCGATATGTCTTGAACGGCCCAGCTCATCAGGGCATCCAGCAACGGTCTGGCGCCGTCGGTCTGGCCATTCACCACGCCGATGACGACGTAGCGGCGGCCAGAGTCGGCGTGCGCATAGCCCGCAATGGCCGAGGTGCCGTCCAATGATCCCGTCTTCAAGTGGACTTTGCCGCTGGCGCCATTCAGTCGGCGCGCGGTGCCGTCCACGCCCGCAATCGGGAGTGACGCGAGCATTTCAGGCATGACCGGGCTGCGCCACAGGGCTCGCATCCACTCGCCCAGGCAGCGTGCGCTGCTGCGCTCGGTGCGCGACAAGCCGGAGCCGTTGTCCAACACCAGATGGTCACCGGCGCATGCCGACAGCGCTTCCCGTGAGGTAGTTTGGGCGCGCACGTGTTCGGCCACCACGGTTTGCGCTTGGGGCAAGGTCACTGGGCGCGCGGGGGCAAGGGTGCCCAGGGTCAAGAACAACTGGCGCGCCATCACGTTGTTGCTGAACTTGTTGATGTCTTGCACGGCTTGGCTCAAAGGCGGCGAGGTCCAGCGTGACCACACGGGCAAACCTTCAGGCCAGGCGCCGGAGCGGACTTGGCCCTGCAGGTGCCCGCCCAACTGTCGCCACATGGGTGTCAAAAGGCGTGCCGCGTAATCGTCGGCATGATCGCCGGTCCACAGCAGGGGCCAATCGCGTTCCAGGCACGCTTTGGGGTAACTGCCGTCGAGGCGCACGTGCCAGCGGCGCTGCTGGCTGGTCGATGTCAGGTGCCAGTGGCTGTCGGGCTCCAGCGACAGGGTGATGCCTTCGCGCCAATCGCCGCACGGCGCGGTTTCGTGCAACTTCAGGCGGTTGACGATTTCCATCTCCGCCAGTTCGGGCTCCAGGGTTACCTTCACCCGTTGTGGCAGGGCGTCGTCTGGGCGAAAGCGTAGGATCAGGGCGCGATGGTTCAGCAGCAAGGCGTCAGGCCCGGCGTTGTAAGGCTTGAGTGCTGCGCCGTCAAAGGCGGCGGGATCGTGCGGCGAGAGTTGAAACAAGCTGCGATCCAGAATCCAATCGCCTTCAATCACGTGCAGGCCAGCAGCGCGCCAGCGCGACAGCATCAATTGCACGCGTTCCAGCACCAAGCCCGGGTCGCCGCTGCCGCGCAAATAGATGGGGCCGGCCACATGGCCATCCGTGCCCAGCGGCCCACCCAGCCCGACCTCGGTTTTCCAGGTGTAGGCGGGACCCAGGGTTTGCAGGGCGGTGCCGGTGGTGAACAACTTCATCACCGAGGCCACGGAGCGGGGGGTATCCACATCGATGGCCAGTCGATCGGGGCCGCCGTCAACCGGCGCCACCCACATGGCGACCTGCTGCGGCGCGATGCGTTGACGCTGCGCGATGTCTTTCAATGCGCTGGGCCACCCAGCGAAGTCGGCTGCTTGCAAGGTGCCCGCTGTGCCGGCCAAGCCTGACAGGGCCAGCAACGGTGCCAGCGTGATGCGCCGGAGATGGAGGGAGAGTCGCGTGACCACGGCAACCCAATGAGAAATCCAATACATGACGTCCAGACGAATCATGGCGACATCATAGGGTGGGGCTTTACACTTGCGGGCGTATGACATCTCCTGCTGTGGCTTCTCCGACCCTCTTGTCTCTCGATACCTCGACCGAGCGCGTGCACGCGGCTTTGGTGCGTGGTGATGAGACGCGCGTGGTTGAGTTGGCTGGTGGGGCGCAAGCCTCTGTCACGCTGTTGCCTGCCCTGCAGACCTTGGTGGCTGAAGCGGGCCTGGCGTGGCGTGATTTGGATGCCATCGCATTCGGGGCCGGGCCGGGCGCCTTCACCGGCTTGCGCACCGCTTGTTCGACGGCGCAAGGTTTGGCCTTGGGGGTGAACAAACCGGTGTTGGCTTTGGACACCTTGATGCTGGTGGCCGAGTCCGCTCGCCAGATCGATCCGTCTGCCTGGGCTGACGGCGACGAGGTCTGGGTGCTGCAAGACGCGCGCATGGAAGAAATGTATGTGGCGGCCTACCGGTGGCAGGGTGAGACGCTGGGATGGGCTTTGGTGCATGACGCGCAGTTGTGGCCCTTGACGGAGCCACAGCAGCGGTGGTCTGCCCAAGCGCCCCAGCATCTGGCCGGCAGCGCCTTGTTGGCCTACGCCGATCGTTTTGTTGGGGTCCCCGCGCGGCTTCAGTGGGCGCAAGCCATGCCCAGTGGCGCAGCGCAGGCTTCGGTGGCGCTACGCGCCTGGCACCAAGGTTTGGCCATGGATGCCGCCTTGGCCTTGCCGCGTTATGTGCGCGACAAGGTCGCGCAAACCACCGCCGAGAGGCAGGCAGCGAAAGCATGAGCGCGGCGCCCCGTTGGATCGACCGGCCCATGACCGAGGCTGACATTCCTGCCGTCAGGGCCATGGAATTGGCGGCCTGCATGCATCCCGTTCACGCCTGGAGTGAAGACAACTATCGCTCATCTATGCGCGCGGGGTATTGGGTACGCGTGCGATGCGAGGCTGATACGGGCGCCATCGCTGCCGTGTTGGTCATGATGGATGGGGTGGATGAGATGCACCTGCTCAACATCGCCGTGGATCGGCGATGGCATGGCTCCGGGCTCGCGCCGGCCTTGATGTCGATTCTGTATGAGCTGTGCCAACAGCGCGCGGCGCAAACCCTTTGGTTGGAGGTGCGCCCCAGCAACCAGCGAGCCAAAGCCTTGTATGTGCGTGAGGGCTTCGAGACCGTGGGTGTGCGCAAGAACTATTACCCGGCACCCGAAGGCCGTGAAGATGCGCTGGTCATGAAGCGTGTCATTTTGAATCCCACGGAGGCCCCTCATGCGGTGGACTGAACGCCAACGCGCCATGTTGCGCGAAATGGGGATTCCGCCGTTTTGGCCGGTGGAGACGGTGTCTTCCGAACCGGTAGAGCCCGCACACCCGGCGATGTCGGAAGCCGTGGAGTTGACCCACCGCGCTGCACCGATCGTGGCCCCAGCGGCAGCGCCAGCAGCGCCCCGCGTGGCGGCCCGACCCGCCCCACCGATGCGATCGGTGGCAGCCGTGGCCACCGAAGCGCTGGACGACAAGGTTCGCCCCGCCCGCCCTGCAGGTGTGGAACACATGGATTGGCCTGCTTTGAGGGAGGCCGTGGCCGCGTGCCAAGCTTGTGCTTTGTGTGAAAGCCGGCGTCAGACCGTCTTTGGCGTGGGCCACATCGAGGCGGAATGGATGATCGTCGGCGAGGCGCCGGGCGAGCAAGAGGACAAGCAAGGCGAGCCCTTCGTGGGCCGGGCAGGGGTGTTGCTCGACCGCATGCTGGAGTCCTTGAAGCTCACGCGCGCGGACGCCAGCGCGGCGCAGCAGGTCTACATCGCCAATGTGCTCAAGTGCCGGCCACCCGCCAACCGCAATCCTTTGCCGCAAGAGGTCGCACAGTGCGAACCTTATCTGCTCAGGCAGATCGAGTTGGTGCAGCCCAAGTTGATCCTGGCCATGGGGCGGTTTGCGGTGCAGTCGCTTCTGAAGTCCAACGAGGCCATCGGGCGACTGCGCGGCAAGGTCCACGAGGTGAGTGGCGTGCCGGTGATCGTGACCTATCACCCCGCCTATTTGCTTCGCAACCCCGCGGACAAGGCCTTGGTGTGGGATGACCTGTGCCTGGCGCGCGAAGTCTGGGCTCAGCGGTCGATGTAACGCTTGCGCCGGAAGAGCCAGATCAGCACGCCAGCAATCGACACCATCATGCCCAAGGCAATCCAGGCGCCAGCCTTTTCGTGAATCAGGGGCAGTTCGTCAAAGTTCATGCCGAAGATGCCGGTGATCAGGTTCAGGGGCAAGAAGATGGCAGTCAGCACGGTGAGCGTGCGCATGATGTCGTTGGTGCGACTCCCTTGCACCGAGAAATGCATCTGAACGGCGCTCTCCGCCGAGCTTTCAAGGCGGCGCACGTGGCCCAGCACCCGTTCGATGTGCTCGAGCACGTCGCGTGAGCGCACACGCAGCACTTCGCGCTCTCGCGCGGCTTGTGGCTCGGTAGGGATGGGCCAGTCGTCCAGGGCGTCAATCCACTCTTGAACGGCGCTGCGTTGGTCTTCGCAGGTGTCTTCCAGCAGGTGCAGCGCGTTGCGCGATTCCAGCAGAGAAGGCCAGTCGTTGAAGCGTTTGGTGGCGCCCAGCAGTTGTTGCTGCAACTGGCCAATGTGTTTGGTCAGCAGGCGACGCAGGTCCAGATAGCTGTCCACCATGTGGTTGATGATGCGCAGCATCAAATCAGCGGGGCTGGGGGGGAGTCGGCTGCTGCCGCTGCGGCTGTCCGCTCGCGTGGGCGAGGCGGGCTCTTCGTCTTCATCTGGGCCCGAGTTGGGGTCCATCAGGTCGGGCCCATCGACGCGTGCAAAAGCTGGTGTTTGCGCCAGATCGACCTTGGTCGAGCCGGGGGCGGACATCTGGCTCAGGCGGCCTTCAAAGAACTCGCGCACCGAGCAATCGGCCGGATGCACAGTCAGCAGCACGCGATCAAACACCGCAAAGCCCACAGGGCTGGTGTCTATCTGGGCCATCGTCTGGCGGGCGGTGGCGGCGGCCGCCTTGCCCTCTTCTTGCATCAAGCGATCGGTGTTGGGTGTGGCGGCCAGGCGGCGAAACACCAGCAAGTCGTACCAGGAGGTGTAGTCGTATTGGGATGGCAGTTGCGGGTTGAGCAAGTCGGTCACGTGCAAGTCGACCAAGCCGCCGCCGGCGAGGCGTTGCAGCGCCCTTTGCGTCTCTTGTAACTCCACCTCCAGCTTGCGCCTTGCGGTCGACACCCACAAAAAGCCCTGGGCTGGCATTTTGTCGGGCCAGCCAGGCAGTTCAGTGAACCGGTCGTTGATCAGGAAAAAACGCAAGAACCATCCTCCGCCAGGGCTCAACCGCGCAGTTTGCGCGCGGCTTCCAGAGCGAAGTATGTCAGGATCCCATCCGCCCCTGCGCGTTTGAAAGCCAACAAGGCCTCCATCATCGTGGCATCGTGGTCAAGCCAGCCATTTTGTGCGGCCGCCTTGATCATGGCGTACTCGCCGCTGACTTGGTAGGCAAAGGTCGGGACCTTGAATTCGTCTTTCACACGACGAACGATGTCGAGGTAGGGCATGCCGGGCTTCACCATGACCATGTCGGCGCCTTCGGCGATGTCCATCGCCACTTCACGCAAGGCCTCGTCGGTGTTCGCCGGGTCCATCTGGTAGACCTTTTTGTTGCTCTTGCCCAGGTTGGCCGCAGAGCCCACCGCATCTCGGAAGGGGCCGTAGAAAGCGCTGGCGTACTTGGCGCTGTAGGCCATGATGCGGGTGTAGATCAGTCCCTGGGACTCGAGCGCCTGACGGATGGCGCCGATGCGGCCGTCCATCATGTCACTGGGGGCCACGATGTCGACGCCGGCTTCGGCTTGCGTCAGGGCTTGGCGGGTGAGCACGGCGACCGTCTCGTCGTTGAGGATGTAACCGCTCTCGTCAATCAGGCCGTCCTGCCCATGCGTGGTGTAAGGGTCCAGGGCCACATCTGTCATCACGCCCAGTTCTGGGAAACGTTTTTTCAACTCCCGAACCGTGCGGGGCACCAAGCCTTCGGGGTTGCAGGCCTCACTGCCGTCGGGGGTTTTCAGGCTCCGATCGATCACGGGGAACAAGGCCAGCACCGGGATGCCCAGCGTCAGGCACTGCTCGGCGGCGGCGTACAAGGCGTCGCGCCCCAAGCGTTCCACTCCGGGCATGGAGGCCACGCTTTGCGCGCCCGCGTCCTGGTCCAGTATGAAAACAGGGTAGATCAGATCGGCCGAAGTGAGCACATGCTCACGCACCAGGCGGCGAGAAAACTCGTCTTTGCGTAAGCGACGGGGGCGATGCTGAGGGAAGTGCTGCAGGTAGGACATGGTGCGATGAAGCGTGCTTGCCAGCGTGAAGCTTTGCAAAGGAAGGGAAAAATCAGCCAAAAAATGGGCAAATCCGGACAAGGACTAGACACATGTGCGGCTCACACATCTATAATCCGCCTTGAATGATACGCCGCAAGGCCTCATTCCCTGCTTTTCCTCCCTGAGCAGGTGCCTTACCGTGATGACAGCGTTAAGGCTTGACAGCCCCAGCATTGCTGGGGCTTTTTTTTGGCTTTTCGCTTTGAATTGCGGTGAAGCCGCCACGCGCCATCTTAGTGTGGTGGGCAGCTCGACCGGAGCTGGTCATAATGACTTCATGCTCTGGATCAAAGCCTTTCACATCATTTTTGTCGCCAGCTGGTTTGCTGGGCTGTTCTACCTGCCGCGCCTGTTCGTGAACCTGGCCATGGTGCCGTCGGACAGCCACGCCGAGCGCGAGCGCTTGTTGCTCATGGCGCGCAAGTTGTATCGGTTCACCACCATTTTGATGGTGCCGGCCCTGGTTTTCGGCTTGATCCTTTGGTTGCATTACGGCATTGGCAAAGGTCCTGGCCAATGGTGGTTGCACATCAAACTTACCCTGGTGCTGGGGGTGATCGGTTATCAGCACGTTTGCCGCAAGCTGTTGCGCGATTTTGAGAATCTGCAAAACCGGCGTCCGCACCGCTGGTTCCGGGTTTTCAATGAGATCACGGTCATTCTGTTCATGCTGATCGTGATCCTGGTGGTGGTCAAACCGTTCACGGGTTGATGCGCGGATAGGCGGATCATGTCTCTGCATCGGACCTCGGCCTGGCCTCTGACATGGATGGCCTTGGCGCTGGTGAGCTATGCCACGCTGCATCCGTGGGTGGGGTGGCATTGGCCTGATCCGCAGGTCTTTCAGTGGCTGTTGCCCAAACTCAGCAACGAAACCCTCAATGACCTGATCGGGAACCTGTTGGGTTATGTGCCTCTGGGCGCCATCATGTGCCTGGCGCATTTGCGCAGCGGGGCCAATGCGTTCTGGGCGGCCGTGCAGACGGTCGCGTTTTGTTCGGCCTGGTCTTATGGGCTAGAGCTGAGTCAGTACTTCTTGCCGGTTCGAGTCCCATCCATCTCGGATTGGACGCTGAACACCCTGGGGGCCGCTTGGGGCGCGCTCGCGGCGGTCACGGTGCATGCCTTGGGCTTGGTCGAGGTTTGGCATCGTTGGCGTGAACGCTGGTTTATCCCGCAGGCCGGACTGGGTCTGGCTTTGATCTGGGTTTGGCCGCTGGGCCTGTTGTTTCCGCCGCCCCTGCCCTTGGGGCAAGGCCAGATCGTGCCGCCCATTCGCGTCATGTTGATGGAGTGGTTGCAAGACACGCCTTGGCAAGCCTGGGTGATGCCCGACGACCCCTTGCTGATGTGGGAGCGCTTCTACTCCGGCAGTGTGCGACCGGATCTGGCCTTTGGGACGGAAGTGGTCACCGTGGCCTTTGGTTTGATGGCGCCCATGTGTCTGGCATGTGCCTTGGCCCGCCCCAGGTTGACGCGTTTGATTTTGTTGAGTGGCGCGGTGCTGATGGCGATGGCTACCACCACCTTGTCCACGGCCATCAATTACGGGGTGCAGCACGCCCTGACCTGGGTCAGCCTGTCGGTGATTTGGGGCATGCTGCTGGGGTCTTTGGGGGGCGCTGTGTTGGTGGATCGTTCGCGGACCGTGTGCGCGGCCATCGGTGTGGGCGTTTTGGCGGCTTTGGTCGTGTTGATCCATCTGGCGCCAGCTGATCCGTATTACGCCCAGACCTTGCAGGCCTGGGAGCATGGTCGTTTCATCCGGTTCCATGGCCTGGCGCGCTGGGTGGGGTTGCTCTGGCCCTACGTGGCACTGGTTTGGTTGCTGACGCGCCTGTGGCAACGCGAACCGCAGGGCTGATCGCCCGCGGGAGGCCGGTCGTGCCTACAATGCCGCCATGAGCTATTACCAACGCCACGTCTTTTTCTGTCTGAACCAGCGCATCAATGGGGAAGACTGCTGTGCTGACCATGCCGCCAAGGAAGGCTTCGACCATTGCAAGAGCAAAGTGGCCGAAATGGGCTTGAATGGGCCGGGCAAGGTTCGTGTCAACAAGGCTGGTTGTCTGGATCGCTGCTCGGGTGGTCCGGTGGCCGTGGTCTACCCCGAAGGCACCTGGTACACCTTCGTGGACAAGGCCGACATCGATGAAATCGTTGAAAAGCACTTGGCCAAAGGCGAAGTGGTGGACCGCCTGGTTTTGTCGCCCTGCGTCGGTCGCTGACCCGTTGTTCCGGAACAGCTGATGTTGGGGCGTCCTGCTTCCCACACGATTGACGGCCCCAGCGGTGCGTTGGAAATCGTGGTTGAAGATCCCGCGCATGCACCTTCGGGTGTGGTCGTGATCGCTCATCCGCACCCCCTGATGGGCGGCACGATGGACAACAAAGTGGTGCACACCTTGGTGCGCGCGGCTGTCCAGTCCGGTTGGCGCGCGGTGCGTTTCAATTTTCGTGGCGTCGGGCGGTCTGTCGGTGCCTGGGACGAGGGCCGGGGCGAGTTGCAGGACATGCTGGCCGTGGTCGACGATGCGCGCTTGCAAGCCGATGCGCATCACCTGCCGCTGGCCCTGGCGGGCTTCTCTTTTGGCGGTTTTGTGGCGGCGTCTGCCTTTGTGGCGTTGCAGCAACCCGGTCGGCAGGCTGCTGCCCATCTGATGTTGGTCAGTCCCGCCACCAGCCGGTATGCCGTGCCCCATGTGCCCGCTGACACCCTGGTGGTGCAGGGTGAGGCCGATGATGTGGTGCCGCTGAGCAGCATTTTGGACTGGGCTCGCCCACAGGCTTTGCCTGTGACGGTGGTGCCTGGTGTGGGGCATTTCTTCCACGGACAACTCGGCGTGTTGCGTGACACCGTCAAGCGCCACATGGCCAGTTGGCCACCCGCACCAGCGCCCGCATCTGCGGGGCGTGGCGCCCTTTGAGTGGCCTGAAACCTTGAGATTGGCGCCTGCGCCCCCACTTGCCCCCCATGTTTCAAACCCTGTCCTCTTGTCGATCGATCTGGCGCCGTCGTATGGTCGCGGCCTGTCTGATGGTGCTGACCTTGCCGTTTGGTGCCTCGGCGTGGGCGCAAAGCCGTGCCGGTAGTCTGAGTTTTGCGGAGCCCCCGCTGGGTTTACCTCAGCCGCCAGAGGTCGCAGCGCGTGCGTATGTCTTGCAAGATCTGGCTTCCATGCAGACCTTGGCAGCCAGGCAAGCCGATCAGCGTATCGAGCCCGCGTCCTTGACCAAGCTCATGACGGCTTACTTGGTGTTCCAAGCCATCGACGCTGGCAAATTGCAAGCGCAGCAAAAGTGGGCGGTGAGCGAGTTGGCCTGGAAAACCGGCTTGAACAGCGGCTCGCGCAGCCATTTGGCTGCGGGCACAGAGGTTAGCGTGGACGATCTCCTCAAGGGCATGATCGTTCACAGCGGCAATGACGCCACCGTGGCGCTGGCCGAAGGCTTGGCGGGGTCGGTGGATGCTTTTGTGGAGCGCATGAACCGCCAAGCGCAGGCATTTGGTCTAAAAGCCACGCAGTTTCGCAACCCAGAGGGGCGCGTGGTGGCCGGGCATTTCAGCACACCGCGTGAGATGGCCATGATTGCTGCGCGCCTGGTGTCGGACTTCCCTAAGAGCCTGGCCTATTTCAGTTTGAAAGAAGCAACGCTGGGTGGTGTCAAACAACCCAGTCGCAATGTGCTGCTGTGGCGCGACCCCACCATCGATGGTCTGCAAACCAGTTACGCGGAAGGGGCTGGTTATGGCTTGGCCGTGACCAGCCAGCGCACGCTAGGTGGCGCATCCCGGCGGCTGATTGCGGTGGTGGTGGGCACGTCTTCGCCCGAGTCGCGCGCCTCCGAGGGGCAAAAGTTGCTGAATTGGGGGCACGGCGCCTTCGATGTCATCAAGCTGTTTTCGGCCAACCAGTCGGTGGTGGATGCCCCTGTCTGGAAGGGCGCTTCGTCCAAGGTGCCTGTGGGGCGCTTGCAGCCCATCATGGTGGTGGTCCCGAAAGGGCAGGGCAGCGGTCTGAAGACGCAACTGGTTCGTCAGGACCCCTTGCTGGCACCCTTGACCCGCGGCCAAACCGTGGCCACCCTCAAAATCAGCCTGGCAGGCCAGCCCTGGCAAGATGTGCCCTTGCAGGCGTTGGAGCCTGTCCCCAGCGCGGGCTGGTTGGGGCGCGCCTGGGATGCCATTCGCTTGGGCGTTCAGTGATCGATAAGGACTTTGTATGAATCAACCTGTGAATCCGCCCATTCCGCCAGAAGAATCGCTGATTCAGTACCCCTGCGCATTTCCCATCAAAGTGATGGGTGCGCACAACGAAACTTTTGTCGAGGCTGTGGTGTCCATCGTGGTCCAGCATGATCCGGGTTTTGATGTCGCAACGGTGGTGCGGCGCCCCAGCAGCAGCGGGACCTATCTGGGTCTCACTGTGACGGTCACAGCCACCAGTCGCGAGCAACTCGACAACATCTATCGCGGACTGACCGGGCACCCCCTGGTCAAGTACGTGATCTGACCGGGCGTAAGCCCTCCCCGAGGCCTGTGCGCCTCACGCATACAATCATCGCCGTTACGGCCGGTGCTGCCCACAAGGCACATCGGCCCTTTGTTTGAAGGAAGAAGCCGTGTTTATTTCTGACGCTTACGCTCAAGCCGCCGCTGCACCTGCTGCTGGCAGTGGTTTTGCCCAGTTCCTGCCATTGATCCTGATGTTCGTGGCGCTGTATTTCCTGATGATCCGTCCTCAGATGAAGCGCCAGAAGGAAACCAAGGCCATGCTCGAAGCGCTGGCCAAGGGTGACGAAGTGGTGACCCAAGGTGGCGTGGTCGGCAAGATCAGCAAGTTGGGCGACACCTTTGTGCACCTCGAAGTGGCCGATAACGTCGAACTGCAAGTGCAGCGCGTGGCGATCATTCAAGTTCTGCCCAAAGGCACTTTCTCCAAGTAATACACCGCCGCGAGGTCGCATAGCGCCTCGCGTTCTGAGGAACCCTCGATCATGAACCGCTATTCTTGGTGGAAGTATCTGATCCTCGCCGTTGCCCTCGTGGTCGGCCTGATCTACACCTTGCCCAACTTCTTTGGTGAAGCGCCGGCTGTCCAGTTGTCCAGTGGCAAGGCCACCATCAAGCTGAGTTCGGCTGAAGTGGCGCGTGTCGAGGGGGTGCTCAAACAGGCAGGTATTCAGCCTGACTTCGTCGAGTTCGAGGGCACCTCCATCAAGGCGCGGTTCAAAGACACCGACACCCAGATGAAGGCCCGCGACGCCATCAACAAGGCGTTCAACCCCGATCCTGCCAACCCGCAGTACATCGTGGCGCTGAACCTGCTGTCGCGCTCGCCCCAATGGCTGCGTGCGTTGCATGCTCAGCCCATGTATCTGGGTCTAGATTTGCGCGGAGGGGTGCACTTCCTGATGCAGGTCGACATGAAGGCAGCCCTCAGCCAGAAAATCGAAAGCCTCACAGGCGACATCCGTACGCAAATGCGTGACAAGGACATCCGGCACAGCGGGATCCGTCGAGACGGCAACACCGTGATCGTTCGTTTCCGCGAGGCCCCCGTTCGCCAAGCGGCGCGCAATTTGCTGCAGGACACAGTCGCCGATTTGCAATGGACAGACGGGACCGATAGCGAGTCCGGCGACATGGCGCTGATCGGTACCCTCAAGCCTGCTTCCGCCCGCAGCATTCAAGATCAAGCCCTGAAGCAAAACATCACCACCCTGCACAACCGGATCAATGAGCTGGGCGTGGCCGAGCCTGTGATTCAGCAGCAGGGCATCGACCGCGTGGTGGTGCAATTGCCTGGTGTGCAAGACACAGCCAAGGCCAAAGACATCATTGGTCGCACGGCCACCCTTGAGGTGCGCATGGTGGAAGATGGCGCGGAAGCCATCGAAGCCATGAAGGGCGGCCCTGTCCCATTTGGTATGGAGCGTTACGCCGAGCGCGGCGGTATGCCTGTGATCGTCAAGCGCCAAGTGCTCCTGACCGGTGACAACTTGACCGATGCACAGCCTGGTTTCGATGAAAACCAAGAGGCTGCCGTTCACCTCACCTTGGATGCGCGTGGTGCGCGCATCTTCCGCGACGTGACCCGGGAAAACATCGGCAAGCGCATGGCCATCATCTTGTTCGAAAAGGGCAAGGGTGAAGTGGTCACAGCGCCTGTGATTCGTGGCGAAATCGGTGGCGGCCGAGTTCAGATCTCGGGCAGCATGAGCACCGAAGAAGCCGCCGATACCGCTTTGTTGTTGCGCGCAGGCTCTCTGGCTGCGCCCATGGAGATCATTGAAGAGCGCACCGTCGGCCCCAGCTTGGGCGCTGAAAACATCGCGCAGGGTTTCAAGAGCTTGATCTACGGCTTTGCCGCCATCGCCATCTTCATGGTGGTGTACTACATGCTGTTTGGTCTGTTCTCGACCTTGGCTTTGTCCGTCAACCTGCTGTTGTTGGTGGCGGTGTTGTCCATGTTGCAAGCCACCCTGACCTTGCCCGGTATCGCGGCGATTGCCTTGACCTTGGGTATGGCGATTGACTCCAACGTGCTGATCAACGAGCGCGTGCGTGAGGAGTTGCGTAATGGCTCGGCACCGCACACCGCCATCCATGCCGGTTACGAGAACGCCTGGGCGACCATCTTGGACTCGAACGTCACGACCCTGATCGCGGGCCTGTCGTTGTTGGCCTTCGGTTCCGGCCCTGTGCGCGGTTTTGCGGTGGTGCACTGTTTGGGCATCCTGACCTCGATGTTCTCCGCCGTGTTCTTCTCGCGCGGTCTGGTCAACCTCTGGTATGGCCGTCACAAGAAACTGAAGTCCGTGTCCATTGGGCAGGTCTGGAAACCCCAGGAGTAAGACATGGAGTTTTTCCGCATCAAGCGTGACATCCCGTTCATGCGCCACGCGTTGATTTTCAACGCGATTTCTTTCCTCACTTTCGCGGCGGCGGTGTTTTTCCTGGTGACCCGGGGCTTGCACTTGTCCATCGAGTTCACGGGCGGATCCCTGATCGAAGTGCAGTACGCACAAAGCGCCGACCTCAGTCGCGCGCGACATGCAGTCGAGTCCTTGGGCTACGGCGAAGTACAGGTGCAGAACTTCGGGACCTCGCAAGACGTGCTGATTCGTTTGCCTCTGCGCGGCGAAATGAAGCAAACCGAGGTGGTGGCCAAGGTGTTCAATGCCTTGTGCCAAGCCGAAAAAGGCCAGATTGTGGCCAAAGAAACCGACAAGGGGCCGGTGCAGGTTTGTCAGGCAGGCGCCACCGAACCTGTGAGTTTGCAGCGCAGTGAATTCGTCGGGCCGCAGGTGGGTGACGAGTTGGCTCGCGATGGCGCGCTGGCTCTGGCCGTGACCGTGATCGGCATCATGATCTACCTGGCCTTCCGCTTTGAGTGGAAGTTTGCGGTGGCTGGCATTGTCGCCAACCTGCACGACGTCATCATCATCTTGGGCTTCTTTGCCTACTTCCAGTGGGAGTTCTCGCTGTCCGTGTTGGCGGCGGTGTTGGCTGTGCTGGGTTATTCGGTCAACGAATCGGTGGTGATCTTTGACCGGATCCGCGAAGCCTTCCGCAAGTACCGCAAGCTCAGCACCAGTGAAGTGATCGACCATGCGATCACCAGCACCATGAGCCGGACCATGATCACCCACGGCAGCACCGAAATGATGGTGTTGGCCATGCTGATCTTTGGTGGTCCCACCCTGCATTACTTCGCGTTGGCGCTGACGATTGGCATCTTGTTCGGTATCTATTCCTCGGTGTTCGTGGCCGCTGCGATTGCGATGTGGCTGGGTGTCAAGCGCGAAGACCTGGTGAAAAGCACCAAAAAAGACGTTGATCCCAACGATCCCCATGCCGGCGCTGTGGTGTAGAGTCCGGTAGACACGATTCATTCAAGGCAGACCATGGGTCTGTCACTGTTTGCCGCTTCATGACGCTAGGTCCTAACCGCGCGCTGGCCTCTGTGGCCCGCTCTAGTTACCTGGATGCGCTCCATCGGGGCGCGGCCAGCTTTGCGCTAGCGTGTTCGGATGGGGCGCGTCGTCTGGCCTCCCAAGCGGGGGAGCCTGCCCTCAACGCCCGAAGACGCGATCTGGTCCTGGATTTCGCGCCAGCGCTGTCGGCTTGGCAGTTGGGGCTGGAGCAGCGCATCAACGACGCGCTGCAAATCTTGCGATCAGGGCGCCCTTTGGACTCTCGTATCGAGGGGTCTTCCACTTGGGGGCCTGTGGGCCAGTTGTCCTTGGTGGACGACAGTGCGGTGGAGCGCAGCTTGATGGTGTCCAATCTGGCTCAGGCCATTTCGGACATGGCAGGCTCGGAGTACACCGACCTGAGTTCTCGCCTCCAATCCATTTCGGGCACCGCCGGACAAGCCCCCACCGCTGAGGCGGCCGGTGATGTGTTGCGGCCCCAGACCGTGGCGCGCTGGATCATGGACAGCTGGATTGCCTCGGGCATGACGGCGGGTCACTGGGGCACCCTGCAAAACGTCATCCATGCCGAATCTTCGCAGTGGGTGCAAGAGGCCTACCACGAGGCCAATCGCTTGCTGCTCGACAACGGCGTGTGTCCGGAAGTGGACCTGCGCCCCTTCATTCGCCGTTCGCGCAGTACGGCGCCCATTTATCAGCCCATTCAGCCCAGCGCTGGCGTGGGGGCTGCGGGTCCTGCGGGGCCTGGAAACGGCGCGTCTGGAGTCGTGCCGGCGACATCCGCCAACAGTGGCTTGCAGCCTTTGGGCCGGGCGTACGAAGAAACACGTTTGCTGACGCAGGCGCAAGCTTTGCACAGCAAGAGTGCAGTGCAGGCCCATGTGGCCATGAGCAGGCTCAATCAGGTGGTGGCGCGACAAGTCCCAGACTTTGACCCCACTGTGGCGGTACTGGCTGGCGCGCGCACCCCAGTCAGCCCCATGCTGGGTCAAGCCATTGCAGCGGCCCAACAGCTGGTTCAAAGCCATACCGTAGCCGATGCCACAGGCTTGAGTAGCACCCCTGCCGCACTGGTTCAGGATCTCCAACAAAGTCGTGCTGCACTTAAGAAGGCCGCATCGACCCCTGTGGAGCGGGCCACGATCGAAGTGGTGGCGTTGTTGTTCCAAAGCATTCTGATGGAAGAGCGGCTGCCCGCATCCATTCGTGTGTGGTTTGCGCGCTTGCAGATGCCTGTGTTGCGCGTCGCGGTCAGTGAGCCTGATTTCTTTGCCAATCTCAGTCACCCTGCACGTGCTTTGATTGACCGCATGGGCTCCTGCGTCATGGGCTTTGCTTCGGGCGAGCATGGCGACGAAGGTTCGCTCTACAAAGAGATCCGACGCATCGTTCAGGTGGTCGAGGCGTATCCGGACACCGGGCGTCGTGTGTTTCAGACCGTTCTGACGGAGTTCGAAAAATTCCTGGAGCGGTATTTCCGCGACGAAAACGAGGCCTCGCGTAAAGGGGTCTCGTTGGCGCAGCAAGTCGAGCAGCGCGAAACTTGGGCGATTCAATACACCATCGAGTTGCGCAAGATGCTCGAAACGGTGCCCGTCCATGAAGGCGTGCGTGAGTTCTTGTTCCGGGTTTGGGCCGATGTGTTGGCGCACAGTGCCGTGCAAACCAGCCCTTCCAGCGATGAAACCCGCGCCCTCAAGCGTGCTGCGGCAGACTTGATTTGGTCGGCCAGCGCCAAAACCTCGCGTGAAGAACGTGCGGATGTTTTGCGTCGTTTGCCGCCCTTGCTCAAAACCGTGCGAGAAGGCATGGCGCGTGCAGGCCTGTCGGTCGAAAAGCAAGACGAACACATCCATGCCCTGAATGCGGCCCTGGCTGCGGCGTTCTCTGCACGTTCTGCAGCGATTTCCTCCGCGCATTTGCAGGCCGTGACCGAACGACTTGATGCTCTCGATGAGATCCTGCCCAACATCGCGGATGTGGAGCTCGACGAGCAAACGCTGCGTGATCTGTCGGGCCATGAAAGTGATGACTTGGAGATCGTGGCCGATGGCGGGACCATGCCCACCCCGGCCATGATGGCCTGGGCGCGTGATCTACAAATCGGCGCTTGGTTCCAGCTCGACTACCGAGACAAGCAAGAACAGGTTCAATTGGTTTGGCACGGTCTCCAAAAGCAATTGGCACTGTTTGTGACGCCCGGTGGTCGTGGCGTGCTCTTCCAATTGCATCGCATGGCCTCATTCCTGCAGGCCGGTTTGTTGGTGCCGATCGAGGAAGAACCGCTGACCGCTCGCGCCACGCGTGATGCGTTGGCCAAGCTCGACGCCGATCCAGAGCGCTTGCTGCGCTGATCGCGATCCTCATCCCGCCATGTTGGGCGGGGCCTCACACTAAACGGTTTGTTTCATCGCGTTGGCGCCTCGCCCGGCACGTGTTTGGGCGCGTACCAACACGGTATCCATCAGGCCACGATGGCTGTGGCTGTGGGTATGAAGCAGTTGTTCAAACTGCGACTCAGGCATGGGTCGGCCCAAGTGATAGCCTTGACACTCGTCGCAACCATGGTCCTTCAAGAAGGCGGCTTGCTCTGCCGTTTCGACGCCTTCGGCCACGATACCAACGTCCAGTCTGTGCGCCATCGCAATCAGCGCGCTGGCCAGTCGGCTGTCGGCTTCGGATTTTGGAACGGCGTTGAGGAAGCTGCGATCGAGTTTGAACCGATCTACAGGCAACTCACGCAGGTAGGCAAAGCTGGAGTAGCCCACACCAAAGTCGTCGATGGCGATGCTCACACCGATGGCGCGCAGTTGGTTCAAGATGTCTGCGGCGCGCAAGGACTCGCGCACCACGACGCTTTCAGTGATTTCGAGCTCGAGCGCTGTAGGCGCTAGACCGGTATCTCGCAGTACCCGCTGAATGGTGTCCAGGATGTTGGCCTGCTCCAGTTGCACGGCAGAGAGGTTGACCGCCACGCGCAAAGGCCAGCCCGTTTCGGTGCGCCACTGCTGGGCACGTTGGCACGCCCGACGGAGGACCCATTCGCCCATGCCCACGATGAGCCCGGTCTCCTCTGCCAGCGGAATGAACTCGTCTGGCGGGACCAGCTTACCGCGATGCTCCCAGCGCAGCAGTGCTTCAACGCCGGTGATGGCGCCATTCGCGCAGTCGAATTGGGGTTGGAAGAACAAGCGCAGTTCATCCAGCTCCAGGGCTTTGTACAGGTCGTTTTCCAACAGCAGGGTGTCGGCGTTGGGCGACTGCATCTTGTCCGAGAACACCTCGATCCGATTGCGTCCGGCATTCTTGGCCTGATACATGGCCAGATCGGCATGCCGCATGAGGGTGATGGAGTCGCTGCCATGGTCCGGATACAGTGCCAATCCAATGCTGGCACTGACACGCAATTCATGGGGGCCCACGCGGAAGGGCTCGCTGAACAGGCTGTGGACCTTCTCTGCAACCAACATGCCATCGCTCATCGCGGTGATCCTTGGTAGCAAGATGCCGAACTCATCACCACCCAGCCGGGCGACGATGTCGGATGTGCGCATGGCACTGCGTATGCGGCGACCAACCTCGATCAAGACGCTGTCGCCAATGTGGTGGCCCAAGGTGTCGTTGATCTTCTTGAAGCGGTCCACGTCCAGGAAGAGCATGGCCAAGGGTTGGTTGTTGCGTTCAGCCAAGCCAATGCAGACCTTGAGTTGCTCCTGCAGCATGTTGCGGTTGGGCAGTGCGGTGAGCGCATCGTGCATCGCCATGTGGTGCAGCTTGTCCTCGGCCTGACGACGTTGTGTCACGTCATGGGCGGTAGCCAGATAGCCGGTGTGTTGGCCAGCTTCATCGGTCAGCACATGCACCAGAATTTCTGCCACCACGGTACTGCCGTCCGCGCGAATCAGGTTCCACTCCGAGGGGTGTCCTGGGGACAGTTCAGCCAAGTGCGGCAGGACCTGTAGATCGTGGATGGGGCGATTGAGCCGCACCGATAGCATGTGCGCGCGGTGCGCTACCTGGTCGGCATCGAAGAATCGCTGCGTGTCGGATCGCCCCACGAGATCATGGGCGGGGTAGCCCAGCAAGCGCTCCCCGGCCGGATTGATGGCCTGGATGATCCCGTGTGTGTTCAAAATCACGATGGCATAGGGGGCCGTGTGCACGATCATGCGACGCATCTCGTCGACCGTGTCCAGATGCCGTTGCGCCGCGTTCATGGCCAGCTCCATCGACTTGGTGGCGCTGAGGTCTCGGATCACCGCGACGAATCGATGGTCTCCGTCCATCTGCGGGCAACACACCGACAGACTCAGAGGAAAGTGGCGACCGTTGTGTCGCTTGCCCTGCAGTTCGGGGCGCTTCAAGTGCGATGGCTCATCGTGCTCCAACAGGTAGGCGGCCAGTTCATTGCCGGTCGGAGCGGAAGGAATCAGGGCGCTGATGTGCAGGCCACGCAAATCCACATGGCGGGTGCCGAACATCTGGCTGATGGCGGCGTTGGCGCTGGTGATGTGACCGGAGGAGGACAGGGTCACGATGCCGTCTGCAGAGTGCGCCATGACGGCGGCCCATTGGTTCTCGCTCAGTTGGGCGCGGTGGGCCCATGTGTCTCCCAGTTGGGCCAAATGTTGCAGTCGTTGGCGGATGAGCCAGACGGTGGCGCCCATCAGCAGGACGGAGATCACGGCGCCAGCGATGATGCCCGCGGCGGGGGCGCCCTGTTGGTAACTCAGCCACGTGGCCAGAGGCAGGCCTGATGTCAGCAGGGCGACTGCGCCCGATTGGATCAGGCAGCTCAGCGAGCGTTTGGCAACGGCAATGTCTGGGGGCATGCGGGCGTACAACTAAAAAGCGGGACCTTGCCGGAGAGAACTCCGGGTGTCCCGCTGTATCGGTTGTTGTACGCCCGTCCTTGAATAAAGAAGACTGTTTTCGAGGGGTTTAATGGAGGTCGTTGTGTTGTGTCACCCTCGTTGCTGCGCCATGGCCAGCAGACGTGCCACGCGCTCTTCGGTGGCCGGGTGTGTCGCAAACAAACCCTTGATGCCCTCTGCCGACAGGGGGTTCATGATCATCATTTGGGCCGTTTCGGGGTGGGCTTCGGCCGCTTCCATCGGAATGCCTCGGGCGTAGCGGTGGATCTTGTCCAGAGCACTGGCCAAGGCGCGTGGGTCGCCAGAGATTTCGGCGCCACCACGGTCGGCCTCGAACTCACGCGCGCGGCTGATGGCCATTTGAATCAAGCTGGCCGCAATCGGCGCCAGGATGGCCACCGCGATGCCCGCGATGGGGTTGGTGGGGCGCCCTTCTTCATCGCGACCACCAAAGAACATGGCAAAGTTGGCCAGCATCGAGATGGCACCGGCCATGGTGGCACTGATGGTGCTGATCAGGATGTCGCGGTGTTTGACGTGGGCCAGCTCGTGGGCCATCACGCCGCGCAGTTCGCGTTCATTCAGCAGGTCAATGATGCCGGTGGTGGCGGCCACGGCGGCGTGCTCGGGGTTGCGACCCGTCGCGAAGGCGTTGGGTGCGGCCTCGTCAATCAGGTAGACCTTGGGCATGGGCAGTTGAGCCCGATCGGCCAGTTCCTTGACCATGGCGTAAAAGCGTGGCGCCGTGCTGGCGTTGACCTCACGCGCGTTGTACATCTTCAGCACCATCTTGTCCGAGAACCAGTAGCTGAAGAAATTCATGCCCAGCGCCACCACGAGCGCCAGCATCATGCCCGCACGACCCCCGATCATGGCGCCAATGGCCATGAAGAGGGCGGTGATGGCCGCCATCAGGATCGCAGTTTTCATCATGTTGAACATGGTGTGGGGCCTCCTGACCCCTGACAGTTGAGCAAAGACACCTCGGCGAGGCTTGCGTCGTTAGATGCGGGTCAACCCGCAAAGTTCAAGCGTTCAACCCAGTTGCGAGGGCATCGTGCCAGACGCGTGTAAAAAATCACGCGCCGAGATGCGCTTGCCCCCAGGCCGCTGAAGGGTATGCAGTGCCAGCGCCTGCTCGCCACAGGCCACCACCAGGGTCTCACCTTGGGCGTGCAGCACTTCGCCGGGCGCGCCGCTGGCGTTGACCACACTGGCCGACCAGAGCTTGATGGTTTGGTCGACCGGCTCGCCTTGGGGCCCCTTCTGACTCATTTGAAAGGTGCAGCCAGGGAATGGGTCAAAAGCCCGAACCCGGCGAGCCAAGGTGGCCGCAGGCAGCCGCCAGTCGATGGCCGCTTCGGCTTTGTCAATCTTGTGGGCGTAGGTGATGCCTTCGCTCGGTTGAGGCGTGCGGGTCAGGCCGCCTTGTTCGATGGCACGCAGGGCCTGCACGATCAGGCGCCCACCTTGGGCGGCCAGGCGGTCGTGCAGGATGGCGGTGGTGTCATCGGGCCGGATGGCGTCGGCTTCCATCAGCAACATGTCGCCGGTGTCCAGTCCTGCATCCATCTGCATGATCGTGATGCCCGTTTCAGCGTCGCCCGCTTCAATGGCGCGGTGGATCGGGGCCGCACCACGCCAACGTGGCAAAAGCGAGCCGTGGATATTCAGGCAGCCCAGCCGAGGCAGGTCGAGCACCCATTGCGGCAGGATCAGGCCGTAGGCGGCCACCACCATCACGTCGGGGGCTGCGGCCAGCAGCGCGGCTTGAGCGGCGCTCGCCTCGTCGGGATACTTCCCATCCAGCTTGAGGCTGGTGGGCTGGCTGACGGCGATGTCATGTGCCAGGGCCAGTTGTTTGACGGGGGAGGCCTGGAGTTTCATGCCCCGCCCGGCGGGCCGATCAGGCTGGGTCAAGACCAGGGGCACCGTGTAGCCGGCGGCCAAAATGGCCTTCAAGGCTTCGCTGGCGAATTCGGGCGTGCCCGCAAAGGCGACTTTCAAGCTGCTCATGGATGGTGTCACTCGTCGCGCGCGCGTTTGACCAATTTGGTCTTGATGCGATTGCGCTTGAGGGGGGAGAGATACTCCACAAACACCTTGCCCAAGAGGTGGTCGAGTTCGTGCTGCACGCACACCGACAGCAACTCGTCGGCGTCAAATTCATAGGTTTGGCCGTCGCGATTGAGGGCGCGCACCTTCACGCGTTCGTGGCGTTGCACCTTGTCGTAAATGGTGGGGACGGACAGGCAACCCTCTTCCCACACGATCATTTCATCGCTGGCCCAAATGATTTCGGGGTTGATCAGCACGCGGGGCTCGTTGCGCTCCTCGCTGGTGTCGATCACGACCACGCGCTCGTGCACATTGATCTGGGTCGCGGCCAAGCCGACACCCTTGGCGTCGTACATGGTTTCGAGCATGTCATCGACCAGCTGTTTGATGCGGTCGTCCACTTTGTCGACCGGTTTGGCCACGGTGTGCAAGCGGGGATCGGGATACTGGAGGATGGGCAGCAGGGCCATGGTCAGGTAATTCTCAGCGTGAAATTGTGGGCACGACGCGACGAACACGCCGTTAAAACAAAAGAATCGCTCGGTAACACCGGGCAATTTTCATTGCGGCGGCCTTGAAATTCCGGGCAGAATCAAATGATCAATGTAGAGATTTTGCCGAAACTGTTGAATCCCTGTCTGTGGAATTCTTTTCGGCAGGTAATTGGAGGCTGTATTCATGACCCAGCGTACGCTGTCCCCAGGCCTGTTCCGCGGCCGTCAAACCCAATCGGGTCCTTTCGCGCTTCGCGCCCTGGCGACATCGGTCGGACTGGTTTGCGCCATGTCTGTGACGCAATTGAGCCACGCCCAGGCCAATTATCCCGTTTCTGCGCAACAAAAGGCGACGGCCCAACAAGTGGCCCAAGCTGGCGTGCCCATCAGTGAATTGGCGCCCAATGCCCCCGACTCCTACACCGTCAAGCGCCGCGACACGCTTTGGGATATTTCCAAGCTGTTCCTGAAGTCGCCTTGGCGCTGGCCTGAGCTGTGGGGCATGAACCTGCAGCAAATCAAGAATCCACACCTGATCTTTCCGGGCCAGATCCTGTATCTGGACAAATCCGACGGCAAAGCCCGACTGCGTGTCGCTCAGCAAGTGGGCACCACCATGGGCCCCAATGGCACGGTGAAGCTGTCTCCGCGTGTGCGTGAAGGTTCCCTCGATGACGCCATCACCACCGTGCCAGTGCATTTGCTGGAGTCCTTCTTCAACGAGGCGGTCATCTTCAGCGACAGCGATGAGTTGGTGAAGGCGCCTCGCGTGGTGGCGACCCAGGAAGGCCGCGTGATGTTGTCGCGCGGTGAAACCGCGTATGTGCGTGGTGACATCGGTGGGCGTCGTGATTGGCGTCTGTTCCGTGAGCCCAAGCCGCTGCGTGATCCATCCACCAAAGAGGTGTTGGGTTACGAGGCGCAGTATGTCGGCACCCTGGAGTTGGTGCGCGAAGGTCTGGAAGGCACCGGTGCCGATGGTCAGCCTGTGGTGATCCCGTCGACCTTTGTGGTGTCTTCGATTCGTCAGGAAGCCTCGGCCGGCGATCGCCTGTCCCCCGTTCCTCCGCGCGAATTCGACAACCTGGCGCCCCATGCGCCCAAGGGTGACATCTCGGGTCAGATTGCTTCTATTTATGGCGATGCCTTGACTGCCGGCCAAAACCAGATCGTGTCGCTCAATCGCGGCGCGAAGCAGGGGCTGGAGCGTGGTCACGTGCTGGCTTTGTGGCGCGACGGTGCCATGGCCAAAGACCAGATGACCGGCCAGGCCATCAAGCTCCCCGATGAGCGGCATGGCCTGTTGTTTGTGTTCCGGGTGTTTGACAACATGTCTTATGCCTTGATTTTGAACGTTCTGGAACCCGTCAAAGCGGGGGATCGTTTCAGCCAGCCGTGAGCCTGGCATCGGGTGTAGGCTCACCCGATGGATCAATCAGAACTGTCAGCTTGGTTGCGCTTGTTGCTGACCCCCGGTGTGGGGCCAGCCAAAGCGCGCCAATTGCTCGCGGCGTTCGGCTCTCCGCAAGCCGTGTTTGATGCGCCGCTTTCCGACCTGAAAAACGTCGTGTCTGCCCGAGATGCCGCGTCGCTGTCGTGCGTTCCCGCTGATTGGGCTGACCACATGGCCGCCACGCAAGCCTGGCTCTGCGGCAGCAGTCGGCCCGAAGAAGGCCAACGAGAGATCTTGTCTCTGGCCGATACACGTTACCCGCGCCGTTTACTCGAAACCCCAGATCCACCCTTGCTGTTGTTTGTGCAGGGCCAACTGTCCTTGCTCGATCGGCCCTCGGTGGCTGTGGTGGGCAGTCGCAGCCCCACCGCGCAGGGGCGAGACAATGCCCGAGCGTTTTCGCAGGCACTCAGCGAAGCGGGCGTGACGGTGGTCTCTGGCTTGGCGCAAGGCATTGACGGCGCAGCGCATGAGGGGGCGTTGGCGGCGCAAGGGCCGGGTGTGGGGTCCACTCTGGCCGTGGTGGGAACGGGACTGGATCGTGTCTATCCCCGAGCGCATCTCGATCTGGCTCGCCGTATCGCTGAGCGCGGTTTGTTGGTCAGTGAGTTCCTGTTGGGCACACCGCCTGCGCCCGCCAATTTTCCGAAACGCAATCGCATCGTCGCCGGGCTCACGCGCGGCACTTTGGTGATCGAGGCGGCGGTGCAGTCGGGGTCTTTGATCACAGCGCGACTGGCGGCGGAGATGGGTCGCGAAGTGCTGGCCATCCCGGGCTCCATCCATTCGCCGCAGTCCCGCGGCTGCCATGCCCTGATCAAACAAGGGGCCAAGCTGGTAGAGACCGCGCAAGATGTGTTGGAAGAGTTGCATCTGGAGGGCGCCGATATGGCCCCAGCATCTGCAACACCTGACACAGCGACGGAATCCGGTGACCCGATCTTGGCCGCCATGGGCTTTGATCCCGTCAGCCAGGAGGCCTTGTCGGCGCGAACGGGCATGGGTCCGGCACAATTGGGGGCTCGTTTGCTGGAGTTGGAGTTGATGGGGCAGGTAGCACGTTTGCCTGGCCAGTTGTTCCAGCGCTGTGCGCAAGGCTGAAAGTTGCACGCATGTTGATCAAGAATCTGGGCCGACAGGTGCCCTACGAGCCCACGTATCAGGCCATGGCCGCCTTCACCGACGCGCGTCAACCCGATACGCCCGATGAGATGTGGGTGGTCGAGCACCCGCCCACCTACACCCAAGGTTTGGCTGGCAAGGCGGAGCATGTGCTGCTCAACCCGCCTGGGCCCGATCACATCCCGGTGGTGCAAACCAACCGTGGGGGGCAGGTGACCTATCACGGGCCTGGGCAGGTGGTGGTCTATCCCTTGATGGACCTGCGCCGACACAACATCTACGTCAAAGAATTCGTCTACCGCATTGAGCAAGGGGTGCTCAAAACGCTGGAGGCCTTCCAGGTGACTGGGCACCGCATCGCCGGGGCGCCAGGTATCTATGTGCGACTGGATGATCCGTTTTCGCACGCGGCCTTGACCGAGCCGCGCGATCCTCGGGATCCGTTTCGTGGCCTGGGCAAGATCGCGGCCCTGGGCATCAAGGTGGCCAACCACTGCACCTACCACGGGGTGGCTTTGAATGTGGCCATGGACCTGAGCCCCTTTGAGCGCATCAATCCTTGCGGCTATGCGGGCATGCGTACCGTTGACCTGGCCAGCATTGGCGTGCAGGTCAGCTGGGACGAAGTGGCTGCCGTGTTCAGCCAGCGATTGGCCAGCAACCTGTCGATTTGATTGACATCTCTGCCGTGTGGGGTGGACCGAATGGTCTAAAGTGCAGGGCTGGGCGCAAACTGGATTGGCGCCCTGAAAGATTTGTATATGTCTGACGCGCCACAAACGCCTGAAAACCAGCCCGCATCGATCTCGCCTACCGCCTCTGGCGCCGATGCTTCTTCTGCGGCTTACGACCCCACGGTCAAGCAAAAGGCCCAAGCCAAAACGGCGCGCATTCCCATCAAGATCGTGCCGGCCGAAGAAGTGCTGCGCAAACCCGAATGGATCCGGGTCAAGGCGGGCTCACCCAGCACGCGTTTTTACGAGATCAAGAACATCCTGCGTGAGCACAAGCTCCACACCGTTTGCGAAGAGGCTTCCTGCCCCAACATCGGTGAATGTTTTGGACACGGCACGGCCACCTTCATGATCATGGGTGACAAGTGCACGCGCCGTTGCCCCTTCTGCGACGTGGGCCATGGTCGCCCCGACCCGCTGGACGTGAATGAACCCGCCAACTTGGCCAAGACCATTGCCGCGCTCAAACTGAAGTACGTGGTGATCACCAGTGTGGACCGCGATGACCTGCGCGATGGCGGGGCTGCCCACTTTGTGGAATGCATTCGCCAAGTGCGCGAGCAATCACCACAAACGCAAATTGAAATCCTGACGCCCGATTTCCGTGGTCGCATGGATCGCGCCTTGGACATCCTGAAGGCGGCTCCGCCCGATGTGATGAACCACAACCTGGAAACCGCGCCCCGCTTGTACAAAGAGGCCCGCCCAGGATCGGATTACCAGTTCAGCTTGAACTTGCTCAAACGGTTCAAAGAAGCCGTGCCCGGCGTGCCGACCAAGAGCGGCATCATGGTGGGCTTGGGCGAGACCGATGAAGAGGTCTTGCAGGTGATGCGGGACATGCGCGAGCACGGCATCGACATGCTCACCATCGGGCAGTATCTGGCGCCGTCAGGGCACCATTTGCCCGTGCGTCGTTATGTGCATCCTGACACCTTCAAGATGTACGAAGAAGAAGCCCGCAAGATGGGCTTCACGCATGCGGCGGTGGGGGCCATGGTGCGCTCGTCGTATCACGCCGATCAACAAGCCGCGAAAGCGGGTGTGACGCCTGCCTGAGCCCTGGCTCAAGGATGGAGGTGTGGCGAAGGGGCATGGCCTTCCGCCCGTACCACGCGGCTGAGCATGGCTTCGGCCAAGGCTTGGTCAGCCACCACCCATTCACCTTCGATGTCATGCGCGAGTCGCGCGGCTTCTTCGGCGTTGGCGCCGCATGCGAGCAAACGAACGCCTGGGTTCAGCGTGCGCGCAATGTCTGCCATCTGGCGCGTGCGCATGCTGTCGGTATCGGTGATGATCAGCGTCGATGCGCGCGCAATGTGCGCTTGAATCAAGACCGCTGGATCGGTCAGGTCACCACAGACGGCGGGGATCTGTTGTGCCCGCAGGGCTTCCACACGCTCTCGGTCGGTGTCTGCCACCACAAAGGGGCGCTGCTCCGCGATCAGCGTGGCGGCAATGCGCTGTCCCACCTCGCCATAACCGACCAGCACGATCTGGTGGGTCAAGCGAGAGGCATCGATCGAATCCGGTAGTTGCGCCAAGGGGTCGTCCCGACTGTCGAGTTGCGTTGCCCATTGCGAGCGCGCTTTGAGCCAGTTGAGCAGGGGCTGCATGGCATTGAACAAGGCGGAGTTCAAGGCAATCGAGACCAGCGCCCCGGCCAGGATCAGGTTTTGGCCCTCCTGGGTCAGCAGCCCCAAGCTCATCCCCACCCCGGCCAAAATGAAGGAGAACTCTCCAATTTGTGCCAGGCTGGCGCCCACCGTGAGTGCCGTGCTCAATGGGTACTTGAACAAGAGCACCAAGGCCACGGCAGCCAAGGTCTTGCCCAGGACGATGATGCCGACCACGATGGCGAGTTTGATGGGCTCTTGCAGCACAAAGGCCGGGTCAAACAACATGCCGACCGACACAAAAAAGAGCACTGCGAAAGCATCCCGCAGGGGCAGGGACTCGTCAGCCGCACGGTGACTGTATTCCGAGCCTTGCATCATCATGCCGGCGAAGAAGGCGCCCAGCGCAAACGACACATCGAACAACTTGGCTGCCGCAAAGGCGACACCGACGGCACAGGCAATCACACTCAGGGTGAACAACTCTCGCGAACCTGTTTTCGCCACCCACCACAGCAAAGCGGGGAACAAACGCTTGCCCAAGATCATCATGCTGGCGATGAAGGCAGCCACTTTGGCCAGGGTCACGCCAACCGTTTGCCAAAGCGACGCGCTGGCGTTGACCGTTTCAGTTTGGCCTGCACTCTGGCCGCCCAACATGGTGGCAAATGCGGGCAGCAAGACCAGAACCAGCACCATCACCAGATCTTCGACGACCAGCCAACCGATGGCGATACGGCCATTCACCGTTTCCAGCAGGCCTCGCGCCTCTAAGGCCTTGAGCAGCACCACGGTGCTCGCCACCGACAAACACAAACCAAACACCAAGGCCTGCCCCATCGGCCATCCCCACCAATGAGCCACGCCGGCCCCCATGGCCACGGCCACCGCAATTTGAACAATGGCGCCAGGTATGGCAATGCGCTTGACCGACAGCAGGTCGGCGACTGAAAAGTGCAAGCCGACCCCAAACATCAGCAACATCACACCGATCTCGGCCAATTGGCCTGCCAAGCTCAGGTCGGCCACGAAGCCCGGGGTGGATGGGCCAATGGCCACGCCGGCCAGCAAGTAGCCCACCAAGGGCGGAAGCCGCAGTTTGGTGGCGACGAACCCCAGCACCAAGGCCAGCGCGAAGCCTGCGGCCAGGGTCGAGATCAGGCTGATGTCATGTGGCATGTGAAAACGGGTCCTCCCCGGACCCATTTGTACACGACATGCGATGGGCTGACGAGATCAAGGTGCTTTGCGGATGACCTTGACCTTGTTGTTCACCCTGCTGGCTTGCACGTAGCCAATCGCGTCAGGGGGCGTGGCAACGTATTGCAGCACGGCATCGTCGCCATCCAGTGCTGGAGGCGGTTTCAGCCCACCGGTGAACACTTGGCGAGCCCAGATCTTGCGCACCTCTTTGGTTGTCTTGTTCAAGATCTGGTTGTGGAACTCTGCGCAGATCTCATTGTTTTTTTGGTCGACCGGGGTGGCGGCCGCGCCTCCCGGGAAGGACTTCACTTCTCCCAGAAACAAACGTGCAATGGCGGCATCGTCAATGGTGGCGTTGTCGCTGGGGTGAACGATCACGGCCACGTCGGCATAGGCCGATGGCAGGTATCCAAGGGTCGCCAGCAGCAGCGAGGCGAAGGTCTTGTTCATGTCTTGGCCTCTTTAGAAAACGATGTCGTAAGCCACGGTCAATGCATCCGCATTGCCCACGAAGGGATAACCGTCGCTGGACTTGTCCCAATAGCGGTCGAATTGGACTTTGATGTCACTGTTGTCATTGATGTCGTAGCGAACGGTGACCGAGACGCCTTTGTCGCGCTGAGTTTCTTGCTCGGGATTGTGTTCACCGTAGCGTGAGAAGGTGATCGAGGGAATGAAGTCCCCCATGCGATAGCCCCCGCTGACCATGAAGGCACGTGAACGATAGGAGTAGTCGCGACGATCAAACACGCTGTACTCCGACCGGAACAGCCAGTTCTGGTAGTCGATGTTCATGGCCGCACCGTAGATATGTTGGCGCTCTGCGGATTTGTCTGAGCCACTACCGGGCGTGACACGCACACCTGTGCTGCGATTCCACTGTTGAACTTGCGAGGTGATGTAGTTGAATCGCAAGGTCAGCCAATCGCGTTTGAGTTCCAAATCCGCCCCCACGATGTTTTTCCAGGTGACGTCTTGAGGATCATTGCTGTAGATGCGGCTGAAGCGGTTCTTGCTGGAGTCTTCTCGCCCCGTGAACACATTCGATTTGGCCGACCACTGCCCCCAGTCGCCGCGATAGGTCGCATTCACGCCGTTGTAGTTCACAACCTCCCAGCCATACAGATCGGTGGGCGGGCGAACCCAGTTGAAGGCGTAACCGACGTCCTGAAACTCAGAGTAGAAATACAGGGGCAAGCGTTTGCGGCCTGCTTGCAGTGCCCCAGTTGGGGCTGGCCTCATACGACAAGTAAGCCCATTCCACATCGGCCTTGATGCCATCGACGCCTCGGCCCACGACTGGCCCTGTGGCGGAGAGCTTGTCATTGAAGGTGTAGGTGCCTTGCAGTCCAACCTTGCTTTCTTGCTTCACGCTCCAGTGATCGGTGTACACGGCACCTTGACCATAGTCCGCGATGAAACAAGGCGCACAGCCCAGAGGCTCGCTTGGCAAATCAGGGCGACGGACCGCAGGGGAAAGCGGGGCATGGAGACTCCTTGATATGAAAAACTCAACTAAGAGTCCCTATTTAGGTGCATGCGGCCGCAACTTGATGTCTGCTGGGCGTGCCACAAAACAAGAAGGCCCTGCTGGGCCCTCTTTGAAACGAAAATCTGTCTGGATTACTTGAACCAGCTCAAGATGCGTTGCCACAACTTCTTGAAGAAGCCGGCCTCCTCCACGGGTTCCAGTGCAACCAAGGCTTGCTCCCCGACAGTTTGGCCGTTGAGGGTGACCAGGACCTTGCCAATCACAGCGCCCTTGTCGATGGGGGCGGTGATGTCTGGGTTCAATTGGGTTTCTGTCTGGATGCCGCTGGCCTGGCCGCGAGGAATGGTCGCCAGGACTTCTTGCGTCACGCCCGCTTGCACCGTGTCGACCTTGCCGAACTTCACGGCGGCCTGGGTCAGCATGGTGTTCGCCGCCACGGGGCGAACGGTTTCCCACGTGGCAAAGGCCCAGTTGAACAGAGCGCGCGTCTGGTCGGCGCGGTCTTGCATGCTCTTGGTCCCCATCACCACAGAGATCACACGCATGCCGTTGCGCTGCGCAGAGGCGGTCAAACAGTACCCGGCTTCCTCGGTATGGCCGGTTTTCAGCCCGTCGACGCTGGGGTCGGTGTAGAGCAGGGCGTTGCGGTTGCCTTGCTTGATGCCGTTGTAGGTGAACTCTTTTTCGGCGTAGATCGGGTAGTAGTGGGCGCTATCGCGAATAATGGCTTGTGCCAACAAGGCCAAGTCATGGGCAGAGGCGCGGTGCTGCGGGTCGGGCATGCCTGTGGCGTTCATGAAGTGGGTGTTCTTCATGCCCAGGCGTTGTGCCTCTTGGTTCATCATGCCTGCAAACGAGGCTTCCGTACCAGCCAAATGCTCAGCCACGGCCTTGGATGCATCGTTGCCCGACTGAATGATGATGCCGCGCAGCATGTCCAGAACGGACGCCGAGCCATTCAAGGGCAGATACATACAAGATTCTGCATTGGTGCCCCGGCACCAGGCGTATTCACTCACGCGAACCTGGTCAGACTCTTTGATCTTGCCGGACTTCAGCGCCTGCTCAACCAGGTAGCTGGTCATCATCTTGGTCATCGAGGCCGGTGGCAAGGGCTGATTCGAATTGGACTCGGCCAGAACGCGCCCCGTGTGATAGTCCATCACCACGTAGGCTTTGTTGGTTAAGGCGGGGGGGGCGGCAACAGGTGTGTTGGCCATTGCCGAGAGCGGGGCCAGCAGGGCCAAGGCCAGGCTGCGCAGTGTGTTTTTCATATTCAGTTCAATTTCCGTCAAGCTTTTGCCGATTTGATCTAGGCTAAGGACGCCGATCTTAGTCCCGACATGTCGTCATTGTCTGACAACATTCGGCGCAAACCCGGTTGTGAAACAGATCGCCAGCCTAGAAACTCTTTATCCCGTCGCGTGGTCGAGTCGAGGGCGGTCGGGGTTGATCACCACAATGCAATGACCAGACCTATGAATCGTCGCGATCTGTTAAAGGGGATGCCATGGGCGCTCACGGCCGGTTGCGCTTTGGGCGCGGCTTGGTTGCCCGGCTGTCAGCAGCCCCTTCCGCCTTTGAAAGTGTCTTCCCACGTCTGGGTCGGTTATGAGTTGCTGTTCCTGGCGCGTGAATTGAACTATTTTCATGACGCGCAGGTTCGACTGGTCGAGGTGCCCACCAACACCGCCAGCATGATGGCTTTGAGCAATCGAGAGGTCGGCATGGCGGCCCTCACGCTCGATGAGTTTCTTTTGGCCCGAGACGGTGGCGTCGACGTCAAGGCGATCTTGGTCTTTGATGAGTCTTATGGCGCCGATGCGGTGCTGGTCAAGCCAGAGATCAGACATTTGACCGATTTGAGAGGCAAGCGGATCGGTGTTGAGTCGACTGCAGTAGGGGCCTTGATGTTGGCCAAGCTGCTGGAATCCGCCGGTTTGACCTTGGCAGATGTGGACAAGGTCGAGGTGATGCTTGATCGGCATGTTCACGCGTTTCAGCGTGGCGAGGTCGATGCCATCATCACGTTTGAACCCATGGCTCAGCAGGTGCGCGCCAAGGGCGGGGTGTCGATGCTCGACAGCAGTCAATTTCCTGGGTTGATTGTGGATGTATTGGTGGCCTATGGTGAGGTGCTGTCGGAGTATCCAGAAGCCAGTCGGGCCTTGTTAGCGGGCTATTTCAAGGCCGCGGAATTCATGCGATCGAGGCCACAAGAGGCCGCTCGCTTGATGGCGCCGCGGTTGCGTTTGAGTGAAGTGGAATTGGCGGCCGCATTTGAGGGGATTCGAATTCCCGATGTGGTCCAAAATCGACGCTGGCTGGGGGGGCATGCCCCGGGTTTGGTGTCGGCGGCCCGATCGGTGGGCGATATTCTGACCAAAGCCAAACTGTTGCGATCGCCGCCCACCTTGAGTGCCTTGTGTGATTCGGGATATTTACCGGAGCAGGTATGAGGTCACCCTCACTGAGATTTTGGTTGCCCTTTATTTTTGTAGCGGCATGGGCGGTCGTCAGCATCAGCTCCGTTTCATACAGCATTCATCGCCATCAGAAGCAGCTTGAGCAGAATGCCCAGTACGACTTGCTGTCCGATGTGGCCAGGTTGGTGCGACTGGCCGACCGCGGCTGGCCCGTCAACCAGGGTTTGATTGCGGCCGATCTCGCACAAATTGCGAGTGAAACGCCGGTGGTTGCCGCTGTCGTCCTCGATGATGAAGGGGTGGTGCTGCAGTCGCATCGGCTGGCTTGGGTCGGCAGACGCATTACAGAAGTCTTGCCTCATATTGACTCAGCGCGCGTCAGCAAGGCGCTCCAGTCGCGTGCGCCTGACGCAATCCGTAGCGCGGATGGTTTGCATCTGGATGCCGTGCAGTCGTTCTCCTTTACGCCCAGTTCGGAGGAGGTTCGAACACAACGGCGAGGGCTTGTCTTTGTTGCCTACGATTTGTCCCTGGGTCGTCAGCAGGTGATCCATTCGGAATTGGTTGGTCGCATTCCCGATCTGCTGGGCCTCACGCTGATTTTTGCAGGAGTGGTCTGGTTGCTGGGGCGCTATGTGACGAAACCCTTGGCCCGCTTGGATCAGGTTGCCGATGCTTTGAGTAGTGGGCGACTCGATGTCGAGATTCCCAAGGAGGGCGCACGCGAGGTTCAGGTTCTGGCCGAGGGATTCGAAGAGCTGCGGCAGGATTTGGTGGCCACCTGGAAGGCCATGCCGGACTTGTTGTTCGAACTGGACGCCCATGGCAAGTATCTACGGGTCATGACCAATCGCCCGGAGTTGTTGGTGAGCGCGCCTGAGGGGTTGATCGGTCGGACCGTGGACCAGGTCCTGCCCGCTCCGGCTGCGCAAGCCGTCCACCAGACGCTTGCCGAAGCCGCCACCAGAGGTGGGGTGTGGGGCAAAGAGGTGATGCTCGAAGTGCCTGCAGGACAGTTGTGGTTTGAGCTCTCTGTGGCCAGAAAAGTCGTACCAGGTTCGTTGGTCCCCACTTATCTGGTGGTCTCCCGCGACATCACCTCGCGCAAGCGCATGCAGGACAGTCTCTCCAAATTGAACGATGAGTTGGAGCGCAGAGTCACCGATCGAACTACCGAGCTATTGCGAGCCAAGACTGAGGCGGAGCGAGCCAATCAAGCGAAGAGCGACTTCCTCTCGCGCATGAGCCATGAGTTGCGAACGCCACTCAATGCCATTTTGGGCTTTGGTCAATTGCTGCAGTTGTCTGTTCGTGAATCGGCGCAGCAAACTTACACACAGCAGATCTTGTCCGGTGGTGGGCACTTGCTCACGTTGATCAACGAGGTACTGGATCTGGCTCGCGTGGAATCAGGGCAGATGACTGTGAGCATGGAGTGGATTCGTATTTCGGAATTACTCCAAGAGTGCCTTGACTTGATCGCACCGCAGGCGCAATCCAGGCAGGTGCATGTCGAGATCCTGCCCTGTGATGAGGCGCTCTTCGTGCGAGGCGACCGTGTCCGGTTGAAGCAAGTCCTGCTGAATCTGCTGTCTAACGCAGTCAAATTCAATCGTGATCATGGCTCGGTTCTGATTGATTGTGATCATCAGATGGGGCAGGTTTCTATTCGTGTCAAGGATCAAGGTGCCGGCCTCACGCCGGACGAGCAATCTCGCCTATTCGTGCCTTTTGAGCGTTTGGGTGCCGATCAACGCCAGATTGAAGGGACAGGTATTGGTCTGGCACTGAGTCGACGCTTGATGGAGTTGATGCAGGGGGAGATCGGTGTGAGCAGCACGCCAGGGGAAGGATCAACCTTCTGGATCCGTCTGGCGCGGGCCGAGCCGGGCGTGATCAAAGCTGCACCAGCTCCGTTGGGGTGTGAGGCCAAGTCTGCTGAAACGCCTGTCCAGGCGCGTACGGTGCTGTGTATTGAGGACAATCCCACCAACCTCCAATTGATCGAGAGTGTCATGAGGATGGTGTCTGGGGTCAGGTTGCTGACGGCCTCGTTGCCCACCATCGGTTTGGAAATGGCGCGAGAGCATCATCCGGACTTGATTCTGCTGGATATCAACCTGCCAGATATGGATGGCTTCTCGGTGATGCAATGCTTGCGAGAAGATGCGCACACCCGAGACATCCCGGTGGTGGCGGTCAGTGCCAATGCCATGGCCCAGGACCTTGAGCGTGGGCGTGCGGCGGGCTTTGTCGATTACGTGACCAAGCCGATCGACGTCAATCGACTCATGCGGCTGGTGGATGAATTAACCAGCCGTCCCTGATATGAGGTCAGTTGGTGGCTGTGCTGTGCTTTCTGGCAAAGTCGATGCATGCTTCGTAAATCATCAGTGAGTTACGCAGGACATCGTCCAGAGGGGTTTTGCAGCGATCCGCAACCCAAGTGGATGCAATCTGGTTGTTGGCGCCCACCAATCCATCGGCGATGCTCTTGATGTTGAGGCCAAGTTTCTCGAGGCCCGGAAACTGCTGCTCCATGATGCCCATGATCAGGTGCGCGAAATCCTGATTGGTCTGGGAGGTGTGTTGGTACATCAACTCACCGACGGTGAACGCGTCGATCAGCATCACACGAGCGCGGTGAGTATCTTCACGGATGTATTCGTAAAAGGTACGCAGGCCGGCGGCGGCGAGCTTTTCTGGCTCGGGAGAGCAGCTCGCCAATGACATCACCGTGGCTTGCATCAGCTGTTTGCTGACCGTGGTGTAGACCGCCCGGAAGAGGTCTTCCATGCTGTCGAACGACTCGTAAAAGTAGCGAGAGGTCAACTGCGCGGCCTTGCACACGTCACGCACGGTGGACTGATGGAAGCCCTTTTCGCCAAAAACGGTCAGCCCCGCCTCGACCAGTCGCGCTTTGCGTTGACGCTGGCGCTCTTCTGAGTCGATGCCGCCGTAGCGGCGGCCGGTATTCCCCGTATTGACGGGGGAGGGTGGGTTTACCCTATTTTTGGAAACAGGCATTGTCAAATACTATTTTTGAAACCGGTCGTTGTCAGATGATTCTGACCGAGGAGACAAGTTCCGTGACGCATAAAAATACACTTGTCACGCAAGATACGGGATTCTCATGCCTGTATCGAGCTGTGGCCGCGCGCGGATCGATCAGAGCCCCTTTTTGAGGGGGCGTCGTGCTGATGGCGCGACGTTCCTGATCTGACTCGGCTGGTTTCTTGCGCGTGACCGCGCGCATCTTGCCCTAGGTTGATGCGCGCGACATCGTGGTCAACACGAGGTTTGTGTCAGATCAGAAACGAGTCGAGGGCCTTGGCCCCTGTGAGTCCGATGAAGAATTTCAATAACAAAGTCGCCGCCATCACGGGTGCCGCGTCAGGCATGGGGCGAACCTTGGCTTTGAACCTGGCTGCGCAGGGGTGTCACCTGGCGCTCAGCGACGTCAACGCCAAAGGCTTGGCCGAAACCGCTCACATGGTCGGCAAGTTGGGCGTGAAAGTCACCACGGCAGCCGTGAACGTGGCCGATCGCGCTCAAATGGAGGCGTGGGCCGACCAAGTTGTGGGGGATCACGGTCGTGTGAACCTGCTCTTCAACAATGCGGGGGTGGCGCTGGGTGCCACCATCGACATCGTCAAACCAGAAGATTTCGAGTGGATCATGGGGATCAACTTCTGGGGTGTGGTCTGGGGAACCAAAGCCTTCTTGCCGCACTTGAAAGCGGCGGGAGAGGGGCACATCGTCAACACGTCCAGCTTATTTGGTTTGTTGGCGGTACCGACGCAGGGGACCTATAACGCCAGCAAGTTTGCGGTGCGTGGCTTCACAGAAGCTTTGCGGCAAGAGTTGGACATGGAGGCATGCGGCGTCAGCGCCACCTGTGTCCACCCCGGTGGCATTCGCACCAACATCGCCATGGCCGCGCGCATTGACCCATCTATGGCAGCCAAGACCGGGATCGATGCAGAGGCTGCACGCCAGCGATTTGACCAATTGCTCAACACCACCTCGGCAGACAGCGCTGCGAAGCAGATTCTGCGAGCCGTTCAGCGCAACCAGCGCCGCGTCTTGGTGGGCCCAGATGCCAAGTTCCTGGACAAGGTGGTCCGACTGTTCGGGGCATCCTACCAGCCGCTCACAACCTGGTTTGCCAAGAAAGGCATGATGGGGTGATGCCATGCGATCGAATTTGAAACACCAAGCAAGAGCAGAACAGCACGACGGTGCGGAGCCCATCGTGCGCCACTACGTACCGCCCAAGGGTATCCAGGAGCGACTGATGTCCGGCCTGCTGCGGGCGTCTCTCTTCGCGCTATTCAAGCCGGTCATGCGGCCTGTCGTGCCGTTGGCGGTGCAGCGAGGCGTGATGCATACGTTGGCCTCCAGCATGCCCGGCGTGGGTGGTGTCAGCATCGATCGGGTGACGGTCCAGGGCCTGCCCATGGAGCGCATCCGTCCTAAGGGTGTCAAGCCTCGGCACGCGATTCTGTATTGCCACGGTGGGGCGTTTTGCGTGGGCAGTGCGCGGAGTCATCGCAGCATCACCACACGCCTGGCCAAATTGACGCAGGCTGAAGTGTTTGTGCCCGACTATCGTCGTGTGCCCGAGCATCCCTTTCCCGCACCGATAGAAGACGCCATCAAAACTTACCGCTATATGTTGCAGCAAGGCTTCTCGGCCAAGCGTATTGCGGTGGCGGGCGACTCTGCAGGCGGTTCCATGACCTTCATGTTGCCAACGGCGGCGATAGCGGCTGGATTGCCGCAGCCTGCAGCCTTGGTGATGATGTCACCTGCTTTGGATTTGAATCTGGATACCCAAAGCATGCGAGAGCGGCATCACAAAGACCCTTTGATCAATCGCAGTTGGGGGCAGCAGGCCGTGAAGTGGATGCAGATGCCAGCCAACCACCCCTTGTCGGATCCCAAGCGATTGAGCTTGGCGGCCTATCCTCCCAGCTTGATTCAGGTGGGCGAGGACGAGGTCCTCTACGACGATGCCATCTGGGCGTCGCAGGCTTTGGCACAAGAAGGGCGTCATGCCGAGCTCGAGGTGTACCTGCAGCGTTGGCATGTGTTTCATGTGCACGCCGCCTTCATGCCCAGCGCAGACGCGGCCTTACGCCGTCAAGCCGAATTCCTGTTTCAACACTGGGCGAAATGAGTTGGCGTATGGTCGGCTCGCCCTAATTGCACCCGTTTCATTGCTTGTCTTGCTCACGCAAGAATTGAACAAGGCCCCTCGGGGCCTTGCTTTTTTTCTACCGTAGACGAGTGAATCAGTTGAAGCTGAAATGCTCGTTGTCCATCTGCATGATGGCCTTGGTGGGGGCCAGCATCGCTTTCTTGTGGCCATCTGCGCGAGGCAGCAGACGCTCGAAGTAGAACTCGGCTGTTTGAATCTTGGCCTGATAGAACTCGGCGGGCTCTTTACCCGCGCCGGACGCCAGCAGTGCCTTGGCCTTTTGCGCTTGTTGTGCCCAGAAGTAGCCCATGGTCACAAAGCCCGAGTACATCAGGTAGTCGTAGCACGCCGAGCTGACCGTGTCGCGGTCTTTGGCTGCACGCAGCATCAGACGTGTGGTGATCACATTCCACTGCACGGCCCGCTTGGCCATCTCACGCGCCATGCGGCCCACGGGATCGCCGTCCAGGCAGTGCTTGGCTGCAAAGCCCAGCATCTCCTTGGTGAAGTCGCGCACGCATTGGCCCTTGGTGCTCAAGAGCACCTTGCGGCCCAACAAGTCCAGCGCTTGGATGCCGGTGGTGCCTTCATACAAGGTGGCGATGCGGGCGTCGCGCGCGATCTGCTCCATGCCATGCTCTTTGATGTAGCCGTGGCCGCCAAATACTTGCATGCCCAGGTTCGCGGCTTCCAGCCCCATCTCGGTCAAGAAGCCCTTGAGGATGGGGGTGAAAAAGCCCAGCTTGTCGTCGTATCGGTTGTACTTGGCCTGATCGTTTTCCAAGATGCCGTTGACCATGTGGTCCGCCAACTTGGCGGCGTGGTAGATCATCGCGCGGCCACCTTCGGCCACAGCCTTCTGGGTCAACAGCATGCGGCGCACGTCGGCGTGCCAGATCAAGGCATCAGCCACTTGGTTCGCATCCTTCTTGCCAGAGAGGGCGCGCATCGAGCGGCGCTCCATGGCGTAAGGCAAAGCACCTTGATAAGACAGCTCAGCGTGGGCCACGCCTTGCACGGCGGTGCCGATGCGTGCGGTGTTCATGAAGGTGAACATGGCTTCCAGGCCCTGATTCGGTTGCGCGATCAGGTAGCCGGTGGCTTCGTCAAAGTTCATGACGCAGGTGGCCGATGCGCGAATGCCCATCTTGTGCTCCAGCGCGCCCGCCTTGACGTGGTTGCGAGCGCCCAGCGAGCCATCTTCGTTCACGATGAACTTGGGCACGATGAACAGCGAAATGCCTTTGGTGCCCTTGGGGGAGTTGGGCAAGCGGGCCAGCACGATGTGAATGATGTTGTCTGACAGGTCGTGTTCGCCAGCAGAGATGAAGATCTTGGTGCCGCTGATCTTGTAGCTGCCATCGGCTTGGGGCTCTGCTTTGGTTTTGACCTGTCCCAGGTCGGTGCCGCATTGGGGCTCGGTCAAGCACATGGTGCCGGTCCACTCGCCACTGACCAACGGTGGCATGTAGAGGTTCTTCTGTGCCTCGGAGCCAAATTGCATGATGGTGTTCATGCAGCCCAGGCTCAAGCCGGGATACATGGTGAACGACCAGTTGGCCGTGCCCATCATTTCCGACTTGATCAAATTCAGCGACATCGGCAACTCTTGGCCGCCATATTGTTTGGGGTGCGACAAGCCCTGCCAGCCGCCCGCCACATACTCGCCGTAGGCCTCCTTAAAGCCTTGAGGGGTGGTGACCACGCCGTCGTGGATCTGGCAGCCTTCCTGGTCGCCGCTCAAGTTCAGCGGGGCCAGAACTTCTTCGCAGAACGTGGCGGCGCCTTCGACGATGGCTTCGACCATGTCAGGGGTGGCGTCCGCGCCGTTGGACAAACTGGCGTAGTGAGCGGGGTAGTCAAACACCTCGTTCATCAAAAAGCGCATGTCGCGCAAGGGGGCTTTGTACTGCGGCATCGGGCACCTCGATCTGGGGCTGATTCAAACGAGCGCCCATTTAAAACGATCGTTTGAAAATGTGCGACCCCCTGCATCGAGTTTGGCGCCCGGATGGGGAATAAAAGGTGTCCAGGCGCCCTGAGCCGCGATGGGCTCGACATCGCTCCCCCCTTGTCGCGTCATCTGGCATGCACGTTGCTTGTATACAAGTGGGTACATCAGAGGCCGCGTTTCATGCCAGATCCTGGTGCGGTTCCTGATGCGTGCAACGCACTGGTGCAAGGAGATGTGCATGGCAAACGGGCAATGGAATCGTCGTGACTGGATCATGGGTGTCGGCGCAGCCGGCGTAGGAACCGGGTTGATGGGCTTGTCGCCTTTGGCGTTGGCGCAAAAGTCGCTGACCATCGGCATGATCTATGTCGGCCCCAAAGACGACTTTGGCTACAACCAGTCTCACTACGAGGCGGCCATGGCCATCAAGGCCATGCCTGGTATCAAGATGGTGGGCGAAGAAAACGTGCCCGAAACGCAAGCCGTTCAAAAGACGATGCAGGGCATGATCTCCCAAGATGGTGCAACCTTGTTGTTCCCGACCTCATTCGGCTACTTCAACCCGCACATTCTGGAAGTGGCCAAGAAGAACCCCGATGTGCGTTTCTCCCATTGCGGTGGTTTGTGGGACGCGGCCAAGCACCCCAAGAGCGTGAGCAGCTTCTTCGGGTACATCGACGAATGCCAGTACCTCAATGGTGTCATCGCGGGCCACATGACCAAGTCGAAAAAGATTGGTTTCATTGCGGCCAAGCCCATCCCTCAAGTGCTGCGCAACATCAATGCGTTCACCTTGGGCGCGCGCTCCGTCAAGCCCGATGTCACCTGCTCGGTGATTTTCACCGGCGATTGGTCCATGCCCGTCAAGGAAGCGGAAGCCACCAATAGCCTGGCCGACCAGGGTGTCGACGTGTTCACCATGCACGTGGATGGTCCCAAGGTCATTGTGGAGACGGCGGCCAAGCGCGGCAAGTTCGTGTGCGGCTACCACGCATCGCAAGCCAAGCTGGCGCCCAATGCCTACCTGACCGGTGCCGAGTGGAACTGGGTCACCCCCTACAAGCAAATTGTGGAGGCGGCCATGACCGGCAAGCCTCACCCCAATTTCTTGCGTGGCGGCCTGAAGGAAGGCTATGTGAAGACTTCGCCGTATGGCGCCATGGTGCCCGAAGGTGCGCGCAAGCAGGCCGATGCCATCAAGGCGGCCATGCTCAAAGACGAGTTCGAAATCTTCAAGGGTGAGCTCAAGGACAACACCGGCAAGGTAGTCATTCCCAAGGGCACCACCATCAAGCAAACGGACGTGGTGTTGGAGCAGATGAACTACCTCGTTGAAGGCGTGATCGGCAAGATCTGATCGCCTGTGCTGTCAACCGAAAGGCGCTCATGAACTCCTTGCGTTGGGCTGCAGTCTTCGATGCCATCGTATTGCCCTTGCTGGCCTTGGCAGGTGCGGTGCTGTTGTTCGGTGGCTTCGTGTGGCTGGGCGGGACAGACCCCGTCGAAGCGTGGACCTTGTTGTTCAAGGGCGCCTTTGGTGATGCGTTCTCTTGGCAGAACACCCTTCAGCGTGCAGCGCCGTTGATGTTGACGGCCTTGTGTGTGGCCATTCCCTACCAGGCTGGCCTGATGGTGATTGGTGGGGAAGGGGCTTTGGTGTGGGGTGGGCTCGCATGCGCGGGTCTGCCCTATCTCTTCGCGCCACCACCAGGTGTTTGGGGCACCGTGGCGGTGTTGATGGCGGGTGCGGCAGCTGGTGCGTGCTGGATGGCCCTGGCAGGCGTCTTGAGGCAGTACAGAGGCGTGAATGAAACCATCAGCTCCTTGCTGATGGGCTACCTGGCCATTGGCTTGTTCAAGCACTTTGTCGAGGGCCCCATGCGCGACCCCGAAAGCCTGAACAAGCCATCCACGTTGCCGCTGGCAACGGACATTCAACTCGGCTTGATCCCAGGGTATGAAGTGCATTGGGGCTTGGTCATAGGTGCTGTGGCTTGCATCGCGGCGGGTCTGTGGTTGTACGGGTCCACGCACGGCTTCGCCACCCGAGTGGTTGGCGGCAATGCCCGCGCAGCCCGATTGGTGGGCTTGCCCAGCCACCGTCTGGTCATCACGGCCTGCGCGCTAGGTGGGGCCGGGGCAGGTTTGGCTGGCGGTATCGAGGTCGCAGCCGTACACACCGCGGCCAATGCGTCTTTGATTGTGGGCTTGGGCTACACCGGCATCCTGGTGTCATTTGTGGCCCGTCACAACCCCGTGGCGGTGATCCCCGTGGCCATTCTGTTTGGTGGCTTTGGCGCAGCTGGCAGTTTGTTGCAGCGGCGCTTGGATTTGCCTGACGCATCGGTTCTCGTCTTGCAGGGCTTTGCCTTTGTATTGATTTTGGCCAGCGATGCCATGCGAGGCAAGTTGGGCGACTGGTTGAACTGGCGTGCCAGCCGCGCACCCGACGTAGTGGTTCATGAAACGAGTCGGCAGAGGCTGGCGCGTGAACGGGCAGAGCAATCGGCGCAAGCGCCAAGGCAGGAGGCAGCATGAGCGATATCTCCTTGTGGGGCGACGTGGCATTGGCTGTGTTGGGTGGCGCCGTGCGTGTGGGGACCCCCTTCCTGTTTGTGAGCCTCGGTGAATGCCTGACAGAGAAGTCAGGGCGCATCAACTTGGGCCTGGAGGGCGTGTTGGTGCTCTCAGCCATGGCCGCGTTTGGCGGCTCCTACGCCATTGGCTCTGCCTGGTTGGGGGTGTGCATTGGTGCGCTGGTGGGGGCCGCGCTCGCGCTCTTGCACGGCCTGCTGTGTTCGCTGCCCCGTGTGAATGACATCGCCACAGGCATCGCGTTGATGCTGCTGGGCGCGGGCTTGGCTTTCTACTTGGGCAAGCCTTTGATCCAACCCCAGGCGCCTCAGATTCCGTCGTTGGATTGGGGGGCTTGGAGCGACTCTGCACAGGTTCAGGCGGCCTTGCGCATCAATGCCCTCTTTCCTCTGGGCGTGGTGTTGGCCGTGGTCATGGCGTGGGCGTTTGCCAATACACGTTGGGGGCTCATCGTGCGCATGGCGGGTGATAGCTCGGATGCGGCCCGTGCCTTGGGCTATTCCGTGAACACGGTGCGTGTGTTGGCCACCACCGTGGGCGGCGCGATTGCCGGCATCGGTGGTGCGTCCTTGTCTTTGTACTACCCAGGTAGCTGGAATGAAGGGCTGTCGAGTGGGCAGGGCCTGATTGCGGTGGCCTTGGTGATCTTTGCGCGCTGGCGTCCCCTGGCTTGCTTGGGGGCGGCCTTGTTGTTCGGCGGTGCGGGCGCTTTGGGGCCTGCACTGCAATCGGTGGGTATGGGCTGGGGCTATCACCTCTTCAATGCCATGCCCTATGCCCTGACCTTGTTGATTCTGGTGTGGACCTGCAGCCCCAAGCGCGCCTTGCAAGGTGCGCCCATGGAACTCGGTGTGTCGCGTTGATCTGGATAGGAGTGCAGACATGAGTGGACTCGGTGGCCTGAACAAAACCCCGTCTGGCATGACACTGGGATTGGTGCAATTGCAATTGCCGGTGGTGGAGACCCCGGCTCAGCTCGCGGGGCAAACCCAGCGCATCGTTGACATGGTGGGCAAAGCGCGGCGCAGCTATCCGGCCATGGATCTGGTTGTGTTTCCTGAGTATTCGCTGCACGGCTTGTCCATGAGCACCGCAGACGAGTTGATGGTGACGATGGACGGCCCTGAAGTGGCCGCTTTCAAATCGGCTTGTGTGGCCCATCGCATCTGGGGCTGCTTCTCCATCATGGAGAAGAACCCGGGCGGCAATCCCTACAACACCGGCCTGATCATCGACGACCAAGGGCAGCTGCAGCTCTATTACCGCAAATACCACCCCTGGGTGCCGGTGGAGCCCTGGGAGCCCGGCAACATGGGCATCCCCGTTATCACAGGGCCCAGGGGCGTCAAGCTGGCGCTGATCATTTGCCATGACGGCATGTTCCCGGAAATGGCGCGCGAATGTGCCTATCAAGGCGCCGAGTTGATGATTCGCACGGCGGGCTACACCGCACCCATTCGCCATGCTTGGCAGATCACCAATCAGGCCAATGCCTTCCAGAACCTGATGGTGACGGCCAGCGTGTGTTTGTGCGGCAGCGATGGCACCTTCGACTCGATGGGCGAAGCCATGGTGTGCAACTTCGATGGCACGGTGATGGCCCAAGGCGGCGGACGCCCCGACGAAATCATCTGTGCCGACATTCGGGCCGATCTGGTGCGAGAGGCACGTCAGCACTGGGGTGTTGAGAACAACATCTATCAGTTCTTCCACCGTGGCTACGTGGCCGTGAAGGGCGGGGCGCAGGACTGCCCCTATACCTTCATGCAAGACATGGTGGCCGGTCGTGCCCGTTTGCCGTGGGAAGACCAGGTCGTGCACACCGACGGCCGCGTCTGTGGCTTTGATGCGCCCACGCGAACGTTTGAGGGCGAGAAGCCCAATCTCTTGACTCCCACCATTTCCAAGCTTCAGGAGGCCGCATGAGCCAGCCCGCCAGCACCTATGTCGATGCCCAGCCTTATGCCTGGCCTTACAACGGCGACCTGCGCGTCTCGAACACGGCCTTGATCATCATCGACATGCAGACCGACTTCTGTGGTCCCGGTGGTTATGTCGACAAGATGGGCTATGACATCACAGCCACACGCGCGCCGATTGAACCGATCAAAGCGCTCTTGGCTGCCGCAAGACAAGCTGGCATCCTGGTCATCCATACAAGAGAAGGACACCGGCCCGATCTGAGCGACCTGCCCGCGAACAAACGCTGGCGCTCGCGCCAGATTGGCACCAATGGCGTGGGCATCGGCGATGAGGGCCCCTGTGGTCGCATCCTGGTGCGCGGTGAACCCGGGTGGGACATCATTCCTGAGTTGTACCCCATCGACGGCGAGCCCATCATTGACAAGCCGGGCAAGGGCTCGTTCTACGCCACCGATCTGGAACTGATCCTGCGTACCAAGGTCATCGACAACATCATCCTCACCGGGATCACCACCGACGTGTGTGTGCACACCACCATGCGCGATGCCAACGACCGTGGCTTCGAGTGTGTGATCTTGACCGACTGCACCGGCGCCACCGATCCCGGCAACCATGCCGCCGCCTTCCAGATGGTCAAGATGCAGGGGGGGGTCTTTGGGGCGGTCTCAGACTCCAAAGCGGTCATTCGGGCCCTGCAAAGTTTGTGAGGTGAAATCATGACCGCGCCACTGGACCCCGTCCCACCCAAATCCGGCGCCTTGGCCCTGTCGACCTATCAACTCACCAAGCGCTTTGGCAGTTTCACGGCGCTGGACAACGTGTCCATTGATGTCAGGCCAGGCACGGTGCACGCCTTGTTGGGTGAGAACGGTGCAGGCAAGAGCACCTTGGTCAAAGCCATCGTGGGCTATCACCAGCCCGATGGCGGGGCGGTGTTGATCGACGGACGCGAACATGCCATCACCTCACCAGTGGTGGCGCGCCAGTTGGGCATTGGCATGGTCTACCAGCACTTCACGGTGGTGCCAGGCATGACGGTGGCGGAGAACCTGCTGTTGGCCAAGGGTGAGTTGCCCGCTTTCATTCCCTGGCGCCAAGTGCGAGCTGAATTGGAGGCTTTCCTGGCTACGACTCCGTTCAAGTTGGATCTGGATGCTCGCCCGGTGGATCTGTCTGCAGGCGAAAAGCAAAAGCTGGAAATCCTCAAGCAGTTGTATCTCAAGCCTCGCCTCCTGATTCTGGATGAGCCCACGTCGGTGCTGACGCCTCAAGAGGCCGATGAGGTCTTGGGCGCCTTGAGAGATCGCGCTCACGCGGGAGAGGTCTCCGTCATCATGATTTCGCACAAGTTCCGCGAAGTGATGGAGGTCGCCGATGATGTGAGTGTGCTGCGCCGCGGGGCCTTGATGGGCAGCCACCGTGTGGCCGATACGAATCCCACCATGCTGGGCGCCGAGATGATGGGCCAGACCGACGGTGCATCGTCGGCGCCTGCTGCGGCCATGTCCGAAGCGGCCTCGCCTGCCGGCCCGATGCCTCGTGTGCCCTTTCCTGAAGCGCCCATGCGCTTGCGGGTGGACGGCTTGTCCGTGTGGGGTGATCGTGGCGACATGGCGGTCAAGGACTTGTCGGTCAGTGTGCGTGGCGGTGAGATCGTGGGCGTGGCAGGGGTCTCTGGCAACGGACAGCGCGAGTTGATGGAAGCCTTGGTTGGGCAACGAGATCGTGCGGGCGGCTCCGTTTGGATCGGTGACGAGCGATACCAGGCGCGACGTGAACAGAACCAACGCTTGCGTGTGCGCAGCTTGCCAGAGGAGCCTTTGCGCAATGCCTGTGTCGGAGGCTTGAGTGTGGCCATGAACATGGGCTTACGACGGTTTGATCAAGCCCCTGCAGCGCGTTTCGGTTGGCTGCGCGGAGGGGTGCTCACTACCCAAGCCCAAGGCCTCATTGAGGCCTACAAGGTGAAAACACAAGGCGCCCATGCGCCGATCCGGTCGCTGTCGGGCGGCAATGTACAGCGCGCGGTCTTGGCGCGGGAGTTGGATGGGCAGGTTGATGTGCTCTTGGTGTCCAACCCTGTCTTTGGTCTGGATTTCGCGGCTGTGGCCGAGATCCATGCGCGCATCATGGCTGTACGCAACCAGGGCGGTGCGGTGTTATTGCTCAGTGAAGACCTCGATGAGTTGTTGAAGTTGGCTGACCGCATCGTGGTCATGAGTGAGGGCCGCATCGTGCATGAGTGCGATGCCCATGAGGCTGATCGTCACGTGTTGGGGACCTTCATGGGTGGACATCACCACGCCGCATCACCCGAAACCCATCAGGAGGCGGCATGATTTGTCGTGTGGATGCGAAACCCTTTGCGTATGCCTTTGATCCAGCGCATACGGCCTTGGTCATCATTGACATTCAGCGAGACTTTGTCGAGCCTGGTGGCTTCGGTGCCTCATTGGGCAACGATGTGACGCCGCTGCAAGCCATCATTCCCACGGTTCGTCAGGTGTTGGACGCGTGGCGACACATTGGTGGCCTGGTCCTTCATACTCGGGAAGCCCATTTGCCCGATTTATCAGACTGCCCACCCGCCAAACGGGAGAGAGGCAACCCCAGTTTGCGCATCGGCGATCTCGGTCCCATGGGGCGTGTTCTGATTCGAGGTGAGCCTGGGCACGCCATCGTTCCTGAGCTGGCCCCGGTGGAGGGCGAGTGGGTCATCGACAAGCCTGGCAAAGGAGCGTTCTATGCCACCCGCCTGCAAGAGCGACTTGAATCCGCAGGCATCACCCACTTGATCTTCATGGGGGTGACCACGGAGGTCTGCGTGCAGACGTCCATGCGCGAGGCCAATGATCGAGGCTATGAGTGCTTGCTCATCGAAGATGGCACGGACAGCTACTTCCCTGCGTTCAAGGCTGCAGCCATCGAGATGATTCGCGCACAGGGCGCCATCGTGGGGTGGACGGCGATGAGTGCCGACCTGTTGGCGGCTTTGTCATCGGAGGCGGCATGAGTTGGGGGCCTTCAGAGATCGATCAGGCGGTCGTGCATGACGAGATTCGCGGCTGTTTCGAGCGCTATGAACAGGCCCTGATGGCCAATGACGTGCAGGCCCTCAATGAATTCTTCTGGCAAGACGGGCGGGTCACCCGTTACGGCATCGCCGATCGGCAGTGTGGCCATGACGAATTGGTCGCCTACCGACAGTCCGTGCCGCCACCTGATTTCACACGACAACTGCATGGTGTCCGCATCAACACCTGGGGTGCGGATATGGCCGTGGTGATGTGTGAATTCACGCGCAGCGACACCGATCTTCGCGGTTTTCAGACGCAAACCTGGGCCAGGTTGCCAGAAGGTTGGAAAATCGTGTCCGCGCATGTCAGCATGATTCCTTGGCCCGCACCATGAACTTCCTTGAAAGCCCCAGCCCTCTTGTGACCGTACCCAGCGGGGCGGGCGCCACTTTGGCTGATCGGGCCTACGCGCAGATCAAACAACTGATCTTTGATTTTGTTTTGCTGCCTGGCGATCGCTTCTCGGAAGGCGATTTGGCCAACCACGTACAGGTCAGTCGCACGCCTTTGCGGCAAGCCCTGCAGCGCCTGCAACGCGAGGGCTTCTTGCGTGTGTTTCCCAAGAGTGGATGGCAGGTCACCCCGCTGGACTTTGAGGTCTTCGATCAACTCTACGATATGCGGGTCTTGATCGAGACGCATGCGGTCGTGCGCATGTGCGAGGCGGAAAGCCGCCCGTATCTCACCGAGTTGGCCGAGGTCTGGCTGGTCAAGCCCGATGAGCGATTGATGATTGGTCGCGCAGTGGACCAACTTGATGAAGCCTTTCACTCGGCTTTGGTGCGCGCCACCGGCAACATGGAGATGCTCAAGGTGCACAGCGACATCACCGAGCGCATTCGTATCATTCGTCGTTTGGATTTCACCAAAGTCGCACGAGTCGAGGCCACGTACGATGAGCATGCCCGCATCTTGCGCGCCATCAGTCGGCGCAAGGCCGATGATGCGGTGCGGATGCTGAAGGCTCACATCGAGCACAGCAAGCTGGAGGTGCGCCACATCACGCTGGACATGCTGCATCAGGCACGCCAGCGTGTCGGAGGTATCAGAAACGTGGTAGGTCTCTGAGGGCGGCATCCAGGGCGGGTGTGCGGCCCATGGCCCCGCCAGGCTGAGTGCGGAGCTCACCACAGCGACTCAACATGGGAATCGCTTTGCCCGGGTTGAGCAAGCCCTGCGGGTCGAAAGCCGCTTTCAGCGCCAGCATCTGCTGACGCTCGGCATCGGTGAACTGCACGCACATGGCATCGAGCTTTTCCACACCCACGCCATGCTCGCCTGTGATCGTACCGCCCAAGGTCACGGCTGTTTCCAGGATGTCGTTGCCAAAGGCATGGGCTCGGCGCAGTTGGTCGGCGTCGTTGGCGTTGTACAAAATCAGGGGGTGCAGGTTGCCATCGCCGGCATGGAAGACATTGACGCAACGCAGGCCATGAACGCGTTGCATGCGCTCAATGGCTTGCAACATGGTGGCCAATTGCTTGCGCGGAATAGAGGCATCCATGCACAGGTAGTCCGGGCTGATGCGGCCTGTGGCGGGGAAGGCGTTCTTGCGGCCACTCCAGAAGCGCAGTCGCTGGGCTTCGTTCTGGCTCACTTCCAGCCGCGTGGCGCCGGCCTGGGTCAGCACCTGAGTCATGCGGGCGATCTCTTCTTCGACCTCTTCGGGTGAGCCATCACTTTCGACCAACAAAATGGCCGCAGCGCTCAAGTCGTAGCCCGCCTTCACAAATTCTTCGACGGCCAGGGTCATGGGCCTGTCCATCATTTCCAGTCCGGCAGGAATGAGACCAGCGGCAATGATGGCGGCTACCGCGTCGCCCGCCTTGGCAATGTCGTCAAAACTGGCCAGCAGGCAGCGTGCCACTTGGGGTTTGGGCAGCAACTTCACGGTGATTTCTGTGGCGACACCCAGCAGGCCTTCGCTGCCGATGAATGCAGCCAACAAATCCAGGCCCGCGCTGTCGGGCGCTTCGCTGCCGAGCACAAAAGGCTGGCCTTCAACTGTGAAGCCGCGAACACGCAACACGTTGTGAACCGTCAGACCATACTTCAAACAGTGCACGCCGCCCGCGTTTTCCGCCACATTGCCGCCAATGCTGCAAGCAATCTGACTGCTGGGGTCGGGGGCGTAGTACAGGCCGTGTTGAGCGACGGCTTCACTGATGGCGAGGTTGCGCACGCCACACTCCACCACGGCGGTTCGCGCCAGTGGGTCAATGCGCAGAATGCGTGTCAAGCGGGCCAGAGACAAGGTCACGCCCATGGCATCGGGAAGGGCGCCGCCAGACAGGCCCGTTCCGGCTCCCCGCGCAACCACGGGCACCGACAGAGCATGGCAGGCCGCCAGCACCGCGCCCACCTGTTCGTGGTTTTCGGGCAGGGCCACAGCGAGGGGACGCTGGCGATAGGCGGTCAAGCCATCGCACTCGTAGGGAGTGACGGACTCGTCTGTCCACAGCACATTGGCGGCAGGTAACACCTTCAACAAGGCGGCTACCACGTCCTGTTGACGTTGTTGTCGTGCACCGGCGTCATCCGGCGCCACCCATGAGGGCTGAACGGGAGATGTCTCTGATGTCATGACTTGCACTGTAACGCGCACACTGGCCCCGAATGCGGCGCAAAGGTGACAAAGCGCCGCAGGGGGTGGGCAAAACGGATTGAAAGGCGTATGGTTGAATGGTCGGGGGCTTGATGCCCGGCAGATCGGATCCAACGATGTCACTGGCTATTCACATCGAGCCCGCTCAAGTGCGCGATGCCGCACACATCAGTGCTTTGATTGCCGGCGTGGCGCGCTACTTCACCTTGCACCCGCAAGGCGAGGGGGCGGAGTCCTTCTTGGTCAGCATGAGTGCGGACGCCATTGCCAGCTATATCCGAGACCACGCCTTTACCTATGTGGTGGCCCGTGACGAAAGCGGCGAGATGGCGGGGGCGGCGGCGCTGCGCTCCGACAACCACCTGTTTCATCTCTTTGTGGCGCCTGCGTGGCAACGACTGGGCGTGGCCACCTTGCTGTGGCAAGACCTGGCTGCGCGTGCCGACGAGGCGGGCAGAGGGCAACGTCCGTTCACGGTCAATGCCACGCCCTATGCCGTGCCGTTTTATGAGCGCATGGGTTTTGAGGTGGCTGGCCTGCGGGTGGAAACGCGCGGGGTGGCCTTCATTCCGATGACGCGGCCGCCTCAGTTCGAGCCAAACACCGTCAGCACGCCGGTGTAGCCAAACAAGTGGTGGCGTGCGATTTCGCCACCAGCAAAGAAACCGACGATGGGGATGTCGCCCAAGGCGTGGGAAAGGATCTCCATCTCGGCATGTGGTGAACCAAAGTGATCACCACCGCGCCCTGCGCAACTGATGTAGACGGCGCCAGCCGGCGGTGACGCCGCGCCTTGATCCGGATCGAACTCTTCGCGAACCTCGGCGGCAATGCGAATCAAGTCCTGACGTGCGGCATTTGCATTGCGCTTGCAAAACGCCAGTCGCATGCCCGCTTCCACGTAGTCGCCCATGGCCACACCATGTCGGCTCGGGTCCAGGCCGACCAGGTGTCGCACACGGGTGTCAGCACCAAAATGTTGGCCGTGCGTCATCAAATCGACATCGGCATCCGCAATGCCCACCAGGGTGTTGCGAATGCGCGGAATGGCCTCGCGCTCCCAGCCTTCGGTGGTGACATCGGCCAGCAAATTCAAATCCTGCAGCAAGCAACCCAAGGCGGGCTGGCCATCGAGTTCGTACACCACATTGCGATCAGACTCGGTCACCTCTCGGCTGGGCCCGATGGGGATGCAGCCTTGCGTCATGCGCGACACCAGGTGAACCTTGGGTGAGAAGCTGACGCCAGACAAACCACCCGTCCACACGCCGGCACGCGCACCGGGCAGTGCCTCTTTGGGGTTAACGGAAATGTGAACCGCAGCTTTGCGCCCGACGGCCACGCCGCCAAACAAATAGCCGCTGTCGGTATGTCCAGCCAGCTCTTCCAGCAGCTCGGGCAAGTCTTGAACCTGGGAATCTACGTGCACCTGTGCAGCGTAAGCGGAGAAGTCCGCGTCATGCTGCTCACGCATCGGGTGGTGGCCGTTGAAGATGCGGAACTCGCTGGCCGGCAGGTTGCAGATCATCACCGACACCGCAGGCTCGTCGAAGTATTCCACGCCAGTTGCCAGCACACCGACGCCGCTGGCGCCGACCCAGGCCACATTCGGCAAACGTTCGCGCAATCGGCGCAACACAATTTCCGCTTGTGGCGCCAGTTGGTCCGTCAAGTAGATCCATCCCAGCGTTGCACCCATGGCCTCCGCGCCTCGCGAGGCCAGTTGCGCCCAAATCAGGTTCACGGCCATGTCACCGCGTGGGTGCATGGCATGGGCGTGCAGAAAGTGCAGAGGCGCTTGGGGCATGGTGGGGCTCAGTCCGCCTGGCCTCGTCCAGTGGACTTTTGGGCAGACTTGGTCGCCGGCTTTTTGGTTGCAGCCTTCTTGGCAGTCGTAGCTGTTTTGACTGTGGGTTTGGGGCGCGGTTTGGCTGCGGTGGTCACCGGTTGTGCGGCAGCCTTCACCACTTCTGCTGCGCCGGCTGCAGCTGCCTCAGCAGCTTGTGCCATGGAGTTGGTGGCGGCCGAGCCCACGTCTACGCTGGCCTGGGCGGCCTGACTGGCCAACTGGGTGAACTGTTGTGTCAGTGTGTCCCACCATTGCATCGGGTTGATGCCTTGGCCACCCGCCGTCGAACTGCCATCCTTGGCGGCGCTGTCGGTTTGGGGCTCAGGGGCAGGCGCTGGCGCGGGTTCAGGTTCTGCCGCCGGTTTGGCCGCCGCGCGAGCCTTGAGCGATTCGCGGAGCGCATCCATCGACACGTTCATGCCTTGGAGCGTCGACAAAGTCATGCGCTGCACTTCCAGGCCTTGGATGGTCATGGCGATCATGCGTGCGTTTTGTTCGAGCCAGAACTGCACCGTTTTCAGATCCGTGATGCGCTTTTCCAACTCTTGCGGGTCAAGTGTGGGCATGGTCCACGAGCCCAAACCACTCATGCCGCCCAACGTTGCGCCCATGGGGGATGCATCGTTGGCCGCCTTACCCATGTTCGGCATGGCACTGCCAGCAGCCTTCATCCAATCCTGAAACAGGCCCAAGCCTGCGGCAAATGGGTTGGCGCCCGCACCGGCGGCACCGCTGTCATCAGAAGAAGGGGGCGTTTGGGAATCGGCACTCATCTGTGGCTCCAACAGTTCAAGTTCATTGTGCCCGCGCTTGGAGCGAGACACACGCCATAATGGCTCGCTAAATGCAACGCCGCCAACTTTTTCGTCAACTCAGTCGGGTCGCCGCCACGCTTGCGTGGCAACAGCTGTTTGCGCCAGTGGCGCAAGCGCAGGTTGAGTTGCAGCCCTGGACGACGCAAGCCAATGTCTTCACCCTGGGGGTCGCCAGTGGTGAGCCCAGGCCAGACTCTGTGGTCATCTGGACGCGTCTGGCTCCTCTGCCGCTGATGCCTGACGGTGGCATGCCTGCTCGCCCCATCCCCGTGATCTGGGAAGTGGCGCATGACGAACAGTTTTTCCGCATTGCCCGCTCGGGGACGGTGCACGCGCTGCCGGAGCGCATCCACGCCTTGCACTTGGAGGTCGAAGGCCTGCAGCCTGGGCGTGAATATTTCTATCGCTTCATTGCTGCGGGCCACGTCAGCCCTTTGGGGCGGACGCGCACGGCGCCTGCGCCCGACGCGCGTCCCGAGCGCTTGCGCATGGCTCTGGCATCGTGTCAGCACTACGAGGCGGGGCATTTCACCTTACACCGTGAGATGGCCAAGGCTGATTTGGACCTGGTCCTGTTTTGCGGCGATTACATCTACACATCAGAACTGTCTGGTATGCAGCGGGTTCGCGCTCATGCGCACCAGTTTCCTTACCATGAGGCCGATCACAGTCTGGACGATTACCGCATCCACCACGCGGCTTACAAGCTGGACTTGGATTTGCAAGCCAACCATGCCGCGCACCCTTGGTTGATGGTGTGGGATGACAACGAGGTGTTGAACGACTACACCGCCGAGTCGGCGCCTGCATTGAGGGATGTGCAGGCGTTCCTGCGCTTGCGGACTGCCGCTTATCGGGCCTATTTCGAGCATTTGCCGATCTCACCGAAGCGCGAGCCGAATCAGCGAGGCATGCGGCTTCAAGATCGTTATGAATGGGGGCAGTTGGCCGAGTTCTGGACGGTCGATACGCGCCAGCATCGGGGTGCTCAAGTTTGTTATGGGCGATATCGGGGCGCTTCCATGTGGGAGTGCAAGGCCCAAGAAGCACGGTCGCGAACCATGCTGGGGGTAGATCAAGAGGATTGGTTGGCGGATACCTTGGTGGCCAGCACGCGCGCCTGGAAGTTCATTGTCCAGTCGACACAGGTCAGTCCCAGTGGCATTCGTACGCCCTTTGGTACCGCGCAGTCTCCTGATGGGTGGGATGCATTTCCTGCTGCGCGCGAGCGTTTGTTGGGTGCCATCGGTCAGCCTCGTGTTCAAGACGTGGTGCTGTTGGGCGGCGATGTTCATCGTCACGTGGCGGCCAATTTGCGACTGATCCCCAAAGACCCCCAGTCGGCAGTGGTGGCCAGTGAGATCGTGACGTCATCGCTCACCAGTAAAGGCTTGAGTGAGTTCTTGACGAGTTGGATGCGCCAGCAGCATCCAGACACATTGCATTGCCGCAGCGATCAGCGCGGTTATGTTTTGATTGACGTTACCGATCAGCAACTCGTCGCCGAGTTCCGCGCCACGGCACACCCTGTGCGACCTGAATCGCGCAGCCATGTTCAAGCCCGTTTTGCCATCGATCGCGGTCGCCCTGGTCTGCGGCGGCTGTGATGTCGCGCACCTAGAACAGTCGCAGGCGGCTGTTGGGTGGCACGCTGGCTAGCAAAAACTCCATCTGGTCGGCCAGGATACGGCGGCCCCGCAGGATCATGTCCTCATGTAGGCTGGGGACATAAGGCGTGTAATGCATGGACCAGCCCAACTCCTGCAGTGTCCGGTTCCCCTTGCGACTGTTGCAGTTGCGGCATGCTGTGATGCAATTCATCCATGTGTCGGCGCCGCCCCGGGAGGTCGGCAAGATGTGCTCGCGGGTGAGTTCCTCGTGCGGGAAAACATCGCCGCAGTAGGCACACATTTGCCGGTCGCGTGCAAACAGTTTGGGGTTGGTGAGTGAGGGGATCGTCCGCCACGCCCTAGACGGCATGGCGCCATGCACAGCAATGATGGGGTGCAGGGCCAAACGGGATTGCAGGCCGGTGCGGCGCTGAATGCCGCCGCGTAACACCATAAAAGGCTCACCCAGCGTCCAGGCGACGCTTTGACTGGCATACAGCACCGCCGCATCCTTGACTGATAGCCAAGCCTGCGGACGGCCTGACACATCAAGTTGCAGCACGTCCATGCAGCCTCCACAAAAGGGCTTGATCTGTGCAGGATAGTGCAGCTTGCGTGACTTTCTCAACCTATGCCGTCACGTTGGGGCCACGTTATGAGCATGATGAGAGCCCCCTGATTGTGGGGGTTGGGTTCGTGGCAGGTGTTAACCCTAGGTTTGGCGCCGGGGGAGGAATTTAATGCACAAGTGTCCGTCGGATTTTTCTCAAAAAATATTTTAGTGGGGGCTATACAAACGAGTTCTTTTCTGCAAAATAGCACGACCGTTCGTTTTATTCCGAGGACTGCCTGTGACCGAAATCCTGTCCCATGACGCCAAGCCCGCCCAAGAGGTGGTGCGCGAGCGTGGGCGCGGGGCACACAAGGGGCAGCAAACCCGTGCCGCCATTCTGGAGGCCGCGCTGGGCTTGGCCTCTCAAATGGGTATCGAAGGCTTGTCGATTGGTGCCTTGGCCGAAGTCACGGGCATGAGCAAGTCGGGCGTGTTCGCCCACTTCGGTTCCCGGGAAGAACTCCAAATTTCTGTCATTCGAGAGTACCACGCCCGTTTTGCCGAGGAAGTCTTCATGCCGGCCATTCGTGAGCCGCGTGGTCTGCCTCGCTTGCGCGCGTTGTTTTCGCGCTGGGTGGCCAAAGTGGCCACCGAAATTGATTCTGGTTGCATTTACATCAGTGGTGCGGTTGAATTCGACGACCGTCCTGGTCCCGTGCGTGACGCACTGGTCGAGATGGTGCGGACTTGGCACGGTGCATTAGGCCGAGCCATCCGCCTGTCGGTCGACGTTGGGCAGTTGCGTACTGACACCGATCCGATGCAAATGCTGTTCGAAATCCATGGGTTGATCCTTTCGCTGCACCACGACGCACGTTTTTTGCGTTCGTCGGGCGCGGTGGATCGGGCCCACAAGGCGTTTGAGCGGGTCATTCAGTTTTATGCTGTTGACCCTGCACAAGCGCCAGTTGGAGCGGCTGTTTACAGTGCAGCCAACGTCAAGGGCGAGCGATCGCCGGCGACACCTCTTTAACCCGTCCACTCCAAAAGTGGTGCGATCAACTTGTCTGATCTGATTTTTCTGACCGAGGAGCTATAGAAATGCCTTCTTACAATCCCCCACTGCGCGACATGCAATTCGTCATGCACGAACTGCTGGGCGCTGTCGACGAACTGAAGCAGATCCCCGCCTATGGCGATCTGGACGTTGACACCGTCAACGCCGTGCTGGAAGAAGGCGGCAAGTTCGCTTCGAAGGTGATCGCGCCTTTGAACCTGGTTGGCGACGTGCAAGGTTGCGTCCTGAACAAGGAAACCCACGAAGTCAAGACCCCCGATGGCTTCAAGGAAGCCTACAAGCAGTACACCGAAAACGGCTGGTCCGGCCTGTCGGCTGACCCCGAGTACGGCGGTCAAGGTATGCCACAACTGGTGAACCAAGCCGTCTATGAAATGATGAACTCGGCCAACCAAGCTTGGACCATGTACCCCGGCCTGAGCCACGGCGCTCACGCTTGCTTGGAAGTGCACGGCACCCCCGAGCAAAAGGCCATGTACCTGCCCAAGCTGACCAGCGGCGAGTGGACCGGCACCATGTGCTTGACCGAGCCACACTGCGGTACCGACCTGGGCCTGCTGCGCACCAAGGCCGAGCCACAAGCTGACGGCACCTACAAGATCACCGGCCAGAAGATCTTCATCTCCGCTGGTGAACACGACATGGCCGACAACATCATTCACTTGGTGTTGGCTCGTCTGCCTGACGCTCCCGAAGGTTCCAAGGGCATCTCCCTGTTCGCTGTGCCCAAGTTCCTGGTGAACGCTGACGGCTCGCTGGGTGCTCGCAACGGCATCTACTGCGGCGGTTTGGAGCACAAGATGGGCATCCACGGCAACGCCACTGCTCAAATGGTGCTGGACGGCGCCGTCGGTACCCTGGTTGGCAAGCCCCACCGCGGTCTGCCTGCCATGTTCGTGATGATGAACGGCGCTCGTCTGGGTGTGGGTAACCAGTCTCTGGGTCTGACCCAAGTGGCTTACGAAAACGCTGTGAACTACGCCAAGGACCGCATCCAGATGCGTGCTCTGTCTGGCGCCAAGCGTCCTGACCTGGCTGCTGACCCCATCATCGTTCACCCCGATGTCCGCAAGATGCTGCTGACCGCCCGTGCTTACGCCGAAGGCGCTCGCGCTCTGGTGTACTTCGTGGCCATCGAACTGGACAAGTCGCACAACCACCCCGACGAAGCCGTTCGTAAGGAATCCGACGACATCGTCGCCTTGCTGACGCCTATCGTGAAGGCCTTCATCACCGACAACGCTTGGGAAGCCACCGTGCATTGCCAACAAGTGTTCGGCGGCCACGGCTTCATCCACGAGTGGGGCATGGAGCAGTTCGTTCGCGACGCTCGCATCAACATGATCTACGAAGGCACCAACACCGTGCAATCGCTGGACCTGTTGGGTCGTAAGGTCCTGGGCGATGCTGGCGCCAAGCTGACCAAGTTCGGCAAGCTGGTGTCCACCTTCGTGAAGGAAAACGCCGACAACGCCGCGATGCAAGAGTTCACCGTGCCTCTGGCTGACCTGGGCAAGAAGGTGCAAGCCTTCACCATGGAAATCGGCATGAAGGGCATGCAGAACCCTGACGAAGTGGGCGCCGCTGCTGTCGACTACCTGCGCGTGGTCGGCCACATGGTCTACGCTTACTTCTTCGCCCGCATGGCCAAGATCGCTTTGGACAAGCAAGCCTCTGGCGACGCCTTCTACAAGGCCAAGCTGACGACCGCTCGCTTCTACTTCGCCAAGCTGATGCCTGAAGTCGAGACCCTGATGATCACCGCCAAGGCTGGTCTGAAGCCCCTGATGGAAATGGACGAAGCCCTGTTCTAATCGACAGGCAGTCAAGGGAGGTGAGGTCATCACCTCCCTTTATCCATCTCCATTCATTTGAGTTCTGCTAGGAGAGAACATGAGTCAATTCAACGTACGCAAGGTTGCCGTGCTCGGCGCCGGCGTGATGGGCGCTCAGATCGCTGCTCATCTGGTCAACTGCAAGGTGCCGGTCGTGTTGTTCGACCTGCCCGCCAAGGAAGGTGCCAAGAACGGCATCGTGACCAAGGCTGTTGAAAACCTGAAGAAGATGAAGCCGTCGCCTCTGGGCGTGGCCGAAGACGCAGCGCTGATCCAGCAAGCCAACTACGAAGAGCACCTGGAAGTGCTGCGTGGTTGCGACCTGATCATCGAAGCCATCGCTGAGCGTCTGGACTGGAAGGAAGATCTGTACAAGAAGATCGCTCCCTTCGTCAACGACAAGGCCATCTTGGCCACCAACACCTCCGGTCTGTCCATCACGGCCATGGCCAACGTGTTGCCTGAGCAACTGCGTTCACGCTTCCTGGGCATCCACTTCTTCAACCCACCCCGGTACATGTACCTGTTGGAGTTGATCCCCACCCAGTTCACCGCTCCTGAAGTGGTTGATCAGCTGGAAACCTTCTCGTCCTCCGTGGTCGGTAAGGGCGTGATCCGCGCATTCGACACCCCCAACTTCGTGGCCAACCGCGTTGGCGTGGCCGGCATGCTGCTGACCTTCCGCGAAGTCGAGAAGTCTGGCCTGGGCTACGACATCGTTGACGACCTGACCGGCAAGAAGCTGGGTCGCGCTTCGTCCGCTACTTTCCGTACCGCTGACGTGGTCGGTCTGGACACGATGGCTCACGTCATCAAGACCCTGCAAAACGGTGCCAAGGACGATCCATTCTCTGGCGCGTTCGACACGCCTGCAGCGCTGACAGCTCTGATTGAGAAGGGTGCCCTGGGTTCCAAGACCAAGGCTGGCTTCTTCAAGAAGGAAGGCAAGACCATCCTGCAATTCAGCGCAGCGACTGGTGAATACGTGGCCGCTGGTGGCAAGGCCGACAAGGAAGTCGTTGACATCCTGAAGAAGCCTGCTGCTGAGCGTCTGAAGGCTCTGCGCGAGTCCTCCAACCCACAAGCTCAATTCGTGTGGGCCATCCTGCGCAACAGCTTCCATTACGCTGCTGTGTTGTTGGGTGACATTGCTGAATCCGCTCGCGACATCGACTTCGCCATGCGTTGGGGCTTCGGTTCCAAGCAAGGTCCTTTCGAAATCTGGCAAGAAGCCGGCTGGAAGCAAGTGGCTGAATGGATCAAGGCTGACATCGACGAAGGCAAGGCCCTGTCTAAGGCGCCTCTGCCAGCTTGGGTGTTCGATGGCCGTGAAGGCGTTCACACTGCTGAAGGTTCTTGGTCCGCCAAGGAAGGCAAGTACGTTCCGATCCGTAACCTGCCCGTCTACAAGCGTCAGTTCTTCCGCGAAAACGTGTTGGGTGCCAATGCCCCTGACGCCAAGACCGCTGGCAAGACCCTGTTCGAAGACGCAGCGATCCGCCTGTGGACCCTGGACGACGAAGTGGTCATCGCTTCGATCAAGTCCAAGATGCACACCATCTCTGCTGAAGTGACTGCCGGCCTGTCCAAGGGCCTGGAAATCGCCGAAGCTGGCTACAAGGGTCTGGTGATCTGGTCGTACGACGGCCCCTTCTCCGCTGGTGCTGACCTGCAATCCATGATGCCTGCCTTCATGGCTGGCGGCGGCAAGGCCATCGCTCCCTTCGAGAAGCAACTGCAAGACTTCATGCTGTCGCTGCGTTACTCCAACGTGCCTACCGTTGCTGCGATGCACGGTCTGGCCCTGGGTGGCGGTTGCGAACTGGCTGTGCACGCTGCCAAGCGCGTGGCTGCCATGGAAACCTACGTGGGTCTGGTCGAAGTCGGCGTGGGTCTGATCCCTGGCGGCGGCGGTCTGGCTTACCAAGCTCGCCGTGCTGCTGAGTTGCTGGAAACCTCCAAGGGCGTGTCCGGCTCGACCCCTGTCGACCTGATGGCTTACATCAAGGAATACTTCCAGGCTTCCGCCATGGCCAAGGTGGCTACCTCGGCCATCGAAGCTCGCAAGTTCGGCTACCTGCTGGACAGCGACGTGGTTGTGCCTAACAAGGACGAAGTCCTGTACGTTGCCATCGCTCAAGCCAAGGCCATGTACGAGTCCGGCTACCGCGCGCCTGCCAAGAAGCTGTTCCCCGTGGCTGGTCGCAACGTGAAGGCCACGCTGCAGTCCTCGCTGATCAATATGCGTGACGGCGGCTTCATCTCTGCCCACGACTACTACATCAGCTCGTGCATCGCCGACGTGCTGACCGGTGGTGATGTGGATGCTGGCACTCTGGTGAGCGAGGAATACCTGCACGCTCTGGAGCGCAAGCACTTCTGCACCCTGTTGGACAACCCCAAGACGCAAGAGCGCATCATGGGCATGCTGTCCACTGGTAAGCCTGTCCGCAACTGATCGATCGGAGACAACAACATGTCTAAGCAACTTCGTGACGTATACGTCGTCGCCGCAACCCGCACCCCGATCGGCAAGTCTGGTCGTGGCGTCTTCAAGAACACCCGTCCTGATGACCTGCTGGTTGCCACCATCAAGAACGCCCTCAAGCAAGTTCCTACCCTGGACCCTGCTGCCATCGAAGACGCCATCGTTGGCTGCGCGATGCCTGAAGGCGAACAAGGCATGAACGTGGCCAAGATCGCTGCGTTGCTGTCTGGCTTGCCCAAGACTGTGGCCGGTGCCACCGTGAACCGCTTCTGCGCGGCCGGTATCACTGCCGTGTCGATGGCTGCTGACCGCATCCGCGTCGGTGAAGCCGAAGTCATGATCGCCGGTGGCGTGGAATCCATGTCCATGGTTCCCATGGGCGGTGCCAAGCCTTCGTTCAACCCCGACGTGGTCAATATCGATGAGAACTTCGGTATCGCCTACGGCATGGGTATGACCGCTGAGAAGGTCGCTGAGAAGTGGGAGATCTCTCGCGCTGATCAAGATGCCTTCGCTGCTGAATCGCACCGTCGCGCCATCGCCGCTCAGCAAGCCGGCTGGTTCGATGCTGAAACCACTCCGATCGAAGTCGAAGTGCGTACACCTAACCTGGAAACAGGCGAAGTCACCGTCTCCAAGAAGACCATCACTCGTGACGAAGGCGCTCGTCCTGACACTTCCGTGGAAGGTCTGGCCAAGCTGCGTCCCGTGTTCGCTGCCAAGGGTTCGGTCACTGCCGGTAACTCTTCGCAGACTTCCGACGGCGCAGGCTGCTTGATCCTGGCTTCCAAAGAAGCTTGCGAAAAGTACGGTCTGAAGCCTCTGGCCAAGTTCGTGGCTTTCGCCGTCAAGGGCGTGCCTCCAGAAATCATGGGTATCGGCCCCATCGAAGCCATTCCAAAGGCTTTGGAGTACGCCGGCCTGAAGGCTTCCGACATGGACTGGGTTGAGTTGAACGAAGCGTTCGCTGCTCAATCTCTGGCTGTGTTGAAGGATCTGGACAGCAAGGGTTACGTGCTGGACCGTGCCAAGGTGAACCCCATGGGCGGCGCGATCGCTCTGGGTCACCCCCTGGGCGCTACCGGTGCCATCCGTGCCGCTACCGTGGTTCACGGTCTGCGTCGCACTGGCGGCAAGTACGGCATGGTCACCATGTGTATCGGTTCCGGTCAAGGCGCTGCTGGCATTTTCGAGCGCGTCGACAGCCTGTGATCGAAGGCATTCGTTGAACGATCCGTTTGACGAATCCTCTCAAAGCCCGCCACTGTGCGGGCTTTTTTTATGGGTGAAGGCCTGCTTTTCGGGCCAATCGAGTGTGCATGCAGACGTTGAAGATTCATGCCAGCGATGGCCAGTTGTTGATCGCCACGCGGTTTGACCCGCAAGTCAAGGATGGTCGTCGTGGGCGCCCACCCGCGCGTGCGGTCATCATTGCGCCCGCCCTGGGCGTGCCACAAACCTTCTACAAGCGCTACGCGCAATGGTTGGCTGACCAGGCCTGTGTGGTCTACACCTTTGACTGGCGTGGCATGGGCCAATCGGCTCCGCCGACTTTGAAAGGCTATCGAGCCAAGCTCACTGATTGGGCTTTGCTCGATGCACCGGCCATGATGGCCGAGGTGGCGCGAGCCCATCCTCAATTGGCCATCAGTTGGTTTGGCCACAGCATGGGCGGCATCTTGTTTGGATTGATGCCGCAGCACCCCGCCGTCGATCGCGTTGTCACTTTGGGCAGCGGCAGTGGCTACACCTCGCACCTGCAGCGCCCTTTGCGTTATGGCATGGGCTTTTTCTGGAATGTGTTGGTGCCCGTGAGCGTGGGCCTGAATGGCTACTTTGCTGGCCGGCGCATGCGTGCGGTGGGTGATCTGCCGCGTGGTGTGGTGGCGCAGTGGCGCCGCTGGTGCGCGCATCCTGATTTCCTCTTCAGCGAAGGGGCGCAGGTCAAGGAGGCCTATGCTCAAGTCACCAACACGATCACGGTGGTCATGGTGGCAGACGATGCCTTGGCATCGAAGGCCGGCGTGCAAGCGATTCACCAGCACTACAAGAAGGCCGATCTGCGATGGGTCACACTCAAGCCCAGAGAGATGGGCGTGAAGGCGATTGGGCACTTTCACTATTTCCATCCCAAAATGGGGACCAAAGTTTGGGCCAGTAGCCTGCCATGGTTAGGAGCTTGAATGGACACGGTTCAACACCTGCAACTCGCGGCGCCGGATGGCTATCGCTTAGCGCTGAGACACTACCGACCAGTCGGCACACCTCGACGCGCTTTGTTGGTGGTGCCAGCTATGGGCGTGGTGCAACGTTTCTATGAAGCCTTTGCCACCTGGTTGGCTCAGCAAGGTGTGGCCGTGACCACGTTTGATTTCCGGGGTGTTGGGGAATCGGCGCCCGCGCGTTTGCGTGGTTTTGACGCCAGCATCAGCGATTGGGCCAGTCAGGACCTGGCTGCGGTGGTCGAGCATTTTCATGCGACCTGGTCCGACGTACCTCGCACGTATCTCGGGCACAGTTTGGGCGGCCAGTTGTTTGGCTGGATTGATCGACCCGAGCGGTTTGACCATGTGGTGACCGTGGCCAGTGGCAATGGCTATTGGCGTTTGAACTCGCCACAGGTGCGCAACAAGGCCCCCTTGTTATGGTGGCTGCTGGCGCCGGTCGGCATCAGTCTGGCGGGCTACTTTCCAGGCAAGCGCCTGGGCGCAGTGGGCGACTTGCCTGCCAAGGTCATGTGGCAATGGCGGAAGTGGTGTTTGCACCCGGAATACTTGGCCGCGGAAGGCGCCAACGTGACCGATCGCTATGCCCAAGTGCGGCAACCGATTCAAGTGGTCTTGGCCGAAGATGACGAGCTGGTGTCCCCTGAGGGCATTCGCCGACTCTATGACTTGTATTCCAATGCGCAGGTGCGGTTTCATGCGCTGCGGCCTGAAGATTGGGGTTTGAAGTTTGTCGGCCACTTTGGCCTGTTCAAGCCCAACGCCAAAGATGCCTTGTGGCCGCAAGCCCTGCAATGGCTCGATCCCAATTGACGAAACAACAGACTGAGATAGAGGAGACAACATGACTGAACACATCCTGGCGCATCAAGAAGCGGGCGTCCTGACGCTGACCTTCAATCGCGTAGAAAAAAAGAATGCGCTGACGCGTGACATGTATGTCAAGCTGTCAGAGTCTCTGGAGCAGGGCGCGGAGGACGATGCCGTGCGCGTGGTGGTGCTGCAAGGCGCGGTGGAGGTCTTCACGGCGGGTAATGACCTGGTGGACTTTCTGACCAACCCGCCCGATGCTGATAAAGGCACAGAAGAGCCTGTGTTCCGCTTTCTGCAGGCGCTCTACGCGTTCCCCAAGCCTGTGATCGCCGCCGTTTGTGGCCCCGCCGTGGGCGTGGGCACAACCATGCTGTTGCACTGTGATCTGGTTTATGCCGGCGACAACGCGGCCTTCAGCATGCCCTTTGTCAATTTGGGTGTCTGCCCTGAGGCGGGTTCCAGCCTGCTGTTGCAGAACTTGGTGGGGTATCACCGTGCGGCGGAAAAGTTGATGCTGGGCGAGGCCTTCTATGCCGAAGAGGCGGTCGAGATGGGTTTGGCCAATCGCATCCTGCCTCCGCATGAAGTCAATGGTTATGCGCAGGTGCAAGCGGCCAAGTTGGCTGCCAAACCAGCGTCCTCGCTGCGCATCACCAAAGCTTTGATGAAAAAGCACCACCCCACGGTGCCCACCGTGATGATGGAGGAAGGCCGCCAATTTTCCGAGTTGATTCGTGGCCCTGCAGCCAAAGAGGCTATGTCAGCCATCATGGAAAAGCGCCGGCCTGACTTTTCGAAGTGCTGATGGCTGGATGGTGTTGGTGAGTCACGCTCGCCAACGCATGAACATGCACAGCCCTGCCAGGGCAACCAGAATGTGCAACAACGCAAAGGTGGCAGACATGGCGTCGCGCAGATCTTTGTTGATCGGCCCGATGTGCCATTTGTGAAGAACAGAGAAACTCCAGCCCTCGGCGGCTTCCAGTTGATTGACGGAGGTCGCCAATGTGCTGGTATGCGTCTCAACGTATAGGCGAGTGACTTCTGGCTGCTCAAAACTGACCCGCCAAACCGGGAGTCGCTTGTTCAAGAAGCCATACTCCCCTTCAAACTGCGTGATCAGTTTGGGTTGGCCCAAGGTTTGTGCCGGCTGATTTTGTATCTGCCCTATGAAATGCAGCGCCAAACGTTGCGCGAGTGGCCCTTCATCTTTGTCGACTTTGCCAGATGCCGCATCCACAAAGAGCCGCGTCATGGGGCGGCGTGGTGTTGCAGAGGCATGGTGGTGCGCCTCGGACATGGCGGCCACTTGCGCTTTGGCATCGGCTGCACCGCTGGGTTGCACGGACCAACCTGAAGCGACGGGCGTGGCAACCCAGTTGAGTTTTTGGATGGGTTGATCCAGTTGATGTAAAGCCCGCCAAGCAGTTTGGATCGTGTCGGTCGAAACTGTTTGTTGAATGGATCTCACCTTGGCATCTTGTGTGTTGGGTGTCATCCAAAGGTGAAACATGGCGCTGATGCCAAAACACATAGACGTCAGGGCAACGACCAAACCCAGGCGGCGGTGCCAGCGCTTGAATGGTCGCGCGGCCAATCGTTGGCTTGCATTGGCGCGTAGGCGCCACCAGAAGTAGAGCCCGGTCAAACTGCTGGTCATCACGATGGTGAGCGCGACGCTCATCACCACCAACTGCAGGCGGGGCCAATGATCTAGAAAGCTCCAGTTGTGCGCCCATCTGAACCATTGACTCAATACCGCACGCCGATCGTCAATCAGGGTGGCCAAGCGCATCTGACGCGTGTCAATGTACGCCGTGAGATCATCATCGCCATCAAAGCGCACTGCCCAAACCGGCAGGAGTCGGTTCACAGGTAGGTAGTCGTCACCAAAGGCGGTCACCAGCTTGGCACTCTTGATGGTGTTCTCTGCACGGCCCGAGTAGTGGCTTGCGAGCGAGCGAGCAAGCTTCTCTTCGCCGTGCGGTTCCAACTTGCCAGATTGGCTGTCGATGAGCCAGCCTTCGCTCGACTCATCGGCGTGCGCAAGCCAATAGGCTTGCCCGCGCCAGGTGACGGTTGAAAGCCGATGGACCCGTGTGATGCCATGCTGAGCCAGCCACGCGGCCGGCTCTGTCTGGTGGGCTTTGATGCTTGGCCCTTTGGGCGGCATGAACGACGCCGGGGTGGGTTGCAGGCGCGTCATGATCGGATGTGTGAGGCCGCTGAGGCCCCATAGCAAGATCGCGACGCAGGTGATCAGGCCCATCCAACGATGGGCTTTCCATAGTGCTGCGCGCATGTTGGCTTACTCCGACTTTGCGCCGAAGTGGTAGCGCATGCCCAGCCACAGGGTGCGTGGCTGCCCAACCGTGTAGGACGCGACACCGTTGTCGCCAGCGGAAATGGATTCTGCGTAGCGCTTGTCGGTCGCGTTGTTGAGCTTGGTCCAGATCTCCCATTGGCCGTCAAACCATTTGGCTTGCAAGTTCAAGAGGTGGTGCCCGCCATACTTGACCGTATTGAGGTCGTTCATCCAATAGCTGGATAAATGCTGCACGTTGGCCGATAGCTTGAGGTGATCGCTTGCTTGCCATCCCAAGTCGAGATTCGCCAACCACTTCGGGGCCGACTTGATGTCTTTGCCGGCATAGTTGACGGTGCTGCTGACTTGGTAGTCGTTGTAACGATGTTGAGCGTAGGTGCCACTCAATCCCGCAGAGAAACGCCCCCAGTGCTGGCGCGCACTGAACTCGATGCCGCGGTGCGTGGTACTGCCTGCGTTGCGGGTTTCGGATTGCCCTGGGGCAATGGTGTAGCTCAACTGTTCATCGTGGCCATCCAGTTGATAGACGGCCAGTTCCAGTTGTTGCCGGGCAACTGGGTCCTGCCAGCGCCAACCCACATCGACATTGTCAAACACCGCTGGCTTGAGGTTGGGCGATGTGGCCGAGCCACCATATTGCGCACTGACCTCCGGTGGGGTGAAACCTTGGCTGTAGTTGGCAAACCAAGTGCTATGACTGTTGATGGAGTAGGTGGCACCCAGTTTGGGGCTGACGTGGCCGTAGCTACGTGATTCAGATGGGGCCCCGGTGCTGAGCTTGTTTGTGTAGGCGTACTGGGTCTCGTCTTGACGCAGGCCTGCTACGACAGTCAAGCCTGCCATGGGTTGGGCTTCCAGCTGGGTATAGAGCGCTTGGGTGGTCACTAGTACCGAATAGTCGCGGCGGACACTGCCCAAGGTATAGGCCACATAACGCCCGGCACCGTCTTTGGTGATGGAGAGGTTGCGCTCAAAGCCATTCATGGGGCTGCGGTCGTAGAGTGCGCCGGAGATCCAGCGCCAATCGTGGCTTTCTCCCAGGTCTTGGCGGTGCTTGATGTCCAAGCCGACCGAGGTGAAGTTTTGGTTCACGATTCGGCCTGAGGCCGTTGTGGGGCCCGTGTTGAAGATCAAATAGCTGGGCAATTGATCGGTGATGTTGTCTCGCGTGAAGAACGTGGCCGTGGTTTGGCCGCCGGGGTTCCACTCGCCTTGCAATGCGGCGGCGAATCGAACGGCGTGCACTTTGCGGTAGGTAAAGGTCTGTGGGCTGAAGCCGGGTTGCGTCTCGTACTGCGTTTGGGTCAGCCCACCAGGCATGTCGGTTTCCAGGTGGTTGCTGCTCAGCGTCGTTTTCAGTGCCGTTCTGCTGTTGATGCGCCAGTCGTGTCGCAGGGTCAGCGAAGCTTTGTCTGCATCGTTGTAGTCATCGCTGCCGCCGCGTTTGATCGCGCGATAGCCTGTCACCCGCAAGCCTTGATCGCCATAGGCGGTTTGGCGTTGGCCCGTGCTGGCCGCGAAATCAAGTCGCTTGTAGCCCTCGTTGCTGAACTGTGCGCCGAGTTGCGCTTCGGGCTCATCCAGCGAGGTCGCGGTGAAGAAATTCACCGCGCCGCCCACGGCATTGGAGCCATAGAGGCTGGAGGCGGGGCCGCGCAGCACCTCGATGCGATCCACGCCTTCCATGTTCAATTCGTACAGGGCGTTGTGGTTGAACAGGGCGGCAGGCCGGATCGGCAGGCCATCTTCCATGTAGAGGTAGACCGCGTTGGTGTTGAGCGGATGACGAATGCTCATCATGTGTTGCTCATTGCGCAGGTCTGACATGTAGACCCCCGCAGCTTGGTTTAGCACCTCGCCGATGAACGTGGGGCGTTTTTCTTCGATCTTGGCGCCGCTGATGACGTCGATCGCTGCAGGTGTTTTGCGTTTCGAGGTGCCTTCGCGTGAGCCGCTGACGACGATGGTTTCCAGCGTGTTGTCTTCTGTGGCGGGCGCTTCTGCGGCGTAGGCCTGTGTGAATGCGTGAGGAAAGGTGGCGACCAGCAGGGCGGCGGTCGCCAAAGTGGACAAAGCAAAGCGTGACATGACAGGTGTCCGCCAAGGGGCGGTTCGAAAATGGAGGATTCCGCCGGCCGCGATACGGGCCGAGGTCGGTGTCAGTGCGAGGTCACGCTTGCGGTGGTCCGCGGGGGGCTGGGGTCGCCCAGGCAAACAGAGGCCGTGGGGCCTCTAAGAACAGAAGCGGCGCATCCTGCGCCAGAGGCATGAGCTCTGGTGTGCTCAGTCCTGGAAGGGGGGGCAAACCCACTGCGCCTGCGTGGGGTAGACAGTTCCCACAATGATCCCACTGGAGCATAGGCACATCGTTCGACGTGTCTGAGTCCGAGCCAGCGGTGGTGGAGCACACCGCCCCACTGGGCAGATCGGTCAGCACGTTGACGACACCTTGCTCCATCATCCGAGCGTGCGTCCAGGTGGGCAGCACGGCCGCCAGCAGCCAGATCAAGCTGATCAGGCAAGCCAAGGCTGGGTGGGGGCGAGTGCGGTGCATGGTGTGCAGTGTATCTGAGGCAGATTTGGCGGCTTTCTGGGGGATTGCCCCGACCACCCTGCTTGAGCGATGGCGCAGTGGGCGCGATGTGTCTAAAATGGATGTATTGCACATTTGTGCATTGATGCCCCATGTCTGATCAGATCCCTGACTCCCCAAGCGACCAAGACGCGCTGCTAGATGTGTTGCAAGCGGTGATGACACCGCTGGCGCAGCTGGCCGTGTCCAAGGGCTTGAGCTATGCCGGGGCGGAAGAGGCGCTAAAGCGTGCGTATGTGCGCGCCGCGCGCGACGCCCAAATTGAGGCGGGCCATGCGCCACATCGTTTGGTCAGCCGTATCAGCACGGCCACAGGGATCAACCGGCGTGAGGTCACCCGATTGACCGAATCGGACACGGGGCGCCCCATGCCTGCGCCTGTGTCGCACGTGTCGGAATTGTTCACGCGCTGGTTGTCCGACCCCAACTATTGCGAGGACGGTCAGCCCGGCCACCCCAAGGTCTTGCCTCGCCAAGGCCTCGCGCCCAGCTTTGAGACCTTGGCGCGCACCGTCACGCAGGACGTTCACCCTCGCAGCCTGTTGGATGAGTTGGTGCGTTTGGGCATGGCTGAGTTGGTGGAGGGGGGCGACCAGGTGCAAGCCCTGCAACATGGCTTCGTACCCAAGGGCGATTGGCAGCGCATGCTGGGCTTTTTGCGTGACAACGTCTCCGATCACCTGCAGGCTGCAGTCACCAACGTGTTGGGCGACAAGTCCACCCACTTTGAGCAAGCCGTGTTTGCCGATGGCTTGAGCCCCTATTCGGTGGACTTGGTGCGAGACCTGGCGCGCGAACATTGGAAGCGCTTGTTGAGCGAGGCTGTTGCCTTGCTGGAGCAACGCATCGAACTCGACAAACAACATTCTGCCCGAGCGACGGAGCGTGTGCGTCTGGGGCTGTTCACGTTCCACGGCCCCAAGCCTGTGGAGCAAGACAAGGACGCATCATGATTCGAAAGTGCATCAACCTGCTGAGCTTCTTACTCGCCCTGATGGTGGTGGGTTGTGGAGGCGGCGTCGACGTGGCCGGCAATGGGGTTGGCAGCGGCGGTACGGGCTCCTACACCAGTGGGCCGGTGTCCGGGCTGGGGTCCATCATCGTCAATGGGGTTCGGTATGACGTCGATAGAGCAAACGTGAAGGACGAAAGCGGCGCGACGTTGAGTCGAAGTGAGCTCAAGTTGGGCATGTTTGTCGACGTCGAAGGGTCGCTGCTTACATCTGGGGTCGACAACGATACTGCTGAGGCTACTACGGTCCGTGTTGCGAGTGATTTTGTCGGACCGTTTACCGACTACGTGCCTGGCGTCTCGTTCAAAGTCTGGGGCAGGCTGATTCGTTTGAACAGCAAGACGGTGTTGGCTGTGGATCTCGCTTCCCATATAGGCGCGGTTACTGTGTATGGTTTCATCGGTCCCGATGGCTATACAGCGACCCGCGTTGAGTCGGCTATTGGTACGTCGTTCTACAAAATTTCCGGCAAGGTTCTCAGTTGGAACGCCAATACCAAGAAGTTCTCTTTGGGGCTGAAGACATATGCGCTGTCACCTTCAGCGGCTGTGCCAGAGGGGATGGGCGTCGACGCTTGGGTGCGCGTGCGAGTGTCAACCGTCTATGTCGGATTCATCGAGTCTCTGCTCGACGAAATTCCGGTCAGTGCATTGACTGTTATCGCTCCGCCAGCCCGAGATGCCCAAGTCGCGAGACTGCGTGGTGTCGTCGCCGGGGCGCTGGTGGGGCGGCGGTTTATTTTGAATGGCGTGGTCGTCGATTTGGGTTCTCTAAGCACATCCGGCTTGGCCGCGAATGTCCGCGTGATGGTTCGCGGGCGTCTGTCTGCAGGTGTGCTGAATGCCACGTCGATCGAGGTAGAGGACGATGACACGGACCAAGATCGCGAGGTTGAGTTGCATGGATACCCCGAGGGGGCCATCAGCGCGACACAGTTGACGGTGCGAGGCGTACCCATTGAATACTCGCTGGCTGTGGTCGATGCAGGAACGCCAACTTTGAGTAACTTGACGTGTATTGAAGTGCGTGGCCGCACCTACAACAGCAGCCGTCGCTTGGTGGCGACTCGTATCAAGGCAGACAACGACTGCCGTTGATCAGCGCTCTGGCCCCTGAAACCCACCCTGTCTGAACGTCAGCACCAGGGTGTCGCGCCAGCCGTGTTCACCCAAAGGCTGGATGGGCGTGGATTCATGGATCACGCGCTCGTCGTCCAGCAGCAAGGCGCTCCAGCCCTCGGTCAGGGTGAAGCGCACGCCGTGCGGGCCGTCCGCCTCAAACACGCGGGTTTCGCCGCCTTTGATCTGGTGTCTCTCCAGCATCAACACGGCCACAAAATCGACACCGTCGCGGTGCGCGCCTTCCGGTGTGGGGCGACCGATGCCGCCGGTCGTGTCGACGCGGAATTGGTGCGCTTCGATGTACCAACGGTCCACCGGTTTGCATTGCGCCAGCAACTGGCCCAAGTGCGTGATCAGGTGTTGCCATGCCGGGGCCTGGGCGACGGCGTCGGCCACGGGTTCAAACCAGCGCTCGAACCCGCCGTGCAGGGCGTTGTAAATCACGGGCTGCCAGTGCGCGCGGTGCGGCACGCGGTCTAGCCGGGCCGGGCCATCGCCGTGCTCGCCCTGTAGGTGCAGCACATAGCTGTCATGGCGCCGGAAGCGATAGGCCCCACCGTCGCGCAAATGCGTGTCCGCGGGAAGCTGGTTCCAGCTGGCGTGCAAGGCCTCGGCCTCTTGCGCGGTAGCGCCAATCCAGGGCAGCAGGGTCTCGGGCAACAACAGGGCCCAGCCTTGGGCTTTCAGCGTCGCGGGCGCCTCGGCCAGCGACGTCGCAGGAACCAGGTTCATCAAACAATTCAGTCCTTGGGGATTTGGCGCGGACGGCCTTCCGAGTCGATGGCGACATAAGTCACCTTGGCCTCGGTCACCTTGACCAGGATGGGCGCAGACGGATTGCGCTCCGCCCAGGCTTCCACGTGTACGGTGATCGAAGTATTACCGACCTTTTCCACGCGGGCATAGATCGAGAGCAAATCCCCTACAGACACCGCAGATCGGAACACAAATTCGTTGACGGCGACGGTGGCGACCCGGCCTTTGGCCACCCGTGCGGGCAGCACGCACCCACCCAAGTCGATCTTGGCCATGATCCAGCCACCAAAGATGTCACCGTTGCCGTTGGCGTCTTCAGGCATGGGCATCACCCGCATGACCAGCTCCATTTCAGGATGCAGTTCAGCCGGGGTCAGCAAGGTATTGGGGCGAGGGACGATGGTCATCGTATTTCCAGCAGACAATGAAGGGTCCAAATCAGACAATACATTGTTCCAGAATGCGGCGCCACGCACACACACCTCCTGCTGATAACCAGACTTCTTCCTCAGTTTCCGGGCGTTCCGATCGGGAAACCCTGGCTCGGCTCTGGCCGTATCTGTGGCAGTACAAATGGCGCGTGCTGTTGGCCTTGGGCTTCATGGTCGGCGCCAAGGTGGCCAATGTGGGCGTGCCGGTGCTGCTGAAAGACTTGGTCGACCGCTTGGCGCCCAACCCGTCTGCTGCGCAGGTGATGTTGGTGGTGCCCACGGGTTTGCTGCTGGCCTATGGCCTGCTGCGCTTGTCGACCTCTTTGTTTGCCGAGTTGCGTGAGCTGGTGTTTGCCAAAGCCACCGAAGGCGCTGCGCGGTCGATCTCGCTGAAGGTGTTTTCTCACCTGCACGCACTCAGCCTGCGCTTTCATCTGGAGCGCCAAACCGGCGGCATGACGCGCGACATCGAGCGTGGCACCCGCGCCGTGCACTCGCTGATCTCGTATTCGCTCTACAGCATCATCCCCACGCTCATTGAGGTGGCTTTGGTGCTGACCTTGCTGGCCACCAAGTTCGACATGGCTTTCGCCTGGATCACCTTGACGGCCTTGGTGCTGTATGTGGCGTTCACGGTCGTCGTCACCCAGTGGCGCACCCAGTTCCGCAAGGTCATGAACGAGCTGGATTCCAAAGCGCACACCCGCGCCATTGATTCGCTGCTGAACTACGAAACCGTCAAGTACTTCAACAACGAATCCTTTGAAGCTCGCCGTTATGACGAGGCCCTGGAAAAGCTCCGATTGGCTGGGCTCAAAAGCCAGCAGACCTTGTCGCTGTTGAACACCGGGCAGCAAACCATCATCGCCGTGGGCCTGATCGTGATGCTGTGGCGCGCCACCGAAGGTGTGGTGGCCGGCCGCATGACGGTGGGCGATCTGGTCATGGTGAATGCCTTCATGATCCAGCTCTACATTCCGTTGAACTTCCTGGGCGTGATCTACCGCGAAATCAAACAATCGCTGACCGATCTGGACAAGATGTTCACCCTGATCGAGCGCGAACGCGAAGTGGCAGACGCCCCCGGTGCGCAAACCCTGCAAGTGCAAGGGCCGCCCGCCGTGCGTTTCGAGAACGTGCGCTTTGCCTACGACCCCGATCGCCCCATCTTGCACGACATCAGCTTCGAGATTCCGGCTGGCCAAACCGTGGCCGTGGTGGGGCCTTCAGGGTCAGGTAAATCGACCCTGGCGCGCTTGCTCTATCGCTTTTACGACGTGCAAGGCGGCCACATTCGTGTGCAGGGGCAAGACATTCGCCAGTTGACGCAAGACAGCCTGCGCCGCCACATTGGCATCGTGCCGCAAGACACGGTGCTGTTCAACGACACCGTGGCCTACAACATTGCTTATGGTCGCCCGGATGCGTCGCAAGCGGAAGTGGAAGCGGCCGCTCAAGCCGCACGCATTCACGACTTCATCACCAGCACCCCGAAGGGGTATGACACCGTGGTGGGCGAGCGGGGCTTGAAGCTCTCGGGTGGCGAAAAGCAGCGCGTGGCCATTGCCCGCACCTTGCTGAAAAATCCGCCCATCTTGGTGTTTGACGAAGCTACCTCTGCCTTGGACTCCGCCAACGAGCGCGCCATTCAGGCAGAGTTGGCTGCGGTGGCTCAGGGTAAAACCGTGTTAGTGATCGCGCACCGTTTATCCACCATCGTTCAGGCGCACGAAATCTTGGTCATGGAGCACGGCCGCATCATCGAGCGCGGCACCCATGCGCAATTGCTGGCCGCCAATGGGCGATACGCCGACATGTGGCGCCTGCAACAAAGTGGCCACGCCTAAACTCTTTATGCTTCTGCGTAGGCCTTTTGCCGCAACCAGGGCTCCAAATGGGCGATGTCGAATGTGCCGGATTCAAACATGACCATCATTTCTGCGTAAATCTCCATCGGGGCGCCACGCAGGCGCCAGCGATTGATGCGCAGGAATACGTCTGTGGCAGCAAAAGCGATTCGCTTGTTGCCATCCACAAAGGGGTGATTGATCGCCAGGCTTTCCAACAGGGCTGCAGCCTCCGCCACCAAGTCTTCGTAGTAGCCCGTTTGCGGCCTGAACAGTGCGGCCTCCAGTGCACCGGGGTCTCGCACCCCTAGGGCCCCGCCATAGCGTTGCATCAATACCGTGTGCATGCCCAGCACATCGGCCACGGTCAGGTAGTCGTGTGCCACGGCTTACTTGGCCAGTTCGCGATAGAGGCTGTCAAACTCATCCAGGCTGTTGGCAAAAGAGGCCATCACATGGCGTCGTGGGCGTTCCTTTTGCTGCCGGTCGATGTAATCGCGCAGGGCTTCGTCCAACACCGACTGAAACTGTCGCCCCTGTTCTTCGGCAATTTGGCGCAGTGCTGCCAGCACGTCTGGTGCAGCCTGGGATGAGAACTTTTCTCTGGCAACGGTGTTCAAGATTGGCTCCATCTTGATTTGTCTTGATGAATCATGATAAATCAAGGCGCGACCCGAAACAACTCCTTGCAACTTCACCTGAACGGGTGAGTGGCCACCCCGCCGGTCTGCCCGATGATTGAAGGTTGCATTCCTTCAATAAATAAATTCAGGTGGACCGATGAATGTTCCCGTGCCCATGAGCGGTGGTGGAGGGCTGGGTGTGCCCTCGCAGCTCAAAAGCTTGGTTGGCGCATTGGCAGATTGGCGCAGCAAGCTCGATGGCTTGACCGGTGACTTGCTTGCGCGTTTGCGTGCGGCCCTCACCTTGGGCCAAGACACCCGTTTGCTGCAACTCGAAACCCCGCTTGAAAGCGGCACCCTGGTGGTGGAGCGTTGCCGCATCACCGAAGCCGTGCATGCCAACGAGCCCTTGTGGGCCGAGATTGACTGCGTCAGCACCTCTGCCCAGTTGGCTCTCAAAGCCTTGACGGGCGAAGTGGTCAAGCTCAAGCTGCAACAAGCCGACGGCAGTTGGCGCACCTGGCATGGCCATGTGGTGCAGTCGGCCCAGTTGGGTGCCGATGGCGGCCTGGCCCGCTACCGCCTCACACTGGCGGCCTGGACGCACTGGCTGCAACAGCGCCGCGACACGCGCATCTTCCAAGACCTGAGTGCGCAAGACATCGTCTCGCAAGTGTGCGCAGCCTATCCGCAAGCACGCTTCCGTTTTGACGTGTCAGTGCCGAGCCCGGTGCGCGCCCACACCACCCAATACCGCGAGACCGACTGGGCCTTTGTGCAGCGCCTGATGGCCCAAGAGGGCTGGAGCTGGCGCCTGGAGCATGACGCCAACCAGCACACCCTTGTCATCTTTGATGAACTGGCTGCGGTGCCCGATGTGGGCGCCCTGCGCTTTGGTCGCACCGATTTGCGTGGTGCCAATGGCCAAGGCGAAGACAAGATCACCGCCTGGAGCGTGGGTCAACAAGTGGGCCCCAATGCTGTGACCCTGGCCGCGTGGGACGAGCGCCAAACCAGCGGCGTGGCCGCCAATGCCGCCGCCTTGACCCCACAAGGCAATGTGCCCACGCTGGAAGGTTACCTGGGCCATGGTGAGCGCCAATTTGCTGATGGCCGCGTGACGGACTCCCTGCATGCCAGCCCCCAAGCCGCTGATGCGCGTGCCCGCGCCTGGATGGCCGCGCACGACTTGCTGCAACGCGGTGCCCAAGGCCACAGCGCGGTACGCACCTTGCGCGAAGGCGCTGCCTTTGCCATCACCGAACACAGCCTGTATGACGGCGGCGCTGACAACCACTTCAAGGTCATCAGCATCACCCACGAAGCGGCCAACAACCTGGGTGCCGAAGCGGCCAAGATTCTGCAAACGTCTGACCTGGACGAAGGCAGCTACCGCAACCACTTCCAGGCCGTGCCGGCCGATGTGCGCCTGGTGCCGCTACCTGCAGCGCCTTGCATGGCCCCGGGGCCGCAAACAGCCATCGTGGTCACAGCCAACGGCGATCCGGTCACCACGGATCGCGATGGTCGCGTGCGCATCCAGTTCCCCTGGCAGCGAGGCATGGCCCCCATCAACGGCGGCCTGAGCGGCCCCAACACCGTGGGAGCCCAAGCCACCGGCCATGCCCCGGGTGACGCCAGCAGCGGCACCTGGGTGCGTGTGGCCCAAGGCGTGGCGGGCCCCAACTGGGGCGTGGTGTTCACACCCCGTGCGGGCACCGAAGTGCTGGTGGACTTTGTCGATGGCGACATCGACCGCCCCATCATCGTCGGCCAATTGCACAACGGCCAGCACGACCTGCCTTGGCCTGCGGGTGAAGACAGCGGCGCCAACCACATTGGAGCGATCTCGGGCTGGCACATGCCCCACCTGGACGGCGGCGGCGCCAGCCAATGGTTGGTCGACGACAGCCAAGGCCAACTGCGCATGCGCCTGGCCACCCACGGCAGCCGTGGTGGTTGGTCAGAACTCAGCCTGGGCCACATCATTGCCCACAGCGGCCAAGGTGGCGCAGGCCACGCCCAGCGCGGCGCCTGGCTGGGCGAAGGCTTCTACGGCCACACCGACGGCTGGGCCATCGTGCGCGCGGGTCAAGGCCTGCTGCTCAGCACCACCGCACGCACGGCACAAGGTGCCAGCGTGCAAAGCACCCAGATGGACGCCACCGAGGCCGTGGCCCAACTCAAAGCCGCCCAGCAACTGGGCCAAGCCTTGAGCCAAAGCGCACAACAACAAGGCGCCCAAGCCCTGCACGGCTTTGATGCCCAACAAGCCGTGCAATGCCACACCGATGCCATGTGCGCGCAAGCCCAAGGCAAACACAGCGGTAGCGTCAACGGACAAGAGGCCAAGAAAGCCAAAGGTCGCACCCCGGCCGACCCCGTAGAAAAGTTTGCCAAGCCCTTGGTACACCTTGACACGCCTGTCACAGCTGCATTCGTCACGCCAGCCACCATCAGCCTGTTCAGCGGCCAAGACACCAGCGTGGCCGTGCAAGGCGATGTGCAACTGACCGCAGGCCACACCCTGAGCAGCGTCAGCGGCCAAACCACCAGCCTGTACACGCATGCCGGTGGCATCAAAGCCATCACCGCTAATGGCCAATTGAGCCTGCGTGCGCACACCGATGCCCAACAGATCTGGGCCGAACAAGGCATCACGGTGCAAAGCACCACCGATGAAATCCGCATCCAGGCCAGCGAAAGCATCACCCTGTCAGCAGGCCAGTCGGCCATTGTGATCAAGGGCGGGGACATCACCTTCACATGCCCGGGTAATTGGACGGTGAAGGGGGCTACGCATGATTGGGGGAGTGGCGGCGGCGGTGGGGCGTCGTTGATGGCGTTGCCGAGCGGGGCGGTCAACATTCAAAATCCCCTGTGTGAGCCAGATTACAGCGTCGCCTTTGATCTGAAAGCGTGCACTGATTTGAATTTGAGTGGTGAATCGTATGTGGCGTACGCGAAGCGTGGCAGTCGATGGGTGCCCATTCAATCGGGTGTTTTGAACGAAGCTCAAGCCACAGACGATATCTTGACCAAAGGGGCAGAAACCGTTGAGGTTTTTGTTGGTGATGGCGACTGGGTCGTGTTGGGGGACGATGAGGGAGGCTGCTGCTAATGGTTCAAGCTGCGGATGGATATGTTGTTCGCCGAGGGGACACCCTAGCGAAAATCGCCAACGAAAACGGGACAACCGTAGAAGCGCTAACGCGATACAACCACATCAAAGATCCCAACCGGATCACGATCGGTCAGGTCGTTCGTTTTGAACCCAAGATATCGGTTCAGGTGTTGGATCGGCTTCATCAGCCGATCCCGGACATGAAGTTGCAGTTGTTCGTTTCCGGTCGCTACTTCAAGGATGCAGTCTCGTGCGCAGATGGGTGGGTGAGAGACATTGTCTTGCCGACGTTCAGCGACGTCTTGCAGGTATTCGTCTCTAAACCGACCGGGGAAAAGAAGAAAATCGCATCGATTAAGCCGTCCGGCGAGCCCAAGTCTGTGCAGCTGGTGAGCCCCAAAGTCAAAGTTGCCGCGGTGTCTGCAAAGATGCAAGGCGGCGTACCCCAAGCACAGTCCAAATCGAAGGCGACGACAGCATCTGCTGGTACGACAAAGAACGGGACTCCTGCGGTGGTTGTGTCCACGCCGCCCGTCAGCGGTAAAGAAAAAAGTGGCTTGGCCTGGGTCAATCGATTCCCGACGAGCACTAGCTTGGATGACCTCAAGGAACCGTTCAAGACGTCAGCGAAAGACTTTGTTGGTGCGTTGAGGTCAGCGGGTGTCACTGTCCGAGTAAACGCAACGTATCGACCAACAGAGCGCTCATATCTGATGTACTACTCTGCAGCGATCTCTAGGGGGGAGTTGTGTCCAACCAAAGTACCCGCTTGGCCTGGCGTGAATATTGACTGGGCTCATCTCGGGGCAGACGGAAAGGCGGACTTGACTTCCGCTAAGGCTGCGGCCAAGGCAATGAAGAATGCATATGCGATTGGCGCTAATCCAGTTGGGCGTCCGGGACGTTCGAATCACAATAAACGTCTTGCGATGGATATCAGCGTAAATGGGTATCAGAAGAAAACCACAATCGACGGTGACGGCAATAGCAAAGAACTGAAAAAGTGGTCTGATTTGGAAGACTTGGGGAAATCCTACGAAGTCTATTGGTTCGGTTCTGATGATCGACCACATTGGTCCGTAGATGGAAACTAAATGTTGATAAAGAAATTACTGGTCGGGGTGGTTGTGCTTTTTGCCAGTTTGCGGCTTCATGCATCTGGTGACTCAAGTCCTTTGATGGTTCTTTGGGATGATGCGGTTATTGCATCTGACACCGATCTTTCGAAGGTTGAGGCGAAGAGGTTTTTGTTTTCGAATAAGCCATTGAATCTGGGCGATAGGTTCACCGCGCTTGTTCCTCTTGGACCGGGTTATCGGGTACTTTGCTGTCTTGATGTTACTGATGGGCGCGGCCAGGCGTTTGCTGAACTGGCAAAAAAGTACTCCTACGATCGTTCCTTTATTGATCGACTCAAGGCAATGCGGGGCGTCCAATGGGCTTATGAAGCGGCACTGGCACCTGAGGATGTCTTGTCTCCAGCTATGAAACGTAAAGCGAAGGGTTTCGGAGAGATCTATTTCTCAGCGCCAGCACTGTTAGGTCAAACTAACCAACAGCGTATTGACAAAGATGTATTCGAGTGGGGAGGGTTTGGTGTCGTTTCTCTAACGACCTCAAGGTCAGGAGGCAACACCAATTTGTACACCTTGAGAAGTCGAGATGCTGGTGTATCGATTGCGGCGCCGAGGCTAGCCCATTGATTCGAGTGCCATCGGTTCAGATGCGGCGAACAGCGGGTTTGCTTCTGCTGCTTTTGTTCTATCTATGCTGCGGTCACGTACACGCCGGTTATTCGTTAGTCCTTTGGGACAGCGCAGTTATCCGTAGACCAGAAAAACTCAATGAGACAAAGTCGGTTGAGTTGGTCTACTCAACCGATCCGCTAGCTGAGGGGCAACTCATTACGACCTTCGTCCCACTTGGAACAAGCTATCGTGTCATGTGCTGTTTGAAGATCAAAAGCAGTCATGGTTTGCCTTTAAAGGATCTAATCAAAACTTATCAATACGATCCAGACTTTGTTGCGCGCGTCCGAGCGCTTAAAGGTGTGAGTTATGTTTATGCTGCAGAGTTTTTGGAGCAGGGGCAACTCAATAAGCACATGAAAGCAATAGCCAGTGCTGCGGGCGAAACATACTACTCAGCGGTTGGTTTGCTAGGCATGTCAAGTGTTGATCGAATCAAGGGCCTGAAGTTTCACTGGCATGACTATGGCTTGGTCAGTATTGAGACCATTGAAATTGGTAGGAATCGTTTTAGTCATCAGTTGAAATCGTCGATGGGTACCGTGTCGATTGAAGAGCCTGGATTGCCTGATTAGCGGGTGTCTAAGTCGTGAAACCAATATCGATTGTTGGGCGAGCATGCAAATCATCACCCCTTTCAAGTCACCCGTCGCGGTACACGTGCGCAATGGCGAAGCGGTGCGTAGAAGCTCATTGATATGCGAGAAACGGCATTGAGCACGTGTATTGGTTTGGCGCGGATGATCGTCCGCATTGGTCGTGGAATGGCCGGTAGTCCGGCCTGTTTGTGTTTTCTGGTTTGCTTTGCATTCCATTTGGGGGCGAATGCCTCTCAAGGTACATCTCCTTCAATTTTGTTGTGGGACGATGCAATCATCGACAACAAGTACGATCTGTCTAAGTCAGAGGCGGTTCAGCTTGTATATACGAATGAGGAACTAAAAATCGGTGACAGGGTGGTTCCTTTGATCCCAATGGATCCGGGATTCACTGTGCTTTGTTGTGTCGAAGTTGCGGAGAGCAAGAGGTACACGTTGGATGAGTTGAAAGCACGCTACCCGGACAGCTTGATGTTCGCCAGACGCTTGAAGTCTTTGCAAGGCATTCGATATGCTTATCGAACAAAGTTTGTTCCTGAAAAGGAGATGAGCCCCGCGATGAGACGAATCTCCACTGGTAGCGGGGAAACCTATTACTCCGCTCCAGCATTGCTTGGTACGACGTCGCTCAAGCGTCTTGATGGGAATACCTTTCAGTGGTCAGACTGGGGTGATGTGACATTGATATTCAAGAACCCAAAGAAGGGGTTGGAAGAGTATCGATTGAGGGCTAAAACTGGCGTCTCTGTTATAAGAGTCGAGTCGCTGCCTGATTAACGGAGATCGTGCTTGATTGGGCGCCTACCGCCCATCCAGGTAGCCTATAGTCAGCGTCGCGTCACGACTCCCGCCACAACACACCTTGCCCCCCACCCCTCGAATCCTCCTCGACCAAGCCGAAGCCTTACTCGCCCCTCTGTATGGCGAGCCCCATCGGCACTATCACACCCTGGCTCACATCCATGGGATGCTGTCGGGGTTAGATGCCTGCTTGCACCAAGCGATGCAGCCTGACGTGATTCGTTTGGCGATCTGGTTTCACGATGCCATTTACGACCCGCATCGTCACGACAACGAGGCGCAAAGTGCGGATTTGGCGAGAGAGCACTTGACGCAATGGGGCGCACCGGTGGAATGGGTGTCGCGCATCAGCGCCATGATTGAGGCTACTGCTCAGCACGAGTGGCTGGATGGCGATTCGGATACCGCCCTGTTTCTGGATCTTGATCTGGCCATTCTGGGCATGGACTCGGCTGTGTATGACCGCTATGCCCAGCAGGTGCGGCAGGAATACAGCTGGGTGCCCAGCGCCTTGTATCAGGCGGGCCGGGCTCAGGTGCTTGAACGCTTTTTGCAGCGGCCATGCATTTACTTCACACCAGAGTTCGCCAGTCAATTTGAAGACTTGGCGCGCAGCAATCTCAAGCGTGAGTGTTTGGCGCTGACCTCGTCTGCATGACGTTCAAGTGCGCATGCCGAGCCACCAGCCAAGCAACACGGCCAGGGTTGTGGTGCCGGCCCAGCCCCAAAGCAAAACCCGCCAAACCGGGGGTGCGTGGCTCAGGTCCATGGAGTCCAGAATCACCAGCACACCTTTGGCGTAGGCCAGCAAGAAGATCGCGCCGACCAACCAGGCGCCACCTATTCTGTTGAGCGGGCCGTTGATGAGTGTGAGCACCAGCAATGTGGTGCCCACGGTGGTTAAACCAAAAAATTGAATGAGTCGCGAGCGCATGACACGTCCTTTCAGTGCGAGACGTTCGTCGCGTCCGTACTGACCGCGTCGGCGAAGGAGCAGGGGTGTCAGGCCACGTTGAAGTCGATCACGATGGCGCCCGGCTCGCGCTGCTTGTATTCGATGGCCACGCGTTCGCCATAGCGCGCGCGGAGTTGGTCCAGTAGAGGCAGTGGGTCGTGGTCGTTCACAAAGCGCATGGTCTCGCCTGACTGCAGTGCGTCGAGGGCGCCGAAGATGGCTGCGTGGCGAAAGCGCTTGGCAATGCCTCGGGCGTCAAAAGGGTAGAGGCCCGAAGGTGACAGGTGCAGGTGTGCGTGTGACATGGGGATGAACTCGGTAGTGAACAAGCCAGTTCATTGTTTCGAATGAGGCTTTCCCGAGTCCATCCTTCTGAGTGACTAGTTCTTGGTGTCGACCTGGATGAAGGGCACGGTGCCGCCCGTCACTTGGGGCAGCTTTCCGTCCCACTTGCGAATGGCGTCGCGTTCGTTTTCGATCTTGCGCAGTTGAAGCAGCTCGGCCGTCACCTGTTGGCGCTGCAGGGCCAAGGCGTCGGCTTCTGCTTTGGCGCTGGCCACCTTCTGCTTGGCTTCCACTTCAATGCGCTGCAGATCACGCTCGGCCTTGAGCTTTTCTTGTTCTGCTTTCACTTTAGCCTCAATGGCTTCGGAGAAGGAGCGAGAGAACGCAAAGTTCACAATCGCAAATTCGTCGAGGACGAGGCCGTGTCGTTGCATCTTCTCGCGCAGCAGGGCGCCGATGGCGTCGCGCACTTCGGTGCGGCGGGAGATCAACTCTTCGGCGGTGAAGCGTGCAGTGACCGCTTTGACAGCTTCTTGTGCGGCCGGGATGATGATGCGGTCAGCGGCGATGTCGGTGCTCGGGCCAATGCCCTTGAACACGTTCACCACTTGTGTGGGGTTGAGGTGGTAGTTGATGGCGATGCGGGTGTGCACCGACTGCAGGTCTTTCGATGCGGCGTCGCCTTCACCTTCGCCCTTTTGAATGCGGACGTCCATCAGGTGCATGGTCTGCGCCAGGGGAATCCGGAAGTGAATGCCAGGCTCGAAGACCTGTTCGTCAGGTTTGCCGAAGGTGGTCATGACACCGCGCTCACCTGCCGAGATGATGACGATGGGGTTGATGATGCTGAGCACCACGATCCCGATGATGATGAAGATGATGGTTTTGATGAAACCGCCGCCCTTGGTGGTTGATTCAATGATCGGCATGGGTCCCTTTCTGTGTTTGGTTCTGCTTCATTCTGCCCAGAAATCTGCATCCCGAAAACGGGGCGGTGCCCGGGATGCCACAATGGCGCCCATCGTTGATTGAATTTCTGCGTGTGACCGTATGACTGCTGCTACCACCGTGAACGAACTGGTTTTGACTCGCCCTGATGACTGGCATTTGCATGTGCGCGATGGCGCTGCCATGGCCTCTGTGGTGCCCGCGACGGCGCGTCAGTTTGGTCGCGCGATCATCATGCCCAACCTGCGTCCACCGGTGACCACGGCTGAGCAGGCCGCCGCTTACCGTGATCGCATCCGCGCCGCGGTGCCCGCAGGCATGAAGTTTGATCCCTTGATGGTGCTGTATCTGACCAACGCCACACCCGCTGAAGAAGTGGCGCGTGCCAAAGCGATGGGTGCGGTGGCCTTCAAGTTGTATCCAGCCGGTGCCACCACCAACAGCGATGCGGGCGTGACCGATTTGCGCGCCACCTACCCGGTGCTGGAAGCCATGCAGAAAGAAGGCATGGTGTTTTGCGTGCACGGTGAAGTCACCGACAGTGATGTGGACGTGTTCGACCGCGAGAAGGCTTTCATCGACACCAAGCTGATTCCCCTGCGTCGCGATTTTCCTGAGTTGAAGATTGTGTTTGAGCACATCACCACCAAGGAAGCGGCGCAATACGTGACCGAGGCAGATCAATTCGTGGGTGCCACCATCACGCCGCAGCACTTGCTCTACAACCGCAATGCGATCTTCACGGGTGGTATTCGCCCGCACTTCTATTGCTTGCCGATCTTGAAGCGCGAAGAGCACCGTCAAGCCTTGGTGGCCGCTGCCATCAGTGGTTCGAGCAAGTTCTTCTTGGGCACCGACAGTGCGCCCCACGCCTCGCACTTGAAGGAGCACGCGTCAGGCTGTGCAGGTTGCTACACCGCGCCGCTGGCTTTGGAGTTGTATGCCGAGGCCTTTGAGGCTGCTGGTGCCCTCGACAAGCTCGAGGCCTTTGCCAGCTTCTATGGGGCCGATTTCTATGGCCTGCCGCGCAACACCGACAAGGTGAAGTTGGTGCGTGAATCGTGGGTGGTGCCTGAAACCTTGCCTTTCGGCGAAGCCGAGATCAAGCCTTTGCGCGGTGGCGACACGCTGAACTGGAAGTTCGCCTGATCGGTATTCGACTGGGTTTGAGCTGAAAAGCGTCAGTCCTTGGGGCTGGCGCTTTTTTCTTGGTCCTTGGTTGTGTTGCTGCTGTCCGTGAGACATGACCGCATCTCTTGCCGCAGCTTGTCGATCTCATGGCGCAGCTCACGCATTTCTTTGTGCATGTCGCGCAGGATGTCTTGCTCGACTTTGCGCTCTTGGGTGCCCACGAACATGGCCGCTACCGACGCCGTCACCAAGGACAAGATGCCGTAACCCAGCAGCACCACGAACACAGAGAAGATGCGCGATGCGGTCGAGCTGGGCACCATGTCGCCATAGCCAACGGTGGCCGCCGTAGAGAACGCCAGCCACAGACCATCGTGCACCGTCTTGACTTCCGGGTCGAGCCAATAAAACCCAATGCCACACAGCACCAGGATGCTGGCGCCCATCGCCAGCAAGCGAGCCAAACCTGTTTCGGTGAACAGCGGTTGGATGATCTTCAACAGCCGATACAACATCAACACCGCAATGAACAGGCGCCAGATCAGGGCGGGTTCCGACTCATTGCTTTGCGGCAGAACGGCATTGGCCATGAGCGCCACGCCCAGAAAAATGTCGAGTTTGAGTTGACCCGGACGGTCCCCCCACCGACGTTGGCTGGCATCGCTGTTGGTGTCGCGCAGACTGCGTTGCGTGTGCCAAGCCGAGGCCAGCAACACCACGCCGCTGACCAGGTACATCCATGTCGCCCATGTGGCCGGGGTCGGCATCATGGAGTCGTAGAAGGCTGGCACGCTGGCTATCAGCGCAATCAGCATCGGCCACGGGGAGATGTTGTCTTCGCGGCGACGGCGGTGTTGCATGGTGGTTCTTACAGGCTAAAGCGGGCTGTGAATCAGGCAGGCAGGAAGCCTTCGACCGACAGGTAACGCTCCCCCGTGTCGTAGCAGAAGCCCAGCACTTTGGCATTGGCTGGCAATTCGGGCAGCTTTTGCGCAATTGCTGCCAAGGTGGCGCCAGAGGAAATCCCCACCAGCATGCCTTCTTCACGTGCAGCGCGACGGCCGTATTCGCGGGCCACTTCCGCATCGACTTGAATCACACCATCCAACAGGCTGGTGTCCAGGTTGGCGGGGATGAAGCCGGCGCCAATGCCCTGAATGGGGTGCGGTGCAGGCGAGCCGCCAGAGATCACTGGCGATGCAGTGGGCTCCACTGCAAACACTTTCAGATTGGGCCATGCCTTTTTGAGCACGCGTGCGCAGCCGGTGATGTGGCCGCCGGTGCCCACGCCGGTGATCAGCACATCCAAACCTTCAGGGAAGTCGGCCAGGATTTCTTGGGCGGTGGTTTGCTCGTGCACGGTGATGTTGGCTGGGTTCTCGAATTGCTGCGGAATCCAGGCGCCGGGGGTGGCGGCCGCCAGTTCTTGGGCGCGGGCAATGGCGCCCTTCATGCCTTTTTCGCGAGGGGTGAGGTCGAAGGATGCGCCGTAGGCCAACATCAGGCGGCGACGCTCGATGGACATGCTGTCGGGCATCACCAGAATCAATTTGTAGCCTTTGACGGCGGCCACCATGGCCAAGCCGACGCCGGTGTTGCCAGAGGTGGGCTCGATGATGGTGCCGCCGGGCTTCAGGACGCCGCTGCGTTCAGCATCTTCGATCATGGCCAGCGCGATGCGGTCTTTGATGGAGCCGCCGGGGTTGCCGCGTTCAGCCTTGATCCAGACTTCGGCCTGAGCGCCAAACAAACGATTCATACGAACGTGTGGGGTGCGGCCAATGGTTTCCAGAATGTTTTGGGCTTTCATGCTCAACTCCAATAGGGATATGCAGACAAGTCAGACAGGATAGCGCCGCGCAGGGCAGAATCGCCACCATGAATGCCATGACATCAGTTTCGGTGCGTCGTTGGACGCTGCTTGTTTTCAGTATCGTCCTGATCGCCCTGATGGGCGTGGCGCGTGTTGCCCAGGCGCAGCAGTTTTTGCCTGTCGATCAGGCCTTTGCCCTGGATGTGCAAGCCTCGGGCAAAGAGGTGGATGTGCGCTGGGTGGTGGCCAAGGACACCTACCTGTATCGCGACAAGATGGCGCTGAAATGGTCAGCCGTGGGGCAGGAGGCGTCGGCGCAAGACCTGCCCATGAGCTTGCCGCCCGGTGAGGTCAAGCACGATCCCAATTTCGACAAAGACGTCGAGGTTTATCACCACGATGTGGGTGCTTTGGTCAGTTTGCCTGCATCGCCCCCCGGGGTGTATCGCCTGAAGGTGACCTATCAGGGCTGCGCCGACGCGGGCATTTGTTATCCCCCGGTCAACAAGTTGTTTGATGTGACCGTGGCCGAGGCTGGGCAGATTCAACAGGTGGCTGCCGTGTCCGCTGGTAACAAGGGCGGCACCTTGGCGACGGGCGCAAGTGGCGGCGGTGTCTCTGGTTCCGCTATGAGCTCAGGCGGTGGCGACGACGACATCGCGGCGGCCCTGGCCTCCGGTCAATGGTGGTGGGTGGTGTCGGCGTTTTTCCTGGCGGGCGTATTGCTGTCGCTGACGCCGTGTGTGTTGCCCATGGTGCCGATTCTGTCGAGCATCATCGTGGGACACGGCACCCAAGTCAGCAGGGGCAAGGGCTTTTTGCTGGCGCTGAGCTATTCGCAGGGCATGGCCTTGGTCTACACCGGCTTGGGTGTGGCCGCGGGTTTGTTGGGGCAGGGCTTGGCGTCTTACCTGCAGCACCCCTTTGTGGTGTTGGTGTTTGCGGGCCTGATGGTGTTGTTGTCGCTGTCGATGTTTGGCGTGTATGAGCTGCAACTGCCCGCAGCGGTTCAGAACTGGTTGGGGGCAGGCAGCAGCCGTTTGCCTGGTGGCCAGTTTGTGAGCGTGTTCGCCATGGGGGCCGTGTCGGCGCTGGTGGTCAGCCCCTGTGTGTCGGCGCCACTGGCGGGCGCTTTGCTCTACATCAGTCAGACCAACAACGTGGTGCTGGGTGGCAGTGCCTTGTATGCGATGGCGTGGGGCATGAGCATGCCGCTGCTGTTGGTGGGCTTGTCTGCGGGCAGCCTGTTGCCACGCACTGGCCCTTGGATGAAGGCGGTCAAGGCCTTGTTCGGCATCATCATGATTGGCATGGCTGTGTGGGTCAGTCGCCCTGCCTGGCCGTTTTTGACGGGTTTGGTCAAGGGGCCGGAGGCCGTGGTCTCGTCGCACCAAAGCGTGCTGCCTTTCCAGCGCGTGCGTTCGGTGGCTGAGCTGGAAGAGGCCTTGGCCCAAGCGCGGCAACAGGGCCGGCCAGTGATGCTCGACTTTTATGCCGATTGGTGCACCTCGTGTCTGGAGTTGGAGCATCGCACCTTCACCGACCCCAACATCCAGCGTCGTTTGAAGGCGGCGATTCTGCTGCAGGCCGACGTGACGGCCAACCTGGAAGCTGATCGCGCACTGTTGCAGCGCTTCCAGCTCTTTGGCCCACCCGGCATCATTTTTTACGATGCCCAGGGCAAAGAGCTGACCGACCGCCGCGTCATTGGCTTCCAACCCCCAGAGGCATTCGCCCAAAGTCTGCAAAAAGTCGGACTCTGAGCGCCGAAAAGGGGATAATCGCGCCCGTGAAGTCAGCCAGACCGTCGCTGGTACAAGTCCCGAAAGGGCGTACTGGAGGAAGGTCCGGACTGCACAGGGCAGCGTAGGAGGTAACACCTCTCCACCGTGAGGTGAGGATCAGAGCAACAGAGACGAGTTCGAACGGGTCCGTTGCGGGGTGGTCAGCGAAGGGCCGGCGAAAGCCGGTCGCGTTTGCGAAAGCAGACGCTGGTGCGAAAGCACCAACTGAGCTGCACCTCGGGCGGGCAAAGCCCGTCCGAGGTGAAACGGGCAATCTCTACGCGCAGCAACACCAAATAGGCACACGATGACCTGGCCCGGGGAGTGTGCGGGTAGGTGGCACCGAGCCGTTCTGGCGACAGGCGGCCCAGAGGAATGACGGTCACGGTTCAGCGTCGCGAGACACGGAGCCGCACAGAATCCGGCCTATCGGCTGACTTCACACTATTTTTCAAGGCAGCGGCTCAAGCCGCGCTTTTCTCCTGCCGAAAACCACGGCGTAACCTTGGCAGGAGAAACCATGTCCGCCCTTTTTTCTCGCATTTGGATGCCGTGCCTGGCTTTGTCGTTGGGCATGAGCGTTGTTGCGCAAGCGCATGCCTCTGATGCCCATGGACATGGTGAACCCGCCCCTAAGGCATCCTCGCAAGGCGCTGAAACAGCTGAGCCCAGCATTCGCCCGAATCTGAAAGCGCTGGCACAAAAAAGCAAAGCAGAGCGTGCCGAGAGAGAAGGCAGCGGTGCGGAAAAAGCTGGCGAAAAAGCAGGAGATAAGGGTGGCGATAAGGCTGCAGACAAGGGCGCCAAAGCACCCCAGGCCGCCTCGGGCGCAGAGGGGCCGGGCGCGGTCTCCATGTCAGAGTTGCGTGACCTGATTGATCAGAAGGTCGCGGAAGTGCGTGCCAAGCAGGCAACGGCGCCCGTGGTGCAGGTCAAAGCGCGTTCACCCGCCCCGAAAGCCAAGCCCAAGTCACCCATTCAGCCCGTGAAGTTTGCGCCGGGCGCAGAATCCAACATTCCCATGCCGCATGGCGCACCGAAGGTGAGCTCGGGCGCGCACGGTGCTTTGAGTCCAGACCCACATGGTCACGACGTGCACTGGGCGTACAGCGGGGACACGGGGCCCGAGAGCTGGGGCATGCTCAAGCCCGAATACCGCACCTGCATGCTGGGCAAGCGCCAAAGCCCCATCGACATTCGTGACGGTCTGCCGGTGCAATTGGACCCCATTCAGTTTGACTACCGCCCGACAGGCTTCCGTGTGATCGATAACGGGCACACGATTCAGGCCAATGTTGACCCGGGTAACAGCATCATTGTGCAAGGCCGCAGGTATGAGTTGCTGCAGTTTCACTTCCATCGCCCGAGCGAAGAGCGCATCAACGGCAAGCAATTCGACATGGTGGCCCACATTGTCCACAAAGACACCGATGGCAAGTTGGCGGTGGTGGCGGTGCTGATTGAGCAGGGGGCGGCGCACCCAGCCTTGCAACTGGTCTGGAATGCGCTGCCTTTGGAAAAGAAGATCGAGCAGGCGTCGTCTGTGCCCATTGACCTGAACATGATCCTGCCTGAGCGCAAGAACTACTTCACTTATATGGGCTCTCTGACCACGCCGCCTTGTTCAGAGGGCGTGTTGTGGATGGTGTTGAAGCAGCCCGCACAGATGTCGCGCGAGCAGATCAATATCTTTTCGCGTATGTATCCCATGAACGCCCGCCCCGTTCAGTCCGCCCAAGGGCGGATGATCAAGGACGGGCAGTAAGGGGCAATGCGTCAAGCCTTGGGTTTGCGGCGAGCAGACAGGGCTAGCAGCGCCACACCAGCGAGGGCCAAGCCATAGGACTCGGGCTCCGGAATGGGCGAGGGCATCAGGCTGGCCGTGACATCGAGCGTGCTTCCAACCCGTTCAAATATGCCCGCGTAAACACCGCCAGTGGTCACAGCCGTGATCTTGGCGCCGATGAAGTCCAGTCCAGTCGCGCTGTATGCGCCACTGATGGCTGAGTCGGGGTCCCATGCAAAGCTGAACTTCTCGAATGTATTGAACTCGGTGAAGTCGAAGCCAAACACAGCGCCGCTGCCAAAAAAGCTGGCGCTGCCGCCAACTGGTGCGGTGATGTCAAAGGGCGAGCCATCGATGACGATGTGGCTGCCATCTTTGGTGAGTGATGAGGTGAAGTCGAACGTGAGTTTCGTGATGGCGTAACTCGAGCCGTTGAACACCTTCGTGTTGATATTGAAGCCGTCTGCGCCGGGCTCACTCACAAAAATCGAACCAGCGGCATGCGCTGATCCAGTAATGAGTGCGGCAGAAACGATTAACGTCTTAAATGTAGCTTTCATGACAATCCTCTCGTGTACGTCATGAGGCGCAAAAACTGGCCCCCCTGGTTTTGGGTGTGGTGCTAGGCCAACGTTTGCGCGGTGTGGAGACGAAAAAAGACCCACACACACGCGTTCAATAGACTCTTCCGCCCTTGATCTGCGCGTGTGTGCGGCGCATCAACTCAGTGGTTTGAGCCAATTGAGCCATAGCATGCCCTGCATGAGCGTGACAGATGGCTAGTCCTAAAGCATCACTCGCGTCGTTATTGGGCTCGCGCGGCAGGTTCAGCAGGCGCATCACCATGTGGCGAATCTGGGCTTTGGCGGCATGGCCATGGCCGACCACGGCCTTTTTCATCTGCAAGGCGGTGTATTCCGCCACAGTCGGAGATGTGGCAGACGACAACAAGCCTGCAATCGCCGCGCCGCGTGCTTGACCCAGCAGCAGCGTTGACTGGGGGTTGACGTTGACGAACACGATTTCTACCGAGGCTTCAGCCGGTTCGTAACGGGCCACGACCTCGCGCACGCCTTCGAAGATCAACTTCAAACGATTCGGCAAATCACCTTGTGCGGCTTCACGGGTCTTGATCGTGCCGCTGGCGACGTAGTGCAAGCGAGGGCCATCGGCTTCGATCACGCCGAAGCCCGTGGTCTGCAGGCCAGGGTCAATGCCAAGAATGCGCATGAAAAACGAAGTCAGGGTGAGGTTGGTGCATCCATCACCAGCCGGAAGCCGACCAGTGTATAGCGGGTGGTGGGCGCATTCCAGTTGCGATAGGCGCAGCGCGCGTAGAAGGGCCAGGTGTGCCAGGAGCCGCCGCGACGCACGCGAACCGTGCCGGTTTCAGGGCCTTGGGGATCGGCTTTCGGGCTGCGTTGGTAGTAGTCCTCGTCATGCCAGTCAGCAGTCCACTCCCAGACATTGCCATGCATGTCATGCAGACCAAACGCATTGGCAGGGTATTGGCCCACTGGCGCCGTGAAGGCATGACCATCGTCCATTGGGATGGCGAAGTTCTTCCACTCTGGCCAGTCAGGCGCCGCACGCTGGTCGAACACGTTACCGACTTGGCCAAGTGTTTCTGGGGTGTCTCCGTGGTGATAGCGGGTGTTTGTGCCCGCTTTGCAAGCGTATTCCCACTCGGCTTCGGTCGGTAGGCGATAGGTGCGCCCTTCGGTGCGGCTGAGCCACTGGGCCATGGCCATTGCGTCGTGCCAAGTGACGTTCACGACCGGATCATTGTCCGTCTGGGCAAAGCCTGGGTTCAACCAAGAGTACTTGGTGTCTCTGCCCGCGAAGGCATCTTGTTTGCCTTGTCGCTGCGCCACGTGTTGGGCGTCGTAGCCATATCCACCCGTGCCGTCCGCGATGGATTCGGGCACGTAGCCACTGGCTTGCACAAAGCGCTTGAACTGCCCCACCGTGACTTCGGTCTGACCCATGTAAAAGTCTCGCGTCAGGGTCACCGAGTGCACTGGTGCTTCATCGGACAAGAGCCCGAAGCGTTTGGGGTCGTAGTCAGGATAGGCGCGTGCCAGTGAGTCGGCCGACTCATCATTGCCCATCTGGAAGGTCCCAGCTGGGATGCGAACCAGGGTCATGCCGACGCTGTTTTGAAGTCGGGCCTGGGGCTGGGTGCCGTTGTGTGGGCCGTATGACGTACATCCCCACACGCTGGTCATCACCAGGGCTGTTACCCACCACCGCATCACCATGTTGCACCTTCTTATTCAGTGCCCCACAGCTTACGTCAACTTGTGACCCGGCCGGCAGCCGCTTCGGGGTGCAGTGCCTTGGCAATGACGGGCCACAAGGACTTGTGAGAAGAGCGGAACCAGTCAATGTGACCAATCGACCTCAGGCCATGGTCTGCGGGCTTCAGTTGCAGGGCTTGTTTGGGGGCCGTCGGGAACGTGCGCAACAAGTCCGCGACGGTCTTGGGGGTGGCAATGTCGTCGTCGCTGGCGTGCAGCACGGTGATGGGGGTGCGCACCTGTTGGTGAAAGTCCTGCTCGGGTTTGCTTTTGATGGCGTTGGTGGCGTAGCCGCCCGCCGCGCACCATTGCCCCCATTGCTGGGCCACGCGTGCGGGCAGGTCTTCTCCCAAGCCTACGGCCGAGGTGGGCGCATAGCCTTTGACCATCGCTCCGAGTGGAACCAGGCACCGCAGCCCCAGTCGGGCTTTGAAGCGAAAGCTCGGCTTCATGCCTTTGAACCAACCGGTGGAGGCGGATACACCCACCAGCTTTGCCACACGATGGTGGTTGGGGAGCAGACCAATCATCTGGCCGCCAGCACTGTGCCCAACCAAGGTGACTTGTTCTTGACCGGTGCGTTGCAGCAGCCAGTTGAGTGCGGCCACCTGATCCTGTTGACCCCATTCCGCCAAGGAGGCTTTGCAGTGCTTGAGCGAGCCATTCAAGGACATGCCAATGCCTCGATAGTCGAACACGAGGACATCGTGCCCTTGTTGGCTCAGCCACTCAATGAAGCGGAAATAGAAGTGCTGTTTCACCCCTGTGGCAGGACATACCAGTACAGGCTTGTGCTTGGCGCCACCTGGGGCAGCGAAGAAGTGTCCTTGGATGGCCACGCCATCAGCACAGGTGATGGTGATGCGTTCGGGTTGATGGGTTTGATCAGTCATGCGGTACTCCTGGTGCATCGGGTTGATCCAACTGTTGAACGTGAGTGAGCCAACGGGCCACGACTTGCAGCTCTTCAGCCGTGAAGCCGGCGGTAAGTTGTGTGTTGATGCGCGTCATGGTGTCGCGCAGCACGGGTAGTTGTGCTTGCCCCGCAGGTAGTAGCCATACGCGTTGTGTTCGACCGTCTTGTTCGCAGGCGCGGCGATGCAGCCAGCCGAGTAACTCCATGCGCTGAATGAGGCCCGACATGGCGGAGGGGGCCAAATCGAGTGTTTGAGCCAGGGTGCCCATGGTGGCGCCATCCTCTTTGGCCAGCACGAACAGCACACCGCTTTGCGCAGCGGTGGGCGTGGGTTGACCTGATGCGGCAGCTTGGGTGTGCAAACCGTTGATCCACTGTTGCAGGTGCCGTTGCGCACTGTTGAGCAGAAAAATGAGGCGAGGGGGCTTTTGTTTCATGGTGAATTTATTTCGCATGCGAAATATATGCGAAATAAAAAGCCGGTGCAACCCGCTTGGGCTGCCCGGCTTGTCAGATCACTGGTGTGTGATCAATGACGGAAGTGACGCGTGCCAGTGAAGACCATGGCAATGCCACGCTCGTCAGCCGCAGCGATGACTTCGTCGTCGCGCATCGAGCCACCAGGATGGATCACGCAGGTCGCGCCAGCATCCACCACCACGTCCAAGCCGTCACGGAAGGGGAAGAATGCATCCGACGCCACGGCCGTGCCTTGCAGGGTCAAACCAGCGTGCTGGGCCTTGATCGAGGCGATGCGAGCGGAGTCCAGGCGGCTCATCTGGCCGGCACCCACACCCATGGTCATGCCGTCCTTGCAGAACACGATGGCATTGCTCTTCACGAAGCGGGCTACGGTCCAGGCAAACAGCATGTCCTTCATCTGCTGCTCAGTGGGCTGCAGCTTGGTCACGACCTTGATGTCGCCCACGATGTCGATGTTGTCAGCCGATTGCAGCAGCATGCCGCCGCCCACGCGCTTGAAGTCCAGGGCGTTGCCCAGCTTGCGGGTGGCATCGTCCAAAGGTACTTCCAGCAGACGCACGTTCTGCTTGGAGGCATACGCTGCGCGAGCCGCGTCGGTGAACTTCGGTGCGATCACCACTTCCACAAACTGCTTGTTGGTGTTGATGGCGTCGATCACGTCGGCATCGACCACGCGGTTGAAGGCCATGATGCCGCCAAACGCGCTGGTGGGGTCAGTCTTCAGGGCCTTGGTGTAGGCTTCCAGCGGGCCGGCGCCCACGGCCACGCCGCAGGGGTTGGCGTGCTTGATGATCACGCAGGCAGGGGCTTCAAAAGCCTTCACACATTCCCAAGCCGCGTCGGCGTCAGCAATGTTGTTGAAGGACAGCTCCTTCCCTTGGATCTGGGTCCAGTTGGCCAGGGTGGACACCACAGGGGCGGCTTCACGGTAGAACGCGGCCGACTGGTGGGGGTTCTCGCCATAACGCATGCCTTGCACCTTGTGCAGTTGCAGGTTGTAGACGGCAGGGTACTCGGCCTTGGCCGGCACGGCTTCGGTGGCCAACTCGGCACCTGCTTCCAGCGAGGTCAGGTAGTTGGTGATCATGCCGTCGTAAGCGGCGGTGTGAGCAAACACCTTCTTGGCCAGCATGAACTTGGTCGAACGGGTGATGCCGTCGGCCTTCATTTCAGACAGCACTTGCTCGTAGTCGACGGGGTCGATGATCACGGCCACGTCTTGCCAGTTCTTGGCAGCGGCGCGCAACATGGTGGGGCCGCCAATGTCGATGTTCTCGATGGCGTTTTCCAGCGTGCAGTCGGCCTTGGCGGTGGCTTGGGCGAAGGGGTAGAGGTTGACCACCAGCATGTCGATGGTGTCAATGCCGTGCTCCTTCAGTGCTGCCATGTGCTCGGGCAGGTCGCGGCGGGCCAGGATGCCGCCGTGCACGCGGGGGTGCAGGGTCTTCACACGGCCATCCAGCATTTCAGGGAAGCCGGTGATTTCCGACACTTCGGTCACGGGCAGGCCCTTTTCAGCCAGCAGCTTGGCGGTGCCGCCGGTGGACAGCAGGCGCACGCCCTGGGCGTTCAGCGCCTGGGCAAATTCAACGATGCCGGTCTTGTCGGACACGGACAGAAGGGCGGTCAGGGCCATGGTTCTTCCTTTGAATCAAAGAGCGTGTAGTCAGAAATCGTTTACTTGATGAGCTTGTGCTCGAGCAGCTTGCGGCGCAGGGTGTTGCGGTTGATACCCAACCAGTCAGCCGCTTTGGACTGGTTGCCCTCGGCGCGCTCCATCACCACCTCCAGCATGGGGCGCTCCACGGCGCGCACGACCATGTCGTACACCGCGTCGGGCTCGGCCCCTTTGAGGTCGTGGAAGTAGCCTTCCAGGTTGTCTCGAATGCAATCGTGAATGTTCTTTTTACTCATGGTGTTCAGTTCGCTGTGCAGGCGGCCTCCCTGGCATCCTGCGCGGCCTCGTCGTCGTCCAGGGCGGTGTCGACCACAGGTAAACGGTCGTGGGCCACACTCAGGGCGTCGAAGAAGTCGGCTACCGCCTGCACTTGGCTCGCGCAGGTTTCCAGCGTGTTCATGTGGGCGCGGAAATCCTCGCCCCCAGGCAGGGCTCTCACGGCCCATCCAATGTGTTTGCGTGCAGTGCGCACGCCGGCAAATTCGCCGTAAAGGGAATAGTGGTCGTCGAGGTGAGCGAGCAACCACTGTTTGACTTGTTGGGTCATCGGCGCAGCGCGGTGCTGCCCCGTGGCCAGGAAGTGAGCGATGTCGCCAAAGATCCAGGGTCGGCCTTGGGCGGCGCGGCCAATCATGATGGCGTCGGCGCCGGTGTAGGCCAGCACGGCTTGGGCTTTTTCTGGCGAAGTGATGTCGCCATTGGCCACCACCGGCACCTTCACGGCGGCTTTGACGGCCGCGATGGTGTCGTATTCAGCGTGGCCTTTGTAGCCTTGTTCGCGCGTGCGGCCGTGTACGGTCAACATGGCGACGCCAGCGCTTTCGGCGGCACGCGCAATGCGCACGGCGTTCTTGTTTTCCTGGCTCCAGCCGGTTCGCATCTTCAGGGTCACCGGCACCTTGTGAGGCGCGCAGGCGGCCACCACGGCTTGCACGATCTCTAGCGCCAGCGGCTCGTCTTGCATCAGGGCCGAGCCTGCCCATTTGTTGCACACCTTCTTGGCGGGGCAACCCATGTTGATGTCGATGATCTGGGCGCCGCGGTCGATGTTGTAGGCGGCAGCCTCGGCCATCATGGCCGCATCGGTGCCGGCAATCTGCACGGCGATGGGCGCAGTCTCGCCCTCGTGGTTGGCGCGTCGCGAGGTCTTGAGGCTGTTCCAGAGGTCTTTGCGCGACGTCACCATTTCACTGACCGCATAGCCCGCCCCCAGTTGTTTGCACAACTGGCGGAATGGCCGGTCTGTGACACCCGCCATGGGGGCCACAAAGAGGCGGTTAGGGAGTTCGTGCTGGCCAATGAACATGCTGCAAGACGCGAAAGCCCCGACCGTTGGAGCGATCAGGGCTGCTTAAAAAGGAGGCAGAGTATAGCCCGTGAGGGAGGCCCCTGGGTAGTCTTTTTACGCAAAAAGCGGCCAATGCCTCAACCTGCCTCGATCGCAGACGCCGGTGCACTGATAGAAAAAATCTACGGGAAAACCCGCCTAAATTGACAGGGTTCGTTGTCTAATCGCGGGCTCGTTGACAGCGATGCTGTTTTGTCGCTTTTTATTTCTTGTTGTATTGCAGTATGAAATTCTCAAACCTGTCTTTGGCTGTTTTGGCAGGCCTGGTTTCCGGTTCCGCTTTGGCGCAAACCTACACCGTCAAACTCGGCGGTGCATACATTGACCCCAACGCCCGTAGTTCCGAGTTCTCTGGCACCTTGCCATCTGGCATGCCCGCTCGTCCTGGTGTGTTTTTGGAAGTGATGCCTAAGGCCACCGCCATTTTCAGCATCGAGCGTGCCATCACTGACAACGTGTCGGTGGAGTTGGTTTTGGGTGTGCCACCCAAGCATGACGTCAAGTTGCGCGTGTCGGACGTGACGGTTGAGAATGCCAATAACTCGGGCAATCCGCTGCGTGCGTTGGACCAGCACTTCCTGCACTATGCCAATGAGACCGTGGCCACCGTGACCCAGTCGGCGCCCACCCTGTTTGTGAATTACAAGTTCGGGCAGGCATCAGATGCCATCCGTCCATTCGTTGGCGTGGGCATCAACTACACCAAGATGGAAGCTGATCTGACCTCGGTTGGTGGCGCTTTGTATGGTGGCGTTCCCATGACTCAGAAGTTGACAGACTCCGTGGGGCCCGCTGCCCAGTTGGGTTTGACCTACAAGGTAGACAAGCAATGGTCGATGAACGTCGGCGTGGCCACGGCGATCGTGTCGTCGAACCTTACCGTGAGTGGCAACGGTCGTACCCACACGGCTGAATTCGATTTCGTCCCCGCCGCCTACAGTGCTTCCGTGGGCTACTCGTTCTGATCAGTCCGCTGCAAGATCCCACATGAGAAAGGGCCTAAGGCCCTTTTCAGATCGCTGACAAACCCCGTCTTTTCAGGCGGGGTTTGTTGTTTATGAAGTGGCGAGCGCGAATCTGATCGTTGA
>JBKBIO010000010.1:0-141698 GCA_046299355.1 Aquabacterium sp. | reverse complement strand
AGAACGCGAATCGAGCCTTCACCATAGGTGGTGCTGGGTTGCGAGGATTTGGAAGCAGCGGGGGAATTCGATTTGGTCGCCATGGGGCGGGATTGTAGGCACGCTCGCGTGCTCAAGTTTGTACGGGAAAGGCCGAATCTGCTTGGCAGCCTCCTGATTTCAGGTGGCGGCGGTCATTGCCAAAACCAAAAGACACGATGTTCCACCCTCTCCAGCGCCTGAAAAATCTCTGGCAACAGGACTTCGCTGTGTATTCAGCGCAGGATCCCGTCTCGGCAGAGATTCGCGGCAAGCACCTCAGCAGCATCCTGCGCGTAGCGCCCATGACGCTGAGTGCCAACATCGCGAACGGCGCACTGATTGTGGCCGCTTTCTTCAACACGGCGGCCATGTTGCCAGTCCTGTGTTGGTTCTTTTCGCTGTCGGTGTTTGTTGCTATAGGCTTTCGTGCGTGGTTGATCGGTCGAAAGCGCGAAATCAAGACAGCTTCGCCCTATGCCATGAAGCGGTCCATGTGGCACGCCGCCGGTATGGCTGCCATTTGGGGCATCCTGCCGGTGATGCTCTTCCCGCAAGGCACGCCTTATCAACATCTGCTGCTCGGCACCATCATTCCAGGCATGATGGGCGGTGGCGCCTTCATCTTGTCCTCCATCCCCCAAGCTGGTTTGGTCTACCTATGGGTCATGACCTTGCCCAGCTTGTTTGCCATCTTGAGTGTGGGCGATCCTTGGTATGCCGTCATTGGCACCCTGTTGCTGATCTATGCCTCGGTTGTATCGGTTGGCGTATGGAACGCGGCGCGAATTGCCAATGCACGCCTGGTTTCGGAACGAGAAGCCGACCGCCAAAGCCAAATTGTTTCGCTGCTCCTTCGCGACTTTGAAGAACAAACTGCCGATGTGCTGTGGGAAATCAACATCGCAGGCCAGTTCACCCACGTGTCGCACAAACTGGCGGCGCTGATGAATGAGCGCGCATCAGCCTTGTCTGAAACCACCCTCCAAGATTGGTTCAAAGCCCATTGCGAGGACCTGACGCCTCTCAAGCAAGCCATGCGCTCCGGCAAGCCCTTCCGAAAGCTCTTGCTGAAAGTTCAAATGGAAGGCAAGAGCCACTATTGGTCTATCACCGCTCGCCCCCTCTTTGACGAAGCAGGCCACTGCTTTGGCTGGCGCGGCGTGATCTCCGATGTCACGCAGGAGCACGAGGCTCAATTGCGCCTGCAAACCATGGCGCAATTTGACGCCTTGACCGGCTCGCATAACCGTGCCTACCTGCGCGAACAACTCGCTGCGGCTTTGGATGGCGCGGTCACCAAAGGCACACGCAGCGCACTGCTTTGCCTGGACGTTGACAACTTCAAAGGCATCAACGATGCATTGGGCCACTCTGTTGGCGACCAAATCCTGCAACACCTGGCCAAACGCCTGCGGGGCATGTGCGCCGACAGTGTGGTGGCACGTCTGGGTGGTGATGAGTTTGCCGTTTTGATCTCGCCGCTGGAGCACGATCAGCAAGCCATGGAAATGGCACTGCATTTGATTGAAACGATGCGCGAGCCGCTCACGATCAACGAACATGTGGTGACCGTGGGCTTCAGCATCGGCGTGGGCTTGATTCCCGAGCACGGCGAAAACATCGACGAAATTCTGGCCAATGCCGACATGGCGCTGATGGCTGCCAAAGCCCATGGCCGAGGCCGTGCTGAATTCTTCGCGCGCAGCCTGGGCGAACGCAATCGACGCAAACTCACCCTCGAAAATGAACTTCGCCGCGCCTTGGTGAACAAGCAGTTCACCCTGTATTGGCAACCCAAGGTGCAAACCGAAGATTGGTATGTGTGCGGTGCAGAAGCCCTGCTTCGCTGGCATCACCCTACACTTGGCCCCATTCCGCCGGCAGAGTTCATCCCGGTGGCCGAGGCTGCCGGCTTGATCAATGACATTGGCAACTGGGTACTGCGCGAAGCCTGCCGCGTGGCAGCCAAAGAGCTGCCTGGGCTGACCATTTCCCTCAATGCTTCCCCCGCCCAGTTGATGCGCACAGACTTCATCATGCACGTTGACGCGGCGCTGAGTTTGGCCGGGCTACCGCCAGAGAACCTAGAAGTGGAAATCACGGAATCCCTGTTCATGGACGCCTCTCCGGTCACCATTCGAAACTTGCGCGCACTGCACAAGCGCGGTGTCCGGGTAGCCCTGGACGACTTTGGCACGGGCTACTCGTCGCTGGCCTATCTGCGTAAATTCCCCTTCGACACGCTGAAGATCGACCGCGCCTTCGTCACTGAGCTTCTGAGCCGCCCCGACGCACGAGCCATCGTTCGCACCATCATTGATCTGGCCCGAACACTGGGCATGGACACGGTGGCCGAAGGTGTGGAAGAGCCCGCACAACTGGCCGTCTTGGAACGTGCAGGCTGCCATGTGATTCAGGGTTACCTGATCGCCAAGCCAGTGCCGATCAGTGAGTTCCACGAGTTATTGGAAAACTGGATCCCAGGCAATTCACCGCAAGTCAGCGCTGTGCCTCAAACAGAGTTCGGCCAAATGGCAGCGCTGAGGGCCAGCCCCAGCAGCATGGATGCCACCACCATTTTTGGCTAACCCACGCGAAGATCTCACCTTTGATGTCAAGGCCGTGCAGGCTTTTTGAAAATGCCCTCAATGGGCTTGAGGTGACGATATTGGAGCTCAGACTCACTGCCTGATCCCTCGCGCACTTGGTAGTACTGCTTGAAGTCTGCCTTGAACTGATCCAGTGCACCATGCATGGCCAAGATGGTGGCCAGCACGCTCAAATGGTCGATGGGGGTGTCGGTGACACCGGGTTCAATGCCCGCCCCGACCATGAGGGTGGGGATACGATGGGTGCCGTTGACATACGCATCGCCCCGGCGCCCATCGGTGGAGCCATCTTCATCGAAGGTCACCACCAACAAACTGTTGTGCTGCAGAGCCCATTGGACATAGGGGGCCAGGTGGCGGCTCAACCAACCATCTGCCACTTCGGCGCTATTGCTGTGTGCGTCATTCTGTTCGTTGGGGATCACCAATGACACTGTCGGCAACTGGTCAAATCGCAAAGCTTGACCTTTTTCGTCTTTGGCAAAACCCCTGAAACGCTTTTTCAGCACAGGGTCTTCAGTGGGGTCAAAGGCCAAGTTCACACTCACCGGCAAGACATTGTTGGCCAGATCACCATGCAACCCACGCTGGCTGGTAGGGGCCACTTGGTCGGTCCAGTTGATGGCCGGATTGTGCTTACGGCGATAGAGGTCGGTCAGCGCCCAGTTTTGCCCACAAGGTACCAAACCGCTATCGGTGCCGCAATTCCAACTGGGGTACGGCAAGGACTCACTGAAACTGGCAAAGGTGCCGCCTGTCTTCATGATGGCCGCACCCAAGTTGGGTGACGTCAGTGGCAACCAGCGGTTAGGCAAATTTTGGTTGGCCACACCGACTCGCCCCTTGCGAGGCGCCAACAAAGCGCGCCCTTGGCGATCATGCGTGGCCTGCCCCTCGTAGGGGGAACGCTCATCCACGAACCAAGCCGGCAACACGCCTTGGTGGTGTCCGGAAAACAGATACAGGTAGTTAGGCTGACTGGGACGCGTCGGCAGAGCTGATCCGTATGGCGTGCGACCAAAGTGCGACTGAGTGAACTTTCGCCCCTGTTTGGCCAATTGCTGCAGATAGGACCAATCAGATGGACCGAAAACTGGCGCATTGCCTTCCGCGCGCTGTGCAGGCGTGGCGTCAAACGCAGATAGGTTTTCGAGGATCACCACCACCGTGTGATCGGGCCGCCATACCGCCTCAGCACGCAGGACGGCTGGGATCACCCCCAACGCCAAAAGAGCGCCCAAGCCGCCCCATCTGATCGAATCAATCTTCACCCAACGCTCCTCACACCAAGCTCATACGAAACATCTGCGAAACAAGCTCAATTTTGCAGGCGGCCACCCGATATGGACGAATCACCCTTTCTTCTATTGCTGAAAGCGCCTGCCATGCAACTCCTTCAACAACTCAAAATTGGCCCACGTCTTGCTGGCGCATTTGCATCACTGCTCGTCTTGATGATCATTGTCGCCCTGGCCGGCTGGAATGGCATACGCGTTGTGCAGCATGGTCTACATACGGTATACGAGGATCGCACCGTGGTCCTCGGCCAACTCAGCGAGATCAACCGCCTGATGATGCGCAACCGCATCCTCATCATGGACATGCTGGTTCCCAGCTCAGACCAGGTCAACCAGCAACGCAACGCGGAGCTGACCACCAACATCGAGCAAGTGAGTACCTTGTGGGCCGCCTACAGCGGCACCTACCTCACCCCCGAGGAGAAACAACTCGCAGAATCCTTCGTGGAACACCGCAAACGTTACGTCAAAGAGGGACTTTTGGCGACGCGCGACCAGGTGCTCACAGGCAATCTGGATGAGGCCAATGCGACCTACATCAGCAAAGTTGTGCCCCTGGCCCAAACCGCCGGCGAGGCCATGAGTCAGTTGCTCAAGCTCCAGATTGATATCGCCAAACAGGAATATGACGCAGCCAATGCAGCCAAAGACTCTGCATTGGCCATTTCTGCTGGCCTGACGGTGTTAGCCTTGATGCTCGGTGGCGCCTTCGCCTGGTTGATCACGCGCAGCATCGTGACGCCCATTTCTCAAGCCGTGGAAGTGGCACAAACCGTCGCGGCCGGTGATCTGCGTGTGAAGATCGATGCCAGCGGGCAAGACGAAGTGGCTCAATTGCTCCACTCTTTGCAAAATATGGCTCATAGCCTGACGCAGATCGTTTCCCAGGTTCGTCACAGCTCCGACTCCATCGCCACGGGCTCTACGCAAATTGCCATGGGTAATGCAGACCTGTCGCAACGCACGGAAGAACAAGCCTCCAATCTGCAGCAAACCGCCGCGTCGATGGAGCAAATCAATGTCACGGTGAAACAAAGCGCCGACACCGCACGCACTGCCAACCAGTTGGCCCACTCGGCCAGCGCCGCCGCGACCAAGGGCGGTGAGGTGGTATCACGTGTCATTAACACCATGGATGACATCACCGCCAGCTCACGCAAGATCTCGGAGATCATCGGCGTGATCGATGGCATTGCTTTCCAGACTAATATCTTGGCGCTGAACGCCGCTGTGGAATCAGCTCGTGCCGGCGAGCATGGCCGAGGCTTTGCTGTGGTGGCAGGTGAAGTCCGCAGCCTGGCCCAACGCAGTGCAGAAGCCGCACGAGAAATCAAGGCCTTGATCAGCCAGAGTGTCGACAAAGTGGAGACCGGTGCGCAGTTCGTGGGCGAGGCCGGTAGCACCATGGAAGACATCGTCAGCCAAGTCAAGCGCGTGGCAGATTTGATTGGTGAGATTGGCGCAGCGACCAGCGAGCAAACGCAAGGCATCGACTTGGTCAGCAATGCGGTCAACCAATTGGATCAGGTGACCCAACAGAATGCCGCATTGGTGGAAGAGTCAGCCGCCGCTGCAGAGAGCCTGAAGCATCAAGCGGCCAAGTTGGCAGAGATGGTCAGCGTGTTCAAGGTTTGATCGAGCGCGATCCTCGCAGCATCGATGGTGACGAAGCAGTTGGGTTACTGGAAGTAGCCCAACATGCGCTCCAAAGCCATGGTCAAGGGGGTTTGCATCATGGGCAAGGTCAACCACAAACCCGTCAAGCCGACACCCAAGGTGACTGGGAAGCCAATCGAGAAGATATTCATTTGAGAGGCCACGCGGGAAATCAAACCCATGACCAAGTTGACCAAGGCCAGCATCCCGACAATGGGCAAAGACACCCACAAGCCGATTTTGAAGATCTCGGCACCCCATGTTTGAGGCTGAACCTGCGTCAAAAAGGCCAAGGGCTGATCAGACACCGGAAAGCTATGGAAGCTTTGCACCACGGCGGCTGTGAGCAGCAAATGCCCGTTCATGACCACAAACAACCAAGCCGCACAGGTGCCGTAGAAGCGGCTGACCGACGTGGATTGACCGCCGCTCATGGGGTCAAAGAAGCTCGCAAAGTTCAAGCCCATCTGCAAACCCACGATTTCACCGGCAAACTCGATGGCCGCAAAAACCACCCGGGCTGCAAAGCCCATGGTCAATCCAATCAGCACCTGCTGGGCGATCACCATGAAGGCTTGAGCGGAGTTCACTGCGATCGGTGGCATGGGCGGCAGTGAGGGCTGCGCGGCCATCACAATCAGCAGAGACAAAGCCAAACGCACGCGCCGAGGAATCGAGCGCTGCGACAACACGGGGGCCGCTGTGAACAAACCCAACACGCGAAAGAAGGGCCAGAGCCACAGCGTGACCCAAGCCAGTACTTCTGCTTCGCTGAAACTGACCATCGACGTCAGCCCACCACGGTCGGTATGGACTGAAGCACCTGCTGGATATAGTCCACCAAGGTACTGAGCATCCAAGGACCAGCCACCGCGAGTGTGGCGAAAGCCGCCAACAACTTGGGCACAAACGACAGAGTCGATTCGTGAATCTGGGTGGCGGCCTGGAACACACTGACGATGATGCCCACCGCCAACACGACCAGCAAGATGGGTGCACAAACGATGAGTAGCGTCATCAGGCCATCACGGCTGATGGTGAGGACTTGTTGTGGATCCATGCCCTACTCCTTACTGCACAAAGCTGGCAGCCAAGGAACCCAGCAACAGGTTCCAGCCATCCGCCAAGACGAACAGCATCAGCTTGAAGGGCAGCGCCACCATGACGGGGGACAACATCATCATGCCCAAGCTCATCAGCACGCTAGCCACGATCATGTCGATCACCAGGAATGGGATGAAGATCAAAAAACCGATCTGAAAAGCAGACTTAAGTTCACTGGTCACAAAGGCGGGCACCAGAACGCGGAACGGCACGGTCTCGGGCTTGACTTCACCTTCGAGCCTGGCCAAGCGGGTGAACAAGCCCAGGTCCGATTGACGGGTTTGTTTGAGCATGAACTGGCGCATGGGAACCTGGCCACGATCGATGGCTTCGGTGAAGCTGATCTGGTTGTTGGCAAAAGGTTCGTAGGCCTGTTTGTACACCTTGTCCAAGGTGGGGCCCATGACAAAAAGGGTCAAGAATAAAGAAAGACCGACGATAACCTGATTAGGGGGAGCAGACTGCGCACCAATGGCTTGGCGCATCAAACTGAGCACGATGACAATACGGGTGAAGCCCGTCATCATCAGCAACACCGCAGGCAAGAAGCTCAGCGCGGTGAAGAACAACAGGGTCTGAATCGGGACCGAGTAGTTGGTGCCGCCCGCACCTTGCCCAATCAGCAAGGGCAAGGACGCCGTGCCAGCAGAGGGAGCTTGTTGCCCCCAGGCCGCGCCGGCGATCAGGGATAGCGCCAAAGCCGCGCCCCAGGCAGCAGCTTTCGGCATACGTGGGAGCATGGCGCCAGGTTGTTGAGCCATCGTTGCCTCAAGAGTGAGATGATTTACGCAGCAAGGACGCAAATGCCGTGGTGGGGCCTGCGCTTGCCGCAGCTGGCAAGTCAGCCTGAGGCGCCATGGTGTGCAAGGTGGTGATCTGTTGAGCCGTCACGCCCAATACCAACCACTTGCGGTCATCACCACTACCCACCTCGACGGTGACCAGCTTTTGACCGGGGCCCAGATTGAAATGCGTCACGGGCTTGATCAAGGCCTCTTGGCCGGGCACGGTGCCAACCACCATGCCTGAGCGCTTGAGCACCCACAAAGACAAAGGGATCAAGCCGATGATCAGCAAGAACCACAACACGGTCAAACCGGTTGATTGCATGACAAGCTCCGATCAGCCGCCGCGACTCAAACGACGCATGCGTTCAGATGGGGTCACGATGTCGGTCAAACGAATACCGAACTTGTCGTTCACCACCACCACTTCACCTTGGGCGATCAGGAATCCATTGACGAGCACGTCCATGGGTTCACCGGCCATGGCATCCAACTCCACCACGGAGCCTTGCGCCAATTGCAAGATGTTCTTGATGGGAATGCGTGTGCGACCCAGTTCAACGGTGAGTTGGACGGGGATGTCCAGAATCATGTTGATGTCGTTGCCCGCTCCGGCCGTGTTGGTCGACCCAAAGTTGGCAAACGAGGCCGGCATCATCTGATCAGCCAGAGAGGCCCCACCATCGCCACCGCCACCGCCAGATGTGGAAGCCTGCTGCGCAAGCGCGGCCTCCCACTCGGCGGCCATCGCGTCTTGTTCGTCGGCACCAGCCGAGCCTTCTGGGGGAAATTCTGCGGGATCAGACATTTTGGTCTCCAAGCCAGCTGGTGTTTCCAGCGGTCAACAGCTTGTCTATTTTTAGGGCGTAGCGGCCGTTCGAGTTGCCGTAATAGCAGTCGAAAACAGGCACTCCATCCACTTTGGCCTGGATGATTTTTTCGAGATCCAATTCAATGAAGTCGCCTGGCTTGAACGCCAAGAGTTGTTCAACCGTCGCGGGTGCGTGCCCCAACTCCGCCACCAGGTTCACTTCAGCGGACTGAATTTGTTGCGTGAGCAGCTTGACCCAACGGCGATCAGGCTCAGAAGAGTCGCCCTGAATCGTCGAGAACAAGATGTCCCGAATCGGCTCCAGCGTGGCGTATGGAATGCAGAAGTGAATCGTGCCGCTGGTATCGCCAATTTCCAAGGTGAAGGAGCAGCACACCACGATCTCGCTCGGGGTGGCCACGGTCGCAAACTGCGGCTGCATTTCAGAGCGTTGGTAGTCCAGCTCAACTGGATAGATGCCGTGCCAAGCGCGCTTGTACTCAGCCGAAATGACCTCAATCAGTCGGGTGATGATGCGTTGCTCAGTAGCTGAAAAATCCCGACCTTCAATGCGGGTGTGGAATTTGCCGACGCCACCAAACAGGGAGTCGATCACCGCGAAGACCAAGGTCGGGTCGCAGACCACCAGACCCGAGCCACGCAGCGGGCGAATCGAGACAATGTTGAAATTGGTGGGCACCACGATCTCACGCAGGAAGGCGCTGTACTTCTGCACCTTGATCCCCCCCACGGAGACTTCTGGGGATTTGCGAATGAAGTTGAACAGCCCCACGCGGATGTTGCGCGCAAACCGCTCATTGATGATTTCCATCGTGGGCATGCGCCCACGGACGATGCGCTCCTGGTTCGCGATGTTGTAGTCGCGAATGCCCTCTACCGGTTCGTCATCGGCTTCCAGTTTCTGGCTTTCGCCAGTGATGCCCATGAGCAGGGCATCAACTTCATCTTGCGAAAGGATTTGCTGGTTCATGGCCTGTCAAACTTCCAAAGACCTGGGGAATCGGGCAACACCCATTACTGGATGATGAAGCTGGAGTAAACGACTTTCTCAATCGGGTTGTACTGCTCGACCTTCTTCTTTTTCTTCTTCTTTTTCTTGGGCGCTTCGTCTTCTGGTTCTTCTTCCTCGGGCTCGTCGATCTCATAGCCCATGGCGCGCGCAGCTGCACGTTGGATCTCTTCTGCCATCTTTTGCTTGCCCTCGAGTGAGAGCAGCTCTTCCGAGGTCTTGTGCGACAAGATCAGAATGATGCTGTCTTTGATGGCAGGCATGTAGGCCTTCATCTGCTCAGCAATTTTGGGATCGTCCACCTGCAGATTGATGCCGACTTGGGCATATCGCTCGACGTCCTTGTCAGCCAGATTGACCACAAAGGGGTCAAGAGGAACAAAAGTGGGGGGCTTGGTTGGGTCATGCGGCGGCTTGACCGGCTTCTTGACCTCTTGAACCTCTTCATGCCCATCGCCTTCGGCGTTCTCTGCTGGCTTCTTCTTCATCAAGAAGAATGCCGCTGCGCCGCCACCCAGCAACACCACCAGCACGGCGGCGGCAATGATGATGATGAGCTTTTTGGGGCCCTTGGCTGGGGCTTCGCCTTCGGCCGGTGCGGCGGGGGCTGCTGACATTCGCGTTCTCCTAAATTTCCCGGGGCCAGACTCCCTGAATCAGAGATGGGCCCATGAGAGGATTATTCGAAGCCAGCGGATTGCCGAAGGATGAAAAAAACACGAAATTCCGGCTTGATTCTTCGGCCAAGCGCTGTGGATCGATCAGGCGTACAGATCCAGTCCGCCTTGAGGATTGAAGCGATTGATGTGGACGGGGCGCATCGTCGCTTCTTGAACATCGTTGCGTCGCGTATCAGAACCATTCGCAATCGCGCGCCCTGGCGCACCAGACTCGGGCTGGCGGCCACCAAACTGTCCGGCCTGTTGGTCTGGCGTCTGAGACGACACATTGCCGCCAGTCAGGCTCAAGCCGACCTCCTCCAGAGAACTGGACAAGGCAGACAAGCTGGCCTCAATGGCCTGACGCGTTTCCAGGACCGTTGCAGCAAAGTCAACATGCGCGTTGGCACCATCGACCTCAATGCGGACATTGATCGGGCCCATGTCGACTGGATTGAGTCGCAACTCTGCTGTCAATGGGCCATCATCCTTGGCCACCTTGACGAACATCGCGACTTTCTCTGCCAATTCGTCGCTGAATTGGGCTGACGTGACCGGGTTGTGAATCACTTCCTGGGCATCTCGGGTGGCGGCGGTTTGCGCCCCCATCCCAATGCCAGGTGGCGTGCCCTGCACGGCCGGATTCATCAATGATTCCAGGCGGGACTCGAGATCGAACGTCGACTTGGTGTTCTGCATTGCCAACTGGGCGGTCGATTGCGCTGTCGATTGCGCGGCTTGCCAAGCGGACACGTCCAAACCCTTGGGGTCGGACTTCTTCGTATCGCCACCGATCAACTCGGTGGCGCCTTGCACACTCTTGTCCTCCGTACGCCCAGACAGCAAGGCGTGTAGGGCCGCCACGCTGGAGGCGTGACCGTCGCGACCCTCAGATTTTCCCAGGCCTGCAGCCTTGGCGTCGGCTTGTGCTTGGGCCAACTGCTCGTCAGACTGACTCAAGCCAGCCAACCAAGCCATCATGGCTGCTGGGTCTCCACGCTGTACATCGGTGGGTGGCAGCAACTCACGCACGATGGCCGAGCCCTCGCCCATCTGGGTGGCGAACTTGACTTCGTCGTCCGTGGCCTGCGCTTCAGCCTTGTCTTTGCCCTCGGCTTTGTGAGCCGACGGGGTGGCCTCTTTCTTGGCCACAGGCTTGGACTTGTTCGCGTCGTTCTTCAGCGTCTTGGCTTTGGTATTGGGCTGTTCAGGCGAATCGGCGTGAACCGAGGCTTTGACCTCCTGCCCGGTGCGATGCTGAACATCCGAGGCTCTGGCGGCCGCCTTGGTCACCTTGTCAGCCTGGTTCGGTGCGTCAGCCGACGCGGTGTTGGTGGAATGGCGTTCCAGCCAGCGAGAGAACGCTGTCTTCTGCTCTTCCTGCATGGTTCCACCCGCCTGAGCATTCATGCGGGAGACCAAATCATTGAGGATGGCCGTGCTGGCATTGCTATTGGAAGTCAGCACATTCGTTGCGGTCGGCTTCAGTGGCGCGTTCATCACGAGTCCTTTCAGAACGAATTGGGCGAGAATTGATTGGCCCCGGTGCCCGCCCCTTGGGACTGGACACGCCCAGCGCGGGATGCCATCTCATCGGTTGCCTTTTGCTCTTGCCGACGCTGGATCAGTGCGGCTTCCTGCTGGCGACGTTCGATGAGTTGCCCCACCGCCGCGACTTTGCGTTCTCGCTCAATGAGCAGTTCACGACAACGGTCCATGTAGGCGCGGGTTTGTTCAACCCGACGATCCTGCTCCGCAATGGCATCTGCCAAGCGTTGGATGAAGTCCTGATAGCAGCGCACGATTTCCATGCCACCCGACTGTCTGAACTGGGATTGCCAACGCGTCTGATATTCCTGTCGCCAGTCATGGAGAGACTGCGCTTGCTGACGGGCCGCTTCGTGGGCCCGTCGCGCGGCTTCCATGTCTGACTTGGCATCGTCTCGCGCTTTTTCTGCACCTTCCAGAACCAACAGCAAGGGTTGCAATGCACTCATGTCCGACTACTCCTGAGCTGACAGCACAAAACAGCCATCAGTTAGTGACAATGTGATGCAACTGCTCGACGCTGTCAGCGAGATGAGCGGGTGTATGCATGTCTTGTTGAAGCAATCGAACCATCTCTGGATGGAGTCGAACGGCTTGATCCAATTCGAAATCGTGACCTTGTGCATACGCGCCCAGCTGGATCAAGTCCTTGGCCTTGCTGTACTTGGACCACAACTGGCGGAAACGACGGGAGTCATCAATGTGATGCGGGTCGGCCACGTTGTGCATCACTCGCGAGGCCGACCGTTCGATGTCAATCGCTGGGAAGTGGCCTGATTCGGCCAATTCGCGTGACAACACGATGTGGCCATCCAGGATGGCGCGGGCGGCGTCGGCAATGGGGTCTTGTTGGTCATCGCCTTCAGACAACACCGTGTAAAACGCGGTGATCGAGCCGTGACCATTCAAGCCGTTGCCGCTGCGCTCGACCAACTGGGGCAGTTTGGCAAAACAGGAAGGTGGATAACCTTTGGTGGCGGGTGGTTCGCCAATGGCCAGAGCGATTTCACGCTGCGCCATGGCGTATCGGGTCAAAGAATCCATCAAGAGTAGGACATGCAAGCCCTGATCGCGGAAATGTTCGGCAATGGCCGTGGCGTAGTTGGCGCCTTGCATGCGGGTCAAGGGGGGGGCATCGGCAGGCGCAGCCACCACCACGGAACGGGCCAAGCCCTCCTCGCCCAAGATGTCTTCAATGAATTCCTTGACTTCGCGGCCCCGCTCACCAATCAGTCCCACCACGATCACATCGGCTTGGGTGTAGCGGGCCATCATGCCCAGCAGCACCGACTTACCGACGCCGGATCCAGCAAACAAGCCGATACGCTGGCCGCGTCCAACCGTGAGCATGGAATTGATGGCTCGCACGCCGGTATCCAAGGGCAAGCGAACGGGGTCACGGTCCATGGCGTTGATGGAACGGCGCACCAAGGGTTCGTTTCGCACATGATGCAAGGGGCCGCCACGGTCCAGGGGCTGGCCTTCTGCATTGATCACGCGCCCCAGCAAACCGGTGCCGATGGGCAAATGGCGCGTGCGGTCTTCGCTCCGGCGCCAAGGGTGATTGGGGCGTCCCAATACTGGCGGATTGATCGGTACGGTGCGAGGCACCACTCGTGCGCCACTCGACAAGCCATGCACTTCGGCCGTGGGCATCAAGAATGCGCGGTCCCCCGTGAACCCCACGACCTCAGCCAAAACAGGCGTGGACTCCAGGCGCGTTTCCGAATGGATTTCGCACACCGCGCCGACCGGCAAGCGCAAACCAGCGGCTTCGAGAACCAAACCGGCCACCTTGATCAGCTTGCCTTGGCTCTCCAGCGGGATGGGCGTGCTGGCACAGGTATCCATGTCATCCAGAAAACGATTCCATCGATCTGCTGCCACGGTGTCTTTGGCTTGGATGGGCATGTTCATACTGCGGTATCCCTCTCAGCAACAATGTTGACTGGGCTCACATCGACGCTCACATCTGCTCAGGCAGATCGTCGTCTTCGTCTTCAATTTCAATCACAGGTGTGGGCGTATCAGGCTCTCGGCCATCGTTCCATGGCGCCTGGTGGCCCATGGCCGCAGCTGCGCGAGACCATCTCGCCTCCACCGTAGCGTCGACCACGGCAATGTCCGACTCGACCAAGCAGCCGCCCCGCGTGATGCTGGCGTCGGGCACCAAACGGGCACCACGCGCCTCCAAGGTCTCACTCAACTGCCCATGCGCCATCGCAAAGTCATCTGGGTGCAGGCGCAACACGATTTGACGGGCCGAGGTCAGCAATGCATTCAAGGCTTGTTCGGCTACTTCCACTACCATCTCGGGCTGCTGGTTGATTTCTGAACGCACCACTTGACGCGCCAACTCCAAGGCCACGCCCGCAATGCGTCCGGCCAACTGTTGCTCCAAGGCATCCAATCGACGATGAAAATCAGCCGCCAAGGCGCCAACCTGGTCATTCAGATAAACCGCGATCTGGGCCGCTTGCGTTTGTTTGTAGCTCTCGAGCGCGGCCAATCCATTGCGGTAACCGTCCTGGTAGCCAGACTGACGCGCCTCTTGCACCAACTCATCGACATTGGGCGCGGGTGGCGCATCAGGAGCAGCCTGAGGTGGCGGCTCTGGTGTTTCGCCAGGCACACCCCCAACGATCGGGCGACGTGGCGGGACAGGCGCGGCTTTGGGCGCTGCGGTGGAAGCCGCTGCGGCAGCAGAAGCACGTGCTGCTTGAGGTGGCACAGGGGCGCCAGGCCCGCGAGCAAAATCCGGCTGAACTTCCGCTGCGGCGCGCTCAGCCAACGTGGGCTTGCGCACGCCACCCTGCCCCTCTTGAGGCTGGCGGGGGTCTGGCACAGCAAAGCTTTGGGGACTCCAGGCCTGTACTTTTCCGAGTTCTTCTTTGGGAATGAAGCGGGCGTAGGGGTTGCTTCCCCCGCCCTGCCCACCAGGGGGCTGACCGGGTTTAGACGTACTCATCGTCGCCTCCGCTGCTCAACACAATCTGGCCTTCGTCTGCCAGACGACGCACGATCTTGAGCAATTCCTTCTGTTCGGCTTCCACTTCGGAAAGCTTGACCGGACCGCGGGACTCGAGGTCTTCCTTGAGTGTTTCCGCCGCACGCGACGACATATTGCGGAACACCTTCTCGCGAATCTCGGGCGAACCACCCTTGAGCGCAATGATGAGCGATTCGGTCTGCACTTCCTTGAGCATGGTCTGGAAGCCCTTGTCGTCCAACTTGGCCAGGTCGTCGAAGGTGAACATGTTGTCCATGATCTTCTGTGCCAAATCGGAATCGGCCTCGCGGATGTAATCCAGCACCGAAGTTTCCAGGCTGGTACCCATCAAGTTGATGATTTCTGCAGCGGGTTTGACACCGCCCAAAGAAGCCTTGCGAACCTGTGTCCCACCCGCCAACACACGAGATAGGACTTCGTTGAGGTCCTTCAAGGCAGAGGGCTGAATACCATCGAGTGTGGCAATCCGCACCATCACTTCATTGCGATGCCGTTCTGTAAATGACTTCAACACAGACGAGACCAGGTCTGGGTCCAGGTGGACCAGGATGGCTGCCACGATCTGCGGGTGTTCATTCCGCAGCAGTTCTGCGATCGAAATGGGGTCCATCCACTTCAAGCTCTCGATGCCAGTGACATCGCTGCCTTGGATGATCCGTTCAATCAACAAATTGGCCTTGTCTTCACCCAAGGCCTTGCGCAACACGGCCTTCACGTACTCGTCGGTGTCAGGCACCAGAATGCCCAGATCGGTTGAGTCTGTGGCGTACCGAGTGAGAACACCATCTACACGATCTCGAGGCACTGATTTCAGCCGCGCAATGGTTTCGCCAAGCGCCTGAACCTCTTTGGGCTCCAGATGCTTGAACACTTCCGCCGCCTCCTCCTCGCCGATGGACATCAGCAAAATAGCGGCGTCTTCCAGATTCTTGTCTTCACCTCTTGCACTGCTGGCCACGTCAAGCCTCCGTCATCCAGCTACGAATCAAGGTTGCCATGGCTGCAGGGTTCTCCTTAGCCAGGCCCTTGGCACTTTCAAGTCTTTGGTCGACCAGTGGCGCCTCAAGGGCTGGCACTGGCTTGCCATCGGGTCCCATGATCATGCCGGGGGGCAATTCGACCTCCCCAGGCAACTCATTGGGATCGTCCACCACGGCATTCAAGCGAGTCACCTCGGTTTCAGAGGGTGGCTCCGGACGTGCAGCTTTGATGGCTGGGCGAATCGCGCCAAACACCACGATCAAGGCAGCCAAGGTCAACGCAGCGGGTACAGCCAAAGTGCGCATGATGTCAACCGCTTCAGGACGCTGCCAGATCGGCATGTCGACCGGCTCATCCTTGACCACCTGGAACGGTGTGTTCACCACCTTGACCGAATCGCCACGTTGCTGATCAAACCCAATGGTTTCCTGAACCAAGGCGGTCAGCTTGTCCAACTCTTCTTGGGGAATGGCTTGCGTCGAGGTCTTGCCCTTGGCATCCGTCGTGGTGCGGTGATTGATCACCACGGCCGCATTGATGCGCTTGATGCTACCGGTCGCATTGCGTGTCACCCGAACCGTCTTATCCACTTCGTAATTGGTGACCGCTTCACGACGGCTGGAGCCTCCTGTTGCGCCAGCACCTGCCGTTTGCAAGGGTTGAGACGCGCCATTGATGGGCGCCGTGGCGGGAACGGGTGGCTGGTTGCTCATGGCACCCGGAATACCGGAAGGCTGAGCGCTGCCAGCGCCCACCTGCTCGCTGCTCTGCATGCTGCGCACAGCGGCAGGCGCTTGCCCTTGGTTGGGTTTGTATTCTTCTGCTGTGGACTCGGTTTGTGCGAAATCCACATCGGCATTGACTTGGGCGCGGAAGTTGTCCTTGCCAACCACAGGCTCCAGAATGTCGCGAATGCGCTGTGTGTAGCTGCTCTCAATCTGACGGATGTATTGCAATTGCTGTGCGTCCAAACCCGCTTGATCGGGGTTGTCTTGCGTGCCCGACAACAAAGCACCGGTTTGGTCGACCACGCTCACCGCTTTGGGCGACATTTCTGGCACGCTGGACGACACCAGATGCACGATGCCGGCAATTTGGGACCGCTCCAGATTACGACCAGGATACAAAGACAAAACCACCGAAGCCGATGGCTTTTGCTGCTCACGGAAGAAGCCATTCTGGTTAGGCAAGGCCAGGTGCACGCGGGCGCTTTGTACGCCGGACAGCGTTTGAATCGAACGGGTCAACTCACCTTCCAGGCCGCGCTGGAAGTTCAAACGCTCTTGGAACTGGGTCACGCCGAACTTCTGGGTTTCCATCAGTTCATAGCCAGTCACCGATCCCTTGGGCAGGCCCGCTGCCGCCAGCTTCAAGCGAATGTCATGCACCTTCTCAGCTGGCACCATGATGGCCGCCCCGCCATCGGTGTGCTTGTAGGGCACATTCATTTGCTGCAACTGCGCCAGGATGGCGCCGCCGTCCTTGTCAGACAAGTTGGCGTAAAGAACACGGTAATCGCCCTCGCGCCCCCACATCATCATGGCGACGAAGATGGCGATCAAGGCAGCGATCCCGCCTCCGAGCATCAGCTTCTTCTGGGCAGGCAAAGCCGCCAGACGCTGGGCAAAACCCTGAGGCTGGTTCTCGACCACTCCGTTAGCCGGAGCGGGAACAAGATTTTGTGGTTGAGCGACTGTGACTTCCATGGGCGTTGGGTGCGTTGGGTCGCGCACCGATACAACACGATGCCGCAATCCCGCGGTAACGGTCCCATTATTCGGACTTGATGCCGGTAAAAGTGCCGGGAACAGCGACTGAAATGCCGCCTTCTTCCCGCCTATGGCTCAGGTGGAAGTCCTTAGAGTCAGGGCTGTGATGAACTGAATCACAGTCCGTCGGGATATCGACACCATGGATCTGAAACTAAAGCCCTTTGATTTCGCCCAAGCTGCCGCCAAGGCCGGCATGGCCGATGTCGCGCAGCGTGTTCAGGCCAAGATGCGCCAGGAACCCACCGGCGGCGTCGACAAACCCAGCTTCCAGACCTCATTCAGCAACGCACTCAATGGCATCAGCGCCGCCCAACAAAAAGCGGCCGTGATGCAGCGAGAAGTGCAGTTTGACAACCCGACGGTCAGCCTGGAAGAAACCATGATCGCCATGCAAAAGGCGCAACTCGGCTTCCAGTCGGCCGTTCAAGTGCGCAACAAGCTCGTTCAGGCCTATACGGATATCATGAACATGCAGGTGTAAGCGCTGCCTCGCGCTCACCCGTTCATTGACTCCTCTCGGCACGCAGGACTTGCCAATCGGCCATGCACTCCACCCAACGAACGCTGCCCCTGGGGCAGCTCCTGCTTTGCGGCGCCTTGATCGTGACCTTGTCCATGGGGATTCGACACGGCTTTGGGCTGTGGCTTCAACCCATCACCGGTGCACGCGAGTGGAGCCGAGAAACTTTTTCCGTCGCCTTGGCGATTCAAAACTTGGTTTGGGGCGCTGCGGGCCCCTTTGTGGGCTGGTGGGCCGATCGCCGAGGCGCACTGAAAGTGCTCTGGGTGGGCGGCGCCCTCTATGCCCTGGGCTTGTGGGGCATGGCCCAAGCCAGTACCCCGCTCACCTTCACCTTGTTCACCGGGGTGGCGATCGGGCTGGCGCAAGCTTGTAGCACCTACTCCGTGATCTACGGCGTCCTGGGGCGACACGTCCCGTCTGAGAAAAGATCCATGGCGATGGGCATCACTGCAGCCGCCGGATCCTTCGGTCAATTTCTGATGGTGCCCGTATCGAGCTGGTTGATCCAGCATTGGGGATGGTCCACCGCCTTATGGGTGCTGGCCGCCAGCACCTTGCTCATGTGGCCAGTGGCCTTCGGTCTCAAGGACCAACCCATGGCATCCCATCAAACCGACACGTCCACCAGCGGACCGAGTGCATCACAAGCATTGCGTATGGCCCTCACCCACCGGGGCTATTTGTTGCTCACGCTCGGCTATTTTGTCTGCGGATTCCAGCTGTCGTTCATTGGCATCCATCTGCCCAGCTATCTCAAAGATCAGCAACTGGGCCCTGAAACCGCAGCCACCGCCTTGGCACTGATCGGTTTGTTCAACGTCATCGGCACCTACAGCACGGGCGCACTGGGCCAGCGGTTCAGAAAGTCCTGGATCCTGGCGGCTATTTATGCCTTGCGAGCCATGGCCATCACCGCCTTTGTTCTGGTGCCCCTGAGCCCCCTGTCGGTGGCGATCTTTGCAGCAGCCATGGGCGCCTTGTGGCTGTCGACCGTGCCACCGACCAATGCCATAGTGGCTCAAACCATGGGTGTGCAGCACCTGTCCATGTTGGGCGGACTGGTCTTCTTCTCCCACCAGATTGGATCCTTCCTCGGCGTCTGGTTGGGTGGCCATCTGTTTGATCTCACTGGCAGCTACATCCCCGTTTGGTGGCTGGCAGCGGCCCTGGGTGTATTGGCGGCACTGGTCAACCTGCCTGTTCAAGAACACTTGCCAGCCAAAGTCTGGCGCTGGTGGAGGCCGGCCACATGAGCACCTTTTTGCATTTGCTAGGTCCTTGGGCCATCAGAATCGCGATTGCGACCGTTCTGGCTGTGGTGTTCCTGATGTACTTTCAGGCAGAACTGGTGATGGATCTGGCCAACCTACTCTGGCGCTGCGCCTGACTGAGTAGAATGTTCGGATTGAAGGAATCAAGATGAAACCTATCCTTGGCAGCATCGTTGCACTGATCACTCCCCTCCACCCAGACGGCAGCGTCGACTACGACACCCTGCGCAAACTGGTGGACTGGCATATCGCCGAAGGCACACATTGCATCGGCGTGGTGGGCACCACGGGCGAATCGCCCACCGTGTCCGTCGAAGAACACTGCGAAATCATCCGCGTGGCCGTTGAACAAGCCGCCGGTCGCGTGCCCATCATGGCCGGCTGCGGTGCCAACTGCACCCGCGAAGCCATCGAGTTGTCTGAGTTCGCCAAGAAGGTCGGCGCCGATTGCACCCTGCAGGTGGTTCCGTACTACAACAAGCCAACGCAAGAAGGCATCTATCAGCACTTCAAGACCATCGCGGAAGCCGTGGATATCCCCATGGTGCTGTACAACGTGCCCGGCCGAACCGTGGCCGACATGACACCCGAAACCGCCCTGCGCCTGGCGCAGATTCCTGGCGTCATCGGGATCAAAGAGGCCACAGGCAACTTGGACCGCGCTGCATGGTTGATCAAGCAAGCGCCCGCCGGTTTCCACATCTACTCTGGCGACGACCCCACAGCCGTTCACCTGATCATGATGGGTGGCCACGGTAACGTGAGCGTCACAGCCAACGTGGCGCCACGCGCCATGGCAGACATGTGCACCGCGGCACTCGAAAAAGACGCTCGCCGTGCGATCGACCTGCACATGAAGTTGCTGCCCCTGCACAAGCAATTGTTCTGTGAGCCCAACCCCATCCCCGTGAAGTGGGCTCTGACCCGCATGGGCAAAGCCGGCGGAACCTTGCGCTTGCCTTTGACTCCATTGTCTGAGGCTGCACAACCCTTGGTCGAGAACGCACTGCGCGAAGCAGGCGTGATCTAAACCAAAGCAGTCCACGCATATCAACCGACCACGAAGCGCCCCACGGGCGCTTTTGCATACACACATGTCGATTCAACAACGTCGTCCTACCCTGGCTCTTTTGAGCGTGGCCGCTGCATGCAGCCTGTTGGCAAGTGGTTGCTCCTCCACCAACCCGATCTTGGGAGAAAAGGTGGACTACCGGAAAACCGGTACCCAAACGGTGAACCTCGACGTCCCGCCAGACCTGAGCAAGTTGCCAGGTCAATCGCGTTATGGACAGATGTCGCCGGCCATTGTGTCGGCCAACAGTGTCAATGCACCAACTGCTGCTGCGGCATCCACGTCGACCGTAGCGCCAGGGCAATTCGGCACGGTCAAGCTGGAGCGTCAAGGCCAAACGCGTTGGTTGAGCGTGAACCAAGCGCCCGAGCAAGTTTGGGAAACCGTACGCCAATTCTGGTTGGACAGCGGCTTCGAGTTGACCGTTGACCAACCGGAAGCCGGACTGCTGGAAACCAACTGGGCCGAGAACCGCGCCAAGCTGCCACAAGATTTCATCCGCAAGACGGTGGGCACCATCATGGACGGCCTGTACGACACAGGCGAGCGTGATCAGTTCAAGATTCGCGTCGAACGCACCAGCAAAGGCAGCGAAATCTACGTCACCCACCGAGGCGTGGTTGAAGAGTATGCCAACAGCCAGAAAACAGAAACCCGCTGGCAGCCCCGCACCGACGTCGCCCTGGAGTCCGAAATGTTGGCTCGCTTGATGGTCAAACTCGGCGCAGGGAAAGATGCGGCTGATCAGGTGCGCGCACAAACCACCGCAACGGCGCCCGTGGCTACGGGCTCTCAACTGGCCAAACTGACAGACAGCGGCGTGGCCCTCTTGGTCAATGACGACGCAGAAACCGTTTGGCGCCGCGTGGGGTTGGCACTGGATCGCAGCGGCTACACGATCGAAACGCGCGAACGCGTGAAAGGCACCTTCGACGTGAAATTGCCTGGCGAAAACGCAGACGCCAACAAACCAGGCTTCTGGTCTCGTGTTTTTGGCGGCAAACAAAGCGATACGCCAGCCGTGAAGCACCGCGTGGTCGTGAAGGCCAGCACCAACCGACAATCTTTGGTGGAGATCACCGACCGCGATGGTGCCGTGCAGAACACCGCAACCGCCAAACGAATCGCCAAGGACTTGCTCACAGAATTGCAGTAAGCCCGGGCATCACACCCACCAATACAAAACCCGGCCAATGCCGGGTTTTTTCTTATCTCAAGCGCTGGTTCGAGCCGGTTTGAGCGTCAAAAAGTCACATCAGAAATGACTCGACCATGAAAAAAGCCGCCCTGGTGGGCGGCCTTTTCGCTAAGCTGTTTCCAAGGATTAGTTGGAAGCGGCAGAAGCAGCGTCGGAAGCAGCGGAAGCGGCTTCGGAAGCAGCAGGAGCAGCGTCAGAAGCGGCGGAAGCGGCTTCGGAAGCAGCGGAAGCGACTTCGGAAGCGGCGGATGCTGCGTCAGCAGCAGCTTCTTCTTTCTTACCGCAAGCGGCCAGGGCCATGGCAGCGATCAGCGAAGCCAGCAGGAGCGACTTTTTCATGCTTGTGTCCTCAAAAGGAGTGTCAAAAAACTGGGTGTATATGGAACTATGTGCAAAGCCCACAGTCCCATAGCAATACGAGACGAGGGCAAAGGATGCTGAGCAAATTTTTGTGTTGCTCTACATTCAGCCTCAGATTGTACAACACTGCGGGCATTTCCCTATAAGCCCAAAGTGGTCGAGAGCGTGGCCTCGTGAGATCGTTGCGAAATAACGTCAATTTCTAACGACCAATCGCCAATTTGGCCCACATCCCGGGTCCAAATGCCCGCACCGCTGATTGGATCTTGGACCCGAATGCCCAGATTTCCACGCAAAACCAGGGTTGGCAGCAGGTTCAACCCCTCATCCGCAGGGATCTGCTTGCAATGCACACGATGCGCCCACGGTTGACGCCATTGAACCCAGCGTGGGTGATCGGTCTTGATCCGACTGAAATCTCGCCCCAACAAGGTGCAATGGCCTGATTTGGCTTGCATGATCCACTGATGAAACGCATCCACCACGGCCCGAGATCCCAAAGGCCAATGGTGAAAATCGGTATCGATCATGAACACATCCAGGGGCTCACTGGCGAGGACAGCCATGGCCGCCACAAACCGGTCTTCAAACCCCTGCCAAGTCTCAAATCGCCCCATCTTTTCAGTCATAGGCCACCTCTTTGTACAGTGCGGTCAATCTTGAGGGTGCAACCAGCCGTCATCGACCCATTGCTCTAGCAAGCAGCGAACGTCGTCGCTCACACGCCCCACATCGGCTGCAGACAAACGTCGCTGATCCGCCAGTTTGCGCAGCATGCGCGCATCGGCACCGGCCGCCCGCCAAGATTCGCCATTGGCGTAAATGCAGTGATCGTCGTACATCATGCGAGTTTTGGCATCCAACACCACACCAACGCCCGGCTCCAAAGGTTCTTCACTGATATCAAACCAGACGCGCGGCTTGGGCTCTGTGAGCAATTCGCCCAAGGCAGCCTTCAAAGCGGCGGGATCCTTCAGCGCTTTGGTGATGGCATCCATCGCGAAATCTTGCAACGCTTCTGGCACGCGAGCGGGAGAATCAGTGGCTTGCTGCTTGGGATCTTTGTAGAGCTTGGGGGGATCGTTGGGCTCAAGCCCTTCGGTCAAGCGAATCAAGACCTCTCTGACCAACTCCGTGGTTTCAGGCACCCGGAAGCCAATCGAGCACGTCATGCACTCGCCTTCGGCCACCCCATCATGCCCCCAGCGCGGCGGCAGATAGAGCATGTCGCCAGGCTCCAGCACATACTCTTCCTCGGGCTGGAAGTCGGCCAGGATCTTGACGGGCATGTCGGGTAACAAGGCGGGGTTGTTGAGCGGCCCAATGCGCCAGCGACGCTTGCCATGCACTTGCAGCAGGAAGACGTCGTACGAATCGTAATGGGGCCCGACCCCGCCACCGTCCGTCGCGTAGGAAATCATCAAGTCATCCAAACGCGCGTCGGGCACAAAGCGGAACTGCTGCAGGATGTCATGCGCGGCAGGCACATGCAGATCCAAGCCCTGCACCAGCAAGGTCCACTTGGGTTGAGACAATTTGGGCAAGCGGTTGCGCTCAAACGGTCCATGCAACAGAGACCACTCCGGTGCGGGCTTCTTGCCTTTGGCAGCACCACCCTGCACGACCATGCGGGACTCCACATCATCTTGTGCCGCCAACTCAAACAACTCGGCACGGCTGATGGGCGAGACCACACCGGGCACCGCCTGCTTGATCAGCAAAGGCTTCTTCTGCCAATACTTCTTCATGAACGCTTGTGGGGACATGCCCCCCAGGAGCTGCCATGGCTGATCCAACGGTGGCATGGTCTTGGTAGGTGTCTGCGAAGCGTCGGCTGCAGCTTGCATGGCGACAGAGGCGGATTTTTTGGATGCGGATTTCATGTGCAGCATTGTCACCTGACGAGGGGGCGCATGACGATGACCTCGCTCAAGGCATGCCCGGTCATGAGATGATTGCAACATCATGATGATTTCCTCTCCCTGCGTCGTCAGCCTGACCTGGCGACTTGAAGACGCCCAAGGCGTGTTGATTGACGAACTGAACGAGCCCATGGAGTTCCTGATGGGTGGCGATGACTTGTTGCCCAAGGTCGAAGCCACATTGAATGGCCAGACGGCTGGATTCGAGGCGCAACTGGCGCTCGAACCCGAAGATGCCTTCGGCGAATACGATGCCCAGTTGGTGTTTTTTGAAGCACGCGAGATCTTCCCGAAGGAAGTTTCGGAAGGCATGCAGTTTGAAGGACCGCCCGAAGGTGCCGCCACGCCTGACATGCCCAAGGACGTGATTTACACGGTCACCGAGGTCTACGACACCCATGTGGTGCTCGACGGCAACCACCCTTTGGCCGGCATTGGCCTGCGTCTGTCATTCAAGGTGCTGGACGTGCGCACCGCTACAACCGAAGAAATTGAGCAAGGCTCGGTGGGCGAAGCGCCCTTTGTGCTGGGTATGAGCACACCGCCAGAGGTGCCGCCCAACACTACCTTGCACTGACAGCGCCCCCCACCCCAAATGCAAAAAGGCCCTCTACGGAGGGCCTTTTGACGATTTGCGTCGGCTGCCGCCAGAGGCGACTTGTCTTGACTGAGGCGATCAGCCTCGACCGGTGGAGCCGAAACCGCCCTCGCCTCGCTCGGTCGCCTCGAACGAGTCAACCTGACGGAAGCTGGCCTGCACCACGGGCACGATGACCAATTGTGCAATGCGCTCCAGGGGTTCAATCTTGAATGCGGTGGTGCCGCGATTCCAGCAACTCACCATCAAGGGCCCCTGGTAATCCGAATCGATCAAGCCCACCAGATTTCCCAGCACGATGCCGTGCTTGTGGCCCAGACCTGAACGAGGCAGGATCATGGCGGCCAAGCCTGGGTCACCCAAGTGGATGGCCAAGCCAGTGGGAATCAGTTGCGCCTGACCAGGCTCCAGCACAATGGGGGCATCCAAGCAGGCACGCAAGTCCAAGCCAGCGCTGCCGGGTGTCGCATACGCCGGCAGGCACTCGGCTATACGGGAATCGAGAATTTTGATGTCTACAGTGGTCATATCAAGCTTGACGAGATTGATCGGCCAAACGCTTGGCCAACTCCACCATCAATTGGCGAGCCAAGGTCAGTTTGTCCACGGGGGCGCCGTCAGCCGGCAGGGCATGGTGGGAATGGGCATCGACCACCAATAAGGCGTTGTCGTCTTTCCCAAAAGTGGCGGGCCCCAAATTGCCAATGATCAAGGGGATCTGTTTGCGCTGCAATTTGGCACGAGCGTGAGCCAGCAACTGCTCGCTTTCTGCCGCGAAGCCAACGCAATACGGTGTGCCTCCTGATGCCAGCGCTTGTTGCGCCACGGCAGCCAGGATGTCGGGGTTTTCGGTGAGCTCGAAGGTAGGGGCGACCTTCTTGCCCTCTTTCTTGATTTTGTGCTCGGCCAGTGTGGCGGGACGCCAATCGGCCACGGCTGCCGTGGCGATGAAGACATCGGCCGCAGAAGCGCGAGGCAAGACCGCATCAAACATTTGCTGAGCGGTCATGACATTGGTGCGCTTCACGCCACGAGGGGTCGGTAAATGCACAGGGCCAGCCACCAACTCAACATCAGCGCCGGCTTCACGGGCGGCACGCGCCAAGGCAAAGCCCATTTTGCCGCTGGAGTGGTTGGTGATGCCGCGAACGGGATCGATGGGCTCAAACGTGGGGCCCGCTGTGATCAAGAGCTTGCGACCCGCCAGCACCTTGGGCGCCAGCGCGGCAATGATGTCTTCCAGCAGCTCTTCAGGCTCCAGCATGCGGCCATCGCCCACTTCGCCACAGGCCTGATCGCCTGCTCCGGGGCCCAAAATGGCGGCGCCATCGCTTTGAATCTGCGCCACGTTGCGCTGGGTAGCGGGATGCGCCCACATTTCGCGATTCATCGCTGGGGCGACCAACAAGGGGCCACGATCGCGAGGTCGCGCCAAACAAGTCAGGCTGAGCAATTCATCGGCACGGCCTTGAGCGAGTTTGGCGATGAAATCAGCGCTGGCCGGGGCAATCACAACCGCATCCGCTTCTCGGCCGAGGTTGATGTGCGCCATGTTGTTGGGCTCACGTGGATCCCACTGACTCATCACCACGGGTCGGCCTGAAAGTGCCTGCATGGTGACCGGCGTGATGAAGGCTGCGGCCGCTTCGGTCATGACCACCTGAACCGTGGCCCCTGCCTTGGTAAGCAAGCGCACGAGTTCGGCGGACTTGTAGCAAGCAATGCCACCCGACAGGCCGAGCAGGATGTGTCGGCCCTGGAGATCTGTACGTTCTGACATGGGAGGCAACTCTAACAGGCTTGGCCGCCCTTTCGGACGAACCAAACCTGCGAGGGGCGCCGTTTCACACGGCACGCGCGCAACAATCAGGCGGCAGCGCTGGAGCTGGCGTTGTTAGCCGCGAGTTGGTTGCGGAAAGCGCTGGGAGACAAACCGGTCCAACGCTTGAACGCAAAGGTGAAGGCACGACGATCGCTGAAGCCCAGTTCATCGCTGATGGACTCCATGCTCATCGCCCGGCGGCGCAGCATGGTTTTAGCGCGGTACAGCTTGGCCTCAGACTGGATGTCGACAAAGCGAACGCCCTCGGTTTGCAAACGACGCTGCAAGGTGCGGGGGTGCAGGCCCAGTGCGGCGGCAGTGGCCTCTAAGCCCTCACGGAGCAACTCGGGACGACGCTCCAGAGCCCAACGTACGTCGTCGACGATGCGCCGACCGCCGACCGCAACGGCCAGACGCTTTTCAATCTGCTGGCGGGCTTGCCCCAACACTTCACTGGCGGCGCCCTTGAGGGGCATGTCGAGCCAGCGACGATCAATCACCAGAGCGTCCACGCCTTCATTGAAGGAGACCGGCACGCCGAAATGGGTTTCAAACTCCTGAGACAGACGGCCATCGGGCTTGGGTTGGCTCAAACGCACGGAAATCAACCAACCGCTTTGCTGCGTCACCTTGCGGAACAGCTGGAAGAGCACGGCCAAGATCACTTCCCGCACAGGTGCAAACATCGGCAGATGACCGCCGGGAAATGGCAATTCGACGCGGACATGGGCTTCAGCGCCAAACTCGTCCAACCGCAAGACCATCCAAGGTGAGATCAAGTCGTGAGCCCAGCTGGCAACCTCGAGTGCATCGCGCACCGTCGAGCTGGCGGTGATGAAGGAGTCGAACTCGCTGAAGGCCTCAAAGCCAAATACTTCGCCCAACACAAAGGGGAAGTAGCGCGAGGTTGACCGCTCCACACAAAGCTGAAAAGCTTTGTGCAAGCTGAATGGAGAGACGTTGCTGGTGGACTTGGCAGTGATGCCAGCCTCGCGCAAGATGGGCTCGATCGGGAAGCCACAAATATTGGACGCCTGAATCCAGCTATTGATGGATGGCAGGGGAACTGCGGCGAGAGAGTCTGTATTGGACATTCGGACACCCACTGACTGTCAACGTGTAACAAACCGTAAACTGAATACATTATTTTCCACATGAACACCCGTCGTTTACGGTCAAACATTCAAGTAGTGCTCATGGATAGTTAATCTATTCGCTTCCCCCAAATGGGGCATCCGTGAAGGCGAGGGGAAAAGGAACAATTTACGAACCCACCACCTTATTGGGGGGGTTGTGTTTTCAGGACGGAACCCGGTGATTACCCTTAAACCCCCCCTAGAAAATGACAAATCACGCCGTTCTGCATGAACGAATCAATTGGTTACAACTACAACAGGGAGAAAATTCCACCATACAAAATTGATCACGGATTGTTCCTTTGGCGTTCTGTATTCCCCATCAAACATGGTCCGTATCCAGGCTATCTCACCTCCAAAATCAAACGCACATTCGTATAAAAATTCAGGGATTTCACGGATACTGACAACGTGCGTTATCACATCCAAATTTATGCACAAATGTTCATTTATTGCTTGGATCGCCATGCGCTTGGCGTGTCGCCCTCCCACCGTTTGAAGGCGGCAGTGAAGGCGCGTCGGTCCGAAAACCCTAATCGAATGCTGATGTCGTCGATCGATAACTCCCCCAGACGCAACCATTGACAGGCCAGGCGATGCCGCATCCGTGCCTGGACCCCGAGGTAGCTGTCACCCTCATCTTTGAGCCGGCGCTGCAAAGTACGGGGATGAAGGCCCAGTCGTTCAGCCATGTCCTCGATACCCAACTCGAGAAGGCCCGGTTCTCGATTGATTTTTTCTTCCAACTCGAACGCCATGCCCTGACGGCGCGCTTCTTTGTCCAAGCGCTGCTCGGCCAGCAATTGAGCCTGCTGATGCAAAACCGGGAACGCGCCCTCTAGGGGCAAGTCCAACACTCGCGACTCAATCACCAAGGCGTAATGGGGCTGCTCGAACGACACCGGCACTTGGAAAAACGATTCAAAACGCGATCGCCGCCCATTCACATCGGCACCAGGCACCTCCACGCTCAAGAAGCCGTCTTCTGTGCCCTGCAAAGACCGCCCGAACTTGCGCACACTGGCCAGCACCGCCTCGAGAACGAGGAACAAGGGTAGTCTGGCCTTGACCGTGTCAGGCAGCGCCAGGTTGAAATCGAGGCGAATGCGAGCGACCTTCCCTTCCTCAATCAATTCAATCTGCAGCCACGGCAAGATCACCTTGGCGGCCAACTTGGCCACATGGAGGGCGTCGCGCAAGCTGGGGCTGGTGGTCAAAAGCGTTTCGAACTCGGGAAGGGATTCAAAAGCGAACGTGTCGCCCAAGACAAATGGGAAGTACTTGTCTGAGGACAGTGCGACGCTTTGCTCCAGCAGCGAAATCAACTGCAATGGGGACACTCGTGCCTCTTCCAGCCGAATGAGATCGACCTGAATCCCGGCCTCGTGGAACAAGGGCTGAACATTGAAACCACACTTGGCGGCGGCCTTGATCCAACTGGACAACATGAACAGCGGAATGGGCTTGAGCCCCAGCGAGTGTTGGATGACAGAGGGGACTGACATAAGTAAAAAGCGGCACGGCCCAAAACGGGTGTGCCGCAGTCTACCCAATGACGGGTCAGAAGACGCGATTCAGGTCAACGCACCATGGCCGCGCGCATGGACTCGCTGGCCTCGATGGGGTTGCGCTGCCGATTGAAGCCAGCCAACCACTCTTCATAGCCAGGCTGGTCGACCTCCTGCCAAGGGTGGTATCCGGGCTTGTAGTAAGGCAGGTAGTGACGAATGATCGGCGTCACAAAGCCACCCGGTTTCAAGAGCCACCAATACCCTTTGACCTTGAGCTGGATGCGCTCCGTGAGCGTGAAACCATCGTGCTTGAGCATTTGATTCATGAAGCGATGGATCACATAGGGGAACATGAAGGTGGCGTGGATGAGCGCCAGCACGCGCTTGGTATACCCGACGTGCGCGTAATCGATCATCACATCGTAGGCCACGCCTTTGTGCTCCACCTCTTCAATGGCGTGCCACGCATACATGGCGCGGACATGGGGATCGGCCGGCCCCATGATGTCCCGCTCGTCAAACATGGCGTGCGCGCCAATCGCGGTGAAGTGCTCCAAGGCTCCGGTGATGGCGAGGGTGTACTCCCGGCTGAAACGCCCACGGTACTTCTCAAACAGCAGGTTCTCCAACCACTTGGTCATGCCGTCCACGTCCTGCCCCTGTGCACGCAAGCGGGCGTTGTACTGGTTGTGCACGATGCTGTGCTGCGCCTCCTGGCGATTGAACCCCTGGATATCGGCCAGCAACTTGGGGTCACGAATACGGTCCTTGAAATCCCGCACGGTGGTCATGAAAAATCTTTCGCCAGGTGGAAAGATGATGGACATGGCATCGAAAAAGCGGGTCTTGAACGGATCCCCGCCAAACCAGAACTTTGGAATGTCACCGTCGAGACCAAAATCCAGTCGCTCACGGGGAATGATCGGATGTTGTTGCGTAGGGGCTGCTTGTGTCATGTCAGTGAGCCAATGTGCTGCGATAGGCTCAACTGTATAAATTTCAACCCTGACTCAACAGGATGATGGATGACATCAAGGCATCGTGTGCGACACCCCTGTCACCAGGTGCAAACCGCGGGAACCGCCGTGGTGCAGGTGGCCCCTGCCCTGACAACGCGGGCAACATAATTGGCCGAAAGCACCGGGTTCGGGCATGTGCCGGCTGCATCAGGCCAACAGGCCGTCGAGACCAAGGTGTACGAGAAAGAGTTCACCGCGCCAGGGCCCACACCCTCGGTGTGCATCGCAGCAGGCGCTCGTACGCACGTCAGGGTCGTTTGAATGTTGCCCGTGGACATAGGGATGGTCACGTTCCGTGTGGCCTGACATTGGCCAGCCCGCAACCGGTAACGCAGCCACTCCATGCCCGCTTCGGCGGCTTGTTGCGCTTTCAGAGTCTGGCTCAAAGCACTGGCGTTGCCTTCAGCCCCCGCCACAAACCGCAGCGCGAAAGTGGTCATGCCCGCCAGCAATACGATGATGGCGATCAACAAAATGGACGAAAAACCGTGTTGACGCTTCATGGCTCACGAACCCCCAATTGAATCAAGGACTCGACCGACTCGACGGGCTGGCCAGCCACATTTCTGGCCAAGGTGATGCGCCACGTCACAGTTTGCCGAAGCCCTTGTGTGACAACGCTGGGTGGCAAACAGCGTGTGACCAAGTCAGACAGGACGGCATTGTTGACGTTAGCGCCAAATGCGGTGGGCTGAACCCCAGTCGGCGCAATCGCATACCCCCAGAATTTGGTCAAACGGCCGGTGGTGGTGTTGCAGGCATAGGTGACGGGTTGGGAGATGAGGTACAGGCGATCCGACGTCCATCCCGCAGGCGCTGGGGCAAAGGTTTTGTTCTGGAAGCGCAGCCCCACATCGTTGGCCCGCGGGGTCCAATTGGTCAGGCGGGTCAATGTACCAGCCGGCGCCAGCGTATAGGGCAAGGGCAAGTTGCCATTACCGCTTCCCGGCACGGCCACATAGTCCACATTGACCACCGGATTGACGCCGGCCACGACCAAATGGGCTGGCCCCAAGGTCGTAGCGCAGTTCTCGTTGGCGCATGCAGGTGTCAAGACGTTCCCACCACAGGCCGCGGCACAGAACGCAGCCCCGCCTGCGGCCTTACGGTAGCGTGCGGTGGCACGCACCTCCAGATACTCCAGAAAGCAATTGGCCCCCACACAGGTCTGGCGCAAGCTACCCGGCATGGCCAGCTTCACATCGTCACTGAGCTTGCTGCGAATCAGTGCCATTTGCTGATGCAACTCCACACGTCGCTGGGCATCCATGTAGCTGTTGGCGGGCATGGTGAGCAAGGGCAGCATGACGACCGACATCAAACCCAGCACAACCAGGCTGACCACCATTTCCATCAAGGTGAAGCCGCTTTGCGCGCGAAGCATCGGCGTCCTCATTCAAAACTCAGCACGGTTAGGCGCATAACGAATGCGCACGGCTTCCGCCACGACCGAGGGGCCTTGCGCCTCCGGACACTGTACGGTCACGGCGATTCGTACCGCATCACCTGGAGCCACATCGATGACCGCTTGGTTGGCCACCGCCACTGACACGCGACAATTCGCCACCGTGGGCAAATCGGCCGTCATCAAATTGCCAGCGACATCGCGCAGCGAGCCTGCTGGCGCAACGAAGCCGTTGTAGTCGTTGACATGGTCAAAACGAAGCGCCGCGGGCGGAGGCAAGCGCTGCTCGCCCACTTCAGGCCCCATGGCGTCGATGCCTGCGCCACACGCTGCTGTGGAGTTGGCCGTAGTGGCCAGGGGCAGATTACTGGGGTCGCAGTACGTGAAGGGCATGTTGCGCACTTCTTCCAACAGGGCATGCGCCAAGGTCGTGGCCTGCTGTTGCCGCAACATGTTGGCGGACAACTCGGCGCTACGAGCAGACACCATGGTCAGCGTCGCAGCGGCGATGCCCAATACGACAATGATGAGCAGCAACTCCACCAGGGTGAAGCCTTCTTGGGAGCGATGCGAGCGAACCGTGTACATGGTCAATTCACGAACCCGGTTTCGCGGTTGATGGTGAGCGCCTGTGTGCTGCCAACCGTGATGGTGGCATTCACGGTCGCGGGAACCAATTGCCCACGAGGATTGAAAACGATGGCATTGGCACCGGTTAAGACCACATTGGGCGCAAACTCGATCACCTTGGGCTGCCCACTGCCGGGCTCCAAGACGGGCGTTCCTGCGAGGTTGCAAACGCCTGCCGCCGTGGCGTACACCAACTGAAACTGCACTGCGGTTCGCATGAAGCAAACCGTCTGATTCTGTGCAGAAGCCACCTGACGCGCAAGTCGCAAGGTGGCTTTGAGTTCATCCCGGGTAGTCAGTTCGTCCTGAGACTGACGATTGCTCAGTCCAGGCAAGGCCACCGCCGCCAGCAGCCCCATCAGCACGATCACGAGGATCAGTTCAACCAGCGTGAAGCCAGCTTGGCGGCGAGGAATCATTCAAATCAGCAACCAGCAGTTGCCGCCGCGTTGATTTGAGACACTGTGGCGGCTGCACCCAAGGCCGCTGGAGCGGTGTAGGTGAAGAAACAGGTTGCGGGGTTGGGAGCACCAACAACCGACACAGTCACGGTGGTACCAGCCACAGTCACGTTGTAGCCTTCAGCGGTCAACTGCGCTGCGGTAGGGGTACCAGTGGTTGGCGACAGACCCGAAGCGGCCACGATACCAGCCAGGGTAGGCGCGGGGTACAGCGATGTCACTGCCACGCGGCCCTTGTCGGTACAGATGTTGCCAGTACCAGTGGTGGCATTGATCAGTGGTGCAGCAGGACCGGGGCCAACTGCCACAGGGCAAGCGGGTTGAGCCACACCTTGACGAGTCAGCGCTGCGCCATACACCATGGCGGCCGCAGAGGCCACAGCGCCACGAGCGGCTTGCAGCTTGGCGATGCGTGCATCACGTTGCATGTTGGTGAAACGAGGCAAAGCGACGCTGGCCAGGATGCCCAAAATGACGATGACCACAATCAGTTCGATCATCGTGAAGCCGCGTTGATACTTGGTTTTCATGGCAACAATTTCCATTTCTGGCGCCTGGCGCCTCAAAGACGTGACCGCTTCACGCCGAACATAGGGGTCCTGTTTGCTCTATCGACCGCTCACCTGATTTCTTTAATCCTTCACGCCACAAGTTCACATCCACATCATCAATTCGCCATGTGAAATCACTTTATGGCCGCTTTGCCCAAATCCCACATCGGCAAGAACACACCCAAAGCGAGCACCAGCACCATGGCGCCCATCATGATCAGCAAGATGGGTTCAATCTTTTGCGCCAAGGTCTTGAGGCCGTACTCCATGTCACGCTGGTACATCTGGCCGATTTCTTCGAGCATTTCACCCAAGGTGCCAGACTCCTCCCCCACCATGATCATTTGCAGAACCAAGGGGGGAAACACACCTGCGCGTTGACTGGCCGTGAGCAAGGAGTCTCCACGCTCCACTTGCGAACGCATCGTGCTCAAGGCTTGGGTCAGGTAGGCGTTGTCAACCACCTGGGCAGACAAAGACAAACCTTGCACCACGGGCACGCCGCTGCGGAAAACCAGAGCCAGACTGCGCATGGACTGTGCCAAGACGCCCTTCTCGACCATTTCGCCGACCACTGGCATCTTCAACTTCAAGCGATCCCACTTGAGCCGACCCGCGTCGGTTTTCAGAAACTGCTTCCAGCCAAACCACGCGGCGATCGCCCCGACCAGCATGGCAGGCCACCACTTGATGGTGAAAGAGGATGTGGTCATCAAGATGCGAGTCATCAAGGGCAACTCGGCATGCATGCTCTCAAATACTTTGGCAAAGGCCGGGATCACAAACACATTGATGATGCCCACAGCCACCACCATGGCCATGACCACAAATGTGGGATACCGCAAGGCAGACTTGACCTGCTCTTTGATGTACTTCTGGAACTCCAGGTGTTCGAACAAGCCCAGAAAGACCTCTTCCAATCGCCCGGCCTGCTCGCCCACTCTCACCATGGCAATGTAAAAGGGGTCAAAACAGTCCTCTCTGCGAGACATGGCTTGCGACAACTCCAAGCCGCTTTCCAAGGACTGGGCCAATTCGGCATACAGCTTCTTCAGCGACTTTTGCTGTGCCGACAACTCCAGGCCACGCAAAGCACGGATGATGGGTACGCCCGCCTTGGTCAGTGTGTAGAACTGACGGGTGAACATCATCAAGTCACCGGGCGTGACCTTGTCTTTCCCCAAGAGCCGATCAATGACATCGGAGGCCTCTTGCACCTGCGCCACCTCGGTGATGGAGACCGGCGTGATGCCCGTCTGCATCAATGAGTCGGCCACGGCCGTGACACTGGCTGCTTCGATCTTGCCCTCAACAGGCTCACGATTGGCGTTACGTCCGTAGTAGGTGAACTGAGGCATGGCGATCAGATCGATGTGCTGGCACGCATGGCTTCTGCGACCGTGGTCTTGCCCGCCAAGACCAGCCGAATGGCATCGCGTTTGAGCGTGTAGTTCGCAAATTGCCGATAAGCAATTTCACTGAATGCGACGTGATCTCCTTGAGAGGCCGCATGGGTCAACTCGGGCGTCAACTCAATCATCTCGTAAATGCCTGTACGCCCGCGATAGCCGGTCTGGTGGCAGCTGTTGCAGCCCACGCCTTTGAAGAAGGTACCCTGCATCATCGGCGCACCGTCATCCGACTGCATCGCCGCCAGGTCTTTGGCCATCCACTCTTGTTCGTGCGCTGCGGGCTCGTAGGGCATGCGGCAGCTGTCGCAAACCACTCGGACCAAGCGCTGCGCCAACACCAGCCTCAACCCCAATGCCGACATGTAAGGTGGCACACCCATATCAGACATACGCAGTACCGCACCCGCAGCATCGTTGGTGTGCAAGGTCGACACCACCAAGTGCCCGGTCATGGCGGCACGCAAGCCGATTTCTGCGGTTTCCTGGTCACGCATTTCACCCACGAGCAAGACATCAGGGTCTTGACGCAAACAAGCACGCAACACGCGCGCAAAGCTCAGATCGATCTTGTCGTGGACTTGCACCTGGTTGAGCCCGGGCAAGCGGTATTCCACTGGATCTTCGACCGTGATGATCTTGGTCTCTGTGTTGTTCAACTCCGCCAGCGCCGCGTACAGCGTGGTGGTCTTACCGGAACCCGTCGGACCGGTGACCAGAATCAAACCGGACGGTGCCGCCAAAGCCACACGCAGGCGCTGCAAGATGGCGGGCGGCATGTGCAGGGCATCCAAGCTGGCGCGTTGGTTGCTTTGAATCAGCAAACGCATCACCACCGACTCGCCGTACTGAACCGGCAAGGTCGAGATCCGGATATCAATGGGCGCACCGTTGATGGCGGTTTGAAAGCGACCATCCTGCGGCAAGCGCTTTTCGGAGATATCCAGGTTGGACATCAACTTCAAACGCTGAATCAAGGCCGTCGACACCTTGGGGTCATAAGTCGAGTGCTGATGCAAGACACCGTCAATCCGGAAGCGGATGATGGTCTGGCGCTCTTGCGGCTCGATGTGGATATCAGAGACAGCCTGAGCCACAGCCGTGTCAAAGATCGAGGTGATCAATTTGACGATGGGCGCGTCTTCTGTGCCGGCCAGCATCTCCAGCGATGCCACCGCGGGCCCCAGGTCTGCGGCCACTTCGTCAGCCAGACCCGACAACTGCTCTCGACGCTGGTAGATACGGTCGACCACATCCATCAAGGATTTTTCGGTGACCACCACGGGATTGATCTGCCCACCCAATGCACGCGCCACCTCATCTTGGGCGAAGGTGTCCATGGGGTCAGAGAATGCGACCAGGTAACCATCATCTTGCTGCCCAATGACCAAGGCGCGGTGGCGACGAGCCAAGGATTCCGGCAGCTTCAACACCAGTTGAGGATTCAACTCGCGGCGAGCCAGATCCAGGAAGGGCAACTTCATCTGCTCGGCAATCGTCAAGCCAATGGCTTGATCCGTGACCAGATTCATGTCGGACAGCACCCTGCCCAGCTTGCGCCCGGTGCGCTTTTGTTCGGCCAAGGCCTGCTCCAACTGATGCAGGCTCAGGAGCCCTTGCTGCACCAGCACTTCACCCAGGCGGAATTTGCGAATTTGATTCACGATTGGACTCCGTCCATCACAATTGTTGTTCGAGCCACGCTTGCACATCAGGGCTCAGTTGGCCCTGTTGACCCAATTGCCAAGCACGTGCGAAGGCCTCACGGGCAGCTTGGCTTTGACCTTGCGCCTGCCAACTCACACCCAGGCCCAACCACCAACTCGCCTTGTCTGGTTGCACCTTCAGGGCTTGCTCGTAGGCACCGGCGGCTTGGGCATGGCGACCGAGCTTGACCAACAAGCCGGCCTTCAGGCCCAACGCTTCCGCATGCGGGTGAGGCAAGTCTTGCAAGATCCCGACAGCCTCTTCCGCCGCACCGGCCTGACTCAATAGACGGGCCTGCAAGGTCCGCAATTCGGCGTCTTCGGGGTGCAGTTTCACGCCCTCATCCAACCAGATCTGCGCTTGTGCCGCTTGCTGATGGTCGGTGGCGACCGAGATGGCCAAGCGACGCGCGGCTACATGGTGAGGATCGAGGCTCAACACTTGCGCCAACAAGTCCAAGGCCGCAGTTTCTCGCCCTTGCTCGAGCAGGTCCATGGCGCGACGGTATTGCGTCTGCACCTGGTTCGACACAGACTGCGTCCGCCCAGCAGCAGGCGGATCAATCGTCAAAGGACCGTTGCCATGCATCAGGGCAGTAGCCAGGCGCTCAGTTGGCGTGACCGTCTTGACCTCCACCTCAGCGTCCTGGCTCAGGTCATGACTGGGGGAAAGCGCCACATTCGTCGATGCAGACTCGGCTTGCGGTGGCAGGGACACACGCAGCTTGTCGAGCGACAAACGCCAGTCCATCTGCCAACTCTTGAACGGAGGCGCCGTGGCAGGGATGGCATTGCTTGACATCGACGAGTTCGCCAACTTCGGAGCGGCGACAGCCAAGGTCTGTGACGCCCCACTTCGCTCATGCTGAAGGGCAATCAAACCCGCCACCACCAAGCCCGACAAAAGGATGGTCCGCATCCATTCCTGATGTGATGGACGAGAGACGGAGCGAACACGGCTTGGCCTGCGCGAAAACTTTTGTGCAGCGCTAAATTCATCCTCGCTGGCCCATTGAGGCTTGCGGTCCTGTAGCTCACGCACCAACTGGTCAATGGCATTCATGGCGACTCCGTATCTGTGTGGACAAGGAAGAGCTGTTTATTCACCTGCTCGCTCGCGCACACTGTGCGAGGGGAACTGCATGTTGTCGATTCGCTCTGACATCGCTGCCAAGTCCTGACGCCAATCCGAATCATTCTTGATGACCGTCGGTTTGATCAGGAAGACCAACTCCGTCTTCTTCATGACGCGGTTGTTCTGCCTGAACAGATTGCCAATGACTGGCAGGTCTCCCACAAAGGGCACTTGGCTCTTTTCGTTATCTTGTGATTGATGCATCAAGCCACCAATGGCGACGATGTAGCCATCGCGCACCCGAACCACGGTGTCGGTCTCGTTGACGCTGCTGGATGCCAAAGGCAAGAGGAAATTGCCCAAGGTACCCAAGCTCACCACACGAGGGTTCTCCGTCACATTGCTGACCGATGGCCGAACGTGCATGGTCACCATGCCTTCGCTGTCAATCTGCGGGGTGACGTCTAGAGAAATGCCGGAGAAGAACGGCTGTGCCGTGATGGTCGGCGTGGTCACGGTGCCCGATGAACTTGTGGTCGTGGTGGTCGAGATGTTGGTCACGAAGAAGTCATCGGTCCCCACCCTCAAAACAGCCTTTTGGTTATTGATGGCTGCCACACGTGGCGATGACAGCACCTGGACTGAGCCCTGTGTTTCCAGGAAGGACAACAGGCCAAAGAAGCTATCTGTTGAGAAGGCCAGCCCCAAGACGCCGCCGGTGGCACTGCTCAAGGGCGTGGCGATCAAGTCAGACATGTAGGTTGGGATCACGGTTGGCGGATCGCCTTCGATGATGGTCTTGATGGCGCCATCCTGTATCCCGAGCTGGCGCCCCAGGCTGCCCGGTACGGTGATGCGGCTAGGATCCGCGCCCACCGAAATGCGGTGATTGCCCTGGCCATTGAGTTGAGACCAGTTGATGCCTGATTGGTAGCCGTCTTTCAGAGTGACCTCAACGATCTTGGCCTCCAACATCACCTGACGCTCAATCGACAACTTCGATGATTTCAAGAAGGCCTCGACCTCACGCAGTTGTTTGGGCACAGCACGCACCACCACCACGCCAGTGTGTTGAGACAACACAATCTGACGGCCCTCGCCCTCGCCCACGATGGCCTTGAGCGCAGCATCCAGCTCTTTCCAGAAGTCTGTGTCAATCGAGGTGGACACCTGACTTCCCTCAGCAGCGGCCGATGAGGAACCACCAGAGCTTCCGCCCGAGCCACTCGCCAGGTTGTTGGTGATCGAGCCCGATGTCACGCGGGTATCGCTGCGGCCCACACGCTTGGAGCTCGGGTAAGCCACTTGGAAGATACGAGTCTGCATGGAAGGCGGCTCGACAAACACACGATTGCCTGAGACGCGATACTCAAACCCATACAACTCTCTCAGGACTTCCAAGGCTTCCATGGCATTGACATCGCGCAGATTCACCGCCACGGTGCTGTTGAAGCCTGGCTGAACCACAAAGCTGAATCGCGAACCTGCCGCGATGGCTTCAAACACCTGGTTGATGGACGCATTGTTGAAGACCAGATCAAAGCGTGCATCACGCTTGCCAACCTTGGGCCGATCAGTCTTTCCTGGCACCAAGGCCGACATGACGCTGTCTGGTGTTTTTTCCACCGGCCGTTTCGACACGGCTGCCTTGATCGACTCGTCGATCAGCTTGTGTGTGCTGGTCGCAGTAGGCGGTTGGCTGGCACAACCCCACAGCCCCAGCACCCCGAGCATGACGACCGAAACACCCCAGCGACGTGATGAGGGTGTCAGGTTGGAATACATGGACTTGGTCATGGCTTCACCGCTTGTGTTGTGGCTGCTGCCTGGGCAACCGTTGTTTGGCCCGAAGGCGAATACAGAGAGAGAACTTCCTGGCGACCGTCTGGGTGCTTCAACACCACTTGAGAACGGCTGACAGATGAGAGCCGAGCACCCCGCACGGCCTTGCCCTTACGAACCCACTTGCCATCGATGATGGCGCCGGCGTGGCGCCCCACTCGCACCCCAGACAGTCCGACCTCGGGGCCGGCTTGGGAAGGTAAGGCACCCGCTGAATCAACGCTGACCTGACCAGCAACAGGTGGGACAAACGGTGCCTGCGGGCCTATGGCATGTGAGGTCATCCACAGCGCAGACAGAGCCCCGCACAGGACGACTTGGATGAAACGAGTGTTCACATGGACAGCCATGTTTTCTCCCGACTGATCAACACCAAGGACAACAGTGCTTCGATGTGTCCACCCTGCAACTCGGAAGCGGTGAGTCGCACACGCTCCAGTCGCAACAGGGGCTGGTTTTGTTCAAAGTTCTTGAGGACGGTGTTCACGCCAGCCAAAGAACCAGCGATACGCAACTCGACGCGATGTTTGTAAATGTCGGCCTGAGCAGGGGCTGGCGTGGGTGGCGCAGCGGGTGCAGCCTCTTCGGTCGCCCCCAGCAATGCGTCACTGGCCGCCTCAACCGCCGCTTGCACATCTTGTGTTGCGTCAGGCTCCGGAGTGGCATCCGCTTGGTGGGGCTTCATGGCGGCATCGGCCGGGATGGCCTTCATGCCAATGACCTCCACTTGTTGCAAAGCCATGGCTTGGCGCAAAGCAGCAAACACATCCCGAGGTGACCCGCCATCAGTTGACACCGACTGTACTGGTGTCCGTTTGGCTAACTCGGCCTGCAACCGTGTCAACTCAGCCTGCTGCTTTTGCATGGCGATTTGATCTTGTTGTGCCTGCAGCGGATCCAAGCCTGGTTGGCTGTTGAGCAATGCCACACGCTTGTCGTGTGTCGGCATCACCAATTGGAACTCGGCACCGATCAACAAGGCCAAACCGCCTGCCAGCAGGGCGATGCGATCGCGTTGCGGCAATGCATTGATCTGCTTGAGCCACTTTTTCAATGGCAGTTTGGAGAACCATTTAAGAAGGGCCTGAGTATTCAGCGTCATCATGGCTGCCCCTCCGCCATCGGCTCTGATAGGGGATCTCGGCCCGCTATCTCGAAGCGGTAGTAGGCCAAAACATCCCGACGGGTTTCGCCGTCGTCCCCGGCTTTGGTTTGAGACAACTCACGTCGCTCTACCGACAGCACATCAATCGGCAGACCAGCAAAAGCTGGTGCAGCACTCAGGCCATCTGCATAACGAGCCAAATCGGCCTGCCGCAGCCCATTGACGAGTACTTGAACGCCACGCCCGCCCTGGAACTCGACTTGATCCAGCCACATGGTGGACGACAGTCCAGCAATCAACTGTTCAAATCTGGGAACCACGTTTTGAGGTGGATCCACCATGGCTGCCGCAGCCTCGCGCATTTGTTCATCGGCCTCCAACTGAGACTGCAATTGCGCCACCTGAGCAGCCAACTGTTGGGCAGCTGCCCCACTGGCCTCACGCGCAGCCTCTGCCTCGGCGACCCGTTTGGTGGCATTCATCCAGGCCCACTGCTCATAGGCCCAATGTGTCAACACCACCAAAGCCACAGACGTCAGGACCGACAGCACCACGCCACCATGAGCCCAGTCGCGACCTTGGCGCAGGCTTTCATCAATCAGGTTGATCTGCTGGGTCATGCCAACGCCCTCCGGTCGCGTGCACTGATCACCTCACGCAATGCCACCCCCAGCGCGATCAAGCTCGGCTTGGGCGCTTGGGTGCGTTGCAAGGCCTCTGCGGCACGGATCCCGATCTCGAAGGACTCGTGCAAATCAAAAGCATGCAAACGCACACTGACATGGGGAGCCAATTGCTGCACCAGATCAATCTCCGGAACAGACTGTTCTACCCATACGCGCTCGATCACGGTTCCATAGAACTGGCGTTCAAATGCATCCGCCGTGCGCTGCACTTCCAACGCCAAACGCTCCAACAAGTGCTGGCGCGTCATGATGTCCGCTGATGAGAAGTGCGCGACGTTCAGGTCGTTAAATCGACGGAACGAACACAGCTCTCCACGCCAGGCGACGACCAGTGCGCCACCTGTTGAGCTCAATCGCAAAAAAGCCGTCGCTTGATCGGCGGGATGAACCACGAGCAGATTGCGCAGCGCGGCCTCAGGGATGTCGATGGCCGTCAAATCGAGCTTCGCTTTTCGAGCGCGATGCATCCAATCCGCGATCCGATCCTGGTGGGCCACCACAGCCCAGGAGTGCATACCCTCGCCCTCACCATTGGGCGCAGGTAGGACCAAACAATCCACACTGGCCTCAGCGACCGGAAACTCGATCATGTCTTTGATGCGCCAGCGCATGGCATCCGCACGCTCAGCTGCAGGCACCGACGGCGTCTCCATCTGCAGCATTTGGTAATCGTCACTTGGCAGAGAAAACGTTACGGATTCAATCCCCAGGGACTGTGTTTTCAACCATTTGCCGACCTGACTCAGGTCAGGATCGTCAACGAACGACTCATATGCCACCAGGATGGGCTTACCTTGGTTGCCCTCGCGAATCACAGCGACAGCCAGCCGCCCAGGGCTTAACACCACCCCCAGGTGGTTGGGCTCACGCTTCTTTCCTTTGGAAGTGAGCCAGGACGGTAGCGCAATGCGAAGCGGCATGGACGTATCTCCAGACAATACAACCCAGTCTAGGAGCCCTGCCTCTTGCCTAATTGCGGAAAGTGAAACCCGTCAAACCGTTATTTCTTCACACTGAACAGAAGAGCCAAGAAAAAAGGACCCCGAAGGGTCCTATCGTCGAGCCAGCTGAAACGAGGGCTTATACGCGCTCGGCCACCCAAGCTTGCACGCTGGCCAGCGCTGCGGGCAACCCAGATGCGTCGGTGCCACCGGCCATGGCCATGTCAGGCTTGCCGCCGCCCTTGCCGCCCACTTGCTGGGCCACGAAGTTCACCAGCTCACCAGCCTTGACCTTGCCAGTGCTGTCGGCGGTCACGCCCGCAGCCAGTTGCACCTTGCCACCGTCCACGGCAGCCAGCACGATGGCGGCGGTCTTGAGCTTGTCTTTCAGCTTGTCCATGGTTTCGCGCAGGGTCTTGGCATCCGCGCCTTCCAGCGTGGCGGCCAGCACCTTGATGCCGTTCACGTCCACGGCCTTGGCCATCAGTTCATCGCCCTGGCTGGAAGCCAGCTTGCCCTTCAGGGCGGCGATTTCCTTTTCCAGCGCGCGGATCTGGTCCATCGCAGCGGCCACACGGGCGGGCACTTCTTGCGTGGTGGACTTGATCAGGGCAGCCACGCCGTTGAGCGTGGTTTCCAGGTTCTGGGTGTAGGCCAGCGCAGCCGAGCCGGTAATGGCTTCGACACGGCGCACACCCGCAGCCACGCCGCCTTCGGCCACGATCTTGAACAGACCGATGTCGCCGGTGCGCTTGACGTGGGTACCGCCGCACAGTTCCTTGGAGGAACCAATGGTCTGCACGCGCACGGTTTCGCCGTACTTCTCACCGAACAACATCATGGCGCCCGACTTCTGCGCGTCGTCCAAGGCCATGACTTGGGCTTGCGCATCGGCGTTGGCCAAGATTTCGGCGTTGACCAACTCTTCCACTTCGCGGATTTCCTCGTCGGTCATCGGGGCGTTGTGGGCAAAGTCGAAACGGGTTCGGTCAGCGGTGACTTGCGAACCCTTTTGCTGCACATGATCGCCCAACACTTCGCGCAAGGCCTTGTGCATCAAGTGTGTAGCGCTGTGGTTGCGCACGGTCTTGGCACGCAGGTCGGCGTCCACCTTGGCATTGAGCTTGTCGCCCACCTTGATGGCACCTTCCACCACACGACCGTGGTGACCAAACACATCGGCCTGGATCTTCTGGGTGTCTTCCACAATGAAACGGGCGGTACCGTTACGCAGGTCACCGCTGTCACCGCACTGGCCGCCGGACTCGGCGTAGAAAGGCGTGTGGTCCAGCACGATGACGGCATCGTCACCCGCATTGGCCTCGGCCACCGAAGCGCCGTCCACATAAATGGCGGTCACGTTGGCAGCATCCACAGTCAGGTGTTCATAGCCGTGGAAGCCCGTGGCCACGCCCTTGTATTCCAGACCCGCAGCCATCTTGAACTTGCCTGCGGCACGGGCTTGCTCGCGCTGGCGGGCCATGGCGGCATCAAAGCCAGCCTGGTCCACGGTCACATCGCGCTCGCGGCACACGTCGGCGGTCAAGTCGACGGGGAAGCCATAGGTGTCATGCAGCTTGAAGGCGGTTTCGCCGTCCACCTGCTTGGTACCCGAAGCCAAAGCACCTTCCAAGATTTCCATGCCGTTGGCGATGGTTTGGAAGAAGCGTTCTTCTTCGGTCTTCAGCACATCGGTGATGCGCTTTTCGTTCTGGCGCAGCTCGGGATAGGCTTCACCCATCTCAGCAGCCAGGGTGGCGACCAGCTTGTGGAAGAACGGGGTGCGTGCGCCCAGCTTGTAGCCGTGGCGGATGGCGCGGCGAGTGATGCGGCGCAGCACATAGCCACGGCCTTCGTTGCTGGGGATCACGCCATCAGCCACGGTGAAGGAGCAGGCGCGGATGTGATCCGCAATCACCTTCAGCGAGGGGCTGCTGCGGTCGCAGTCACCGGCGCCCGCTTCATCCACAGCCTTCTTGGCCGAGTCGATCAGGGCGACAAAGGTGTCGATTTCGTAGTTGCTGTGCTTGCCTTGCAGCACGGTGGCAATGCGCTCCAGGCCCATGCCGGTGTCGACCGAAGGCTTGGGCAGCGGGTGCATCACGCCGTCTTCCGTGCGGTTGAACTGCATGAAGACGTTGTTCCAGATTTCGATGTAACGATCGCCGTCCTCATCGGGGCTGCCGGGAGGGCCGCCAGGAATGTCTGGGCCGTGGTCGTAGAAAATTTCGGTGCAAGGGCCGCAAGGACCGGTGTCGCCCATCATCCAGAAGTTATCGGACATGTAGCGGCCGCCCTTGTTGTCGCCAATGCGCACGATGCGCTCAGCGGGCACGCCCACGATCTTGTTCCAGATCTCGTACGCCTCGTCGTCTTCCTGATAAACGGTGACCCACAGCTTTTCCTTGGGCAGCTTGAACTGTGTGGTCAGCAATTCCCAGGCGTACTGGATGGCGTCGTGCTTGAAATAGTCACCGAAGCTGAAGTTACCCAGCATTTCGAAGAAGGTGTGGTGACGCGCGGTGTAACCCACGTTGTCCAAGTCGTTGTGCTTGCCGCCGGCGCGAATGCACTTTTGCGAGGTGGTGGCGCGGGTGTAGGGGCGCTTGTCAAAGCCCAGAAACACGTCCTTGAACTGATTCATGCCCGCGTTGGTGAACAGCAAGGTGGGGTCGTCGCCCGGCACCACGGGGCTGGACCCCACGATGGTGTGGCCCTTGGACTGGAAGAATTCCAGGAAGGTCTTGCGGATGTCTGCGGCTTTCATGAATGTGTTCCGAAACTGGGCCTCGACGCACAGCGCGTCAGGCGAAGCCTGCGATTATAAGATTGGGGACCTATGATTGCGACTCATCGCTCGCCTGCATCCCCCGATTGACATGAACTGGCTGACTGCCCTCCCTCACCTCGAGACTCGCCACTGGGTCTTGCTTGTTTTCATCGCCTCTGCGCTGCACGCGCATCTGCGAGGCAAAGTGCGTTTCGGGTTGGTTCGTGCCCTGACCGATTTCACGGTGTTGATCGCCCCATTCAACTCCTTGATGGTGCTGTTTTCCAAGGTGGGAAGCCGCGCCTACTTGAACCCCAAAGACTTTCCAGATCTCCAGGTTCTACAAGACAACTGGCAGACCATTCGCGAAGAAGCCCTTAGCCTGGACAGCGATGGTCGCATCAAAGCAGCCGACGGCTACAACGACATTGGGTTCAATTCGTTTTTCCGCACCGGGTGGAAGCGCTTTTACCTGAAGTGGTACGGCACCGACATGCCATCGGCGGAACAAATGTGTCCGAAAACAGTGGCCTTGCTCAAACAGATCCCAGGCATCAAAGCCGCGATGTTTGCATCGCTCCCGCCCGGGGCACGACTGGTTCGACACCGTGACCCCTATGCGGGCTCATTGCGATACCACCTGGGCCTGGTCACGCCGAACAGCCCGCAGTGTTTCATTGAAGTCGATGGCGAGCGTTACCACTGGAAAGACGGCGAAGTGGTGATGTTTGATGAAACCTATATCCACTACGCAGAAAACAGCACCGAGCATCCCCGCATCATTTTGTTCGCGGACGTTGAACGTCCCGTCCACACCCCAGTGGTGCGATGGATGAACCGCTTGTTTGCCCGCCTGGTGATGACCGCATCCGCCACCCAGAACGTGGAAGGCGAACGCATCGGTGCGCTCAACAAATTCTTCGGCTACTTTTACGCTGTGCGCCTGAAAGCCAAAGCACTGAAGCAAACGCACCGCACCACTTACTACGTGGGCAAATGGGTGCTGATTGGGGCCGCGCTCGCCCTGATTTTTGTTTGAATGGGCCGGTAAGCTACCAAACAGGGATCAAGGAGGCCGTCGAGTACGGCCATTCCTTTTCGTTACTGGGCGGCCAGTTCAGCAATTTGTTCAGGCTTGAGTGCTTGGTTGCTGAAAACGACGTTATCGATGACCCCGGGGAAGACCAGGCCCTTGGGCGCTGGTACTGCTTTTTGAACCCCCTCCCAGTTGAAACCAATGGTCGACAAACCGCCTAAGTAGTAGGGAAGACAGGATTCCTTGACGATACGTTGACGAGCATTGGCTGCACGACCTTCATTTCGGTCCTTTTTGAGCACTCGTACACCATCGACATACATTGAAACGTACGAAATCGGGATTAACGCGCCGGGCTCCATCACCGTTTGATAGGTCACAGCCAAGTGATACCAGCGCCCTGCCGATACAGGATTTGCTGGAAGGCTCAACACGATGTCCGGAATCTCCGAAAATCCTTCTGGATAAATGGACAAGGTTGGTACGCCATTGACCAACCGAAGATGAAAGGATGCGTTGGATAAGCCCGTCGCGTAGCCCTCGGTCGACTTCTCGATGGGGTTCTGATTGCCAAACAGGTGGTACTCAGCCCCAGCATCCAAGCGATCGGCCTTGATGTGCATCGCAAACGTGAAACGCTGATCCAGCGGTGCAATGGCCATCGACTCCGTACCCGGAACGAAACTGCCGTCGGTATTGAACTGGAGCACCCGCCCTTGACAAGACAGTGATGCCCCACCATCGGCGCCACGGAGCCAAGCGTAGCTCTGACTCGACGCCGGGTTGAACTGCAAGGCCGCCCCCCGACTTACCAGCAACGACCCCGACACGACAGGTGGCGTACTCGCCGTTATCAATGCATGCGGATAAGGCTTGGTCTGTCCCACCGCCGGCATCCGGTAGGAATACGGGGGCCAACGCAGCACCTCTGGCATTGTCTAGCGACCATTTGTAAGTCACTCGACCGTCCGCATCGCGTGTCGACACCCCAGAAGGAGTCGCATCCGCACCAGAATCCCCTCCGCCTCCACACGCAGAAAGAACGGCCGTCAAACCCAGCAGGGTTGCAATTTGTTTGGGACGCGAAAGAAACACAGCAGGCCTTTTCAATAACAGAGGTCTGACCCTTGAGGGCAATCTGGAGCGGTGATGGGAAGCCAAAAACAACCGTAAGCGCTTGATTTGATTGGAGAAAAAATCATTAACTCCAAAAGCGTTCCCCGATTTGTTCCCCGGTTTAGGTTTCGCTACCCCGGCCCGCCAACACCATCACGATCTACAAAATCTGTCGCAAAAGTCTAGGACAGTGTGCAACATTCACGCGACACTCTAGCGGATTGGGCGTCTCGGGCTCTGCCGTACTGACCCCTATAAATCGGGCCAAAGCGCCATTAACCCCTCATGTGGGGGCCTCGCGCGCGCGTATCTGTCAACGCTCAGACATCGGCTGAGTTTTCAGCCGGTTAAGGCGGTACGCTGCTTTGCAGGTAAGCCCATATTTTCAAAAGACTTTTTTGTACTGACTAGGGTCTCGTTCCCAGAAACGACACCCCTCGCGCGCGTTGATACGCGTAAAAATCATCAGGTGCCGTTGTTTTCCCCCTGTTAGCAGTCGCGCTCTGGTTTGTCTCTGGTTAGCTTTTCACTGATTGCCAGCCGCACATATTCGGCCCGGTTTCCTCGGGCTGGGTGGTTGCGTGACAGTTTCAGCAGTGCGTCTACCGCTTCGACAATCTCAATCGGTACAGACACGATCAGCCGCCGAACCGGCTTTCCATTGAATCGTCTTGCCATGCTCATGACTTGAACCCCTTGCACCGTTGAAGGACATGGATCGTTTCAGCAGGTACGCCAGACACAGCCAGCCCGGCCCGTCGCCACTGGTTGCACGTCCAGGATGTGCCGCAGCCTCTCAGGTGCAGACACTCCAGGCACAGCCGCCGGTCATCTTCGCCACGGTCACGGATCACTAGCCCATCAGCCAGCCTTTCAGCTTCGGTGAAGTCCAGGCCATGCCGGGTGAATAGGTGAAGCCGCGCTGTGAAGGCGTCAATTTCCGCCGTGTTCATTGCTTCGGTGTGTGGCCAGGATTGCCGATCTACGCCGACACACGCACCTATTGATGGTGGCTGTTCCTCCGCCTTGAGGGAAAATGCTTCAGCCTCGGCGCGAGACACCCCCCCGTCATATTCCATGATCGCGGCTCGTTCTTCGAAGGCTTCGCGGTCGAAGTCTTGAGCGTGGGCCGGGTCGTTTGCTGCCGCTGCATCCCCCCCTGATTTTTGAGAAAGCCCCGCCGGGGTACCTCCAAAACCTCCGAAACCGGGTTTTGTAGGTTTTGGAGGGTCGGTTTCAGCACCTACAGCAGTTTTTTTCAGCCTAGCCAGCCAACTCATGCCGCAGCCCTCCCGGACAGTGCCGCCGGATTGATGGCGTAGCGGTCGCCCGGTCGCCCGCCTTTGGCCCCGGTGTGGCCAGCTTCCAGCTTGAGCCAGTCATAGTCGGCCAGCACGTTTGCTGCCTTGCGCACATCCTCGGGTGAAGCAAGCCCGGCCCATCCCTTTTTGGCCACCTCATGAGGGGCGAAAGATTCCATCAGTACGCCATCGCGGTCGGTCAGCTTTCCTGCTTTGATCTTGTTCAGCAACGAAGCCGCTGCCGCTGTCTCAGGTATCACCGCTGCCGCATAAAGTCGTTCAGCATGGGTGCGCAGATATTCCCCCCAGGCCAGCGCCCGGATCAGTTCATTCGCACCGATTACTAAACCGCTGTCTGGTGTGTCGATCAAAGCAAACACCAGAGCCAGTGCCGGGATCAGCTTTCGGTACTTTGACAGGTGAGACACCATTGCAGGGTGCAGGTCGTCGCCCCGAATCTCGGTTTCGAAGGGAACCAGCCATTCAACAAACAAGGCTTGTGCAGCCGCATCAAAGCGCCACACATGCGGTTCTGTCTCGCTTGCTGGCTCAAGTGCTGCCAAGCGTTCAAAAACAGCCCAGGCGGCTTGCTTGGCTGGCGTGTCTGGCCACTGGTCGACGTGGACAAACTCGCCATCGGTATCAGGCCAAACCGTCAGGCCAAACCGCTGCAATAGGCCATCGTCTGCGCTGCCACCTGCTACCGCGCCTCGCACGTACTCCTGAATACGCCCAGGCTGAATGCCGCCGATCATGGCCAGACACACGCGGGGAATGTGTACCGTTCCGCGCCCGATGCGGTCGAAGGTGTATCCCTGATTGCCGTCATAGGCTTGCAGGTAGAAAGCGCGTGATCCTTCTTGCCCTTGTTTGTCTAGGCCGGTAAGCAGCCCATACAGCTCATCCCGGTAGGACAAAGTGCCCCAGGGTGTTTGCTGCATCAATTCGCCCAGCTTCTCTACCGTGGCATCGTTGACGATGAAACGCCGCGCAATCGGTTCATCTGGCGCGTCGGTCGGCTCCAGCAAGGCACGCGCAGCCGCCGGGTCTTTTGCTGCAAGTCCTTTGGCCTTTTTCTCTCTTTCAACCCCTGCCAATTCGGCCACCTTGCAATCCAGCGCCCAGGCTTCATGCGCTACCTGCCATTGTTCAAACTCGGCTTGCTGCAATCGGTTGAGCGGTCGCAAGGCTTCGGACAGGGCCGGGCTTTTCTTCACCCCAGGTCTGCCCACGGTCATGCCCCACAGGTTTGGGACTACCTGCCAATCGTCGCGCGCCTTCGGTTGAACCACTGCACGCGCCCCGATCAGGCTCGATGCTGCAACCAGAGCGGCCACCGCTGGAAAGTCTGGGGGGCATTGCATACGGTGGGCAATGTCGTTCACCCAAGCCCGGAAAGCCTCGGGCATCAAGTCGGCATCGAAGGCTTGCACAGGGGGCAAAGCGTTGGGCAATGGCATGGGATCAGGCCATACGCTACCCGGTGCAACTTGAGCCGCCTCGATGCAGCGCCGCACAGCGTCCAGCCCCGCTATCTGGTGCAGATCATTGAAGTCTGTTGCCCGGTCTGGTCGGTTCACTCCGAAGTCAGGCACAGCCACAGTGCCGCCCACAGCTTGCGCCGCTTCCGTAGCTTTGCTCATGCCGGGATTGCCTTTGGTCTGGTAATCGTCGTCAGCCGCCATGATGATCTTCAGGGCCGGGTACTTGGCGCGCAAGTCCAGCGCCACGGCTTCCAGGTTGCCCGAATTGAAGGCCACCGCTACCGCTTCCCCCGTCGCTTCATAAAGGCTTGCACCGGTGGCGTAGCCCTCACACACGATCAGCTTGCCGCCCTTCGGCTTGCCGATGGCCAGATAGCAGCCCTTCACCCTGCCACCAGACAAAAACCGCTTCTCTCCGTCTGGTGTGATGGTTTGCAAGCTGTGCAGACTGCCCGCCGCGTCGCGCATGGGTACGATCAGCGCGCCAGCCGCATCAGATCGCGCGCCATAGGCTTTCACACCCTTGGCTGATAGGTAGGGGTGGGTGGCGCAAGGTATCGCCGCCTGCCATCGTTTTTCGGCCTCAGTCGCTGCCGCTTGATGCTTCGCCACTTCTTCGGCTTCGCGCTGCGCCTCTCGTGCCTTGAATCGCTCTCGGTGGGCTTCGCGCTCCGTCGTGGTCATTTCGGCATGAGGTTTGCCGGGGTGGAGACTCTCGACAAACTCGCACCGAAAACAATGGGCGACGCCGCTGCCGTCACTGTCAATTGTTAGGCCCATAGTCTTATCGCTTGGGCCGGGCCTGCCGCATGAGGGGCATTTAATCCGGTGGTCGCCCGGTGGGTAGGCGCTCCAGTCAATGTGCTGATAGGTGTTCATGCCAGCCCCCGCAATACGGTTGCCAGCCAGGATGCCCAGCCGATGACCTTCGACTTGATCGCGAATACAGCACCGGGTAAGCTGGCGCTGTCTGTGTGGCCTGCCGGGTTGTTTGCGCTCCCGGTGGGCTTTTTCATCTGGGTGGTGTCTGTGTGCATGACCACCCCGCTTAGATCATCAGCGAGGCCAAGCGTTCGGCACGTTTGGCGTGCAGCACCTTCACCAGTTCGCGGATTTGTTCATCCGTCTGGCCCGCGATGCGCGCCGCACAAATGGCTTTGACTTCATCGTCAGGCCACCCCACAGAACGCTCACCGATCTTCACTGGTTTGGTGAATAGGCCCGCATTGATCTGGTTGTAGATGCTGGCGTGGGATCGGTTGCCGGTTTCTGCCTTGACGGCTGGCATTCTGAGAATTGACATTGCTGGCCCTTGTTGACGGCGTTGTCAGCCGTTGAAAACATGGGGGCAGTGTTCCGGGGTGTATCTCCTTTGTGACGGAATTCGGTATCTACTAAACCGAATTCGGTCTTACGCCTTTTGCTTGTGTTCTGGCAAAAAAGTTTGTGCAGCTTCCTTCAAATACTTGCGCACCGTGTCATCGGTGATGCTGATACCCAGCCCAGCTAGATCGTCAGCAATCTCCTTCGGGGTCGTGCTCTTTGATGCTTTGGGGTCATATACATAACACTTCACCGCCATGCCAATCACAAGCTTCAATAGTGTGTTGCGCTCCGTTGTCGAGAGCGTCTTATCCGGTTCGGATATTGTGGTCTTGACTAGCTCTTGAATCGCCGCAGGTCGAACAACAAGAACGCCATCCACTGGCAAGCCAGCGGCAGGGTAATAGCACCGTGGGGTTGTTTTCTTCGTCCCATCGGGGAGTGAAACGTTCATAGGATCAAAAGAATCTCGAACCCCCCAATACTGGCCATCCATAGATTGAACCAATGGCCCATCGAGACAAATGAGCGTTACCTCTGGCCCGCCGGTGAGGCGTTGGTATTCGTGTTCCACATCAAGTCTCTCTGCTCCCCGCATGGACAAATCAAAAACGCCCCGAATCGTTGTAGCGCTTTCGCTATCAGTTTCTTCTGTGACCAAAGCATACTCATCGTCCCAGTAGTCACCCATTGCGACAAAGTGGGTGCCATCAAGGGAAGGTAGCTTTTCAACATCCTTCCAAGGAACCAATTTTTTCCTTACGGCATGAGCGTGATTTACGAAGTAAACGGACAGTTTTAGCTGACCGTCCAAAGCCAAGCGAAGCACATCACTTTCGTGTACTGGCTCTCCAAAAAGTATGGACAAGTGCCGTGCCGCGTCTTTGACGGTCAACCACTCTTTAAGCTTAAATAGCCTGCTCATGCGCCCCTCGCGCGCCCTGAATACAGATGCCAGCCCAGCCCGTCAGGGAAACGGGTTTTCGGGGATCAGCCTAGGGCTGGCAAAACCATTATGCAGACTGGCTAGGTGAATTTTCGGGCTTAGTCTTCGGCTTACGGCCTCGCTTTGGCGGGGGTGCCAATGCGGGAACTTTTGCGCGGAATGCTTGATATGCCTTGTCACTCTGGGTTGCCTGATAGCGTCGCCAATCGGCTTCCCACTTGATATGCCCGGCCCGGGTGAGACGATAAGCGTCCTCTTTCAACGCATCCGCCCTGCGTTCCAACTCCCGTCGCTGACGCCAATGGTGGTCGCGTCCTTTGACTCCAACCCGCACAAACCAGTTATCCAACTCAAGCCAAGAGCGCATCGGCCCCTTGTGGCCCTCCGGGCGTTCGCGTCGCAGCCAGTAGGTAAAGCCGTGCGCCTCCCATCGTTTATCGGCTGCTGCTCGCGGCCATTCGAAGCCGTCAGGTATCAATCCTTCGTCAATTAGCTGCGCCGCAGTGCCTTCAAACCGAGCCCATACGTCGCGCCAAATGGTGATGCGTAGTTCTTGTGTTTGGGGATTGCGTACCGCATCCGGTACATTGTTGTCAGCCATGATTCACCTCGTTGGTAGGTGGGTTGTGGTCAGGGGTCGGTAGGTGTTCCCGCACTTCCCGGCCCCGCTATTTGCCCGGATTCCGCCGGGCTTCGGTGGTTCAAGCCCGCTTGAACTCGATCACTTCAGCCCCGGCCCGCAGCGTGTCCAGGTAATCGGCCCATGTCTGCATCATCTGCCGACGCTGCCCCAGGTACTCGGCGCGGTCATACGCGCTGCCCAGGGGGCCGCTTTTGCCGTGGCCTAGCTGCGCCTCCACCATGTCAGCAGGAATGCCGGGAATGCGCTCAGCAATCATGGTGCGCGCCATTGCCCGGAAGCCGTGGGCAACGTGTTCATCATTGCCGTAGTCCAGCCGACGCAATGCCGCATTGATGGTGTTGTCACTCATGGGCCGGGATCGGTCGCGCGCACCGGGGAACACATACCGCCCGCCCCCGGTCAATTGCTGCACCGCAGTGAGAATCTTCACCGCTTGGGTGGACAGGGGCACAAGATGGGGTTTGCCGTTCACCTTCTCATGCTTTGTGCGCTTCATGTCCGATGGGGGAATGGTCAACATAGCCCCTTCCAGATCAACCCAAGCCCATTCCATTGCCCGGATGTTGCCGGGTCGCTGGAAAAGTAGCGCGGCCAGCTTCAGTGCCGCCAGGGTGGTCGGTTGACCGGTATAGCCATCAATTGAGCGAAGCAAGCCCCCAGCCTCCACCGGATCAAGCACCGCAGCAAAGTGCTTTGCAATGTGCGGCTTGAGTGCGCCTTTCAGATCGCCCGCCGGGTTGTGCTCACAGTAACCAGACTGAACGCCATAGCGAAACACCTGCCCGGCCATCTGTTGCAGGTCTTGCGCAGTACTGAGAATGCCTTTTGCCTCAGTTTTCCGAAGCGCAGCCAGCAAGGTCGGGGCCTTGATGGTTGCAAGTGGCAATGCACCAATGTGAGGGAACAAGTACAACTCATTCATGCGCAGCCACTTTGTAGCGTGCCCCTCGCTCCAGCCAGCAGCCTTGATGCCGTGAAACTCTCGCGCCACGGTTTCATAAGTGATGGCACCGGAAACGGCTTTAGCCAGCTTGGCGACTTTTCGCGCTTCGATCGGATCGCTTCCTTCAGCCTTTTGCAGCTTCGCCGCGTCCCTCGCCATGCGCGCAGCCTTCAGGGACACCGCTGGATACTTGCCCAGGGCTAGGCGCGTCTCCTTGCCGTCTTTGTACAGCTTCAGGAACCACCGCTTTTTGCCGGTGGGGCTCACCTCCAGGTACAGCCCAGCCGAATCAGTCAGGCGCGCGCGCTTCTTGTCTGGTGGGCAAGTGGCGTTTTTGCAGTCTGGATCGGTAAGCATCGGGGAACAGCTTTCTCAGTTCGTGCCCCGACCAATCGGGGAACGTATCGTTTGTTCCCCGCAATGTTCCCCGCTGAATTGCTAGCTGTCAATGTCTGCCGCTGTACGTCCCTGCAAGGCAAACCATTGATTTACCAATGAAAAAGGCCGCTAGGTGTACGTCCTTAGCGGCCATTGAAATGTCTTGTGGAGCGGGTGATGGGAATCGAACCCACGTATCAAGCTTGGGAAGCTGGCGTTCTACCATTGAACTACACCCGCTCATGGGTGTGCTGTGACCCTGTGCAGACACAAGGTTTTCATATTCTAGCCCGTCATGTACACGCCAGAGAAACCATGTGGCTTGCATGACGCAGACACATCGCGCATCAAAGCAGCAATAGGGCCTCACCAAGTCCTGAGACAATCACGCACTTCTTAGAATGATGCCGAAGTCAGGCTGCGGGCAGACGTTTGCCACCCCCGTATTAACCCTCAAAGGGTGTGATTCGCCGCTGAACGACATCCTTCGTTTAAGGGGCGATCCTATAGGGATCGCCCTGAGACCCGGCACACCCCGTATCACAGCGATCATTGCGCACATATGTCAAACACACCCGAAACCTCATCATCAGAAGCACAGGCTTCGCCCGCCACCGATCAAGAGGCACCAGGCGTTGTGCACCCGCGAGCGATCCGCAGCTACGTCATGCGCGCCGGGCGCACCACAGAAGGTCAGGCCCGGGCACTGAGCGAGCTGGGGCCCCGGTTCAAAATCGACTACACGGGCGCGCCACTGGATGTACACGCCCCCTTTGGCCGACAAGCCCCGGTGGTATTGGAGATTGGTTTTGGCATGGGCGACGCCACAGCCAAAATTGCACAGACCTTGCCCGACACCGATTTCATCGGCTGTGAAGTGCACGAGCCAGGCGTTGGCGCCCTACTCAAACACATAGGCGAAATGGGCCTGACCAACCTGCGCATCATTCAGCACGATGCGGTCGAAGTCCTGGACAACATGATTGCGCCGCAATCGCTGGCTGGCGTACACATCTTTTTTCCAGACCCCTGGCACAAAAAGCGCCACCACAAGCGCCGTCTGATCCAGGCGCCGTTTGTCGAAAAACTCGTTTCTCGTCTGGCTCCTGGTGGCTACATCCACTGCGCGACTGACTGGGAACCTTATGCCCAACAAATTCTGGAAGTCTTGTCGGCCAATGCGGACTTGAGCAACACCGCAGAAGATTTCGCGCCCAAGCCCGCATATCGCCCTCTGACCAAATTTGAAAACCGGGGCATCCGCCTGGGCCATGGCGTGTGGGATCTGGTGTTCAAAAAGCGTTGAGCGCAACACGGCGAGCAGGAATCTCAGGCAGACACAAGGCCTAGCCCCCTAGACTTCGCCAGGGCCCCGCGTTAGGCTTGACTCCAGTCTCAGACGGGAGTCAGCCGTGAACGCACCGCAGCCTGAATTCCAAACGCTCGAAGACCCGGATCGTCTGCCCTTGCCTTGGGCCGATGAATCCGCCATGGTGGCCGAACTCAGCGCCTGCGGCCCCCACGCCGCCGACTGGCCCCTGATCAAAGCGCGTTGCTTGCCCTGGGTACAAAGCGTACGCGCGGCACCGGCCCAGTTCTGGGCCATGGAGTCCTTGCTCCAAGCGTTCCCCTTGTCCAGCCACGAAGGTCTGGCCTTGATGCGACTGGCCGAAGCGCTTCTGCGGGTGCCGGATCCGGAAACCACAGCCTTACTGCTGTCGGACCAACTCCAGCAGGCAGATTTCAGCCATCACTTGGTGGACAGCCACCACGCCGCGCACCCTTGGCTGGAAGGCATCAGCTCTCGCCTATTGAGCTTGGCAACCAACTTCATGCAGCCACAGGACCAAAGCCTGCTGCACAAGCTGGGACAAAAAACCGTCACACAAGCCACCTTGCGTGCCTTGCAGTTGCTGGGTCATCAATTCGTATTGGCCGAAGACATCGAAGGCGCGCTAGGGAAGGCCTTGCTCCAGACCGCAGAATCGGCCCACGATGGTTGCGTGACCACCTGGAGCTTCGACATGCTGGGCGAAGGGGCTCGGACCTGGGAGGATGCCGATCACTATCTGGCCGCCTACACCCACGCGCTCAACCAAATCGCGGATACACGGTGGTATGCCCCCGGCCCGCGCACTCTGAGACAACGGCCCGGTTTGTCGATCAAGCTGTCTGCGCTGCATCCACGCTACGAAGCTCAGCGACACCACGAAGTGGTCGAGGAAGTGATCGATCGCGTTTTGCCCTTGGTGAAACTGGCAGCACAACACGACCTGCTGCTGACCATCGACGCCGAGGAGTCTCACCGACTGGAGTTGCAACGCGCCGTGTTGGCAGGCCTATTGAATCGGCTCGCCAGTGGATCGCCGAACTACGCCTATTGGGATGGTCTGGGCCTGGCTGTGCAGGCCTATCAACTGCGCGCACGAGACATGATCCAAGAAGTGATCGAGTTGGCTCGTGCGGCTGAACGCAAGCTGTGCATGCGACTCGTGAAGGGCGCGTATTGGGACGCAGAGATCAAGCGCGCACAGGAGTTGGGGCTGGAGGGCTATCCCGTGTTCACGCGCAAGGCCCACACAGACCTGTCTTACCTGGCGTGTGCGCAGACCTTGCTGGCCCATACCGACCACATCTACCCGCAATTCGCCACGCACAACGCGGCCACGCTGGCCGCCGTGCTGCACCTGGCGGAACAGGCCCGGGTAGACCATGTCGCGTTTGAATTCCAGCGCCTGCATGGCATGGGCGAGCGCATCTATCAAGCCATGCGCGCATCGGAGAACACCCAACCCGCGGTTCGCATCTATGCCCCTGTCGGACCGCATCGCGATCTCCTGGCCTATCTGGTCAGACGCCTGCTGGAGAACGGCGCCAATGCCTCCTTCGTGCATCAGTTGGCCGAACCCGACGTATCTGTTGACCAACTGCTGGCCTCCCCTGCCCACCAAGCCTTTGAACATGCACAAGCGCATCCCCAAGGCCTGCCCTTGCCGATGGACTTGTATGGCACCGATCGCCCCAATGCCAAGGGCATGGATCTGAGCACACACGCGCATCGACAAGTCGTGGATCGAGAAGTGGCCATGGGGCCCAGTGCCGACGCCGTGGCCAGCTTCACACCCGACGAAGCTCGAACCGCCATGACCACCCTGCAGCGCGCTTGGCCCGCATGGGAGTCGACACCGCTGACGCGACGCTGCGACATCCTCTACCGCGCAGCGCAAGAGCTCGAAGACGACACGCCGCGCTGGATGGCTGCGCTGATTCTGGAAGCGAAAAAGACCCCTGCAGATGCCTTGGCAGAAGTGCGAGAGACCATCGACTATGCGCGGTACTACGCGCGCCAAGCGCAACAGTCGCTGAGCGCCCGCACCTTGCCTGGCCCCACCGGTGAGCACAATGAATGGCGTGCACGCGGCCGTGGCGTTTGGGTGTGCATCGCCCCATGGAACTTCCCGCTGGCCATCTTTGGTGGACAAATCATGGCGGCCTTGGTGGCAGGCAACACTGTGGCGGCCAAACCGGCTGATCAAACACCGCGCATTGGACGACTGTTTGTGGATTTGCTGCACCGCTGCGGCGTCCCCGATCAAGCCTTGATTTGTGCACCAGGCAGTGGTGCAGACGTGGGGGCAGCCTTGATCGACAGCCCATGGTGCGCTGGCGTGGCCTTCACTGGGTCGGTGCCCACAGCCAAACGCATCCAACGCCAGTTGGCCTTGGCCGACCGCCCTATCCTGCCCCTGATTGCGGAGACCGGAGGCATCAATGCCATGGTGGTCGACAGCACGGCGCTGCCCGAGCAAGTGTTGGATTCCGTCTTGAGCAGTGCATTTGGCAGCGCGGGTCAGCGCTGCTCGGCTTTGCGACTGTTGTGCTTACATCAGGCGATGGCACCCGCATTCGAGCGCATGTTGGCCGGCGCCATGCAAACATTGAAGGTCGGGCCAGCATCCCGGTGGAACACCGACGTGCCGCCCGTGGTGGATGCCAACGCACAAGCTCGCTTGCTCGCGCACATCCGCACCTTGGATGCGGCCAGCGAAGATGCAAACAGCGGGGTTGCGCTCATCGCACGAACACCGATTGCCCCCCACGTGCGCGACACCGACACCTACGTTGCGCCCAGCGCTTATCGCATCCCTACCATCACGCACCTGACCGCAGAGCAATTCGGCCCCATTCTGCATGTCGTCCACTGGGGCGAAGGAACCGCGGCGCCAGACCTACCCACCTTGATGGCGCAAATCAACGATTCCGGCTTTGCCTTGACGTTTGGCCTGCACACCCGCATGGACAGCAGGCGCGAACAACTCTGCCACTTGAGTCAAGCAGGCAATGTTTACGTGAACAGGGGAATGACCGGCGCGGTCGTAGGAGTGCAGCCGTTTGGAGGATCGGGCTGGAGCGGGACCGGCCCCAAGGCCGGTGGTCCGCATTACTTGCTACGCTTCATCAACGAGCAAGTCGTGTCGGTCAACACCACGGCAGCGGGAGGCAATGCTGCGCTGCTGACCGACAGTACGAGCTAGCGATCAGTTACCGCCGCTGAACTTGTAGTCCGTCTTGGCCTTGGTCTTCAGGTCTTCGCGGAACTTCTGCAGCTTGGTCTGGTTTTGGTGCTGAACGATCTGAGCCTTGATTTCTTCAAAGGCCGGGAATTGAGCCGAGCGCACATCTTCCAGCTGAATGACGTGGAAGCCGAATTGCGACTTCACGGGCTCAGCGGTGTACTTGCCCTTTTCCAGTTGGGTCAGCGCCTTGGAGAACTCAGGCACGTAGTTGTCAGGGTTAGCCCAATCCAGATCGCCACCGTTTTCAGCAGAGCCAGGGTCCTTGGAGAACTTGCGAGCCAGATCGTCAAACTTGGCACCCTTGTTCAACTGGGCGATCAAGTCCTTGGCTTGGTCTTCGGTTTCAACCAAGATGTGACGGGCGCGGAATTCCTTGTCACCCTTACCGGCTTTGAACTTGTCGTACTCGGCACGGGCTTCTTCATCGGTTGTGCCATTCTTCTTTTCGAAGTCGGCAAACAGGGCGCGGATCAGGATGGACTGACGGGCAAATTCCATCTGAGTCTTGTAATCAGCACTGGCTTGCAGGCCACGCTTTTCGGCTTCTTGCACATAGATTTCGCGCAGAACCACTTCATCTTTGACCTTCTGAACCAACTCAGGGGACTTTTCCTGAGGCTGGCCCTGACCGCGCGACTGCTTGACGATCTGGTCGACCATGGCATCCACACGCGCCTTGGGCACGCCCTTGCCGTTGACCACGGCCACGTTTTGAGCCAGCACAGGAGCAGCCAGCGACAGCGAGGCGGCCAGCACAGCAGCCTGGGCAATACGAGAGGTCTTCATGATGAGCAGAAAAGCTTTCTAGTAAATGATCAAATGGGCTCAGCTTTGATGGCCAGGGCGTGAATGCCCTGCGGAATCAAATCGTGCAGTGCATCATACACAAGGCGATGACGCTGAACGGGGGTGAGCCCGTGGAAACACGTAGCCCGAATGTGCACAGAGAAGTGTCGACCATGCTTGGCGCCCTCATGCCCCGCATGCAAATGGCTGTCGTCTTCGACTTTGAGCTCGGCCGGATTCAAGATGGCCTCAAGCGCCAAACGAATTTGTTCGGCGGTCACGCCGGTGTGAAGCGTCATGGTGTGGGGTCTCCCGTCGAGCGGCCGAATCAGGAGCGGCCTTGTGGCTCGTTCGACATGTGTTTACTCAGATAGACACTCTGCCCCACAACAAACAACAAGGTCAACACCGTGATGCCCCACATCTTGTAGTTCACCCAGACATCGGTCGGGTAGTTGTAGGCGATGTACAAGTTCAAGAAGCCCATGAACACAAAGAAAGTGATCCAGGCCCAGGTCAATCGACGCCACACCGCTTGAGGCAACTCCAACTGCCCGCCCATCATCTGGCTGAGCACGTCGCGCTTCATCACCAACTCACCGATGATCAGACCGGTGCCCATCATCCAGCAAAAGATGGTGGGCTTCCATTTGATGAAGGTTTCACTGTGGAACCACAGGGTCAAGCCACCGAGCACCACCACGATCACCAAACTGGCCCATAACATCTTGTCAATGGGTTTGCGCATCGCCTTCATGATCAAGATTTGGGCCAACGTCCCAAAGATGACAATGGTCGAAGCAAGAAGGACGGGCGCCTCCATGGGGCCCACCACGCCCCCTGAAATCATGAATCCCAGATGTTCGGTCATCCATTCAGCGACCGGCGCCTTGTGCCCGTCGGCCCACTTGTAGGCCACAAAAAACAAAATAACGGGCAGCAAATCAAGCAAAAATTTCATGAGAAGGCCTGAGGCTCGTGGTTACGCTGGGCGGAAGTCTATCGCGGCGGAGTTGATGCAGAAGCGCTCACCCGTGGGGGGCGGGCCATCTTCAAACACATGCCCCAGATGCGCCCCACAGTTCTGGCAACGCACTTCCACGCGCACCATGCCGTAGCTGGTGTCTGTGACCCGTTCGATCAGTGCCGCATCGGTCGGCTGCCAGTAGCTGGGCCAACCGCAGCCTGCATCGAACTTGGTCTCCGAGTCAAACAAACGCACACCGCAGCACACACAGTGGTAATGCCCTGGCTCGAAATGATCCCAATAACGCCCCGTGAACGCGCGCTCGGTGGCGGCGTGACGCGTGACCTCGTAAGCCATCTCATCCAATTGGGCTCGCCACTCAGCGTCTGTCTTCTTGAATGGGTAATCGCTCATGATGAACAGGACACCTCGATAGATTGCGCCCAATCGGGCGGGAAACCGGCATCTGATTCTGCACCGGCCTGCTCTGTAAATGGGCTGCGCAGCAGCGTTTGCAAACGCAGCACTTCGTCAAAATCACCAGCTTGGGCGCGCCGGATAGCCTGTTCGGCCATGTGGTTGCGCAGCACATAAAGTGGGTTGACGCCGCGCATGCGCTCGGCCCGAACGGCATCGAGCTCACCTTGCGATGCCAGCCGCGCCTGATAACGCTGCGCCCAGGCATCAAAGGCAGCGCGATCCAGGAACAAATCGCGCACCGGAGCGTTGCGTGGGTCATCCACAGCCAAGTCACTGCGCCAATCGCACAAGCGACGGAAGCTGATGGTGAAGTCAGCCGAGCTTTGGGCCATCAACTGCAAGAAATCGATGGCGAGTTTGGCATCATCGTCTTGCTCGTCGAGCAAGCCCAACTTGGCTCGCCAGCTTGCACGCATGGCCCGAGGGAACACGTCCTCATAGCGCTGCAGCACGGACACCACACGGGCAGGATCCTCCTTGGCCTCCGGAATCAAAGGCACCAGCGCATTGGCCAGGGCCCTCAGGTTCCAATAACCGATCTGCGGTTGGTTGTTCCAGCTATAGCGCCCCTGGTGATCCGAGTGGTTGCAGATGTGATCCGGGTTGAATGCATCCAAAAAGCCAAATGGCCCGTAGTCCACGGTCAACCCCAAGATGGACATGTTGTCGGTGTTCATCACGCCATGGCAAAAGCCCACCGCTTGCCATGCGGCCATCAACTCAGCGGTGCGGTCGACCACTGCCTCCAGCAGCGCCAAGGCGGGTTGCTCGGCCCCGACCAAATCTGGATAGTGATGCTGAATGACAAAATCGACCAAGGCTTTCAGCGTCTGCGTCGCGCCCTCGTCGCCCACGTAGGCGAAATGCTCGAAATGGCCGAAGCGAATGAAGCTGGGCGCCACGCGCGTGACCACGGCTGCTGTCTCAGCCGTTTCTCGCCACACCACCTGTGGCGACACCGTCAAGGCCAAAGCCCGCGTGGTGGGGATGCCCAAACCATGCATGGCCTCGCTGCACAAATACTCTCGAATGGACGAGCGCAAGACGGCCCGGCCATCGCCTCGGCGGGAATAAGGCGTGGGCCCCGCCCCCTTGAGTTGCAACTCTTGCGGACCACGCTGTGAATCGGCTTCGCCTAGCAGCATGGCTCGCCCATCCCCCAGCTGCCCAGCCCAGACGCCGAACTGGTGTCCGCTGTAAACCGTGGCCATGGGTGCCATACCCTGCCAGGCCCCGTTTCCCGACAGCACCGCCAAAGCGTGGTTGGCAGCGGCCATGTCATCCATCCAGTCGGAGGCCCACCCCAACTCATCCATCAAATCGCGGTTGAATGCAGCCCAGCGCAATGCCGGCAAGGGTTCACCCATGAGCGGTGTTCCGAGCCCGGGCAACCCCTGCTGAGTCAACTGGGTGTGCAGGTGTGCCAAACGGTTGGTCCAAGCGACCCCAAAGGGAGATGAGGGGGCCTCAGTGCCCACGAGCGGTTCAAACATGTCCGCAGTTTAGACATCCCCCTGAGACCAAGGGGGCCGCGTCGCAATTGCCCCTGCACAAAGCTAGCCTAAGATGTGCACTCCGCGTTTTCCCGAAAAGCCTGTACTGTGGACATTCTGGTTTTCATCAAAGCCGCCATCATCGGCATCGTCGAGGGTCTCACCGAGTTCCTGCCCATTTCCAGCACAGGCCATTTGATTTTGGCCGGCTCCTTGCTCGATTTCGGCGGCAGCGTCGGCGCGGACAAAGCCAAGGTCTTTGACATTGCCATTCAAACGGGCGCGATTTTCGCGGTCATCCTCGTCTACCTGCAGCGTCTGAAAAACACGGTCAGCGGCCTCACCAGCGACCCTACCTCTCAACGGTTTGCACTGAACGTGATCATCGGCTTTGCACCTGCTGTGGTGATGGGCTTGCTGTTTGGCAAGGCCATCAAGGCGCACTTATTCACACCAGTCGTGGTCGCCACAGCTTTCATCATTGGCGGCTTCATCATCCTGTGGGCCGAGAAAATGGCCAGCAAGGTCGAACGTTATCGCGTTCAAACGGTGGATGACATGACCCCGCTGGACGCGCTCAAGGTGGGCCTGGTGCAATGCCTGGCCTTGGTCCCCGGCACCAGCCGCTCAGGCGCCACCATCATCGGCGGGATGATGCTGGGTTTGTCGCGTCAAGCTGCCACCGAGTTCAGCTTTTTCCTGGCCATTCCCACCCTCATCGGTGCAGGTGCCTACAGCCTTTACAAAGAGCGCGCCCTGCTCAGCATGGCTGACCTGCCGCTGTTCGGCGTCGGCCTGGTGTTCTCGTTCTTGTCCGCCTGGGTGTGTGTGCGCTGGTTGATCAAATACGTGTCTAGCCACAACTTCGTGCCATTTGCCTGGTATCGCCTGGCCTTTGGCGCCTTGATCCTGGTGACTTGGTACACCGACACCATCAGCTGGGCTGAATAAGCACAAGACAACGATGCGTGAGGCGACCTCCCCCGCCGACATCCCGACACTGCGGCGGCAGGCGCTGGCCATCTTGCTGGCCAGCGATCCTGCCCAAAAGGCGCAATGGGCCCTGGCGCTGCCAACGCGAGACGAGCAACACGTTGGTTGCCAATTAGACCCTGATGAGGTCATCACCCTCACAGAGGCCGAACGTGAAGCCCTGCCGGGTCGCCCGACACGACCGAGCTTGGTTGAAGCGAAACAAGTGCCCACCCGCACACCTTTCACCGTCGAAGGCCGTGCAGCACTCCTACATTCGATCTGCCACATCGAGTTCAACGCGATCAATCTGGCATTGGATGCGGTATGGCGCTTTTCAGGGATGCCCGCGGACTTCTATTGGGACTGGCTGCAAGTGGCGCGTGAAGAAGCGCTGCACTTCAACCTACTCAGGCAGCACCTGAACACCCTGAACCACGACTACGGCGACTTTGACGCCCACAACGGCCTGTGGTCTATGTGCGAACGCACCCAGGACGACATCCTGGCTCGCATGGCCTTGGTGCCTCGCACCTTGGAAGCACGCGGTCTGGATGCCACCCCACTGATCCAAGACAAACTGACCCGTGCCGGTGACGCCCGTGCCGTCGAGATCCTCGACATCATCTTGCGAGATGAAGTCGGACACGTGGCCATTGGCAACCGCTGGTTCCATCACCTCTGCGCCCAACGCGGGCTTGATGGCAAGACGCTGTATCCGCAACTGGTCAAACAGTACGAAGCGCCCCGACTGCGTCCGCCCTTCAACGAAGCAGCCCGACGTGCCGCGGGATTCACAGAAGACGAGATTGCATTCTTGCTGGGCGTGGATTGAGTCGCCCGCCCGGCGTGTCAAGCACGAGGATGATGCTGGGCGTGCAACTGCCTCAAGCGCTCTCGCGCGACGTGCGTGTAGACCTGGGTGGTCGAAATGTCAGCATGCCCTAAAAGCATCTGCACCACGCGCAAATCGGCACCGTGGTTCAGCAAGTGGGTGGCAAACGCATGCCGCAAGGTGTGAGGGGACAAGGCCTGCGTGATCCCAGCTTGGATTGCATACTTCTTGATCAGCTTCCAAAACATCTGCCGAGTCATGGGCCCACCACGCGCCGTGACAAACAAGGCGTCGCTGACCTGACCATCCAGGATGTCACCACGCGCATAGCGCAAATAGCGCTCGAGCCATTCAGAGGCCTGCGCCCCAAAGGGCACTAACCGCTCTTTGCTGCCCTTGCCGGTGATGCGCAAGACGCCTTCCGACAGGCCCACAAAAACCGATTTCAACTCGACCAACTCGCTCACCCGCAATCCGCTGGCGTACATCAACTCCAACATCGCGCGGTCGCGCATGCCGAGTGGGGTCTCAACATCCGGCGCATCGAGCAAGGCCTCCACCTGGAACTCGGTGAGCGTCTTGGGTAACCTCACCGCTTGACGAGGCGCATCCATGCGCACAGTGGGATCAGCGGCCAACAAGTGCTCGCGAATGGCCCATCGATAAAAACGCCGAAACACGCTCAGGCGGCGACTGACGGAGGCCGGCCTGGATCCGGCATGGCGAAACACCGTGTAGGCATGAAGATCCGCTTCGGTGGCCTGCACCAAGGCATGCTTGGCTTCTTGCTGACCCAACCAGACCGCCAAGCCATTGAGATCGCGCCGGTAAGCAGCCAGCGTGTTCGCACTCAGCCCTTCTTCGAGCCACAAAGCATCAATGAAACGATCCAGATGCGGATCGTTGCAAGCTTCAATAGCCTCCACGCAGGAGCCCCTCTTTCATGCGCTTGTCGACGGGTTTCTCACCCACAAAAATCTTCAACACGACACGATACAGGTCTTCGCCCGGTACGGGCACCCCCACGGCTTGCTCGTTGTAGCGCAATTGCACGCCCACATCAGGGACGTAATCCAAATCAAGGACATCGCCTGGCTTCACTTTGCCCAGACCATCGATCGCCGCCGACAAACGTTGCACGCGATCACCCAGCGCAACCTTGACGGATTCAGGCTCACGACCAGCCCGGCTTTGCAAGGCCTTGCTGAGCTCTTTGCTCGGCGCCTCCAGCATGATTTTGAGTCTCAAACGCTTAGGGCCTGGCATGCTCAAAATCTGCGCACCATCTTTGCTGGGTGCGGGCAGGTAAAGCCCAGCCACAAAGGCCTTGATCCACGCCACACCGCGAAGCCCCAGGCCATTCAAACGCAAGGTACGGCCAGCCAGCACCGTGGCGTTGTCAAAGTTCTGTCCTTCGAGCCGCGCCGCGTACGCGGCGCCGCAGTGCAACCCCAGCGTCCCAACACAGATCAAGCCAGTCACGACAAAACGGCGCCAATTCAACATATGCAGCACAACTCCACTCTTACTAAGCCAGTGATCTCAACGCGCGGCTGCAGCAATCAGCTGACATGGCAATCTTGCTTCACCCATATTTACAAACACATTCAGTTACATGACATGGGTGTACCCCAGATTGACGCCGCATCTTCCGGTGTTTAACCTGAGGCCTTACAAAACAGAATTGTCTGCGTCAGCTGAGTTGGCCGCGAGAGCTGTCACGCCATTGACCAGGCACATAGGGACCGAAAGTCATGCGCGCGTTCAAGCTTTGGGGTAGTGTTTTGTTGGCTGCCGTATCAGCCAATTCCGTTTTCGCTGCCAACCAACCTGGTATAGATACTCGTTTGGTGGGACAGTGGCAAGGCCAATCTGATATCCGCCCGGAAAATCGAGGCAATTGCCAATTCAAATTCCGGACCGTCCAACGGACCCCGGATGGCCAATATGTCGTCACTTATTTCAGCGACGAAACGAAGCAAAAGAAAATTGGCGAAGTCAAAGGTCGCTGGTGGTCTGCAGACACGACGCTGTACATGCAGCCACCTGGCGTCACGGGCAAGCCCGAGTCCTATCGCTATTACATGATCGACAAGAACACCATTCGATTTGAAAACACTGAGTTTGACATCGGTGCAGCTTGCCCCGATGACAACACCCAAATCGACAGTCGAATCGTGCAGGAATAAGTCAGCGGCCGGGTCGGCCTTGCATGCGTCGACCCAAAAACAAAACACCCAAGCCCGCCAACATCAGGGCCAGGGTTTCGGGTTCCGGGACGGCTTGCACCGCCACACCCATGTCTTGCAGCATCGCCACATTCAGAGGCGAAATCTCATACCGTGTGCCACGGTAGAAAACGACACCATTCATGACGTCAGACAAGAGATCCATGCCGGGGCCGTATTCATTGCCGACATGGTAATTGTTGCCAAAGGTGATGGGCACCCGGCCGCCATAAACGGACTTAGCACGCTCCCCAACGAAATAGAGGATGCCAGAGTCATACTCGGTCAGCATGTCCCAGGTTGAAGCGTAGTCGCCAGGCAACCCCCCGTCAAAGGAATCCCCCCAGCCGTTGTAACCCAAGGCGTGCCCCACTTCGTGCATGAATACAGAAACAGCATCCGTCTTGTTATCTGGCACCAAGGCTGATCGCATCATCGGATCAGGATCAAACCACAATTCATTTTTGATGTAGAGCGGATTGACCAGAATTTCCAGATCGGGGCCTGCACCGTTGACGTCCACACCCTCGTTGATTTTCTTGATCGCGCCGGGCGCATACACACTCAAGCCATTTTGATAGCGAATATAGGCGCTGTCTTTCGACGATGCAGCCGAGCGCGGAACGGCTTGGGTGACCTTGATCTCCACGTCCACGGTGGCGTCACCCAAAACGACCTTCCCCCACTCCGCCAACGCAGCATTCACATGCGAGGTGATGCGGTCGTACCAATGGCTCAGAGAGTTCCCGTCATCGACAAACGTCACATTCGCATCAATCTTGGCGTGGGCTGGCGTCAAAGCCGTCGACATCACCAATGCGGCACCCACAGCCAAACGTACCCATGGCTGAACACCGGAACGGCCCCCGTTCCACGAAACTGAGTTTCCTGACATTTGTCGCATAGGATGCTTAAGTTAACGATTTTGTAACGTTTATCCAGAGCTTCCCCTATTTTTTCCATCATGGCAATCCCACAAGTTAGGCGTCTGACGCTGCAAGATTTGGACACCGTGATCCAGATTCAGGGAAACTGCTACTCGACATCCTTCATCGAACCACGAGACGCGATGCAGCAACACATTGCCAGCGGTCAACCTTGCTGGCTAGCTGAGAGAGACGGGGTTCCTGCGGGGTATCTTCTGGCGGCACACCTTGGCGCTGACGGGCCTCCGTCCCCCATTTCACTGGGGGCAACCGATCGGCCGCCCCCAGCCTCGGACGCCAATTGCCTCTACCTGCATGACCTGGCCATCCAACCGGCACTGCAGGGAACTGGCATCAGTCAAGCACTATGGGGTGCGGCCATGGATCACCTGATGGCACACCGTCAATTGCTAGGCATGGCGCTCGTGGCTGTACAAAGCTCCAGACCGTTTTGGGCCAAGCTTGGCTTTCGCGTACTAGAAGACCTCCCTGCAGGAATAGCGACAAAACTAGCCAGTTACGGCCCAGACGCCGTCTACATGTGGCGCCCAAGAGAGATTGAGTAATCGCCGCTTGAGTCAGATCAAGTCATACGATTGACTGACAGAGTGACGATTGGCATGCTCGTCGGCTGTATGAGCTGACGGATGAGGCAAGCGTGAGTGCAGGCACACAGCCATTTCTAGCCGAAGCGGGGGAGTTGACCAAAGGCGCACTGGCCCGAGAGAGAATGCTCCATGCAGCACTAGACGTGTTTGGGCGCCACGGTTTCGACGGAGCCACCACTCGCATGCTGGCCAACCGAGCCAGCATGAATCTCGGCGCCATTCCATACTACTTTGGCTCCAAGGAAGATCTTTACGCACAGGCGGCCGACTATCTAGGACGATGCATGGCCAAGCAGCTTTCGCCATTGCTTTTGAAGCTTTCGCGGTCGACCGCCGGTGAGATGAATCGTGAGTCTTTGTGCGACTGCGTGATCACCTTCTTGATCGCACAAGCCAAGATGTTCCTCCATCAAGACCTACCCCAGACTTGGATGCAGTTCTTCCTGCGAGTGCAAGGAGACAGGGGGCCGGCGTTGGCGCATTTGCATCGACATGTGATCACCCCCACAGAAATGGCGCTTTCACCCTTGATTGGGCGCATCATCGGTTGCAGCAGCGATGCCACCACGACAAAGACATTGACCTTTCTGGCTTTGCACCAAACACTACACGTTCAACTGACAGCAGCATCCCTCGTGGCCAACACCACTTGGCAAGCCATGACGCAAGCGCAAACGGCGTCGCTACTCGACACGATTGGATTGGCCCTCCGATCACAACTGATGAACTTCCGAGCAGCGCCGACATCACACCCCTGAATACGGGGAAACGGAAACCGAACGTGACAATCCCTGACGCGCCCAGCTTCGCCGGTCAGGGCCACCAAAAGAGATTCATTCATGAGCCAAGACACCGACATGCGACCTGACGACGCGCCATCGCCACTCAACACCCGCGCCTTCCAAGACCTCGACCGGTTCATTCACGCGCAAATCGGCCACGTCTTCACGGGGCTCTCGCCTATCCAGGCTGTGTTGGTCTATCTGGATTGGATGTCGCACCTTGCCATTTCCCCCGGCAAACAGATGTTGGTGGGGCAACAGCTTTTGGAAGACAGTGTTCAACTCGGCTGCGATCTGGCGCAACACATGTATCCTTTTCAACCCAGCCATCAGGACGGCCAGAGTGGCGCCATCACTCCACAACACAACGACCGCCGCTTCAAAGCACCCGCCTGGGCGCAATGGCCATTCAACCTGTATGCCCAGAGTTTCTTGATGGCCGAGCGCGCATGGTTGAACGCCACGCGGGATGTGCCTGGATTGAGTCACAAGAGTGAAGACATTGCCTCCTTCGCGGCACGTCAGTGGTTGGACGTCATGGCGCCATCCAACTTGCCTTGGATGAATCCAGAGGTGCTGCAAGCCACCCTGCAGGAAGGCGGACAGAACTGGTTACGCGGTGCGGCCAACTGGCTGGATGACGTCCAGCGCCAAAACCTCGGGCTGCCTGCCGCAGGGGTCGATGCATATCGAGTGGGTCAGAACGTGGCGATCACCCCTGGCAAGGTGGTGTTTCAGAACGATTTGATGGAACTGATTCAGTACACACCCAGCACACCACAGGTGCAAGCCGAACCGATCTTGATCGTGCCGGCGTGGATCATGAAGTACTACATCCTGGACTTGTCACCGCACAACTCTCTGGTCAAGTACCTGGTCGATCAAGGGCACACCGTGTTCATGATCAGTTGGAAGAACCCGACCGAGCATGATCGCAACAAGGGTCTCGATGACTACCGGAAAGATGGTGTCATGGCGGCCGTCGACGTCGTGTCTGACATCGTCCCTGGGCAGAAAATCCATGCTGCCGGTTATTGCTTGGGCGGCACGATCTTGATGATCGCGGCCGCCACCATGGGGCGAGACAAAGACGAGCGACTCGCCAGCATGACGCTGTTTGCGGCACAGGGCGACTTCACGGAGGCTGGCGAACTCATGCTGTTCATCAACGACAGCGAAGTCGATTTGATTGATGCACTGATGTGGGAGCAGGGTTACCTGAAAGGCTCCCAAATGGCGGGTACTTTCCAACTGCTGCATTCCAACGACTTGATCTGGTCGCGCATCCTCAAGGAGTACATGCTCGGCCAACGATCTCAGCCCAATGACCTGATGGCCTGGAATGCTGACACGACTCGGATGCCTCATCGCATGCACTCGGAGTACCTGCACAAACTGTTCCTCCACAACGAGTTGGCCTCTGGCAAGTACGAAGTCGACGGTCACCCCATTTGGTTCACCGACATCCGCGTGCCTTGCTTTGCGGTGGGCACCATGACAGATCATGTGGCGCCGTGGAAATCCGTCTACAAACTGCACCTGCTCCCGGTCGAATTGACGTTCGTGCTCACCAACGGCGGACACAACGCAGGCATCGTGAGCGAGCCAGGTCACCCCAACCGTCGCTACCAAATGCAAACGCGTCCTGCGTCTGGCGGTTACCTCTCGCCAGACGACTGGCAAGCCCAAGCCCCCACCCACGAGGGTTCATGGTGGCTCGCGTGGCACGACTGGCTGACCCACCTGTCTTCGGGGCTCGTTAACCCTCCCGGGACGGGAAAACCCGGAAACAAAAAGATACTTCCGGACGCGCCGGGCAGTTATGTTCTAGCACCGTAGGAAAAGCAGTCTAGACAGATAAAACGAACATGACCCTGACCATCAAACCCCAGTTGCTGGAAAACCGGACCTTTGAAGAAATCAACGTGGGCGACTCTGCGGCCATCACACGCACGCTCACCAAGGACGACATCGACCTCTTCGCCATCCTCAGCGGCGATGTGAACCCCGCGCACTTGGACGAAGCCTATGCGGCACAGACGCCTTTTCACAAGGTGATTGCGCACGGCATGTGGGGCGGCACGTTGATCTCGACCGTGCTGGGCACCAAATTGCCTGGCCCCGGCACCATCTACCTCAGCCAGCAGCTCAAGTTCCAACGCCCTGTGTGCTTGGGTGACGTCATCACCGTCACCGTGACGGTGTCTGCGAAAAACCCAGAGAAGAATCTGGTGAGCTTGGATTGCGTCTGCACCAACCAAGCTGGCAAAACCGTGATTTCAGGCTCGGCCGAAGTGATGGCGCCCACGACCAAGGTTCGCCGCGAGTCTGCTCCCCTGCCCGACCTGCAACTGCGCCGCCACCCTCATTTCCATGAGTTGCTGACCCACTGTGCCCAGCACCAACCCATTCCGGCCGCAGTGGCCTACCCGATCGACCTGTGCTCACTGACCACGGTGCTGCAGGCCGCCCAGGCCGGCGTGATCAAGCCCATTTTGGTGGGCCCGTCGGAGCAGATCAAACGCGTTGCCGAAGAACATCAACTGGATCTGAGTGGGTGCAGTTGGGTGGAAGCCGCCACGGCCTCCGCCTCTATTGAAGGCGCTATCCAACTGGCGCGCGACGGCGATGCGAAGGTGTTGTACCAAGGCGCGATGCCATTGGATGAAACTTTGCAGGCCGTCCTCAACCGTACCACCGGCCTGCGTACCGACCGTCGGATGAGCCACGTGTATTTGGTGGACTCCCCGGACTACACCCAGCCACTGGTGATCACCGACGGCGCGCTGATCATTCAGCCCACGCTGGAAGACAAGCGCCACATCGTGCAAAACGCCATTGATCTGGTCACCAAGCTGGGGCGCAAGCCAAAGGTCGCCATCTTGTCGGCAGCCGATTCCATCAGCAGTGCCCTGCCCTCATCCACGGAAGCCACCGCCTTGTGCAAGATGGCCGAACGCGGCCAGATTGTGGGCGGAGACATCGACGGCCCGCTGTCTTTCGATTCGGCCATCAGCCCTGCCGCTGCCCATGCAAAAGGCCTCAAATCGGCCGTGGCGGGACAAGCCAACGTCCTGGTTGTGCCCAACATCGAAGTGGGTGACATGCTCGCCAAGCAACTGACCTTCATGGCAGGTGCCGTCGCAGCAGAAATCGTTTTGGGCGCCAAGGTCCCCATCATCTTGAACAACGCTGCGGCCAGCGAGCAGACACGCGTCGCTTCTGCCGCGGTCGCTTTGGTCATTGCCAATGCCACTGGCCTGACACCACAAGCCTGAGGCAGCCAATGAAGGCGTGAAACCCTTCACCGGCCGCGTCGAAAATCATCGGGGGTGTGCGATATGTCGCATACCCCCGATCTACTTTTGAGCCACCGACATGCGCTGACCGGGCAAAATGGGAAATTCATGCTAAGGGGAGGTATCGGGTCATGATTCGCGCTCAAACACTGTTCTTTGGATTCACGCTGGCGCTGTTCGCCACAACCAGCTCGGCGCAAATGTATCGCTGCGTGAATGGCGGCTCGTCTTACTACTCTGATCGCCCCTGCATGGGCGCTGCGCCCAAGGTCGACAAGTTCGGTTCATTGGGACCCGTGACGGAAACGAGTTCCTCGAGCTCCAGCTATCGCGAGCCATCTTCGCGCTACTACCGTGAACCCAGCCAAGAACGCGCTCCGGATTACCAAAAATACCTGAGTGGCACCTGTGCCTCCATGCTGGATGCCATTCGAACCGCCCCCTCCAGAGGTCTGAAGTACGACGTCATCCGTGACCTGCGTAACGAGTACGAACAGAAGTGCTACGAGGAAGACCGCATGGCGCGACGCAAGCAGTACGAAGAAAGTGGAGAGGAAAGCCGCCAAAAGGCCGGCACCTATGTTGCTGCCGACAAGGCCAAACAAGAACTGGCTCGACTCCAAACTCAATGTAATGCGATGCGCGATGTCTTGGCGAGCAAACGTCGCCAGCTCGACACCATGAAGCCAGGCGACCGCGCCAACTTTGACACCCTTGAAAAGTCGTTCAACGATCGTTGTATCCGCGTTCAGTAACGACGAGGTTCACCAAAACGACAAAGGCGGCCCTAGGCCGCCTTTTGCTTTGTTAGCCAGCCACTCACACGAGTGAGTAATGCTCCTGCGTCATCAGGTCGATACCGCACTCCAAGTCTTGCACCCATTCAATGAACTCATTCACAGCCCCGCCAACCAATGGTCGGCCGTGCTGAGGCACGATCATCTGAATGTCCAACTTCTTCACCATCCGGGCCCACAAGCGCAAGATCTTGTTCGACACCATGTAGCGCTTGTGAAACCCTTCCATGGTCGACAGCATGGGAGCCAACGATGGAATCACAGCGCCAGCAGATTTGTCTGGCGCAGCAAAATTCGCAGCCAGGTCGCCCGAAAAGAGGATCTTGCTGATGGGGTCATAAAACTGAAAATTGCCCTCTGCATGCAGAAAGTGCGCGGGCAACGCCATCAATACGCTGTCGCCAATTGGAATCCGCATCCCTTGATCGGGCATCCCGATGACCCGGTTGACCGTTTTGCCCGGCTTGCAAAAATGCGGCGCAAATCTTTCCCAAATGCGGGAGATGTAGAGCGGCGCCGTCGTTGCCGTCATCCATCGATCCAGGGAGGCGATGATGTCCGGATCGGCATGTGACGCAAGAATCGCCGCCAATTTTTGCGGGGGGAAGTACTTCATCATCCCCATGTACAACTCGTTGTAGGCCACGTTGCCACCCGGATCAATGATCGCGCCCGTGTCCTTGTTGACAATCAAAAATTGGTTCGACGGCACGGCATCGCCATGATCTCGACTCAGGTCGGTGAACATCAAGCACTGATGGTGGGCGTCTTTGTATAGCTCAATGGCCATGATGGGATACCTTGGTTTGACTGCGGCATGCAGTCCGCATCGAAGAAAGGCGCAAGGATGCAGGGCCCACACATTTCATGATTTGACACGGAGCAAAACCCAACCAGGTATCGATTTCTTGATGTAGGTAAACGTCAAAAAATTGGCAGTTGACCTGAGGCAAGAAAAAAGCCACCGGCACGAAGGCTCGGTGGCTTTGAACGCGAACCCCGGACAACCGGGACTCACGTGGAAGACTGAACTGGATCAGTTCTTGGACTGGTCAACCAGCTTGTTCTTGGCGATCCAAGGCATCATGGCGCGCAGCTCGGCACCCACGGTCTCGATGGGGTGAGCAGCGTTCAGACGACGACGAGCGGTCATGCTTGGATAGTTGGTGCGGCCTTCCAAGATGAACATCTTGGCGTATTCACCGGTTTGGATGCGCTTCAGAGCAGCGCGCATGGCTTCGCGCGACTTCTCGTTGATCACTTCAGTACCGGTCACGTACTCACCATACTCGGCGTTGTTCGAGATGGAGTAGTTCATGTTGGCGATGCCGCCTTCGTACATCAGGTCAACGATCAACTTCAGTTCGTGCAAGCACTCGAAGTAAGCCATCTCAGGCGCGTAACCCGCTTCGGTCAGGGTTTCGAAGCCCATCTTCACCAGTTCCACAGCGCCACCGCACAGAACGGCTTGTTCGCCGAACAGATCGGTTTCGGTTTCTTCACGGAAGTTGGTTTCGATCACGCCACCCTTGGTGCCGCCGTTGGCAGCAGCGTAGGACAGAGCGATGTCACGGGCCTTACCGGACTTGTCTTGGTACACAGCGATCAGGGAAGGCACGCCGCCGCCCTTCAGGTACTCAGAACGCACGGTGTGGCCTGGGCCCTTAGGGGCAACCATGATCACGTCCAGGTCAGCGCGAGGCACGACTTGGTTGTAGTGCACGTTGAAGCCGTGAGCGAAAGCCAGCACAGCGCCTTGCTTGATGTTGGGCTCAACGTTGTTCTTGTACACCTCAGGGATGTTCTCGTCGGGCAACAGGATCATGACAACGTCAGCGTTCTTCACGGCTTCGTTGACTTCAGCGACCTTGATGCCAGCGGCTTCGACCTTGGCCCAAGAGGCACCGCCCTTGCGCAGACCCACGGTCACGTTCACGCCAGAGTCACGCAGGTTTTGAGCGTGAGCGTGGCCTTGCGAACCGTAACCCACGATGGTGACGTTCTTGCCCTTGATCAGGCTCAGATCGGCGTCCTTGTCGTAATAGACCTTCATGTTTTTAGCTCCGTCAGAAAATCAGTTGCTGCTTGCAGCGAATTAGGAAAATGCGGGAGAGGATCAGACGCGCAAGATGCGCTCGCCGCGCCCGATCCCGCTGGTCCCGGTGCGCACGGTTTCAAGAATGGCTGCGCGGTCAATGGCTTCGATGAAAGCATCGAGTTTGGCTGCGTCGCCAGTCAATTCAATGGTGTAAGTTTTGTCGGTCACGTCGACGATGCGGCCGCGGAAGATGTCGGCCATGCGCTTCATCTCTTCGCGCTCCTTGCCCACGGCACGCACCTTGATGAGCATCAGCTCACGCTCGGTGTAGGGGCCTTCGGACAAGTCCACCACCTTCACGACTTCGATCAGGCGGTTCAAGTGTTTGGTGATTTGCTCGATGACGTCGTCAGAACCCGTGGTCACGATGGTCATGCGCGACAGCGAAGGATCTTCGGTCACGGCCACGGTCAAGCTTTCGATGTTGTAGCCACGTGCAGAGAACAGGCCCACCACGCGCGACAGGGCGCCGGCTTCGTTCTCAACCAACAATGCAATGATGTGTTTCATGGTGATCGTCCTGGCGGACTCTTCAACACTTTGGGCGGTAACCCAGGCGTCTTGGTCCGCGGTTCGATGAATCGGGATGAATCAAAACCCGACACGCTTTTCAGGCCCAGCCCGCACAAACCCCGGCAAGGATCTGGCTGCTGGCCCGTCCGGCATGACGGGCGCTCAGTACAGAATCAGAGCTCCTCGGAACCCAACAGCATCTCAGAGATGCCCTTACCCGCCTGAACCATAGGCCAGACGTTTTCGGTTGGGTCAGTACGGATGTCGAGGAACACGGTGCGATCCTTGAGCTTGATGGCTTCACGCAAGGCACCTTCGACGTCTTCTGGACGCTCGATCAGCAGACCGACGTGGCCATAGGCCTCGGCCAACTTCACGAAGTTAGGCAACGCGTCCATGTAGCTGTGCGAATAGCGGCCGCCGTAATCCAGCTGCTGCCACTGGCGCACCATGCCCAGATAGCGGTTGTTCAGCGACAGCACCTTGACGGGGGTCTTGTACTGCAAGCAGGTGGACAGCTCTTGAATACACATCTGGATCGAGCCTTCGCCGGTGATACAGAACACGTCTGCATCAGGCTTGGCCAGTTTGATGCCCATGGCGTAAGGCAAGCCTACGCCCATGGTGCCCAGACCACCGGAATTGATCCAGCGGCGTGGCTCTTCGAACTTGCTGTATTGGGCAGCAAACATCTGGTGCTGGCCCACGTCGGAGGTGATGTAGTAGTCGGTGCCCTTGGTCAGCTCGGCCAACTTCTCCACCACAGCCTGAGGCTTGATGACGTCGGTCGAAGTCTTGTACTTCAGGCAATCGCGCTTCTTCCACTCATTGATCTGGTTCCACCAGGTCGACAAGGCATTGGGATCGACGCGTTGCGTGGTTTCCTTGATCTGAGCCAGCATCTCTTGCAGCACGTCCTTCACATCGCCCACGATGGGGATGTCAACCTTGACGCGCTTGGAGATCGAAGATGGATCGATATCGATGTGGATGATCTTGCGCTCGACCTGGGCAAAGTGCTTGGGGTTGCCGATCACGCGGTCGTCGAAGCGGGCGCCGATGGCGATGACCACGTCTGCATTCTGCATGGTCATGTTGGCTTCGTAGGTGCCGTGCATGCCCAGCATGCCCAAGAAGGTCTTATCCGACGCGGGGATGGCACCCAGACCCATCAGGGTGCTGGTGCTGGGGTAGCCCAGCAGATTCACCAACTCGCGCAATTCGGCCGACGCTTCGCCCAGGATCACACCGCCGCCGGTGTAGATGTAGGGGCGCTTGGCGGTGAGCATCAGGTTCACGGCCTTGCGGATCTGACCGCCGTGGCCCTTGCGCACGGGGTTGTACGAGCGCATCTCGACCGTTTCGGGGTACTTGAATGCGGTGGTCTTGAGGGAAACGTCCTTCGGAATATCGACCACAACGGGGCCAGGACGGCCGGTGCGGGCGATGTGGAAGGCCTTCTTCATGGTGTCGGCCAGATCAGCCACATCCTTGACCAGGAAGTTGTGCTTGACGATGGGACGAGTGATACCGACGGTGTCGCACTCTTGGAAGGCGTCCAGGCCGATGGCGGCTGTGGGCACCTGACCGGTGATGATCACCATGGGAATGGAGTCCATGTAGGCGGTGGCGATGCCGGTGATCGCGTTGGTCACGCCTGGACCCGAGGTGACGAGCGCCACGCCAACTTCGCCGGTGGCGCGTGCATAGCCGTCAGCGGCGTGCACAGCAGCCTGTTCGTGGCGAACCAGCACGTGCTCAATGGTGTCTTGCTTGTACAGGGCGTCGTAGATGTACAGAACGGCGCCGCCTGGGTAGCCCCAGATGTACTTGGTGTTTTCTGCCTGCAGGCAGCGAACCAGAATGTCCGAGCCGTTGAGGATCTCGGGATTGGTGGGATTAGACATATCCATGTCAGAACCTTTCAGAATTTCTCTAACGAAAAACGATCGGTGCCCCTCTACACCAGCTCGCCCCAGGGGGACAAACCAGCAACGCTGCGACCACGGATGGCCGTGCGCTCGCCCTTGTGAGGCGGATTTGGAGCCTGCGCGGACTGAATCCGAAGTCGGTTGACACCCAGACTCAGCCCAGATCGGAATTGGCGCAAAGACCGCGATTATCGCACTCATTACAGTTGGCGCCAATATAAAACCGCAAGTAACCCTTGCCTTGTGCAGTCCGTTGCATAATTCGGCCGCTCTTTCGCCCCGATTCGAGACCTCTCAAGGCCAGTTTTGACCTCGCTGAACCAGCCCTCCACCGAACAAGAACTCAATGAGTTCCTGAAAAGCGTTGAACAACGTGCGTTCAAGCGCACGGTGTACGCTGTTCGAAATGAGGACGCCGCACTGGACATCGTGCAAGACGCGATGATTCGCCTGTGCAACAGCTATGCAGACCGGCCGGCCAGTGAGTGGCCCATGCTGTTTCAGCGCATCCTCTCCAACGCCACCCTGGATTGGTTTCGGCGACAGAAGGTTCGGAATGCGGTTTTTCAGAATCTGGGAGACCTGGAAGCCGTTGTCGGTGACGATGACGGCGACTTTGACCTCCTGGAGGTCTTGAAAATCGAGGAACCTGGCACGGAAGGTGCTGACGATGCCGCGGGGCGCACTCAAATTCTGGGCGCCATTGAGCAAGAAGTAGAAAAATTGCCAGCACGTCAACGGGAAGCCTTCCTGCTGCGTTACTGGGAAGAATTGGATGTGGCCGAGACGGCCGCTGCCATGGGATGTTCTGAGGGAAGTGTCAAGACGCATTGCTCTCGTGCTGTACAGGCTTTGTCAAAGGCACTTCTTTCTCGAGGTATTACGCTATGAAAAATACCCGTCACCAATCGTTGAGCGCCGCGCAACAAGAAGCACTTGAAGCGCGAGTTGGCTTGCGTATCTCTGCACACCTTGAACAAGGTGCGCAGCAGCTGCCGCATGACATCACCGAACGCTTGCGCGTTGCCCGACAACAGGCTATCGCTCAGGCTAAGCAGCGTCACGTCGAAGCCGTGCAGATCCAAACAGCGCCCGCGGTGGTGCAATCTGGATGGCGCCTGGCGGGCGGCCTCGCTAGCGGTCTGGGAGGTTGGAGTAGCGCACTGGCACGCACCAAAGGACACGGGCGCCAACTCGACGATGCCCCGATGGGGTGGGGTTGGAGACTGGCTTCTATGCTGCCTGTTGTCGCGCTGCTGGGTGGACTGTGGGGCATCCACACCTGGTACAAGCATGAGCAGGCTGTTGCTGCCGCCGATGTCGACATCGCCCTCTTGGCTGACGAACTCCCCCCCAACGCCTACTCTGACCCTGGCTTTGAAGAGTTTCTGAATTCGGCAGAAGCCAACGATGCGCAACCCGAGGTTTCAGAAGAGCCCATCGACCTGACCGAGTCGGAACACGAAACAACCTAAGCCTTCATGATGTCTTGGCGCCTTTGGATTTTGGTTTGCACGACTGCCCTGATGGGGGCAGGCTCGCTGACGCCTGCCTGGTCGGCCCCCACCCCTCCGGCGCTGGACGTGGGCAATGTTGGCGCCAATCCGGCTTGGTCAGGATTAACTCCCGCGCAGCAAACCATCTTGAAACCACTGCAGGCGCAATGGTCAGAGTTGGAGCCGTCCAGCAAAGACAAATGGCTGAGCGTCGCCAATCGCTACCCTAGACTGCCTGCGGCGGAACAAGCGCGTGTTCAAGAACGCATGACGCAGTGGGCCAAATTGCCGCCCAAGGCTCGTGGTGAAGCACGCTTGCGCTTCCAGCAAACCCGTCAATTGCCTGCGGAAGTGAAGCAGGAAAAATGGGCGGCGTACCAGGCCTTGTCAGCGGAAGAGAAGAAGGCGCTGGCTCAAAAGGCGAACCGTCGCCAGCACCCCGTTTTCTTGGCGAACGACATGGCGGGTCCACGCGAAAAGGCGCAGGTGTACAGCGGCCGGGTTCCGGCTGCCAAGACACAGGATAAAAAGCAGAACGTGGTGCCCAGCACCCTCTCCTCTGCACCTCGCCCAACCACCGCAGCCCCCAGCCTGGTGAAAGCCAGTCGTGGCGCCACCACCAGTTTGATCAATGAACGGCCTGCGGCGCCTATGCACCAGCAAACCGGCCTACCCAAAATTGCCGCAACCAAAGGCTTTGTCGATCCTCAAACCTTGCTGCCCAAAAAGGGACCTCAGGGTGCGGCGATGCTGGCCGAGCCCGGCTCGGCGCCCGCCTCCAGCCATCATCAGTATCGCCGCTGATCCTGGCGGCGTCTGAGGCGAGAAGCCTGATAGATTCTCGGCTATGAATTTCAGTTCTCCCCCAGCGCAAGGTCAAATCCCCCTCGAGACCTGTCGTCAACGCGCTCAAAGCGCTGCACCCAATTTGTGGCGCCGCATGGCCGCTTTCTTGTATGAGGGCGTTGTGCTATTTGGCGTGGTCATGGCTGTTGGCTTTGTTTACTCGATTGCCACACAGCAAACACACGGTTTGCAAGGCCGCAGCGGCATGCAAGTGACGGTGTTCTTGGCCCTGGCGCTCTACTTCATCTGGTTTTGGACCCATGGTGGACAAACGTTAGCCATGCGCAGTTGGCAATTACGCCTGGTGAACATGGATGGTGGCCCCATCACCCTGAAACAAGCCTTGTTTCGGTTCGTGTTGTCCTGGTTGTGGTTTGTGCCATCACTTCTGCTGGGGTGGCTCGCGGGCTGGCACGAAACCAAATTGATCTACGGCATCATGGTGGTATGGGTCGGCATCTACGCGCTGTTGAGTCGCCTTCACCCTCAATGTCAGTTCTGGCACGATGGCGTCTGTGGCACGCGCTTGATTGACAATCGCAACGAAATCCCGAACTCCTGATCACTGTGACCCAACTATCTTTGTGTGTGTATTGCGGTTCTCGCATGGGCAACCAAGCTGCGTTTGAAGCTGTCGCCCGTGAGGTCGGTAAACAAATCGGGCAACGCGGTTGGCGCTTGGTTTATGGCGGCGGCAGCACCGGTTTGATGGGCGCCGTGGCCGATGCCGCACTGGCGCATGGCGCCGACGTGATTGGCGTGATTCCCGACCGATTGATCCAACGTGAGTTAGGGCATGGCGGTGTCACCGAGCTGCAGGTGGTGGGCAGCATGCACGAGCGCAAGCACCAAATGGCGGTGCACTCAGACATGTTCTTGGCCTTGCCTGGTGGCATTGGCACCATGGAAGAGATTTTTGAAATCTGGACCTGGCGCCAACTGGATTACCACCGCAAGGCACTGGGTTTGCTGAACGTCAACGGCTACTACGATCACCTGTTGAAGTTCATTGATGCCACCCGTGATGAAGGCTTCTTGTGGCCCGACGTCCAAGAGTTGCTGCTGGTAGGTGATCAAGTCACCGACCTGCTCGATGGATTGGCCGCTGAACATGAGCGACTACAAAAACAAACGCCGCCTCAGGCTCCCGATGCGGGCCCAGGCGGCGTGGTGCCAGGTACTTGATCAGGGCAGCGAGGCTGCCCTTTTTATGGCCTGTACGAGTCCGTTGCTGTCGATCAGACGGCGTTTTCGTCGGTCTCGCCGGTGCGAATGCGAACCACTTGCTCAACAGAGGTCACGAAAATCTTTCCGTCGCCGATCTTGCCAGTCTTGGCAGCCTTGACGATGGCTTCGATGCAGCGCTCAACGTCGTCACCCTTGACGACGACTTCGATCTTGACCTTGGGCAGGAAGTCCACGACGTATTCAGCGCCACGGTACAACTCGGTGTGGCCCTTTTGGCGACCAAACCCCTTGACTTCGGTCACCGTCAAACCTGTCACGCCCACTTCGGCCAGGGCTTCGCGAACTTCTTCCAACTTGAATGGCTTGATGACGGCGGTGATCTGTTTCATATGTCGAGCTCCAAAAGCAGATATTTAATCACGACTGAGGTCCATCAGGCGCGAAACTTCGATGTGATGGGATAACGCCAATCGCGACCAAATGCACGGTGCGTGATGCGGATGCCCACAGGCGCCTGACGCCGCTTGTATTCATTGATCTTGAGCAGGCGGGTCACTTTGTCCACATCGGCACGGTCAAAGCCAGCTGCCACGATGTCCTCGATCGACTGGTCTTGCTCCATATAGCGTTGCAAAATTCCATCGAGCACGTCGTACTCGGGCAGGCTGTCCTGGTCTTTTTGGTCCGGACGCAATTCGGCTGAAGGTGGTCGCGTGATGATGCGCTCAGGAATCGGGGCCACTTGCCCTGCCGCCAGGGCTTGCTCGTTGCGCCAATTCGACAAGCGGTACACCAGCGTCTTGACCAAGTCTTTGATGACAGCAAAACCGCCTGCCATGTCACCGTACAGCGTGCAGTAGCCGGTGGCCATTTCGCTCTTATTGCCGGTGGTCAAGACGATGGAGCCCGTCTTGTTGGACAAGGCCATCAACAGCGTGCCGCGGATGCGTGCCTGGATGTTTTCCTCGGTGGTATCGGCTTCGCGCCCCACAAACAAGGGCGCCAAGGCTTGGTTGAATCGCTCAAACATGGGCGCGATCGCGATTTCGTCGTGCTGCACACCCAGGCGGTCGGCCATGTCTTTGGCGTCAATCCAGGAGATATCGGCGGTGTATGGCGAGGGCATCATCACGGTGCGCACCTTGTCTGCACCCAAGGCATCCACGGCGATGGCCAAGACCAAGGCGGAATCGATCCCACCAGACAAACCAATGATGGCGCCGGGAAAGCCATTTTTGCCCACGTAATCTTTGACACCGCAAACCAGCGCGGCCCAGATTTCTGCCTCTTCGCTCAAGGGCGGCGATAGGTGGCCAGACACCTGACCTGTCGGCTGCAGTGTGGCGTGCAAAGTGGTGACTTCAAAACTGGGCGCGCGTGCTTGTACTTGCCCCTGCGCATCCGTCACGAAGGAGGCGCCATCAAACACCACTTCGTCTTGGCCACCCGTCAGGTGCGCGTAAACCAATGGCACTCCCAGGCGGGAGGCTTGTTGCCCCATGCGCGTTTCACGCTCCACACGCTTGCCTGCATGGAAAGGCGAGGCATTCAACACCACCAGAGCTTGCGCCCCCAAGGCTTGCGCCGCTTGCGCGGGCTCGTCGAACCATGCGTCTTCGCAGACCAGCAAGGCCACCTTCCACCCCTGGACATCAACCACCACAGGCGCCAACCCCGCCTCACGCCCACCTACGAAGTAACGGCGCTCATCAAATACCTGGTAGTTAGGCAACTCGCGCTTGGCATAGGTCTCGACCACTCGGCCTGCACGAATCAGGCTAGCAACATTGAGTCGACGTGGTACCGACCATGACTTGGTCCGCACATCGTCTCCGGGGCTGCGCTGGGCATGTCCCAACACCAGATTCAAGTCGGGCAAATCGGCCAGGGCCTGTGCGACCTCAGCCAGCGTGGCCTCACAGGCATCCATGAAAGCCGGCCGCAGCAAGAGATCTTCAGGGGGATATCCGCACAGGGCCATTTCCGGCGTCACCACCAAACGGGCGCCGTTCGCGTACGCTTGGCGAGCACCCTCCACAATGCAGCGCGCGTTGCCAGACAGGTCACCCACTATGGGATTGAACTGCAACACGGCCACGTTCAAGGCTTGGGAGGGGGCGGCAACGGTCGGCAAAGCACTCATGGACAAACAATCGTTGGAATCAGAATCGCAAGGCAGGATGGTAGCCCGCCTGACACCCAGTTGGCACGACTCCATCAAGGAGATTGATGCGACAGAGTGGGATCAACTCCTCGCGGGCAGTGAAGGCGCGACGCCATTTTTGCGCCATGCCTGGCTGTCGGCACTCGAAACGCATGGCTGCGCATCGGCCGAGAGCGGCTGGGAAGCGCACCACTTGGTACTTCGGGACGAGCAACAAGTCCTGCAGGCCGCTTGCCCCTTGTACCTGAAACATCATTCCTACGGCGAGTATGTATTCGACTGGGCTTGGGCGGATGCCTACAACCGGCAATTGGCGACCCGCAGCCACCAGTACTACCCCAAGCTTTTGTCGGCGGTGCCGTTCTCACCGATCCCCGGCCCCAGGTTGCTGGTGTCAACGCAAGCGAGGGACAAGGGGCTGACGCCGCATCTGTCAGATCAACTATTGGAGGCGATGGAGCTCCAGCAGCAAGAACGAGGTATCTCGTCGGCTCACCTGCTGTTTTTGACCGATCAAGAAGCCGAGGCGGCATCCCAACGCGGTTGGCTGATTCGCCAAGGGGTGCAATTCCATTGGCAACGTCCGGAAGATGTGGTGCTGAACAGCTTTGACGACTTGCTGGCCACCTTCCAGCGCGACAAACGCAAGAAAATCAAACAAGAACGTCGACGGGTGGCAGAGGCCGGCATCCGGTTCGAAACACGCGAAGGTCTAGAGATCACCCGTGAAGACTGGGCCTTCTTCTATCGCTGTTATGCCCAAACTTACCTCGAACGCGGACAACAGCCTTACCTGACAGAAGACTTCTGGCTCGACGTGGGGCAGCAACTGCCTGGCAACTGGGCGTTGATCATCGCCATCAAAGAAGACCGGCGCGTCGCGTGTGCTCTGCTGGCCCTCGACCGAGATAACCGGGTGGCCTATGGTCGCTACTGGGGCGCACTCGAACAGGTCGATTGCCTTCACTTCGAAACCTGCTACTACCAACCCTTGGCATGGTGCATTCGCCATGGCTACAAGCGATTTGAAGGTGGCGCCCAGGGCGAACACAAGCTATCGAGAGGTCTGCTGCCGGTCAGCACGTTGTCAGCCCACTGGATTGGGCACCCAGGGTTTCGAGGCGCCGTACGTCATTTTCTGGAACGAGAGAAAAACGGGGTCCAACACTACGTCCAGGAGCTCGATGAACGCACACCTTTCCGGACATAACGTGCATATCCCTCAAGTTTTGGGGCCCGTTTCCGAAAATGTGATTGCTGTCCATTTTCCAAGCAGTCGGGGTGTCCATGTCTTCGTTCTTCAAGACGATGTTCGTGGGGACGCCCAACCAACTCCGTCGCATCCCTAAGAAGGTCTGGCCTATGGCCCTCGGCCTCGGATGTTTGACCGGACTGGCCATGACGTCCTCGTCAAGTCAGGCCTGGCGCCAAGCCGGGATCATGCTGAGTCTCATTTGTTGTGCCACACCCTTGTGGTTCATGAACCGTTGGCGCAAATTCGTGCATGTGGCGCAAGCCGCCGAATCCACTTGGCGCGCCCTGCTGGATGGCTCGGCCGATGGCCTCATGGTGCTGCGTGTGCGCTACGACGACATGGGCAAAGCCTTGGGTTTTGAGATCAGCCGCGCCAATCGTCAAGCACAACAATGGTTTGGTGCGCACGGACAGGACTTGATCGGCCAGAACCTGGAGTTGCTGTTTCCTCAGCCTCAATTCGCGCTGTTTTTCCAGCGCCTGCACCGTGCGATCAAAGATCAACGGCCGATCGAGGAAGAGCACCTCTATCAGAACCTGCATACCCCGGCTGGCGCGACTGCCCCCACCTGGCTTCATCACCAAATCATTCCCATTCCGGAAGGGTTGGCGCTGGTCACACGAGACACCAGTGAAGTGCACCGAACCATGAGTGCCCTGCAAGAGCAGGAAAGTTTCTACCGCAGCCTGATCGACAACCTTCCCGTAGGCGTGGTGGTCAAGAGCATGCGGGCCCACAGCAAGGACCAGTATCAAGTCTGGAACCGTGCAGCGCACGATTTGCTGGAAGACCCCAACGAGGAAGCGATTGGACGAACTGCACGCGAGATCTTCAAGCCGGAAGTGGCACAACGCAGTGAGCAGCTGGATGCGAGCCTGCTACAGGATCCAACCCCACACCACTTCACCGGACTGCCCTTCCCCACGGCGCGCGGGGAGCGCATTTTCGATTTGATCAAGGCGCCTGTTTTTGGGGCCGATGGCGAACTCGATCACATCCTCACCATTTGCCAAGACACCACCGAACGACGCCGAGCTGCGGACAAGGTTCGACTGGCCAGTCGCGTGCTGGAGGAGATTGGCGACGCATTTGTATTGACCGATTCGGCCGATCGCGTGCAGATGGTCAACCCAGCCTTCAGCCACCTGACCGGGCTCAGTCCCTCTGATGTCATGGGCAAACCCGCCGAGTTGATCGGCATGATGCCTTTGCGAGACAGCCACCTGGCAGGCTTCGAGCAAGCCATGCAGGTGCAACAGCGCTGGTCGGGTGAAAGCCAGCAAGTTTGCCAAGATGGCCGGATGCTGGACATCTGGCTGAATGTGAGCGCACTGAGAACGCCCCAAGGCAAGGCACACCAATACATTCGACTGTTCAGCGACATCAGTGCCCTGAAAGCACAGCAGCGCGAATTGATCGAGCAGGCCCGTCACGACAGTCTGACGGGCTTGCCCAATCGCCGAGCGTTCACCGAGCGGCTCGAACAAGCCATGGCGCGAGCCAAACGGCATCGCCACACCTTGGCCGTGGTCTATCTGGATCTGGACGGGTTCAAGGCCATCAACGATCAGTATGGTCATGGTTGTGGCGACGAGTTACTGCAACAAGTCTCTGCCCGCTTGATCCAATGCGTACGAACCACCGACACCGTCTGCCGCCTGGCAGGCGATGAGTTCACGGTGATCCTGGAAGGCGCGGGCCAGATCGACGACCTGGAAAAGGTCTGCCAGCGCGTCGTTGACCAGATGAGTCAACCCATTGCCCTGACCAACGCGATTGCGGTGGTCGGCGCCAGCGTCGGCGTCGCGGTGTGGGATCAAGCCGAATCGCTGGACAGCATCTGCAGGCGCGCGGACAAAGCCATGTACATCGCCAAGCGGGATGGGAAGGCCTGTTTTCGCATTGCGCCAATGGGCGCTTCGCTGGAATTGTTGAGCACCCCGCGACTGGTGGGCGCAAATGCCTAGTTTTCCACGGCACCCCTTGATCAAGGGGCGCACCAGAGCGGTGCAAAGCCCCAATAAAGACTCGGGTACTGGTATAAACCACTAAAAATTCACCTGGCACGTTTCGTGGAGGTGTCACACAACCCCATTACCCCGTTCAACGCATGTCTGAGTCCAGCCGTTCCTCGTCTGCAAAGCCCCGTGTCGTCATCATTGGCTGTGGTTTCGGAGGCCTGGAAGCCGCCAAGGCGCTCTCACATGCACCGGTGGAAATCGTGGTGATTGACCGCACCAACCACCATTTGTTCCAGCCTCTGCTGTACCAAGTGGCCACGGCTGGTTTGCCTGCACCGGCCATTGCCGGTCCCATCCGTCACATCTTGCGTGAGCAAATCTCGCGAGGCAACCTGACGGTGCTCATGGGTGAGGTGACCTCGATCGATGCGGCCAGCAGCTGTGTGGTGATCGACGGTGGGGAGCACATTCACTTTGATCATTTGATCGTGGCAGCAGGTGCCACGCACTCCTACTTTGGCCGTGATGAATGGGCCAAGTACGCCCCAGGCTTGAAGACCTTGGGCGATGCCTTCACCATTCGCCGCCGCGTATTGACGGCATTTGAACAAGCCGAACGTGAAACCGACCCCGCCAAGCGCGAACCCTGGTTGACCTTTGCGGTGGTCGGTGCGGGCCCCACGGGCGTTGAAATGGCCGGCACGATGGCCGAAATTGCCCAGCAGACGCTTCGCTCCGAATTCCGCCGCATTGACTCACGCCGCGCACGCGTGATCTTGCTGGAGGGCGCCGGCCGCGTGTTGGGCACCTTCCCCGAAGACATGTCTGCTGCGGCCAAAGTGCAGTTGGAAGGTCTGGGCGCGGAAGTCCTGACCGGCGCCAAGGTGACCAACATCACTGCGTTTGGCATCCACTACGACACCATGGAGACCCAGTCCGATGGGACCCAACGTGCCGTGTCGCACTTCCTGCCCAGCCGCACCGTCGTGTGGGCTGCAGGCGTGGCCGCATCGCCCTTGGGCCGTGCCTTGGCCAAGAGCACCCATTGCCAGCTGGACCGAGCCGGCCGCGTGATCGTCCAGCCCGACCTCACCATTCCCGACTACCCCAACATCTATGTGGTGGGTGACTTGGCCAGCGCCAAGAGCTACCTGGATCCAGCCAACCCCACCCCCGTGCCAGGCGTGAGCCCGGGCGCCAAGCAAATGGGGCGCAAGGCTGCGTTCAACATCATGCGTCGCCTCCAGGGTAAAGAGACACAAGCCTTCCGATACTTCGACTACGGCAACCTCGCCACCATTGGCAAACGAGCCGCCGTGGCTGTGTTGGACGTGCCTTTCATCAACAAGCGGATCAAATTCAGCGGCTTCTCTGCTTGGCTGTTCTGGCTGTTTGTTCACGTTTACTTCCTGATTGGCTTCCGTAACCGTACGGTCGTCTTGATGGACTGGGCATGGGCTTATTTCACCTCGCAACGCCACGCTCGCGTCTTCCCTGACCCCCATGCGTTGGAACCGAATGCCATGGTGGTCCGCGTGACACCACCTAGCACACCACCCGTCAGTGTGTCGGCAGCCGTACCAGCTACCCAAACACAAGCGGCCACATCCGCGGAGCCGGGCAACAAGCCCGCAGGCTCTGCCGCTGCAGCGGGCTAACCACGAATCCCTCACGCCCAACAGGTTCGGTAGCAGGTCGGGCGTCAGACCTGCTGTGGCCATGGCAAGATCACACCATCGTGATGCCATGCGGGGAGCCGCCTCAGCGGCTCTTCCACCCAAGCTGTGACTGCCACTTCTGACTCGGGTTCTGCCCACTCCTCCGCCGCGACGCGCCTGCAATCCCTGCAACAGCACTTGGGCCGCCAAGGCTGGTCGGCGGTCTTCATTCCCAGCAGCGACCCTCACCTCTCGGAATACTTGCCAGCGCATTGGCAAGGCCGCGAGTTTTTCAGCGGATTCACAGGCTCATCGGGCTCCTTGTTGGTTGCATTCGATCGCGCAGCTTTGTTCACGGACAGCCGCTATTGGGAGCAAGCGGAAAAGGAGTTGGCTGGGTCGGGTGTTGACTTGGTCAAACTAGATGGCCCAGCCATGCCCGCTTATGCCGATTGGCTGGCGCAAGTGGCCACGCAGGGCGTCTTGGCGGTTGACGGTGACGTACTGGGCTTGGCGCAAGCCAAACAACTGGGCGACACACTCACCAAGATGGGCTGGCAACTCCAAGCCGATGCCGACCCCTTGGCCGGGTGCTGGGCCGATCGCCCCACCTTGCCCGCAGCCCCGATCTTCGAGCACACAGCGCCCTACGCCGCCACCGCACGTGCGGAAAAACTGAGCCAGTTGTACCAAGCGCTCCAGCAACAAGGCGCCACCCACCACTGGATCTCCACATTGGACGACCTGGCGTGGCTGCTCAATTTGCGTGGTGCCGATGTGGAGTACAACCCGGTGTTTTTGGCGCATGCGCTGATTGCACCAAACGGCGTGAAGCTGTTCATCCAAGCCGACAAAGTGCCAGCTGGCGTGCGGGCCGCGCTACAGCAAGATGGGGTGAGCATTGAGCCCTACGAGCAAGCTTGGTCCAGCATGGCAACACTGCCTGCACAAGCCGTTCTCTTGCTCGATCCAAAACGGGTCACGTGGGGCCTCCGCCAACGTGTGCCGCAAGCGGTGAAAGTCATCGAGGCGATCAATCCCTCCACCCTGGCCAAGTCCCGTAAAACCGATGCGGAGGCGCACTTCATTCGCGAGGCCATGGCCCAAGACGGCGCCGCCATGGCGCGCTTCTACGCATGGTTTGAACAGGCCCTGGGCCACGAAGATATCAGCGAACTGACGGTCGATGAACGCCTCACACAGGAACGAGCCGCTCGACCTGGTTACGTGTCACTGAGTTTCCCGACCATTGCGGGCTACAACGCCAACGGCGCACTGCCGCACTACCGAGCCACGCCACAGTCTTTTGCCATGATCAGCACGCGATCGGGCTTGGTGGGGTCCGGCCTCCTCTTGATCGACTCTGGCGCCCAGTATCTGGGCGGCACCACCGACATCACCCGTGTCTGGGCCATTGGCACGCCAACCCCTGAACAGAAGCGTGACTTCACGTTGGTCTTGAAAGGGACCATGGCCTTGTCACGTGCGCGTTTCCCGAAAGGCACTTTGGCACCGATGCTGGATGCCATCGCTCGCGCGCCACTCTGGGAGCATGGCTTGGACTTTGGCCATGGCACGGGGCATGGGGTCGGCTATTTCCTGAACGTGCACGAAGGCCCGCAATCGATCTCCAAGGCCATCCCTGAAGCGCACATGGCGATGCAGCCAGGCATGATCACCTCGATTGAACCGGGTCTGTATCGGCCTGGCAAATGGGGGATCCGGATCGAGAACCTGGTGTTGAATGTTCCCCGCCCACCAGCCACCTCGGCGCAAGTCGGGGATCCTGAGTATGGTGAGTACCTCGGGTTCGAGACCTTGAGCCTGTGCCCGATTGACACGCGATGCCTGGACCTGACCTTGCTGCGCCCTGACGAGATCGCCTGGCTGAACGCCTACCATGCAGAGGTATGGCAACGCGTCAGCCCGCTGGTCGACGGGGATGCCCTAGCTTGGCTGAAGCTGCGGACGGCCCCGATTTAACGATATGAAAATCGGCCTCTCCAAATGGTGATCGGCGGGGTTGGATCGGTTCAGTCTGCCAACTTTTTTAGATGGCGAGACATCTGTCACGATGTCCCGCTGGCTCCCCCGCAAACAGGCGGCTGCTCATTTCCGGCGTGCCGGGTACAGTTGATTCCGTACCCGCTGACACGGTCACCAGCCTCCCGGACCGATGTGCAGTCAAGCAGTTTGGGATGCAAGGAGCCGTACCATGAACGAAGACAACAACGCAGATTTGGCACGGCAGCAGTTTCTCGACATGCAAGCCATGTTGATCAAGCTGCGCGATGGCCTGCTCAACCTGAGCGCTTCCTTGCAAGAGCTGGCCATGGTTTCTGATGACGAAGCCATGCAATCTGCCCGCGCAGAAACCGACCAGTTGCTGGCCCGCCTGCGCGGCTGATCAGAACGCGTAACTCAGGCCGACATCGGCCTGAAATTCTTTGTCTCTGCGCGGCGCATCCTGGGTCGTGAAGGCCCGACGCTGCAGCAGTTCATACTTCAAGCCCAAACGATCCGACAGCTTGTTTCTCAGAGACAGTGCGATCGTTTGGTAAGCCTCCCGATTACTGGCTTCGGCAATCCAATTCAACTTCACCAGCAAGTTGTCGTTCAACACCCACCGAGCCTTGGCTGTGAAGCTGTAAAGCGTTTCGGAAATGTGTTCCTGGGTCGACAAATAGGCTTCACGATAGCCTGTCCCAGCCTCCACGCTCAACTCCCAACGCTCTGACGCTCCCTCGAACTTGCGACCGCCTCCCAAGCGCAAACCTCTGGCGCGCTGATAGAAGCCAAAACGGTCGGCGCGCACACGTGGCGACACATAGGTGTAGTACGGCGAGTCAACCCAGAAGTGCTTGTACTTCAAGTTGGCGTCATAGCGGTCCTTTTCCACTTGTGCGGGGCTGTTCTCCACCAGGATCGATTCACGGTCATACCGCAGTTCGCCGTCCAACTCCGCGTGCCGCAGTGGGCGCACCACATCCATCGAAATCGACATGGTTCGCGTGGTGTACGTGGATCGATTGAAGCTGAAAGCTCCGTCTAACTCCCCCGACCAACCGGCACGCGATTCCGGCGAGGACTTCGTCTGAGGCGCAGGCGCCACCGCAGACGGGACCGAAACAACTTCTTGCACTGGCTCGCTGGCTTGGGGATCAGCCGAACAGGACGAGACCCCACACAAACCGATGACACACGAGGCCACACGCCTCACCCAGATTGGATCTAACACAAGCAACTCACACTGATATCCCCCCCCGATTGTCGCAGCAGTCAGCCAGATCCCTGCCAGCCCTCGCGCGGGAGTGATATTCGTATCACCACCAATAAACAAACAAACGATCAACGAAATAGATTGCATGCAACAGATGTCGTCCATTTGTTCCGGCAACGACCGCGGCACAGGTCGATTCAAAACAGACAGTCGAGACACGCATGCACACAGCTCACCACGGAACTTGGCCCGCGCTCGTTGCGGCCGCCCTGATTGGCGTCAGCGCAGGGGCCACCGCAGCGACCACCACAGTGGCGCAACTGACCGGTTTGCCGAAGGCGGAAAACGCGATCCAGACCACATCAGGGCGGACATTCATCTCGACCAATGGCGCCCTGTTTGAAATCAAGACCAGCAGCGCTGGCAAAACGGCTACCCCCGTCCCCACCCAGTACACGAACGCGAGCACGACCAGTTGCTATTTCACGGGCCTGACCGAATACGCCAATACGCTGTACGCCAATTGCGCAGAAAACATCTTGATGCCTTCTGCTCCCAAGCATCTGTTGGCCATGGACTTGGCCACCCCGGGCGCCAAGCTGACGGAAATCGCTGCGTTGAGCAACAAGGGCTTTCCGAACGGCCTCGCGTCCGATGGTGCCGGACACCTGTACTTTGCCAACACGGCCTTGCTCAGCGCGGGCGCGGTTTGGCGGGTGACCCTGTCGGGGCGCTTCAGCGTGGCGGAAGAAAAGGAGTTCTACAAGTTCCCCTTCTGCACCGCCAATGGCTTGAAGTTCCACAACAACAAGCTCTATGTAGGCGCCAACCCGCCCATCTTCCTGGGGCTGTCTCAGGTCCTACGCTATGACGTCAGTGCGACGGGCTTGAGCAACAAGGCGGTGATCTTCGAGAGCTGGAATGTGATCGACGACTTCGATTTGGTTCGAGGCGGCATCGTGGCCACCGAATACCTGACCGGCAAGGTGTCACATGTCAGTGAAACGGGTCAAGTGTTGAAAACGGCCATGGGCTTTTCGTCCCCCACCAGCGCCCGCTTGGTGTGGGACGCAGCCAGCGCGCAGCGTCAGTTGTTGGTGACGGAGGCGGGTGCCAACCGCGCCACCTGGATGACGACCGACTGGAATCTCAGCCCAAGGTAATCCGCAACCTTAGTCGGGACGACCTGTGAGCCATGCGCGGCGGATGTGACGTCCACATTCCACCGATTGCATGGCCGGCTTATCGTCTTCATTGCCCAGCACGATGCCCTTGCGTGATTCACGCGCCACCATACCGTAATACTGCTTACCGGCATCAATCCAAGGGTAAAAGCCAAAAGCGCCAGGGCTGCTGAAAGCCCCATCGCCCACAACGGGGTCATCCTCCACCCAATGCCCCAACGCGTAATGCCAGGCCTCACGGTCGGGGATGGGTGAGCGGATGGCTTCTGTGGGGCAGTCTTGCGCCCTTGTGCACACGGCATGTTGGCCCAATTGGCTCCCCAGGCGCAAACGCGCATTCAACAGGCCTTGCAGGAATTGGGCGTAGACCTGTGGCGAGGTTTGCACGCCACCGGCCAATTGCGCTTGGCCATAACTCAAGTCCCACTGCACGCCTGGCGGCGCGAGCTCGCGGCGGATCTTCATGGCCAAGCCGTTCGCGTCCAAGGGACCCAACCCCATCGAAACGGCCAGTTGCTGCATGTGGCCGCCGTTGTAATAGAAGCGTCCGACCGTGTCGGTGTCTTGCTCGCCCTTGCGATTCAACCAACTGCTGCGACACGCTTCGACCGTTTGGCCTTCACGGCAAACGCGAAACTGGGTGTAGCCGCTGCGAAAGGTCAAGAGGTCGATGTCAGCCGGCGTGAGTTCGCCTTGGCGTCGCTCCAAAACATAAGCTGCAAACAGCCATTTGGATGCGGATGCGATAGCCAGCTTGGTGTGCGCCTGGGGTGCCGAAGCCCCCACCCGCCCCTGCGCCAAACTCGCATGCGCATCGCCAATTTCCCAGTAAAAAGGCTGCGCGGCCACGCAGGCGGGGGATTTGTCTGCCACCGTTTGTGCCGCTTTCAATCGCTGCACCAGCGGCACATTGTTGGCCGCTTGGCTCAGGGTGACCACGCACCACAACAACGCAGCCCACCACCCTTGACGAAACACTTTCACGAATCCACCCCAATGTCTTTTGCCGGAGACTAACAGGGGTAACGCCTCAGACGCGCATCAAGACGACAACTCCCACCATCTGGGGGTGCCATGTTGCGAGGCGCGCTCGATCAGTCAACAAACAAGCGTCGCCAACCTTCGTGCCCCATTTTGCGAAGGGTTTCCATATTCGTTTCGTAGATGTCAGCGGCATCGGGAAATGCAGCCACAGCCCGCTCGATACTCTCTTCGCGGATCAAATGCAGCGTGGGAAACGGCGAGCGGTTGGTGTAGTTTTCGATGTCGTCTTCTTCGGTGCCGTCGAATTGGTACTGCGGATGAAAGCTCGCCACCTGCAACTCGCCCTCCAAACCCATTTCTTCCAACGCGGCATCGACCACATCCAGAAAGGCGTTGTAGTCCTCAAAGTCTTGCAGCACCTGTGGGTGGATCAACAAGGTGGTGTCAATGACCTGGGGGTCGGCATCTCTGAGCAAGGCCAGCTCTGCCACCAGATCCTCCAACAAGGCTTCGGGATCAGTGGCCTCAGAGACCTTGTAGCGAATCTGGTCCTTGACGTGCACCGATTTGGCGAAGGGGCAAAGGTTCAAACCAATCACCGCGCGGGTGAGCCAGGTTTGAGTTTGAGCGATGATGGGGTCTGTGGAAAGGGTCATGTGACCCATTGTCTCAGCTTGCATGCCCATGACCCAGTCTCTGCGCGACCTTGCTCAACAATTTGCACACTCAGGCCAACTCCAGGGCATCTACCTGCGCCCCGTCAAGCGCGGGCCCGTGCAGCGGGTGGGCGAGACGCAGGCAGTGGCTGATCGAGGGCTGGAGGGTGACCATCAAGCCGACAAAGCGCCATGGCGGCCCGGCGGCAACAAACGACAAGTGACGCTGATTCAAGCCGAGCACCTGAGCGTGATCGCGGCCCTGTGTGGTCGAGGCGAGCTGGACCCGGCCCTCTTGAGGCGCAACTTGGTGGTGTCAGGCATCAATTTGTTGGCGGCCAAATCCTTGTTCAAAGACACGCCCATGGTGCTGAAGGTGGGCGACGACACACTCATGGAGTTGACCGGCCCTTGTGAGCCCTGTTCGCGCATGGAGTCGATTTTGGGGCCTGGCGGCTACAACGCCATGCGGGGCCATGGCGGGGTCAATGCACGGGTGTTGAGGGGCGGGTTGATCCGGCAAGGTGATGCGGTCACCTGCCACCCCTTGTCAGACTTTGCCGATACGCTGCCGGGGTCAATCCCGTCACTTTTTTGAAGACGCGGCCAAACGCCACGCGATCTTCGTAGCCCACCTGAGCGGCCACGTCTGCGACGGGAATGCGGCGTGTCTCCAGCAAATCTTTGGCCTGCTCGATTCTTATCGCTTGTTGATACTGCACCGGCGTCATGCCTGTGGCGGCTAAAAAACGCCGCTGCAAGGTACGCACACTGGTGTGAATGCTCGCGGCCAGTTCGGTCAAGGCTATGGACCGCTGGGCGTGGGTTTGCAGATAGGCCTCCACCTGCTGAATGCCTTCGTCATGGTGCCGGCGCCAGCCAACGGCAGGGGCATACAGTGTCTGAGGCCCTCGGCTGATGTCCGTCACCATCAGGCGTGCCACCTGCTTGGCAAACGAGCGCCCAGCCAGCAACTGGATGACGTACATGCAGGCATCCACCCCTGCCAAAGAGCCCCCTGAGCACACCACCTCCCGGTCATGCGTGAGGTTCTGACGCGCATCGACCGTCAGTTGGGGATAACGATGCTGCAAGCCAGACGCCAGCATCCAATGCGTGGTGCTTTGATGGTCGTCCAGGCGCCCTGCTGCGGCCAGCAAATAAGCCCCCGTGCAAAGCGTGGCCACGACAATGTCGCGATTCAACTGGGCCAAAGCGTGAATCAATTCAGCTTGCTCTTGCACAGCCTGTGGGCCTTGCACCCAGAGCGATGGGATCAACACCACATCTTGCTGCGACAAAGCCTCCAACCCGGCGTCAACCGCCATCACGCCATCACTATGAGCCACGGGCTCGCCATCCTGGCTGATGCGTGTCAGAGCGAAGTGGTGCGCCGCCCCGACTTGATTGGCCATGCGGAAGGTATCGAGCACAAGGCCATAGCTACCCAGGCTGTGTTGGCGACACAGCAGCACCCCCACACGGTGAGACAGATTGTCCATATCAGCATCAAAGATGTCTATTTAGACAATTCTAAGCTGCGGTGCAAATGGCCAGAATCGGCCCAATGCACCTCACTTTGATCTGAACCATGAGCCAGCCGTACACGCTCTACACCTTCGCCATGTCGCACTACAGCGAAAAGATCCGCTGGGTCTTGGACCACTGCGAATTGCCTTACCAAGAGGTCTGTCTGACGCCGATGTTCCACATCCGACCAGCTTTGCGCATGGGCGGGCAGGGAAAGACGCATCTGCCGATCTTGAAAGCAAATGACCGTTGCGTTCAAGACAGCCGGGCTATTCTGCAGTTCTTGCAGCAACAACATGGTCAGCACGCTTTGCTGAACGGCTTGAACCAGCAAGCGGTTCAGCAAACCTGCGACCGCTTCGACGGCATCGGCCGCGATGTCGCCCGCTATTTGTATGCCAACAGCTTTGGGCGCAGCGACGACGCCATCAAGGACCTGTGGACGGCACACGCGCCAAAGTGGCAAGCCTGGGCCATCCGGATTGCCTACCCCTTGATTCGCCAAGGGTTTGAGCGCAAATTGGGCATTCACCGGGCCGAGGGCGTGGCACGTGCAGCGCAGCGCATTCACGACACGCTGACCTGGCTCGATCAACGCCTGGAACAGCTGCCTGAGGGACAATTGGGCTTGCATGGGCCGACCTTGTCCGTGGCGGACATCACGGCGGCATCGTTACTGGCTCCACTGGCCTGCCCGCCCGAGCATCCCGTTTATGGCACCCCAGCGTTCAGAGAAGCCATGGCGGGTGCAACCGCCAATTGGCAGGCACGCCGAGGCATTCAATGGGTACGAAGGCTGTATGAGCAGCAGCGAGGCCGAATTCGCGGGGGGTTGGTCTGACGGGAGTCAGACCCGAACCATCAGGCCATTTCCTGGATCATGCGCTTGCGCTGTTCCAGGCTTGGAATGGGCGCCAACCGACGGGTTTGCGCCTTTTGCGCATGGCGCTTGCGGCCCAAGCGATGCAGCGCAGAGACGCCGAACAGGGCTGCGACGGCGCACAAAACACCCCCCACAGCGGGCTGGCCCATCAAAAAGGCTGCAGCGGCAGAGGCGGCGGCCACAGTCGAGGCCGTACGTTTGAACTGTTTGGAAGCACTCATTGGCATATCGTCCTGAGTTCAACAACGTGATATTTATGGCACGTGACAACCCACCGGAATAGGGGGAATTGCCCGACTCGGACAAACCATTAGTCCATGATGGTGCATTCCGTTTTGTGATGGGTGCCCTGCTCCCGCTTTCCACACAACCACTCATGTGCACCATTTGCGGCTGTGAATCAGCCGATCACCACCACGATACGGCTCACGCCCACGACCATGGCCACACGCCCGGACTGCACACACGCGTCCTGGCCCTGGAGCAGGACATCCTGGCCGGCAACAACCATGTGGCAGCGCATCTCCGCAGCCATTTTCAAGACCAACACACCTTGGCCTTGAACCTCGTGTCCAGCCCCGGGGCGGGCAAGACCACCTTGTTGGTGGACACGGTGTCCAGGTTGCTCCAAGCGCAGCGCCCTGTGGCGGTGGTCGAGGGCGATCAACAAACCAGCCTGGACGCCGATCGCATCCGTGCCACAGGCGCCCCCGCCATTCAGGTCAACACCGGCAAAGGGTGCCACCTCGATGCCCGCATGGTGCACGACGCGCTGCATCAATTGCCCCCACTGCCCCACGGCGTCTTGCTGGTGGAAAACGTCGGCAATCTGGTCTGCCCCGCCGCCTTTGATCTGGGCGAACACGCCAAGGTTTTGCTGTTCTCGGTCACCGAGGGGGAAGACAAGCCCTTGAAGTACCCTGACATGTTCGAGGCAGCCAGTTTGGTGATCCTCTCCAAGGTGGACTTGTTGCCGCATTTGGATTTTGATGTGGCGCGTGCCAAGGCTTACGTCGCTCAAATCAACCCACGCGCTGAGATCTTGATGGTGTCGACCCGCACGGGTGAAGGCATGGACACATGGATGGGCTGGATCGAACAAGCGTGCGCCAAGGCTTGATCATCCGGGGGCAGATCCAGGGCGTTGGATTTCGCCCCTGGGTCCGTCAACAAGCATTGCGGCTGGGCCTGTCAGGATGGGTACGCAACACCAACGAGGGCGTAGCCCTTTCCGTCGAGGGCCCACACACTGCCGTGCAGGCCTTGTCAGACTTGCTGAACACCGGCGCTGCACCAGGCCACATCACCGACATTCAATGGTCGCAAGCCCCAGGCACGCACCCAAGGGGCGAGTTTCGCATTCTTGACAGCGACGCCCAAGGCCCCCTGCGCCCGAGCCTCGCGCCCGACACAGCGGTCTGCAAGACTTGCATGAGCGAACTGTTCTCGGCCGATCCGCGGCGTTGGCGTCACCCCTTCATCCACTGCCCCCACTGCGGCCCGCGCTACACCACCCTGACCGGCTGGCCCTTTGACCGCGCTCACACGACCATGGCCGATTTCGCGGTGTGCGCAGACTGCGAACGGGAATACCACTCCCCCGTTGACCGACGCAGCCATGATCAAACGATCAGCTGCCAGCACTGCGGCCCTCGCCTGCGCTGGTCGAAGTTGCCATCCAGCCACTCACCCGACGACACAGACCACGCCAACCGGGACCCGATCGCGGAAGCGCTGCGCAGCCTGCGTCAAGGGCACATCGTTGCCATCCAAAGCACAGGCGGCTTTCATTTGTGCTGTGATGCCCAACAGCCCGAGGCGGTGGACAAGCTCAGGCGGGTCAAGCAGCGCCCCCATCAACCCTTTGCGCTGATGTGCGCCAACCTGGCCTCAGCCGACGCACTGGCCCACATCAGCCCGCACGAGGCCATATGGCTACAGCACCCGGGGCGCCCCATTGTGCTGCTGGCCGCCAAACCCAGCGCTTTGGCCCTTCAGGGCGTGGCCCCTGGCTTGTCCGACATTGGGGTGATGCTGCCCTGCAGCCCTTTGCAATACCTGCTGTTTCATGAAGCCATGGGGCAGCCCTCTGGCACGGCGTGGCTGAACCAAGCCCAAACTCTGACCTTGGTGATGACCAGTGGCAATCTGCATGGCGCTCCCTTGATCAAAGATGCAGCCGAGGCACTGCAGGCTTTCGAGGGGATCGCAGACGCCGTGCTTTGGCACGACCAGCCCATCGCGCACCGCGCAGATGACTCCGTGCTGCGTGTCCGTGCCGATGGCTCAGCATGCTGGCTGCGCAAGAGCCGAGGCTGGATCCCCCAGACACTGAGCGGACCGGTGGCACCCACGGTGAATGCGCATGGCCCACGGCACATACTGGCCCTGGGTGGCGACTTGAAAAACACGCCATGTGAATGGGTGTCGGACGGCCAGCGATGGCAAGCCTGGGTGGGGCCACACCTCGGCAACCTGGCGCACCCAGACACACGTCGTCTGGCACACGATGAGGCGCAACGCATCGCGGCAGCCCAGCCCAGCTTACCTATCGACGCCATCGCATCAGACGCCCACCCCGACTACGCCAGCCACCGCATGGCGCAGTCCCTGGCCGCTCAACTGAAGGTTGCGCACCAAACGGTTCAGCACCATGTGGCTCACGTGGCTGCCGTACTGGCAGAACGTGGCGCCAGCTCCGATAGACCGGTCATCGCCTGGGTCGCCGACGGCCAAGGTTGGGGTAGCGATGGGCAGGCCTGGGGTGGTGAATTGCTTTGGATGCAAGGGCGCCGCTGGCAACGCATCGGCCACCTGATGCCCCTGCCCCTGCCCGGCGGCGATCGCGCCGCGCGCGAGCCTTGGCGTTTGGCTGCGGGCGTTTTACATGCCTGTGGTTTGGGCGAACACATCGCGCAGCGCTGGCCGCACGAACCCCAAGCGCAGGCCTTGCAGCGATGGTTGCAAAGTGGCTCGGTGCCGCACACCAGCAGCCTCGGTCGCTTGTTTGATGCCGCCGCTGCGCTGATGGGCTTGGTACAGCACAGCAGCTACGAAGCCCATGCGGCCATGTGGCTGGAAGCGGCTGCACATCGTGCCCCCAAAACAGCCATCCAACCCGGCCCACGGCTGGCCATCGACGAGATGGGGGTGTTGGACTGGCGCCCCCTCATGCGGCATGTGGCGGCACAATCCTGCGCCAGCGCGGACGAACAAGCGCGGTGTGCCGCCGAGTTTCACGAGACCATCAGCCACGCCATGGCCGAGGCAGCCATTCAGGCGTGTCGGGCCCGGGCGGTCGACACCGTGATCCTGACCGGCGGGTGCATGGCCAACCGCTGGCTCGATGAACGCATCAGTGGTTTGATCCAGGCTCAAGGACTGCAGGTGTGGCGGGCCTCACAATATCCCTGTGGCGATGGCGGTCTCAGTTTGGGGCAAGCTTGGTTCACGCATTGCCCTCCCCTTGACCACGATTCCACATCCAATTGATCCACCATGTGTCTGGCACTTCCGGCTCGCGTCATTGACATCGATGACAAGCAACACGGTCATGTTGACCTGGGTGGGGTCCGCAAGCGTGTCTCATTTGCCCTGCTCGATGAGGTCGCGGTGGGCGACTACGTGATCTTGCACGTGGGCTATGCGCTGACCGTTCTGGATGCGGATGAGGCCGAGCACACCTTGCGCCTGTTTGCACAGATGCAGGCCCCGGATGCGACAGGAGCCCAGTGATGCGTTATGTCAGTGAGTTCCGCGATCCGGCCTTGGCTGCGCAACTGGCACAAGCCATTGCGGCGATCGCCCAGCCGGATCGCACCTATCGGTTCATGGAGTTCTGCGGGGGCCACACGCATGCCTTGGCACGCTATGGGGTGCTGGACCTACTCCCCTCCAACATCCGCATGATTCATGGCCCTGGCTGCCCGGTCTGCGTCCTCCCCATTGGGCGCATCGACATGGCCATTGAACTGGCGCTGCGCCCCAAGGTGATCCTGGCCAGCTATGGTGATGTGTTGCGCGTGCCCGCCTCGAAGCAGCACAGCCTGCTCAAAGCCCGCGCGCAAGGCGCTGATGTGCGAGTGGTGTATGCCGTAGATGATGCCCTCGCGCTGGCACAACAGCATCCTGATCACGAAGTGGTCTTTCTGGCCATTGGCTTTGAAACCACCACGCCCCCGACGGCGGTGGCCATTGCGCAAGCGCAAGCCCAAGGTCTCAGCAATTTCAGTGTGTTGTGCAATCACGTGCTCACACCGGCGGCCATGCAGGCCATCCTGCATCAAGAACCGGCGGTGGCGCTGGATGGATTGGTCGGCCCCGCCCATGTGTCCACCATCATTGGCACCCATCCCTACCAAGTTTTTGCGCAACGAGACCACATCCCCGTGGTGGTGGCGGGCTTTGAACCGCTGGACATCATGCAAGCCATTCACATGCTGGTGCGTCAGGTCAACGAAGGCCGCTGCGAAGTGGAAAACGAATTCACACGCGCTGTGAATGCGCAGGGCAATCGCAAAGCGCTGACCTGGGTCGACCAGGTCATGACGGTGCGTGAAGGCTTTGAATGGCGCGGCCTGGGGCGCATTCCCCACAGCGCCCTGCAAATTCGCCCTGCCTATGCCGCGTGGGATGCGGAGATCAAGTTCGGCCTGCAGGACCACCCCGTAGCTGATCACCCCAAGTGCTTGTGTGGCCCCATCCTTCGAGGCCACCAGACGCCACAAGACTGCAGTCTGTTTGCGAAGGTGTGTACCCCCGAGCACCCACTGGGCGCCTGCATGGTGAGCTCAGAAGGCGCCTGCGCGGCGCAGTACCAGTATGGCCGTCATCGCTCGCAACCAGCGCAAAAGGTCTCGCCATGAGTCGCCCCTACGCTCGCCCTTTGGACATCAAACACGGACGCATTGACCTGACGCATGGCGCCGGTGGACTGGCCTCACACCAACTGGTGGAGCAGCTGTTTCTACCGGCCTGGCGAAGCACTTGGGCCGCACAACTGCCACACGACTGGGCAGACGCCCAGGACGATGCAGCCACCCTGCCGCCACCACCGCACTTGCCTGCGGCGCATCGCTGGGTGATGGCCACCGATGCCCACGTGGTGTCGCCTTTGTTCTTTCCGGGGGGCGACATCGGTCAATTGGCCATTTACGGCACCGTCAACGATCTGTGCATGAAAGGCGCCACGCCTTGTTACCTCACCGTGAGCTTCATTCTGGAAGAAGGCTTACCTCTGGCTGACCTGCAACGCGTGGTGCAATCCATGCAAGCCGCCGCACAACAAGCCCAGGTGGCCGTCGTGGCGGGGGACACCAAAGTGGTGGAACGAGGCAAGGCCGATGGCCTCTACATCAGCACAGCTGGACTCGGCTGGGCACCAGCTCAACTGGCGTGGCGAGCCAGTGCCGCACAGGCTGGCGATGCCATCGTGATCTCAGGCACGGTGGGCGACCACGGTGTGGCCATCCTCAGCCAACGACAAGGGCTTCAGTTTGACTCTCCCATCACATCTGACTGTGCAGGGCTACAAGACCTGGTCCAGTCCTTGCGCGACAGCGGCTTGCCCATCCACACCTTGCGTGATCCCACACGTGGGGGCGTGGCCACCGCGCTAAACGAAATCGCCCAAGCGGCTGGCGTCGGCGTGCGCCTACGGGAACGTGACATCCCCGTTCGGAACGAAGTGCGCGCGGCCTGCGAGCTCTTGGGCCTGGACCCGCTTTACCTGGCCAACGAGGGCAAGTGTCTGGTGATCTGCCCCGCCGACGTGGCTGAGGCGGTATTGGGCCTCATGAGAGCGCATCCATTGGGGCAACAAGCCTGTCGCATTGGCGACATCGTGGCCTGCGAACATGCTGACGTGCAGCTACAGACACCGTTCGGAGGTTGGCGTATGCTGGATTGGTTGATGGGCGACCCTTTGCCCCGCATTTGTTGACAAGAGTGGATCACACATGCCAACGCCGCCCTACCCCGTCGATGACCTCCTGGATGCACATGCCAACTCATCCACACCGTCCTCAGCACATGTGCTGCAGGTACTGAGGCAAATTCAAGCACGCCACAGCTTCATTCCCCCGTCCGCCATCGACACCTTGGTTCAGCGCTGGCAACTCAGCTATGCCGCCATTCGCAGCGTGATCGGGTTCTATCACTTCTTGAGCGACACCCCACGCGGCAACTACACCGTATATCTGAGCGACAGCGTCACCGATCGCATGCTGGGTAGCCAAGACTTGATGACACGTCTCTGTCAACGCTTGGGCGTGGCGCCGGGGCAAACGCGACCAGATGGGCGGGTATCGGTCCACGCGACGTCTTGCACCGGCCTGTGCGATCAAGGTCCGGCAGGCTTGATCAATGGCCGCCCTTTGACGCGCCTGAGTCCAATGCGCATCGACGACATCGCCAAGCACATTGAGGCCCAAGTAGCACTGGACGATTGGCCTGCAGAGTGGTTCCACATCGACAACCCCGTGTACCGTCGGGGCCCCACGCTCAGCTCGCCAATCGCCATGGGGCAAGCCATTCACAAGGCCTTGCAAATCGGACCCGAGGCCGTGTTGCAGACCTTGCAAGACAGCCAACTGCGCGGGCGCGGCGGCGCCGGCTTTGCCACTTGGAAAAAATGGCAGGCCTGCCACCAAGCCAAGGGCCCCAAAGCCATCACCTGCAATGCCGACGAAGGCGAACCCGGCACCTTCAAAGACCGCATGCTCTTGATGGACTGGGCGCATGAAGTGATCGAAGGCATGACAGTGGCGGCCATCACCGTCGGTGCTGAACAAGGCTTCCTGTACGTGCGCGGTGAATACGAATTCCTGGCCCCGCACCTCTCACAGGTCTTGCAAGATCGTCGCCAAGCAGGCTGGCTGGGGACAAGCATTGGCGGCAGCGCCCACCGTTTCGACATTCTTATCCACTGGGGTGCAGGCGCTTATGTGTGCGGCGAAGAAACCGCGCTGATCGAATCGGTAGAAGGCAAACGCGGCATCCCACGCACACGCCCCCCCTTCCCGGTCGAACGGGGCTATCTGGGCTTGCCCACCGTCAACAACAACGTCGAAACTTTTTTGCAGGCCGCGCAAATCACCCGGTATGGGGCAGACTGGTTCAAACAACAGGGCACGGATGCATCCACGGGCACCCGCATCCTGAGTGTGGCGGGTGACGTGGCCCGGCCCGGTCTGTATGAGATCGCATGGGGTACCACGGTGACCGAGGTGCTGTCGCTCTGCGGCGCCCAAGACACGCAAGCGGTGTTGGTGGGCGGGCCCTCGGGTCAACTCATCCAGGCACAAGAAGGTCACCGCACGGTGGCCTTTGAAGACCTGGCCACGGGTGGCGCCTTCACGGTGTTCAACACCACGAGAGACATGGTAGACATTGCCCGGCAGTACACCCATTTTTTCGCACAGGAGTCATGCGGCTTCTGTACGCCTTGCCGGGTAGGTTGCATGCAGTTGATGGACACCGCCGACCGGCTGAGCAGCGGCCACGCCAGTCAGCGCGATCTGGACCGTTTGCAAGACACCGCCCAGCTCATGCAAAGCTGGAGCCATTGCGGTCTGGGCCAAACCGCTGCACACCCCTTGCTGGGCTTGATCCGTGGGTTTCCCGATCAGGTCGCGGCGCGCCTGCAGCCTGATCTTCACGCATTCGATGCCCATGGGGCCGAAGTCGATATGCACACCCTTCGAGGCACATCATGAGCCAAACGGTGCCCCAACCCACCTTTGTGCTGGATGGCCAGGCCATCCCCTTCGAGCCCGGGCAGACCGTGATCCAAGCTGCCACAGCAGCGGGACACTACATTCCGCACCTGTGTCACCACGCTGACTTTGACCCCGTTGGCAGTTGCAAAGTCTGCAGTGTCAGGGTCCAAGGTCGCATGATGGCAGCCTGCACACTGCCTGCTCAAGCGGGCATGGTGGTCGAGTCAGAACAAGCCGATGTCCAGCACGGACGCCAGCGCGTGGTGCAGATGTTGTTTGTAGAAGGCAATCACCACTGCCCGTTTTGCGAAAAGAGTGGTGACTGCCACTTGCAAGCCGTGGCCTACCACTTGGGCATGCAAGACACCCACTTTGCGCACGCCTTTCCGCAACGCGCCGTGGACGCCAGTCACCCCGACGTCTGGCTGGATCGCAGCCGATGCATCTTGTGCGACCTGTGCGTGCGCGCCAGCCGCGACATCGATGGCAAATCGGTGTTTGCCGTGGGTGGTCGTGGGCACGACACCACCTTGCTGGTCAACAGCCCCAGTGGCCTGTTGAAAGACAGCGCCATCGCTGCAAGCGACCGAGCCATGTCCGTCTGCCCGGTGGGAGCCTTGCTGCCCAAACGACACGGCTTCGTCATCCCCATCGGACAACGTCGCTACGACCAGGCCGACATCGCAGATCGCCCCGAGGACACCTGAACATGCACCCTGATGTCCCCACCTCTTCGTCGCGCAAGCTGCGCATTGCCACCTGCTCCCTGGCCGGTTGTTTTGGGTGCCACATGTCTTTTCTGGACATCGACGAAGCCTTGGCCGATTTGCTGGAGCACATCGAATTCGATCGCAGCCCGCTGACGGACATCAAAGAAGTCGATCCACAGGGCGTCGACATTGGTCTGATCGAAGGCGGCTTGTGCAATGCTGAAAACATCGAGGTCCTGCGCCAGTTTCGCGCGCGGTGCCGCGTGCTCGTCGCCGTGGGCGCTTGTGCCATGTATGGCGGTGTGCCGGCACTTCGCAATGGCATCCCTGTGAGCGAATTGGTGCAGACGGCTTACCTCGGCGCAGATCTCTTGAATCCGCAAGTGCCCGCCGATCCAGAACTCCCGCCCTTGCTGCAAAAGGTCTTGCCGCTGCATGAGGTGGTCAAAGTGGATGTGACATTGGCCGGATGCCCGCCGCCCGCAGAGGCCTTCAAGACCCTCATCCTCGACACCCTGGCGGGCCGCGCCATGCACCTCCCGCCCGCTGCACGCCGTTTTGATTGAGTCCACCATGCCGCATCCCCTTGAAACTGCCGCTTCTCCCGAAGGACTCAATCGCGTGGTGATTGAGCCCATCAGTCGTGTTGAAGGGCACGGCAAAGTCACCCTGCTATTGGACGCACAGGGACGCGTTCAGCAAGCGCGCCTGCACATCGTGGAGTTCCGAGGCTTCGAACGCTTCATTGAAGGTCGCCCCTACTGGGAAGTGCCGACCTTGGTGCAGCGCTTGTGCGGCATCTGCCCGGTCAGCCATCTGCTGGCGGCCAGCAAAGCCTGTGATGCCTTTGTCATCGGGCATGCGCCCATCACGCCCACCGCCACCCAACTGCGTCGCTTGCTGCACTACGCGCAAGTGCTGCAGTCCAATGCGCTGCACTTCTTTCACCTGGCTTCGCCTGATTTGCTCTTCGGTTTTGACGATGCCGTCAGCCACCGCAACATCGTCGGGGTTCTGCAAGATCAACGCGAGTTGGGTCTGCAAGGCATCCGTATTCGCCAATACGGGCAAGAGGTGATCCGCATCCTGACTGGCAAACGCATTCACGGCACGGGATCGGTACCAGGCGGCTTCAATCGGCCCTTGAGCGAGTCCGACCGACAAACCCTGGTCCAAGGTATTGGCCCGATCATCGACTGGTGCGCTCAGACGCTGGCCTTGGCTCGGAGCATCTACGAAGCGGGTGCGAGCGAGCACCAAGGGTTCGCCAATTTTCCATCCAAGTTCATGTCCTTGGTCAGGCCCGACGGTGCGGCCGACCTCTACGATGGCGCCCTTCGCATCAACGATGCACAAGGCCACACCCTGATCGACCAAGTGCCCGTGGACCGCTATGGCGAACTCATCGTTGAGGAAGTCAAACCCTGGACCTATATGAAGTTCCCGCACTTGCGGGCATGGGGCCCCGACGACGGCTGGTATCGCGTCGGCCCGCTGGCACGCATCAACAACGCGACCTACCTCGACACCCCACAGGCAGAAGAAGCTCGCGTGGCCTTCCAGACGTTTCATGGCGGTTTGCCGGCCACCGCATCCCTGGCGCAGCATTGGGCCCGCATGATCGACACCCTGCATTGCGCAGAAACAATCGAACGACTGCTGCACGACCCCGACATCACGGGCACCGATCTCATGGCGCAAGGCACACCCTTGCGAGAAGGCATTGGGGTGATCGAAGCCCCTCGAGGCACCCTGATCCACCACTACCGTGTCGACGACAACGACCTGATCAGCTTCGCCAACTTGATCGTCTCCACCACCCACAACAACACCGCCATGAATGAGGCCGTGCGCAGCGTTGCCGCACAGTACTTTGACGGACGCGCCCTGACCGAGGGCCTGCTGAACCGCATCGAAGTGGCCGTTCGGGCCTACGACCCCTGCTTGTCTTGCGCCACCCATGCCATGGGCAAGATGCCACTACGGGTCGAGTTGCTGGACCACCTCGGGCAAACACAAGATCTGGTCTATCGGCACGATGATGGTCAGATCGAACGTGTCCCCCCGGCCTGATGGGATCGTCGCCTTCGATGCAAACCGTCAAGCCGCTCTTGATCCTGGCCATCGGCAACCCCAGTCGGGGCGACGATGCCATCGGCCCGACATTACTGGCCGCTTTCGAGCCCTGGCTCGCCACCCAGCCCGCCGATGTGCGCACTGCCGTGGAGCTGCTACAAGACCAGCAATTGATGGTGGAACATGTGGCCGACCTCACCGGGCGTGACAGCGTGTTGTTCGTGGATGCCGCTGTGCCCTCGGTGGACACGGCTTTGGCATTGAGCCCGGTGCAGCCCGATGCCCCTCGACCCGCCATGCCGGGTCACCAAATGACACCGGCTGAGCTACTCAGTTGGTATCAACACCTGAACCAAAGCCCTCCACCGCCCTGTGCGGCGCTCACGGTACGCGGTGAGCAATTCGAATTGGGTGCGGCCCTGTCACCCAGCGTGCGAGCCAGATTGGATGACGCCCTGCAAACCATGATCCGATGGGTGGAGGCGCATCGCCATGCATGAAGCCTCACTGGCGGTCGAGATCGTGGACATGCTCGCGCCGCACGCGCACACACTCTCTCGCATCACCCGGATCACCCTTGAAGTTGGCGAGTTGACCTGCGTCGACCCCAGCGCATTGGTGACAGCGCTCCGGGCGGCTTTACAGGGTGGCTTTGCACAAGACGCCGAAATCGACTGTCTGACCCCACAGGCCTTGGCTGCCTGTCTGGCGTGTGGTCAGACCTATCACCCGAGTGACCGAATTGCACCCTGTCCGCACTGCGGATCGTTTGAGCGGCGGTGGCTGTCCGGTCAGGCCTTCAAGGTCAAAGCCATTGAGGGCGTGCCCATCAAGGCATCAACTTGAACTCTTCAAACGCCACGCGCTTGATCTTGGGTTGAACACGTTGCTCATCCAGGTAGTCATTCACCGACTCCAGCACCGTATCGCCAAACTCGATGATGCGCTCACTGCCTCGCGCCTCAGAGGAACTCAAAGCAGAGCCGGTTTCAAACACGATGGACTTGAAGACTGGCTCGTAGGGGGCCAACACCTCCAGATCGTCTTTGTCTTTCACTTGCAAATTGACTTTGACCTGAAGCATGCGGCCGTCGGCGGTTTGGGCGGTCACAGGGCTGACGCCCAACCAGACGGGCACCGGACGGCTGAGGTCCTCCGCTTGAGTGAAACGGGTGATTCCCCAGGCGCCCAGCAACAACAAGCCCGTGACCAAACCGATCAACACAGCCAGTTTTTGCTCGCCACCGCCCTTGCGTACACCTGTCGAACCTGTCGCCATTCACACTCTCCATTGGGAACGGCGAAACCTTACTACACCCTCAAATGAGGGGTGAGCAAAATTAGCGGCAAAGCGAGAAGGTTCTCACGCCTTCAAAACGACGAGATCAAACTGTCGTGATTTATTACCAGCGAACGACTCACCGAATCAGAGGTAGGTGGTCACAGGACGCAGGCGAAGCGCCGCCCCCATCATCACAGGCACCACCAAACCAGCCAACTGCAAGCCTTTGCGGCGGTGAACGAGTCGCACACTCAAACCGTAATCGGTTTGTGCCATGGCCTCACAGCTGTAATCCAGGGCGATGACATCTGCACCGGGTACCCATCCCATCGCGGTGGGCAAGTCCATCACCAGCGGACGAGCCAACTGCACTGACCAATCCTCCTGCGCCAACAGACAGTCTTGGGAGATTTCGGGCTGAGCAGGCACGCGCTCCTTCAGTTCGATGACACCAGGGTCCAGACGAAGGTGGCCAATCATCATGCAGCCTGATTGCTCCTGCACCAGATGAACCACCCACGGCGACTGAAATGCATGTGGCAACAAGGTGAGCCCGCCCTCCTGGACATGCGCAGGCTCAATCGCTGCCTCATCAAGCGAAGCGATTTCGACCATGAACCTCATGCTAGGCCATTGGATGGCCGCGCCCTGCAAGGGCAAGGGCGGCGTGGTGGCCTTGAGCAAAGCTCGGGGAATGGTGACTTTGGACCCCACGGGCGCCAAACGCGCATCACACACCGTGGCGGTCACATCTGAATGGCCCGCGTGCATCGGGCCAGAGCGGATCTGGAAGACGAGCGGTGCGCCGCACCAATGGGCCAGTTGTTGGACCAGGCCTTGCGCGTCCATCAATTGCCCCCATGACAGGGACAGGCGGATCGGCCCCCAAGGCGACGCCGCAGCCATCTCGCATGGCGCGAGATGTTCGTTCAGTAGCTGGGCACCCATCAGCGCCCCGCTTTCAGTTCGCAAATCATCGTAACCCCTGCCCTTTCAGAACGGATCACGTGCCTGAAAGGATGTCTTTTCTTGTAGGGGTTGAGTGTGCGACAAGGCCAAAACAAACGCCAAGCTCGCTTTCATTGTTTTACCAATTCAGCGATGGCTTGGCGCAACGGGCCTCATTTATCGACCCTAGATGTGTTTAACAGATGTCAATCTTTGAACTGCGGCGTTTGCTTGGCCATGCTGGCCATCATCGCGGTGGTCAGGTCGCTGGACATCAACATCGCTGCGTTCCAGGTCGCGATGTAGTTCAACCCATCAGCCACCGAGTGATCGCGGCTGTAGTTCAGCATCTCTTTGGTGCCACGGATCGACAGGGGCGACTTGGATGCGATCATCGCCGCCAGTTCCTGCACACCCGCGTAAAGTGCTTCACGCGATTCGAATACCTGGTTGACCAAGCCGATGCGCTGCGCCTCTTCAGCCAACACTTTGCGACCCGTGAAGGCCATTTCACGCACGATGCCTTGGTTGCCAATCAGCTTGGGCAAGCGCTGCAAAGTACCCACATCGGCCACCATGCCAATGTCGATTTCCTTGATGGTGAAGTAGGCATCTGCAGCGCAGTAGCGCATGTCGGTGCAGCTGATCAAGTCAACACCACCACCGACGCAGCCACCATGAATGGCAGCCAACACGGGCTTGCGGCAGCGCTCGATGCTGGTCAGCGTGTCTTGCAGTTCCAGCACGATGCCGCGCAACTTCTCGCGGCTGCGGCCATCGCAATCGTCCTTGATCTGGGCTTGCAGGCCCATCATCATGGTCAGGTCGATGCCAGAGGTGAAGTGCTTGCCCTCACCTTGCAAGACCACCACACGCACTTCAGGCGTGCGGTCGGCCCATTGCATGGCCGAACGGATGTCTTGCCACATCTGCCAGTTCATGGCGTTGGCTTTGTCTGGGCGGTTCAGACTCACGGTGGCCACATGGCCGTTTTGCGTGACGCTCAGGGTTTCAAATTGCATATTGGATTCTCTTAAGACTGGTGCTGCGCTTTGTAGGCAGGCAGATAGGCGGCCAGACGGGCGCCCATCTCTTCACCCAAGGCTTGCAAGCCGTTGAAGGGGCGAACCATGACCTCAAAGTCAACGATTTTGCCCTCTTCATCGAAACGGATCATGTCGATGCCCTTGATGCTTTTGTCGCCCACTTTGGCACTGAACTCCAGCACCACATTCAGGCCATCGGCGGTGACCAGCTCGCGGTGGTACTCAAACTCTTGAAACACCTTGGACACGGTGTTGAGAATCAGATTGACCGCCGCCGCACTCACGTAGGGCTTGAAAGCCATGGGTGAGCGAAACACCGCGTCATCGCGCAGTATCTGGGGCAGGCGCCCCAAATCTTGCAGCGACACCATTTCGTGCCACAGGGCCAAAGAGGCCGCTGCGGGCGCTTGGAGTTGAGGCGCCGCGCTCATGATCAGAGGGCCGCAGCCACTTCGGTGCCTTGCTTGATGGCGCGCTTGGCGTCCAGCTCAGCAGCCACGTCAGCACCACCAATCAAAGTCACCTTCTTGCCAGCGGCTTCCAAGCCTGCTTGCAATTCACGGAAGGGTTCCTGGCCAGCGCACAACACCACGTTGTCGACAGGCAGAACCATGTCCTTACCACCCACGGTGATGTGCAAACCCGCGTCGTCGATCTTGTTGTAGCTCACGCCAGCAATCATCTCAACGTTGCGGTTCTTCAGCGAGGTGCGGTGGATCCAGCCAGTGGTCTTGCCCAGGCCGTCGCCCACTTTGCTGGTCTTGCGCTGCAGCAGGTAAACCTGACGAGGCGCCTTTTCCAGATGGGGTTGCTTCACACCACCACGGTTGGTGTAGTCGCTGTCGATGCCCCATTCGTCATTGAACTTCGCCAGGTTCAGCGCGGGGCTGTCGCCTTCATGAGTCAGGTATTCAGACACGTCAAAGCCAATGCCGCCGGCACCGATCACTGCCACGGTCTTGCCCACAGGCTTCTTGTCACGCAGCACGTCGAGGTAGCTCAACACCTTGGGATGGTTCACGCCTTCGATGGCGGGCGTGCGTGGCGACACGCCGGTGGCCAGCAGGATTTCGTCGAAACCGCCCTTGACCAGGTCATCCACCGACACGCGGGTGTTGAACTGGGCCTTCACGCCACTGGCCTTGATTTCGTTGCGGAAGTAGCGCAGGGTTTCGTAGAACTCTTCTTTGCCTGGAATTTGTTTGGCGATGTTGAACTGGCCGCCCACATCGTCACCCGCTTCGAACAGGGTCACATCCAGACCACGACGCGCGGCAGTGGTGGCTGCAGCCAAACCTGCAGGACCTGCACCGACCACAGCGATGCGCTTCTTGGTGGTGGCGGGTTCAATCTTCAGAATCGTTTCATGGCACGCGCGTGGGTTGACCAAGCACGAGGTGATCTTGCCGCTGAAGGTGTGATCCAGACAAGCTTGGTTACAGCCAATGCAGGTGTTGATGGTTTCAGGCTTGCCAGCAGCAGCCTTGTTGACGAACTCGGGGTCTGCCAGCATGGGGCGGGCCATGGAGACCATGTCGGCGCAGCCATCGGCCAGGATCTGTTCGGCCACCTCGGGGGTGTTGATGCGGTTGGTGGTGATCAGCGGAACGTTGACCTTGCCCTTCATCTTCTTGGTCACCCAAGCGAAGGCACCGCGTGGCACGCTGGTGGCAATGGTGGGGATGCGGGCTTCGTGCCAGCCGATACCTGTGTTGATGAGGGTGGCACCAGCCTTTTCGATGGCTTGGGCCAATTGCACGACCTCGTCAAAGTCGGAACCGCCATCCACCAAGTCCAGCATGGACAAGCGATAGATGATGATGAAGTTAGGACCCACGCGCTCGCGCACCGCCTTCACGATTTCAACGGGGAAACGCATGCGGTTTTCGTAAGAACCGCCCCACTCATCGGTACGCTGGTTGGTGCGCGCAGCGATGAATTCGTTGATCAGGTAGCCCTCAGAGCCCATGACTTCGACGCCGTCGTAGCCCGCCTTCTGAGCCATGGCGGCGCAGTTGGCAAAGTCTTCGATGGTTTGATAGACCTCGGCGGTGGTCAACTCGCGGGGAGGCATTGGCGCGATGGGCGCCTTGATGGGGCTGGGGCCCACCAGACCAGGATGGTAGGCGTAGCGGCCAAAGTGCAGGATCTGCATGGCGATCTTGCCGCCGGCTTCGTGAACGGCATCGGTCACGATCTTGTGCTGAGCGGCTTCTTCTTCGGTGGCCAAACGGGCACCGCCTGGATAGGGACGACCATCGTCGTTGGGGGAGATCCCACCCGTCACCATCAGTGCCACGCCACCACGGGCGCGCTCAGCATAGAAAGCAGCCATACGCTGGAAGCCGTCCTTGGCTTCTTCCAGACCCACGTGCATCGAACCCATCAATACGCGGTTCTTCAAGGTGGTAAAGCCCAGATCAAGTGGTTTCAGCAGATTGGGGAAAGCAGTCATGTCGTGTCCTGAATGGTTTTCAGTGGTCAGATCGTGAAAGATAAGCCGTTTACGGCCGGTCGCACCCGGGTAGCTACCCGAAACTATGCAACCAGTTGCATGAATGTATGACAGGTTTTCCGTTTATGCAACTGGTTGCATAGATGAGTTCATCCCCTTAGACTCGGGGCATGTCGCTTTCACACGCTTTGATGACGTCTCTGCTCGAGAAGTCGTCCTCCGGTTACGACCTGGCCCGCCGGTTTGACAAGTCCATCGGCTTCTTCTGGCGCGCCACGCACCAGCAGATCTACCGTGAGCTGGCGCGTATGGAAAAGGCGGGCTGGATCGAATCGTCCTCGGCCCCTGATGGCGGACGGACGCGCAAAAAGATCTATCGGGTGCTGGAAGCAGGCAAGACGGAATTGGTCCGGTGGGCCAAGGAGCCTGCGCCCCCCCAAGACCTGCGGGAAGAGCTGGCCGTGCGCTTGCGCGCCGATGCCGTGCTGGGCCCCCTGGGGCTGGAGGCCGAAATCGAACGCCGACTGGCCATTCATCTCGACAAATTGGCCGGCTATCGCGCGATTGAAGCCCGAGACTTTCCACCCCATAAACAACTGACCCGTGAAAAGCAGATCCAGCACATGATCCTGAAAGCGGGGATCATGGCCGAAGAAGGCTGGGCCAATTGGTCCAAGGAAACGTTGGAACTATTGCGCCAAACTGCACAAACGTCTTCCAAACCATGACGTGGTTTGCATAAAGCCTTCAGAAACTGACGCGTCTCGCCGATAGCTGTCGATATGCCGTCTAGAGAGACGGCACGCGGTGCTGTTAGCAGTTTTGAGCAGCACCCCTTCGATGACTTGAGAAGGAACTGGCTGCATCATGGCTTTTGAGCGTCACCATCAGATTGGCATCGGATCCAAGGCCATCGGTCCTTGGGTGCTTGCGCTGGGGCTCAGTGTCCTCGCACACCTCCCCGCCTCAGCCAATCAGGGAAGCGGCCTCAAGCTTTCAGGCTTTGGAACCGTGGGGTATTGGTTCAGCAATGGTCCAGATGACCTGCGCTTCCGACGCGAACTGAGCCAAAACGGCCCCAAGATCAAAGATCACCACGAGTTGGCTGACTCTCGCCTGGGTTTACAGGCCAACTACAGCTTGACTGACAAGTTGGAGGCTGTGGGTCAGCTCGTTTTTCGCGAAAAAGCGGGTTACAAAAATCGCGATGCATTGGAATGGGCGTTCCTCAAGTACCAACCCACCCATGACACAGACATTCGGCTCGGACGTATCGGTCTAGACACCTTCATGCTCTCTGATTACCGAAGTGTCGGCTATGCCTACAACTGGGCCCGCCCCTCGGCAGAGTTCTATGGGTGGATTCCGTTTTACTCGGTCGATGGCGGAGACATCAGTAAACGATGGGCCCTGGGGGAGGGGCAATTGAAGGTCAAGGCCTTCGCGGGATCCACCAAGTCCGGCATGCCTTGGAACGACCAAAGTTACATGTTCGAAGCTTCTGCGGTCGGCGTGAACGCCAGTTGGGAATCGGACGAATGGCGTTTCCGGCTGGGGCACACGCGCATGCGCTTTGAGAAAGACGCCCCTTTCGATGTCCTGATCCCTTACCTGCAAGACCCCACTGTCCAGACACTTTGGCCATCGGCGGCAGCTTATGCCGACGACCTCAAACTTGACGGGCAAAGACTGCAGTACACCGTCATCGGTGCGGCCTGGGAAAGTGACGGATGGCAGATTGCTGGCGAGGTCGCCTTGACCGGCGCCAAAACGGTTTTTGCGCCACAGGGGACCAGTGCTTATCTGTCAGTGGCCAGACGTTTCGGTCAGTGGGTCCCCTACGTCAGCTATGCGCGGAACTGGAATGGCAGCGCGCTGGACCTGACGCCGTCCCCGCATCCGACATTGGACGGCATTGGCACCCAGCTGAACCGTGCTTATGAATCGACACACACCAATCAATACACCGCATCCTTGGGTGTGCGATGGGACTTCGAAGAGCGCATGGCGCTCAAATTGCAATGGGATCGCTCCGTCGTCAGCCCCAGTGGGGTCCAAATGTGGGGCGATGGGACTGTGCCCTGGAGGGGCGGTAGCAAGCATGTGTGGTCGGCCGTGCTTGACTTCACCTTCTGAGGATGATCATGAAAAAGAACATCCTCATTCACCTGTGCTTGGCGCTCATGGCCTCCGTGACTGTTCAAACAGCCTCGGCACAAAGCAGTGTTGGCAACAACATCCTGATCGTGGTCAACGCCAAGACGACAACGGCACCACTCACAGCCCGCGATGTGTCGGATCTGTATTTGGGTCGAACCCGAAATCTACCTAATGGTCAATCCATTGTGGCCGTGGATCACCCCAGTGCCTCCGCCTCACGTGCACGCTTTTACAAAGCCCTGACAGGCAAGGCGATCACAGACATCAATGCCTATTGGGCACGCCTACTGTTCACTGGGCAGAGCTCTCCACCTCAACCTCTGAGCGACAGCAACGCGGTGATTGAATCCCTCAAGACCAATCCAGGACTCATTGGTTACGTCGAGCAAAGCCAACTCCCCAACCCTGAGGCCATGGGACTCAAGGTGCTCCTTAGCATTCCAGCACCATGATGTTTAGCAATCGATCATTACAAACCTATCTCGGGTTGGTGGCCGCTGTCGTCACACTGGTACTGGCAACCATCTCCGGGATGCTGATCTTTCATCTTCAAACCGCCAAGTCTGAAGATGAGAGTCGCGCCTTGATCAAAAGCTTGATGGCGACCGTTTACAACACGGCTGCCATTGCCACATTCGCGAACAACCAACAGATTGGTCAAGATGCGATTGACGGCCTGCTGAAGAATGAGGTGGTTCAACGTGCCGAGTTAACGGGCAACCGCGGCATTTCGATCGTCAGCGAAAGACCGGGAGGTCAACAAAACGCCCAAAATGCCTTGGTCGAACCCATTCGATCACCCTTCAGTGAAGACGAAGTGGTTGGCGAGTTGCGCGTTGAGCCTAACCGCGATTGGATTGCCAAAAAGGCCAGAGAATCCGCTTTGACCATGGTCGCATGGATGGCTGGGTTGATCGTGATCACCACCATCATCTTCATGTTCATCATCCGCAGAACATTGACCGACCCTTTGGTGACCGCCGCACGTCAGTTGGGCAAGATCGTTCCAGGTCAATCAGCGCAACTCAAAACACCTGACCACCTTGAGAAGAACGAAGTAGGCGCCTTGATTCAAGGCGTCAATGAACTGTTGGGCAAAGTCAGCGCTGCGCTGGATGTGGAGCGCAATCTGCGTAGCCAAGTCGAAGAGACCGATGCGCAATTGCGCATTGCCATGAGTAAGACCGAAGCAGCCGCCAAGGCCAAAGAAGACTTCCTGGCGTCGATGAGCCATGAAATCCGCACGCCACTGAACGGTGTGATCGGCACACTGGATTTGCTATCTCTGGGCCAGCTCGACGAGGCGCAACGTGAGCAGGTCAACGCCATGCGAGAAGCATCGAACTCCTTGCTGGGCATCATCAATGACATCCTGGATTTCTCGAAGATCGAGGCGGGCAAGCTGGATATCAACCCAGAGCCAGTGAGCTTGCCGCAGGTGTTGGGATCGGTGATCCATCTTTATCGCGACACGGCGAGCAGCAAGGGGCTCACCCTGGATCTTCAAACATCCGGGCTGGACCGGACCGTGATGTGCGATCCGCTGCGGATGCGCCAGATTGTCAGCAATCTGATCAGCAACGCCTTGAAATTCACCAAAGAAGGCGGCGTCACGATCCGTGCCCGAGCACTACCAAAGGGCCCACAAGAATTGGTGGTTCGGGTCGATGTGATCGACACCGGTATCGGCATACCGCTCGAGTCTCAGTGGAAGGTGTTCTCCGCCTTCTCGCAAGCAGAAGCCGACACGGCCAAGAAGTTTGGTGGCACCGGACTGGGTCTAGCCATTTGCAAACGCTTGTGTCAATTGATGGGCGGACAAATCAGCCTCAAGAGCACACCGGGCAAGGGCACCACCTTTTCAGTCGAGCTGCCGTTGAACGTGACCGACCAAGCGCCAGCGGCGACCGATGTCGCAGACCTGGCCAAGCAGTTCCGCACTCAACAATCGCAACAACCCTTGCTCAGTGTCGATGAGGCTGAGCGCTTGGGTTGCTTGATTGGCATGGTCGATGACCATCCGATCAATCGTTATGTATTGAGTCGCCAACTGAACTTGCTGGGCTACACCTGTGTGTCGGCCGAAGACGGCATTCAGGCCCTAGAGATGACACGTACGCGCAAGCTGGCGCTATTGATCACCGACTGTCAGATGCCTGGCATGGATGGCTATCAACTGGCTCGAGCCATTCGTGAAGACGAAGCCCAAGCCAATCGACCTCCCCTGCCGGTTTTGGCATGCACCGCATCGGCCTTGCAAGGGGAAGCGGAGAAGTGCCAAGCAGCAGGGATGTCTGACTATATGACCAAGCCTCTTCAAGTGCCCGTGCTGGCGGCGATGTTGAAGAAGTGGGGCCCAGACCTCGAGGCGATTCGTGCGCAAGCCGACACGGCACCAAAAGAAAAAACTGCGCCCCCTGCCGCATCCGAATCGGCCGAATCACCCATCGACCAACGTTATTGGGAGAGCCAAACCGGCGGCGATGAGGAACTGCAAACCATGCTGGCAGACCAGTTCATTGAAACCACCAAGGGTGATCTGAACAAGCTCCACGAATTGGCCGATGCAGACCACGAAGCGGCCAAAGCACAAACGCATCGCATCAAAGGCGCCGCGGTGGCTGTGGGCGCCAAGAATTTGGGCGCCATATGCGAAGCACTAGAACAGGCTTTTGCCGCCCACGACGTGGACGGCTTGCGCTGCCAGATCACCGAACTGGATCAGGAAATTGCCAAGGTGGTGGCCTGGTTGGATCAGGCAGTGCACGCCGTCAAGGCAGACTGAGCCTCCTCGGGGCGGGTCGCTTTGCTGGATACGGCCAAACGGTAGCTCGCGACCACCGCATGCAAGCGAGCCGCCTGCTCTTGCAGTTGATCGGCCGTGGCAGCCAGCACCTCAGAGGCCTGCTTGCTCATGGGCTCCTGGAGCACCTCGGTCGTTTGGTTGATCGTCGGCACCATTTGGGCAAGCAATGTGCCTGCCTTCTCCGCCAACATGGCGTGGGGGCGAGAAAGCGCTGTGCCGTCCTGCTGAGCCGACATGGAAGCAATGGCTTCTTGCACGGTCAATGTCGATTGCGCGACCTGAGCCAAAGCATTGCCGAGTTGCTCAACGGCTTCGCGTACAGGTGCCGATGTTTCATTCATCGCCAACACCACGCGGTTGATGTGTTCCCCGATCTGACGATAGACACCGTCGAGTCCATCCAGCATGGCGGGCTTGGCGTAATCCCCTGCAGCCACGCGCTGAGCCAGTGCAGCGAAGGCTCGCTCTGCCAGCCAAGCCGGGGTGCAATCCGTCCACTGGCACAGCACGCCAACGATCTGTCCGTTCAGATCGTGAATGGGCTGCTCGGTGACCTCGTAGGTTCGACCACCCAGGACCTTTCGGCTCTGCGCCCTTGCGGACAAGGCCGTCAACCGGGATAACTCTGCAGCAGGATCGGCATAGAGCATGCCTGCCAATGCACCATGAAGCTGGCCCGCATCAAAGTCGCCATTGGCCGCCTTGAACGCACCCGCGTGAGCCTGCAGCAAGGTTCTGAAAGCATGATTGGACTGAACGATGTGGCCGTGCAGATCGATCACATGCGCAGGGATAGCCATGGCATCAAACGCCCAAGCCACCTTGTCTCCAGTCGGCTGTGGTGTGGGGGTGTTCAGCGCGGATGAAGCCTGATGCCACACCACCACTTGGCCGACCTCTTGCCCCTGTCGGTTGCGCACGCCGTGTGTCGTCAGCTGAAAGGCCAGGTCCTGAAACTGCAAGGCCCCAGCGGCCGACAAGGCCTCGGCATTAGCGCCATCCGCATGTTGGCGTGCAGGCGCAAAGGCCTCCCACTTTTGGCCCACCAGACGTTCCAGGTCCACATGCGGCAAAGTCTGTTTGATTGCGGATTGATGCGACTTCAACTGTTGCGCCAAGCCACGCGTCACGAACAGAATCACACCCTCTTCGTCGGTGATCAAGGCATGCATGCCGGACGCGTCCAAAGCAGAACGCAGGCGCAGGGTGTCTTCTGCCCAGGCCGCCATCTCGTCTTGCTGATCTTCTTGGGCCGCTTTGAGCGCCACACTGGTTCGCACCAATTGTGTTTGGCGTTCTTGCATCTGAGTCAGGTGCGCCACCAGACGCTGCCCCTCATCTCCCCTCTGGCTACCCAAAACGGCTGGCACCGGCCCCACCGACGCGACGGCCTGCTCGGCCAGTTGGAGCGCATTCTTCAAAGGTTGAGTAGCCGTGCGGCTGACCCACCATGTCCAGGCTGAGGCCAGCACGCCTGTGGCCGCCAAACAAGCCAAGGCCAACTCGGGCCGTGCCACATCCACGCGAACCACACCACTCCACGCCAACGCTGCCAGGGAGGCACTGGTCAACGTGGCCACGCCCCCCAAATGGGCCGCAAACTTGGATGGAACAGACAGACGTTGGAGGAACAGCGACATGGCAAGCCTTTCGGGAGGGATGCAGTGGCATCCTGTACACCCGAAATCCTGACAGTTCAGGCTTTTGACAAGCCCCGAAATAGCGCAACCGCCGGGCCGCTTTTTACAAATGATTCGTGAACTGCGTCACACTCAGCCACCCAAGGCCTGCTGGAGCGTCGCCCAAGCATTGAGGCGATTCAATCGATTCAAGGCCAGGTTGTTTTCAGCTTGGCGACGGGCCTCTTGTGCATCCAACCAGGTCTTGAGCGCCACGGCACCAGCCCTGTAACGGGCCTCGGCCAAGCGCTCGGCGTCCTTGGCCGCTGCCATGGCCATTTCGAGATGCTCGCCTTGCCGATCAAACTGAACCCGAGAAGACAAGGCGTTTTCCACATCGGCCAAGGCCTGATACCAGGTTTGACGATAGGCCAGCACGGCCACGTCCAGGTCTGTTTTCGAGATCTGAACCGCCCGATCCATGTCGCGCCATTGCACAAATGGCAAGACCAACCCGGCCCCCAGCGTCGCCACCGGATTGCTGAGCACCTGACTCAGTTCCGAACTGGCGCCCCCCAGCGAACCCGTCAAAGTCAGATTGGGGTAGTAGCTGGCGCGAACCGCCTGAACGGACGCCGCGCTCTTGTTCAGCCGCAGTTGCGCGGCCTTCAAGTCAGGCCGCTGGGTCAACAGCGAAGCAGGAAGCCCCGCCTCGACCTGCGGCAAGGTGCCTTCCAGCAAAGTTAGGGCCTCTGGCATGCCGGACACCGCACCAGGTGGCTGGTTCACGAGAATGGCCAAGGCATGACGGGCCTGGGTACGCTGTTGTTCCCACTGCGTATGCGCCGCACGCTGGGTGGCCAGATTTTGGGTTGATTGCGCCACTTCCAAGCCGGACGCATCACCGGCTCGGTATTGGGCTTGCACCAAATCCAAGGTCCGTTGGGCGTACGCGATGCTCTGCTCGCTGGCCGCGACACGTTGATTCAAATACGCGATCTGCCAGTACAGATTGGCCACCGTCGCAGACAGGGACAGTGCTACCGCTCGGCGATCCAAGGTGGTCGCTTGTACTTCCCAATCGGCCACGTCGCGCAAAGCAGCCACACGCCCCCACAAATCAAGCTCCCAACTGGCTGCACCGGTGACGGAATGGTTGCGCGTCAACTTGCTACCGTCGAGCGGGCGCGCGGCGCTGGCATTGGCTTGAACCGACACCGCAGGCCATTGATTGCTGGCGGCTTGCCCCGCCGACAGTTGGGCGCGTTGCACCTTCAACGCAGCTTGGGCCAGGTTCAGATTCTGCGTGAAGGCAGTCTGAATCCATTGGGCCAGCACCGGGTCCTGCAGGGCGTCCCACCAAGCACGCAAAGGGCGAGCAGGATCTGCTGCGTCGGCAATGGCGGTCGAGTGGGCCTGAGTGCCGTCCATACCGGCGGAGGATTGCCACAGCGCCGGCACGGTCAACCCGGCGTCAACAGGACCACTGCGTGACGCACAACCAGACAACAACGCGCAGCTCAGCAACCCACAGGCCCAAGCGACTGAAGACAAAGAAACAGATGGCTTGCTCATGGTCGTGCCAAGGCCTCCACAGGGTCCAACCTCGCGGCATTGCGGGCGGGCAGGAAGCCAAACACCACGCCAATCAGCGACGACACACCAAAGGCGGCCGCAATCGAGGTCATCGAATACATCATTTTGAAACTGCCTCCACCCACGGCATCAAACAGTTCACCAATGCCCAAAGCCAGCGCAATACCCAAGACACCACCAATCAAACAGACCAGCACCGCTTCGATCAGGAACTGCCTGAGGATGTCACTCTGCCGCGCCCCCACCGCCATGCGGACCCCGATCTCTTGTGTGCGCTCAGTGACCGACACCAACATGATGTTCATCACCCCGATGCCGCCCACGATCAGCGAAATCACCGCGATGGATGAAATCAACAGCGTCATGGTCTTGGTGGTGTTCTCGATGGTCTGGCGGATGCTGTCGCTGTTGCGGACAAAGAAGTCCTGCGTGCCATGCCGCTGGGTGAGCAATTTGACGATGCCCTGCTCTGCGGCTGCAGAGGGCACCGCATCGCTGATCCGTACCGTGATGCTACGCAGCCAACGCACACCAATCAGCCGACGCATGGCTGTGGTGTAAGGCACCCACACATTGAGGTTGTCGGACATCGCAAATGCGCTTTCCTGCGGTGCCGTCACGCCAATGATGCGCACAGGCACCGCCCCCAGAAAGATCACTTGCCCCACGGGATCTTCGCCATTGGGAAACAGTGCTTTCTTGGTAGCGGGATCAATCACAGCCTCTTGCGTTTGGCGGCGCACGCTGTCGGCATCAAAAGCCAAACCTTGGGCAAGGTTGTAACCCTTCACCCGAAAAAACTCTTCGCCCACACCATTGACGTTCGCGGTCGCCTCCAAGTTGCCTCGTCGCAGGGTCACGCTGGTGCTGACCGTGGGCGTCACGCTGTCCACATAGCTGAGGTTGGCCAGCGCTTGTGCATCGGCCGGAACCAAGGTGCGAATGCGGTTGGCCTGCCGATCACCAAAATTCTTACCCGGGAAGATGTCGATGGTGTTGGTACCCATCGCAGAGATGTCCTTCAACACCTTCTGACGTGAGCCCTCTCCCAAAGCCACCATGGACACCACCGACGCGATGCCGATGATGATGCCCAACATCGTCAACAAGGTGCGCAAACGATGTCCCGCCATGGCACGCAAGGCCATGGTGAAGGCCTCGGTGAAGCGATCCCAATTGGCTCGCCAGGGATGAGGCTCCGGAGGGCCCTCTTGGCGTTTGGCGGCATGACTTGAGGGCTGGGCGTCGCGCCGCGTGTCAGACACAATGCGGCCATCAGACACTTCAATGATGCGCTGTGCATGCTGCGCGACTTTGGGGTCGTGGGTCACGATGATCACCGTGTGCCCATCTGCATGCAACTCCTGCAGGATGCGCATGACCTCCTCACCGCTGGCGCTATCCAAGGCGCCTGTGGGCTCATCGGCCAGGATGACGTCTCCGCCATTCATCAAGGCTCGCGCAATGCTGACCCGCTGCTGCTGCCCGCCCGACAACTGCCCGGGCCGATTCAGCACCTTGTCGCCCAAGCCCAAACGCCCTAGGAGCGCTGCAGCCCGTGCGCGGCGCTCTGCCTTGCCATGTCCTGCATAAATGGCAGGGATCTCGGCATTACCCATGGCGGTCAGGTCACCCATGAGGTGATAGCGCTGGAAGATGAAACCGAAGTGCTCGCGTCGCAACCGTGCGAGCTCGTCAGCCTCCAGTTCAGCCGTGGCCTGCCCAGCGACTTTGTACACACCACGGGTCGGTCGATCCAGGCAGCCCAAGATGTTCATCAAGGTGGACTTGCCCGAGCCAGATGCCCCGATGATGGCGACCATTTCCCCCGCATCAATGCGCAGGTTGATCCCCTTGAGCACGGCCACCGTGTCCTCACCGCTCGGGTACTCCCGCCACAGGTCCTGCACCTCCAACAGTGCTGGTGTTGTGATGACTCCGCTCATGATCAGAACATGCCCGGTCCGCGCATTGAAGATTTGCCACCACCTGCTGTGGCATCACCGACCACCACCAACTCGCCTTCTTTCAAACCTTCCAGGACTTGCGCTTGCACCCGGTTGTTGAGGCCCACTTTCACTTGCCGTGGCACCACCTTGCGTTGACCTTCGGGCCCCTCAAACACATTGACGGCATAGGTCTTGGTTTTGGCATCGAGCTTGCCCAAGGCCGACGCTGGAATCACCAAGGCCTTCTCGACCTTGTCCAGCACCACAAACACCTGCGCCGTCATCAACACGCGCAGCTTGCCTTCCGGGTTCGGCACATCGAACAGGCCGTTGTAATAGATGGCCGTCGAAGTCGCGGTCGCTGTACTGACCTTGGCATCCGACTGACTGGCCTCGGGTACCGGCTCCACGGTTCGCAAAGTGGCGTCAAAGCGCTGCAAAGGCTCACCCAAGATCGTGAAGTAGGCCTTCATGCCTGGCTTGACTCGTACGACGTCCGCCTCTGAAATCTGGGCCTTGATCAAGACCTGGTCCAGTTTGGCCAATTTGATGATGGAAGGGGCCGATTGCGCGGCATTCACGGTGCGCCCCTCCTCTGCGATCACCCCCACCACCACACCATCGATGGGTGCGGTGATCCGGGTGTAGCTCAAATTGACGCGCGCGGTATCCACCGCAATATTGGCCTGTTTGATCTGCGCATCGAGCACCGCAATATCAGCGGTGGTGGTGGCCAGGCTGGCTTCTGCAGACTCCAACTCGGCTTTGGAGCCTGCGTCCAAACGCGCCAAGTCTTTTTTGCGCTGGTAGGTCAACTCGGCTTGCTTCTTCAAGGCCAGCTTGGCCTGACGTTGCGCCGTCAGCAGGGCCACTTGTGCCTCGGCATTGCGCAGCGCATTGGTCTGGTTGGTGGAGTCAATCTCGGCCACCAGTTGCCCCTGTTTGACGCGATCGCCCAAGGCCACGTGCAAACGCTTGATCTGTCCAGACACCTGGGCCCCCACGCTGACTTCTTTCTGGGCCTGGATGGTCCCGCTGGCCAGCACGGTGTCTTCCAGCTCTTCGACACTCGCTTTGGCTGTGATGACCTGAGGCTCGGGTGTCTTCGAGAAATAAACCTTCTTGATCCCCCAACCCGCTGCGGCCAAAACCACAACCAAGAGAGGCCAACGCCAAGTTTTGAACACGTTTTTGATGGAATTCGTACGCATACCGCCAGTGTCGAGGCGGAACGTTGCGACACGTCCCGCCGGACGTAAAGGGAATGTAAAGTTGCCACATGCTACCTTCAACCATGATCACCGGCGCGAGCAAAGGCATTGGCGCAGCCACCGCGCGACTCCTGGCTGCACAAGGCCACCATTTGCTTATTCACTATGCGCATGACAAGACGGCAGCCGATGCTGTGGCACAGGAATGTCGCGCGCACGGGGCCAGTTCTGTCCATGTCGCGCAGGCCGACTTGGCGCATGAAGCCGACGTCCGGCGCCTATTCCAATTTGCAGACGCGCAGCTGCCGCCCTTGACCGGGTTGGTGAACAACGCGGGCATCGTCGATCAAACGGCCAGGCTCGACCAAATGAGTGGGGAACGTCTGCAACGCATGCTGGCCGTGAATGTGTTGGGCCCCATGCTCTGCGCGCGAGAGGCGGTCAAGCGCATGTCGCGGCGGCACGGTGGGCGCGGCGGCGTCATTGTGAACATCTCCAGCAGCGCTGTGCGGCAGGGCTCACCGGCCATGTACGTGGATTACGCCGCCAGCAAAGGGGCGATCGATGTGTTCACCAGCGGGCTTTCCAAGGAAGTCGCTGGAGAAGGGGTGCGCGTGTGCGGCGTACGCCCGGGCATCACCGATACAGGCATTCATGCCACGGGTGGCGAGCCTGACCGTGTCGCCCGCCTTGGGCCCACCTTACCGATGGGCCGCGCAGCGCATCCAGAGGAAGTGGCTCAGGCCATCATCTGGTTGCTATCTGACAAAGCGAGCTACACCGCAGGTGCCATGTTGGACGTGACCGGGGGCCGCTGAGGCACGCCTCAATAATTCCATTGGCCAGACAGGTACCAACCACGTTGACGTGTCTTGGTCACGATGTTCCCCAAGTCTACCCAGGCGGCGGTGATGCTGCCGCCTCGACATGGGAACCAAGCCACAAAGAGATCCTTGGCGCTGTTTTCCTCATAGACCTGTGTCGCGTCGTCCACGGCCAGGTTGTTGGGTCGTTGTCGCCATTCCATGCCGAGCACCAAGTCGTCTCGCAACATCACGCCCAAGCTGCCCTCCAACTTCAGGCGGTATGAGTCCGTGTTGGGGCCACCAAATCCCAACAATCCGAAATGATTCGCTTTGGTGGCGCGCGCCGTGACGGTTCCCAGCACATTTAGACCGGCCGCCGCACCCAACCAGACCTTGGTGGCGCTGGCGTAAGCATCCACGCCCTCGCCTGAGCGAGCACCCAACTGCTTGGCCAAGGCCTCGTCCTGGTTGATCTTGTACTGGCCACCTACGCTGACCTGGGGCCACCAACGGTCCTGATCGTAGACCGCATCCCCGAACAACTTGAGTTTGGCGCCTAATACGGTCATCTCAATGGATTTGTCAGGCACGACATCAGCCAATCCAAACGTCCATTTGGCAGCACTCAACTCCAGGCGATCCTTCCAGCCAAGCGCGACGCCCCCCACATCCAGTCGATAGGCGCTGGGAAACTGCACTCGTGAGGCAAATGCCACCCCACCCCACTGGTTGGCGCTGCCCGTTCCCGTGATGGTGGCCCAAGGCACCAGCCCGCCACCGCCCGCTCCTTCAATGGTGCTCACGCCTCCGGTGCCCAGCAGTCGATCGCCGGCCTGCGCCCAGCTACTGATCAAAACACCGGCCATTAACAGTGCCGTGCGATGCATATGGTTCATGGCTCACCTATCGAGTGAATCAGTCAGATCGGATGGGGCAAGAAAGCGCCTCTTTTCCATACGCAGTGTGCTGGCCAATTCGGCACCATGAACGATTGAAAAACACGGCATTTCCCTGCCGGCACGTGTCACACAAGGTGGATACAGACCATGATCAAGACCCTTGTTCCTTTGAGCCCGGAGCGCATTCGCCACGTCAAACTCGCCCTGTGGGGCGTGTTGATCAGCTGGTCTCTGGCGGCATTGATGGCCTGCGGCAGCCTACCTGGGCAAGCTGATGGGTCACTTTACGAACAACTGGGAGGTCGTGCTGTCATCGAACTCGTGGTTGGCCAAACGTTGGATCGAGTGGCAAATGACCCAAGAAGCAAGCGTTCGTTTGCAGGCATCAAGATGCCCCACCTCAAACGCAGCGTGACCGACTATGTTTGTAAACTGGCGGACGGCCCTTGTGAGTACGAGGGCGAGACCATGGCCAACGCGCATGCGCAAAGCAAGAACACCGCGGCTGAATTCGACTTCATGGTGACCGTATTGCGAGAAGAGCTCAATAAGGCTGGCGTCAGCGAGGCTGCCAAGAACGAATTGCTGCGTCGACTCGCCCCCACGCGCCGTGACATCGTTCAGGGAAGTTAAGTCATGTGGTCACATCAGCTCCCACGCACATGGCGCCGATTACTGGCGCTCGCCACGTTGGTCAGCAGTGGTTGGTGCCACGCTGTGGTGTTCAACATCACCGATGCCAATGGCGAGCCCGCCAAGCAAGCTGCGGTGTCGGTCTATGTCAAAGGCGCCGCGCACAACGGCGCAGGCAAAGTGTTCGACATGGCTCAGCGCGACAAGCAATTTGCGCCCACGCTCTTGGTGATCCCGACAGGAGCCGCGGTCAACTTTCCCAACTTTGACACCATCCGCCACCACGTTTACTCGTTTTCCAACACCAAGACATTTGAGATCAAGCTCTACACCGGCCGACCATCTGCGCCTGTCACCTTTGACAAAGCAGGAACCGCCACGCTGGGGTGCAACATTCACGACGGCATGGTGGGCTACGTGCATGTGGTCGACACGCCCTATTTCGGCGTGACCGATGGCAAAGGCCAAGTCAACATCGACGTGCCGCCCGGTGACCACCGGATCCGAGTCTGGATGCCGCGCATGACAGAAGCTCAAAGCGGGCAAGAATTCCGCCTGAACGTGGGCACCGCTGCGCTGCCCTTGCGGCTCACACAATGAGTGTCATCAGGCTTTCACAATCGGCAGGCATAGTTCGAATCAGCCCGAGGGGTGGCTCACACCACCAACTCAGGAAGGCAGCAAGGTCAAACCTGATGCGAGCTGGACACCACCGACTGAGTCCATACTGGAATTGCCTTCCTCAAAACTGACATCGGGCACCTAATACATGCAGCACCAGTGCCAAGCGGGCCTGGGCTGCGGTCAAATCCGGTACGGCAGGAAACATGTCCCCTTCACGGGGTACCACGCCACCGCTCGCGACGCGACTGCTTCGCCACACCACGACACCATTGGATTGCAATTGCGCCAAGGCCTCGGCCAGAGGCTGATTGAGCGTGCCATTTCCGGTGCAAGCGACCAACAGACCTTTGAGATCTGGCGCATACCGCTGCAGTGCGGTCACCACCGTCCCGTCCGCATCCGCATGACTGAACACGCATTCCACTCTTGGCGGGCAATGGGCATTCAATAGCAATGCCCACCCTTCATGGTTTGAACGAGGCCAAGATTCAGCCAAAGACACGATGTCGCCATTATTGAGAACCGAGGCCAAGGCTGACGCATCGCCGCCATCGAAGGCCGCCACATCGTGGCTGTGCCTCTTGCGCACGTGAGCCCCCGACCACACCTGGCCATTCATCACCGCCACCACGCCACCCATGCCACGCAAGGATGCCCACTGTGCGATCCGGACCGCGTCGAGAAGATTCTGTGGCCCGTCAGCGTCGGGCGCCGTGGCCGGTCGCATGGCAGCGGTCAACACAATGGGCTTCTTGCCGTCGTGCAAACGATGAAGCAAGTAGGCCGTCTCCTCCAGAGTGTCGGTGCCATGGGTGATCACCAGCGCACCCACATCCTCCTGCGCCAAGTGTCGCTGGATGGCCTGGGCCAATCGCTGCCACACAGTCCAACACATGTCCTTGCTGTCAATCTGCGCCACTTGCTCGGATCGCAAAGGAAATCGCCGCAAGGCCGGCACAGCATCCAGCAATTGATCGACCGTCAACTGCCCCGCCTGGTACTGCCAGCTCTTGTCTGGATCAGACCCCGTGCCAGCAATCGTGCCGCCCGTGCCCAAGATGACAATGTGTTGCCCCACCCCCACCGTTGCGTCCTTTCACAAAAATACTGGACAAACAAACAGTCCTGTATAAAATGACAGCCAATGTCGATCCACGGCTGCTCACAGCGATGACGAACGATAAACCCAAACTGACACCGCGCCAGCAAGAAATCTTCGAGTTGATTCAACGCTCGATCGCTCGCACAGGCGCACCTCCCACCCGGGCCGAAATTGCTTCGGAACTGGGCTTCAAGTCTGCCAACGCCGCAGAAGAGCATTTGCAGGCGCTGGCACGCAAAGGCGTGATCGAACTGGTTGGGGGCACATCGCGGGGCATTCGCCTCAAAGCTGGCACGCTGCGTACGGTCAACGAAAGCCGCAAAAAGCCAGAGGCCACCGAATCCGGCGGTTTGCTGTCTACCCTGAACCGCACCCTGCCCGGCCTGGAGCAACTGGTGTTGCCACTCGTCGGCCGCGTGGCAGCAGGCAACCCCATCCTGGCGCAAGAGCACATTGAGCAGACCTATGCGGTCGAGCCCAGTCTGTTCAGCAAGCGCCCAGACTTTCTGCTGCGTGTCAAAGGCATGAGCATGAAAGACATCGGCATCCTCGATGGCGACTTGCTCGCGGTCGCCAAAACACGTGATGCGCGCAACGGCCAGATTGTGGTCGCCCGCATTGGCGAAGAGGTCACGGTCAAGCGTTTTCAAAAGCTCAAAGACCGCATCGAGTTGCTTCCCGAGAACGCTGATTTCCAGCCGATTGTCGTCACACCGGATGACGACTTCGAGCTGGAAGGTCTCGCCGTTGGCCTGATCCGAAACCAGCCGCTCAACTGATTTTTCCCCTGCCGCACGGGTGGCGGGCATTGACAGCAGGTAGCGCTTTGCTCCCTGTTGTGATCCCGTGCGTCAGTCCTTCACCGAATCCTGCCGAATTCCTGTTTGATTTTTTTGGAGTTCACCATGATTCACCAATTCGCACGCGCTTTTTTCTTCCGCACACAAGCCGCCACCACCGTGGCCCGAGGCCCCAGTGCTTCGAACATTGGCATGAGCGCCTCTGGCGCCGTGACCTCACGTTCGGTGGTGCGCCCTCCCCACACACGCCTGATTCAGCGTCAACCCATCCACCAATTGCGCGTGTGCAGTGATCCTGCTGATGCGCGCCGCACTTTCATCGCGGGCCGTTTTGCTGAGGTGTGCGCAGCGTTGGATCAAATGGTGCTGGAACAAGAAGCCGCAGCCTGAGTGACCGGTCGATGGGAGGCGACGGCCCCCCATCAATCTGTGTGCGATTGTTCTCGCTCAACATCATTAGAACGACCGTTCAGCCCCCCACACCAGATGACTTGGTGATTCAATTCGCTCACACCATGTCAACTGTTTTTTGCGGAGCAATGCGATGGCCAAAGTGATCCCTCTGTTTTCCTCTGAAGATATTCTGACTTTGGAAATGGAGCCATGGGATACCCCGTGGACCCACGTGCTAGAGCATTTGGATGACGCCAATCTCATTCCGTATTGACACCCGCTGCAACCACTTCTAAACGTCCACCCAAATGAAAAAGGCCTCGCATCAGCGAGGCCTTTGATTTGAGAGATAAGCAAGGGCGATGCACCATCGCCCACCCACATCAACCCATGTGCAAACCACCGTTGACCGAGAAGTCGGCACCGGTGGCAAAGCCTGCCTCATCGCTGGCTACCCAAGACACCATCGAAGCGATTTCTTCGGGTGTACCCAGACGCTTCACTGGGATGGTGGCCACAATTTTGTCCAGCACGTCCTGGCGAATGGCTCGAACCATTTCGGTACCAATATAGCCAGGCGACACGGTGTTCACGGTCACGCCCTTGTTGGCCACTTCTTGAGCCAAAGCCATGGTGAAACCGTGCATGCCAGCCTTGGCAGCCGAGTAGTTGGTTTGACCAAACTGCCCCTTTTCGCCGTTCACCGAGCTGATATTGACAATGCGGCCCCAACCACGGTCCACCATGTCATCGATCACCTGCTTGGTCACATTGAACATGCTGTTGAGGTTGGTGTCCATCACGGCATCCCAGTCCGCCTTGGTCATCTTGCGGAACATGCCGTCACGGGTGATGCCCGCGTTGTTCACCAGCACATCCACCGGACCATGCTCAGCCTTGACCTTCTTGAAAGCCTCCACCGTGGAATCCCATTCGGCCACGTTACCCACCGATGCGTAGAAGGTGTAACCCAGAGCCTTTTGCTCATCCAGCCACTTGTTGTAGTCGCGGCTGGGGCCACAACCTGCGATGACCTTGAAGCCGTCTTTGTGCAAACGCTGGCAAATGGCGGTACCAATGCCACCCATGCCACCGGTGACGTAAGCAACTTTCTGACTCATGATGTACTCCTCTAGTGATGAAAGTCTTCGACGACTTGTGTTTATAAAAAGTTCAACGCTCGATGGTCAGAGCCACGCCCATGCCACCACCGATGCACAACGAGGCGATGCCCTTCTTGGCATCGCGACGTGTCATTTCATGCAACAACGAGACCAATACGCGGCAACCTGACGCGCCAATGGGGTGACCGATCGCGATCGCGCCGCCGTTGACGTTCACCTTGCTGGTATCCCAGCCCATTTCCTTGTGCACCGCACAGGCTTGCGCCGCAAAGGCTTCGTTGATTTCGAGCAAGTCCAGTTCGGATGCTTGCCAGCCTGCACGCTCCAAGGCGCGACGAGAGGCGGGGACTGGGCCCATACCCATGTAAGCTGGATCCAGGCCCGCGCTGGCGTACGAGGCAATGCGACCCATGGGTGTCAAACCCAACTCTTTGGCCTTGGCTGCCGTCATCACCATGACCGCTGCAGCACCATCGTTGATGCCCGATGCATTGCCAGCCGTCACACTACCAGCCTTGTCAAACGCTGGACGCAGTCCGGCCAGCGCTTCGGCGTTGGTCTTGCGGTTGAGGTACTCGTCCGCATCAAACACAATGGGATCGCCCTTTTTCTGGGGCAAGAGCACAGGCACGATTTCATCTTTGAACTTGCCCGCGTCTTGGGCCGCAGCGGCTTTTTGCTGCGAGGCCAAGGCCAGCGCATCTTGCTCTTCGCGGCTGATGCCATATTGCTTGGCCACGTTTTCAGCGGTGATGCCCATGTGGTACTGGTTATAGACGTCCCACAGGCCGTCATTGATCATGGTATCGACCATGGACCAGTTGCCCATGCGCTGACCGTCGCGTGAATTGGGCACCACATGGGGCGACATGCTCATGTTCTCCTGACCACCGGCAATCACGATTTCAGCATCGCCATCGCGAATGGCCTGGGCTGCCAACATCACCGCCTTGAGGCCAGAGCCGCACACCTTGTTGATGGTCATGGCAGGCACGCCATGTGGCAGCCCCCCTTTGATGACCGCCTGGCGTGCAGGGTTCTGGCCACAACCTGCTTGGAGGACCTGACCGAGGATGACTTCGCTAATCTGCTCGCCTTTCAACCCAGTGCGACGCAGCAAATCCTTGATCACCAATGCGCCCAGTTCAGACGCGGGTGTCTTGGCCAAACTGCCACCGAACTTGCCTACGGCGGTGCGGGCAGCAGCAACAATCACGATATCGGTCATGGTCATCTCCTTGTTGATCAGGCTTTACGTTGGACGTAGCGGCCTGGTGCGGGTTCGATCACGGGGTATTGGCGGCTACCAGCAGCCTTCGGCGCGGGCACCATGGGGCCGGCCTGCTTGGCCAACCACTCCGCCCATGTCGGCCACCAGCTGCCAGGGTGCTCGGTAGACTGCTCGAACCACTCCTTCGAGGTCGAAGGCAGATCTTTTGCCGTCCAGTAGCTACGCTTGTTCTTGGTGGGTGGGTTGATCACGCCAGCGATGTGCCCCGAGGCACCCAAGACAAACTTGATCGGCCCTTGCAAGACCTTGGTCGAGCCATAGGCGCTTTCCCACGGCACGATGTGGTCTTCGCGCGAGGCATAGACAAACGTGGGCATGTCCAACAAGCGCATGTCGAGAGGCTGACCACATACGGTCACCGCGCCGGGCTTGCACAGCTTGTTTTCCAGGTAGGTGTTACGCAGGTACCAGGTGTACATGGGACCAGGCAAATTGGTGCTGTCGCTGTTCCAGTACAGGAGGTCAAACGCGGGTGGCGTTTCACCCTTGAGGTAGTTACCCACCACATAGTTCCACACCAGATCATTGGCGCGCAGGAACGAGAAGGTGGCAGCCAACTCATTGCCACGCATCAATCCACCCTTTTGTGGGCTGAGAGTGCCAATGGTCATCTCACGCATCTGCACCATGGCTTCATCAATGAAGATGTCCAGGGTGCCGGTTTCCGTGAAGTCCAGGAAGGTGGTCAGCAGCGTCATGCTGGCCGCAGGCTTTTCACCACGACCGGCCAACACAGCCAAAGCGGTGGCCAACAAGGTGCCGCCGACACAGAAGCCCAAGGTGTTGATCTGGTCCGCGCCGGTGATCTCACGGGTGGCGTTGATCGCCTTGATGACGCCTTGCTCGATGTAATCATCCCAAGTGGATTGCGCCAAAGAGTCATCGGCGTTCACCCAACTGACCATGAAAACGCGATGGCCCTGCGACAACAGGTAGCGCACCACCGAGTTATCAGGCTGCAGATCCAGGATGTAGAACTTGTTGATCGCAGGTGGCACAAACATGAAGGGCACAGCGTGCACCTTCTCGGTCAGTGGCTTGTATTCGATCAACTGGAAATACGGGTTCTGGTAGACGACCGAGCCTTCGGTGGTCGCCACATTGCGACCCACCTCGAACACGCTCTCGTCGGTCAAAGACATGTGACCTTGTTTAAGGTCATTGAGCAGCAATTGCATGCCCTGCGTCAGGCTCTCGCCCTTGGTCTCGACGGCCTTCTTTTGCGCCTCGGGGTTCAAGGCCAGAAAGTTGGCTGGCGAGGCGGCATCGACCCACTGCTGCACGGCAAAACGCACGCGCTCACGGGCTTTGTCTTCGCCCTGGAGCGAGTCGGCCATACGCTGCAGGGTGCGAGCGTTGAGCAGGTACATCGAAGCCATGAAGGCGCTGCCTGGGTTGGACGCCCACTCAGGCGCAGCAAAACGGCGGTCCTTCGGAGCCAATTGATCTGGCTTTTCCAGGGCGCTGTTCCACAGTTCGGTGGCTTGCTTGAGGTACTCTTCTTGAATCTGCTTGAGGTTGTCAGGATTCATCTGCAACCCAGCCATGGACTTGAGCGTGGCGCCCAAGCTTTGGCCCATGGCTTCGACTGCATGAACAATGGGGTTGCCCATGAACTGTTGTCCCACACCAGAGACGGCCCCCATCTGCTTCTGAGCAGAGGCCATCCATTCTTGCAGCGACGGTACACCCGCAGCCAATTTGGTCAGATCGGGCATTGACATACCGGGCATGGAAAAACCACCGAACGAGGCAGCTTGGGATGAAGTGGATTCGGATTGCGTTGCGCCTGCGGTGGCCGCACCAGACTGGTGCGAGGCTTGCGAAGCCGACTTGGCGGCAGACACGGACTTGCGGGCAACTTTTTTGGCGGGTTTGGCCGGCTTGGCGCGGTCCTCAGCCGGAGTCAGAGAAAGTTGAACGTCATCATTGCGCTTAGTCGCGCCACCCTTCGCGCGCGACTGTCGAGAACCAGCCATAAATCTCCTCAGTGAATATCTGAAATTTGTCCGCCATGTCATCATGGCAACGTCATGTGACATTTTGACGGGACAAGTTTCCTTGTCTTTGACCTGAGCACACAGAATTGCAACCAATTCAACTCGCAACCGACACGTCAAACGAATCGAATCGCACTGATTGCAAAGCAATGCCCGGGCCAACCCGCCAAATACCGCAACAACTAGAAACAAATTTCCTAGCAAGAACCGTTGATCGTCTTCCGACCGCCGCGTCTTGTCTCTAGGACTTGCCCTATATCACCCTGACTTATGTGGATTGTTGCCATCGCCTGGATGTATGTGGCCGTGATGATGACCTTGGCGGAGGCCACCTCGGCCAATGGCACGGTACTCGGCGCGATCATCACCTTTGTGTTCTATGGCCTGGCGCCGGTCGCCCTGGTCATGTACGTGCTGGGCACCCCGGCACGCCGCAGAGCGCGCCTGCAAAAAGAGGCCGCCGAGGAGGCCGAACGCCAGCGGCAAGCCGGCTCAGCCCCGATCGGTCAACCAGATGCAGGCAACCTGCCGACCGGTGACACGGTCACGCCGGAAAGAAAAGAACCTTGACGAATCAGTGGTCGTACACCACTGGCCTCCGTCGACCCGTCGAACGCCCAGCGCGTTCAAGCGCATACGGGCCAGCCCTGGCAAATCAGCCCACCACTTGGGCTGACTGAGTTGACCTGTCATGGGCTCCTTGGGTTCGGCTCGCTTGAAACCGTGGCGCCATTCATCCTTGCGGGTGTCGCCCTCCGAGACCCCGAAGCCGGCCAAGACATCTGCGCCCACTTCAAATTGCGTTGGACCAATACAAGGCCCCAGCCACGCCACCAACTCCTGGGGAGAGACGGCAGCGGCCTCGCACAAGGCCCAAACGCCCGACTCCAAAATGCCCTGCCCTTGCATGGCCCCCGCACCAGCCAGTCCGCGCCATCCCGCGTGAAGAGCCGCCACACCGCGTCCATGTGGCGCGGCCAGCAACACGGGCAAACAATCGGCCACCATCACGGCGCACGCCACACCGGGTTCGGTGGTCCAACTGCCATCAGCGTCGGGCACATCGGAGGACCCACCGTCGTTGGCTCGGGCTTGCACCACATGATTGCCATGAACCTGATTGAGCCAGCACACGGGCTGCCCGATGGCTTGAGACAAAAACGCACGGTTGGCCGCCACAGCTTCGGGCGCATCACCCACATGCGTCCCCACATTGAACCCGTCGTAGGGAGGCGAACTGCTCGCAGCGGGGTGATGGATCGATCGCGCGGTCATGCAAGCCCCTACACCCGCCCCCAAAGACGGCTGCAACCAGTCGTCGGGTAATACAGGGGCCGAGGGAAGGATGGAGACAGGCATGATGAAGGCTCAGGCTATGATCGCGGCCCGATGCTACATCGTTTGCCTCACCAACACCGTTTGAACCTGCAGGCTGCCCCAGCACGACAGGGTGGACGCCAGCGCACGGCCGTATCGCCTCAAGCCCGCCGATGGCTGACGGCACCTGGCTCGCTCACAGCCCGCCTGCGTCAACTCGGCGCAGTGCGCGTTCAGGTGCTCCGCCAAGGACACCAACGCCTGTGGCCCCAAGAACAGCGCGCCATTCACTCTCGGTGCGGACATGTGCGTGAGGTGCTGCTTTGGGTCGATCAAACCCCAGCGGTCTGGGCCCGAAGCGTCACCAGCCCTCAAGCACTGAAAGGCCCCTGGCGAGCGTTGAAGGGTTTGGGCACGCGCCCCTTGGCTGAATTGCTGTTTGAACACCGTGGTGTTGTCCGCGACGCGCTACGCCACCAGCGCTTTGCCGCACACGGCCCTCACATGGCGCATTTGCAACGTGCGTGGCATCGGGCCACCCAAGTCCAGGCCGAAGCGCCGCATTGGGCTCGCCGCTCTACATTCAGGCACCGTGGTCACCCGCTTCAGGTCATGGAGTGCTTTGCCCCCTGGGTCCTGCGCAGCCACACGCCAACCCCTTGAGGGCAAAGGGCATGGTTGTGCCCTACACTGGGAACCATGCTGTTTTCACGTCGAATCGAGCACTGTCAGGTATGTGGCACGGCGGTGACTTATGAAGTCCCTGCGGACGATAACCGCGAGCGCGCGGTGTGCCCGTCTTGCCACCATATCCACTACGTCAATCCGTTGAACGTGGTGGGCACCCTGCCTGTTTGGGGCGACCAGGTGCTGCTGTGCCGTCGCAACATCGAACCCCGCAAAGGTTTCTGGACCTTGCCGGCCGGTTTCATGGAGCTGGGCGAAACCACCGAGGAAGGTGCGGCGCGCGAAACCGACGAAGAAGCTGGCGCACGCATCGAGATGCAAGGGCTGTACTGCGTGTTGAATGTGGTCACGGCCGGGCAAGTGCATTTGTTCTACCGCGCGCGTTTGCTGGACACCACATTCGCCCCCGGTCCGGAGACCATCGAAGCCCGTTTATTTCACCAACATGAGATTCCATGGGGTGATTTGGCATTCCGTACAGTGAAAATGACACTGGAACGATACTTTTCAGATCGTGAACAGGGTCAATTCGGGGTGTACTGTGCCGATATCCGCTGAGGATTTCGGCCGCGCATGATGTCGCGGAAGGGTCCTTGAAGTACCCAAACGCACCACATGAACGCCCCGCAGGAACCCATCGCGCCCATTCAGGCTCCGTCCCATTCGCTCCGCGAAGACCTGATCGCGCCCAATCCCCTGCTCGATTGTTTGATTGAACTGGCGCGCCTGCATGGGCTGTCCGCATCACGCGCCTCCCTCTCAGCCGGGCTGCCCCTGCCCCAAGGTACGCTGCCGCTGACCTTGGCAGAACGAGCGGCTCGCCGGGCGGGACTGGCTGCACGCATCCAGCGTCAATCTCTGGATGCGCTGGATGAGGTCACTTTGCCGGCCATTGCCATCCTCCACAACGAACAAGCCTGCGTCGTCGTGGGCAAGGTGTCGAGCGCCGAGGGCGTGTCTTGGCAGGTGTTGCTGCCCGAAACAGGACAAGGCAGCGTCACCCTGAGCGACGCGCAACTGCGCGCCCGCTACAGCGGCGTGATGCTGTTTGCCCGCCCGCAGTTCCGTTTTGACGCACGCACACCCAAGATCAGAGCCACCTTGAACGAGCATTGGTTCTGGGGGCCTGTTCTGGCGCAGAAACTGGTTTACCGAGATGTGCTGTGGGCCGCACTGTTGGTCAACCTGTTCGCCTTGGCCTTTCCGATCTTCTCCATGAACGTGTACGACCGCGTCGTGCCCAATCATGCAGTCGAGACCTTGTGGGTTTTGGCCATTGGCGTGACCCTGGTCTTGGGCGGGGACTTGTTCATGCGCTTGATGCGCAGTCACTTCGTAGATGAGGCCAGCGCACGCATCGACGTCCAGATTTCGGCCAGCCTGATGGAGCGGGTGTTGGGTATGAAACTGGAGAACCGCCCTCTGTCGGTCGGCTCCTTTGCATCCAACCTGCGTGGTTTCGAGCAGGTGCGTGATTTCATTGCCTCCAGCACCGTTACGGCTTTGATCGACCTGCCCTTCGCGGTGTTGTTCTTGCTGGTGATCGGCTGGATTTCACCCTGGTTGATCCTGCCCGTCATGGCCGTGTTCGGCATCATTGTGATCACGGCCTACGTGCTGCAACATCGTTTGCATGAGCTGTCACAAAGCACCTATCAAGCCGCTGCACAACGCAACGCCACCTTGGTCGAAAGCTTGACGGGCATTGAAACCATCAAGACCCAAGGCGCTGAAAGCCAGATTCAAGCACGTTGGGAGCGGGCCAATCAGTTCCTGTCGACCCTGAATGTGCGCATGCGCGGGTTGTCATCCACGGCGATGTACACCACAGCGACGCTGCAGCAGTTGGTTTCTGTGGCCATCATCCTGATTGGCGTCTACCTGATTGCTGACAAGTCACTCACCATGGGTGGCTTGATTGCCTCGAGCATGTTGGCCGGCCGCGCGCTGGCGCCTGCGGGCCAGATCGTCGGGCTGTTGATGCAATACCAAGGTGCACGGACAGCGCTGGAATCGCTCAACAAGATCATGGCGCAGGACGTCGAACGCAATGAACAGGGCGCCTACATCCAGCGACGCGAACTGAAGGGTGAGATCGAGTTCCGCCATGTGTCGTTTGCCTACCCTGGTCGCACAGACTCGGCCCTGCATGACGTCAGCTTCAAGATCGCCCCGGGTGAAAAAGTAGCCCTGATCGGCAAGGTTGGATCCGGTAAAACGACCCTGCAAAAGCTGATGATGGGCTTGTATATGCCGCAAGAAGGCGCCGTGCTGCTGGATGGCATTGACATTCGCCAGTTGGACCCGGCAGACGTGCGGCGCAACATGGGCTACGTCTCGCAAGACGTGAACCTGTTTTTTGGTTCATTGAAGGAAAACATCACCTTCGGCAACCCTCATGCCCAAGACGACGCCATCGTGGCGGCCACGGAGGCTGCAGGTCTGGCCGATTTTGTTCAACGACACCCGCAAGGCTTTGACATGCAGGTGGGCGAGCGCGGCGAGTTGTTATCGGGCGGGCAGCGCCAAGGCGTTGGCATTGCGCGCGCCGTGCTGCACAACGCCCCGATGCTGTTGCTCGACGAACCCACCAGTGCGATGGACTTCTCGACTGAAGCCTTTGTCACCCAAAAGATTGGTGCCTTTGCACAAGGCAAGACCGTCGTTCTGGTCACCCACAGAACATCGATGTTGTCGTTTGTGGACCGCGTCATCGTGATCGACCAAGGCAAGATCGTGGCCGATGGCCCACGCGAGCGCATCATGCAAGCGCTGGCGGCTGGCCGCATTTCTCGTGCGTCGTGATGGAGTACCCGACATCATGACCATGCAACAACGCGGACAACAAATCCTCAACGGGCTGGAACGCATTCGCGTCAAGATCGCGCCATGGACGGATCGTTTACTCGACAAGATTGCCGGGCCACGCATCACGCCTGAATCCGCTCAACAAGTGGGCATGGCCCCGTTCGAGCAAGACGAATCGGGCGTGATGTCGACCCGACAAACCTATCGAGCGCAAACGCTGGTTCGCTCGGCCGTGATCATCGTGTTCCTGCTCTTGGTTTGGGCGGCTTTGGCGCCCATCGACGAAGTCACCAAGGGCGAAGCCAAAGTCATCCCCTCCAAGCAACTGCAGGTGATCCAATCGTTTGACGGTGGGGTCGTGTCCCAGATCTTGGTCAAAGAAGGCGACGTGGTGGAAGCGGGTCAACTGCTGCTGCGTATCGACGAGACACGGGCCACCTCCGGCGTGCGTGAAAGCGCAGCTCAATCGTTTGCATTGGAAGCCAAGCTGGCTCGACTCAAGGCCCTCGCCGAGGGCACAAGCTTCAACCCACCCAAAGCCGCCGCTGGCGACGCTGATCAACAACGCATCATCGACGAAGAGCGCCAGTTGTATGACGCCCGTCGCTCAGAGTTTCAGGCGCTGGTGGGCATCAGCGAACAACAACTGGCGCAACGTCAGCAAGAGTTGAGCGAAATCCAAGCCAAGCGAGAGTCCGCCTCGCGGAGTTTGGAGTTGGCGCAACAAGAGTTGAACAAGACCAAACCACTGCTCAACACCGGCGCTGTTTCAGAAGTTGAAATTCTGCGACTCGAACGCGAAGTCAGCCGCGCCCGGGGCGACAAGGAACAAAGTGGCGCCCAAATGGCCAAGGCGCAAGCGGCCATCTCTGAAGCCCATCGCAAGATTCAAGAGACAGAGTTGTCGTTCCGAAACGAGTCGCGCAAAGAGTTGTCTGATGTACTGGGCAAGCTCAATGCCATCAACGAAGGCGCGGTGGCGCTAGCTGACAAGGTCGACAAGGCGCAAGTGAAGTCACCTGTGCGGGGCCGCGTCCAACGCCTGCTGGCCAACACCGTGGGCGGCGTGGTGCAACCGGGCAAAGACATCGTAGAAATCGTCCCCATGGACGATGCCCTGGTGCTGGAAGCCAAGATTCAACCCAAGGACATTGCCTTCATCCACCCAGGACAAGCGGCTACCGTGAAGTTCAGTGCCTATGACTTTGCGATTTACGGCGGCATCGAGGCGGTGGTGGAAAACATCAGCCCAGATACAGAAACCGACGAGCGGGGCAACAACACGTATTACGTGGTTCGGGTCCGAACCAAACAAAGCGACTTCAGCGAGAAGATGCCCATCATCCCGGGCATGACGGCCGAGGTAGACATCCTGACCGGTAAGAAAACCGTCCTGTCCTACCTGCTCAAGCCGGTGCTCAAGGCCCACGCCTACGCGTTGCGCGAGCGCTGAGCCGACATCTAACGAGACAAGTGTCCTGTTCCGCAAAAGCGGAACTTGCCCCCTTTTGTGTGACGCACCCCTCAAAAAGCGTCCAATGACGCCGACATAACGAAATGGGCGTCAAGTCAGGCTCGATCATGCGCTAACGCGCAGATTTTCCTGACCTTTTCGCAACATCAGTCACAGTTTGAATACCCCTAAGTGGCGGTTAATCGCCCCTTGGCAGGTATTCTCAAAACTGCGTATTTGTTACGTTTTGAGAGGTTTGCCATGTCCAAGTCCGCGCACGTTCCCGGCGGTACCGTTACCAGCATCCAAGGCCGCGCCACAGTGATCCCGGCCGGAGAGGGTGCCCCCCGGGTTCTCAAGGTGGGCGACAACATTGGCGCAGGCGACTCGGTCATCACCGCCAACGGCACCAACTTGGTCGTGACCGACACGCGAGGCAACCCATGGACCCCGCGGGACCTGATCCTGGCACTGGCGGAGGTCAACGCGTCCCCCACCCCAGCAGGCAAATCGAGCAAAACGGTCACCGTTAAAGCCAAGACAGCTGCAGTGAACAAGGCCGTCTTGGCAGCGGAAGACGCGGACAAGGCCATCCAAGGCGTCGATCAAGGTGACGCCGACCAAGCCCCTGCAGCCGGCGTGACCGGTGGTTCGGGCGGCGCGATGACACCGGGTTTGCGCGTGGACCGCGTGATTGAAGTGGTCACCCCCCAGGAATTTGTCTACGGCACAAGCGCCGCTGGCGAACAAGGCGAGCAGCCTTTTGACAACGCCGTCATTGATGCCACCGTAGCCGAAGCGCTGAGCCTTTTGCTGGCCACAGACGATGTCTACACCACCCCAGTGGGCAAAGTCGTCGGCTTGGGATTGATGAGCAACGACACGGTCGATCCCGCCGCAGGTGTGCAGGTGGTCGCCATCAATGGCGAACCGATCCTGCCTGGCACTCAAGTCATCCTGGCGCACGGCATTGTGCAAATGTCGAGCACAGGTGCCCTCACCTTTGTCCCGACACCCGGCTATTTAGGTGATGAAAGTTTCACCTACACCCTGCAAGACAGCGCTGGACAGACATCTCAAGCCACCGTCACGGTGACGATGACACCGCCGTCCGCCGTACCCGTGGCCAATCCTGATCTGGTCGTGATAGCAGAAGACGCACCGCCCCTGACCGTGTCGGTCATGGGCAATGACGAGGCAGGCAACGACGCCCCAATCCAGATCATTCAAATCGGCGATCAAATCGTAGCTGCTGGTAGCGTGGTGCGTTTGGACCATGCCTCGGTCACCGTGAATGCCGACGGCACACTGACCATCGACCCCGATCAGAACTTCAACGGCAGCATCAGCTTCGCCTACACCGTCTCAGATCAAGCGGGTCGCACAGCCAAATCGACCGTATCGGTCCAGGTCACCCCGACGGATGATCCGATTGTGGTGGGCGATCCCAAAGACCCCAGCTTCGACCCAAGTGCTGGGGGCTACACCGCCAACACATCGGAAGACCAACCTGTTAGCGGCAAAGTCACAGCCACAGATGCGGACGGCGACACCCTGACATTTGGCAAGGGCAGCGACCCTGCGCATGGTTCGGTCACCGTGAACCCTGACGGCACCTGGACCTACGCCCCCGCCCCCAACTACAACGGCAGCGACTCTTTCACCGTTGTGGTGTCAGATGGCAAAGGCGGGTCCACAGCCGTCACCGTGGTGATTGGCGTTGCCCCTCAGCCCGATACTGCCATTGTTGGTGCTGAAGGCAAGACAGGCTCTGTCACCGAAGACACGGCGGCGATTTTGACAACTGGCGGCAAGCTGTCGGTCAACGATCCAGATGCAGGTGAGGCGGTTTTCAACGCAGGCAGCAGCACTGGCGCTTACGGTACCTTCACCGTCGACGCCAACGGCAACTGGACCTACTCTGCTGATAACAGCAACCCGACTATTCAGGCGCTGGGTAATGGCCAAACGCTGACCGAGACTTTCCCTGTCACCACGGCCGATGGCACCACCACGTCTGTGACCGTCACCATCAACGGCTTCAACGACGCTGCTGTGGTCTCCTCGTCTTCGCAACTGACTGGCTCTGTCACCGAAGACAGCAATGTCTCGGGCGGCCAGATCAGCACCGGCGGCAAGATCAATGTCACTGACACCGATGCGGGTCAAGCCACGATCCAGGCTGGCAGCAGCACTGGCGCTTATGGCACCTTCACGGTCGATGCCAATGGCAACTGGACCTACTCGGCTGACAACAGCAATCCTGCGATCCAGGCTTTGGCCAACGGCCAGACCCTGACCGAGACGTTCCCGGTGAGGACCTCTGACGGCACAACCACCTCGGTCACCGTCACCATCAACGGCGCCAATGACTCGGCAGTCATCTCTTCGTCTTCGCAAC
>JBKBIO010000009.1:0-149577 GCA_046299355.1 Aquabacterium sp. | reverse complement strand
TATACAGCGAACACCGCCAATATCGCAAACACGTCACCCAAACGGCGACGGCTCGCGCACACTCAGTCGCCGTGGCTCTGGATAAGGATTTCCGAAGCATTGAGTCGGCACTCCAGACCTTGTCCATCTCACCCTTTCTTGACGAGCGCCAAATGGGCCTCTTCTATGAGACGGCCATCAAAGCATTGCCTTTTCAAAACGTCAGTAACTTTGTCTTGATCGACGAGCGAGGCCACCAACGCATCAACACCCTGAAGCCGGTTGGCGCACCGCTGCCAACCCGCCAAAGTGCACCGCCAGAAATTCTGGCAATCACTGACAACAAGACAACGGTGGTCTCAAGCTTGTTCGTTGGCCCAGTCACAGGCAAACCCTTATTGGCCATGGGTATCCCAGTCGTGCGAGACGGACGCGTCCCTTACAGCCTCAACGTCGGCATCTTCCCAGAGCGTTTGTATCGCTTGCTCAAAGCTCAAAACTTACCCAAGAGCTGGATTGCCGTCATCATCGACGCCAAAGGACAGGTGGTTGCACGAACGCATGAGATGGATCGCTTCGTCGGCAAACAAGCATCACCCATCCTCCTGCGCCACCTGAAAACGGAACCCAGCGGCGTGGTGGAACTCACAACGCTTGAAGGCATTGATGTGATCTCCGCGTTTCAGCACTCGGAGTATTCAGATTGGAGTGTCGCAGTCGGCGTACCCAAATCAGAACTCTTCGCTGAAATGTGGATCAAGGTCGCACGGTTTGTGGCCCTCAGTGTGTTTCTCACCCTCACATTGCTCGCCTTTGCGTGGCTGTTTGCAGTCAGCCAAATCATTCGCCCCACAGAACAACTGCTTCAAAGGATGCGCGCACTGGCACTGGGTAATGACCCAGGCCCCCAACTCACCGATTCAAACAGAGAATTCCGATCACTGGAAATCGGACTGGAGAAAATGGCCTCCCAACTGCAAGCGCAAGAGTCAGAGAAAAAAGATCTCTTACGCCAGTTGGTCACGACCTTGGAGAGCATCACCGACGGCTTCATCCTCCTTGATCTGAATTGGCACTATCAGTACATCAATCGCCGTGCTGAAGTACTCCTGAACATCGAGCGACAAAACCTGCTCAACAAAGACTGGAGGCTTTACCCCCCCAACAAAGAGCTCGCCCTGGCTCGCCCGATGATTGAGCGCGTCATGAGCAACCAGACCCCCATTGACAAGACCATCATTGACAGCCTGGTCTCACCTGCAGCCAGTATTGAATTCAAGCTCTTTCACACAGCGTCTGGTGTTGCCATTTATATGATCGATGTGACTCAGCACAAGCAAATGGTGCAAGCGCAAGCAGCTCGAGAAGCGGCAGAGGCCGCCAACCAGGCCAAAAACAACTTCCTGGCTCGCACCAGTCATGAATTACGCACACCGCTGAATGCCATCGTTGGCCTGACCCAAGTGCTGATCCATGATCGCCAACAGCCCTTGCTCGCCTCGCATCTGCGATCCGTACAGCTGATCGAGTCCTCGAGCATGCATCTGATGGCGTTGATCAACGACATCCTCGACATTTCGCGAGCCGAGTCTGGCGCGCTGTCGCTTCAAATGGAGCCCACCCCGGTCGACCACCTCATCGAGGAGTGCTTGGCCATGGTTCGGGCTGAAGCCCTCACCGCAGGCTTGAAGCTGCAGAGCAAGCTAGGGCAAACGGGGCTGCATGTGCTCGCCGATGCCATCCGATTGAGACAAGTGCTGATCAATCTGCTGAGCAATGCCATCAAATACAACAAAGCACACGGCAGTCTCGCCCTGCATTGCGAACCTCGCGAAGACCAATTGGAATTCCAGGTGATCGACTCTGGCATCGGACTCACCCCCAAGCAGATGCAGCACTTGTTTGAGCCATTCAATCGACTCGGCATGGAGAAAAGCACCATCCCAGGCACAGGCATGGGACTGGTGATTGCCAAGTTCCTGATCGAAAAAATGGGCGGGCGCTTGCACATTGAATCGACACCAGGGGTTGGCTCCAAGTTTGCGTTCTCGCTCCCCTTGTGCGTCCCATCGAGCAGTGCCCTCGAAGGCATCGCACTGGATGGTCAAACCTCCTCCAACCAGACCTTGACCCTGCTGGCCTCCAGCCTGGACGACTGTCACCGCTGGGCGGCCGTTCTGGCACACCGCCCCTACCTGGATGTCAGCTTCGCCACCGACCTTGATCAACTTCAGTCAACCTTGCACGCCCATCCTAGCGCCTGGGTGGCGGTGGCCATGCCCCAGCCCGTTGCTGCCGAAATCTTGCGCCAAGTCGAAGACATTTGTGCAGAGTTAACCCCCGCACCGAAGGTCGTGGGACTGCCAGAATTGACGCCCGACACGGCCCTAGACACGGCCTTGCAATGGCTGGCAGACAGTGTGCCGATCGATCAATAGATCAAACGGTCCGGACGCAAATCTCGCAAAATCGTCGTCGCAATTTCTTCAATCGACTTGTGTGTCGACGACAACCAAGCAATCCCCTCTCGACGCATCATCGCCTCAGCCTGAGCGACCTCCGCGCGACAGTTCTGCAAACTCGCATACTTGCTACCTGGTCGACGCTCATTGCGAATCTGTGACAAGCGCTCTGGGTCAATCGTCAGGCCGAAGCACTTTTTCTTGTACGGCTTGAGCATGCTCGGCAAAAAGCCGCGATCAAAGTCCTCAGGGATCAATGGCACATTGGCCGCTTTGATGCCGTGCTGCATGGCCAGATACAAGGACGTCGGCGTCTTGCCACTGCGGCTCACCCCCACCAACACCACGTCTGACTCCTCCAGATTTCGAGAGGACTGCCCGTCGTCGTGTTCCAGTGCAAAGTTGATCGCTTCGATGCGGTCGTTGTACTCGCGGTCCACGGCCACGTCTGAAAAACGCCCCACCCTGTGATTGGACTTCATGTTGAACTCTTCTTCCAAAGGTTCCACGAAGGTCTTGATCAGGTCCAGCACCTTACCCTGGCAGGTGGCCAAAATAGCCAACACATCGTCCTTGGCCATGGTGGTGAACACAATGGGGCGTTTGCCTTCACGTACCGCTGCGGCATTGATCTCGCGCACCACCTGATGCGCTTTGTCCACAGTGTCAATGAACGGACGCCGAACGTGCCGGGGCTTGATGGCGAATTGCGCCAGGATGGAATTACCCAAGGTTTCGGCGGTGATACCTGTGCCATCTGACACAAAAAAGACGCTGCGATCGGACATAAGCATATGGGGCCCAGGTGAAATTGCACGCAATCACCCATCTACGTGCCCAGACTAAGAGGAATGAATACCCCGCGATCTTAGGCCTGACCCTACAATCAGTCCATCTCGTGTCTACGCGTGTTGTCACTTGCGCAAAGACAGGTCATCGAACAAACACAAAAGACCTGTCAGCGCCGTAGGCACAAAAGGAATTTTTTCACCATCCTGGAGTTTCTATGACCAACCGCTTTGAGCCGACCGATCTGGTCGTGCCCTTCGAGCAACTACGCATGACCGACGTTGAAGTCGTCGGCGGCAAGAATGCCTCGTTGGGTGAAATGATTTCTCAATTGCCCAATGGCGTGCGTGTGCCCACAGGCTTTGCCACCACGGCCCACGCCTTCCGCGAATTCCTGAAGCACGACGGCTTGTCTGACCGCATCAGCAAGCGACTGGCCGCACTCGACACCGAAGACGTCCGTGCCCTGGCAGAAGCCGGCGCGGAAATCCGTGGCTGGGTCGAAGCACAACCTTTTCCGGCCGACCTGGAACAGGCCATCCGGAGTTCGTACGCCAAACTGGCGGGCGACAACCCCAACGCCTCGTTCGCTGTGCGCTCGTCGGCCACCGCCGAAGACTTGCCAGACGCCTCGTTTGCAGGTCAACAAGAAACCTTCCTGAACGTGGTCGGCATTGAGGACATCCTTCACAAGATGAAGGAAGTGTTTGCATCGTTGTACAACGACCGCGCCATCTCCTATCGCGTGCACAAAGGCTTTGCCCATGACGTGGTGGCCCTGTCCGCAGGCGTTCAACGCATGGTTCGCTCTGACCTGGGCTCAGCCGGCGTGATGTTCACCATCGACACCGAATCGGGCTTCTCCGATGTCGTGTTCATCACCTCCAGCTATGGCTTGGGTGAAACCGTGGTGCAAGGCGCCGTCAACCCAGACGAGTTCTACGTCCACAAACCAGCCCTCAAGGCGGGCAAACAAGCCGTGATCCGCCGCAACCTGGGCTCCAAGCTGATCAAGATGGAGTTCGCCTCGGCTGAAGAAAAGGCCGCCAGCGGCAAATTGGTCAAGACCGTCGACACCACCGTCGAGGCTCGCAACCGCTACAGCCTCACCAATGAGGAAGTAATGGAGTTGGCTCGCTATGCGCTCATCATCGAGCAGCACTACGGCCGCCCCATGGACATCGAATGGGGCAAAGACGGGACCGACGGCCACCTCTACATCCTGCAGGCTCGCCCCGAAACCGTGAAGAGCCAGCAACAAGGCAAGGCCGAACAGCGCTACAAGCTCAAGAGCACCGGCACCATCCTGGCCGAAGGCCGCGCCATTGGTCAGAAGATCGGCACCGGCCCAGTGCGCCTGGTGCACTCCATCACCGAGATGGACCGTGTGCAACCCGGCGACGTCTTGGTCACCGACATGACCGACCCCAACTGGGAACCCGTGATGAAGCGCGCCAGCGCCATCGTCACCAACCGTGGCGGCCGCACCTGTCACGCCGCCATCATTGCGCGTGAACTGGGCATTCCTGCGGTCGTGGGTTGCGGCAACGCCACCGAGCGCCTGACCGACGGCACCTTGGTGACCGTAGCCTGCTCCGAGGGCGACACCGGCTACATCTACGAAGGCCTGCTGGAAACCGAAGTCACCGAGGTCACCCGCGGCGAAATGCCCCACATCGGTCTGAAGATCATGATGAACGTGGGTAACCCCCAACTGGCGTTCGACTTCTGCCAGATGCCCAACAGTGGCGTGGGCTTGGCTCGCCTCGAGTTCATCATCAACAACAACATCGGCGTCCACCCCAAGGCCATCTTGGACTACCCCAATGTGGACAACGACCTGAAAAAAGCCGTGGAGTCCGTGGCCCGAGGTCACGCCTCACCCCGCGCCTTCTACGTCGACAAGTTGGCCGAAGGCATTGCCACCATTGCCGCCGCCTTCTGGCCCAAGCCTGTCATCGTGCGCCTGTCGGACTTCAAGTCCAATGAGTACAAAAAGCTCATCGGCGGCTCGCGCTACGAGCCCGAGGAAGAGAACCCCATGCTGGGCTTCCGTGGCGCCTCGCGCTACATCTCCGAAGAGTTCGGTGAAGCTTTCGCCATGGAATGCGAAGCGCTCAAGCGCGTGCGCAACGACATGGGCCTGAGCAACGTCGAAATCATGGTGCCCTTCGTTCGCACGCTCAAGCAAGCTGAACGCGTCACCGGCATGTTGGCTGATCACGGTCTGGTTCGTGCATCCAAGGGCGGCACAGACGGCTTGCGCGTCATCATGATGTGCGAAGTCCCCTCCAACGCCATCCTCGCCGAGCAATTCCTCGAGTTCTTCGACGGCATGTCCATTGGCTCCAACGACCTGACCCAGCTCACCCTGGGTCTGGACCGTGACTCGGGCCTGGAGCTGTTGGCGCACGATTTCGACGAGCGTGACCCCGCCGTCAAAGCCATGATCTCGCGCGCCATCGCGGCCTGCCGCGCCCATGGCAAATACATTGGTATTTGCGGACAAGGCCCCAGCGACCACCCCGACTTTGCCGAATGGCTGGCCGCCGAGGGCATCGTGTCGATTTCCCTGAACCCCGACACCGTGGTGGACACCTGGCAGCGCCTCGCCGCCCAGTAATTCGCACCTGCACCCTGCGAATTTTCATCATACGGGCCTCCAGCCCTATCGCTGGGGGCCTTTTTATTGGTATACTCGCAGGCTTTTCCGAATGTTGCCTTGGTGCGTAGCACTGATGTAACCCTTGCCGTCAGCGGGTTTGACGCTTCGCGACGGCTTCCATTAACTGGAATCCACAAGGAGTTTCCATGCGTCACTATGAAATCGTTCTGCTGATCCATCCGGATCAAAGCGAGCAAGTTCCAGCCATGCTGGAGCGCTACAAGGGTCTGGTCACCACTTCCGGCGGCCAAATCCACCGTGTTGAAGACTGGGGCCGTCGTCAGTTGGCATACCAGATCAACAAGCTCGCCAAGGCTCACTACCTGTGCCTGAACATCGAAGCCTCCAAGGATGCCTTGGCTGAGCTCGAAACCGGCTTCAAGTTCAACGACGCCGTTCTGCGTCACCTCACCGTTCAGAAGGACAAGGCTGAAACCACTCCTTCCGTGATGATGAAGCAAGTTGAGCGTGAAGAGGCCCGCAAGGCCCAGCAAGAGCAAGCCACTGCCTGATTGATGCCGTAAGGCGTCCAGGCGTTACGTCTGATACGACTGGCTGATCGATCCATGAATCGTGTGCTTCTAAAAGCCCAACTATTGGAACGACAAGCCCTGAGGTACACCCCAGCTGGCCTCCCCGCATTGGATCTCGTGGTCAAACACGAATCACAAGTGATGGAAGCCGATCTGCCCCGCAAGGTGCAGCTGGAACTGAGAGCCGTGGCCATCGGCAACATCGCGCAAGCGTTGAACCGACAGCCCATTGGAAGCGACTTGAATGTCGTCGGTTTTCTGGGTGCCACCCGTAGCGGACGCGGCGTGCTGCTGCACATCACCGAACTCAACGAATCGTTTTAATCAAATCCATCTGGATACTGAGAGGTCAATCATGGCTGCTCCCCGCTCCAAGAACGGCAAGTTCTCCAAAGACCGCAAGGGTAAGCGCAACACGCAATCCCTGCTGTTCCGTCGCAAGCGCTTCTGCCGCTTCACCGTCGCCAACGTCGAACAAATCGACTACAAGGATGTTGACACCCTGCGTGACTTCATCGCTGAAAACGGCAAGATCATCCCCGCTCGCCTGACCGGCACCCGCGCGATCTACCAACGTCAGCTGACCACCGCCATCAAGCGCGCTCGCTTCCTGGCTCTGCTGCCTTACAGCGACCAACATCGCGTCTAAGGAGTACACGACATGCAAATCATCCTGCTCGAAAAAGTCGCCAACCTGGGTAACCTGGGTGACGTCGTCCGCGTGAAGGACGGTTACGCTCGTAACTTCCTGATCCCCACCGGCCAAGCTCGCCGCGCTACCGAAAAGGCTGTGGCCGAATTCGAAGCTCGCCGCGCCGAACTGGAAAAGGCACAAGCTGAGAAGCTGGCTGCTGCACAAGCTCTGGGCGACAAGATCAACGGCAAGACCATCACTGTGAGCCAAAAGGCTGGCGTGGACGGCCGTTTGTTCGGTTCCGTGACCAACTACGACATCGCCGAAGGCCTGAAGGCTGCTGGCTTCGACGTGGCCAAGCAACAAGTTCGTCTGCCTCACGGTCCTCTGAAGACCGTTGGCGAGCACCCCGTGTCTGTGGCTCTGCATACCGACGTCGTGGTGGACGTGACCATCGCTGTGGTGCCTGAAGCCGAATAATTCGGATTCATCCCCACATCACAAAGCCGACCTCGTGTCGGCTTTGTTTTTTCTGCGGCGCCTTGGCGCATGACACGACAGTTATCCACGCAGATCCCCAGGATTTCCCACGGAACTCCACAGACTTGTCCACAGGGACACTGACCAGCTCGCCTTATCATTTGCCCATGTCTGCTGTCTCTCCTTCTCCTTTCACTAGCGCGGTTGCCACCAACGACGAAGTCGCCAAACTACGCGTTCCACCACATTCGATTGAGGCGGAGCAAAGCGTACTGGGCGGTCTGTTGCTCGATAACTCAGCCTGGGATCGCGCCTCCGATCTTCTGATTGACTCTGACTTCTACCGCTACGAACACCAACTGATCTACACCGCCATTCAGCAGTTGGTGAACGGCTCCAAGCCCGCCGACGTGATCACAGTGTTCGAGCAACTGCAGATGATGGGCAAGGCCAACGATGTCGGTGGCCTGGCTTACCTGAACTCGCTGGCGCAATCGATGCCCAGCGCAGCCAACATCCGCCGCTATGCCGAGATCGTGCGTGAACGGGCTGTGCTGCGTAAGCTGGTGACGGCCAGCGATGAAATCGCCACCAATGCCTTCAACCCGCAAGGCCGCTCCGTCTCAGACATCCTGGACGAAGCCGAAGCCAAGATCATGAAGATTGGCGAGGAAGGCAGCAAGAACAAGCAAGGCTTTCACGCCATGGACGGCCTGGTGGTGGACCTGCTCGACCGCGTCCAAGAACTGGCCGACAACGGCGCTGAAGACGTCACCGGTGTGCGCACCGGCTTCATCGACATGGACAAGATGACGGCTGGCCTGCAAAAAGGTGACCTCATCATCCTGGCCGCTCGTCCTTCCATGGGTAAAACGGCTTTTGCCTTGAACATTGGCGAAAACGTTGCCGTCAACGAAGGCTTGCCGGTTGCGGTGTTTTCGATGGAAATGGGCGCCTCACAGTTGGCGCTGCGTATGGTGGGCTCGATTGGCCGCATCAACCAGCAGAACCTGCGCACCGGCCGCTTGACGGACGATGAGTGGAGCCGCCTGAGCGAGACGGTTGAAAAGCTGCGCACCGCCAACGTCTTCATCGACGAAACACCAGGCTTGTCGCCCAATGAGTTGCGTGCACGCGCGCGTCGCCTGGCACGTCAGTTTGGCGGCACCTTGGGCCTCATCATCATCGACTACTTGCAGTTGATGAGCGGCTCTGGCGGCAATGAAGAAAACCGCGCCACCGTGATCGGCGAAATCTCCCGGGGCTTGAAAGCCCTCGCCAAAGAATTGCAATGCCCGGTCATCGCGCTGTCTCAGCTTAACCGCTCGGTTGAAACCCGCCCCGACAAGCGCCCCATGATGTCTGACTTGCGGGAATCCGGCGCCATTGAACAGGATGCAGACGTCATCATGTTCATCTACCGCGACGAGTACTACAACAAGGACTCCAAGGTGCCAGGCACCGCCGAAATCATCATCGGTAAGCAGCGTAACGGCCCAGTGGGCTCACTGCACCTGGCGTTCCTGAAGTCCAATACCCGCTTCGAAAATCTGGCGCCCGGCACCTACATCGGCGAAGGCGATCAGTACTGATCAATCCTTTACGGGCCCTTGACTTGTGCGACTCAAACGCCGTGTCTAGCCAGCCAGGCCTGCAACTGAGGCCCTGGCAAGGCCCCTGAGACCCGATCCACCTCTCGCCCATTGGCAAACAAGGCCAGGGTTGGGATGCTGCGGATCTGGTATCGGGCCGCGATGGCTTGCTCCGCCTCGGTATCGACTTTGGCAAACCGCACTCGCCCCACGTAGCGCGCCGCATATTGTTCGAACGTGGGCGCAAAGCTGCGACAAGGCCCACACCAAGGCGCCCAAAAGTCCACCAGCACGGGCACCTGATTCCGGGTCAAGAATCGGTCCATGCTGGACTGCGTCAAGGCAATGGGCTTGGCCGGCCAAACCGGCTCTCCGCACTTCCCGCAAACAGGCTCCTCCTGCACACGCGCTGAAGGCACCCGATTCACCGCCTGGCAATGCGGGCAGACCAACTCCAAACTGTCAGACATCGCTGTTTCTCCTCGGCGCATCTCAGCACCCACATACCCTGAGTGGTATATAGCGATCCTTCTGGCCATTTCAAGCATAAAAAATGGCCCGATACGCCAGGTATCGAGCCATCTCTGTAAGGGGCGACACGTACAGCCCCGTGCCGCGCCAAGTGCTTATTCGCGATCGCCGCCAGCAAATGCCATCAACAGTTGCAACAGCGAAGAAAACACGTTGTACACATTCAGGTAGACCGACAAGGTGGCAGTGACGTAGTTGGTCTCGCCACCGTCGATGATGCGCTTGAGGTCATACATGATGAAGACCGAGAACACGACCACAGCCAAGGTCGACACCGCCAAGTGCAGCGCAGGCAGTTGCAGCCAGATGTTGGCAATGGCCGCCACCATCAGCACCACGGCACCGACCATCAACCACTTGCCCATGCTCGACACATCACGCTTGGTGGTTTGAGCCCAAGCGGCCATCGACACGAACACCAAGCCCGTGCCGCCAAAGGCCATGGTGATCAGCTGCGCGCCGTTAGACAGATGAAGCGCCGCGCCCAGCAAGCGCGACAGCATCAAACCCATGAAGAAGGTGAAGCCCAGCAACAGCAAGACGCCGACGCCAGAGTTCTTGAACTTCTCAATGGCAAAGAAGAAACCGAATGCCACCCCCATGAACACCAACAGGCCAATCAGTGGGCTTCCAGCAAAGAAGCTGAACCCAAAAGCCAAACCTGCCCACGCACCCAACACGGTAGGCACCATCGACAAGGCCAACAAAGCGTAGGTGTTACGCAGAACCCTTTGGCGATCAACGCCCAGGGCTGAGCCGTAAACCACATCCAAAGGCTTCAAGGAACGATCCATTTTCACTCCACAAAAAACGTCGTTGATCCGACGAAAACTATTCTATTCATTTAGACGCCCGCTTGCAGCGACAGTTCCCGGCTGAGGCCTACGCTAGCCGGATCATGCGGCGACACGCCTGCGCAGAGACTCATACAAGACCACAGCAGCAGCCGCCGCCACGTTCAAGGACTCCTCGCCTCCCGGTTGCGGAATCGACACCGTGTGTTGGCAACGCTCCATCACCTCCGCTGACACGCCCTGCCCTTCGTGGCCCATGACCCAGGCACAAGGGTCGGGCAGCGGGGCTTCGTGCAGCGGAAAGTCCGCGTGGGAACTTGTGGCAATCAAGGGCACACCCAAGGCATCCAAAGATGCCACCGAGGCCTGCTCCACCAGGTTCAGCGCAAAGTGTGCGCCCATGCCCGCACGCAGCACCTTTTGCGACCACAAGGCGGCACAGCCCTTCAAAGCCACCACTTGCTGGACACCCAAGGCCGACGCGCTGCGCAAGATGCTGCCCACATTGCCCGCATCCTGCAGACGATCCAGGACCACCGTGCGCAAACCCGGCCGCAACTCACCACTGTGGGCGCTCAGGGCCTCCTGCGTCAACAAAAAACCGATGCGCGCGGGTGACTCCAAGGTCGTGAATTGAGACCACATACCTTCAGGCACCACCACCACACGACGCGCTTGGCGAGCCAGTTCGGACAACTTGCGCGCAACCGGGGCATGGGACGCCCCTTGGCCCCCCTCACCCAACCAGGCACTGTCAGCAATCACCGCTGTTGCGACCTCCAAGCCTCGGGTCAGGCTGGCTGAACACAAGTGGTCACCTTCCAGCCAGATTTCACCCAGCTTGCGGTAAGCGTTGGCATCCTGACCCAGCTTTCTCAAGCGTTGGATCAAGGGGTTGTCACGTGAAGTGATCAACGTCGCAGAACTCATGCAATGGCCACTTTGGCAAGCCCCCGTCAGCAGCCATCAGCCGCGACGAACGCGTGGTTGAACAAGTGTGGGATCGGGCGCCAAGCCCAAAGCCACTTTCACCGGCCCAAAACTGCGGCGATGTGCGGGCGTCGCGCCCAATCGCTTCAACGCAGCCAGATGGTCGGCCGTGGGATAGCCCTTATGACCTTCAAACCCATAGTCAGGATACGTCTGATGGAGCTCGTCACACAGGCGGTCTCGATGCACTTTGGCCAATATCGACGCGGCCGAAATGGCGGCAACTTTGGAGTCACCTTTGACAATGGCTTCGGCGGGCACCTTCAACACGGGCAACCGATTGCCATCCACTTGGACCAAGGCCGGTTTCAAGCGTAGCCCCTCAACGGCACGACGCATGGCCAACATGGTGGCCTGCAAGATATTGAGCTCGTCGATTTCGTCGACTGAGGCCTCAGCAATGCAAGTACAGAGGGCCTTGGCGCGAATCTCGTCATACAGACGCTCACGTTGCTTGGCACTCAGTTTTTTGGAATCGGCCAGCCCCTCAATCGGGTTCAAGTCGTCCAGGATCACCGCTGCGGCCACCACGGGCCCGGCCAAAGGCCCGCGCCCCGCTTCATCGACACCGGCCAACAAGCCGACCGCAGGCCTGAACAACAGGTCCAGCTGCGCGGGCTCGAGCTGCTGCGTGGTGTTAGCGCTTTTGGATGACTTGGGCGATGGCATCGGTCGCAGCCTGGGCCGTGTTTCGCCGCAGGAGGTGATGAAGTTCCAGGAAACGCTGCTCGACGGCGCTTGCACGTGCAGGCTGATCCAGCCAAGCAAGGACATCCTTCGCCAACTGCTCAGGCGTCGCTTCGTGCTGCAGTCGCTCAGGGACCACAAAGTCGCGCAGCAAGATGTTGGGCAAGCCCACCCACGGCAAATAGCCCATGCGCTTCATGAGTTGGTAGCTCAAACCACTGACCTTGTAACTGATCACCATGGGGCGCTTGAACAAAGCTGCCTCCAGGGTGGCTGTGCCACTGGCAATCAGCGTGACATCGCATGCGGCCAAAGCATCGTGGGATTGCCCTTCCAATACATCGATCTGTACGCCAGGGGCATGTTCAGCCATCATGGGCAGAAGCATGTCCTTCACACCCGACACCACCGGCAGAACAAAACGCAACTCTGGCCGCTGCTGGGCCAGCATGGCGACTGCCTGCAGGAAGGTGGGCGCAATAAAACGAATTTCCCCACGGCGGCTGCCGGGTAACACGGCCACTACGGGGGCTGACTCCGGCAAGCCCAGCTTTTGACGCGCAGCTTGGCGGGGCACTTCCAAAGGAATGGTGTCAGCCAAAGGATGCCCCACATAGGTCGCATCAATGCCTTTGGCGTGATACAGCTCAGGCTCGAATGGAAACAGACACAGGATGTGATCGGCCGAGCGGTGAATCTTGTTGATTCGCCCGCCTCGCCATGCCCAAATGGAAGGGCTCACAAAGTGAACGGTTTTGACCCCTTCTGCTTTGAGACGTGCTTCCAAACCCAGGTTGAAGTCAGGCGCGTCAACACCAATGAAGACATCCGGGCGTTGTTGCAGCAGACGATCACCCAGATCCCGACGGATGTTCCAGATCTCGCGAAAACGGCGCACCAACTCCATATTGAAGCCGTGCACAGCCAGTTTCTCGTAAGGCCACCAGGCCTCAAAACCGTGAGCTGACATTTGCGGGCCGCCAATGCCTTGGGCCAGCATGTCCGGCCAACGAGCCTTCATACCGCCCAACAACAACCCCGCCAGCAAATCGCCAGATGTTTCTCCGGCGACCATGCCGACGCGAAGACGCTCCATGCTCATCCTCAGCGCACGATGCCGCGATTGGCTTGCGCCAGGAAGTTGACCATGTTGTCCACGTCCACGTCGGCGTCAGCCACCTGCCCCTTGAGGGAGGCAATCTCTTGACGAGCCGCATCCAGGGTCAAGCCCTTGCGGTACAGCAAGCGATACATCTGCTTGAGGATCGCCAGGCGCTCGGCCGAGTAGCCCTGACGACGCGGACCTTCCTGGTGCGCGCTCTGCGCTTCTGCGGGATTGCCTGCTGCCATCACAAAGGGCGGCAAGTCTTGCGACAGACGCGTCTGGAATCCAATCATGGCGTAGTCGCCAATACGCACGAACTGGTGGATGCCACTGATACCGCCAATCAAGGTGCGATTGCCCACTTCGACGTGGCCAGCGAACTGCACGGAGTTGGCAATGGTGTTGTGATCCCCAATGACGCAATCGTGGGCCACATGCACATAGGCCATGATCCAGTTGTCGTTGCCGATCTTGGTATAGCCCTTGTCCTGGACGGTGCCCGTGTTGAAGGTGGTGAACTCGCGAATCGTGTTGCGGTCACCAATGATCAACTGAGTCGGCTCAGCCTTGTACTTCTTGTCCTGAGGATCAGCCCCCAAGGACGCAAATTGATAAATGCGATTGTCGACACCAATGGTGGTGTGGCCTTCGATCACGCAATGTGGGCCCACAGTCGTGCCCGCACCAATGGTCACGCTGGGCCCGATCACGGTGTAGGCGCCGATGACCACGTCATCGGCCAACTTCGCTTGCGGGTCGACGATGGCGGTGGGATGGATATTGGCCATGATCGATCAAGCCACCTTGCGCTTGGTACACATCAATTGGGCTTCAACGGCCAGATCACCGTCCACAAACGCTTGCGCGATGAACTTGTAGATGCCCGCTTTCACGCGATCGACTTTGACCTCGAGGACCAACTGGTCTCCTGGCTCCACAGGACGCTTGAAGCGCGCACCATCAATGCCAACGAAGTAAACCACCGAGTCGTCTTCCACCGTGGTGCCCTGAGAAGAGAACACCAGCAAGGCGGCCGCCTGCGCCAAAGCTTCGAGCATCAAGACGCCGGGCATCACAGGACGCTTGGGGAAATGCCCCTGGAAGAATGGCTCGTTGATGGAGACATTCTTGATGGCCTTGATACGCACGTTGTCGTCAATCTCGAGCACACGATCCACCAGCAAGAAGGGATAGCGGTGGGGCAATTTCTCGAGGATCTTATGGATGTCCATCATGATTTGTTCTGTTTTTCCAATGCACGGATGCGATCACGCAATCCATGCAGATTTCTCAAAGTAGCAGCGTTCTTCTCCCAAGACGCGTTGTCATCCAAGGGGAAGAATCCGGTGTATTGCCCGGGCTTGTGGATGGAGCTAGACACCACCGTGGCCGCAGAGATGTGAACGCCGTCGGCCAGGGTCAGATGGCCCAGTACCATGGCGGCACCGCCCACCGTACAACCCGCGCCAATTTTGGTGCTGCCGGCCACCCCCACACAGCCAGCCATGGCAGCGTGGTCACCGATCTGAACGTTGTGGCCGATCTGAATCAGGTTGTCGAGCTTGACACCTTGACCAATGACGGTGTCTTCCAAAGCGCCGCGATCGATACAGGTGTTGGCGCCGATCTCGACATCGTCACCAATGCGCACAGCGCCCAACTGCTCAATCTTGATCCATTGCCCCTTGTGAGGCGCAAAGCCAAAACCATCGGCGCCGATCACCACGCCACTGTGCAGGATGCATCGCGCGCCCACCTGGCAGTCAAAACCCACGCTCACATTGGCTGCAATGCGGGTGTTGGGACCAATTACTGCACGCGCACCAATCACCGCATGCGACGCAATCGTGGCACCACGCCCGATGCGAGCCCACGCCTCAATGACGGCGAGCGGCCCGATGGTCACATCGTCTTCAATGATGGCAGTGGCGTCCACCACCGCGGAAGGATGGATACCCTTCGGGGCTTGCGGCCGGAAACGCTGCGCCCACCATTGGGTCAACTTGGCGAAATAGAGGTAGGGGTCATCGGTGAGGATCGCACTGGGGAGTGCGGCCACCTCTTCGCGTAAACCACTGTGGACGATGACGCAGCTCGCCTGAGTCGAGGTCAGTTGAGAGCGGTACTTCGGATTACTCAGGAAGGCGATGAACGAGACTTGCCCATCTGCATCCAAAGGCGCAATGCGCGCCACGGACAAGCTGGCATCCCCCAGCAGCTCGCCACCCAGATCCTGGACGATCTGCGCAACGGGCACCGCCAGACCGGACGCCCAAGAAGCCATTGAACTCACTTGCTGGAACCACCGTTCAGGGCGCGAATCACTTTGTCAGTGATGTCGATGCGAGGCGCCACGAACACAGCTTCCTGCAAGATCACATCGTATTTTTCTTGCTCGAAGATTTGTTTGACCACGCGATTGGCGCGATCCAGCACGCTGGACAACTCTTCATTCTTGCGCTGATTCAGGTCTTCCTGGAACTCACGGCGCTTGCGTTGCAGCTCACGGTCTTGCTCGATGATGTCCCGTTGACGACGTCCACGTTCAGACTCGGCCATCGTCAAGGCATCTTTGTCGAACTTCTCGGAAGCGGTTTTCAGGCGATCTTCCAGCTCGACCAGATCTTTTTCGCGGCGGCTGAATTCGGCCTGCAGCTTGGTCTGTGCAGCCTTGGCTGGTGCAGCGTCACGCAACACCTTGTCCAGGTTGACGTAACCGATCTTGAGCTCTTGCGCATGTGCGGCCAAAGAGCCCAATACCAGGCAGGTTGCCGCGAGGGCTTGGGTGATGAATTTCATGATCAAAACGCTGTGCCGATCTGGAACTGAAGTTTCTGGATTTTATCTTGGTCCTTGTAACGCAGAGGCTTGCCGTAGCTGAGTTTCAAGGGACCGACGGGCGAAATCCAGCTGATACCGACGCCAACCGACGCGCGCAAATCCGTGGATTTGATATCTTGCTGCTCACCCCAGACGTTGCCCACATCCAGGTAGCTGAACATGCGCAAGGTGCGATCGTTCCCTGCGCCGGGGAAAGGCACGTACAACTCACCGTTCATGTTGAAGCGCTTGGAGCCACCGATGTAAGCACCTTCAATGTCGGCAGGCCCCAGAGAGTTCTGCTCAAACCCACGGACGGTTCCCAGACCACCTGCGTAGAAGTTCTTGAACACCGGATAAGGTTTGCCGGCCAAACCACGGCCATAGCCAATTTCGGTGTTGAAACCAAAGGTGAAGCGATTGCTGAGTGGGAAGAATTGCTGGAACTGATAGTCGCTTCGCAAGTAACGTGTATCGCCCGCGACACCCCACTCCAGGTTCAGGCGTTGATAGCGGCCTTGCGTCGGAGCAACCACGCTGTCGCGTGCATCCCGCGCCCAGCCGACTGTCAAAGGAATTGAAAGCGAGCTTTCACCAAAAATGTCGCGGTGGACCTTGTAGCTGACCGGCAAACCGACATTGCCCTCAATGGTCGTCTTTTCTGCGCCCAAACCAAAGAACACTGTATCGAACTCGGTAAACGGCACCCCAAATCGAACGGCACCACCGGGGGTCACGATCTTGTAGTCGCCACCTTGGGTGCTCAAAGGCCGCGACGTTCTGTAAAACACGTCATAGGCTCGCGAAATGCCGTCGTCGGTGAAGTAAGGATCGACGGTGCTGACCACCATGGTGCGGTTGTACTTGCTCGTGTTGAGTTCCACACCCAAATAGTTACCGGTACCGAACACGTTCTCCTGCTTGATCGATGCAGTCAGGGTCAGGCGTTCAGACGTCGAGAATCCGGCGCCCACCATCAGGTTGCCCGTGGGCTTTTCTTCCACCGTCACGGTCAAGTCAACCAGATCCTGGGTGCCAGGCACCTCGGACGTTTCGACGTTGACCTGTTTGAAGTAACCGAGACGATCGACGCGGTCACGTGACAGCTTGATCTTCTGACCGTCGTACCACGCAGACTCGAACTGACGGAACTCTCGACGAATCACCTCATCACGTGTGCGAGAGTTACCCGCCACATTGATGCGACGAACATAAACGCGACGCTGGGGTTGGGCCACCAACACAGCCACCACCTGCCCCTTCTCGCGGTCGATTTCAGGGCGCATGTCCACGCGCGCAAAGGCATAGCCAAAGGTCGCAAAGCGATCGGTGAACGCCTTGAGTGTGGCGGCCACATCGTCGGCACGGTAGGCATTACCGGGCTGAATGGTGACAAGGCTGCGGAACGACTCGTCCTTACCCAGATAGTCCCCCTCCAAACGAACACCGGTCACGGTGTACTTGGGGCCTTCCACGACGTTGATGGCAATGGAGATGTCTTGCTTGTCAGGCGAAATGGACACCTGCGTGGACTCGACCTTGAACTCCAGATATCCTCGATTGAGGTAATACGACTTGAGTGTCTCCAAGTCTGCGTTCAGCTTGGAGCGCGCATATTGATCCGACTTGGTATACCAGGTCAACCAACCACCGGTTGTCAAATCCATTTGGGACAACAAGGTGCTTTCGGAGAACGCGCTGTTGCCTGTGATGCGAATGTTCTTGATCTTGGTGACATCGCCCTCTGTCACCGTGAAGGTCACGTTCACACGGTTGCGATCAGCTGGCGTGATGTTGGTGACGATCTCCACGCCGTACAGGCTGCGTGAGAGGTACTGACGCTTGAGCTCTTGCTCGGCACGATCTGCCAAGGCACGATCAAACGGTTGACCCTCGCCGATCCCCACGTCTTTCAAGGATTTGACCAGCGCATCCTTATCAAACTCCTTGGTGCCCACAAACTCCACACGGGCGATCACCGGACGCTCTTCAACAATGATGACGGCTACGTTGCCTTCAACTTGGATGCGGACGTCTTTGAACAGCCCCGTCGCAAAAAGGGAACGCAAGCTCGAAGCGCCCTTGTCGTCGGTGTAGGTATCGCCCACCCGGAATGGCAACGCGGCGAACACCGTGCCCGCATCGGCACGCTGCAAACCCTCGACCCGAATGTCTTTGACCACAAAGGGCTCGACCGCCCAAGCAGAGGTCTGACACAGAACGGCCACCAGGCCCGCCACCCAGGTCGGCTTGAGCCGAGACAGTGTCTTGCTAGAAATTTGCATGCAAAAGCTTATTGCGCGCCAAACAGCCGCGCCAGATCGTTATAGATTGCCAGAGACATCATGCCCAACATGAGGGCCACACCCCCGCGCTGCAGTCGCTCCAGCCAGATGTCCGACACGGGCCTGCCGGTCACAGCTTCAAAAAGATAATACATGAGGTGCCCACCGTCCAAGACGGGCAAAGGCAACAAGTTCAACACACCCAAGCTGACGCTCACCAAAGCCAAAAAGCCGATGTAGGGGATCCACCCCATTTCTGCCGATTTGCCAGCATAGTCGGCAATCGTGATCGGGCCGCTCAAGTTCTTGAGCGAAGCTTCGCCAATCACCATCTTGCCCAGCATCTCGACGCTCAAACGCGACACATCCCAGGTGTGCTGCAATGCTTTGGTCAGTCCTTCCCACCAGCCATACGTCACGGTGACCGTAGCGGGCATGGCACCCAATGCCGCTTCAATCCGTGGCACCTGTTGACCCTTGATGTCTTTGAGGACCGGCGTCACGGTCACATTGAGGACTTGCCCTGAGCGCACCACCTCCATCTGGATCGGTTGCACTTTGCCGTCAACCAAACTGGCGCGAATCCATTGGCGCAACTGCGCTGCGTCCAGCGGAGCCCGACCGTTCAGGAGCACCACACGGTCACCCTTTCGCAGCCCGGCGGCATGGGCGGGGCCGCCCTCCACCACCTCGTCAATCAATGGCTCGGCAAACGGCCCATTCAGGCCGATGCGCTCCAACAATTTGGAATCCACATCCCCAACGGGAATGGCATCCAAGGCCAACTGCAGGGTGCGTGTGCCGCTTGAAATGTCACCATCAGGCTGACGCGTTTGCACTTGCATCAACATGGGTTGACCACTCAAGGTGATGCGAGTGAGTTGCCATTGCAGGTCGGACAAAGATCGCACAGGCGACCAATCCGATTCATCGGGCGTACGCACAGCCAGGATCTCGTCTTTGGCTTGCAAGCCAGACTTCTCGGCCAAGCTGCCCGCCTTGGGCTGAGCCATCCAGGGCTTGAGCTCTTCGACGCCAGACCAATTCACGCCGGCATACAGCACCACCGCCAGCAACAAATTGGCCAGTGGGCCCGCTGCCACGACAAACGCGCGCTGCCACAGCTTCTTGCGGTTGAACGCCCGATCGAGTTCTGCAGGATTGACGGCGCCCTCGCGCTCGTCCAGCATCCTGACATAGCCACCAAAGGGCAAGGCGCACACCACAAATTCCGTTTCGCCCCGACGGGTGGTCCACAGCACACGGCCAAAGCCCACCGAGAATCGCAAGACCTTGACGCCGCAAGCCACTGCAGCGCGGTAATGACCATATTCGTGAATGACCACCAACACCGCGATGGTGACCAAGAATGCCAGGATGGTTCCCATCAGAAAAACTCCTTCAATGGGCCAGTTGAGTCACGACGCTCAGGGCGGCTGAACGTGCCTTCGCATCAAGCGACAGCAAGCCACCCACACTCTTCACCGAGTCGGCCTCTGGTGAACAGCTTTGCAAAGTCTCGGCGTTGACCACGTGAATCTGGTCAAAACGGATACGGCGGTTCAGGAAGGCATCCACGGCCACTTCGTTGGCCGCATTCAGTATGCAGGTACTGCCCTCGGGGCCACGCAACGTCTCCCAAGCCAATTGCAGTCCGGGATAACGCGCGACCTCAGGCTCCTGGAAAGTCAAAGCCTTCAAAGACAGGAAATCCAACAAGTCGGCCCCCGACTCAATGCGCTCAGGCCATGACAAACCGTAGGCAATCGGCACGCGCATATCGGGCGTACCCAGTTGGGCCAACACAGAGCGATCGCGGCAAATCACCATCGAATGGATGATGCTTTGAGGGTGTACCACCACCTTGACCTGCTCTGGCGTCAAGCCAAACAACCACTTCGCCTCGATCACTTCCAGCGCCTTGTTCATCATGGTGGCGGAGTCCACCGAAATCTTGCGGCCCATCACCCAATTGGGGTGCGCACAAGCTTGTTCCGGTGTGATCTCAGAAAAGGTCGCCGGGTTCCGTTCACGAAACGGACCACCCGATGCCGTCAAAACAATGTGGTCAATGCGTTGCGCCCAAGTGGATCGATCTTCTGGCAAACATTGAAAAATAGCCGAATGCTCGCTGTCGATGGGCAACAGCGTAGCGCCACCTTGCGCCACAGCATCCATGAACAACTGGCCGCCGACCACGATGGCCTCTTTGTTGGCCAACAACAATCGCTTGCCTGCTTTGGCCGCAGCCAAGCAGGGCGCCAAGCCTGCCGCCCCAACGATGGCGGCCATCACCACGTCGACGTCGGGATGTGCTGCCACCTCCGACAAGGCGGCCTCACCGTCCAACACCGTGGTTGTCAAACCCGCGTCTTGCACTTGACGACGCAATTCAGCCGCCGCTTGGCTGTCTGGCATGACCGCAAAGCGAGGCTGCCAACGTTGGCACAGGGCCATCAACTCCGGCACACGGGAAGCCCCGGTCAGAGCCCACACCTCATAGCGCTCTGGGTGGCGCGCCAACACATCCAGAGTGTTGGAGCCAATCGAGCCAGTTGCACCCAGCACACATACGCGTTGACGCTTGTTCATCTCGACCTCAACCATGGCACAAGGTGATCAAGGCCATCTGAATCGGCAGCACAGGCAACAAGGCATCAATGCGATCCAGCACACCGCCATGCCCCGGCAACAACTGACTGCTGTCCTTCACGCCGGCCTGACGTTTGATCAAAGATTCAAACAGGTCACCCACCACGCTCATGGCGGTCAAAAACATCAAAGACAAGGCCAAGCCAATGGGACCCAGCCCTTGCAACAGGTGGCTATAGAGGCTGGGTGAATCCACTGACTGACTCTGGTCAACCCAGATCCAGATCATGGCGACCAACAAAACGGTCGCAAACCCAGCGAATACGCCTTCCCAGCTTTTGCCGGGGCTGATGGTGGGCGCCAGCTTGCGCTTGCCAAAGGTGCGTCCGCCGAAATAGGCACCCACGTCTGCAGCCCACACCAGGAACAACATGGACAACAGGAAATTGATGCCGTGCGCACGCCCCTCGGCCATCGCCAACCAGGCTACTGGCAACACGATCAAGCCAAGCAATACCCGGACGATGGCCGGAATGGTTCGCCAGTGAGTGGACCCGAAGCGCAAAGCCCATGCGCCGCCCACAACCCAAACCCCCAAGGCAAGCCACCAGATCCAGGGCTGCACCGCAAACCCCACCAGGGCATGCCCCAGATCATGGACATGAGGCACCGAGGCATGCGTGTCAGGGCCCGAAACGCCCAAACCCGCCACCCCCATGATCAGAGCCAAACCAGCGCCCAATCCCACGGTCACACCACCTTGCACCCACTGGAGCAAGCCAGGACGTTCGCACAAACGCGCCCACTCCCATCCTGCGGCACCGATCAACAACAGGGTCAACAGTGCAAAGGGCCATGCAGCATCAGCCGCCAAAGTCGCCAGAAAGAGCCCAAACAAGATCAGGGCCGTGATCACTCGTTCCTTCAGCATCTCACTGCGCCCCTTGCTGTTCCGCGACGGCGCCCGCTGGCGTCACTCCGCCAAAGCGGCGCTCTCGTCGAGCGTATTCGTCCAGGGCTCGATCCAACTCTTTGGCGTCGAAATCAGGCCAAAGACAGTCCGTGAAGAACAACTCTGAATAGGCGCTTTGCCACAAAAGGAAATTCGACAACCGAACCTCACCGCCCGTACGGATGAAGAGATCGGGATCGGGGGCATAGGCCATGGCCATGTACTGCGACAGAGATGATTCGCTCAGGTCTGCGCCAGTCAAACCATCTGCCACAGCGCGACGCGCCGCTTGAACCATGTCCCAGCGCCCACCATAGTTGAATGCCACCGTCAGGGTCAGGCGGTCATTGTGAGCGGTGGCGGCCTCTGCATTGGCCAAGGCCTCGCGCACTTTGTCCGACACACCTTCCGAATCACCCACGACACGAATGCGTACACCATCGGCTTCCAGCTTGATCAGGTGCTTGGACAACGCCACGATCAACAAACTCATCAAGCCGGACACTTCCTCTTCGGGCCGCTTCCAGTTTTCGGATGAAAACGCAAAAACCGTCAAATATGGAATGCCGCGATCTGCACAGGCCTTGACCACATTCACCAGGGCATCTACCCCAGCTTTGTGACCAATGCCGCGGGGCATGAATCGTTTACTGGCCCAACGCCCATTGCCATCCATCACGATGGCCACATGGCGAGGCAAAGCAGCGTTAGTCTGGGAAGAATCAACCATGAACTCTGCAAACTGGAATGAGCCGCGACCACGCCACGGCCAAAAATGAAGCGAGGCGGTCGTACCGCCTCGGACTGCTGACAAGTTTAGAGCAAAGCGGCGATCAGACCGCCATGATCTCTGCTTCCTTGCCTTGGATGAGCTTGTCTATTTCAGCAATGACCTTGTCGGTCAATTTCTGAACTTCGTCTTGCGAGCGACGCTCGTCATCTTCCGTGATCAGCTTGTCTTTTTGCAGCTTCTTGGCTTGCTCGTTGGCATCACGGCGCAAATTGCGCACAGCCACCTTGGCATCTTCGCCTGCACCCTTCACCACCTTGGTCAGGTCCTTGCGACGCTCTTCGGTCAGAGGTGGCATAGGCACACGAATCAGATCACCTTGAGACGATGGGTTCAGGCCCAAATCTGACTCGCGAATGGCCTTTTCAATCTTGGGGCCCAAGCCCTTTTCCCAAGGCTGAACGCTGATGGTACGCGCATCCAACAAGGTCACGTTGGCCACTTGGCTCACGGGAACCATCGAGCCGTAGTACTCCACCTGCACCTGATCCAGGATGCCAGGGTGGGCGCGGCCGGTACGGATCTTGGCGAGTTCATTCTTGAACGCGTCGACCGACTTCTGCATCTTCTGTTCGGTATTCTTTTTGATGTCTGCAATGCTCATGATTGACTCCGAATATCTCTGACAACCCGATCAAACGTGGACCAAGGTGCCTTCATCCTCACCCAGCACCACTCGCTTGAGCGCACCAGGCTTGAAGATCGAGAAGACCTTCAAAGGCAAGTTCTGATCGCGACACAGCGCAAACGCGGTGGCATCGAGAACCTGCAAATTCTTGATCAGCGCCTCATCAAAAGTGATGGTGCTGTAACGTGTGGCGGAGGGGTCCTTCTTGGGATCAGCCGTGTAGACGCCATCCACCTTGGTGGCTTTCAACATGACTTCAGCGCCGATTTCTGCGCCACGCAATGCGGCCGCGGTGTCGGTGGTAAAGAAGGGGTTACCGGTACCCGCAGCAAACACCACCACTTTGCCCTCTTCGAGGTATTGCAAGGCCTTGGGACGAACATAGGGCTCGACCACTTGATCAATGCTGATGGCGGACATGACGCGCGCCGTCATGCCTTCTTGGCGCATGGTGTCGGCCAAGGCCAGAGAGTTCATCACGGTGGCCAGCATACCCATGTAGTCGGCAGTCGCGCGGTCCATACCGACTGAACCACCCGCCACGCCACGGAAAATGTTGCCACCACCAATGACCACGGCCACTTCACAGCCCAGGTTGGTAACTTCTTGAATTTCCTTGACCATGCGAACGATGGTGGCGCGGTTGATGCCGTACGCATCATCGCCCATCAGAGCTTCGCCGGAGAGTTTCAAGAGGATGCGCTTATAGGCGGGCATGCAATCGTCCTTGTTCACTGACTTTCAACTCAGGCAGAAGGTTAACGCAACTTCTGCACCGAGCTTTGTTATGGATTCAATTTCAACGAAAGGTTCCGACCGGAACCCTGCCTCGTTGAGGGGCAGATAGCACAAGGGGGCTGAAAGCCCCCTTGTTTGCTACAGAGCTTATTGGCCCTTCGCAGCGGCCATCGTTGCAGCCACTTCAGCAGCGAAGTCGTCTTGCTTCTTCTCGATGCCTTCGCCAACCACGAACATGGTGAAAGACTTCACCGTGGTGTTGGCAGCCTTCAGGTATTGCTCAACGGTTTGCTTGCCATCAGCAGCCTTCACGAACACTTGGTTCAGCAAAGACACTTCCTTCAGGTACTTCTGAATGGCGCCTTCGATCATCTTGGCAGCGATGTCAGCAGGCTTGCCGGACTCAGCAGCCTTGGCGGTGGCCACATTGCGCTCAGTCTCGATCAGAGCGGCAGGCACGTCAGCCGAAGACAAAGCCACAGGCTTCATCGCAGCGATGTGCATGGCGACGTCCTTGGCCGCAGTAGCATCACCGTCGAACTCAACGACCACACCGATGCGTGCGCCGTGCAGGTAGGCAGCCAGGTTGCCACCACCGCTGTAACGCTTGAAGCGGCGGATGGACATGTTTTCGCCGATCTTACCGATCAGACCCTTGCGCACTTCTTCCACGGTAGGACCGAAACCGTCTTGCGACAGAGGCAGTTCACCGATCGCTGCCACATCAGCGGGGTTGTTCTTGGCGATCAACTCGGCCACAGACTTGGTGAAAGCCAGGAACGATTCGTTCTTGGACACGAAGTCGGTTTCGCAGTTGATTTCAACCAGGGCACCGATAGCGCCGTCCACAGCAGCGGACACGACGCCTTCAGCGGTCACGCGGGAAGCGGCCTTCGAAGCCTTGCTACCCAGCTTGACACGTAGGATCTCTTCAGCCTTGGCCATGTCGCCATCGGCTTCAGTCAGAGCCTTTTTGCACTCCATCATGGGAGCATCGGTCTTGGCGCGCAGGTCGGCAACCATGCTGGCGGTAATAGCAGCCATTTGCATTCTCCGTTTGGTTCAATCGCAGCGTCATCGCTGCGTCAAATGATTTGGTCTTGAAAAAAAGGGGCTGAAATCAGCCCCCTTGATGCCAGATACAGGCAGATCAGGCAGCGTCTTCGACTTCAACGAACTCGTCGTCAGCGGCAGCAGCTTGCACCACGTCGTTGACAGCGTTGGCCTTGCCTTCCAGGATGGCGTCGGCCACGGCCTTGGCGTACAGAGCCACAGCCTTGGAGGAGTCGTCGTTACCGGGGATGACGTAGTCGATGCCTTCGGGCGAGTGGTTGGTGTCAACCACGCCGATCACTGGAATGCCCAGCTTCTTGGCTTCGGCGATAGCAATCTTGTGGTAGCCAACGTCGATCACGAACAGGGCGTCAGGCAGAGCGTTCATGTCTTGAATGCCGCCGATGTCCTTTTCCAGCTTAGCCAGTTCACGTTGGAACAGCAGGCCTTCCTTCTTCTTCAGGTTGTCCAAGCCAGTTTCAACTTGAGCTTGCATGTCCTTCAACTTCTTCAAAGAACCCTTGACGGTCTTGAAGTTGGTCAACATGCCGCCCAACCAGCGTTGGTTCACGAAAGGAACGCCAGCGCGGTTTGCTTCTTCAGCGATGATGTCACGAGCCTGACGCTTGGTGCCGATCATCATGACGGTGCCGCGACGAGCAGACAGTTGCTTGATGAACTTCAGAGCCTCTTCAAACGCAGGCTGCGTCTTCTCGAGGTTGATGATGTGAATCTTGTTGCGATGGCCGAAAATGAAGGGGGCCATCTTGGGGTTCCAGAAGCGTGTTTGGTGACCAAAGTGGACACCGGCTTCCAGCATTTCGCGCATAGATACGGACATGTAATGCTCCAGAGGTTGGATCTAGAAGCCGGCAGCGATTTCTGGCAAAAACCAAAAACACCTTGGATTGACGGCTTCGCGTTTCAGACGCTTCCCCGAACCATTTCGGGAAAACTCTGGGATTCTAGCATGAAAAATACAGCTCTGTCAGCCTCGACGACGCGTCGCCTTCTTGCCAGGTGCCTTGCGAGCTGAAGGCTTGCCGGAGCGACCCGCGTAGCCGCCGGCAGTCGCCCCCCCTTCACTGGCTCGAGATCGCTTACCCGCATCCTTGGCTGCACGCTTGGTCGCACGGTCCTGGAGCTTGATCTCAGCCAACTCATCCACCGCCGATTCACCGCGCCGCGCCTTGGTGGCCCGCACATCGGGACGCGCATCACCAGCCTCCTTGACAATCCGGAAGTCGATTTTTCGCGCATCAAGGTCGACACGACTCACCTGGACACGAATCCGCGCCCCGACCCCGTATCTCACGCCGGTTCGCTCACCACGCAACTCCTGGCGCGCCTCATCGAACTTGAAGTACTCACCACCCAACTCGGTGATGTGAATCAAGCCTTCGACAAACAAGCCATCAAGCAAGACAAACAAACCAAAGCTGGTGACAGCGCTGACGGTGCCCGCATATTCATCACCCAAGCGCTCGCGCATGAACATGCACTTGAGCCAAGCTTCCACATCGCGAGATGCCTCATCGGCACGGCGCTCATTGGCGCTGCAATGGATACCCACTGTCTCCCAAACTGCCGCCTCTTGGGGCGTCATCTTCACTTTGTTCTTGGATGGCGCCTTCGGCAGTGCAGGTGCCGAACCGGCTGGGCGTTTCTTGAAATTACCCACAGAAGACTGGACTGGCGGCAACTCCAGGCCATAGCGCCCCGATTTCAACAAGGCCTTGATGACCCGGTGCACCAGTAGATCAGGGTAGCGGCGAATCGGGCTGGTGAAGTGGGTGTAGGCCTCGTAGGCCAAACCAAAGTGGCCACTGTTGATGGGCGTGTAAATGGCCTGCTGCATGGAGCGCAACAGCATCGTGTGGATCTGCGTCGCATCCGGGCGGTCCTTGGTGGCATCAGCCAAGGCCTGAAACTCTCCCGGCGTCGGCTCTTCGCTCAAACTCAACCCCAAGCCCAGGGCCTTGAGGTAATTTTTGAGGATGGTGCGCTTCTCTGGCGTCGGCCCTTCATGGACACGATACAAGGCGGGGTGCTTGGCACGCTCGATGAAATCAGCGGAACACACGTTTGCCGCCAACATCGCCTCTTCGATCAAGCGATGGGCCTCGGTTCGCACACGCGGCACGATTTTGGCAATACGACCATTGTCGTCGCACACGATCTGGGTTTCGGTGGTATCGAAATCCACCGCACCCCGCGTACCGCGCGCCTTCAGCAACAGTCGATAGACCTCATGCAAATGCAAGAGGTGCGGCACCAACTCCTGGCGCCTCAAGGCCTCTGGCCCCCGAGTGTTACCCAGAATGGCCGCGACCTCGGTGTATGTGAATCGCGCATGCGAACAAATCACCGCAGGATAAAACTGGTAGGCATGGATCTGCCCCTCGGCATTGATCAGCATGTCGCACACCATCGACAAGCGGTCAACCTCAGGATTCAGGGAGCACAAACCGTTGGACAACTTCTCCGGCAACATCGGAATGACGCGCCGAGGAAAGTAAACCGAGGTCGCGCGCTCGTAGGCATCACGATCCAAAGGCTCGCCAGGTTTGACGTAATGACTGACGTCGGCAATGGCCACCAGCAGGCGCCAACCGTTGGGCACCTTGGAACGACCGATGGTTGCGGGCTCACAGTACACCGCATCGTCAAAGTCGCGGGCGTCCTCTCCATCAATCGTGACCAAGGGGACGTCGGTCAAATCAATGCGATCACGCTTGTCAGCAGGCCTGACCTTTTCTGGCAGTTTGGCCGCTTGAGCCAAGGTGTCGTCACGGAACTGATGCGGCACCTCGTACTTGCGAACGGCAATCTCGATTTCCATCCCCGGATCATCGATACCCCCCAAAACCTCGACCACGCGCCCTACAGGCTGCGCCACCAAAGAGGGGCTCTCGGTCAACTCGACAGAGACCACCTGCCCAGGTTCGGCCTTGCCAATGGCCTTGGCGGGAACCAGGATGTCGCGACCAAACCGCCGATCCTCTGGCGCCACCAACCACACACCACCTTCGTGGAGCAAACGACCGATGATCGGCACCTTGCGCCGCTCCAGAATCTCCAGGACCTGGCCCTCAGGACGCCCTTTGCGGTCAAAGCGGATGATGCGCACCTTCACCTGATCCCGATGCATCACCGAGCGCATCTCCTGAGGCGCGAGATAGACGCTCACCTCTCCACTCTCGGTCACAACGAAACCGTGGCCATCGCGGTGCCCTTGCACTTGCCCCACGATTTCACTCATCAGATTCACAGAAAGTTGCTTGGTACTTGTCATGTAAGGAATTTTGATGCTAGAATTCAATTCTTCGCTGCTGACGAAAAAATTAATTGTGAAATTAGTTGAACGGCAACAGTGATGAAGTACCTGCCCAGGTGGCGGAATTGGTAGACGCACTAGTTTCAGGTACTAGCGGGTAACTCCGTGGAGGTTCGAGTCCTCTCCTGGGCACCAGATTCAAGCCGCATGATGTTCGCATCATGCGGCTTTTGTCTTTTGTCGGCTCGCAGCCCATTCTCTCAGGAACAGGACAGCCGGAACGTTGAGTGATTTGCACCATGTCAGACTACAACAAAGACAGGCTCGCAAACATCGACACACCAAGCAACTCGCAAGTTGGGCGTTTTTGCAACAACACAGCGGCGCTTGCTGCGATGAGTCGCAAAGTGCTATACTGCTAGCTTCAGCGAAACGCGAAGCGCTTCAAAAAAGCAGATCGCATCGCTCAAAGAGTACCTGCCCAGGTGGCGGAATTGGTAGACGCACTAGTTTCAGGTACTAGCGGGTAACTCCGTGGAGGTTCGAGTCCTCTCCTGGGCACCAAATTGAAAAGCCAACCCTTTTGGGTTGGCTTTTTCTTTTGGCAAGCCATAAATTCGAAACAGCGCACCCATAAAAAAGCCCCGCGCAAAGGCGCAGGGCTCTCTTTTTTGGGGATGCATCACACCCCACCCTTTTCTGAACGGGACAGCGAACGCCAGCGTTCAGTCTTGCTGATGACGCCTCATCACCGCCTCAGGACGCATGGTGTCGTACTCTTCAAACGGCTGATGAATCCAAGGGCTGGTGGGCAAGGTGTCCACGTAGTAATCAGGGGTGTACGTCGACACGCCCTTCACCCAGATCACAGCAGAACGCAACTCCGTGATCGCAGGCATGCTGCGCAAGCGGTCAACCACGGCACGCAGCGTGACACCAGAGTCCGCCAAATCATCAACCAACAACACACGGCCGGCCAACTCGCCCTTGGGCATGGTGATGTACTTGGCCATGTCCAAACGGCCTTGCAAGGTACCGCCGTCATCTCGGTAGGAGCTGGTCGACATGATACCCAAAGGACGATCAAAGATACGCGACAACACATCACCAGGACGCATACCGCCGCGAGCCAGGCACAGAATCTGATCAAACTGCCAGCCAGACTCATGCACCTTCAGCGCCAGGCGCTCGATGAGCGAGTGGTATTCGTCCCAAGAGACATACAGGTGCTTACCGTCATCAGTCAGCATGAACAATCCTTCCTCAGAAACCGTGAGATGCGTGTCGATTCAGATGCGACTCAGCCCTTGTAGGGGTGACGCAGCAAGATGGTGTGGTCGCGATCGGGCCCGGTCGACACCATGTCGATGGGGGCGCCAATGAACGCTTCAACGCGCTGCAAATAGGCGCGAGCATTCGCGGGCAACTTGTCCCACTCGGTGATACCAAAAGTCGTGCCTTCCCATCCAGGGAACGTTTCATAGATCGGCTCACAAGCGGTGATGTCATCTGCGTCGAGCGGCAGGATGTCAATGCGCTGACCACGAAGCATGTAGCCTGTACAAACATTGATTTCCTTCAAACCGTCCAGCACATCCAGCTTGGTCAGGCACAAACCTGAAATGCCATTGATCAGCACCGAGCGCTTCAAGGCGGCCGCATCCAACCAGCCGCAACGACGCGCACGACCTGTCACAGTACCGCGCTCTTGGCCCACGGTAGACAAGTGGTAGCCGACAGTGCCCGGCACATCCCAATCCAATTCGGTGGGGAACGGACCACTACCGACACGGGTCGTGTAAGCCTTGGTGATGCCCAAGATGTAGTGCAACTTGTCTGGGCCGACGCCGGAACCCGCAGCGGCATTGCCGGCCACGCAGTTGCTGGAAGTCACATAGGGATAGGTGCCGTGATCGATGTCGAGCAAGGTGCCCTGCGCGCCTTCGAACAACACACTGCCGCCATCCACGTTATGACCATGGATGCGCACGCCGACGTCAGCCAGCATGGGCAGAATCTGCTCGGCCGCCTTCATGGCTTGATCGTAGATGGGCTGGAACTCCAGGGCTTCGGCCTTCAGGTAACCTTCCAGCGCGAAGTTGTGCAAGGCCAGCAACTCTTTCAGCTTGGCAGCAAAGCGCTCAGGGTGCTTGAGGTCTTGCACACGCAAGGCACGGCGAGCGACCTTGTCTTCGTAAGCGGGGCCAATGCCCTTGCCGGTGGTGCCGATCTTGCCGGAACCACTGCTCTCACGCAGCGCTTCACGGGCCTTGTCCACTTCAACGTGGAAAGGCAGGATCAGGGGGCACGATTCGCTGATGAACAAGCGCGAACGCACGTTCAGGCCAGCCGCTTCCAGGCGCTCGATTTCAGACAGCAAGTGAGTGGGATCAACCACCACACCGTTACCGATGTAGCAAGCCACACCGTCACGCATGATGCCGGAGGGAATCAGTTGCAGCGCGGTCTTCTTGCCATTGATGACCAGGGTGTGACCCGCGTTGTGACCACCTTGGAAGCGCACAACGGCCGCAGCATGATCGGTCAACCAGTCGACGACCTTACCTTTGCCTTCATCACCCCACTGGGTCCCCACAACGACGACGTTGCGAGCAGAAGATGCATTCGTGGCGCGCGCGCCTACAGAGCTGTTTTGCATGACTGAATCCTGTAATTCCAAAAGTCGGGTGCTGCGCGAACCTCAACGGGCTCGAACCACCCACTGTCCATCGATCAGCGACAGCTCACGGTCGCAATCAAATTCATCGACTTCGTGCTCGTGCCCTGGCAGCACACACACGACGGTTTCACCCTGTTGGCGAAGCTGACGCACAGTCGTACGCAGCGCCACGTCATCACCCCAAGGTGCAGAAATGGCGGAGCGCGTGGCGGGCGTTGTCAAGGTAGCCAGACGTTCGGCAATGATCTTCAGGTCGAGACTGAAACCCACGGCAGGACGACGGCGACCGAAAACGGCCCCCACCTCGTCATAGCGACCACCACGCAACAAGGCGTCCGCATGACCGGCACCGTAAATCGCAAAGCGGGTGCCACTGTAGTAGGCATAGCCACTCAGGTCACTGAGATCAAAGCCCACGCGAACCTCTGGGAACGCTGCCTTCAGGCGACCCGCAAGTTGAGCCAAGTCTGCCAGGGCCGCATCAACCAAAGGATGGGCGGGCAAAACGGCCTTGGCTTGCACCAACACAGACGCATCGCCGTACAAACGGGTCAGTTGCACCAAGGCCTCGGCGACGTTGCCCCCCCAATCTTGGGCCAATTCACGCAAGGTGCCTGCATCCTTGGTGGCCAGGGCGAGCAGCAGTTGGTCACGCGTTGAAACCGACACGCGGCCTTCCACGCCCAGCCCCTGCAAAACGCCATCGACCAAACGCACATCCGACAGATCGATCACCAGATCAGACACCCCCAAGGCCTTGAGGCCTTCGAGCGCCAACTCTTGTGCTTCCAGATCGGCTTCGATGCCAGCATGGCCGTAGATTTCAGCGCCAAATTGCAATGGCTCACGAGAGGCATGCGGCGATGCTGGGCGAGTGTGCAAAACGGGACCGCAATAGCACAGGCGCGTTACAGAGCGACGATTGAGCAAATGCGCATCAATGCGAGCCACCTGGGGGGTGGCATCAGCGCGCACACCCAGGGTGCGACCGCTCAGCTGATCGACCAGTTTGAATGTTTTCAAATCGAGCGCGTGCCCCGTGCCCGACAGCAGGGACTCGAGGTGCTCGAGCATAGGGGGCATGACCAGCTCATAGCCATAGCCGCGAGCCACGTCCAACCAGACGCGGCGCAGCTCTTCAATACGTCGGGCCTGAGCAGGCAAGACGTCAGCAATGTGCTCTGGCAACAGCCAAGCAGACGACATAGGAATCGGGAGAGCGGTTAAAACCGGCATTCTACCGGTGTCCGATGACTCTGCGCGCGCGAATGTGAAACTTCAGACGCAAATCGGTCGGAAGTTCACTGCAAAAACAAGATCACCAACAATCCGATGATCATGCTCGCCAAGCCGGCGACGCGAATCTGCTCATCGGACAACTGCAGCAGTTGCTCAAACATTCGCCGCCAACCGGCCGGATTGAGGGCTGGCATCAGCCCCTCAAACACCAACACCAAACCACCGGCCAGCCAAAGGGCATCCCAAAAACTCATGGTTGAACCTTTGGCTTGCGGCGTAACGCTGGTTTACTTCTTGGCGGCCGACGCTGAGCCGGCACCGCGCATGGCACGGAAGAAGTCTGTCGATGGATCGAGGACCATCACGTCGCTCTTGCTACGAAAGGTGGCGCGATAGGCCTCAAGACTGCGGTAGAACTGAGCGAACTGAGGATCGCGACCGAACGCTTCCGAGTACAGCGCAGATGCTTTGGCATCGCCCTCACCCTTCAGCTTCTGCGCATCACGATAGGCCTCGGCCACGATGATTTCGCGCTGGCGATCGGCATCGGCTCGGATCTTTTCGCTTTCTGCGGAACCTTGCGAACGCAGCTCATTGGCCACGCGCTTGCGCTCAGACTCCATGCGGCGATAGACCGATTCAGTGATGTTGGCAGAGAAGTCCACGCGCTTGATGCGCACATCGACGACCTCGATACCAAAGGATTTGGCATCGTCAGCCAAGCGACGAATGACGCCTTGCATGACCTTCTCACGCTCGGTGGACAACACCGCACCCACGGTGCGCTTGGTCACTTCTTCGTTCAACGCAGCCTGCACGATCGGCACCAGACGGTTTTCAGCATTGCGAATGTCGGTGCCGTTGTTACGGATGAACTGACGTGGTTCGTTGATGCGCCACTTGACCAACCAATCGATCACCAAGCTCTTTTTCTCTGCGGTGAAGATGGGACGCGACTCAGGGCTATCCAAGGTCTGGATGCGACGATCCAGCATGACGACGTTCTGCAAGGGTGCAGGCATCTTGGCTTTCAAACCTGGCTCGCTGATGACTTCCTTGATTTCACCCAAGGCATACACCACAGCAAACTGACGCTGATCCACCACATAGAGGGTCGAGGCAGCAATCACGATGGCGAGCAAAACGCCGCCGATGATGGTTCCAATTCGATTCATTTGTGTGTCTCCCGATCAACGTCCGTCACGATCACGGCTACGCATGCCGTCGCGAGAGCGGGGATCGGCCACCCCGTTGGTACCGGTTGTGTTGGTCACAGGTGCTGGCTGTGTTGCATTGCCGTCCGCGGCAGAGGCCGCTTGGCCAGCCCCCGGTGCAGTCATTTGCAAGACCTTGTCGAGTGGCAGATACAGCAAGTTGTTGCCTTGGCGGGAATCCACCATCACCTTGGTGACGTTGCTGTAGACCTGCTGCATGGCGTCGATGTAGAGGCGGTCACGCGTGACGCCCGGCGCTTTTTGGTATTCAGCCAAAACAGCCTTGAAACGCTGAGAATCACCCTCTGCCTGCGCAACAACCCGAGCGCTATAAGCCGCAGCTTCTTCACGCAAGCGCGCTGCAGTACCTTGCGCCTTGGGAATCACGTCGTTGGCGTAGGCCTGACCCTCGTTCTTCAGGCGCTCACGATCGGCGCCCGCTTTGAACGCATCATCAAAAGCAGCTTGCACCTGCTCGGGTGCCTGCACGCTTTGCACGTTCACATTGGCCACGGTCACACCCGCTTTGACCTTGTTGAGCTGAGCCTGAATCGACTTGACCAATTCGGCGGCGATGGCGTCGCGCTGTTCGTACAGCACGGAGTCCATGGTGCTGTTACCCACGATTTCACGCACGGCCGATTCAGCCGCTTGCAGCACGGCCTCATCAGAACTGCGGTTCTCGAACAGGTACTGGCGAGCATCAGCCAAGCGGTATTGAACCGTGAAGCGAATGTCAACGATGTTCTCGTCGCGCGTCAGCATGGACGAGTCACGCAAGCCTGTGGTTTGGGTCACGGAACCCGTGCCCACGTCGATCGAGCGCAATTGCGTCAGATTGACGATTTCATGGCTTTGGAATGGGTAAGGCGCACGCCATTGGAAGCCAGCATCGACAGTGTGACTGAAGCGGCCGAAGGACATGACGACGCCCTGTTGACCTTCCTGCACGATGAAGAAGCCGCTTCCCAACCAGATCAGCGCCACCACACCGGCAATGAGGCCGATGCCGATACCCGCACTTTTGCCATCGGGGCCGCCACCAGGAGTGGGCTCTTGCCCACCGCCGCCGTTACCCGAGAAGATGCCGCTGAGCTTGCGGTTCAGGTCACGCCACAACTCGTCTAGGTCAGGCGGACCATCTTGTCGGTTGTTGAAAATGCCCAGAGGTCTGGCCAGCACGCTACCCATGCGAGGCAGGATGCCTTGGAGCAGCTTCTTCGGTTGAAAGACATTCATGGTCAGTTTCTGACTGAGGTTGATTCGGTATCGGGGTGCGCCTGCCAGCGCACATCTGTTTCTACATTGTGCCCGCCACTGCCGTTTTCAAGACGAGGAGCAAGGGTGAGATCACCCAGTTGTCCCTCACTGGCGGCTTTGGCGAGTATCTGACGCAACACTTCGAGCCCAGTTCCCTTCAAAGCACTGACAAAAACACGCGGTACGCGCTGCCCACCCGGGAGTTCATACTGGTCTTGCTCATGCAAAGGTTGCTGATGCGCTTCGAGAGCATCGCATTTATTGAATACCAACACTTGCGGAATGTCTCCCGCACCAATGGTGTCGAGCACGCGAAGCACCTCGGTGATTTGCTCGAGCATCACGGGACTGGCGGCATCCACCACATGCAGGAGCACATCTGCGTCGGCAGCCTCTTGCAAGGTCGCCTCGAAGGACTCCACCAGGGTGTGCGGCAGGTCCCGAATGAAGCCGACCGTGTCGGACAACGTCACACTGCGCCCCGCTTCAGCCAGATACATCTGGCGCGTCGTGGTATCCAGGGTGGCAAACAGTTGGTTGGCTGCGTAGGTGCCCGCCTTGGTCAAGGCATTGAACAATGTCGACTTACCGGCATTTGTATAGCCCACCAGGGACACGCGGAAGGCCCCCGTACGTTCTCGGGACCGACGCTGGGTGCCCCGTTGACGCTTGACCTTGGCCAAACGCTCTTTCAGGGATTTGATCTTCTGGTCGATCATCCGGCGATCGAGTTCGATCTGCGTTTCGCCGGGACCGCCACGATGCCCGACCCCACCACGCTGACGCTCCAAGTGCGACCAGCGCCGTACCAGACGCGTGGAGAGGTATTCAAGCCGCGCCAACTCGACCTGCAATTTGCCCTCATGGCTACGCGCACGCGCGCCAAAGATCTCGAGGATCAAACCCGTGCGGTCAAGCACCTCCACGCCTAAATGGCGCTCGAGGTTGCGCTGCTGCGCAGGCGAAAGGCTTTGGTCGAAGATGACACCATGAGCTTGGTATAGGGTCACCAGCTCTTTGATTTCATCGGCTTTTCCTGAGCCCACAAAAAAAGCGGCGTCAGGGGCACGCCGCTTCGCTGTGATTTTGGCAACAGGCACGTCCCCGGCAGATTCAGCCAATAGAGCCAACTCGTCGAGGGTTGGATCGAATGACGAACCGGGACCAAAATCTACCCCGACCAGAACGACTCGGGGGTCAGTTTGTGGATTCAGTTCAGGCCTCTGGAGACTCGTTAGCGTGGAAATTCACGGCACGGCCAGGCACAACGGTCGAGATCGCGTGCTTGTAGACCATCTGAGTCACGGTGTTACGCAGCAGGACTACGTATTGATCGAACGATTCGATGTGACCTTGCAGCTTGATACCGTTGACCAAATAGATGGAAACGGGAACGTGCTCGCGGCGCAGCAGGTTCAGAAACGGGTCTTGTAGGAGTTGCCCTTTATTACTCACGATATGCTCCGTGTTAAAAAAACTGTTTTCGGATGTATCTACCTTAACACAGCCAGAAAGGCCATCCAGGTTTTGGGTCATCAGAGATGACGCAATCTTATTCTTTCTCTGTGAAAGGATTCTGGGATGACTTCATTTCAATCTTCAATGGAGTCCCCACGAGCTTGAAATGTTCCCTGAATCGGCCTTCCAAATAGCGTTTGTAGGCCTGAGTCACGTGCTCCAGTGAGTTGCCGTGGATCACGATGACCGGTGGGTTTTGTCCGCCTTGGTGGGCATACCGCAGCTTGGGCCGTGAAATACCGGCGCGCTTCGGCTGCTGGAACTGCACGGCCTCTTGCAGCAAGCGTGTCAGAACAGGCGTTGGCATCTTGCGGGTGGCCGCTTCCCAGGCGTCAGAAATGGCCTTCCACAGCGGGCCAATGCCTTGCCGTTTGATGGCAGAGATGTGCAACAAGGGCGCAAATTTCAAGAAAGCCAGGCGCTGATCAATGCTGCGCTGCAGCATCTCGCGTTGATAGCTGTCGACCGCATCCCACTTGTTGATGGCGATCACCACTGCGCGACCAGAATCAAGGATGTAGCCGGCGATGTGCGCATCTTGATCGGTCACCCCCTGGGTGGCATCCAGCAGCAAGAGCACGACATTGGAGTCCGAGATGGCCTGCAAAGTCTTGACCACCGAAAACTTCTCGATGGCTTCAAACACCTTGCCTTTGCGGCGCAAACCGGCGGTGTCAATCAACTCAAACTGTTGGCCATTGCGCTCAAAGGGCACGGTGATGGCGTCGCGCGTGGTGCCTGGCATGTCGAAAGCCACCAGACGCTCTTCACCCAGCCAGGTGTTGATCAAGGTGGATTTGCCCACGTTGGGGCGACCGGCCACCGCCAGTCGGATTGGACGACCGGCATCGTCGGACAGCAGGTCGTCTTCTTCGTCCTCATCGGTGAAGAAGTCTTCCAGAGCCATGTCGATCAAACTGCGTACCGCTTGACCGTGCGCGGCAGAAATACCGATCGGCTCACCCAAGCCCAGTTCGTAGAACTCGGCCAACTGGATGCCTTCGGTCATGCCCTCGGCCTTATTGGCCGCCAGCAAGACCTTCTTGTCACAGGTGCGCAGGTAGTTGGCGATGTCGTGATCTTGCGCAGACAAACCGCCGCGCGCATCGACCACAAAAATCACGGCATCGGCTTCAGCCACGGCTTGCCGTGTTTGTTTGGCCATCTCCTTGAAGATGCCAGCCGTGCAATCAGGTTCAAAACCACCCGTGTCAATGACAATGAATTCACGGTTGCCAGCGCGACCTTCGCCGTAGTGGCGATCTCGAGTCAGGCCCGCATAGTCGGCCACGATGGCATCTCGGCTCTTGGTCAGCCGGTTAAAGAGGGTTGACTTGCCCACATTGGGACGGCCAACCAGTGCAATGACAGGTTTCATGGCTTCAACGAAAAATCAGTTGCTGCGCAAAGCGTAGACGGTGCCACGGCGAGTTTGCGCAAACAACAAGCCATCTTTGACCAATGGCGCGGTCGCCAAAGGTGCATCCAGAGAAAAACGACCCACGGTTCGACCATCGTCGAGCGCGAGCAAATGCAGATAGCCATCGTCATCGGCAAAGGCGACCACGTCACCCCAGATGACCATGGCACTCAGCGCGCGATGCGTGAATCGCTCCACACGCCAGATCAACTCGCCGTTGGCAGCTTTCCAGGCAGTGATGCGATCAGCGCTATCGGCTCCCACCACCACATCGGCATTGGCAGCGACGGCTTGGGTCCCAGCCTGTGGGCGACTCCAGCGCAAGGCGCCATTGGCCGCATTGACGCAGCCAACCGACAATTGGAAGGCGCGCACACACAGGTCGTCGCCCTGAATTTGAGCTGGACCGATCAAATCTGCGAGGCGCTCCACTTCATTAGAGCCTCGAGGCGTGCCCAAGTTAACTTCAAAACGAGCCGAACCTTTTAACGGATCCAGCCCCACCAATCGAGCCCCCTGCCCCACCAGCAAGGTATCGCGGTAATGAGACAGCACGCTCGGCACGGCCAAGGACAAGGCCTCGCCACCCGCGCGCTGGTAAGCCCAGAGCCAGCGGCCATCCAGCACATCGTACGCACGCACTTGACGGTCGACCGATTGAACAAAAACACGTTCGCCAGCGATGTACGGGGGCGTCGACACGCGAGCGGATTGGCGCTCACGCCATGTCACTTTGCCTTGGTCCAGTACAACCAATTCATTGTCCTGGCTGACGACAGCGGTAAAGCGACCATCACTGCCAACCAAGGCGGACAACTTGGTGTCCAGATCAGCAGACCAACGCGTCTTGCCACTGGCGCGATCCAAGGCGACCAACTCACCATCGGTGCTACCGGCCACGACGGTGTCCCCCACCAACGACAGGGCCGAGGGCAGCTCAACCGAGTCTACACGGTGAGACCAGGCCACCGACACTTGACGCACGGGGGTGAGATCTTCCAACTTCGCTGGCTTGGGCTTACTGGCTCCGCAGCCCGCGATCACCGCCACGCCCGCCAACACGCAGGATGCCACCACGGCTCGACGGAAAAGAGGAGCCGAGAGGGAAACGGTTGGGAAAGAATTCGCCATGCTGGTTCGATTGGGTGAGCTGTTGAAAGGGTATCGACGGTTCGCTTATTGCGCAGCGCTTGCAGCAGCGGCGGCGGGTGCTGGTGGTTGACCCAGAGCGACCAGTTTGCCCTCAATGAATCGACGATAGTCCACCGAAGCATCCATGGCCTTCCAAGCCTTTTCGTAGGCTGCAATGGCTTGATCGGGCTTGGCTTGAGCCATGTAGATGTCGCCCTTGCGGTCATTGGCCAAGGGCTCAAATTCCTCGGGGAGTTTGGCTTCCAGGGTCTTCAGTGCTTCATCAAGCTGCTTGGCATCCATCTGCATACCAGCCAGACGCAAGCGCCCGATGGCCACCAGGTCAGGATTCTTGCCGTTTTGGACCAACCATTGGAGCGCGCCACGAGCTTGCTCAGTGTCTTTTTTGTCTGCGGCGACCTTGGCTGCCACCAATGCACCTTGCTGAGCAAAGGTGGTGCCAGCATAGTTCTTGCTCAGGTCAGCAAACGACTGCGCCACTTTCTTGGCATCGCCAGCGGCCACCGCCTTGTCCAACTCTTCAAACAAACCTGCAGCCTTGATGGCTTGCTGGTTTTGCCAGTAGTTGTAGCCGGTCCAACCTGCGAAGGCCAACGCAACGATCAAAGCCAGGGTGGTGATCAGGTTGCCGTAGCGATTCCAGAATTGTTTGACTTGTTCGAGTTGTTCTTGCTGTTCAAGGTCGTAGGTGGCCATGACGTCTCGCCGAATTAAAAAGTAGTCGGATTATGACTGGCGATGCGACATCAGGCTGTGAGCCCAAGCGTCGACATCACCAAGGGGTTGCGAGACTTGCTGTGCGCCGTCTCTCAAAGGTTTGACAGAAACCTGCCCCGCAGCCACCTCGTCTGGACCAAAGACCAAGGCGAACTGGGCGCCACTGGCGTCGGCCTTCTTGAATTGCGACTTCGGACTGGCGGGGCCATCTTTGCCAGCTGGATTGAGCACCACATTGACACCCTTGGCCCGCAAGCGATCAATGGCGGTCAGTACCACCGGCAGAGGCGTGCCTGCCATCACCACGGCAAATGCATCGGGCGCGCTGGATGGCGGCTCAATGCCCAACTCCTGGATCAACAGGAGTAGACGCTCCATACCCAAGCCCCAACCGACGGCTGGCGCAGGCTTGCCGCCCAACTGCTCGATCAACCCATCGTAGCGACCACCACCACACACCGTGCCTTGCGCACCGAGCTTGTCGGTCACCCATTCGAACACGGTCAAGTTGTAGTAATCCATGCCGCGAACCAGACGTGGATTGACCTCGTAGGGCACACCGGCGGCATCCAGCACATCTTTGACCGCATTGAAGTGCGCCAAGGATGCCTCGCCCAAGAAGTCGATCAACTTGGGCGCAGCCTCGACCACAGACTGCATGGCGGGGTTCTTCGTGTCCAGAATACGCAGCGGATTGCTGTGCAAACGACGGCGAGCATCTTCGTCCAGCAGGTCTTGATGCGCTTCCAAGTGGGCAATCAAGGCCTGACGATGAGCCTGACGCTCCTCTGGCTGCCCAAGGCTGTTGAGCTGCAGGCGCACATCTACGCCGACCTTGATACCGAGATCGCGCCAAAGGGCCGCAATCATCAAAATCAATTCGGCGTCCACATCGGGACCACTGAAGCCCATGGCTTCGGCGCCCACCTGGTGGAATTGGCGATAACGCCCCTTCTGAGGACGTTCATGGCGGAACATCGGGCCGATGTAGTACAGGCGCTTGCCACCTTCGTACAAAAAGGTGTGCTCGTTGATGGCGCGCACGACCCCTGCTGTGCCCTCGGGACGCAAAGTGAGCTTGTCACCATTGAGGCTGTCTTCGAAGGAATACATTTCCTTCTCGACGATATCGGTCACCTCACCCAAGCCACGCACAAACAACGCGGTCGGTTCCACAATCGGTGTGCGAACGTTTTGGTAGCCATAACGACGCATCAGCGAGCGAACGGTGTCCTCCAGCCACTCCCACCTTGCGGATTCGGGAGGCAGGATGTCGTTCATGCCCTTGATGGCTTTGAGTTGTTCTGCCATAAATATCTAAAAACTACGGTCCAGGCTCTGCACGCTACGGCTTAGCCGAAACGACGCTCGATGTAGCTCTGGACAATTTGTTGGAATTCTTCTGCGATCTTCTCGCCGCGCAAAGTCATGGCCTTTTCCCCGTCGATGAAGACGGGCGCAGCGGGGGCTTCACCCGTGCCCGGCAGGCTGATCCCGATGTCGGCATGCTTGCTTTCGCCGGGGCCGTTGACGATACAGCCCATCACGGCCAGTTTGAGGTTTTCGACGCCAGGATACTGTTTCCGCCAGATGGGCATCTGCGCACGCAGATAGTCGTCAATCTGTTTGGCCAATTCCTGGAACACGGTGCTGGTGGTACGACCGCAACCGGGACAGGCCGTGACGCTGGGTACGAAGGCACGCAAACCCAAGGACTGCAAGATCTCGAGGGCAACCACCACTTCTTGCGTACGGGCCTCGCCGGGCTGAGGGGTCAAGGACACGCGAATGGTGTCGCCAATACCCTCTTGCAACAGGATGGACAAAGCGGCAGCCGAAGCGACGGTGCCTTTGGCGCCCATGCCAGCTTCCGTCAGGCCCAAGTGCAATGGGTAGTCGCAACGGGCGGCCAAGCCTCGGTAGACGCTGATCAGGTCTTGAACGCCGCTCACCTTGCAGGACAAGATGATGTTTTCGGCTGCCAAGCCCAGGTCGCGGGCCGCTTGTGCCGACTGCAAGGCCGAGTTGACCAAGGCCTGATACATGACTTGTTGCGCATCCCAAGGCTGAGCACGTTTGCCGTTCTCATCCATGAGCGAGGCCATCAACTCCTGGTCCAGGCTGCCCCAGTTCACACCAATGCGCACCACTTTGTTGTAGCGCATCGCTGCTTCAATCATCTGAGCAAACTGCTTGTCTCGCTTTTCGCCCTTGCCCACGTTGCCGGGGTTGATGCGGTACTTGGACAAGGCCTGGGCGCAATCAGGGAACTCAGTCAGCAATCGGTGACCGTTGTAATGGAAGTCGCCGACCAATGGGACATCAATGCCCATGCGATCAAGCTGCTCACGAATGTAAGGCACAGCCTGCGCGGCTTCAGGCGTGTTGACGGTGATGCGCACCATCTCCGAACCAGCCAGCGCCAACTCCTTGACCTGGATAGCCGTACCCACGGCATCTACCGTGTCGGTGTTGGTCATGGACTGAACGCGCACGGGCGCATCACCACCGATGGTGACGACACGATCCCCCCATACGACGCGCGCCTGGATAGAGCGTCGCGGTGCTGGAGATGCAATAGGAATGGGTTGATCGATCAAAGAACTCATTTCAACTCAACTCGGGCAACGTTCTGACGGGTGACAGCAGCCAAATCCACGGCTTTCCCGTTGAATTGGAGGCTCAATACAGGCGCATTGCCTGCATGGACTTTGAGTGGGGGTTGCCCCTGAAGTTCAACCGTTTCACCTGCTTGGATCACCCGAGAAAAAACCTTCTGCCCTGCACCGTCGCGCACTTCCACCCAAGAAGCTTCTTTCGCGGCCAAAGTCATGCGCCCTGTTTTGCCTGCTGTACCGATTGGTGCAGAAGCCTTATCCACAGTAGTACTGACTGGCGCCACCACACCTGCCGCGGGGGCAACAACCGGCACGGGTAAGACTTTATTGGCGGCCGTCAGACCAACGAGCGGCACGGAAGGCGATGCCGGCACAGGCAAGGCAGATGCCACGGTCGCCGAACTGGCTTGCGAGGCGGGGGGCACCGGTGCGGATGCCTGGGAGACGAGCATGGGCGCTGATGGCGCAGAAGCCAAAGACGTAGAAGCAGCACTGGCGGCCTCGACCACCGACGCAGCGCTGGGCTGCAGCGGCATCGCAACGGCGGGCTCCGCCTGTTCGACACCATTGAACAAAGGCCACTCGGATCGATCGGGCAACCAATAAATCAGAGCCGCCACAACCAACAAACCCAAAGAGCCCCAAGCTGCTACAGGGATCTTGGGCAGACTGACACGGACGTGGGCAGAGCGATCAAAAGTCAAGCCAGTGTCAGCAAAGTCCTTGTAGGGCTCGTTCAAAGAGGGCTTGGTTGCCGTCAAAACCGTGGCCACTGCGGCAGGCATGGCTGCCAGCACTTCCGATGCATCCACTTTCAATGCGCGACACACGGTCATGGCGAGCGCGCGATTGAAATTGGGGTCAGGCAAAGCCTCGCGGTCGTCGGCTTCCAATGCTTGAAGCTTGGCGACCGACACTTTGATGGTGGACGACAAGGCTTCCAGGGAAGCACCATGCGATTCCCGGATGCGCTTAAGGATGGCGCCAGCAGATTGGCCCTTGCTTTCGAAATCACTCATCGAAACGCCCCAACTCCAAAGCGGATGCTTCCGGCGAGCCCACGAACTTGGACCTCAATTGCTCCGCCAACTCATCTTGCGCCCCTTGATTACCCAGACGATGCTCAATGCGAATGGCCAACCAGAGAGACGCGGCAGTCACTTGGGTAGGGATGGCATTGACACGCTTGATATAGAAGCGCGCACGATCCAACTCCCCACGACGGTACTGAACCAGAGCCAGGTTGTAGGCCGTTGCGGGGTTGGATGGGTCAAACTCGTAAGACTTCAACAAAGCCTTCTCGGCCTCGGGCAACAAGCCCGCATTCATCTGACACACGCCGCGCGCCAACATGGACTTGGGCGTTGCGATCGTTGGAGGCAAGGCAATGGCACGCTCGAACATGGCATCCGCGGCAGCGTACTGGCCGTCGCGACACAAGAACCAAGCGTAGTTGTGCAAGACGCTACCGTCCTTGTCATTCAGGCGAAGCGCGCGTTTGAACGCGGCATCGGCGAGCTTCTTCTCGCCCATGGCGTCATAAATGAGGCCACGCAGTTCGGCCGCAGCAGGCATCGATGGATCAATTGCCTCAGCCTGCTTCAGTTCGTCCAGTGCAGTCGTGAACTGCCCTTGCGCGTAATACGTGGTGGCCAACTCCATCCGGATCCGCGCGCGCTTTCGCACTTCGGTTTCATCAGACTGTGTCGGCAAATCACGATTGCCACCTCTGGATTGGCCAGCGCACCCGACCATTTGAACGGACACGGCAAGCAAAGACACTGCCATCAAGGCAGACGCAAACACCTTGCGAAACACAGTCATCCAATCATCTCCAATGGGGCGAGGCGGTCAACAACCGCCATCAATGAGATTGACGACCTTGCGCGGGGTTCTTGTGAAGGGTCACAGGCACCGCAACAGGTTGACGCAACATGCGTTCCTTGGCATTGGTCCGGTCTTGCACCTCACCCGCCAACTGACCACAAGCGGCATCGATGTCGTCACCTCGTGTTTTACGAACAGTGGTCACGATACCAGCGTCAGCAAGGATTCGAGCAAACGCCTGCACACGTGATGCATCGGAGCGACGCAATCCGGACTGCGGGAAAGGATTAAACGGAATCAGGTTGAACTTGCAAGGAATCTTGCCCTTGACCAAGGCGATCAATTGGCGCGCATGCTCTTCGGTGTCATTCACACCATCCAGCATGCAATATTCGAACGTGATGAAGTCACGTGGTGCTGCACTGAGGTAGGCCTTGCAGGCTTGCAGCAACTCGTCAATGGGGTACTTGCGATTCAGTGGCACCAACTCGTCGCGCAGCGGGTCGTTGGGCGCGTGCAGCGAGACAGCCAGCGCAACCGGGCAGTCTTTCATCAAGCGCTCAATCATCGGGACCACGCCCGACGTGGACACGGTCAAACGGCGACGCGACAGGCCATAGCCATGGTCATCCAGCATGATGCGCAAAGCCGGCACCAGTGCAGAATAGTTTTGCAAAGGCTCACCCATGCCCATCATCACCACATTGCTGATGATGCGCTCTGACTTACCCAAACGCTTTCTCAGCGAATGTTCGGCAAACCAGATCTGAGCAATGATTTCCCCGGTGCTGAGGTTGCGACTGAACCCCTGATGCCCGGTGGAGCAAAAACGGCAGCCGACCGCACAGCCCGCCTGCGATGAAACACACAAGGTGGCGCGATCGTCTTCCGGAATGTAGACACTTTCAACGGCGTTTCCACCACCGACGTCGAACAGCCATTTGATGGTGCCGTCAGAGGAAACGTGCTCGCTGATGACAGGCAGGCCTTTGATTTCGGCCACACCTTGAAGCTTGGATCTCAGGGACTTGGCCAAATCCGACATCTGTTCGAAATCGGTAGCACCTCTCTGGTGGATCCAGCGAAACAACTGGGTGGCGCGGAAGCGCTTTTCACCCAGCTGCTCACAATACGCAGCCAACCCATCAAGGTCGAAATCAAGCAGATTGGCCACGGTCATGTCAAATTAACGGCTGTAAACGTTCATGCCGGGGAAGAAGAAGGCAACTTCCACAGCAGCGGTTTCAGGAGCGTCAGAACCGTGAACGGCGTTGGCGTCGATGCTGTCAGCGAAGTCAGCGCGGATGGTGCCAGGAGCAGCCTTCTTAGGATCGGTAGCGCCCATCAGGTCGCGGTTCTTCAGGATGGCGCCTTCGCCTTCCAGAACTTGCACGAACACGGGACCGGAGATCATGAAGTTCACCAGGTCGTTGAAGAAAGGACGCTCTTTGTGCACAGCGTAGAACTGCTCGGCTTCGCCGCGCGACAGTTGCACCAGCTTGCCAGCGATGACCTTCAGACCAGCGCCTTCGAAGCGGCTGATGATTTGGCCGATGACGTTCTTAGCAACGGCATCAGGTTTGATGATCGACAGAGTGCGTTCGATAGCCATTTAGTTCTCCTTGAGTCCAAAGACTTGACAAAACCCGGGATTGTAACGCCGGGCCATTACAGGTTGAAGAAAAAGTCCGAATAAACAAGCAACGTCAAGTCGCGCAAACCCGAAAAAGAACCGGTTTGCGCCCTTGACGGAGGCTGAAATCAACGACGACCGCGGCCACCACCACCGCCGCCGCTTCGACCTCCGCGGCCACCTCCGCCGGTCTTACCGAAGTAGGCATCGGCGCCGATGTAGCCGACAGACGTCTGCATGGGATCGGGTTGGCGAGGGCCCTTCTTGTCGCCACGCTGTCCGCCACCGCCCTGGTCCTGGTCAGGACGACCGAAGCCAGATGTGATGCGCTTGGAACCCTTGGCAAAGCGACGGTCGAAGGTCTGCTCCAGCGGATTGGGGATCGGCCCGATGTCGTCGATGTCATCGTAGTCACCATCACGCGCAGGCGGCTGACGATCAAACTGCTGACGCTGATGCGGGGGCTTGTTCTGATTGAAGCCACCGCCTTGGCCTGGGCGACCTTGCTCATGGCGCCCTTGTTGCGGACCGCGACCCTGCTGGGGTCCACCTTGCTTGCCACCACGACCGCCTTGCTGAGACTTTTGCTGCCCCTTGCCTCGACCGAAATTGTCGCGATCCAAGCCCGTCAAGGACTTGACGGCGCGAACATCGGATTCACCCAACTCGACCCAGACACCGCGCTTCAAGCCACGAGGCAACACGATGGCGCCATAGCGAACGCGGATCAAGCGGTTGACAGTCAGACCGACGGCATCGAACAGCTTACGGACTTCGCGGTTACGACCTTCGGTAATCACCACGCGATACCAGTGGTTGACACCCTCGCCACCACCATTGACGATGGAGACGAACGAGGCTCTCTGACCTTCGATTTCGACACCGTCGAGCAAGCGTTGGCGTGATCCTTCGTCCAATTGACCCAGAACGCGAACAGCGTATTCACGCTCCACGCCAAAACGGGGGTGCATCAATTGGTTGGCCAACTCACCGGAGTTGGTGAACAGCAGCAGACCTTCGGTGTTCAGGTCGAGGCGACCGACCGACATCCACTTGCCATTTTGCAAACGTGGCAAACGACGGAAAACGGTGGGACGACCTTGGGGGTCATCGTGGGTGACCACTTCGCCCACGGGCTTGTGATAGGCCAAGATGCGTGCAGCCGGCGGCGCAATGCGCACCTTGATCGGCTTGCCAGCCACGCGGACTTGGTCCCCAAACGAGATGCGCTGACCAACATGGGCCACTTCGCCGTTGACCTCGATGCGACCGTCTTCGATCATCTGCTCGATGTCACGACGCGAACCCACACCGGCTTGTGCCAAGACCTTTTGCAGCTTAGGCGCATCGGGTTCAGGCAAGAGCACACGCTTGGTGACTTCGGCCTGAGCCTCCTCGCCAGCTTCCGCCGCTTCTTCAACTTGCTTGTCGAAGTCACCAGACACCACCTCAGCGAACACCTCTGTGGCCTGCTCGGCTGCCATCGCCATGCGGCGCGGGTGACGCTGGCCTTCGCCGTGCGCCTCGGCCTCGCCCTCTGCGCCAGGTGCTGCACCTTCTGTAGCGCCCTCGGCGGCAAATCGGTCACGACGACCACGACCATCCCGCTGACGATCACGACGACCGCGACCGTCGCGACCTTCACGCCACTCGCGACCCTCGCGCGGCGCCTCCTCAGTCGACTCGGTCACCTGCTCTGCAGATGCAGATGCGCTACCTTCAGCGCGAGCGGGATTGGCATCCGCCGCCTCTGGCGCCAGCTGGAGGAAGCCCCCCGATGCCGGTTCACGTGCAACGTCAGATGCGGGCACAGCGGCAGGCGCAACGGCCTCAACCGGCGCATCAGCCACCGATTCCGCCACCACAGCAGCCTTCTTACGGGGGGCGCGCTTGGGCTTTTCCGCCGCAACGGGAGCCTCTGCTGCCGCAGCGGGGGCTTCAGATGCTGCGTCGGCAACAGGCTCAGCCACCTTACGGCGACGTACCGCCTTTTTGGCAGCCGGCGCGGCGACCTCCGCGTTGGCCGCCTCAGCCTCAATCGCCGCCTTGGTGCGCCTGGTTCGCTTGGGCTTCACAGCCTCACCAGCGTCGGACGAGACAGCGTCCACTTTGGGTTCAATCGAATCGTTTTCAGAGCTCATGAAATGAGGATCACTAGGGATCAAGGGGCCAAATCGGCGGGGTTATCTGTGTGTTCAGGGGCCTCAGGAGAGGCCTCCTCTTCGGTCGGATTGGGATCGTCCAGCGCCAACTGCTGCTGGTCGTGATCCACTTCGTCCACTGTGGGGGCGTCTTCTTCGACGGCATCGGGCGTGGCCGACAAGTCAGCCAAGCCAGGCAGAAGATCTGCACTCACGGGCAAGCTGTCGAGGGCAGGCAACTGCTGGAGCGACGCCAAACCCATGTCATCTAGAAACTGTTTGGTCGTGGCATACAAACCAGGGCGACCCGGCGCATCGCGATGCCCAATCACCTCGACCCAGCCGCGATCTTCAAGTTGCTTGACGATTTGCGAGCTGACCGTCACACCACGAATGTCTTCAATGTCGCCACGCGTCACCGGTTGCTTGTAGGCAATGATGGCCAAGGTTTCCATGGTGGCACGGGAGTACTTGGGCGGCTTTTCTGGATTCAAACGATCCAGGTGCTGCTGCACGTCAGCAGAGGTCTGGAAACGCCAGCCCGAGGCCAGTTCGCGCAACTCGACGCCACGCCCCTGCCATTGTTCAGACAGAGAAGCCAAGCACTGACGAATCTCATCAGCCGAGATCTGGTCATCGAACAATTGGCGCAGGTCTCGCACCGACATCGGTTGGTGCGAGCACAGCAGTGCAGCTTCCAGAACTTTGATCGTGTCCTGAGGATTGAGGACTTCCATCTCGTCAATCGAAAATACGAGCTCAGCGAGCCCATCCAGTCTGATGATCAGCCACAGGCATGCATCAGACGCTATGCCGGCCACAACCGGCTTGTGTCTATCGAGAACAACTGGGCGGCAAGCCCAGATTTCAAATCTTCAAGGTGGGGACGCTACTTTGCGTCGGGTCACGGTCCGCGCCGGGCGAAAACTGCCTTGACGGGCGACCGGATCTGGCGTCAGCTGAGGGCGCAATGCTCAACTTCAGTCTGGCGACAACGCATTATGCACCACGAATCGCCAATTGGGGCAATTCTGATAATTTCGTCCAAGCCTGGTCCATGTCTGGTGGCAGCGGGGCCTCCCAGACCATTTCGACACCGGTGGCGGGGTGAGTCAAGGACAACCGGGCCGCGTGCAAGGCCTGACGTGTCATGTCCAGCGCGGGCGCACCGCCATACATCGCATCAGCAACCAAAGGGTGCTTGCGACTGCTGAGGTGAACGCGGATTTGGTGAGTACGCCCGGTGTGCAGGGTGCAGTGCACGGCGCTGACCACCCTGCCCTCAAGCAACTCAGCACTCATCAGTGTTCGCACGTCTGTTCGTGCCTCTTTTCCCGAGGCCAACACGGCCATTTTGACGCGGGTGACCGGATCTCGCCCAATCGGCGCATCGACCTTGAAGGACGCTGGCGGCGCACCGTGCACCAAGGCCAGGTATTGGCGACTGACCTCTCGGGCCGCAATCGCACGCGACAAGGCCGTCACGGCGGGGATGGTCTTACCGACCACCATCAAGCCACTGGTGTCCTTGTCCAATCGGTGAACAATACCGGCCCGCGGCAAATCCATGGCGCCAGCATGATGCGCCAACAGGCCATTCATCAAGGTTCCGGTCCAATTGCCTGCGGCCGGGTGAACCACCATGCCCGGTAGCTTGTTGACGACGAGTAGATGCTCATCTTCAAAAACAATGGGCAGATCCATCTTTTCAGGCGCGAAGGCCTGACTTTGAGGCGTCGGCTTGATCTGAATGACGATCACCTGCCCCGGAGCCACTTTTCTCGACGCCGAGTCCACCTGCTGGCCATTGATCGATACCAGCCCCGACTCCACCAAGGTCTTCAGGTAGCTGCGAGAAAAATCGGGCGCCATGCCCACGAGAAATTGATCGAGCCGCTGACCGCGTGCGCGCGCATCGACAACCGCCTCTTTCACGGGCCAAACCTGCGGCGCATCCGACCAAGAGTCATCCAGAACGTCGGATTCATCCGACTCCAGCTCCATGGCGGGCTCTTGGGAACGTTTTGACATCAATCGCTTCTATATACTGGTGTGTGCGCGGCATTGTGAAGGCTTTGCCGCCGTGACTTGGCAGACGGTTTCTGTCAGACCAACCGAATTTTGAAATATATGGTTCTATCTCGTGCAGTGGCCGCTTGGGCCGTGGTGATCTTTGCCGCGCTGACCGCAGGCTGCGAAACAACACCATACGACGAGTTTGCAGGTATCGCCGCAGACAAATTGTATGCAGACGCCAAAGAAGACCAGGCTGACGGCAATTACGAAACGGCCATCAAGAAGTTCGAAAAGGTTGAAGCACGTGCGTCGGGCACCCTGCTGGCCCAGCAAGCACAACTGGAATTGGCCTACAGCTACTACAAGACCGACGAAAAGCCTCAGGCTCTGGCCAAACTGGATCGCTTCATTCGTTTGCACCCCACCAGCCCGGCCTTGGACTATGCCTTGTACCTGCAGGGCTTGATCAACTTCAATGACGATCTGGGTTTCTTTGGACGCCTGGCGCGCCAGAATTTGTCTGAGCGTGATCAGCAAGCTTCTCGCGACGCCTACGATTCATTCAAACAACTGATCGAACGATTCCCTGAATCGAAGTACACCCCCGACGCGCGATTGCGCATGAACCACGTGGTCAATTCACTGGCTGCTGGCGAGGTGGCGGTCGCCCGCTACTACTTGCGTCGCGGCGCCTACTTGGCTGCCGCCAACCGCGCTCAGACCGCCGTGAAGGACTACCGTCAATCGCCAGCGATCGAAGAGGCCCTGCACATCATGGCCCAAAGCTATTCGAAACTGGGCATGTCTGACCTGAGCAATGATGCACAACGTGTGCTGAAGCAAAGCTTCCCCAACAGCCGCTACCTGCAGTAAGCAGAATCAACACCCCAAATCGAAAGGGCCCTTTGAGGGCCCTTTTTTCGTGGTGACCGGTGAGGCCATGTGCCCCACCCTGCTGTCAATTTGGCGATGCGCCGCCGGTTTGGAAGCCCGTCAACATCCCCTGGTCGTGGATCTCCGGACCAACGGGTCGGACATCGACCGGCTCTTCCACCGGCGCGATCTCATCGCTCGGATCCACCAGACCTTGATTCTGTTGAATCAAATGCACGAAGCGGCGCGAACGGTCGTAGGGGAAGACATCGTGCACATAGCCGGCCTTGATCCGCTCTTTGTGCTGCTGCCAGAACTCCGGTTCGAGTAGGTCTGCATGGTGTTCCATGAAGATCTTGCGAACACGGGGATCACCCAACAAGAAGGGACCAAAGGTCTCGGGGAACACATCATGCGGCCCCACGGAGTACCAGATTTCACCCGACATTTCGTCTTCTTCGTTACGCGGAGTTGGCACCTTGCGGAAATTGCAGTCGGTGACGTACTCGATCTCGTCGTAGTCGTAGAACACGACCTTGCCGTTTCGGGTCACGCCGAAGTTCTTCCAAAGCATGTCGCCAGGGAAAATGTTGGCGGCCACCAGATCTTTTAGCGCATTGCCGTATTCGATGACGGCGTGTTCAAGGGATTCGCCCTCGGCCTCTTGAATGTAGATGTTGAGCGGCACCATGCGGCGCTCAATGTAGAGGTGCTTCAAGATCAGCGCTTCGCCCTCTTCTTCGATCACGCTGGGCGCGAATTTGCGCAGCTCTTCAATCAATTCGTCATCAAAGCGCTGGCGTGGGAAGGCGACGTTGGTGAACTCGAGCGAGTCAGCCATGCGCCCAACGCGATCATGCTGCTTCACGAGCTGGTACTTGCCCATGATCATGTCGCGCGTGGTTTCTTTTTGAGGCGGGAAGTAGTCCTTGATGACCTTGAACACGAAGGGATAGGACGGCAGGTCGAACACCAGCATGACCATGCCCTTGATACCAGGCGCGATGCGGAATTTGTCGCTACTATGGCTCAGGTGGAAGAGGAAGTCCCGGTAGAAGAGGTTCTTGCCATGCTTTTGCAAACCCAATGCGCTGTAAAGCTCGGCGCGAGGCTTGCGTGGCATCAGGGTGCGCAAGAACTGCACGTAGGCCGATGGCACTTGCATGTCGACCATGAAATAAGCGCGCGCAAAGCTGAACAGTGCCAACAGGTCATCTTCGCCAAACAGGGCCGCATCGATGTAGAGCTTGCTCTTGGAGTTGTGCAAGATCGGGATCGCAAACGGCAAACTGCGGAAGCCATTCACCACCTTCCCAACGATGTAAGCCCCCTTGTTTCGGAAGAACAAGGATGACAGCACCTGGATCTGGAAATTGGTGCGTAAGCGAACATTGCCGACCTGCTCGATCAGGGCGTCATAGACGAAGCCAATGTCACGGTCCAGATTTTCAAACTCAATGCGCAGACCAAAGTTCTCCACCATGGTCTTGAGCGCTTCGCGCAGGTTTTCCTTGGTGGGATAGTAGGCAATGAAGGTGGGCTTGCCATCGACATCGTCGTCGATGTATTCGGTGGACACCGCTGGGCGAACGAAGATGAAGTCGTTCTTGTAGTACTTGCGGTGCAGAATTTTGATGGTGACCGAGTTGAAGAAGGTCTCCGCCAACTCGGGCTGCTTGTGACCCGTCAGCAAGCCAATGTAGAACAGCTTGATCTGGTGCCAGACCTCCATGGGCAAGCTGCTGGCTTGGTAGTCTTCTTCCAGTCGTTCAACCGCTTCGTCCACACGCAGGTCGTAGAACTCGATCCGCGCGCGCTGCGCCAACTGCTGACCATGCCAATCGGCGGCTTCAAAACGCTTCTGCGCGTCATGACTGGTCTCCCGAAAGATCTTGTAGTGCTTGTCGAAGCCATCCTGAAGGGCTCGCGCAATCTCAAAAACTCGCGGGTCGGTCAGCTGTTGTGGAAACATGAAACGGTCCGTTCAATGAAAGTTCAAGCAGAAGCGATACGTTGCGCGTACCGATCTTTCAACTCTTGCAAAGCTTGGTTGTACACCGATTGCAGGGCCTCGGGCGATGCCACCGACATTCTCATGTCGTGGATCAAGCCATTGTGCAGGCCGTACACCCAACCGTGCACCACCACTTCCTGGCCTCGACCCCAGGCGTCTTGCACCACCGTGGTCTGGCAAACGTTCAGACACTGCTCCAACACGTTCAATTCACAGAGAGCGTCCAGGCGGAGCGTGTCTTCAGGGAGTTCATACAGCCAGTCTTGGTGATGATTGCGAACGTCTTGCACGTGTCGCAGCCAATTGTCGGCAATGCCGATGCGCAGGTTTTGCATGGCCGCGTTCACGCCACTGCATCCATAGTGCCCCACTACGATGATGTGCTTGACCTTCAAGGAGTCAATCGCAAACTCCATCACCGACAGGCAGTTCAGGTCAGAGTGAACCACCACATTGGCGACATTGCGATGCACAAACAACTCACCGGGCAAGAGCCCGACGATTTCATTGGCAGGCACGCGGCTATCGCTACAACCAATCCAAAGGTACTGTGGTGATTGCTGTTGCTGCAAACGCGTAAAAAAACCTGGTGAGCGGGATTCGACATCCTTGGCCCAGGTCCGATTCTTCTCAAACAAACTGTCCAGCTTCATAGGGTCACAGTGTACCGAGGCGCACAGGGAAACCGAGCGTGCACAATGTCAAAGTCCAAGCAAAAAGCGAACCCATGAGCGAATCGGCCCTTCAATTCCCCTGGCGCCTCCAAAAGCCTGCCCCAGGCAAGACACTGTCGCTGCGACCTGGCATCCATTGGGTTCGGATGCCCCTGCCCTTTGCGCTAGACCACATCAACCTCTGGATGCTGGAGGACGGTGACGCCACGCACGAGGCTGGATGGGCCATTGTGGATGCGGGCGTGGCCACACCTGCGGTGCAGGAAGCTTGGCGACAAGTCTGGCGAACCGCAGCGTCTGAAGCGCAAGCCAGCGCTCGGCTCACTCGGGTCATCGTGACCCACATGCATCCGGACCATGTGGGCAGTGCGCAATGGCTGATTGACACCTTCAGCGCGCCACCGTCGTCCGCACGACTGTGGATGAGCGCGGGCGATCACTTCGCCGCCTTGCTGTCCTGCAAGGAAACCACAGGCTATGGTGGACAAGCGGCCACCGCATTCTTTCGCAGCCATGGCCTGACTGACGCAGACTCGTTGCGCAAGATCGAGCAACGCAGCGGCTACTACGCGTCGATGGTGCCGCAGGTGCCCATGCCCTACCGACGCCTGATGCACGGCATGACGGTTCAAATCGGTCAACGCCATTGGCGCTGCATCACCGGGTATGGCCACGCCCCGGAGCACATTTCTCTGTTTGATGAGGCTGACCACACCTTGATCTCGGGCGACATGATCTTGCCGAAGATCTCCACAAATGTCAGCGTGACAAGTGTGGAGCCTGAAGGGGATGCCTTGGGCCTGTATCTGGATTCGATCCATGCCCTCAAGGACTTGCCTGCGGACACCCTGGTGTTGCCTTCGCACGGACTCCCATTCGTGGGTCTGCACGCCCGGATTGCGCAATTGGAAGACCACCATCGCGCCCGCCTGGATGACATCCTTCAAGCGATGACAAAGGGCCCTCAAACGGCGGCGTCTTTGCTCGGTGTGTTGTTCAAGCGTGAGTTAGACCTGCATCAAACCACGTTTGCCATGGGTGAGTCGGTCGCGCATCTGAACCATTTGTGGCACCGAGGCGAGGTCATCCGGCACGCCGACGATGAAGGCATCTGGCAGTTCAGCCGACGCTGATCACACCACCTGGGTCAATCGGGAATGGTGACATGCTTGAGTTGCTCACGCATGTCAGCGAACTCGGGCATGACGGAGCGGACCACGTCCCAGAAACGGGGGCTGTGGTTCATTTCACGAAGGTGTGCCAATTCGTGCGCCACGACATAGTCGATGATGCTTTGGCTGAAATGGATCAGCCGCCAATGAAGGCGAATGGAGCCATCGGCGCTGGCACTGCCCCAACGGGTTTTGGCCGACGATAAACTGACTTTTTTGACCGACACCGACATCTGCTGCGCAAAGTGCGCCACGCGGTCTTTGAAAACGGCCGACGCTTGCCGCTGCAACCAGGATTGCACGGCATCGCGGATTTGCTCAGATGTGGCGTGTTGCGGCAAGCCCAAATGCAACGCTTGATGCGTGATGCCAGGCAAGGTATCTGCACTGGCATGCAGATGGGCGCCTGACACACGCGGGTCCAACACGAGCACCAATTGCTCACCCAAGAAAGGCACCATCGCACCCTCACGCCACTCGATGCGCGAGGCCGCCATCTTCTGGGCGCGGTCATGTTGATCCAACAACTTGGCGCAAATCCAGCGCTCTTTGCTTTTGAGCGCGGTTTCGATGTCGGTCCACGATGCCCACTTGGGCGCACGCACCGACAAACCATCTTGGGTCACCACCATGCCAATGCTGCGGCGACGAGCACGTTTGAACTCGTAGGCCACCAAGGCTTGGCCCAGCCTGATTTCGTGCTGCGCCTGAGGGTGGCGAAACGCCGCACGGTATCCGTCGGACACCGCAGACGGCACGGCTAAGCCCGGGGCAGCCAACAGACTCAGGCGATCCGCCCCCGATGGCACAGACCCCGACGAATGGCTGACTGACACCGGCTCTGCACCAGCATCATCCCAGGGCAATCCCAATTGGCCTTGCGACTCGTCTGCACCACGGCCCATCGTCACCCCAACTCTCCCATGTGCGTTGCCACAGGGCTGTCCTCACCTTGGATGCGTTTGTCACGCAAGATGAGGAAGTCCGCGAACGCAGACAAGTCGGGATGAATGGTGAGATCGGGCACACGTTTGCGCAAGTCGACGAGATCCGCGTCTTGCATGGTTGCGGCCTGTCCCGTTCGAACCAAATGAGGCTCACACCCCACCGATTGCGCGGCCAGGACGTCGCGAGGGAGATCACCCACCATGGGCACCCCCGCCAAACTCACGCCAAAGCGCTGCCCAATGGACTCGAACAAGCCTGGCTGCGGTTTACGGCAGGTGCAACGGTCTTCCGGGGTGTGCGGGCAGAAGAACACTGCATCCACACGACCGCCCAATTTGGCCAGCAACTGGTTCATCTTGGCATGCATGGCGTTGAGCGCCACCATGTCGAACAAACCACGCCCAATGCCAGATTGATTGGTGGCCACCACCACATGCCAACCGGCATGATTGAGACGCGCAATGGCTTCCAATGCCCCGGGCAACGGCACCCACTCGTCGCTGGACTTGATGTAGTCCTCGCGCTCGTGGTTAATGGTGCCGTCACGGTCGAGGATGACAAGCTTCATGCCCTCTCCGGGGTGGTGGGAACGACCAGTCACAGGATCAGGCCGCCAATCTGGAGATGTCCGCCACGCGGTTCATCGCTTGATGCAGGGTTGCCAACAAGCCCAGACGATTGGCCTTCAAAGCCGGATCATCCGCGTTCACCATGACGCTGTCAAAGAAGGCATCCACCGGCGCCTTCAAAATGGCCAGGGCCTGCAAGGATCCCGCGTAATCACCCTGCTCAAAAGCAGCCTGCGCTTTGGGCGCTGCGCCTTGCAAGGCTTCATAAAGGGCCTTTTCGGCAGCCTCACCCAACAGGGCTGTGTCAACCTGTGCAACGACTGCAGTATCGGCCTTCTTGAGGATATTGCCCACACGCTTGTTGGCAGCAGCGAGTGACGCAGCCTCAGGCAGTGTGACAAACGCACGAACGGCTGCCAAACGGCGAGGCACATCGCTCATGCGGGTTGGATTGAGTGCCAACACCGCATCGACCTCTTGGGCAGAGTAGCCTTGCTCACGCAAGGACACCGCCAAACGATCGGAGAAGAATGCCAGCAAGTGCTCAGCCGGGTTCGAGATCAACTCACCGAAGGCCGGCAAGGTGGCGGCGATCAAATCAGGCAAGTCGAGCGCCAGATCCTTCTCGATGAGGATGCGGATCACGCCCAAGGCATGGCGGCGCAAGGCGAAGGGGTCTTTGTCGCCCGTGGGCAATTGACCAATGCCGAACAAGCCGACCAAGGTCTCGAGCTTATCGGCCAGGGCAACCACGGTACCCGTGTGGTTACGCGGCAGCGCGTCGCCAGCGAAGCGAGGCTTGTAATGGTCTTCGATGGCGATGGCCACGCCATCACGCAGGCCTTCATGGCGAGCGTAATAACCGCCCATGATCCCTTGCAGTTCGGGGAACTCGCCCACCATGTCGGTGAGCAAATCGGCCTTGGCCAACAGTGCCGCCTGCTGCGCCTTGCTGTCGAGAACGTCAAAGTGATCCTTGTCGTCCACGCTGTAAGGCACGGTGTTCAAGCGCAACTGGTTGACGATGGCATGGGCAATGGCACGGACACGTTCAGCGCGCTCGCCTTGGGTGCCCAGCTTGCCGTGGTACACCACCTTCGCCAAACCAGGGACGCGCGACTCCAGGGTCTTCTTACGGTCTTGATCGAAGAAGAACTTGGCGTCAGCCAAGCGAGGACGAACGACACGCTCGTTGCCTCCGATCACCGCACTGGCATCGTCCGGACTGATGTTGCTGACGATCAGGAACTGGTGGGTCAACTTGCCAGAGGCATCCAGCAAGGGGAAGTACTTCTGGTTGGCCTTCATCGTCAGAATCAGGCACTCTTGAGGCACTTCCAGGAACGCTTGTTCAAAGCGGCCAATCAACACATTGGGGCGCTCGACCAAGGCCGTGACCTCGTCCAGCAAGGCATCGTCATCAATCGGGGTGAGGTTGGTGCCTGCTTTGGCTGCAGCAGCCTGGAGCTGGCGCACGATTTCCGCACGACGGTCTGCAAAACTGGCAATCACAGCACCCTGCTCGCGCAGTTGCTGCGCATAGCTGTCAGCGCTCTGCAGCACCACAGGGTCCACAGCCGCTTCAAAGCGGTGGCCATGGGTCTCACGGCCAGATTGCAGGCCCAAGGTGGCAACAGGCACGACCTGCTCACCATGCAAAGCCACCAAGCCATGCGCTGGACGCACAAAGTTGACGCTGGTCCAACCGGGTTGGAAGCCCTCGCCTTGGCCTTGCTCCAGCTGGTAGGTCATGACCTTTGGAATTGGCAGCTTGCTCAGGCTCTCATCCAAGGCTTTTTGCAGGCCTTCAGCCAAGGTCGCGCCAGGCTTCACGCTGTCGAGGAACAAGGCTTCCGCTTTGCCATCGGGGGCGCGCTTGAGTTGCGGCACAACTTCAGGGCCGACACCCAGAGAAGCCAGTTTTTTGATCAGGGCTGGGGTGGCTTGCCCTTCGGCAGTCAGCGCCACCGACACAGGCATCAGCTTTTGCTGGATGGCTTGATCAGCCGCTTTGCTGGCCACATGGGCCACATGCACGGCCAAACGACGTGGCGAGGCAAACGAAGTCACCGCAGCAGTGGCTTCAGCCAAGCCCTGCGCCTTGAGGCTATCGACCAACACCGTCGCAAACGACTCGCCCAACTTTTTCAGGGCTTTGGGCGGCAACTCTTCAACAAACAGTTCAACCAGCAGGTTGGCCTTGGTATTCACGGACGTCATGCTCAGGCCGCTTTCTTGTTCAATTGTTCGATCACTTCATCGGCCCAGGCTTTGGGTGCCATCGGGAAGCCCAGTCGGGCGCGACTGTCGAGGTAGCTGGCCGCCACACTGCGCGCCAAGTTACGGATGCGACCGATGTAGGCAGCACGCTCGGTCACCGAAATGGCGCCACGCGCGTCCAGCAAATTGAAAGTGTGAGCCGCCTTGAGCACTTGCTCGTAGGCGGGCAGCGCCAACTTTTGCTCCATCAGGTACTTGGCCTGGGTTTCGTAGTTGGTGAATGCGTCCAGCAGGAAGTCGACGTTGCTGTGCTCGAAGTTGTAGGTGGACTGCTCGACCTCGTTTTGGTGGAAGACGTCGCCGTACTTCACGCCCGGGGCGTATTCCAGGTCGTACACACTTTCCTTGCCCTGCAAGTACATGGCCAAACGTTCCAGGCCATAGGTGATCTCGCCGGTGATGGGCTTGCAGTCAATGCCGCCTACCTGCTGGAAGTAGGTGAACTGGGTGACTTCCATGCCATTGAGCCACACTTCCCAGCCCAAGCCCCAAGCGCCCAGCGTGGGGTTCTCCCAGTCGTCTTCCACAAAACGGATGTCGTTCTTCTTCAGGTCGAAGCCTAGCGCCTCCAACGAGCCCAGGTACAACTCCAGGATGTTGGCAGGTGCAGGCTTGAGCACCACTTGGTACTGATAGTAGTGCTGCAGGCGATTGGGGTTCTCGCCATAACGACCATCCTTGGGACGGCGGCTAGGCTGGACATAGGCGGCCTTCCAAGGCTCTGGGCCCAAGGCGCGCAGGAAAGTCGCCGTGTGACTGGTACCGGCCCCGACTTCCATGTCATAGGGTTGCAGCAGCGCGCAGCCCTGGGCATCCCAGTAGCTTTGCAAACGCAGAATCAGTTGCTGGAACGTCAGCATGTTGTTGCCTTTATTGTTTTGTTCGCGCCGATCACGGACGGCGCAAAACCACGATTCTAGTCAATGCCAAGACCAAGCCCCCGGCCATCAGCACCAAGGGCCACAAGCCCCAGTGCCCTGCCCACCAGGCAAATGGCGTCACGCCAATGTGTCCCTGCACGGTAGCAGCCAGGATGCCTTGGCGATTGGTCGGCAGTTGATGAGTGACCCGACCGTCATGGTCGATCACCACGGTCGCGCCGGTGTTGGTCGCGCGAACGGTGGGAATTTGAAACTCCATAGACCGCCAGCGTGCGATCTGTAGATGCTGAAAGATGGCCACTTCTTCGCCAAACCACGCCAAATTGCTGACGTTGGCAAACAGTGTGGGCGACGAGGATGGCGCAACAAATCGTGCGGCGATTTCCTCGCCGAACAAATCCTCGTAGCAAATGGTCGGGGCGACCCACTGCTCGCGAACTGGGAAAGACGGCGCCACCAAGGGACCGCGAGCGAAATCCCCCAAGGGCATGTTCATCAAATTGACGAACCACCGGAACCCCCATGGGATGAACTCACCAAACGGCACCAAATGATGCTTGTTGTAGCGGTAGTACCCGCCTGGCTCCGAGCGTGTGGCAGCGGACACCCCTACCACCGAGTTGGTATACCCATCTTCGTAGCTACCTAATGGCACGCCAAACAGGGCATGACGCCCCGGTTGGCTCAAGGCGTTCAACAAACTATCCCAATAATCATCAGGCAACTGCTGAGGCAAGACAGGAATGGCTGTTTCGGGCGCCACCACCAGATCTGCGGTCGCAGACCTCAGAGCCTGGGTGTGCCACAGCAGCATCGGCACCTGTAATTCGGCTACAAATTTTTCGTCCTGCGGAACATTACCCTGAATGAGGCTCACCGTGAGCGGCTTGCCATGGGGTGCCGTGAACGACCAAGGCATCGCACCCGGTTGCCAAACCAAAGATCCCAGCATGAGGGCGACGCCCGCCCAGCGCATCCAGGTGGCTCGCGAAGGCCTGTTGCCAAATGCCGCCACCAGATAGGCCACGCCGGTGGCCCAAACGGCGCCGACGCCGTACACACCCAGCCAAGGCGCGAGCGCGCGCCAAGACACATCGATCAAACCATAGGCACTGGCCGCCCAGGGGAAGCCCGTGAAAATCAAGGCACGCGCCAGCTCAGCCAATAGCCACAAACTGCCCCATAGCAGCGCATCCGCCCATGGCACGCTTTTGCGCCAACGCACCCACGCTGCGGCCGCCATGGCCAAGTAGATGGCCAGAAACAAGCTCAGCAACAAGACGGACAGCGCCGCCAACCATGCAGGCAGTCCGCCATAACGATGCAGGCTGACGAAGGTCCAGCCTGTGCCGCCTATCAACCATGCGGTCCCGTAGACCCAGCCCAGCAATCCACCTTGCCGCGCAGTCTGCGCCTGACTCAGGGCGAGCAACAGGAGCACCAAACCCACCGTTTGAGCCAGAGGGGTCAAAGGCGCCCACCAGCCTGAGACCCAAGGCGTGAGCGCCAAAGCATGCAGGGCACCGCCCGCCATGCTCGCCGCAAGCGCTTTCTTCAGAGCAGGGGTCACGATTCAGCGGCCTCGGCATCTACCAAGGAACGGGTGACCTTGAACCAGCGCACCGCACCGCCGCGGGCCAGCATCACAGTGAACCGCAATCCACCCAACTCGACCACCTCGCCACGCCGAGGCACACGCCCCAATTCGTGTGCCAACAAGCCGCCGATGGTGTCGAAATCCTCTGTGGGCAATTGCGTGCCAAAGGCTTCATTGACATCGAAAATGCCTGCGTCGCCGGCCACACGCTGGCTGCCATCCGCCAGGGTAAAGATGCTGGCTTGGCCATCTTCCTCGTCAAATTCGTCTTCGATCTCACCCACGATCTCTTCCAGAATGTCCTCGATCGTCAGCAAGCCTGCCGTGTTGCCAAACTCGTCAATGACGATGGCCAGATGGCTCCGATTCGAGCGGAATTCCCGAAGCAATTCGTTAAGCCCCTTTGACTCGGGCACATATTCGGGCGCACGAAGCAGCGTGCGCAGACTCAATTCGGGCGCTCTCTGGAGCTTCAACAAATCTTTGGCCAACAAAATGCCAATGATGTTGTCCTTGCTACCCTCAAACACCGGGAAACGAGAATGACCGGTGTTGATCACCTGACCCAGGATGTCGTCATAAGGCGCATCAATGTCAATGAGGTCCATGCGCTTGGCCGCGACCATGACATCGCCTGCCGTCATGCCGGCCATGCGAATGACGCCCTCGAGCATTTCTCTCGACTCGGGCTCGATCAACTCGCGTTGCTCGGCTTCCGCCAGGGTTTCGATCAATTCGTCGGTGGAGTCGGGCCCGGGGGACAAAAACTCGACCACGCGTTCAAATAAGCTACGTCGATCGCGCTCCCTCAAGTGTTGGGGAGATGCAGCAGCTTTGTCGACTTTAGGTGGTCGACTATGAGAAGGTTCGGACACGGATGGGTGTGTCGTAGTTGGAATGTCCCGAGAATACCCCATCCCCATGTCAAAACGGATACACAGCACCTTGATGCCCCCGTCTACGGGGCTACACTGATACCATGAGTCAGATTCCAGTCACCATCCTTACCGGATTCCTGGGCAGCGGCAAAACCACCCTGCTCAAACGCATCCTTACCGAAACTCACGGCCAGCGCATTGCGGTGATCGAAAACGAGTTTGGCGAGGAAAACATCGACAACGACATCCTGGTGGCCGACACCGAGGAGCAGATCATCCAGATGAGCAACGGCTGCGTCTGTTGCACCATCCGCGAAGACCTCCGCGCCACACTGGCCGATCTGGCCAAGCAAAAGCGCGCCGGCACCTTGAAGTTTGACCGCGTGGTCATTGAAACCACGGGCGTGGCCGACCCTGGCCCGGTGGCGCAAACCTTCTTCATGGATGACGAGATCGCCGAGTTGTACCTGCTCGACGCCATCGTGACCCTGGTTGATGCCAAGCATGCCAACCAGCAACTTGACCAACGCCAGGAAGCACGTCGCCAAGTGGGCTTCGCCGACCAGATCTTCATCAGCAAGACCGATCTGGTGACCGAAGACGAGGCCAATGCCCTGGCGCACCGCCTCAAGCACATGAACCCACGGGCACCGCAAAAGCGCGTGCACTTTGGCGATGTGCCACTGAAAGAGGTGTTGGATCTGAAAGGATTCAACCTCAACGCCAAGCTCGACATCGACCCGGACTTCCTGAACGAAGGCCACGGTCACAGCCACGCGCATGGACACGATCACCACGATTGTGGTCACGACCACGAGCATGGCGAGTCCTGCGACCATCCGCACCACCACCGTCACGACGACGATGTGAAGTCGTTCGTCTTCAAGTCCAACCGCCCGTTTAATGCGACCAAGCTGGAAGACTTCCTCGGCTCGATCGTCCAGATTTACGGCCCCAAGATGCTGCGCTACAAAGGCGTGCTGTACGTCTCTGGCATGGACCGCAAAGTGGTCTTCCAAGGTGTACATCAATTGATGGGCAGTGACTTGGGTCCCAAATGGGCAGCCGGAGAAACCAAGAACAGCAAGATGGTGTTCATCGGCATTGACTTGCCGCAGGACCTGTTCAAAGCTGGCTTGGAACAATGTTTAGGGTGAAACCAATGGTTACCCCGGGGGGCCGACACCGGAATTTGACTCGAAGCGTCGTTACAATCCGCGCGCTTCAAGGCTTGGTCTGATGTCCAAACCCTGAAACAAAGCCCAATCTATGGCGATGGAGCAGTACCGGGCCATGCGTCAACACCTCGATCATCTGTCCTTGGATCTTGCATGGAATGAAGGAGGATCCTGTGACCAAATCTGCTACTGCTCCCGCCAAGTCGGCCCCAGCTGCGAAGAAAACTTCTGCTGCAGCGAAAAAGTCGTCTCCTGCCACAAAAAAGTCAACGTCCTCCAAGCCTGAGCCAGACAAGGCTCAAGCTTCCGCCAAGACTGCCGAAGCTGTCGTATCAGCCAAAACAGCGGCACCAGCACGATCGTCCAAAATCAGTACCACAGACAACATGCCTACCCCCGCCACCAAGGTTGACACCAAACTCGCCAATGCCTGGAAAACCAAGGCCGGACGTGAACTCACCGAAGCCGAACTGATGGCCATGCCAGAGGCGGAGTACATGAACGACAAGCAGCTCGACTTCTTCCGCGCCAAGCTGGAAGAGCAAAAGGAAGATCTGCTGTCCAACGCTGGCGAAACCACCGAACACCTGCGTGAAGACACCTCCATCGTGCCCGATCCCGCCGATCGCGCCACGATCGAAGAAGAACACGCATTGGAGTTGCGCACACGTGACCGTGAGCGCAAACTCCTCAAGAAGATTTCCCAAGCACTGGCTCGTATTGAGTCAGGTGAATACGGTTTCTGCGACGAAACAGGCGAACCCATTGGTCTGGGACGCCTGATTGCTCGCCCAACCGCCACGCTGTCGCTCGAAGCGCAACAGCGCCGCGAGTTGAAGCAGAAGATGTTCGGGGATTGATATCTTTTTGCAAACCAGCAGTAGTTTTTTGATGCCCCGACTCAGTACCCTCGAATGAGCAAGGATTCCGGCAGCTTTTTGCGCAAAGTCGTTCGGTTCGTAGCCAATCCGACCACGGATTGGACCGAGCTGGATGCCCCTGCGTCCACGCAGGAAGCCGAAAGCGAGTACGCCAAGAGCGAGATCAAAGCCATGATCGAGCGCAAACGGCGTAACGACTTCGTGCGTAAGCGCGAACTCGATATGCTGCGCAAGATCCGCCGCGAAGGCCTGAGTCCGGACAACGCCTTGCTGCTGGGCTCGCCCTCCCGGCTGGACCCTGACTCGCGCCCCAACAATGGCGCCATGTCGGACATCGCCGTGAAGGCCAAGATCGACGAGATCGAAATGCAAATGGTGGGGGATCCCGCGGCACGCTTGCTGCGCCCACCGGCCGCCGTCGTGTCAGGGCATGGTCGGCTCACGGATGTACCGCGCCCCAAACCTGCCGTGTCGCCCGTTGCCCCCACGCAACCATCAGCACTTCACCCCGCGCAAGCGCCTGCGGCACCCAGCTCGCGGCCGCCTCTGGAGTTCGATCCACCTGTATTGACTCAGGCGAGCATGGCCACGCCGCCCACACCGGTCGCGGCAGCCCCATTGGCAGCACCAAGCGGTTTCATGAACGCCAACGCCGTCGATGTTGCCGAGGTGGTTCACGATCCGGAACTGGATGAGGCGGTGATTGCCTTCGCCAACGCAGACTTCGATCAATGCGAGCGCTGCTTGCTGGATTTGGTGAACCCCGGTGGCCCTCGGCACGACCAGTCAGACACCTGGATGGTGTTGTTTGACTTCTACCGCTCGCTGGATTTGCCTGAGCAATTCGACCAGTTGGCCGTGTCCTTTGTACACAAGTTCGGGATGTCAGCGCCGCAGTGGTACTCCCTGCCCGGTCGTGTTGCTGAGCATTTGGCTGCCAAACAGCAAGCCCAAGCCCCCGAAGAGCCTGTCGCTTCCGCCGCAGAGGCAGAGTCTCATGAAGACGAAGGCCAAAGCGTCAAGACGTTGGAGGGCTGGATTGCCCCCCGACTCCTCGACGCGGAAGCCATCTCGCAATTGCGAGTGGAAATCCTACAAATGCCCAAGCCTTGGACCATGGACTGGAGCGACGTGGTTCGCATCAGCCCAGAGGGTGCCGGGGCACTGAGCCAGATGATGCAGCAGTGGGCCAAAGACACCCACGACATCAACTGGATCGGCGTTGAGAACCTGCTCAATATTCTGGGTGACACCGCCCCCACGGGCGTCAAAGACGCAGATCCTGCCTACTGGATGCTCCGTCTGGACGTTCTGCGCCTGAGCAATCGCCCCGAAGTCTTTGACGAAATCGCCATTGACTACTGCGTGACCTACGAGCTGTCGCCACCATCCTGGGAGCCAGCACAAGCACGCGTCAAGCTGCTGGATGACTCGGTAAGCCCTTTGTCTCAGTCCTTGTCACACGTCAGCGAGGTCTCCATGAGTTTCGTGGAATCTCAGATGCACAACGAAGTCGAGTTCATCCAAGTCGCCTCGTTGGAATTGGCTGGACAACTGATTGGCGACATCGGTCCGATCCTCAGCGATCTGGACACACAACTGGGCCAGAGTGTCTCGCTCGACATCGACTGCGCCCACCTGCTGCGAGTGGACTTCATCGCCGCTGGCGATCTGCTGAATTGGGTTTTGGCGCGTCGATCTGAAGATCGCGCCGTGAACTTCATCAATCCGCATCGCCTGGTCGCCCTGTTCTTTGGGGCCATGGGCATCAACGAACACGCCCGCGTCAAGCTGCAACTGGTTTGACGCCCGCGTAGGGGCTCTTGAAAATCCCAGCCTTTGCCGCCATCTAGGTCTGACATTCACTACGCTCTGTATTCAGAGCCAGACCACCGATGGACTCCTACCACGGCACGACGATTGTCAGCATTCGTCGGCAAACCCCTGATGGCTGGCAAGTCGCGATGGGCGGCGACGGCCAGGTCACTCTGGGGCATATCGTCGTCAAAGCCAGCGCACGCAAGGTTCGAAAACTCTACAAAGGCCAAGTTCTGGCCGGATTTGCCGGCGCCACCGCGGACGCTTTCACGCTGTTTGAGCGATTTGAAGCCAAACTGGAGAAACATCAGGGGCACTTGACCCGTGCGGCCGTAGAACTGACCCGCGATTGGCGCACCGATCGCGTCCTACGCAAGCTAGAAGCCATGCTGGCGGTGGCCGACAAGACCACCTCGCTCATCATCACGGGCAATGGCGACGTTCTGGAGCCCGAACACGGCATCATCGCCATTGGGTCCGGGGGTGCTTATGCCCAAGCAGCCGCGCGAGCCTTGGTGGCCCATACAGACATGGCTGCAGCTGACATGGTGAAACGGTCCCTGGAAATTGCTGGCGACCTGTGCATCTACACCAACCAGAACCACACGATCGAGACCCTGTGATGAGCATGACCCCACAAGAAATCGTCAGCGAACTGGACCAACACATCATTGGCCAAAAAGCGGCCAAGCGCGCCGTCGCGATTGCCTTGCGTAACCGTTGGCGCCGCCAACAGGTGGACGATCAACTCCGCGGCGAAATCACCCCCAAAAACATCCTGATGATTGGCCCCACCGGCGTGGGCAAAACTGAAATTGCGCGCCGACTGGCCAAGCTGGCTGACGCCCCTTTCATTAAGGTCGAAGCCACCAAGTTCACCGAAGTGGGCTATGTGGGCAAAGACGTCGACACCATCATTCGGGACTTGGTGGAGTCAGCCATCAAACAAGAGCGTCAACGCCAGATGCAAGCGCAACGCATGCGCGCTGAAGACGCGGCAGAGGACCGACTCCTGGACGTGTTGGTGCCACCGCCACGCAGTGAATTTGGCATGACACCGGCCTCGTCGGACAACACGGCCCGCCAGGTGATGCGCAAGCGGCTGCGCGAGGGCACGCTGGACGATCGCGAAATTGAGATCGAACTGGCCGACAACAAGGCGCAAACGGTTGAAATTCTCAGCCCTGCCGGCATGGAGGAGATGACCGAGCAACTGCGCGGTATGTTCTCGCAATTTGGTCGCCAGCAAAAGAAGTCGCGCAAGGTAACGGTGGCAGAAGCGCGCGCACAGCTCATTGAAGAAGAGTCTGCCAAGCTCTTGAATGAGGATGATGTGCGCGCTAAGGCGTTGGAGCGAACCGAACAAAACGGCATCGTCTTCATTGATGAGATCGATAAAGTCGCCAGCCGTGGCGAAGGTTCTCAGACCGAAGTGTCACGACAAGGCGTGCAGCGCGACCTGTTGCCCCTGGTTGAAGGCACCACGGTCAGCACCAAGTACGGCATGGTCAAAACCGATCACATCTTGTTCATCGCTTCGGGTGCTTTTCACCTGAGCAAGCCCAGTGACTTGATCCCCGAACTACAAGGCCGTTTCCCCATTCGCGTGGAACTCTCGTCCTTGTCGGTTGAAGACTTCGAAGCCATCCTGACCCAGCCAACCGCCAGCTTGATCAAGCAGTATCAGGCCCTGTTGTCGGCCGAAGGGGTCACGCTGGAGTTCACGCCCGAGGCCATCACCCGCATGGCGCACATCGCTTACGAGGTCAACGAGCGCACCGAAAATATCGGCGCACGTCGTCTTTCCACCGTCATGGAACGCCTACTGGAAGATCTGTCCTTCAACGCACCCAACCTGGGTGGACAAGTGCACCGGATCGATGCCAGCGATGTCGATCAGAAGCTGGGCGAACTGGCCCGCAACGAAGACCTGTCTCGCTTTATTCTGTAAGCGTAGACCGTTCGGCCTGCGCCAGCGTCAACAAACCCTCGAAAATGAGGTTCTCCACGACGCTGGCTGGCAACTCATCCAAATGTGACAGGCGCGACACAGCGCCGCCCGACATCACCAACATCGGGGCCATGCCTGTTTGTTTGGCCAAACGCCGGTAGCTGCGCTCAATCGCGCCAGCAATGGCATCGGTCCCCCCACTCATCAGGGCATCACTGGTGTTGGTAGGAAAGTCCCGCACTTCGCCGGTGGGCACTTTCAAGCCCGCTGTGCCACTCTCCAAGGCTCGATACATCAAGCCGAAACCGGGCATGATCAAGCCCCCCAGAAAGCGCCCGGTCTGATCGATCGCGTCCACCGTCACGGCAGTGCCGACCATCACGGCCAAAACCGGCTGGGGCGCATCCGGATGGGCCCGCAGAGCACGTTGACGCGCACCAATGATGGCCGCCCAGCGATCCGAGCCCAGGCGTTGTGGGTGCTCATAGCCATTGATCACTCCACCCGCCCGTGCGGCTGAGATCAGCCACTTGGGCTGCAAGCCCCACTCGGCCAACTGCTCTTCGACACGACGCTTGATCACCTCACCAGCCACCACGCATCCCAGCATGGCTGTGGGCTTGGGCAAATGCTTCCAAGCCGTGTCCCACAGGTGGTCGATGTCTTCCAAGACCACTGCACCATGGGCCATCAAACGGGCACCCGGATGGGCTTGTTCATACAGACCCCATTTCAAACGGGTGTTCCCAATATCGATGACCAGAAATGACATGCAGCGATTCTTTCAAGTGGTAACGCGATTCTGCCTGCAACCCAGCCCTTGTTTGAGGGATGCGTTGTGATTGTGCCCCCCGAGCCTAGGGTAGTACCTAGGCGCGCCCCTCATGGCACTTCCGCGTTTTTGAGATATGGTCGTCAACTCAAAGCAGGGAGACACGTTAAAACACCTGCTCGATCACACTTTTCGGAGAAAGCAATGAAATCCTTCGCACGTTCTTTGGTGCTGGCCGCTGTAGTGGCTGCCATGCCCGCCATGGCCGCTGTTCAAGTCAAGAGCGCCAAGTTTGAAGACACCCTGCAGGTGGGCAACCAGTCTCTGGTCCTGAATGGCGCCGGCGTGCGCGTCAAGATCATCGTTGACGTCTACGCTGCCGGCCTGTACCTGCCCGCCAAGGTCAAGTCTGAAGCCAAGGCCATCAACACCGCTGGCGCCAAGAGCATGCAAATCGTTTTGCTGCGTGAGCTGACCGGTGAAAAGTTTGCTGAAGCCATGATCGACGGCTTCAAGGCCAACAACACCGACGCTGACATCGCCAAGTACCAGCCCAAGCTGGACCAACTGCGCGCTTTGATGCTGACATTCGGCACCGTCAAGGAAGGCACCACCATCCACATGACCAGCGTCCCTGGCGTCGGCCTGCGCGTGCTGGTGAACGGCCAACAAAAGGGCACTGAAATCGCCGGTGACGACTTCTACCAAGCCATGTTGAAGATTTGGTTGGGCGCCAAGCCTGTTGACGCTGATCTGAAGTCGGCTCTGTTGGGCGGCAACTGATCCCGCTCAGAGCGGGTTGCCGTCACTCTTGACATCACATTGTGAGCAAAAGTTAACAATCCCGCTCTGTAAAAACCCCAATCGGGATGCGATGCACCTTGCCGCATCCCGATGGCGTGCCGATATGGTGATCATGCACGGTGTGATGACATCGCCCAACCATGATTGAATCACCACTACCCTCTCTACAAGCCTGGACCCAGGCCTTGTCCAACGCAGAGATTCCGGTACTACCCGGATCTGTCGCCGAGCTCGCTCAACTCAAAGCCATCGAAGAAGCCAACGGCTCTGTCGACGCCCATACACTGGCTGAGAGTTTCTGCAATGACCCTCTGATGACGCTGAAAGTGCTGGTGCACGTGGCCCGCATGTGCACGCGCCAGCAGGTTGAACCACCAGAAACTTTGGTGGGCTCCATCGTCATGCAAGGCATTGGCCCCTTCTTCAGAGCCTTCGATCAAACCCCACACATCCTCGATTGGTTGCATGACCAGCCAGAGGCCATGAGTGGACTCTTGAAAGTCATCACACGCGCTCGCCGGGCATCGCATTTCGCGATGAGCTTTGCGCTACACCGACAGGACGAAGACGTCGTCGTGATGCAAGAGGCGGCCCTGTTGCATGACTTTGCAGAAATGTTGCTGTGGTGTCACGCCCCCAAACTGGCGCTACAGATTGCGCAGCGCTTGAAAGCAGACATCCACATCCGCTCCGCAGACATTCAAAAAGAAGTCTTAGGTGTGGAACTGGTGGATCTGGGGCAGGCCCTGATGCATCACTGGCATCTGCCCGAATTGATCATGCAGGCCACCGACGACCACAATGCCGTCCACCCGAAGGTGCGCACCGTGACACTGGCCGTTCGCCTGGCACGCCACACGCAGTACGGATGGGATGACCCACACGCGCAAGCGGCGGTGCCGGACGACATTGCGGACATCGCCCAACTATTGATTCTGTCGCACGACGCCGCACGTCGCTTGGTAGAGGGACTCGACAGCGTGCCTGATCGGATTCAGGCCCCAGGGCTGCAGCCCTGAGATCTCACTGAATGGAGACGCTGGCGCGCATGGCCTTCACAGCCCCCGCGCCAATGGCCGCACCAAACCGTTTGGCCAGACGCTCAGCCAAGTTTTCCTCGAGGGTGTAGTCGACAATGTCTTCCGCCTTGACCAGATCGCGGGCGATGTAGTCCATGCTACCCAAGCCATCAGCCATACCCTGGGACACCGCCTGCTGACCATTCCAGAACAAGCCTGAGAAAGTCTCAGGCGTTTCTTTCAGACGCTTGCCTCGCCCCTCGCGCACCACCTGGATGAATTGCTGGTGGATTTGATCCAGCATGGCCTGGGCGTAGGCATCTTGCTGAGGATTGCGGGGCGAGAAAGGATCCAGCATGCCTTTGTTTGTGCCGGCCGTCATCAAACGACGCTCCACGCCCAGCTTGTCCATGACCCCAACAAAACCAAAGCCATCCATCAGGACACCAATGGAGCCCACCATCGAGGCTTTGTCCACATAGATTTGATCTGCTGCCACGGCAATGTAGTAGGCCGCCGAGGCGCACATTTCTTCGCACACTGCGTAGACCTTCTTCTTGTGCAAGGCCTTCAGACGCTTGATTTCGTCATTGACCAAACCGGCCTGAACGGGGCTGCCGCCGGGAGAGTTGATCCGAATGACCACGGCCTTGGCGCCAGCATCTTCAAATGCGCTGCGCAACGCAGTGGTCAGACTGTCGGCGCTGGAATCCGTCTCAGCAGCAATCTCACCCCGCACTTGCACCAAAGCGGTATGCGGTTTGACCGGCGCCGTGGCAGAAGGCACCGTCTCAATGGTGGCCCAGATCATGCTGAGCGCCACGCCGATCCACAAAATGCGCCAGAACCAACGCCACCGACGTGCTTTGCGCTGCTCTTCCAGATAGGCGCGCGCAAACTCATTGAGTAAAGCGTTTTGGGCAGATGCCACGGGACCAGTCCCTGCAGCTTGGGGTTCAAATTCACTCATGAATCGGTTTCTCGGTCAAACGAATAGTGAAATCGTCAAAAAACGGGCTGAAAACGATCGGTGGGCTGCCAGAACACCTCACCGCCCTCTTCTTTCAACTGTATGCCCAGCAAGCGCTTCCCTGGGCAGGGGCCGCCTACGCACACACCATTTGGGGGATCGTAAATGGCCCCATGAATCGAACAGATGATGAAACGCTTGTCTTGATCAAAAAAGCGGCCCTCTTGCCAGTCCATTGCCGTTGGCACATGTGCGCAACGGTTCAGATAGGCCACCGCCACATTGTCATAGCGTACGGCAAAGGCTTGCACGGTCTGACCAAATTCGATCACATCAAACAACACGGCATCGCCCGCCTCCTCAAGAGCCGACGACGCGCAAAGGTGCTGCCAGGACAAATTCAAATCAGGCATGGGTTGTTAGCCACTGATGCAACTCGGCCATGGAGTGGGCCACGAATCGAGGGTTGAACGCGCCAAACGCCTCGGGGTCGTGTGCCCCATAACTCACGGCCACGCTGTGCGCCCCCGCATTGACGGCCAACTGCAGGTCGTGGGTGGTGTCACCGATCATGAGCGTGCGTTCTGGCGCCACGCCGAATTCGTCCATCAATTCCAGGAGCATGCGAGGGTGAGGCTTGGACGCTGTTTCGTCAGCGGTACGCGTGCCATCAAACACACCTCGTAGCTCAACGTGGGTCAAAGCCTCGTTCAAACCCACTCGCGACTTGCCAGTGGCCACGGCCAACCAATGGTGCCGCGCCTTCAGCGCAGCCAACAACTCGAGCGTGCCCTCGAACAAGGACAACTCGTGCTGGCTGGCAAAGTAGTGGTGCCGGTAACGCAAACCCAGCTCAGGCACCCGTTCAGGCGCCAAGGTGGGCGCCACATGGGCCAGGGCATCGTGCAAGCCCAAACCGATCACATAAGCGGCTTGGGTTTTATCCGGCACCGGCAAGCCCAAATCCGCGCACGCCGACTGGATGGATCGAACGATGACCGCCGTGGAGTCAAAAAGCGTCCCATCCCAGTCAAAAACCACCAGGTCAAACTGTTTCGGACGGTTGGTGTCGGTCGACAAAGACAATCAAGCTCCCCTTTTGGCCTCAAGCCGTTTTTACGATCAATTTCCGCGCAATTGTTTGAGCAATGCTTGGCACTCCGGCGGCAACGGGGCTTCCAGCACCAACTCTTCGCCCGTCACAGGATGCGGCAATCGAAGATATCGCGCATGCAAAAACATGCGACTGAACCGGGTCTCTCCGCGGCTGATTTGCCGATTCAAGGCAAAGTCGCCGTATTTGTCATCGCCCACGATGGGATGCCCTTCGTGCAAAAGGTGAACGCGAATCTGATGCGTGCGCCCGGTCTTGATGGTGACATCCAGGAGGGTGAAGCCTTCATATCGCTCCATGACCTTGACCAATGAAATCGAGCGACGACCATCATCGTCATCTTGTGCCACTGCCTTGACTCGTCGCTCGCCGTCTGCGGTCAAGTATTTGTGTAATGACACATCAATCACTTTTTTGGCCTCAGGCCAGTCGCCTATCGCCAAAGCGGCGTAGGTTTTGTGCGCCTGACGGTGCCGGAAAAAGTCCTGCAAGGCCACCAGGGCGCTGCGCTTCTTCGCGATCAAGAGGATGCCAGAGGTTTCCTTGTCGAGTCGATGCACCAATTCCAGGAACTTGGCTTGCGGACGCGCGCGTCGTAATTGTTCAATCACGCCGTGACTGACGCCACTGCCCCCGTGCACCGCCACGCCCGCAGGTTTATTGATGGCCAGCAGGTGATCGTCTTCGAACAGCACCGGGAATTCACGGGCGGGCACCGCCGCTTCTTTGGCTTCGTCTTTCTCGGCAAGTCGCAGAGGTGGCACGCGCACCTCGTCGCCCAACTCCAGGCGGGTGTCGGCAGAGGCACGGCCCTTGTTGACCCGCACCTCACCACTGCGGATGATGCGATACACCAGCGTCTTGGGCGCGCCCTTGAGCACACGAATCAGAAAATTGTCCAAGCGTTGTCCGGCAGACCCCTCATCGATCATCAAACGCTGCACGGATGCCAATGCGGGGGACGGCGCGACCGCAACGGGCTTGGGCGAGGGCTGGGTGGCAGGACGAGGCGCAGCCGCCGCGCGAGGCGCAGACTTCTGACTGGCTTGGGATTTCCCCGCCTTTTTTGAGCGAGAAAGTGCGGATTTCGCACCTATAATGGGCTGAGCCACGTTATGAAATGTTTTGTTTGTTGATTTGCCTTGCGCAATATCGGCAGCAAGATCAGGCAAAGCCAGACCAGAGTTTACCTTTTGAGACGGTCTGACGGCGCAAACATAACAAGGCCCGGCGGGGTGCCCCGCCAAATCGATGGTGATGCAACAGGGTTTGCCAATCTGGAGAAAACCACCCAAGGCGTGGTTTTGCCGATCAGTGATTCCTGTCAGAGCCGACGTAGATCGAACCACGAATCAAGGTTTTTTGAAATCAGCGACTTGTGCGCTGGTTTCTGTGTCGAGTGACTGCCCACGTGCAACGGCCCATTCAGTATCCGAATCAGCAAATCCAACTGCGCCCCGCCACCCAGGAGGTGACGCGCCGCGCTTGGACTTTTGCATGGTCGTCGGATCGTGTTGATGCGCCAGCTCATGCCAACCCCTACGCCTCACAGGCCGCCCCTTTTATCTCCGGGCGGCCTTTGTCCATGTGGCGTTGGCAACAGCCTCGTGTCCAAGTCTCGCCACGCGCGCCCCAGTGTTTTGTGCCTCATCGGGCCTGACACGACCACGGCAATTCCTTCCCGGTTCACTTCGTTGCTCGTGCATGAAGCGGCTTCAAGCCTTCGGGTTTGAGGTCATTTGAGACTGCCTCTGCGCCATCCGGAGTCGGTCTTGAGTGAACTGTGGAGACCACATGAAGCGCATGCTGATCAACGCCACGCAGCCCGAAGAACGGCGCCTGGCCATTGTTGACGGACAAAAACTGCTCGACTTCGAAACCGAAATTGAAGGTCGAGAACAACGCAAAGGCAATATTTACAAAGCCGTTGTCACCCGCGTTGAACCTTCCCTGGAAGCCTGTTTCGTCGATTACGGCGAAGAGCGTCATGGCTTTTTGCCATTCAAGGAAATTTCCCGCCAATATTTCAAAGAAGGCGTAGACGTCCGCTCGGCCAAAATCCAGGACGTGATCAAAGAGGGCCAGGAACTCCTGGTTCAAGTTGAAAAAGAAGAACGTGGCAACAAGGGTGCAGCCCTGACCACCTTCATTTCTCTGGCTGGCCGTTATCTGGTTCTGATGCCGAACAACCCACGTGGAGGCGGTGTGAGCCGTCGCATCGAGGGCGACGAGCGCGAAGAACTCAAGGAAGCCATGGATCAGCTCGAGTACCCCAAGGGTATGAGCCTGATCGCCCGCACCGCTGGCATTGGCCGCACACCGGCCGAGCTGCAGTGGGACTTGAACTACATGCTCAAGTTGTGGACGGCCATCGATGAAGCGTCGCAAGGCAGCAAGGGCGCCTTCCTGATTTATCAGGAATCCTCCTTGGTGATTCGCGCCATCCGCGACTACTTCACCGCCGACATCGGCGAAATCCTGATCGACACGGACGACATCTACGAGCAAGCCAAGCAGTTCATGCTGCATGTCATGCCCGACACGGCCAACCGCGTGAAGCGCTACCGTGACGACGCCGCCCTGTTCTCGCGCTTCCAGATCGAACACCAGATCGAGACGGCTTTCAGCCGCACGGTGAACCTGCCTTCAGGCGGCGCCATCGTGATCGACCACACGGAAGCCCTGGTGGCCGTGGACGTGAACTCGGCGCGCGCCACCCGTGGCGGCGACATCGAAGAAACAGCATTCCGCACCAACCTGGAAGCGGCAGACGAAATCGCTCGCCAGATGCGCCTGCGCGATCTGGGCGGCCTGATCGTCATGGACTTCATCGACATGGAGGACAGCAAGCATCGTCGTGAAGTGGAGCAACGCCTGCGCGATGCCCTGCGTTACGACCGCGCTCGCGTGCAATTCAGCTCGATCTCGAAGTTCGGCCTGCTGGAAATGTCGCGTCAGCGTCTGCGTCCAGCCCTGTCGGAAGGCTCGCACATCACCTGCCCTCGCTGTAACGGCACCGGTCACATCCGTGACACCGAGTCGTCGGCGCTGCAGATCCTGCGCATCATCCAAGAAGAGTCCATGAAGGACAACACCGCCGCTGTGCACGTCCAAGTGCCCGTGGAAGTGACTTCCTTCTTGCTGAACGAAAAGCGCACCGAGATCACCAAGATCGAACTCAAGCAGCGCGTGACCGTGCTGCTGGTGCCCAACAAGCACATCGAGACCCCGAACTACAAGCTGGAGCGCCTGCGTCACGACGACCCACGCCTGGAAAACATCCAAGCCAGCTACACGATGATCGAGGAGCCGGAAGACGAAGTCGGCATCACCCGTCGTGAGAAGGCCAAGCCCAAGCAAGAGCCTGTGATCAAGGGCGTGTTGCCCGATCAACCCGCACCTGTGGCTCCTGCCAAGAACGAACCCGTGCTGGAAGCTGCCAGCGCCCCCGTGGCTGCTGCCCCAGTGGCTGCAGCGCCAGCCCAGTCTGGTGGTGGTTTCTTCGGTTGGCTCAAGCGTTTGTTTGGTGGCTCGTCCGAGGCCGCCCCTGCAACCCCAGCCGTCACGCCTGCCGCAGCTGAACCTGCAGCAAAGGAAAAGGATGGCAAGGGCCAAGGCAAGTCCAACAACGGTCGCCGTGACGGTCAACGCCGTGGCGAACGCCAAGGCGGCCGCGGTGAACGCGGCGAGCGTGGCGAACGCAACAATGAGCGTAACGATCGCAATGGCGAGGCCCGCGAAGGCCGCCAGAACCGTCGCCAACCGCGTGAAGATCGCCTGAGCACCCAAGGTGAAGGCGCTCCTAACGCCGAGGGCCAGCGCGAAGAGTCGAGCCGCAACGGTGAAAACCGTCGCAACCGCCAACGCGGTGAGCGTCAAGACCGTGCACCACGCGAAGCGCAACTGACCGCCGCCGAAACCAGCCTGGCGCAAGCCACTGGCCCAGAGGGCGCCACAGACGCCACGCCTGACAACACCCAGGGCGAACGCGAGGGCGGCCGCCGCCGCCGTCGTGGTGGCCGTGGTCGTGGCGAGCGCGAAGAAGGTCAAACCACACTGGAAGGCGTGGAAAACACCGCCGAAGGCGCGTCTGCCGACGATGCAGCCCAAGCTGAAGGTGGCGCAAACGAAGAGCGTGGCGAAGAAGATGGCCGCCGCCGTGGTGGTCGCGATCGATTCCGTCGCGACCGTCGTGAGCGTGGCGAAGGCACCGAAGGCCCCAACACCACTGAAGCGACGACAGGCACGTCTGAAGACGCTGCCCCGCTGACGCTGCCCGTGGCCCCCGCCTCGGATGACACTGGTCCGTTCAGCCTGGCACCTGCCCAAGCGGCTGAGCCTGCTGTGTCTGCACCAGTGTCTGCACCAGTGTCGGCACCTGTGGCCGCGCCTGCTGCAGCGCCTGTCGCTGAAGTCGCTGCACCTGCGCCCGTTGCAGAACCCGTCAAGCCTGCAGAGCCCTATGTGCTACCGCTGGCCGACCTGCATGCCATTGCACAGAATGCCGGCCTGGAGTGGGTGAACTCGGATGCCGAGAAGATCCGCGTGGTTCAGGAAGCCATTGCCGCCGAGCCCAAGCCCGTTCACGTGCCTCGTGAACGCAAGCCCGTGCAAATCGTCGACGAAGGTCCGCTGGTGCTGGTCGAGACCCGCAAGGACCTCAGCCAGATCACGCTGCCCTTCGAGCGTCACGCCGGTTAAGCGGATGGGCCCAAGCGGCCCATTCCAAAAGCTTGTCCAAACAAAAGGGGATCCATTTGGATCCCCTTTTTCATGCACTCTTGGCAGCGAGACAGGACATGGCCTGCCCCTCGATCAAGGCAATTTGCTCAAAGCTTGCTGATAGACCGGGCTGAACATCAACTCATCCCAGGTCATGGGAGCCGTTTGAGGCAGCAAATCCAGTCGACGCGCTTCGCTGTCTGGGCTGGCCACCCAATCGCCAGCCTGCAAGGCCTCATACAAGCCATCCAGTAGGTCATCAACCGCTTTGCCACCATTGACCGACTGATTGCACAACAGGACCATGTCGCAACCCGCATTCAACGCGGCAATCGCGCCTTGGGTGTAACTGCCCGCGACACTGGCGCCTTCCATGCTCAGGTCATCACTGAAGATGGCCCCCGTGAAGCCCATCTTTTCACGCAAGATTTCCTGCAACCAGATGCGGGAGAAACCTGCCGGATGACTGTCGACCTTGGGATAGATCACATGTGCCGGCATCACGCTGGTCAGTGAGGTGCTCATCCACTCATACGGTTTGGCATCGTCGGCCAAGATGGCCTTCAAGCTGCGCTTGTCCACGGGAATGTCCACGTGTGAGTCAGCTTTCACAAAGCCGTGCCCGGGAAAGTGTTTGCCACAGTTGGCCATCCCGGCCAACAACAGCCCATGCATCACGCTCTTGGCCAAGACCGACACCACCCGGGGGTCACGGTGGAAGGCGCGGTCACCAATGACACCACTCTCGCCCCAATCCAGATCCAGAACCGGCGTGAAAGTCAGGTCTACGCCGCAGGCTCGTAACTCACTGGCCAACACATAACCGCAAGCCGTGGCAGCATCTGTGGCAGCCATGGCGCCCGCGCCCTCACCGCCTTTGCCATCTTTCATCCACATCTCGCCCAAGCGGCGCATGGCCGGCACATGGGTGAAGCCATCGGTCTTGAAGCGTTGGACCCGGCCGCCTTCATGGTCGACACAGATCAACACGTCGGGACGAATAGACTTGATCTCGGTACACAAGGTGGTGAGCTGTGCACGATCTTTCCAATTGCGTGCAAACAAAATCAGGCCCCCGGTGAGCGGGTGCGCCAAACGACGACGGTCATCGTCATTCAGGCTCAAACCTTCAATGTCCAACACCACCGGTGCGTGCATGATGGCCTCGCTGTGGCTTGCAGCCACCAGCGTCTTGGCGGACTTTTTCTTTTTTGTCATGGTGAATTCCGTGTTTCAACAATCACAAAGGCCTGCGCAAACGCACCTTCGTCGGAGACGCTGACATGAGCGTGCCAGTGGCGGTCGTTCAACCACACCAACAGGTCGCCGTTCAGCACCAGTTCTGGACGCCCCATGGCGTCATTCAAGATTTCGCAAGCATGCCAGGACATGGGTTCGCGCATGCCCAAGCCAATGGCCTTCGAGAAAGCTTCCTTGGCGGCAAACCGCGTACCCAAGTATTTCAATGCCCTGGCGGGTGCCGCTGCCTGGCGTTTTTGATACTCCACGAGCTCGTGGGTACCCAAGACCTTGGCTGCGAATCGCTCACCATGTCGGGCCAAGGCTTGGGCCAAACGCGTGGTGTCACACAGATCCGTGCCAATACCTACGATCACGCGCGCACCTCAGCCCGGCAGACCTTGGCGACGCGCACGAATGGCCTCGGCCTTGAAGTCTGCAATCGCTTGGCGAATGCCAACGAACACCGAATGCCCGATCAATGCATGACCGATGTGCAACTCTGACACGTCAGGCAAGGCGGCAACCAGCGCGGTGCTACTGATGGCTTGGACAGGCTGACCATCACGCGCCACTTCAGACAAGGCCAGACCGTGCCCAGCATGCGTTCGCAAACCCAGGCTACGAGCATGACGCAAGCCGACCTGCAAACGAGCCAGCTCCTTTTGCAGCAAACCGGCATCGCCATCCCACCAAGCATGGGCCAAGGGACCAGTATGCAGCTCCACACAGGGGGCCCCGGCTTTGGCGGCCGCATCGATCTGAGCGAGATCCGCGCCAATGAACAAGGAAACCCGCGAGCCGGCCTCTGCCAAGCGGACACAGGCGGCATGAACACGATCGAATTGGCCGATCACGTCCAGCCCGCCTTCGGTGGTGATTTCCTGACGGCGCTCGGGAACCAAGCACACGTGCTCAGGCTTGGTCTTCTCGATGATGTCCAGCATCTCGTCCGTCACGGCCGCCTCAAAGTTGAGGGGCACATGGATGCTGTCCTTCAGCCGGACCACATCTTCATCACGAATGTGTCGGCGATCTTCGCGGAGATGAAAGGTGATGATGTCGGCACCGGCTTCGACCGCCCACTGCGCGGCCAGCACTGGGTCTGGGTAGCGTCCACCGCGCGCGTTTCGCAGCGTGGCCACGTGGTCGATGTTGACGCCAAGGAGTGGCGCATCCAGAGCGGTGAGCTGAGAGCCAGAAAATGTCATGGTTGTTGAAGTTCGATCATGAGCTGGCGAGTGCGCAGCGTCTGAGACCCCAGATGATAGTGAATCAAACCGCGTGAAATCGCCTTGAGCTCACCTAAAGCTTGTAAACACACACCCATCAAGGCAGGAACCCAGGCTGCCGCAGAGGGCGCCGTGGGGGACATGGCCTGCGCCAGCGCCAAGAGCACCTCGCCATCCAGGGTCACGGGCGACGCATCTGCATCGCCCTCCCACCGCGCGGCCACCACCCCCAGTTGTGGGCTGAGTTCGTATCTCTCACCGGCGCGCACCGGCTGGTGCGAGACCGTCAACACACCGAGGTCTGGCAAGTGCCCCAACTCGCGCAGCAAGATCAATTCAAAACTGCGCAAGGCAGCTTGCAGCAAGGTCGGCTCACCCATGGCCTGCAGGGTCAAGGCATAGGCGTCAAACAAGCCTGGGTGCGGATCGTGACGCGCCAGCATGCGCATCAGCAATTCATTGAGATAAAAGCCGGGCAACAAGGCGGGCCCACCCGGCCACGCAGGGCCGCCCGCCCATTCCGCCTGGCGTAAGAGCCAGACCTCTGCATCAGCGGTCCGCTTGGCGCCAAAGGCCACATGCAGACGCTGAAAGGGCATCAACACCGGACGAAGCTGGGAATATGGACGCTTGGCACCTTTGGCCACAGCCACCACGCGCCCCTGGTCGCGGCAAAACAATTCCAGAATCAAACTGGACTCGCTCCAGTCGTGGCTGTGCAGCACAAATGCCGATTCCGGCTGGCGCTGAGAGGCCCGGACTGCCGCCATGGCGATGCGTTACTCGTAACCGTAGGTGCGCAAGCGGGCTTCGTCGTCCGCCCAGCCGGAACGCACCTTCACCCACAACTCCAGGAACACCTTGGTATCGAGCAGGCGCTCCAACTCCGTTCGCGCTTCGGTACCGATGCGCTTGAGTCGCTCGCCCTTCTCACCAATGATCATGCCCTTGTGCTGCTCGCGCTCGGCCACGATGGTGGCCGCAATCTTGATCAAGCCCTTGGCCTTGGGCTTATTGGGTGGCGGCGGTTCTTCGGTGTAAGCATCGATCACCACCGTCGAGGTGTAAGGCAACTCATCACCGGTCAGGCGGAAAAGCTTCTCACGGATGATTTCGCTGGCCAGGAAGCGATCGGTTCGGTCCGTCAAGGCATCGGCGTCGTACCACCAGCCCTGCTGTGGCAGGTGCGGACGAACGATGTCGAGCAGGCGTTGCGTATCGGCTTCTTTCTGCGCAGACAGAGGCACGAACTCAATGAAAGGATGATGCTGTTGCATGGTTTGCAGCCATGGGAACAGGTCTTCGCGACGATGCACCAGATCCAGCTTGTTGGCCACCAACATCACAGGCTTGTCTTGCGGACACAGAGCGAGCACCTTGGCGTCGTCAGGACCGAACTTGCCCGCTTCCACGATGAACAAAACCACATCCACATCAGACAAAGTGGCCTGCACGGTCTTGTTCAGATTGCGGTTCAGGGCCGCCGTACCGCGCGTGGTGTGGCGCGTCTGGAATCCGGGGGTGTCGACGAAGACAAACTGGGTGTCCTTGTCGGTGCGGATGCCGGTGATGCGGTGACGCGTGGTTTGCGCCTTACGCGACGTGATCGACACCTTTTGGCCGACCAAGGCGTTCAACAACGTCGACTTACCGACATTGGGGCGCCCAATGATGGCCACCATGCCACAACGCTGGTCGGCAGGTGCGGCCGCCTCTTCGACCCCACCCTTTTTGGCCATGCTGAGATTGGCCAGCATGGCATCCAGAGACGGGTTCAGATCATCGGCCTTGGCTGGCGGTTTGCCGCCGGAACGTTTTGCACTCATGGCGCCATCACTTCTTTTTAGAGACGCCCGTCTTACGCGGCGCCACAGATACCAACTTAGCCACTTCTGGCAGGGCCATCAGTTGAGCCAAGGCCTCTTTCGCTGCGACCTGCTCGGCCGCACGGCGTGACAGGCCTTCGCCTGACACGGACAATGACAAGGATTCGATGTCGCAGGCCACCACAAACACTTGCTCATGTGCGCGGCCTCGGGTGGCCGCAATGCGGTAGGTCGGCACAGGCATCTTGCGCGCTTGCAACCATTCCTGCAATGCGGTCTTGGCGTCCTTGCTCCAACCGTCGAGCGTGGTCTCTGCCACCACCGGTTCAAACAAACGACGCACCAATGCACGCGCGGCCTCGAAGCCTGCGTCCAGATAGACGGCACCGATCAGGGCCTCCAAGGCATCGGCCAAAATCGAAGGACGTTGCGCCCCACCGCCTTTGGCTTCACCTTCGCTCAAGCGCATCACATCGGGCAGGCCCAGATTCACAGCCAGTTTGTGGAGCATGTCCTGGCGCACCAAGTGGGCACGCACACGGGTGAGTTCTCCCTCATCGCAACGATCAAAGCGTGCGTAGAGCAAATCGGAAACACCCAGATTCAAGACCGCGTCGCCCAGGAACTCCAGGCGCTCGTAGTGGTCACTGCCAAAGCTCTTGTGCGTGACGGCACGCACCATCAAGTGGGGATCGGAAAACTCGCAACCCAAGCGGGTTTGCAAGTCCTTCAAAGACTGATTCAATACCATCGGACACCGCGCCCATCAGACGCTTGATGGGCCGCCGGTGACATCACTTGGAGCGGCCCTGAAATTTGATCAGGAGGTAGACGGGTTCGACCAGCGGGATCTCTTTGTCGTAAGCAAACGAGATCACCAGCTTTTCGTCTTCTTTGGTGATTTCCAGGTCAGCGCCCGACACAGACTCGACACCGTACTCGACCTGTTTGGCTGTATCGAAGGCACGGCGCACATCGGCCACCGAGGCACCACCGGATTGCGCCACCTTGTTGACCATGGACAGCACGGTTCGGTATTCGTTGATCGCAGGGAAAACCTTCAAACTCACCAGAGCCAGCGAACTGAGCAGCACAGCCCAGAACAGCAAGCCCACCAGCGTGATGCCAGTTTGACGAGAAGGTTGCGCGCGAGAACCGAACTTCACTGCCATGTCGTCTCCTGCCCAGAACAATTAGTGGAAGAAACCCAGACGATTGAGATTACCGAAATTCATCCAGATCATGAAGGCTTTGCCAACGATATTTTCGTCCGGCACAAAACCCCAGAATCGGGAATCCTGAGAATTGTCACGGTTATCGCCCATCACAAAGTACATACCTTCGGGCACTTTGCAGATCACACCCTCACCGCTGTATCGGCAGTTTTCCTTGTGGGGAAACTCTTCGATGTACTGCGGTGGAATATAAGGCGGCCGGTTCTTGTCGACCAAAATACGGTGTTCTTTCCCAGCCAGGTTCTCAGAGAACTGCAGGAAATAGCGCATGGTGTCTTCGTCGTAAAACTCAGACTGCGCCACCGACTCGACTGGCTTGCCATTGATGGTGAGCTTCTTGTTCAGGTAAGCCACCTCATCGCCAGGCAAAGCGACCACACGCTTGATGTAGTCCAAAGCAGGATTGACGGGGTAACGGAACACCATCACATCGCCACGCTGGGGTTCGTTGTTGGCAATGATCTTCTTGTTGATCACGGGCAAACGAATACCGTAGTGAAACTTGTTCACCAGGATCAGATCACCCACCAACAAGGTCGGCACCATCGAACCCGATGGGATCTTGAAGGGCTCGAACAAGAACGAGCGCATGAAGAAGACCGCACAGATCACCGGAAACAGACCCGCAGTCCAATCCAGCCACCATGGCTGAGCCAGGAGCTTGGCACGGGCTTCCGCCACGTTGCCATCGACTTGGGTGATACCTTGCGCAGCCAGCTGGGCACGACGCGCTTGATCTTGCTGGTCGAGCGCAGCGGCCGCTGCCTCACGGGCAGGACGGAACTTGTAGCGTTCGGCCAGCCAATAGACCAATGTCACCACGGTCAACAGCAACAGGATCAAGGAGAAATTGCCTTGCCATTTGCCCACATACCAGCCGCCCAAATAAACGATCAGAGCAGCGTACAACGCACCAGTAATGAAACTCATCAGTCTTCCACTTGGAGAATGGCCAGGAATGCTTCTTGTGGCACCTCGACGGCACCAATCTGCTTCATGCGCTTCTTGCCGGCCTTTTGTTTTTCGAGCAGCTTGCGCTTACGCGTGATATCGCCGCCATAACATTTTGCCAGCACGTTCTTGCGCAAAGCTTTGATGTTTTCACGGGCGATGATGTTGCCACCGATGGCAGCCTGAATGGCCACGTCATACATCTGGCGAGGAATCTGCTCACGCATCTTGGCGGCCACAGCGCGACCGCGGTACTGCGCCTGTGTCCGGTGCACGATGATGGACAAGGCGTCCACGCGGTCACCGTTGATCAGCAGGTCCACCTTGACCACGTCAGACGCACGGTACTCCTTGAACTCGTAGTCCATCGAGGCATAACCACGCGATACCGACTTGAGCTTGTCGAAGAAGTCCAACACGATTTCGGCCAGCGGCATTTCGTAGGTCAGCATGACCTGACGGCCGTGGTAGGCCATGTTCATCTGCACGCCACGCTTCTGGTTGGCCAGGGTCATGACCGGGCCCACGTAGTCTTGTGGCATGTACAGGTGCACGGTCACGATGGGCTCGCGAATCTCGCGGATGCGACCCACGTCAGGCATCTTCGATGGGTTCTCCACATCGATGACTTCGCCGTCCATCAATTCGACCTGATAAACCACGCTCGGAGCGGTAGTGACCAAGTCTTGATCGAATTCACGCTCCAGACGCTCTTGCACGATTTCCATGTGCAACAGGCCCAGGAAGCCGCAGCGGAAGCCGAAGCCCAAAGCTTGGGACACTTCGGGCTCATAGCGCAATGAACTGTCGTTGAGCTTGAGCTTTTCCAGCGCATCACGCAACTGGTCGTACTCAGAGGATTCGCTGGGGTACAGACCGGCAAACACCTGAGGTTGAATTTCCTTGAAGCCTGGCAGTGGTTGCTCAGCCGGACCTGCGTTATTGGGCAGCTTCTTTTCAACGGTGATGGTGTCGCCCACCTTGGCCGCAGCCAATTCTTTGATGCCGCAGATGACAAAGCCCACTTCGCCTGCGTTCAATTGAGGACGATCAACCGACTTGGGTGTGAACACGCCGAGGTGGTCCACCGGATAAACGGAATTGGTGGCCATCAGGCGAATGCGCTCGCCCTTCTTGAGCGAGCCATCGACCACACGCACCAGCATGACCACGCCAACGTAGTTGTCGAACCAGGCGTCAATGATCATGGCGCGCAGGGGGCCGTCTGCATTGCCTTGCGGAGGAGGCATCTTGGCGACCACCGCTTCCAGGATGTCTTCCACGCCCATACCCGTCTTGGCCGAACATGGAATGCCGTCAGAGGCATCAATGCCAATCACATCTTCGATCTCTGCCTTGGCGCGATCGGGGTCGGCCTGGGGCAGGTCCATCTTGTTGAGCACAGGCACCACTTCCACGCCCAAGTCGAGCGCGGTGTAGCAGTTGGCCACGGTTTGGGCTTCCACGCCTTGGCTGGCATCCACCACCAACAAAGCGCCTTCACACGCAGACAAAGATCGGCTGACTTCGTAAGAGAAGTCCACGTGACCAGGCGTGTCAATCAAGTTGAGGTTGTAGACCTTGCCATCACGCGCTTTGTACTCAAGCGCAGCCGTTTGGGCTTTGATGGTGATGCCTCGCTCTTTCTCGATGTCCATCGAGTCAAGCACCTGCGCTTCCATTTCGCGGTCGCTGAGGCCGCCACAGCGCTGGATGATGCGATCGGCCAGGGTGGATTTACCGTGGTCGATGTGAGCGATGATCGAAAAATTGCGAATGTGATTCATAAAAAAAAGGCACGTCGAACTGAATGACGCGCCTTCCAACAAAAACGTATGGCAACTGCTTGTTGGGCCTTCATTGTAGACAAAAAGCCTTGTTTGAAAGCCACTTGCAGGCGCTTGGAAAGCCGTTGCAGCCCGCCAACATGGGAGTTATCCACATTTTATCAACAGGCTCATGTGGGTAACTTTGAATCGCATAACAGACCGAAATCACCTGTTTTCGCGCGACGTTGTCTGAGGCTGTTGCCAGAGGGCGGGGACGAGCCTGATTGTATCCACTTTCACGTCATACACCGGTGAGTTATCAACAGTTTCGACGCGAAATCGAGCCCTTTGAGCCCCCCACAAACCAAGGGTAAACACCAAGAAAAACCCCGGGCGAAGGTGGGAATTCGACCGGGGTCTGGGAGCGGCCCACCGCCACGGTGGACCGCTGCGAGGAGAGGACGGTTACTTGGTGACGGGACGAATCACCGCATATTGGGCCCAATCGCCACGACGCACCAAGACCGATACGGGGCGAGCCTTGTCGAGCTTGGCCAACACGGCTTCGACCTGCTTGATGTTGGCGACCTGCACATTCCCCACTGCCAGCAAGACGTCACCCGGACGCAAGCCGGCCCGGGCTGCCGGCCCCTCGACGCTGCCCACCAACACGCCGGCGTTGATCTTCAACTCTTGCTTCTTCTGTGCAGTCAGATCTGACAGATTCAGCCCCAAGCTGTCTGCGGCCAACTTACCACCTTCGGACTTGGCCTCGGCTTTGGGCTTCTCAGCATCCAACTCCACCACGGTCAAGGATAGGTTCTTGTACTCGCCACGACGGAACACTTCCAGCGTCGACTTTGAGCCAGGCTTGGTCGCAGCCACGAAGCGAGGCAGGTCAGCCAGTTTTTCGATGACCTTGCCATCGAACTTGGTGATGATGTCACCCGCTTCAACGCCCGCCTTGTCCGCAGGACCACCAGGCTCCACCATGCGCACCACAGCACCTTGCGATTTGCTCAAGCCCAGGGACTCGGCCACATCCTTGCTCACGGGCTCGATCTGAACACCGATGCGACCACGGATCACCTTGCCACCCGATCGCAGCTGCTCCGCCACACGCATGGCATCGTCAATGGGGATCGACAAGGAAATGCCCATAAAGCCGCCTGAACGGCTCAGAATCTGCGAGTTGATCCCAACCACCTCGCCACGCATATTGATCAAAGGACCGCCCGAGTTACCCGGGTTCACAGCCACGTCGGTTTGGATGAAGCGAACCTCCTCACCGGTGTCACGCGCCTTGGCACTGACGATACCTGCGGTGACGGTGTTCTCCAAGCCGAATGGTGTGCCGATGGCCATGACCCACTCGCCCACCTTCAAGCGATTCACATCACCCACTTGCACGGCGGGCAGCCCCTTGGCTTCGATTTTGACCACGGCCACATCGGTGCGCTTGTCCGCGCCCACCAACTTGGCCTTGAACTCGCGCTTATCGGTCAGCGTGACATAAATCTCGTCAGCACCATCCACCACGTGCGCATTGGTCATCACATAGCCGTCGGCCGTGGTGATGAAGCCAGAGCCCACACCGCGAGGACGCTCTTCGCCTTGTTCATTGCCCTTCTTGGGTTGTTGGCCTCGGCCCTCAGGCTTCGGAGGCAAAGGCGCGCCAAAGAAACGACGGAAGAACTCGCGCATTTGCTCGTCCATCTCGTCACCCTCGGCACCACCCGCATTGACTCGCTGCGTGGTTCGGATGCTGACCACCGAAGGCCCCACTTGCTCAACCAGCTGAGTGAAGTCAGGCAAGCCTTTGACCAACACCGGTGCCTGGGGTGCTGGCGCCGTGGTCGTGGCTGCTGCGGCTGCCACCGGCGTTGGCGTAGCGGGCACACCGGACTGTTGCGCCTGAGAGGCATGAGGGAACAGGCTGGAACTCAGAAACAAGCTGACGCCGGAAACCACTGCGCCCACGACGAGGGTGCGACGAACAATGCCAGAGTTTGTAGTTGTAGAGACGGGAGTAGACGCCATGGATCGATCCTTCAAAATTGAAGACACTCGGTATGAAACCGTCAACGTTGGAGTCGAGGAATGCGATGACAGTTCTGTCATGCACACATGGAAAATGGTAAAGGAGCGTAAAGCGTGCGAACGACGTTCACGCTAGCCCTGCCAGGACATCCGAGAAACGGATGCCCGAATCACCCGCGCGGACCGCTCTTGCGAACCACGCCACCTCTGGGCGACTTACTTGCCTTGGTTCGGCACAGCGGCATGAGCCAAGCCATCCTGGCTGGCCAAAGGAGAATCACCACCCGTCACGTGCCGAGGCAGATTCGCCAGCATTTGATCGACTTGCGGGTCACGAATCAGAGGCAAACCCGCCACTTCAGGCCGGCTGAAAGAGCCGCCTTGATTGGCCACGCTGGTCCCTTGCTGAACCCCACTGCCTTGCAGAACATTGGGCTTGGTTGCGGCAAACGCCAGACCTGCGTCGGCGCCACCCGCGTCTTGACGACTGCTGGGTGTTGCGGGCGCTTGGGCCATCTGGTCTGCCCCACCACCGGCAGGCATGTTCTCGGCAAACTGCCAGGAAACCGCTGCACTCACAATGGCAACAAAGCTGGCTGCCACGGCAAAGGGGGCCGTCCAGGAACGACGCTTGAGCGGCAACACTTCGGCTGCCACGGGCGCCAATTGTTGCGCTGCCACAGCCTGAGAGGCGACTGGCGCCAACACCACAGGCTCTTTGGCCAGACGATCACGGAACCGATTGAGGAAGTCAGCGCTAGCAGTACCTTCAGCCAACTCCTCCGAGCGCATCACGTCGCCAATCAGGTGGTAGGCCTGCCATGCGGCGCGACTCTGCCCATCCTCACGCCAACTGGCGCATGCCTTGGCGACGTCATCAGACGACGCCTGACCATCGGCCATGGCAGACAGCGCTTCGCGGTGAGATTGGGAATCGGTGAATCGTTCGGACATTTGCCAGGACTCCTGCTGGAACAATTTGCCAGGGCTGACACCCTGATATGAACTCGTTGTGTTTAGGTTGATCAGCTTGCGAACAAAAAGTTCACCAAACTTTACATTTACCAGCGTTCACCCTGACGGGTGTCGAGCAAGGGGCGCAATTTCGACGCGATCGCTTCCCGTGCTCTGAAAATGCGCGAGCGAACCGTCCCGATCGGGCAGTTCATCAACTCGGCGATTTCCTCGTAACTCATGCCCTCGATTTCGCGCAAGGTGATGGCCTGACGCAAATCATCGGACAAGGCCTCAATGGCGGCATTCACCGTTTCGGCGATCTGCCGACTGGCCAAGACCGACTCCGGTGTTTCGCCGTCGCTGAGTTCGTTCTCCACGCGCGGACCATCGTCTTCTTCGTCCATCGAAGCCAGAGCAGCCTCGGTGACCAAGGGGTCTCGCTTCAAGCCCATCAAGGCCTTTTTGGCCGTGTTGACACCAATGCGGTAGAGCCAGGTGTAAAACGCGCTCTCGCCTCTGAAATTGGGCAGTGCGCGATAAGCGCGGATGAAAGTCTCCTGGGCGATGTCTTCCACCAGATCGACGTCTCGCACCATGCGGGCGATCAAGCGCTCGATGCGCCGCTGATATTTGACCACCAGCATTTCGAACGCCCGCTGATCGCCGCGCTGCACACGCTCAACCAGGGCGGCATCCACGTCAACCACAGGCGCAGGCGTCACGCCCTGGGCCACCACGGAACGCAACAAGCCTTCAGGCAAGGCATCCACCACGTCCTGATCCGGCAAATCGATTGGGTCTTTGGTCATCACACCCCTCCCCGGTTCGAATTCTTGTCGATGGCGGGGATGTCGTCCAGAGATTCGACCCGAGGCAACCACTGGGTCGCAGGGAACTCGGTTGGCGCCCAGGCCGAGGCCGGATGGACCGAACTCCGGCTACTCTCCGATTGGCTGTCAAAGCGACTGAAAACAGAACGAATCAAGCGAAACCCCGACAAAGACTTGGACGAGCCATCCGACGACAACTGGCTGGAGTGGGCAAATGGCCCCACCGATGACACCACGGTGCTGCCACGCCCCCAGCGATCTCTCGCCGACTGATACAGCAGCACCCGCAAACGATGCGCCGAAGCCAGTGATGTTGCATCTTCAGACGAAGCCGAATCCGTACCACGCACCCAAGACCACATCGTGCGTCGGGGCATATCGGCCGAAGGCAGCGAATGCACACGCAACAGCATCCAGCCCTGCAAATCCACCATGATCCGGACGGAAACGCTTTGCCCCCACTCCAGCACGCGCCAATGAGGAAGATCGGAGGTGTCTCCAGTCCAGTAAAGCCTCAATGGTGATGGGATCTCAGACCAGCTGCGCCACAAGCGCCCCACCTGAAAACACCACAAAAGACTGCCGAGTACGACCACGGCAATCCATCCTCGATGCAATGAGTGGAGCCATAAATGACGACAAAGTTCCGCGGACCACGCCACCACCAACATGGCCGAGAGCGCGAGCAAGCCCTGCCCTAGCCAACGAACAAAGGGCGCCTGTGAGGCGCCCTGAGGAAGTGGCCAGACAACGGCCTGCTGTGAAAACGACGTGCTCACGTCAAAACAAACGACATCTGAGGGTTTAGACGCGCTTGAAGACCAAAGTCCCGTTGGTGCCACCGAAGCCGAAATTGTTCTTCATGGCGGCATCGATCTTCATTTCGCGAGCGGTGTTGGCACAGTAGTCCAGATCGCACTCGGGGTCTTGATTGAAGATATTGATGGTGGGCGGCGAGATTTGGTTGTGAATGGCCAAGACAGTGAACACGGACTCGATACCACCTGCGCCACCCAACAAGTGACCGGTCATGGACTTGGTGGAGTTCACCACCAAGTTCTTGGCATGATCGCCAAACGCTAGCTTGATGGCATTGGTTTCGTTGACATCACCCAGTGGGGTCGATGTGCCGTGCGCATTCAGATATTGGATCTGATCGGGATTCAATCCCGCATTGCGCAATGCAGCCAGCATGGAGCGCTTGGGGCCATCCACATCAGGCGCCGTCATGTGGTAAGCATCGCCGCTCATGCCAAAGCCAGCCAGCTCGGCATAAATCTTGGCGCCACGGGCCTTGGCACTTTCGTACTCTTCCAGAACCATGACGCCCGCGCCCTCGCCCAGCACAAAACCATCGCGGTCTTTGTCCCAGGGGCGAGAAGCTGTCTTGGGGTCGTCGTTACGGGTGGACAGGGCACGAGCCGCGGCGAAACCACCGATGCCCAAGGGTGACACGGTCGATTCTGCACCGCCGGCCACCATGACGTCGGCATCGCCGGACTCAATCATGCGTGCAGCCAGACCAATGGCATGCAAGCCCGTGGTACAGGCGGTGACCACACCCAGGTTCGGGCCCTTGAAGCCGTACTGAATAGAGACGTGACCGGAGATCATGTTGATGATCGATGCGGGCACGAAAAATGGGGAGATCCGGCGAGGACCACGCTCGTTGTAGTCCTTGTGGGTCTGCTCAATCATGGGCAGACCACCGATGCCCGAGCCCACGATGACGCCGATGCGTTCGGCCACTTCGGGGGTCAGGGCTTCGCCGGTAGGCAACCCCGCATCCTTGACAGCCTGCATGCTAGCAGCCAGACCATAGTGGATAAAGGTATCCATGTGGCGGGCTTCCTTGGCAGGAATGTAGTCCTCGATGTTGAAGCCTTTGACTTCGCCCGCGAATTGGCAGGCAAACGCAGCAGCATCAAACTTGGTGATGGTATTGATACCGGATTGGCCTGCAACCAGATTGGTCCAGGACTCTTGTACCGAATTACCAACGGGCGTCACGAGGCCAAGGCCGGTGACGACAACACGACGACGGGTCATACAGGATGCGGAAGTGAATTGGAAATACCGACAAACAAGGCCCCGAAGGGCCTTGAATTCGCTTAGGCCTTGGCGTGGGCCTTGGCGTAGTCGATCGCCAGCTGAACAGTGGTGATCTTCTCAGCTTCTTCGTCGGGGATTTCGATGCCGAACTCGTCTTCGAGGGCCATCACCAACTCGACGGTGTCCAGGGAATCAGCGCCCAGGTCAGCCACGAAGGCCTTCTCAGGGGTGACTTCAGACTCTGCTACACCGAGTTGTTCGGCAATGATCTTCTTGACGCGTGCTTCGATATCGCTCATGACTCCTCCAGGAGGGTTTGCAAACAAACCAGGGATTTTACCGGCACAGTTGTGTCAAAACCGTTGATGCCGAAAAAACGAATTTGAGATTCCCTAGTTAACGATCTCAATTCATGAACATGCCACCATTGACATGCAATTCGATGCCGGTGATGTAGCCAGCCTGGGGCGATGCCAGGAAAGCTACCGCATCGGCGATGTCTTGAGGCTGACCCAGCCGTCCCAATGGGATCTGGCTCTTCATGGCCGCCTGCTGCTCTTCGGTCAAGCTCCGGGTCATGTCGGTGTCGATGAACCCCGGCGCCACGCAGTTGACGGTGATGTTGCGACTACCCAATTCGCGCGCCAAAGCGCGTGTCATGCCCGCCACACCGGCCTTGGCCGCTGCGTAATTGGCTTGACCCGGGTTGCCGCTGGCGCCCACCACCGAGGTGATGTTGACGATGCGGCCATAGCGCTGCTTCATCATGGTTCGCATCACACCACGGCTGAGGCGGAAGACCGCCTTCATATTGGTGTCGATCACGGCATCCCAGTCTTCGTCTTTCAGACGCATGGCCAGATTGTCTTTGGTGATCCCTGCGTTGTTGACGAGGATATGCAAACCGCCATGGGTCTTGACGATGTCGTCGAGGGCCGCATCCACGGCTTGCGCATCGGTCACATTCAAGACGATGCCCTTGGAGGCACCGAAGCCCTGCAGCGCCTCGGTGATGCCCTGGGCGCCGCTTTCGGTGGTCGCCGTGCCATAAACGGTCACCCCACGCTTGGCCAACTCGAGCGCAATAGCGCGACCAATGCCGCGACTGGCACCGGTCACCAGTGCAATCTGTGTATTCAATTCGGTGCTCATGCCAGCAAACCCTTCACGTCAGCCAAAGAGGCAGGATCCAATACGGTGGCGGTGATGGCGTCGGCCTCAATGCGCTTGACCATGCCCGACAAGACCTTGCCTGGACCGCACTCGATGATGTGGGTCAGACCGCGTGCCTTGATAGCTTGAATGGTTTCGACCCAGCGCACAGGCCCGAAAGCTTGGCGGTACAGCGCATCGCGAATGGCATCCGGCGTGGCGGCCTCGGCCACGTCAATGTTGTTGATGACAGCGATTTGAGGCACTACAAAGGTGGTGGCTGCCAACTTGTCACGCAGACGGTCGGCCGCGGGCTTCATCAGACTAGAGTGAAACGGCGCCGACACAGGCAAAGGCAAAGCACGCTTGGCACCTGCTGCCTTCAGCAACTCGCACGCCTTTTCAACACCCGCCTTGGTGCCGGCAATCACGGTTTGCTTGGGATCGTTGAAGTTGACAGCCTCCACGGCTTCGCCGGTTTCGGCGGCAGCCTGAGCACAACCAGCTTTCACGCCTTCCGCATCCATGCCCAAAATGGCGGCCATGCCACCCACGCCCACGGGAACAGCCTCTTGCATCGCTTGCGCACGGAAACGCACCAGGGGCAGCGCATCTTTCAGTGTCAAGGCGCCAGCAGCCACCAAGGCGGTGTACTCACCCAGAGAATGGCCAGCCACCACCGCTGGCTGCAAGCCGGTTTCAGCCAACCATGCGCGCAAACACGCAACGCCAGCCGTCAACATGACGGGCTGCGTATTGGTGGTGAGGTCCAAGGCTTCTTTGGGGCCTTCAGCGATCAAACGACCGATGTCTTCACCGAGCGCCTCAGACGCCTCGATCAAGGTGTCACGCACTGCTGGATGACCTTCCCAGGCGTTCAACATGCCCACAGACTGAGAGCCCTGCCCAGGAAATACAAACGCAAACGCTGTCATGGAGAAAAAGTCCTTCAATAATCAATCAATACGGCGCCCCAGGTGAACCCACCGCCCACGCCTTCCAGCAGCAGCGATTGTCCACGCTGAATCAAGCCACTTCGAACGGCATGATCCAGGGCCAAGGGAATGGAGGCAGCCGACGTATTACCGTGCTGATCCACCGTGGTCACCACCCTGCTATGGGGCAGCTTGAGCTTGCGCGCGGTGCCTTGCATGATCCGGATGTTGGCCTGATGAGGCACCAACCAGTCCACGCTATCGGCCTGCCGGCCCGCGGCATCCAGCACCTCGTGCGCAACTTGATCCAACACCGTGACAGCCAGCTTGAACACGGCTTGGCCATCCATTTTAAGGGTTGGATCACCCAAAACCTCGCCCCCCCGCACAGTGCCAGGCGCGCAAAGGATGTCTTGGTGCCGACCATCGGCATGCAATTTGGACGCGACGATACCGGGCGTCGCTGACGCCTCCAGCACCACCGCACCGGCGCCATCACCGAACAGCACGCAGGTCGTGCGGTCATTGAAGTCCAGGATGCGAGAAAAGACCTCGGCCCCAATGACCAGCGCCTTTTTGACCGAACCCACGCGAATCATGGCGTCGGCCAGGGTCAAAGCGTAAACAAACCCCGAACACACCGCCTGGACGTCAAACGCGGGGCAACCGTGCACCCCCAATTTGTTTTGAATCAGGCAAGCCGTGGAGGGGAAGACCATGTCCGGCGTGGACGTGGCACAAATGATCAAGTCAATGTCACCCGGCTTACAGCCGGCCGCCTTCATGGCCGCTTGCGCCGCTTTCACGCCCAAATCACTGGAGGCCATGTCGGGGTCAGCAAAATGGCGCGCGTGAATGCCCGTGCGATCGACGATCCACTCATTGGAGGTGTCGATGCCTCGCTCGGCCAACCAGGCAACCATTTCGTCGTTGCTCCAGCGGCGCGGTGGCAGATAGCTGCCCGTACCCGCAATGCGCGAGTAGGTCAGAGAGGCGGCGCCAACCGGGGGCGGCACCGGGGCCTCAGGGCTTGATGACATGTATAGGGGACCTGCAGCCCCCAACCATTTATGCAGCGCTGCTTTGGTTGTCCTGCGCGGGCAGGCTTTCCAGGGTAGCGGCGATGCGGTCGTGAACCCGGTCTAACAAACGATGACGGGCTGCATCATAAGCCCGATTCAAGGCATGCTCAAATGCAAACGCATCGGCCGAGCCGTGGCTCTTGAACACCAGACCGCGCAAACCCAGCAACGCAGCACCGTTGTAGCGACGGTGATCCACGCGCTTTTTGAAGTGGTTCAGCACTGGCATGGCCACCAACGCCACCATCTTGGTGAGGATGTTGCGGGTGAATTCCTGCTTGATGAAGCTGGCAAACATGGTGGCCAGACCTTCTGCCGTCTTCAAGGCCACATTGCCGACGAAACCGTCGCAGACAACGATGTCGGAAGTGCCTTTGAAGATGTCATTGCCTTCGACGTTGCCGTGAAAGTTGATCAAACCACGGCTATCGGCGGTGCGCAGCAACTCGCCGGCCTTCTTGATGACCTCACTGCCTTTGATGACCTCTTCGCCGATGTTCAGCAAGCCCACCGTGGGGTTGTCTTTGCCATCGACGGCAGAAACCAGGGCGCTACCCATGACAGCGAACTGCAGGAGGTGCTCAGCGGAACAGTCGACGTTTGCACCCAAGTCCAGGACCGTGGTGTAACCGTCAAGCTGGTTAGGCATGACCGTGGCAATCGCTGGGCGGTCGATGCCTTCAACGGTTTTCAAGAGGTAACGTGCAACGGCCATCAGGGCGCCCGTATTGCCTGCCGAGACGCAGGCGTGCGCGGTGGCGGCTTGTTCAGCTGTGGCTTTGACCTGATTGATGGCCACGCGCATGGACGAGTCCTTCTTTTTGCGCAGCGCCACTTCAACTGGATCCTCCATGGTCACCACTTCGGAAGCGTGAACCAGCGTGACACGATCCCAGTCCTTGGCCGGGGCCAAAGCCTCAGGCAAGCCAACCAACACCAATTCGGCATCAGGGTGCTTGTTCAGGAAAGCGCGGCAAGCCGGCAGCGTAATCGAAGGTCCATGGTCGCCTCCCATGCAATCGACGGAAAGTCGAACTGGGGAAACGATGGCTTGAGATCCGGATGCAGTCATGAAATTGGGCGCCAAAAAGAATGCGCAAATAGAACGACCCAATGACAAAGGGGCTGGCGAACCGATGCGATCGGTTGATCCAGCCCTCTTGTCAGCATGGAAGGCTCTTGTTCAGAGCCTTTGACGTCTTACGCGTCAGCCTTGGTCTTCAACACCTTGCGACCACGGTAGAAACCGGTGGGGCTGATGTGGTGACGCAGGTGCACTTCACCGGTGGTGGACTCAACGGCGGTACCTGGAGTGGTCAGCGCGTTGTGCGAACGATGCATGCCACGCTTGGAGGGCGATTTTTTGTTTTGCTGAACGGCCATGATGGACTCCGAAAGCCGGGCACCAAGGCCCGTTGGGTTTGTCAGACCGCCCCGTTGCCAGCTCAAACCCCATTTCAGAGGCTTTAAACCAGCCGCTTGCAGTCCGCAAGTGTTAAAAATTGCTCGAATATCTCGAACCTATCCGGCGCTATACCCGGAAAACTCGCGATTCTAGCACGGCAAAGCCCATGATTTCAAATCAGGACTTGGGATTATTCTTTTTCAGGGCTGCTAGCGCTGCAAAAGGATGCGGTTTGGCCTCCACCTCTGGCGCAGCGGGAGCACCCTGGGGATCCACCAACTCTTCCGACTTCATCAAACGCTCGACATCCGTCGGGCATTGATCGTGGCGAGGCACCAAGGGTTGCGCCATGATCAGCTCGTCTTCGATCAACTCAATCAGGTCGAACGTGCGGCTCATGGCCAAGACGTCATCATCGCAATCGGCATCCAATTCGGCGGCAGCAGCCTCATCAGCCACAAAGCGAATGGAGCGCTGGACGTCAATGGGCAACTCCACCGCATGCAGACAGCGCTGACACTCCCACGGCAATGAGGCATGCGCCTCCAAATCGAGCCAGCGCTGCGGCTCACCCACGCGCCGCTTGACCAAACGACCCTGGGCCCGCCATGTCACCGGCGGCAAAGCAGCCAGATCCGCCTGCTCGAAGAGGTCTTCGGCCAAACGGGCCAGCTCTGCCACAGGGATTTGCCCCTCCAGCACCTCGGTCGACTCGATGAAGGACCCCACATCCAGTTTCTGGGGCACAAAAGTACGGGATTTCATGGCCGCAAGTGTAGGGCCTGCCTCACCCCGGGCGACAATCGCGGCATGTCAAAAGACCGTTTTTCCTCGCCCCAGCTGGTTTTGGGGTCGACCTCTCGCTACCGAAAAGAGCTCCTGGAGCGCTTGCGCGTGCCGTTCATGTGTCGTGCGCCAGCGGTTGACGAAACACCTCTACCAGACGAGACCCCTCGCGCCCTCGCCGAACGCTTGGCTCTGGCCAAGGCGCAGGCCGTGGCACAACAACTGCGAGCAGAGGGCTTGGATGACGCGGTGGTGATTGGGTCGGATCAAGTGGCTGACTTGCACGGCATGGCCATCGGTAAACCCGGCGACCACGCAAGAGCCTTGGCCCAATTGCAAGCCATGCGAGGCCAAACTGTGGTGTTTCACACCGCCATTGCGGTGATCCGCCCCTCGACCGGATTTGTGGCCCACACTGTGTCGGAAGTACGCGTGCAATGCCGCGCTGACACCACCGACGCCGAACTGGACCGCTACCTGCAACTGGATCAACCCTATGACTGCGCAGGCAGCGCCAAAGTCGAAAGTCTGGGGATCACCTTGCTGGACGCGGTTCATTCCGATGACCCGACCGCGCTGATTGGCCTCCCCCTGATCGCCACCACTCGCCTGCTGCGTCAGGCGGGTGTTTCACTGCTTTGAACACACCCACATGAGCACCACCCCTGCCACATCGGCACAGCCAAGCGGCCGTTTGTTTTTGATTCCCAACACCCTGGATTTGGGCTGCGTGGGCGGCGAAGGCCAAGCACCCGCCCCTTCTTTGCAGGAAGTCTTGCCCTTGGGCGCCATCCACGCCGCAGCGCAATTGCGCCATTGGGTCTGCGAAAACGCCAAGACCACGCGGGCGTTTCTCAAGCGGGTGGGTGAGATCACGCCCCTGGCGGCCCCGATTCAAGAACTCGACATTCAACAACTGCCCCGCCCCGGCAAAGGTGGCCAGAACAAACAACAAGCGCAGCAGGACAAAGCCGCCGTTGAAGCGCTGCTGAAACCCGCCCTGAACGGCCACGATATTGGTTTGATCTCCGAGGCGGGTCTGCCCGGCGTTGCCGATCCGGGCGCCGCAGTGGTGCTGGCAGCCCACCGTGCGGGCGTCACCGTGATGCCTTTGTCGGGCCCCAGCTCTTTGGTGCTGGCCTTGGCCGCCAGCGGCTTGCACGGACAAAGCTTCGCCTTTGTCGGCTATCTGCCCACCGATCCCGCCGCGCGACAACAACGCATCAAAGAGCTGGAACAACAATCGCGCAAAGCCCATCAGACCCAATTGGTGATCGAGACCCCTTACCGCAATTCCGCCATGTGGGAATCACTGATCCAGACGCTGCATCCTGAAACCCTGCTAAGCGCGAGTTGTGGCTTGACGCTGCAGTCAGGATTCACGCGCACCGACACCGTGGCGCGCTGGAAAAAACAAACCCTGACGCTCCCGAACGACATCCCAGCGGTTTTCAGCTGGCTGGCGGCCTGAGTGCGCCTGCAAGCGCCCGCGCTTGTTGCGACAATGGCACCCTGAACGGATTGACTGCAATCCTCTCCTGATTGGCTAACAACGTGACCCACGACCCGAATCCCTTGGCCCGCAAATTGGGCTACGCCGGCTTGATCCCCTTTGTGGGCGGCGCCCTCTTCATCTGGCTCCTCATTGGCCGTGTTGACGACGATGTCGTCATGTTTGTCGCACAAGCGGTGGCTGCCTATGCCGCCCTCATTGTGTCTTTCCTGGGCGGCACGCTTTGGGGTCTGGTGATGCCTGCCTCGCAGTACAACACCGCACCCGAAGGACCCGCCAAACGGGGGCTCTGGTGGGGCATTGCCTACAGCCTGGCTGCGTGGATCGGCGTCCTCATGCCGCCCCATGCTGGTCTGGTCTTCCTGGGCTTCTTGATCATTGTTTGCTATGTCTCTGACCGCAAGCGCTACCACGAAGCGCACATGGAGGGCTGGCTGACTTTGCGCTTCAGATTGACAGTCGTGGCCAGCCTCAGTTGCTTCCTGGCCGCCGCACAAATCTGATTCCACTGGCCCACTCACCGGACTTCGCATGATCGAGTACCGCATTGACATTGCCGACGCACGCAGCCATCGTTTTGCCGTGACCGTGAAGGTCAAGCCAACGGCGGGCGTACAACGTATCAGCCTGCCGGTTTGGATTCCAGGCAGCTACCTGGTGCGGGAGTTTGCTCGACACTTGTCTCCCATCACGGCGACCCAAGGGCCACGCACCTGCGCCGTTGAAATGGTCGACAAGGCCACTTGGGACATCAGCTGCGAGGGCAAAGGTGCACTGACGATTCGATACGAGGTCTATGCCTTTGACACATCGGTGCGCACTGCCTTCTTGGACGAGCTGCGCGGTTTTTTCAACGGCACCAGCGTGTTCGTGAAGGTGCACGGACAAGAGAGCAGTCCTCACCAAGTACGGATTGGCTCCCTCCCCAAAACGTGGAAAGTGGCCACCGCCTTGACGGCCACACAAACCCAGGCCAACGGTGCGGGGCTGTATGAAGCACCAGACTACGACGAGCTGGTGGACCACCCCGTTGAGATGGGTGATTTCTGGCGTGGCGAATTCTCAGTGCGCGGTGTGAAGCACGAGTTCGTGGTGGCTGGCGCCAGTGCGGACTTCGATGGCGAACGTTTGTTGGCCGACACACGAAAGATTGTTGAAGCGCAGATTGGCTTTTGGCACGGCAAGCGCAAGTGCGCCTTCAACCACTATGTCTTCATGCTGAACGCGGTGGACGATGGCTATGGCGGTTTGGAACATCGCCGCAGCACGGCTTTGATTTGCAGCCGCAAAGATTTGCCACGCGTGGGCCGCCCCAAGTCAACGAGTTCAGATGCCTATGTGACCTTGCTGGGTTTGATCAGTCACGAGTACTTCCACACGTGGAATGTGAAACGACTGAAGCCCGCCAGTTTTGCGCCGTACGACTACACACAAGAGAACTACACTCGCCTGCTATGGTTCTTTGAAGGCTTCACGTCTTACTACGACGACCAGTTCTTGTTGCGCACAGGTCTGATCGACGCCAACACCTATGTCAAGCTGCTGGGCAAGACCATCAATCAGGTGTGGTCCACGCCAGGGCGCCACACCTACAGCGTGGCACAAGCCAGCTTTGATGCATGGGTGCGCTACTACCGCCCTGACGAAAACACCGCCAATGCCACGGTGAGCTACTACACCAAAGGCAGTCTGGTCGCCCTGGCCCTGGATTTGACCTTGCGGCAGTTACCACAGGTGGGTGAGCGGCAACCGACACTGGATGGCGTGATGCTGCGCCTATGGCATTTGGGTCGCGCCATCACGCACGACGACATTGCGCAAGCCTTGGCCGACGAGGCCCATCAACTGCCACCAGACTGGCTCAAAGTGCGCGCCACCACCGTAGCCGAAGCCTGGGCTGCCCTGTTGCACCGCTGGACGGAGACCTGCGAGGACTTGCCGCTGGAAACCTTGCTCACGGCAACTGGCATTCAATGGCTGAGCAAGCCTGCCCCCCTGCCCCAGCAACTGGGCTTGCGACTGAGCGAGGCCAACGGCCAACTGAAGGTGCAGGCGGTGATGCGTCACAGCCTGGCGGAACAAGCTGGGCTCAGCGCGGGTGACGAGTGGATCAGCATTGATCAATGGCGCGTCAAGCGCACCGATGACCTGCTGCAGTGGCACACCCCCAGCCAAGCACAGTCGATTCAGATCGCGCGCGACCAACGCCTGCTGACACTGACGCTGCCGGCCACAGAACCCAGCACCAGCGGCAAGCGAGGCCAACGCATTGCAACACCCACGCCTGGCGCGTCGGTGGCGTTGATCGGAATTGCCATCCACAACCAGGCCGCAGAGCCTGAACGGACTCGCCGCAAGGCTTGGCTACAGGCTTGAAGGCGAACTCTGCTGTGACACTGTCCCGCCGCCATGTCTGGATGATGATCGGCCTGACCTTGATGTCAGTGTTGCTGCACATCATTGTCACCTTGCAAGTGGGCAGCAGTCTGCCCACAGCGGACGACACCAACGAATCCAAAATCAAGCGGATGGAGGCCACCTACGTCAAAGAGGTGAAGCTCAGCGCTCCGCCTGTCGCCGTGGCGCGCCCCGTGGCTCCACCCGCAGCGGCACCCAGTGCAGGCAAAGGCAAGAACAAGAAAATCAAACCGCCTCAAGACAAGGCCTCAGCCCCCGAAGAAGCCGCATCTGAGGTGGCACAAGCTGCTTCTGAGGTGAAGGAAGCCCTCAAGGCAGAGACCCAACTCGCAGAAGCACCACCGCCTCCCCCTCCCGCATCCAAGCCATCAGAACCGGTCAAGGGGCCCATGTTTGAATGGCCCAAGGCAACCAAGGTCAGCTTTAAGTTGGAAGGCTACTTCCGCGGCAAACTCACGGGTAGCGCCGCCGTAGAGTGGCTGAGACAGGGCAGCAAATACCAAGTTTTCATGGACACGACGGTCGGCGGCATCTTCAGCCAGCAAGCCACCAGCGAAGGCGAAATCACGCCTGAGGGTTTGTATCCCACACGCAATGAGACCAAAGGCCGCCGATTTTTCACAGACATCCCCGTCAGAACCATTGTGATGGACAAGGATGAAATCACCTTCCCGAACGGTGACAAGGCGCCACGCCCTGAAGGCGTTCAGGATTTGATCAGTAACATCATTCAACTGTCTTACCAGTTCACCCTTGATCCACAGTTGCTCAAGCCCGGCAACTCGCTCAAGGTCAAGGTCGCCACGGCCAAACAATTGGAAGAGTTGGTGTTGGATGTGGTCAAAGAGGACATCATTGACTCCCCCATGGGTGCCCTTGCTGCGATGCACGTCAAGCCTCGCAGGCTGATCGAAACGGGCACTCCGCTACCACCTGTGGAAATCTGGTTTGCGCCCAACCTTCAGTATTTGCCTGTGCGGATTTACGCGGAAAAGGCAGACGGCCCGCGCGAGAAGCAATTCAATCTGAAGATGGAAATGGAACGCCCACCGCAACAGGTGGGCGCCAAGGACTGATCTAAGCCACGCACACAGGCGTGGCTCACACTCATTTGGCCGAGCCGCTGGCTTTGGTCAAACGCTGCTCGATCACGGCTGCAGCAGCGGCACCGCCAATGCGACTGCCATCCTCGAAAAAGATCGCCGGTGTGCCGCGCACATTGAAGCGCTGCGCCAATGCGCCGTTGCGCTGTGCAGGAGACGCACACACACCAAAGGCCTTGGGCGGCTGGATGCCATTGATCATCCAATCACGATAGGCCTGGGTGCGATCCTGGCCACACCAGATATTGTCTAGTTTCACCTTGGAGTCCTCGCCAAGGATGGCCACCATGAAGGTATACACGGTCACGTCTTTGATCTGCTGGATATCGCGTTCCAGTCGCTTGCAATAGCCGCAGTTGGCATCCGAAAAGATCACCATCTTGCGTTTGCCGTTGCCGTTTTTCCAGACCACTGCATCCTTGAACGGCAGGGCTTTGAAATCAATGCGATTGATTTCTTCCAGCCGCGCTTCGGTCAGATCCCGGCCAGTACGGGTCTCGGTCATGTGGCCTTCGATGATGTAGTCAGCCGCCGGGTCGGTATAAAAAATATGACCACCGGCGCGCACCTCAATCAAACCCTCGATAGGGGTCGTCTGAGCCTCAGTGACGGGGGGAAGATCAGGGAAACGCTGCCCCAACTTCTGTTTGATGGCAGCCAGTTGGGAGGCTGGCACATCCGCTGCCTGAACAGCCAAGGTAGACAACAAACCCAAGGCCAGTGCGGCAAAACGCGTGCGAGTGAATGAGAACATCAGCCTTCCTCAAGATGCGTCAAGCGCTCGGCCAACCAGCCATTGCTTGACAGGGGCAATCCGTTGAACCATCGACATGCCCAGGTTACGCAAGTCTTTGACCGGTCCGTTTTGCTCAGCGAAAAGTTTGAGCAAACCGTCGGTCACACCCTGCATGGCCTGGGTGGGCCATTGGCGTTGGCGCACATAGCGGCGCAGTGTTCGTTCGTCCCCAGGTTGGCGCCAAGGTTCCCTCGATCGCGCATCGGTCAACACCGACACCAACGCATCGACATCCGCCAGCCCCAAATTGAGCCCCTGCCCCGACAAAGGGTGCACCTGGTGCGCGGCATCGCCGACCAACACCCAACCCGGCCCTGACCAGCGCTCGGCTTTGGCCAATGCCAAGGGCCAACCAGCGACCTCAGAGGTCAGGCGCAAGGTACCCACTTTGGCCGCCAAGGCCTCGTCGGACTGGAAGATGGCGTCGTTGAGTTCGCGCTCAAAATCTTCCGCAGACAAACCCAGCAGGTGTTCGGCACGCGATTTGGGCACCGACCACACCAGACCGTAGGAGGACTGAGGATCCGGGGCGTTGAATGGCAGCAAAGCCAGGATGTCTGGGGAACGGAACCACTGACGCGCGATGCCATGGTGTGGCTGCGTGGCCTGGAGGCGCGCCGCCACGCCCCAATGACCGTAATCATGGCGAGTGAACTCCACGCCCAGGGCCGCGCGTGTGGTGGAGTGCTTGCCTTCGCACACCGCCAGCAAATCAGCCAAAACAGAGGGGCCTGACTCGGTCACAGGCGGGACCACTTCGACACGGGGCGCAAACTCCAGGGCTTGGCCTAGCAAGCGCTCCAAGGCCCCGGCATCGACAATCCAGGCCAATTCAGCCACTTTTTGCTGCCAGGCCGAGAAGTTGATCGTGCCTGCCTCATCCCCACGGATGTCCATTTCATAGACCGGCGACGACCATTGTTTGAGCGCTGGCCAGACTTTCAAGCGCTCCAACAAGGCGATGGAACGCGCATTGAGTGCATAGGTGCGAATGTCTTGCGAGCCGGTGGGGGCCACCTGCGGCGATTTGGCCCAGGCCACACTCCAGCCTTCTCGGGACAGCGCCAAAGCCAAACTCATGGCCACAGCGCCAGAGCCACTGACACAGACATCAAAACGGGTCGTCGACATGATTAGGGGGGCCAATGCCAGGGCATCAACCCACTTTAGGGGTCACTCTGTCGCTAATCTAATATGGATTTGCACCGCCAAGGTGCCCGCGTGGCAAGCAGGCGTCTGAGATTTCCTGATTGAACGATTGGGTGGCGCTTAAAATACGCGGTTTGATCCAACCTCCACCCAGGAACATCCATGAGCCTTAAGTGCGGCATCGTGGGTCTGCCCAACGTCGGCAAGTCCACCCTCTTCAACGCCCTGACCAAGGCCGGCATCGCGGCTGAGAACTATCCCTTCTGCACCATCGAACCCAATGTGGGCGTGGTCGAAGTGCCCGATCCTCGTCTGGCCAAGCTCGCCGAGATCGTGCAGCCCGAGCGCATCCTGCCCGCCATCGTGGAATTCGTGGACATTGCTGGCCTGGTGGCTGGCGCGTCCAAGGGCGAAGGCCTGGGGAACCAATTCCTCTCCCACATCCGTGAAACAGACGCCATCGTCAACGTGGTGCGCTGCTTTGAAGACGACAACGTGATCCACGTGGCCGGCAAAGTCGACCCCATTGCCGACATCGAAGTCATTCAGACCGAGTTGTGTCTGGCCGACTTAGGTACCGTCGACAAGAGCCTGGTGCGCTACCAAAAAACCGCTCGCTCGGGCGACAAGGAAGCGCAAGCCCTGGTGAAAGTGCTGGAAAAGTGCCAAGCCTCCCTGAATGAAGCCAAGCCTGTGCGCGCCATCGACTTCAGCAAGGAAGAACTGGCCCTGCTCAAACCCCTGTGCCTGATCACCGCCAAGCCCGCCATGTTTGTGGGCAACGTGTCTGAAACCGGTTTTGAAAACAACCCGCTGCTCGATCGCCTGAAAGAGTACGCCGCAGCGCAAAAGAGCGAAGTGGTGGCCATTTGCGCCAAGACCGAGGCCGAACTGTCGGAAATGGACGATGAAGACCGCGCCATGTTCCTGGCCGAAATGGGCCAGGACGAACCCGGTCTGAACCGATTGATCCGCGCTGGCTTCAAGTTGCTGGGCCTGCAAACCTACTTCACCGCTGGCGTGAAGGAAGTGCGCGCCTGGACGATCCACGTCGGTGACACGGCACCCCAGGCCGCAGGTGTGATCCACACCGACTTCGAGCGTGGTTTCATCCGCGCCCAGACCATCGCCTATGAGGATTTCATCCAGTACAAGGGTGAAGCTGGCGCCAAGGACGCAGGCAAGATGCGCGCCGAAGGCAAAGAATATGTGGTGAAAGATGGCGATGTGTTGAACTTTTTGTTCAACGTCTGATCCTACTGCTGCAGAGCAAGCCACGGATTCAAGCCACCCGGCCTCGGCCCGGTGGCTTTTTTTTTGCCACACTTTGCTTGTGGGCAGACAAACCCAGACTTGCCCGGAGTTGAATCCTTAGACTAGACTCAAAACAATGAGATCCAAGTTGACCCCACTGCTGCTGATCGTCTGCCTGTTCTGGCAGTCGATCGCCTTTGCCAGCATGGGCATTCAATTGGCTCTGCCTCAACAAACCGATCATGCCATGATGCACATGGACGATCACGAGGGGCACCACCTGGAACACACGGCCGTGGTCCAGCAACATGATGTCGACGATGACCACCAGCACACCATGTGTGATGCGTGCCTGTTTGCTCCGGCCTTGATTCCATTTATCACGCACACCCTGCCTGACTTTGAGAGCACCTCTCCTGCACCGCTGGTGCTGAGAACACCCGTTCAGCCCGACCCCACAGGGCTGGAGCGTCCGCCCAAACACGCATCCTGATTCCGTGCATCGTTCATGCTGAATGATGGCCCCAAGCCGTCTGGCGTGGCTTGGCCATGTCGCATCAGCATGCGGATACCGACGTGTCGAACACAGACCGTGCGCTTTGCGCACCCAATGGCCTGCGTCCGACCGCTCTTCGCCGATCAGGACCAACGTGATTTTCAATTCCTTGAGCCGCGCGCGCTGTTGCGCTGGGCTGCTTGCGGTTTGTGCTGCCACCTTGCCAGGTTGGGCACAACCCAACGACGCAACGCCGAGCCGCCCTGCTGACAACACGGCAACGCCCACGAAGTTGCCCCAAGACACCAGTTTTTCAGTGGTGTTGGAGCAGGCTTGGCTACGCCACCCAGATGCCATCGCCGCACGCAATCTGAGCCGAGAGGCACGAGCGCTGGCCGACATCGGACAAAGTTGGGTGGCTGGCCAAGCGATTGCCCAAGTCTCGCAAACGGAAGACCTTTCAGCCATGTCGCGCGAACAGCGTGGCACAGAACTGGGCGTGGTGCTTCCAATATGGCAGTGGGGACAGCGCCAACAAACGCAAGAACAAGCGCGCGCCTGGGAGGCATTGGCCCAAGCGCAAGTGGCACTGACACGTTGGCGTTTGGCCAGTGAGATTCACGACCAAGCCGTTCGCGTCTGGCTGGCCGATGCGGAGGTGGCTCAACTCTCCGCCCAGATCCAGACCATGGTGGAGCTGGACCGTGATGTGCAGCGACGCGTGCGAGCTGGGGATCTCGCGCCAGCCGATGCACTCGCCAGCGAGGCAGAACTCTTGTCTTTGAGAACGTCGCTCAGCGCTGCGCAACAAGCCCTGACGGCTGAACGCGCATCCTGGCAACAGTGGGCGGGCGAGACGCCCCCCCCTGCACCGGGTACATGGCCAGCCCGATCCGAGCCCCCCGGCCCCAGCCACCCCTTGCTGAAATGGCACCAAGCCAAGCGCGAATGGGCTCGCATCAAGCTGGAGGCGACTGAGAGGCGCTGGGGCGCGCCCCCTGAACTGGGCGTCAGCGTGAAACAAGAGGGCCGCGGCGGCACCGAACGCAGCCGCTCAGCCACGCTGGCTTTGAGTGTGCCCTTGGGGCAGAGCGTTCACCGCCAGAGCGAGATCGCATCCGCCATGTCGGAGTCGGACCTCGCCGAGGCAGAGGCCCACCAAGCCGAGCGCCAAGTTCATCGTGCGCGCCTCGAAGCGGAATCAACCCTGCACGCCATCCAACAACAACGCCAAGCAGAAGATCAACGCGTTCAACTGCTGCAAAAACGCGCCAACTGGCTGCAAAAGTCATTCAATGCCGGCGAAACCGCCCTACCAGAACTTTTGCGAGCCCACGCAGCTGCGGCGCAAGCCCATGCGGCACGCGTTCAAAAAGACATCCAGCTGATTGCGGCCCAAACCCGGCTGCATTGGGCACAAGGACAACAACCATGAAGCCTCCCTCTTCCCCATCGTTCTTGCACAAAGTCTTGCTGGCGCTGGCCGCAGGCATGCTGATCAACGCCTGCCCAGCTTGGGCCGGCCCGGGGGCGCATGGCCCCAATGGCGAACACTTGAGTGCGGAATCCCCAGCTCATCCAGGTCCCAGCCTCAGCACGCAGTGGCCTCGCCTGGAGGCGCAGTCCGAGACCTTTGAAGTCGTAGGCCAGTTGACGACGCCTGAGGACACATCAAAGGAAGCCGCGGAGTTATCCCTGTGGATCGATCGGTTTGACACCAATGAACCCGTCCTGAAGGCCACCGTCGAAGTGGCGTCAGGCCCCATCAAAGCCCAGGCCACCTTTCATGAAGACCATGGGGACTACAGCGTGACGGATGCCGCCTTGCTCGCTCAACTGCAAAAACCAGGCACGCACCCCCTCGTGATCACCATCGAAGCGGGTGAAGACGTCGACTTGCTCGACGCCAAACTGACCACATTGGAAGCGCATGATCACGATACTGAGCCCAACTCGACGTGGCACTGGAAAGGCGCCAAAGGTGTCTTGGCCGCACTGCTGGCACTGACTGGCCTTGCCGCCATTGGGATGTACGTTGCACGCAAGCGAGAAGGAGCCTCGGTATGAGCAACCGCTTCACAAAAACACGGATGCGGCAACTCTTGCTATGCGCATCCATCTGGTTGGGTCACGCCTCGGCCATCGCCCACGGCCCTGAGGGCGATCATGACCACGCCGAGGACAAGGCGCCAGCCAGCAGTGCGGTGGCAGCCCCCAGCAAATTGATGCGGCTACCGGATGGCAGCGTGAACGTCCCCAAGCTGGCACAACGCCGCATGGGCGTGCGTACCCAAGTTACCCAAATCGAGCAAGTTGCAGCGACCGTGACCTTGCCAGGCCGGGTCATTGTCGACCCCAATCACAGTGGTTTGATCCAGTCCGCACATGGCGGTCGGATTGAGGCGGGCCCCCAAGGTCTACCCGTGGCGGGACAAGCCGTCAAACAAGGCGACGTACTGGCTTGGATCAGACACCACGCAGACCCCTATGCGCGTGCGGCACAAGAGTCACAACAGGCGGAGCTACGCGCGACCCGCCAGCTGGCGGAGCAAAAGCTACGACGACTTCAGAGCCTGGAGGGAACCGTGGCACGCAAGGACTTGGAAGCGGCCGAGTTGGAGTTGCGCGCTTTGGCACAACGAGAACAAAGCGTGGCGCAAAGCCTGAATGCCCGAGAGGCGTTGCTGGCCCCCTTAGACGGTGTGATTGCGCGCAGCGACTTACAGGTTGGGAAAATGGTGGGCAGTGAGGAGATACTGGTCACCGTGGTCAATCCTCGGCATTGGTTGGTGGAGGCCACCACCACGGACCCCAGCTTGGGCCAGCAGGTGCAATCGGCGAGCTTGGCAAACGGTCCATCCAGCCCCCTCAAACTGCAAGGCGCCGCCCGAGCCTTGCGTGATGGCGTCCTGCCTTTGACCTTCAAAGTGACAGGCGAGGCCGCTACATCGCTCGCGCTGGGGCAAACCGTGAGCGTGATCGTTCAACGATCCACCACCCAAGCCGGCGTGGTTGTACCAGCCGATGCGGTGGTGCGGCAGAACAATAACGAGCCGACGGTATGGGTGAAAGTGGGGCCAGAGCGGTTTGCCCCGCAGCCTGTTCAAACCCAGGTATTGGATGGACAACGTGTGTTGATCACGCGCGGATTGCATGAAGATCAACGCGTGGTGACCCAGGGTGCCGCCCTGATCGCGCAGATTCGGTAAAGGGGCGATCACATGTTCAATTGGATCGTTCAGCAGAGTCTGAAGAACAGGCTATTCGTGCTGACCTTTGCGGCGATGTTGATGGTGTACGGCACCCTCACCGCTTGGCGCACACCTGTGGATGTCTTGCCCGACTTGAACAAGCCACAGGTCACGGTCATGACTGAGGCCGGCGGCATGGCACCCGAAGAGGTCGAACAACTGGTGACCTATCCCATTGAGACCGCGCTCAATGGCATGCCCGGGGTCACGAGAGTGCGATCCACCTCGGGGATTGGTTTGTCGGTGGTCTACGCCGAGTTTGAGTGGGGCACCGACATCTATCGCCACCGCCAGATGGTGAGCGAACGATTGGGCCAACTGCGCGAACAACTCCCCCAGGGCATCACTCCCAATATGGGCCCGGTGTCGTCCATCATGGGTGAAATCATGATGGTGGCTTTGCCCCTGAGCAGCAAGTCCGACGCGGCTTCGCCCATGCAAGCGCGCGACTACGCCGATTTCGTCTTGCGCCCTCGTCTGCTGGCCATTCCCGGCGTGTCACAAGTGATAGCGATCGGTGGCGAAGTCAGGCAATTGCGTGTGGAGCCCGATCCCACGCGCATGGCTCAACGCGGTGTCAGCTTGAGTGACATCGAGAAAGCGCTGGATGGATTCGCCACCAATGCAGGCGGCGGATTCATTGATCGCAACAGCCGTGAGTTTCTGATTCGTCACATGGGTCGCACGCAAAGGGTCGAGGACCTGCAAAGCCTGGCTGTCGGTTGGCGAGACGGTCGACCCATACAACTCGCGCAAGTCGCCGAAGTTCGCTTTGCCGCGGCCTTCAAGCGCGGAGATGCAGGTTACATGGGCGCCCCGGCAGTCATTGTGAGCATTCAAAAGCAGCCCAGCGCAGACACCCTCAAGGTGACACAAAAAATCGACCAAGCGCTGCAAGAGTTGCGCGCAGGGATGCCCCAGGGTTTGAGCGCCCCCAAGGTCTTGTTCAAACAGGCTGATTTCATCGATGCCTCGATTCAGAACGTGACCGAAGCCCTGCGTGATGGCGCCATCATGGTGGCAATTGTGTTGTTTGCCTTCCTGCTGTCAGCCCGCACCACGCTGATTTCCTTGATCGCCATTCCTTTGTCTCTGGCGGTCACGGCCACCGTCTTTCATTGGCTGGACCAATCCATCAATGTGATGACGCTAGGTGGCCTGGCCATTGCGATTGGGGAATTGGTCGACGACGCCGTGGTCGACGTGGAAAACATCCTGCGGCGACTGAAAGACAACGCCCTTCGCGAAGCGCCATTGCCCGTGCTGGAGGTGATCCGCCAAGCCAGTGTGGAGGTGCGCAGTGGCATCGTGTATGCCACCACCATCGTCGTGCTGGTGTTCGTGCCGCTGTTTGCGCTGCCTGGCATCGAAGGCCGGCTGTTTTCTCCCCTGGGCGTGGCCTACATCGTGTCGATCCTGGCCTCGATGATGGTCTCGATGACGGTGACGCCCGTTCTGAGCAGCTACCTGTTGCCGAACATGCCCAAGCGTGAACACGCGGACAGCCCCTTGGTGCGTTGGCTCAAACACTGGGATTCCAGGGTGCTGGCTTGGTCATTTCCTCGCGCCAAGTGGCTGGTGGGCGGCGCGGCCGTTGGTGTCATCGTGGCGGCAGCCAGCGTGCCCTTTTTCCCGCGTGCCTTCCTGCCTACGTTCAACGAGGGGGCCATGGTGTTGTCGCTGCTGTTCAACCCCGGCACATCGCTGTCTGAAGCCAACCGCATGGGCGCGTTGGCCGAGAGCCTGATCGCTCAAGTCCCAGGGGTGGCTCAGGTGGGGCGCAGAACCGGCCGCGCGGAGATGGATGAGCACGCAGAGGGCGTACACTCATCTGAAATCGAAATCGAGTTGCAACACGGCAAACCCCGCCCGGATCGCGAAGCCGTCATGGCGGCCATTCGCGCCCAACTCGCCGCACTGCCCGCTCAAGTGGCCATTGGCCAACCCATTTCGCACCGCCTGGACCATTTGCTCTCTGGCGTACGGGCTCCCATCGCTTTGAAGATATACGGCAACGACACCGACACGCTACGGGGGCTGGCCGAAGCCATGCGTCAGAACCTCAGCGAGATCCCAGGCCTGGTCGACGTGAGCATTGAAAAGCAAGTGCTGATTCCTCAGATCACCGTGCGACTCGACCATGCGCGCCTGGCCCAGACGGGCCTCACGCCTGGCGAAGCCATACGCACGCTCCAAGCCTTGACCGACGGCGGGCACGGCATCCAGATGGTGGACGGCGCCAAGCGCTATGCCTTGGTCTTGCGTCTGCCTGATGACCGACGGGGCCCTCAGGATCTGGCGCAAACCTTGGTCGACACACCCGCGGGCCGACTGCCGGTGTCCAGTTTTGCCACCGTGGAAGAAACCGACGGCCCCAACCAGATCAGCCGCGAAAATGGACAGCGCCGGATCGCGGTGTATGCCAACACAGACGGGCGCGACATGAGCGCCATCGTGCAAGCCATCCGCCAAGTCATCCAGCAGACACCCCTGCCCGAGGGCAGCTTCATCAACCTGGAGGGGCAATTCCAGGCGCAAGAACAGGCCACCCGACTGATCGTCGCCTTGTCTGCCATGTCCTTGCTGATGATTTATGTGGTGCTGTATTCGCGCTACCGCTCTGCTGTGCTGGCCGGCATCATCATGGCCAATATCCCGCTGGCCTTGATTGGCAGTGTGGTGGCCATGTGGGTGGCAGACATCAGTTTGTCGGTCGCAGCCATGGTGGGCTTCATCACGCTGGCGGGTATCGCCACGCGCAATGGCATCCTGAAGATCAGCCACTACATCAATCTGGTCAAACACGAAGGCGAGACCTTCGGGCAGCCCATGATCATTCGCGGTTCGCTGGAGCGCCTGACGCCGGTGTTGATGACGGCACTGGTCGCCGCCTTTGCCTTGGTCCCTCTGCTCTTGTCTGGCCAAGACCCCGGCAAGGAAATCTTGCATCCCGTGGCGGTGGTGATTTTTGGTGGTTTGGTCAGCGCCACGCTACTGGATACCCTGTTGACTCCGGTGTTGTTCTGGCTGGTCGGGGAACAAGCATTGAACAACCTGAGTCAACAACAAGACGTGGAAAGTTTCTAACGCCCTCACACCTACCCTCAAGGAGATTTTGATGAACAGCCTCTTTCGCCCCCACTGGCAACATGGCGCCAAGCAATTGGCTCGATGCATCAGCCTGCTGGCTCTGGCCGGCCTAGCCCATGCGCACGGCGACGACTATTTGGACACCGTCAAAGCCCCTCACGGCGGCCAACTGCGCATGGCGGGTCCTTATCACCTTGAATTGGTCTTGAAAAAAGATGCGGCAGCAGGTCAGGACGCCCCGGTCGCCGTCTACGTGACCGACCATGCGGGTAAAGACATCCCCACACAAGGAGCCAAGGCCACGATCACCATTTTGAGCGGCAAGCAAAAAACCACGGCTGAACTCAAGCCAGAAGCACCGAATCGCTTGAGCGGGCAAGCCAAGTACACCGCCAACAACGCGCTCAAAGCGGTGGTATCCGTGCAATTTCCCGGACAAGACCCGCAACAAGCCCGATTCACCCCCTTCAAGCCTCCGCAGCCCAAACAGGCCACGGGCCACGAAGGGCACGCTCACTGAGTGCCCAGACAGATCCCCCAAAACAGCCACCCGGGTCCGCCTCGGTGGCTTTTTTCATGGTTGGGCTTTGATTCACGTCACTTAAGAGTCCGGAAATACTGCCGAAACGCCAAGGGTCAGAGCTCATGCGGACGACGCAGGTGCTCCCAATTTCTTTTCGACGTACTCAGGACCAAGACATGAACCTCTTCAGCATCATGCGAGGCTTCACCATTCAAACCCGCATGTACAGCGCCATCGGCGTGGTACTGGCTTTGTTGCTCTGTGTGGGCGGTATCGGTGTCATGGGGATGCGCGCCAACCATCAGGCTGCTGAGACATGGCAACAATCTGCCGACGAAGCCCAGTTACTGAGCCACTTGCACACCGCCGTGGGTGACCTGCGTCTGTACGAGAAACAAATGGTCTTGGCGGCAGGGCAACCCGGTTTGATTTCGCAACACCACCAACGCTGGCAGGGTGAGTTGGAAAAAATCAAAACCTTGACCGCCAAATTGTCTGCGGACAACGAATCGGGTCAAGACAAGCAAGTGATTCAAACATTTGCCACGCAACTGGCTACCTACCGTCAAGAAGTTGAGACACTGAAATCTGGCTGGCAGCAACCAGAGGCCACACCCGGACAAGCGGCAGCCAACATGGGCGCCTTTGATCAACGCGCTGAAGCCATGATGCGCGCCCTGGACGAAGCCGACAAGATCGTCACCGAGGAGCTGACACAGGCCAATGCACAACAAGACAAACACCTCGCCAGCACCACAGCTTGGTTCGTTGCCAGCGTGATCGTGTCGATCTTGATCGTGGGCCCCTTGACCATCTTGAACCAAATCTCGATTTGCCGCCCCATTGAGCAAGCGCGTCAGATGGCCATCAACATTGCGCACGGCGACTTGGGTGGTCGTGCTGCGATCGAAGGCAGTGATGAACCGGCGCAAATGCTGCTGGCGCTGAACAAAATGCAAGACGCCCTGATTCAAATCGTGGGCGACGTTCGCCGATCGGCCGACTCCATTTCAGTGGCGTCATCCGAGATTGCGAGCGGCAACATGGACCTGTCGAGCCGCACTGAAAGCACTGCCTCGAGCCTGCAGGAAACGGCATCGTCGATGCAGCAGTTGACCGAGACCGTACGCCACAGTGCTGACTCGGCTGCTCAGGCCAATGAATTGGCCAGCACCGCCGCGACGGCAGCCGAGCGTGGCAACGCCATCGTGTCCGAAGTGGTCGCCAACATGAGCGAAATCGACGGCACCAGCAAACGCATCAACGACATCATCAGCGTCATTGATGGCATTGCTTTCCAAACCAACATCCTGGCGCTGAACGCCGCCGTCGAAGCCGCTCGCGCAGGCGAACAAGGTCGCGGCTTTGCTGTGGTAGCCGGAGAAGTGCGCAGCTTGGCGCAACGCAGCGCCACTGCCGCCAAGGAGATCAAACACCTGATCCTCGCCTCGGGCGAGAAGGTCGAGTCCGGGACCAAACTGGTTCATGACGCAGGTTCCGCCATGCAGGAAATCCTGAACAGCGTTCAGCGCGTGTCCAACATCATCGGTGAGATCACCCAAGCGTCGCACCAGCAAAGCCATGGCATTGGCCAAGTCAATACCGCCGTCAACAGCCTGGATCAGATGACCCAACAGAATGCCGCGCTGGTTGAGCAATCCGCCGCCGCAGCCGCCAGTTTGAAAGACCAAGCTGGCAAATTGACGCAAGCCATGGCAGTTTTCAAGGTTTGAATTTCCAATCCGCCCAGCACAAGGGTTTCATCATGAAAAAATTGGGGATCTATACGCAAGCTATCCTGGCCACAGGACTGTTCAGCATCGGTGCTTCCGCCTGGGCCGGGCGCCCCTTGGCCACAGAGGATGCCGGCGTGAACGACAAAGGCTCCTGCCAACTGGAGGCGTGGCGAGACTTTGGTAAAGAAGTCGACCATACGCACATTGCGCCCGCCTGCGGTGTCATGGATGGCTTGGAACTTGGGCTGGAAGTGGACATGCCCTCCAGCATGGCACTCGATACACACGCAATTGTCGGTGCCCTGAAATGGGCGCCCGAGTCGCTGGCGTGGAATGGCTGGCGCTTCGGAGCGAAACTCAGCACCACAGCAGAACGCGCCGCAGGGGAGTCTGAGCGCCATCACGCCAATTGGACGGCACTTGGTATTGCCACCTACTCCATCAACGATCAGTGGACCGCGCACGTGAATCTGGGGCATGCCTACGACAAGCTCGCGAAAGAACACGCCGAGGTTTATGGCGTGGCCATGGCTTACACCCCGCACGAGCGCTTCATGGTCTTTGCTGAATTGAACGGAGACAACAAAGGACCCGCCACACAAACAGCGGGTCTGCGCTATTGGCTGATTCAAGACAGCCTCGGGCTGGACATCACCACCTCACGCACCAACGCCACCCCTGATAGTCAGACCTATGGCATTGGCTTTGGCTGGTACGGGCTGAAGTTCTGACCCCTTTGAGGCCGTTAAAAAAAACGCGTGAAAAGTACCTGTTTGACCCTTTAGTTCTGGTGCAGGACGCCGATACCCAAACAGGAACGTAAAACGGTGTGCGCCCCGCTCGGCGCACGACGACATCTTCGAGGACGAGCATGGAAGCCCTGAAAGAAGCCCCCACCAAGGCCCCCGCAGCAGCAGGCGGAGCCCCTTCCGGTTTCGGCGCACGTGCTAACCAGGCACGCCAGGTGCGACACGTCGCTTCTGGCCGTGAGTTTCTGACCTTCCGACTGGGTTCGGAAGAGTACGGCATCGACATCCTGAAAGTTCAGGAAATCCGCTCTTACGAGCCACCCACCAAGATCGCCAATGCGCCCTCCTACCTGAAGGGTGTGGTGAATCTGCGTGGCGTGATCGTGCCGATTGTGGACCTGCGCGTCAAATTCAACTGCCTCAATGACTGCGGCGAAGCCGGCATCGACAGCTTCACCGTCGTCATCGTGCTGAACGTACGCGGCCGCGTCGTGGGTGCCGTCGTGGATTCGGTGAGCGACGTGATGCAACTGGCGGAACAGATGATTCAGCCCTCCCCCGAGATGAGCAACTCGGTGGTCGACACCACCTACATCACCGGCATCGCCAACATCAATGAGCGCCTGTTGATCTTGATGGACATCGAATCGCTGATGAGCAGCTCCGACATGGGTCTGATCAACGACTTGACCGACCACTGACCGTCATTCAGCGCGACGCAGCACCGACATCACCGGCCGCTGCAACACACCGCGCAAGCTCCACCAGCCAGCTAGGCTGGCCAGCAAAGCCCCCACGATGGCGCCCAACACGGGCCACCACATGGGGGCTTGCCATTTGAACTCGAACACAAAGTTGGCCAAGGCCCAACCAATGGCCAGAGACGCGGATGCAGCCAATGCGCCAGCCAGTCCGCCGATCCAGACTAGCTCTCCCCACTGGACTCGTCCCAAAAGGGACTGCGTGGCCCCCATGGCCCGCCAGATGGCCCAGTCTGCAGCACGTCGCTCGCGAGAGGTCAACAAGCCGGCCATCAACACGATCAGGCCCGCCGCCAGCGTGAACACAAACAAGAACTCCACGGCCGTGATCACCTGCCCCAAGATGCCTTGAATCTGAGCCAAGGTGGCGGACACGTCGACCACCGTCAAATTGGGAAAGGTTTGCACCAAATGCCGATCCAAGGCGCCACTGGCTGGTGACTTGAAGGCGCTGATGTAGGTGATGGGCCATTGGGGCATGTCCGACTTGGGTGCCATCACGAAAAAGTTCACCCGCATGGACGACCAATCGACCTTGCGCAAGCTGGTGATCTGGCCCTCATAGCTGGACCCGGCCAGGTCGAATCGCAAACGATCACCCAATTTCAATTTGAGCGTTTTGGCCAAGCCCTCTTCGACACTCAGGCCGCCCTCTTCCTCAGGCACCCATTGGCCTTTGACAACTTCATTGTGTGTCGGGGCTTGCGCCGCATGGCTGATGTTGAACTCGCGCTCCACCAATCGCTGAGCCCGCTCTTCCTCGTAGTCCTTGGCATGTACGGTTTGCCCATTGATGGCCAGCAAGCGCGCACGCGCCATGGGATACCAGTCAAATTGAGACACGCCCGCACGCGTCAACATGTCCTGAAAGCTGGTTTGCTGATCAGGTTGGATGTTGATCACAAAGCGATTAGGCGCATCGGGTGGCGTGGCCTGACGCCAGCTGTCAATCAAATCAGTGCGCAAGAGCACCAACAGCATCAACGCCAAGAGGCCCAGGGCCAAGGCCGACACCTGCACGACAGTTTGAAAGGGTTGCGCCGTCAATTGGCGTACCGACAAGACCCACGCCATCGGCCAACGCCCAGGCGAGCGATGGCTCAGTTGACGCAGCAAGGCAATGAGCGCCCAAGTCAGGACCGCAAACACCAACACGGCGGCAGCGAATCCACCCAGGGCAATGCCTCCCAGCTTCCAATCACGCGCCACCATCAGCAACAAACCGGTGAGGCTGAGCAGGCCACCGCCCCAAGCCACCATCGACCAGGGTTTGAGCCCACCCAAGTCGCGGCGAATCACCCGCATGGGCGGGACTTGCGCCAATTGCAGCACCGACGGCAAACCAAAACCCATGGTCAACAACACGCCCACTCCCATGCCGACAGCGAACGGGCGCCAACTGGCGTCGGGCAAAGTCACCGGCACCAGATTGGCCAGCAAGGCGACAAACACTTGGTGGCATAACCACCCCAAGCCCAAACCGACGACGCTGGCGGCCACGCCCACCAGCAAAAACTCTGCGGCGTAAATGCGCGCCATCACACGCTGAGGTACGCCCAACACACGCATCAAGGCGCAATCGTCCAGACGATTCTGAGCAAAGTCTCGCGCCACCATGGCCACCGCGACAGCAGACAGCAGCCCCGCCAACAAAGCCACCAAGCGTAAGAACAAGCCGGCTCGGTCCAGGGTGGAGCGCATTTCTGGGCGCCCCTGTTCCATGGTTTCAACGCGAACGCCGCGCCATTCGGGCTGCTTGGTCAAAGCCGCTTCGGTGGCGGCGACAAAACGATCCACCTCGGCACGTTGATCTGATTTCACCGACACCACGGCGCCAGCCGCCGCAACATAGCCCGCATCTTGGGGCCGAGCTGGTCCCGCCAGCAACAAGCGATAGGTCACGCGGCTCGCGGGTTGCACCAACTCCGTGGCGGGTAAGTCGGCCAAGCGCATCATCACCCGTGGCGCAAAGGTCATGAAGCCCGCGCCGCGATCGGGTTCCGTCGCGATGACGGCATCCACCACAAAGGTCTTCTCGCCCAACCACAGGGTGTCGCCCAACTGCACGTTCAAGGCGATCAGCACCGCAGCATCGACCCACACACGCCCAGAGGGCGGGCCCCCGACTGGGGCTGGCCCCGTGGCCTGAACTGTTCCGTCTGGCTGGACCGCGCCGAGTTGCAAACGGCCACGCAAGGGGTATTGCTCGCCCACCGCCTTGAGTGCGACCAGCTTGCTGTCGCCCCCTTTGTCGTCAGGCGCCCGGGCCATGCTGGCCAACACGGTGGTCGAGGTCATGCGCAAACCACTGGCCTTGGCTTGCGCCTGGATCGGCGCGGGCACAGGCTGGTCTGCCACCACCACCGCATCACCGCCAATCAACTGCGCCGCATCACGGGTCAAGCCCGATTCGATGCGATCAGCAAAAATGGCCACGGCACTCAGCGCCGTCACGGCCAACACCACCGACAACATCAAAAACCGCATGCTGCCCGAGCGCCAATCGCGCCGCATTTGGGTCCAAGCCCAACGCCAGATGGACACACGCACACCGATGAAATCTGCCGAACTCGCCTGCATGGGTTGGAATTTGAGCGATGATAGAAAGGCTATTGTGACCCGTCCACGATCCCCTTGCGATGCCTGTTGATTACCTGCGTACCCTGACATCCCCGGAGCGGTCGCGCCGCACCAACATTCACTTGGGTGTGTCACTCGCGTTCATTGCGGGCGCGACCAATGCGGGGGGCTTCCTGGCCGTCGGCCAATACACCTCTCACATGACCGGCATGGTCTCCAGCTTTGCGGATGCGCTGGTGATGGGCGACACCTCCCTTTTGAAAGCCTGTGTCGTCGCGATGCTGGCGTTCATCAGTGGCGCGGCCAGCTGCGCCATCATGATCAATTGGGCACGCCGACAAAAAAGCCGCCACGAATACTCCTTGCCTCTCTTGGTGGAAGCCTTGCTGCTCTTGGCGTTCGGCTTGCTGGGCGACGATTTCAACGACCACGGTTTTTCAGCCACGGTGTATTGGACGGTCGTTTTGCTCAGTTTTGTCATGGGCCTGCAAAACGCCATGGTGACCAAGATCTCCAATGCCGAAATTCGCACCACCCACGTCACCGGCATGGTCACCGACATTGGCATTGAATTGGGCAAACTGCTTTACTGGAATCGCATCCCAGAGTCAGCCGACACGCCAAAGGTTCGCGTGAATTGGACGCGCCTGAGCCTGCACGTCTTGTTGGTAGGCGGCTTCTCGGTTGGCGCCATGGTGGGCGCCTTTGGCTTCAAATATGTGGGCTATGCGTCGACCGTACCGCTGGCCATTGCCTTGGCCGTGATGTCGTCGGTTCAATTCATACCTGTCAGTGCACCCAAGCCATCCGCAGATTAGCCCGATACCTCAATCAGATGATGCCAACCTCGTTGCCCCGTCCCACATTGTTCTTGTCACATGGGTCACCCATGATGGCGATCGAACCCGGTGAAGCGGGCGCCTTCCTCCGGCGTTTGGGGCAAGCCATGACCGAGAATTGGGGCCAAGCAGATGCTTTCGTGGTCGTGTCACCGCACACCTCGACCACACGGCCCGTGGTGTTAGGCGCGACGCATCATCCCACCATTCATGACTTTGGTGGCTTTCCCCCTGCGCTCTATCAAGTCAAGTACGACACCGCGGGTCACCCGGAATTGGCGCGTGACATTCAAGCACTGCTGCAGCCCCCCCAAGGCCCAGGCTGTGCCCGGACGGATCAAGGTGGACTCGACCATGGCATCTGGACCGTGCTGATGCATTTGCACCCATCAGCCGATGTGCCGGTGGTGCCGCTGTCTCTCACCCCACGTAGTAGCCCTGCTGAGCTGCTCGCCCTGGGGCGCTTGCTGCACGAACTGCCACAACGCAACATCCAGATCATTGGATCAGGCAGTCTCACCCACAATTTGCAGCGCTTTTTCCACGAGCCCGAACCCGTCGACGCGCCGGAGCATCCGGATTGCGCGCAATTTCGTCAGTGGGTACAGACCCAAACTGCATCAAACCAATGGGACGCCTTGCTGGACTACCGCCGCCAAGCCCCACACGCCCATGGGATGCACCCCACCGACGAACACTGGCTGCCCTTCTATCTGGCAGCGGGCGCGGCGTGCAGGCCCGAACAAACGTACCCGCTGATGAGCCAGCGTCTATTCAGCGGGGTCACCCACGGCCATCTGGCCATGGATGCGTATGGCTTTGCGTCAAGCCGCGAAGCGCTCGAAGGTCTGGTCTAACTGAGCGATCCAGGCGGCCTTGTCGTCGTTGGACGCAAAAGCAGCTTCGAAGCTGTTGCGCGCCAAGGTGTAAAGCGCTTGGGCGTCCAGTTGCAGGGCCTCTGCGGTCTCCAAGAAGTTCTGGTTCAGATAGCCGCCAAAATAGGCCGGGTCATCTGAGTTGATGGTGACCTTGACGCCTTGCGCCAGCAAGGACTTCAGGTTGTGGTCACTGAGCTTCTTGAACACGCACAGTTTCACGTTAGACAAGGGGCACACCGTGAGTGCCATGCCCTCTTTGGCCAGCCGCTGGACCAGTGCCGGGTCTTCGACGCAGCGCACGCCATGGTCAATCCGCTCCACCTGCAGGATGTCCAAGGCGTTGTAGATGTACTGGGCAGGGCCTTCTTCGCCGGCGTGGGCCACCAAGCGCAAACCCAACTCTTTGCAGCGGGCAAACACACGGGCAAACTTTTCAGGCGGATGCCCGCGCTCACTGGAGTCCAAACCCACACCAATGAAGTATTGCTTGTAGGGCAAGGCTTGTTCCAAGGTCTCCAAGGCGGCCTCTTCCGACAAGTGGCGCAAGAAGCACATGATCAGCGCGGCACTCACGCCCAACTCAGCGCGTGCGCGATCGCAGGCCGAGGTCAAGCCCTTGATCACCACTTCAAACGGCACGCCGCGATCGGTGTGGGTTTGAGGGTCAAAGAACATCTCAGTGCGCAGGATGTTTTCCTGCTTACAACGCGTCAGGTAGGCCCAGGCCATGTCATGAAAGTCTTGCTCTTTCAGCAAGACCGACGCGCCTGCGTAGTAAATGTCGAGAAAGCTTTGCAGATCGGTGAAGGCATAGGCCGCACGCAAGGCCTCCACACTCGGATACGACAGGCTCACACCGTTGCGCTGAGCCAGGGCGAAAATCAGTTCAGGCTCCAAAGAACCTTCGATGTGCATGTGCAACTCGGCCTTGGGCATGGCTTGAATCAGGGCCGGCAATTGAGCCGCATCAACAGGTTTGACAGTCATGGCACCCATGGCGAATCCTTTCATCCAAAAAAATAGGGCCTCCGATCGATGATCCTGAGAGGCCCCTTGAGCAGAGAGCGGACATGTGCCCCGCCCTCATCTCGTTCAACGTTTACTTGCCCGAAGGGATAGTGCCTTCCACGCCCTTGACGTAGAAGTTGATGCCACCCAGGAATTTGTCATCCGCCACGGCATCCTTGGCCAGCACTTCCTTGCCGTCTTGACCAGCAATCGGGCCCTTCCAGATGACAAAGCTGCCGTCCTTCAAGCCGGCCTTGATGGTGTCGACCTTGGCCTTGACATCTGCAGGCACAGCGTCAGACACGGTCACCAGATCGATGGCGCCTTCCTTGACACCCCACCAGACACCGCCGGTCGACCATGTGCCTTCCAGCGCATCTTTGGTGGCCTTCACGTAGTAAGGACCCCAGTTGATGATGGCCGAGGCCAAGTGCGCCTTGGGACCAAACTTGCTCATGTCAGAGTCCCAACCGAAAGCGTACTTGCCAGCCTTCTCGGCGGTTTGCAGCACGGCGGGCGAGTCGGTGTTCTGGAACAGCACGTCAGCACCTTGGTTCAGCAAGCTCTGAGCACCTTCGGTTTCTTTGGGTGGATCAAACCAACCGTTCACCCACACCACCTTGGTCTTGATCTTGGGGTTCACGCTTTGCGCACCCAAGGTGAAGCTGTTGATGTTGCGGATCACTTCAGGAATCGGGATCGAACCCACCACGCCCAAGGTGTTGGACTTGGTCATGGCACCGGCGATCACACCGGCCATGTAGGCGCCCTCGTAGGTACGAGAGTCGTAGGTGCGCATGTTCTCGGCGGTCTTGTAGCCGGTTGCATGCTCGAACTTGACGTCCTTGTTGTCAGCCGCCACTTTCAGCATCGGCTCCATGTAGCCAAAGGTGGTGCCAAAGATCAGTTTGTTGCCCTGGCCGACCAAATCACGAATCACGCGCTCAGAGTCAGGACCCTCGGGCACTTTTTCGACAAAGCTGGTTTTGACCTTGTCGCCAAACTCCTTTTCGATGGCCAAACGACCCTGGTCGTGGGCATAAGTCCAACCGGCGTCGCCCACAGGGCCCACATAGGCAAAGGCAATCTTCAGGGGCTCCGTTTTCACGGCAGCGGCTGAAGCGCCGTCTGATGCGGCCGATGCAGCAGAAGCTGCTTCTTCCTTCTTGCCGCACCCCACCAGCGCAGCTGTTGCAGCCACACCAGCCAAGCCAGCCAGTTTCAACCAAGCACGTTTGGACACGTATGCAGTCATGTCATCTCCAAGTTTGAAAAACAAACACCAAACCAAGGGCACAAAAAAACCGACTACCAACGGAGCATGATGCCCTGTCAGGCGCCAGGATGGAAGGGTTTACCGAGCGATGCAGGCATATTGATGCGAATCCACGTCGGATTTCGAGAAATCAGGACCAGCACCAAAATGGTTGCCAAGTAGGGCAAGGACGTCAGCAACTGACTGGGCACCTGAATGCCCTGCCCTTGCATCTGGAACTGCAGCATGGTGACCCCACCAAACAGCAAAGATCCCAGCAAGACTCGGGCCGGACGCCAGGTGGCAAAGGTGGTCAAGGCCAGTGCAATCCACCCCTTGCCGGCCACCATGCCCTCCACCCAGAACGGGGTGTAAACCAATGACAGGTAGGCCCCAGCCAGACCGCACAAGGCCCCGCCCGACAGCACAGCGGCCAAGCGAATCAGGCGAACGGGGTAACCCAAGGCGTGGGCCGAATCGGGAGACTCGCCCACGGCACGCAAGACCAAGCCCGCACGCGAACGGTACAAAAACCAGCTCAAGGCCAGCGTCAGGATCAAGGTGCCGTACACCAAGGGGTGATGCTTGAAGAAGGCCTCGCCCGCAAACGGCAAATCAGACAAACCGGGAATGGCAAAGTGGGGCCGCTCGCCAAGTTTTTGCTGCGTATACGGCATGCCCAAAAATGCAGACAGCCCGGCACCGAACAAACTCAGCGCCAAGCCCGTGGCGTACTGATTGGTGTTCAGGTAAATGACCAACAAGCCCATGATGGCCGCCATCACGCAACCAGCCACGGCACCCGCTGCAAACGCCAGTGTGTCACTGCCGGTGTGCACTCCCACGGCAAAGCCCGCCATGGCCGCCACCAACATCATGCCTTCGGCGCCCAGGTTGACCACGCCTGATCGCTCGTTGAGCAACAAGCCCAACGACGCCAAAGCCACCACGGTCCCTGCGTTCAGGGTGGCCGCAATCAAGAGCGCGGCTGAATCAGCTGTGATGAAACTCATGCGCGACCTACCCAACGCAAACGTTGATGAATGAACGTGTCACAGGCCAGCAGCACGAACAGCAGCAAGCCTTGGAAGACACCCGTCATGGCCTTGGGCAAGCCCATGCGCGACTGCGCCAACTCACCACCGATGTAGAACATGCTCATCAAGATGGCAGACAGCACAATCCCAAAGGGGTTCAAACGCCCCACGAAGGCGACGATGATGGCGGCAAAGCCGTAACCCATGGGCACGTAAGGCGTGAGCTGGCCCTGTGGCCCGGCCACATCCAGTGCGCCAGCCAAACCCGCCATCCCCCCAGACAACAGCATGGCTGTCCACAAGGCGCGCGAGGATGAAAAACCGGCGTAACGCGCCGCTGCTGGCGCCAGACCGCCCACCTGCAACTGGAAGCCTGCATAGGTGCGGTACAAAAACACCGCAAAACCCGCCACAGCGACCAAGGCGAGGATCAAACCGATGTGCGCACGCAGACCACTCATCAACTTGGGTACTCGAGCCGCCTCCAGGAAGGTGATGGTTTGCGGGAAGTTGTAGCCCTGGGGATCTTTCCACGGTCCGTAGACCAGGTAGGCCAAGAGCATCTCCGCCACATAAACCAGCATCAAACTGACCAGAATTTCATTGGTATTGAATTGCTGGCGCAGCCAGGCCACGACACCGGCCCACAAAGCCCCACCGAGGGCCCCCGCCAACATCACCCACACCACCCAGGTGCGAGAGCTATCGGGCTCGGCCATCATGGCCACACCGCCGGCAAAAATGGCCCCGACCACAAACTGCCCTTCGGCGCCAATGTTCCACAAATTGGCGCGGAAGCACACGGCCAAGCCCAAGGCGATCAACACCAAGGGGGTGGCCTTGATGCTCAACTCAGACCAGGCATAGGTGGACTTGATCGGCTCCCAAAAGAACATCCGCAAGCCTTCCACAGGGCTCTTGTCGAGTACCGTGAAAAGCAAGGCACCGAGCAACACCGTGATCGTCAATGCGATGAACGGCGACGCCAAGGTCAGCCACTTGGAAGGGACCGGGCGCTGCTCAAGCTTGAACATGGCGGCCCTCCTGTTGACTGCCCCACAGCCCACTCATCCACACGCCGATCTGATTGACGCTGGCTTCTTCAATTGGCACGCTGGGCGACAAACGCCCCTTGGCCATGACCATCAAACGGTCACTGATTTCGAACAATTCGTCCAACTCCTCACTCACCACCACGATGGCACAACCCGCATCGCGCAGCTTCAATAGTTCGCCTCGGATCTGGGCGGCCGCGCCCACATCGACGCCCCACGTGGGCTGAGACACCAGCAGCACATGCGGCGAAGCATCGATTTCCCGGCCCATGATGAACTTCTGCAAATTGCCCCCCGACAAACTGCGGGCAGGCGCATCCGGACCACTGGCTTTGACCTTGAATCGTTCAATCAACTCCACGGTCATGCCCCGAATACCACGCAGACGCAACCAGCCCCCTGGGCCAATGGCATCGGTCCGGGTCAACAAGGTGTTTTGCGCCAAAGACAAGGTGGGCACCGCCCCCCGTCCCAAACGTTCCTCGGGCACGCTATGGAGCCCCAGATGACGCCGCATGCGCGGTGTGGCCTGGCTGATGTCATGTTCAAACAAGCGAACCGATCCGGCTGGCGCACGCGGATCCTCGCCGCTCAAGACGGCCATCAGCGCCTGCTGCCCATTGCCTGACACGCCTGCAATGCCGACGATTTCGCCCGCACGCACGGCCAATTCGATGTTCTCCAGGTCGACGCCAAACGGATCGTTCTTGGGCACCGACAAATGCCGCACCGCCAAGGCCACATCACCCAGCGCCACGGGGGCGCGGTGCAACTCGGCGGGCTCCTTGCCGATCATCAAGCGTGACAAGCTGGCGTTGGTCTCTTGGCGGGGATCGACCTCTCCGGTAACCTGCCCACCCCGCATGACCGTGCAGCGATCACACAAGGCCCGAATCTCATCGAGCTTGTGGCTGATGTAAAGAATCGAGCAACCGCGCTGGGCGAGTTGCCGCAAGGTCACGAAGAGCTTTTCCACGGCTTGCGGTGTCAAGACCGAGGTGGGTTCATCCAGGATCAACAACTGCGGGTTGGTCAACAAAGCACGCACGATTTCAACGCGCTGACGCTCACCCACCGTCAAGGAATGCACGGGCCGCAGCGGGTCCACGTCCAAGCCGTAGTCGGCCGATACCGCGCGAATGCGCTCGGTGATGCCTTCGAGACTTTGGTGTCGATCCAGGCCCAGCCACACGTTTTCAGCGGCGGTGAGCGTGTCAAACAACGAAAAGTGTTGGAACACCATGCTGATGCCCAGGGCGCGGGCCTCATGGGGAGACCGGATCTGCACCGGGTTGCCGTTGAACAGCATCTGGCCGCTGTCAGGCTTCACCGCCCCGAAAATGATTTTCATCAGGGTGGATTTGCCAGCACCGTTTTCGCCAAGCACCGCATGGATTTCACCGGGTCTGACGCGCAAGTCAACGCGATCGTTGGCCAACACGCCGGGATAGCGCTTGGTGATGGCTTGTAGTTGTAAGCGGTCGGTCATGTCAAAGAGCCCTGGGAGGATGGTGTCGCAAACACCGGTTTGCCAGCCACCCAGGTGGTATTGAGGTTTCGTTCATCGCCCAGCGTCATCCAGGCAAAAACGCGTTCGTGTAAAGATCGTTGGGCCAGGCTGTCTCGGTGCTCAGCGACCGGGCCCACGGCCCAGCGCCAAGAGGTCAGATCGGCCATGCAACCGGGCTCGATACGGCCCATCTCATCGGCCAGGCCCAAGTGCGATGCCGCGCCCAGGGTGGCGGTGTAGAGAGCCTTCCAAGCGGTCAAGCGAGTGCCTTGCAAGGCCTGGATTTTGTAGGCCTCGGCCAAGTTGCGCAGCATCGACAAGCTGGTGCCACCGCCCACATCACTGGCCAGGCTCACGTTCACGCCTTCTCGCTGCGCCGTGGCCCAATCAAACAGGCCACTGCCCAAGAACAGATTGGAGCTGGGGCTGTGGGCAATCTGTGCGCCATGCTCACGCAGTACGGCTCGATCATTGGCATCCAGCCAGATGCCGTGGGCCAGCACCGCACGCGGGCCGATCAAACCATCACGGTCATACACATCCAGATAGCTGCGCGCGCTGGGGAACAGCTCACGCACCCATTGCACCTCGGCGCGGTTTTCAGCCACATGGGTTTGCATATAGGTGCCCGCATAGGTTTGGCACAAACGGCCCGCCATGACCAGTTGCTCAGGCGTGCTGGTAGGCGCAAAGCGTACGGTGATGGCAAATGCCTGACGCTGGCGACCATGCCAACGATCAATCAAGTCGATGCAGTCTTTCTCTGCGTTGACCACGTCGTCGCGCAAGCCATCCGGCGCGTGTCGATCCATCAAGACCTTGCCGGTGATCAAGCGCATCTGAGCCTGAGCCGCTTGCTCAAACAGGGCCTCCGCACTGACCTTGTGCACCGTTGGGAAGACAACAGCGCTGGTGGTGCCATGCGCCCACAGTGCATTCAAAAATCGCCGCGCGCCATCTTGCGAAACCAGGGGATCAGCATAGCGCCGCTCGGCAGGAAAGGTGTAGGTGTTCAGCCAGTCAAGCAACTCGGTGCCGTAGCTCGCAATGACGTCCAACTGCGGGCAGTGAACATGCGTGTCAATGAAGCCCGGCAAAATCAATTGCCCGCGGTGGTCTTGCACTGGCACGTCTGACCATGCGGGGGGAAGCGGATCGGAGGCGGCCTGCACAGCCTCAATGCGCCCATCTTGGGCAATCAAGATGCAGTGATCGGGACGGAAGCGCACGCCAGCCGAAACCTCCGGCGTGACAAAGCCTGGATCTTCGGTGAAATCCAGCAAGTCTCCTCGCACGATCAATCGGTCATTCATGTCTGGACAGCGTGTCAAGCAAGTCAATGGGAAGAAACAGACTGAACCGTACTGCGTACTGGCGGCCTGACGTGTTGCAGATTTCGCACCACTTCTCGCACCTGCTCTCGCAACCAACGACTGGCGGCGGAGTGGTGGGTCAGGTCATGCCAAAGCTGATAGTAGTTCATCGCGGTGAAGGCAACCGGACAACGAATGATTTTGACGGGCAGATGTTGCACATAGCGCTCACAGAAGCGCTTGCCTGTGGTCAATACCAATAGCGAGCCAGCCACCATATAGGGCAACTGCGTGAAATAGGGGTTTCGCACCACGATGTGACGCCTCAAGCCTTGCTTGGCCAGGTGTTCGTCGATGATGCCCAGCGCGCCAGGGTGCATGGGGGGCGGCGCCACGTGTTCACTTTGCAGGTACTGCTCCACCGTCCAGGCGCGCTTGCCTTCTTTGGGCAAACGGGCGGCCGGATGGTCTTGCGACACCATGCAGACGATTTCGTCGCTGAACAAGCGCCCCAAGTGCAACTCATCCGAAGGTTCCAGCCAGTTCCCAATGACCAGGTCTGCCTCACCCTTGGCCAAGGCTCGCCGGTAGTCCAAATCCGCTGACAGCTGGATCACCTCGACCCGAATGTGAGGCGCCAAGCGCCGCAGGTGCAAGGTCAACTCAGGCAGAAAGAAGGGATCGAGGTAATCGGTGGTGGCAATGCGAAAGGTGAGCTCAGAGGTCGCGGGGTCAAAGTCCCGCACCGCATTGGTTTGCCCAAACATGCGCTGGGCTTGCTGCAAGATCGTGGATGCCGGATGCAAGAGGTTCAGGGCCACATCGGTGGGTGCCATGCTTTGACCTGACCGAACCAGCAAGGGGTCGCCCGTCAGCTCGCGCAAGCGACGCAATTGCGCGCTGACAGCGGGCTGAGTGGATTGCAGTCGAATGGCTGCGCGGGAGACACTGCGTTCGGTGATCAAGGTATGTAAGACCCGGATGAGAGACAGGTCAATCTTGTCGAAAACCACGCGCTGATTCATAAGCGTTTTTATATGATGCCTATAAAGCAAATCGTATAACCAAACACGCGGCCGGCGGTACGCTTTTTTGGCGTCGTTGTGATTCAGCCTAATGTCAGCATGAAGGCCCACACATCGCATTGCACCCCTTCCGTTTGCGCGGTAAAACGTGACTCACATGATCGACCTGCGATTGCACTTTGGAGCCCGCCCATGAGCGAGTCTCAACACCCCGACAGCCCTCTGCCTTTGATTCCCAGACCGATCCGCTTTGTGCATCGGGGCGAGGTTCAACAGGTGACCGGGCTGCCGCCCACGACCACCGTGTTGCAATGGCTACGAGACACAGCCCACTGCACCGGCAGCAAAGAGGGTTGTGCTGAGGGCGATTGCGGCGCCTGCACGGTGGTGATCGGCGAGCTCGACGACCAGGGGCAATGGCAACAGCGCACGGTCAACAGCTGCATTCAATTCTTGCCCACACTGGATGGCAAAGCCCTGATCACCGTGGAAGACGTGGCAAGGGGCGTGGCACAGGTCGCCCAACTGCACCCTTGCCAGCAGTCCTTGGTCGCCTGTCATGGGTCCCAATGCGGCTTTTGCACGCCCGGCTTTGTGATGAGCTTGTGGCACATCTATGAAACCCACGAACAGGCCCCGCCACGCACGGCGCTGGCCGATGCTTTGTCGGGCAACCTGTGCCGCTGCACCGGGTATCGCCCGATTCTGGATGCGGCACAGCAGATGTTCGAAGCCCCTCGGGCTGCGGCTGACCACACCAAGACAGCAACGCAACTGAAAACCTTGGCCGCCTCGGCTGCGCCATCCTTGGTTTACGTGGGCCCCAGTCAGGCGGATGGCGGTCACGCCCAACGCTTCATGAGCCCTCAAACTCTGGACGAACTGGCCGCTTTGCGCCTGCAATACCCAGACGCGCGCCTGTTGGCGGGAGGAACCGATGTGGGCCTGTGGGTGACCAAGCAGTTCAAGGACTTGGGCGACATCATTTACCTGGGTCACATCCCCGCGCTTCGAACTATTGAACGACATGCTGACCATCTGACCATTGGGGCAGCCGCCTCCCTGGAGGACGCCTGGTCTGCCTTGGTCGACGCCTACCCAAGCTTGCGCGAGATCTGGCTGCGCTTCGCCTCGCCCCCCGTGCGACATGCAGGGACCCTGGGCGGCAACCTGTCCAACGGCTCCCCCATCGGTGACGGCGCGCCCATCTTGCTCGCACTGGATGCGCGACTCGTCTTGCGGCGCGGCCCCTACACGCGACAGATCCCGCTGTCCAGCTTTTACCTGGACTACATGACAAACGATCTCCAACCCGGTGAGTGGCTGCAATCGATCGAGGTGCCGCTGCCAGTGGTGCCCCACACCGGCACATCCACGAGCACTCACCATCTGCGGGCATACAAGATTTCCAAGCGCCGCGACAGCGACATCTCTGCCGTGTGCGCCGGCCTGGCCATCACGCTCGACCAAGGACGCATCACCGAAGCCCGGCTGGCTTGGGGCGGCATGGCTGCGACCGCACGCCGCGCCCCGCTGACGGAGGCCGCCATGGTGGGCCGCCCCTGGACAGAAGCCACGCTGCGCCAAGCTCAAGCCGCCTTGGCGCAAGACTTCCAACCTCTGACCGACCTCAGAGCATCAGACCACTATCGACGCACGGTGGCCGCCAATTTGTTGGAGCGATTCTGGCTAGAAACACGTCCTGATGCGCCTTTGGCACCGGAGGCAGTCCAAGTCTGGCCGTCGACCACCCAGGCAGCAGCAACTGGAGCGCAAGCATGAGTGCCGGACGCCCGCTCGCACACGAATCAGCGGTCTTGCACGTTCAAGGCTCGGCCCCCTATATCGACGACCTGCCGGAATGGGCAGGCACGCTCCACGCGGCGCTGGGGCTTTCTCCCATCGCCCACGGAGAGTTGTTGTCCATTGACGTGGACAAGATCAAAGCTCAGCCTGGCGTCGTCGCCGTTCTGACGGCCCAAGACATTCCCGGTGTCAACGACTGTGGTGCCATCCTCCACGACGACCCCATCCTCGCCGAGGGTCGGGTTCACTACCTGGGTCAACCGGTGTTTGCCGTCCTGTCTGCAAGCCGCGATACAGCCAGACGTGTCGCCGCTCGGGCCAAAGAATTCTTGACCCTCAAGCCCCTGCCCGCTTTGTTAACACCCGAGGCCGCCCACGCCGCACAGTCTTACGTGGTGCCGCCCATGCACCTGCATCGCGGCGATGCGGCACAAGCCATGGCAACGGCCCCGCATCGGCTGGCCCAAACGCTGCACATCGGCGGCCAGGAGCAGTTCTACCTCGAAGGGCAGATTTCCTACGCCATCCCCACGGAGAACCACGGCCTGCACGTCCACTGCTCCACGCAGCACCCCAGCGAGATGCAGCACGCCATCGCCCATGCCCTGGGCTGGCATGCCCATCAAGTGAAAGTGGAATGCCGACGCATGGGCGGCGGGTTCGGCGGCAAAGAATCCCAAAGCGCGGTGTTTGCCTGTGTAGCGGCAGTGGCGGCGCACCTCACCGGGCGCCCGGTCAAACTGCGACTCGATCGCGATGACGATTTCATGATCACCGGCCGACGTCACTGTTTCGTGCACGAGTGCGAGGTCGGCTTTGACGAGCACGGACACGTGCTCGCCGCTAAGGTCAACATGATCTCGCGGGCAGGCTTTTCAGCGGACCTGTCTGCGCCCGTGATGACCCGCGCCCTGTGCCACTTTGACAATGCCTATTGGCTCCCCCATGTCGACTTGCACGGCTTTTGCGCACGCACCAACACGCAAAGCAACACCGCCTTCCGTGGCTTCGGCGGGCCACAGGGCTCCCTGGCGGTCGAGATGTTGATGGATTCGGTGGCGCGCCACTTGGGCATAGACCCCTTGGATGTACGACGGGCCAATTTGTATGGTGAGGCCCCCCACAACACCACCCCCTATGGCCAAACCGTCGAAGACAACGTCATGCCGGCCTTGCTAGATGAGCTCGAAGCCAGCAGCCAATATCGCCAACGACGCGAACACATCCGCACCTTCAATACACAAAGCGCTGTGTTAAAAAAAGGACTGGCACTCACCCCCGTGAAGTTTGGCATCTCCTTCAACGTGGTGCACCTGAACCAGGCTGGGGCCCTGGTCCACATCTATAACGACGGCAGCATTCTGGTCAACCATGGTGGGACCGAAATGGGCCAAGGGCTCAACACCAAAGTGGCGCAGATGGTGGCCCACACGCTGGGCGTGGCCTGGGAACGTGTGCGCGTCAGCGCCACCGACACCAGCAAGGTGGTCAACACCTCTGCCACAGCCGCCTCGACGGGCTCCGACCTGAATGGCAAAGCCGCTGCCGATGCCGCCCAGCAAATCAAAGCGCGCCTGCTTGCGCACTGGGCTCAAAAGCATCAACTCGATCCCCAAACCATCACCCTGTCTGACGACCACATGCGATGCGGCACACAAGCTTGGCCGTTCAACGAGGTGGTCATGAGTGCCTACATGGCGCGAGTGCAGTTGTGGTCAGACGGCTTTTACGCGACCCCTGATCTGCACTGGAACCGAGACACCATGCAGGGCAGACCTTTCTACTACTTTGCCTATGGGGCCGCCGTCAGCGAAGTGGTAGTGGACACCTTGACTGGCGAGTGGAAACTGCTGCGCGCCGATGTGCTGCATGACGTGGGGCAATCGATCAACCCCGCCATCGACATCGGTCAGATCGAAGGGGCCTTCATCCAAGGCATGGGATGGCTGACCAGTGAAGAGCTTTACTGGCACCCCAGCACCGGGAAGTTGATGACGCATGCGCCATCGACCTACAAAATCCCCACCGCCAGTGATTGCCCGCCGGACTTCCGCGTCAAGCTGTTCCAGAACCAAAACCGTGAAGACAGCATTTACCGCTCCAAAGCCGTGGGCGAACCCCCGCTGCTGCTGCCCTTCTCGGTGTTCTTGGCCATCAAGGATGCGATTGCTGCCGTGGGGCCCGACCGGGCTGATCCGCCCTTGACCGCACCCGCCACCCCCGAAGCCATTCTCCACGCCGTCATGGCTGTCAAGGCACAGGCGCCTCACTGACATGAGCCACACTCGCCAGATTCACCAACAAGCGATCGATTGGCTCGAACAAGGTCAATCTGCGGTTGTGGTGGAGGTCATCGAGATCAAGGGCTCAACCCCACGCGAAGCGGGCGCACGCATGCTCGTGAGCACCGATGCGCTTGGGGGCACCATTGGTGGCGGCCATCTGGAGTGGCAAGCACTGGCATTGGCGCGTCAAGCCTTGGCTGAATCCCGCGCTCACAGCAGGCCCGTGGCCGCGTGGGAGCAATCGTTTGCATTGGGCCCAACCCTGGGCCAGTGTTGTGGCGGCGCACTCACCTTGCGCTTCAGCCCTTTGTCAGCAGCCACATTGGCCCAATGGACCGCCCCCCAACCCCGGTTCCATCTGGAGCTGCATGGCGCGGGCCATGTCGGCCAAGCCATCATCCGGCATCTGAGCCAGGTGGACTGCACCGTGCGATGGATGGATCAACGGTCGGACGACATGCCAGAAGCTGGTTGCGGCTTGCCCAGTGCAGACACCCTGGCCGCGCTGCCTTCCCACATCCAGTGGATAGAGACCGAACAGCCGGAAGCGGAAGTCGCAGCCGCTCCTGCCAACGCTTACCATCTGGTGTTGACCCATCGGCATGATTTGGACTTGCGACTGGTCCAAGCGATTCTCACGCACGGATCGTTTGAGTTTCTGGGTCTCATTGGTTCGGCTACCAAACATGCCCAATTCAAGCGTCGGCTGAGCGAACGCGGATTCACCGAGGATCAAATTGCTCGCATCACCTGCCCGATTGGCTTGCCGGGCATCGCCGGCAAAGAACCCGATGTCATCGCGATCTCAGTGGTGGCGCAGTTGCTGCAACACAGCTCACCAGCCTAGCGGGTTTCGTCTGGGCACATCACCGTTTGATTGCGCCCTTGCGCCTTGGCTTGGTAAAGCGCCTTGTCGGCACGCTCAATGGCGTCCTTCACGGCTGTTTTCTCTGTGTACGAAGCCATGCCAGCGGAAAATGTCACACGCAGGTGAGGCACCGTTTCACTGATCTGATGGTCGACCAACTTGGCGCGCAAGCGCTCCAGGCCCACGGTGGGCTCCATCGGTGGCACGGCCAACATGATGATCAAGAACTCTTCGCCGCCCCAGCGACCGATCACGTCCGTCTCACGCAACACGCCAGATGCCAGTTGGCTGAAGTTGCGCAGCACCTCGTCGCCCACACCATGCCCCCAGGTGTCGTTGACATGCTTGAAAAGTCCAGATCGACCACCGCCACCCAGAACTTCACCACACCACGATCACTGCGTGCTGCATGCTCGCCCAGCATCTGCATGATCTGACGGCGGTTAAACAACCCCGTCAATTCATCCCGCGTGGCCAATTCCTGAATGCGCTCCAGGGCAAGCTCTAACTCTCGCTTGCGTTCTTTCAAGTTGTGCCGCATGCGATTGAGCTGCGACGCCAACTGCGAGATCATGGGCATGACCGTGGCGACGAACACGAAGTACATCCACTCGATCTTCCAGGGGTAGTGCACGGGATCAGACCAGGCCTTGTAGGCCATGGTGGCGCCCATGGCCACCACGGCAAACCACGTCGAGTAACGAGCCCGGCGTGCGTTCATGTTGAAGATGCCAAACACCAGGACCAAGGCAAACAAGATCAGGGTGCCACCATGTCCTTCATTGGTGATCCCGTAGGCGCCGCAAATCCAGGTCAATGCCGCCAGAATCTGGGGCAAGGTCAGAGATGGGTCCGAAAAGCGAAGGTTCCATCCGGTTCGCATCGCGATGTAAAACCCGGTGCTGGATAAGGCGATCAGACTGGCCAAGACTGTGCCATGTGCTGGATCCATCAGGCCGATGATCGAGCAATAGATGATCAACCCGACACAGATGACGAACACCAAAGTCGACATCAATGATCGCGTGATGCGCAAGCGTTGTTTCGGGTCGGTGGTCAGGACGAGATCAAGCCATCTTGACCACATGCTGGACTCACCGCTGTCCATGACCAGACTGCTCAAATGTCCCCCAAAGACGAAATTCTGAAAATCGCGACCACGTCGCAATTAAATCGTTTTCGGTAAACAGATGGCGACACCGGATCGCACTTGTCGCGCCAAATGCCCGCTTTATTGGGGAACGTTGTAAGAAACGATCATTGACCAGACGATTGGCGCTGCTCAAACCATTGCGCCAGGGCCACGCGTTCATCCTCCGTGATGCCGGTGGCGTTGTTCATGGGCATGGCCTTCAAGACCACCGCCTGCTGGTAGACCGCCTGCGCGTGCTCATTGAGCAAGGCATCCGTGTGCAGGGCCACCCCCTTGTTCGCGATTTGTGCGTTATGACACATCACACAGCGTTGATCGACGATCTGTCGCACCTGTTTCAGGCGCTCTGCCGCCGTCAAAGTCTGGGTCGCTGGGGCGGAAACGGCTTGAGCACCAGGGCTGACTGAGGCCTTCCAAATGGCCACGGCCAGCAACAACATCACACCCGCCGCAGCCCAGCCCCAAGGTGCGGGCTTGCCATGCACTTCGGTTTTATGCCTCGCCACAAAAAAGTGTCGAATCAAGGCACCAGCCAGCATCAAGGCCACCAAGGCCAACCAGTTCTGTGCGCCGCCCGTCACAAAGGGATAGTGATTGCTCAGCATCGCCATCAGCACAGGCATGGTGAAGTAGGTGTTGTGAACGCTACGCTGCTTGCCACGCTGACCATGAACGGGGTCCACCGGCTGGCCCGCTTGCATGGCCGCCACCACTTTGCGTTGCCCCGGGATGATCCAGAAGAACACGTTGGCACTCATGGTGGTAGCCAACATGGCGCCCACCAGCAAAAAGGCCGCACGCCCAGCAAACAACTGGCAAGCAGCCCACGATGCGGCCAGCACCACCAGTGCCACCGCAGCGCCCAACCAGGCATCTTTGCCCGGCATGCGTCCCAAGGTTCTGCACAGCAAGTCGTAGATCAACCAGAAGCCCGCCAGGAAGCCCAGCGCAGCAGCCACGGCAGCCCCAGCAGACCAATCCATCAACTGTTTGTCGATCAGGAAGGTCCCCGCGTTCAGCAGGTAAATCACGGTAAACAGCGCAAAGCCCGTGAGCCAGGTGGAATAGCTCTCCCAGTAAAACCAATGCAGGTGCTTGGGCAATTTGGGTGGCGCACCCAAGTACTTCTGTGGGTTGTAAAACCCACCACCGTGCACGGCCCACAACTCACCGCCAACCCCCTTACGTTGGAGCGCCTCATCACTGGGCGGCGTCAAAGAGTTGTCCAACCAGACAAAGTAAAAAGAAGAACCTACCCAGGCGATGGCCACCACCACATGAGCCCACCGCAACAGCAGATTGAACCAATCGAGGACATAGCCCACCCAGGGCCCCAACTCTTGCAACATCAGCTACCTCGGTAAGTGGAATACACCCATGGGCTGATCAGCAGCGGCACGTGATAAGCAACTCCGGGGTTCGCAATACCAAAGTCAATCGGAACCAAGCTCAAAAACGCGGGCTCAGGCAAATCCAATCCTTTGGAGCGGAAATAGCCCTCCACATCAAACTCCAAGCGGTAGCGGCTCGATTTCAATGCCTCGCCCGCCAACAATGGTTCGTTGGTTCGGCCATCGGCGTTCGTTTGCACTTGCTTGATGACTTGCCACTGCCCCGTCCACTCGTACAGGGTAACGGTCATGTTGGCGGCGGGCACACCATGCATGGTGTCCAGAACGTGGGTGGTGAGCTTGCCGGTTTGGCTCATGGTGTCTCTCATCCTGTTGAGCAAAGGGTTGCGGTCAAAGCGCAAAACTGTATACACTTTAACCACGATGAGCGCCGTTCGCAATACCCCTCGCAAACCATCTCGACTCAGCAAGGTGGATGCCAACGCATTGGCCGCATCGGCCGAATCGCCACCCAGCCCGTCCACGCGCGCACCAACGGGCGACGCCGATCATTCACCCACGGCCCTCATCGTTCAAGCCATCACGCAGGCCATTGTGGAGCACCGGCTGCAACCCGGCACCAAATTGGTCGAACAAACAATTGGCGACCGCTTCGGCGTTTCCCGCACCATTGTTCGTCAGGCACTCTTCAAGCTCGAACAAATGAAGCTGGTCACCCAGGAGCCCGCCCGTGGCACCTTCGTGGCACAACCCTCGGTGCAGGAAGCCCGTGAAGTGTTTGCCGTGCGCCGCATGATCGAAGGGCAAATGATCAGAGATCTGACCCCGAGGTTGAAGGCTGCCGATCTCCAAAAGCTCAAAGCGCACATTCGTCAAGAAAAACAAGCGGTACAACGACTGGATGTGGCCGCTCGCACTCGATTGCTGTTTGACTTCCATGTCTTGCTGGCTCAGCTCACGGGCAATCAAGTCCTGGTCGCCTTGATGACGGAATTGGTCTCTCGCTGCTCGCTGATTGGCTTGATGTACCAATCTGCGTCAGATGCGGCCACCTCTCATCATGAACATGCCGACATCATGCAAGCACTGGAAGCCCGTGATGCCGATCGCGCAGCCCAACTCATGGCCGACCACCTGCAAGTGGTGGAAGCGCAGTTGACCGAACACCGTCGCACCCCTTTGTGAGCCCCCTATGCCCAGTTCACCGATCGACAAGCACGCCAGCCCCTACCCTCGAGACTTGATCGGCTATGGCGCTCAGCCGCCCCATGCGCAATGGCCAGGTGGTGCACGGATCGCCGTGCAGTTCGTGTTGAACTACGAGGAAGGCGGCGAAAACAGCGTCCTGCATGGGGACGCCGGCAGCGAACAGTTCCTCAGCGAAATGTTCAACCCCGCGTCCTACCCCGACCGGCACCTGAGCATGGAGTCTATTTATGAATACGGCTCTCGTGCCGGTGTGTGGCGCTTGTTGCGCGAGTTTGAGAAGCGCCGCATGCCCTTGACCGTATTTGGCGTGAGCATGGCCTTGGCGCGTCACCCGGAGCTCACCCGCGCCCTGGTCGACCAAGGCCATGAGATCGCCTGCCACGGATGGCGCTGGATTCACTATCAAAACATGGACGAAGCCACCGAGCGCGAGCACATGCGCATCGGCATGCAAATCATTGAAGAACTCACTGGCCAGCGCGCCCTGGGCTGGTACACCGGCCGAGACAGTCCCAACACACGTCGTTTGGTCGCTGACTACGGTGGTTTCGAGTACGACAGCGACTACTACGGCGACGACCTGCCCTTCTGGACCGAGGTGCAGCGCACCGATGGCAGCATCACACCGCACCTGATCGTGCCCTACACCCTGGATGTGAACGACATGCGGTTTTCATTGCCGCAGGGCTACAGCCAAGGCGATGACTTCTTCACCTACTTGAAGGACACCTTCGATGTTCTGTATGAGGAAGGTGACCCGCAAGGTCTGAATGCCCCCAAGATGATGAGCGTCGGGATGCATTGCCGACTGTTGGGTCGCCCCGGCCGTATGCGTGCTTTACAGAAGTTCCTGGACTACATCGAACAACACGACCAAGTCTGGGTGGCTCGTCGCATCGACATCGCGCGACACTGGCGCCAGCATCACCCCTATCAACCATCCACCCCGAAGGGCTGAGACGACATGGCATTGACCCTCGACCAACTCAATGCAGCCGATCAGGACGAGTTTGCAGCCCTGCTCGATGGCATTTATGAACACTCGCCTTGGATTGCCCGCCGGACCTGGATCCAGAGCCCCTTCCAAACCCTGACACACCTCAAGCACGCCCTGGCCAGCACCGTCAGTCACGCGACGGTCAATGAGCAATTGGGCTTGATTCGTGCCCACCCTGAGTTGGCCGGCAAAGCGGCCGTCGCTGGCGAGCTGACTGCAGAATCGACCAACGAGCAAAGCAAAGCCGGCCTGACCCATTGCAGCCCGCAAGAGTACGCGCAACTGCAACAACTCAATGCCGACTACAACCAGCGCTTTGGTTGGCCCTTCATTCTGGCTGTTCGCGGCCCACGCGGCACAGGTCTGTTACGCCAAGCCATCATTGAAACCTTCGCCCGTCGCTTGCGCAACACCGCCGAGTTCGAGCGCGCGGAGTGCTTGCGCAACATTCACCGCATTGCAGAAATCCGCTTGAACGACAAGTTCGGCTTTGAGCCCGAGGCCGGTCAATGGGTGTGGGACTGGGCAGAGCAATTGGCGCAACACACCGAAGCGGAGCCTGATGGCAACGGCATCACGCCACTGACCGTGACCTACCTGACCACCGCCCACCGAGCTTGCGCGCAACAGCTCATGGACTGGATGAAGGACTGCGGATTGGACGAGGTCAGGCTCGATGCCGTGGGCAATGTCGTGGGTGTGTATCACGCCCAAAAACCTGATGCCCCTCGCCTGCTGACCGGTTCGCACTATGACACCGTCCGCAATGGTGGCAAATACGATGGCCGACTGGGCATTCTGGTCCCCATGGCCTGCGTGAAGCAGTTGCACGCACAGCAGCGCCGCCTGCCCTTTGCCATCGAAGTCGTGGGCTTCGCTGAAGAGGAAGGACAACGCTACAGCGCCACGTTCCTGGGCTCCAGTGCCTTGGTGGGCGATTTCAACCCCGACTGGTTGACGCAAACCGATGCCCAGGGCGTGACCATGTTGCAAGCCATGCAAGATGCCGGCCTGCCCGCCACGCTTGACGCCATTGCCGCAGAAAAACGCGACCCCAGCCGGTATCTCGGTTTTGTCGAAGTCCATATCGAACAAGGGCCTGTCCTCAACGGGATGGACATGCCTTTGGGAACCGTTAGCTCGATCAATGGCAGCACCCGCTACGCCATCGATTTGATCGGCACTGCCAGCCATGCTGGCACAACCCCCATGCCGATGCGACACGACGCGGCGGCGGCAGCAGCAGAGTTGATCCTTTACGTGGAACAACGCGCCCGCGCCGATGCCAAGAGCCCTGAAGGCCCATCGGTGGGAACGGTGGGCATGCTCCACGTGCCCCAAGGCTCCATCAATGTGATCCCAGGGCGCTGCCAACTGACACTGGATCTGCGAGCACCGGTCGATGCGCAGCGCGATGCCCTCACCCAAGACGTGCTGGCGCAACTGGCGAGCATTTGCCAAAAGCGTGGCATTCAATTCGAGGCCAAGCACTTGCTGACTGCCGCCGCAGCCCCCTGCCACCCCCATTGGCAAAACCGTTGGCGACAGGCCATCGAGGCGTGCGGCTTGCCCGATCACACCCTGCCCAGTGGCGCCGGTCACGACGCCATGAAGCTCCACCAAATCATGCCCCAGGGCATGTTGTTCGTTCGGGGCGGCAATGCAGGCATCAGCCATAACCCACTCGAAACCATCACCAGCGACGACGCCCAACTTTGTGTAGAGGCGTTCTCGCATTTGCTGAACAACCTGGCACAGGACGCCTGACATGGCCCATCTCGATTCCCCCGAACTCGCTCAGGCCTACACCCAGCTCGATGCCTGGATTGACACGCATTTCGATGAACAAGTGCGCTATCTGCAAGAGCTGGTTCGTGTGCCCACCGATACGCCCCCAGGCAACAATGCCCCCCATGCAGAACGCACGGCAGAGTTATTGGCCGGCATGGGACTGGTGGCAGAAAAACACGCCGTGCCCGATCAGCAAGTGAAGGACTATGGCTTGACCAGCCTCACCAATCTGATCGTGCGACACCGATTTGGCGAGGGTCCCACCGTGGCTTTGAACGCCCACGGCGACGTCGTCCCCCCTGGTGAAGGTTGGACGCACCCGCCCTACGGCGCAGAGGTGGTCGACGGCAAGCTTTATGGACGCGCTGCAGCAGTCAGCAAAAGCGATTTCGCCACCTACACCTTCGCCCTGCGCGCCTTGCAGTCACTGGCTCGACCCTTGAATGGCAGCGTGGAATTGCACTTCACCTACGATGAAGAATTCGGCGGCGAACTGGGGCCGGGCTGGCTGCTGTCGCAAAAGCTGACCCAACCCGATTACCTGATCGCCGCGGGCTTCAGTTACCAAGTGGTCACTGCGCACAACGGCTGCCTGCAAATGGAAGTGACAGTGCACGGCCTGATGGCGCACGCCGCCATTCCGCACACAGGGGTGGATGCGCTGCAAGGTGCGGTTTGCATCCTCAACGCCTTGTATCAACAAAACCAGCTCTACAAATCGGTGACGTCCAAGGTGCCAGGCATCGAACACCCCTACCTGAACGTTGGACGAATTGAGGGCGGCACTAATACCAATGTGGTCCCCGGCAAGGTCGTCTTCAAGCTCGACCGACGCATGATCCCCGAAGAGAACCCCGTCGAAGTCGAAGCCAAGATCCGCGCAGTCATTGCCGAGGCAGCCGCCCAATACCCAGGCATCCGAGTCGACATCAAACGGCTCTTGATGGCCAATGCCATGCAACCCTTGCCTGGCAATGCGCCGCTCGTGGCCGCCATCCAAAAGCATGGTCAAGTGGTCTTCGGTGAAGCCATCCCCACCAGCGGCACACCGCTGTATACCGACGTGCGACTCTACAGTGCGCAAGGCATTCCTGCGGTCATCTACGGCGCGGGCCCGCGCACGGTTCTGGAGTCCAACGCCAAACGCGCCGACGAACACCTCGTTCTGGCTGACCTGAAAAAGGCGACCCGAGTGGTTGCTCGAACACTACTAGACTTGCTGGCTTGATCGATTCCCCGAGGCCGCTCATGCTGAAGTTCTGGCGCCACATGGCGCTGATTGCGTTACTTGTGACAGGCATGAGCCTGTCGGGCTGTGCGCAAAACCTTTTCTACCAGCCCGACAACATCCTCTATGACACGCCCAAAAATGCAGGCTTGGACTTTGAAGAGGTCACTTTTGCCAGTGCCGACGGCACAGCCCTGACCGGTTGGTTCATCCCCGCACAAGGGCGAGCGCCGCGACAGGCGAAAGGCACCGTGATTCATTTCCACGGTAACGCCCAGAATATGTCTGCCCACTGGCGATTTGCCGAATGGCTGCCTCGCCAAGGCTACAACCTGTTTGTGTTCGACTACCGTGGATACGGCACATCCAAAGGCACCCCAGATCTGGATGGCGTACTGGCAGATAGCATCGCGGCCATCGAGCACGTTCGTCAACGCCCTGACAGCACCCCCGACAAGCTGATCGTCTATGGCCAAAGCCTCGGCGGCACCAACGCGATTGGCGCAGTGGTGAAAGGCTCACGACAAGGCATTCGCGCGGTCATTGTGGAATCCACGTTCAGCAGCTATTCCCAAATTGCCCACGATAAGGTCCCCGGCGCGGGTTGGCTCATGAGTGATCGGCACAGTGCAGACCGGCTCATTGATCAGATTGCCCCCATTCCCCTGCTGCTGATCCACGGCGACCAAGACAAAGTCATTCATCATCGTCACTCTGAAAGATTGCTGGCGCTCGCCAAGGACCCTAAACAGCTCATTGTGCTGAACGGTGAGGGGCACCTGACACAGTTGCTTCGCCCCGCCTCGACGCAATCGCTGCAGACCCAAGTGCTGACCTTCCTCCAATCCGCAGATGAATCCTCCGCCCACTGACTGGATGCTGTTCTGGCAGGACAGCGAGGTGGCGCATGTCCTGACGACCTCCAAGGGCGCGCTGACCATCACCTTCTCAGCCGCTTCGGTGCAGCCCCGGAATCGAACACCAGGCTATATGCGTGGCGTGGTGTTGATCTGCCAAGTGATCCCAGGCCAAGCGCTGGCGTCACGCTCAGATTGGGTAGGCGGCATTCGACATGGCCAGGTGCTCACCCCAAGTGGCAAACAAGCAAGCATGCCCTTGCCCGGCCACATCAAAGGCCCCCTGCACTTGAGCTTCACGCTCATGAACGGCACGGAGATCAACATCGACGCCAAGGAATTGACAGCCATCCTCCCGGATAACCCTGAGTGGACTGAATCCCTGGCGTGTTGATGCCGATAAAGCGGGTGCGACTGTGAGCTAGTTCCTCGCCACAAAAGAGCGAACTTTCTACGATGTATCAGTCGCAAGCAGTTGGAAGCGATCTATGCGTGCAGTACTGATGTCCGGCCTCACCCTTGCCTCACTGGCCCTGAGCACCACAGCCCACGCCGCCGGCACCCTTGCCGACTGGTCTCCCGAGTTGGGAGGAACAACCCAGTGGGTTGCTGGCTTGATCACCTTGGGCGTGTTGTACGTACTCAAAACACGCCCCTCACGCGTGGTCAAACTCGACACCGAAGGTCGACGGTACGACCCCAACGTTCGCGGCTTGTTTGACGACTGAGCGCTGAGCGCAACAACACAGCCATCCTGGGCATTATTCAATGCTATCTTTGATGCGCCGCTGCGTGAATTTGCGCGCGCGGTGCATTGAAGGAGCATGGCTTGATCCCGCGAACGTTGAGCGCCACAGAAGCACGTGTGTTGAGCGTGCTGGTTGAAAAACAGCACACGGTCCCCGACAGTTATCCCCTGTCACTGAATGCGCTGACTGCGGGCTGCAATCAGAAGACGGCGCGCGAGCCGGTGATGAACCTCAGCGAAGCCGACGTCTTACAAGCCCTGGCGGGTTTGAAAGAACTCACATTGGCGCACGAGGTTCACGGCAGTCGTGTGGTTCGCTTTGATCACAACGCCGCCAAAGGACTGGGCGTGCCCAGCCAAGCCGTGGCCCTGCTCACCACCCTGATGCTGCGCGGCCCGCTGACGGCAGCCGAATTGCGACTTCATTGCGAACGATTGCATAAGTTCGCTGACATCTCGTCCGTCGAAGGCTTTCTCGACGAGTTGGCAGAAAAGTCGCCACCCCGCGTCGTCAAACTGCCCAAAGCACCTGGCTCTCGAGAACACCGCTGGGCTCATTTACTGTGTGGCGAACCGCAATTACCCGCCGAGACTGCCTCGAGCAGCGCCAGTACCGGTATTGATGCGGCCCAATGGCAGCAATTGCTGTCCGAGCACGCAGACCTTCAGCAGCAGGTTCAGCAACTGCGTGCCACCGTGCAATTCCTGGCCAAAGAGCTGGGCGTGTCCATTGACGATCTCCCATCCCCATGAGCTGGCGCGGACAACTGGACCTGCATTACTGGCGTGACGGTGAGCGCACCACAGCACAAGATCGCCACGACGGCCCATTGCGGGTTTTGCAACGTCTCTACCCAGAGGGCGATGCCATTTGCCACCACGTGTTGGTGCATCCGCCCGGTGGTGTGGCCGGTGGCGACACGCTGCTGATGAACGCGCAATTGGATGCAGGCAGCCATGCCCTCATCACCACGCCTGGTGCCACACGTTTCTATAAAAGTGCGGGCGAGCAGGCGCATCAAGTCTTGCAAGCACGCTTGGAAGACCATGCGCGTCTGGAATGGTTGCCACTGGAGACCTTGGCCTATCCCGATTGCTTGGCCACCAATCGTATGCAATTTGATCTGGCCCCCACCGCACAAATGATGGGCTGGGACGTTTTGGCCTTGGGCTTGCCGGCGGCAGGTCAATCGTTTGATCAAGAGAACGGCCGGGGCCAAAGCAGCTTCACCCAAGAAATCGAGATCCCAGGGGTCTGGCTGGAACGAGGCACCGTCACCGGACGTGACACGCTGTTGCTCGACAGCCCACTGGGCTGGGATGGCAAACGCGTCATGGGCACCATGTGGTTTGCGGCGGGTGCCGCATTGCCTCGGCACCAGTCGGATTCCCTGCTGGAAGCGGCCCGCGAACGCATCAGCCAGCACGAGTTGTCAACCCAAGCGGGCGCCACCTTGGCCCATGATCAAGTGATCGTGGTGCGGGCCCTCGCAGAACGCGTCGAGCCGCTGATGAACTTGTTGGTACAAATCTGGTCGACGTGGCGGTCCCTCGCATGGGGGGTGGAGCCGACGCCGCCCCGCGTCTGGCGTACCTGAAAACCGGCCTATCATCGCCCGTTCCAATACCAACAAACATGAAGCGGGAGCTGTGGCCGTGAAGGTTTTGCTGATTGACGACCACCCATTGATTCTGTCGGCCTTGCAGTCGGTCATTCAGGGCTTGGCAGACAACATTCAAGTCACCACCGCCGACAGTGGCCAAGCCGCCCGCCAGGTCCTGGCCAATGCCAGCGGCTTCGACCTGGTTCTGCTCGACCTGCATCTAGGCGACGCCAATGGGTTTGACTTGCTCAGCGACTTGCGCGAGCAATTCCCGGCCATGCCTGTGGTGGTGATTTCGGCCTCAGACCAGCCAGGCGACGTGATCCGTTCCATCGATATGGGCGCCATGGGCTTTGTGCCCAAGAAGGCCAGCAACGAAACCCTGGTGGCAGCCCTCAAACAAGTCATGTCAGGCGGCGTCTATGTACCGCCTCAAAGCGTCGGGCATGACAGCCTCTCGCAACCCGCCAGCACTGACACCCTCCAAGCAGCGATTCACTCACCGCATTGGGGACTCACGCCGCGCCAAACCGATGTGCTAGCCTCCTTGCTGAAGGGCCACCCCAACAAACTGATTGCACGTGAGCTGAACCTGTCGGTCGAAACCGTCAAGGACCACGTAGCAGCGGTGTTGCGTGCCTTGGGCGTCAGCTCACGCACACAGGCTGTGATTGCCGTGAGCCAATCCCTGCAAAAACAGCCTGCAAGTTTCTCTGCTTGGCGCCCAACTCAGCGCTAAAAAGCTGCTGAGCAAGGCCTTCTTTCAACAAAAGGCGTCAAAAGCCAGCAACTTCAGCCTTGGCTTGCGCATACTCTTTGCGCAAGCGGGCCACCAATTCAGCGGTGGACACCACCTGTTTCACGGCGCTGATACCCTGCCCGCAACCCCAGATGTCCTTCCAAGCTTTGGCGGGTTCGCTGCTGCCAAAGCTCATCTGACTCGGATCACCACTGGCCAGCTTGCTCGGATCCATACCAGCATTGACGATGGAGCCGCGCAAGTAGTTGCCGTGCACGCCCGTGAACAGACTGGAGTACACGATGTCTTCGCTGCTGCTGTCGCAAATCATCGCTTTGTAGGCGTCCGCAGCGCGCGCTTCGTGGGTCGCAATGAAGGCTGATCCCATGTATGCGAAATCAGCGCCAATGACACGTGCAGCCAACACTGCGCGGCCCGTGGCCATGGCACCAGACAGCGCCAAGGGACCATCAAACCACTCGCGAATTTCCTGGATCAACGCAAAGGGACTGGTCGTTCCCGCGTGACCGCCAGCCCCTGCGGCCACAGCGATCAAACCATCAGCGCCTTTGTCGATGGCCTTGTGCGCAAAGGTGTTGTTGATCACGTCGTGCAGGACCACGCCACCGTAGCTGTGCACAGCGTCATTGATGTCCGTTCTCGCCCCCAGTGACGTGATGATCACGGGCACCTTGTATTTCACACACAAGGCCATGTCGTGCTCCAGACGATCATTGCTCTTGTGCACGATCTGGTTGATGGCAAACGGTGCAGCGGGCTGATCCGGATGTGCCGCATTGTGCGCTGCCAAGGCCTCGGTGATTTCTGCCAACCACTCGTCCAATTGGGAAGCTGGACGCGCATTCAGCGCAGGCATGGAACCCACGACACCGGCCTTGCATTGTTCGATCACCAACTTGGGGTTGCTGATGATGAACATCGGCGACGCGATCACTGGAAAGGGAACCTTTTTGAGTACCTCGGGCAACATACGTTTGTCTCCTAAGCTGAACGCTGTACAGCATACAAACAAACTGGCTTTGGGAACGAAAAAGCCACCCCTCAGGGTGGCTTGAATGTCACAGAAGACAGCGCTGTTGAACTGCGCCGTCACCGATCAATCAGAACAACTCGGCAGGCAATGCAGTCACGCTCTCACCACCGGCCAGAATCATTTCGCGCAGCGAAGCGATGCGAGGCAGGATGTGGTCGCCGTAGAAACGCACGGTGGCGATCTTGGCCTTCATGAACTCGGCGTCTTCGCCAGCAGCCAGCTTGTCTTCGGCCACGATCAGGGCGCGGCCCATCTGCCAGCCAGACACCAGGTTGGCGGCCAGCATCAGGTAGTTCACCGAACCGGCGAACACGGCATTGGGGTTGCTCTTGACGTTGGCCAGCACGAAGTCGACCACTTGCAGGAAGGACTCGCGGCCAGCCTTCAGCTGCGCAGCGTACTTCTTGCAGGCGTCGCCACGGGCAGCCAATTGGCCTTCCAGATCAGCGATTTGAGCCGCAATGGACTTGGCCATCGCGCCGCCGTCACGGGCAGTCTTACGACCGACCAAGTCGTTGGCCTGAATGGCAGTGGTGCCTTCGTAGATCGGCAGGATGCGCGAATCGCGGTAGTACTGAGCAGCACCGGTTTCTTCGATGAAGCCCATGCCGCCGTGCACTTGCACGCCCAGCGAGGTCACTTCCACGGAGTTCTCGGTCGAGAAACCCTTGATCAGTGGCACCAGGAATTCGTAGAAAGCCTGGGCCTTCTTCGCTTCTTCTGGGTTGGGGTTGAAGTGTGCGTTGTCGTATGCGGCAGCACCGACCAGAGCCATGGCGCGTTCACCTTCGATCAGGGCACGCATGGTCAACAGCATGCGCTTGACGTCGGGGTGATGAATGATGGCCACGGATTCCTTGGCAGAACCGTCCACGGGGCGCGATTGCACGCGGTCCTTGGCGTAGTTCACGGCGTGCTGGTAAGCGCGCTCGGACACGGCGATACCCTGCATACCCACGTCGTAGCGAGCGGCGTTCATCATGATGAACATGTACTCGAGGCCGCGGTTTTCTTCGCCGACCAGGTAGCCGATGGCGCCAGCGCCGACGTCACCCTTGTCATCACCGTAGACCAGCACGGCAGTAGGCGACGCCTTGATGCCCAGCTTTTCTTCGATGGAAGCGCAGTACACGTCGTTGCGCTTGCCCAGAGAGCCGTCTTCGTTGACCATGAACTTGGGCACGACGAACAGCGAGATGCCCTTCACGCCTTCAGGCGCATCGGGTGTGCGAGCCAGCACCAGGTGGACAATGTTTTCCACCATGTCGTGCTCACCGTAGGTGATGAAGATCTTCTGACCCCAGATGCGGTAGGTGCCGTCATCTTGCTTCACAGCCTTGGAGCGAACCAGAGCCAGATCGGAACCAGCTTGTGGCTCGGTCAGGTTCATGGTGCCGGTCCACTTGCCGGAGACCATGTTGGGGATGTAGCGGGTCTTGAGCTCATCGCTGCCAGCGGTCAGCAGAGCCTCGATGGCACCACCGGTCAGAATGGCGCAGAGCGAGAAGCTCAGGTTGGCAGCCATCATGTGCTCGACGCAAGCGGCACCAATGGTCTTGGGCAGGCCTTGACCGCCGTACTCAGCGGGTTGACCCAGGCCTTGCCAGCCACCTTCGGCCAGCGCAGCGTAGGCTTCCTTGAAGCCCTTGGAGGCGCGCACCACACCGTTGTCCCACGAACCGTGGTCTTGGTCGCCAGACCAGTTCAGAGGCGCAACCACGCCTTCGTTGAACTTGGCAGACTCTTCCAGAACGGCTTGAGCGGTTTCAAAACCGGCATCTTCAAAGCCAGGAATGGTAGCGACTTGGTCGATACCAGCCAGTTCCTTCATCACGAACAACTGGTCTTTAACTGGGGCACGAAAACTCATATGTGTTCTCCGATAAACGACAAAGGGGGCGCCTCGAAAGGCGCCCCCGTAGGCTTAAATGATCAGACCGAAACCTGTCATCTTGCCCAAATTAGAGAGCCTTGACCAATTCTGGAACAGCAGCGAACAGGTCGGCTTCCAGACCGAAATCGGCCACTTGGAAGATAGGGGCTTCTGGATCCTTGTTGATCGCCACGATGACCTTGGAGTCCTTCATGCCGGCCAAGTGCTGGATGGCGCCGGAGATACCGCAGGCCACATACAGCTGAGGCGCAACGATCTTACCGGTTTGACCCACTTGCAGGTCGTTAGGTGCATAGCCAGAGTCCACAGCAGCGCGGGAAGCACCGATGGCAGCACCCAGCTTGTCAGCCAAGGGGGTCAGCACTTCGTTGAACTTCTCGGCGGAGCCCATGGCACGACCACCGGAAACGATGATCTTGGCAGCGGTCAACTCAGGACGCTCGGACTTGGTCACTTCGCGACCGACGAACGAGGACTTGCCAGAGTCAGCCACAGCGGCCACGGTTTCCACAGCAGCGGAACCACCGGTGGTGGCAGCAGCGTCGAAAGCGGTACCACGAACGGTCAGCACCTTCACAGCGTCAGCAGACTGAACGGTAGCGATGGCGTTACCAGCGTAGATAGGACGCTCGAAAGTGTCAGCAGAGATCACCTTGGTGATTTCAGACAGCTGAGCGGAGTCCAGCTTGGCGGCCACGCGAGGAGCCACGTTCTTACCAGAAGCGGTCGCGGGGAACACGATGTGGCTGTAGCCAGAAGCCACGGCCAACACTTGAGCAGCGACGTTTTCAGCCAGGCTGTCAGCGAATTGAGCGCCGTCAGCGTGCAGCACCTTGGTCACGCCAGCGATTTGAGCGGCGGCAGCAGCAGCGGCACCGGCGTTGGAGCCAGCAACCAGCACGTGCACGTCGCCACCAGTTGCCTTAGCAGCGGTCACGGCGTTCAGGGTGGCACCCTTGATGCTGTTGTTGTCGTGTTCAGCAATAACGAGAGCGGTCATGCGTTATCTCCTCAGATCACTTTGGCGACGTTCTTCAGCTTGTCGACCAGGGTCGCCACGTCGGCCACCTTGATACCAGCAGAACGCTTGGCGGGTTCAGCCACGCTCAGGGTCTTGATACGGGGGGCCACGTCCACACCCAGGTCCGCCGGCTTGACGGTTTCCAGGGGCTTCTTCTTGGCCTTCATGATGTTGGGCAGAGTCACATAACGTGGCTCGTTCAGACGCAGGTCGGTGGTGACCACAGCAGGCAGAGCCAGCTTCACGGTTTCCAGACCGCCGTCCACTTCACGGGTCACAGCAACCTTGCCGTCAGCCACTTCCACCTTAGACGCGAAAGTACCTTGTGGCAGGTCAGCCAAAGCAGCCAGCATCTGGCCGGTTTGGTTGCTGTCGTCGTCAATGGCTTGCTTGCCCAAGATGATCAGGTCAGGCTTTTCCTTGTCGACCAAAGCCTTCAGCACCTTGGCCACAGCCAGAGGTTGCACTTCGGCGTCGGTTTCCACCAGGATGCCACGGTCTGCACCGATGGCCATGGCGGTACGCAGGGTTTCCTGGCACTGAGCCACACCGATAGACACGGCGACGATTTCAGTGACCACGCCCTTTTCTTTCAGGCGAGTGGCCTCTTCGACGGCGATTTCGTCAAAGGGGTTCATGGACATCTTGACGTTGGCGATGTCGACACCAGAGCCGTCAGACTTCACGCGAACCTTCACGTTGTAGTCCACAACCCGCTTGACCGGAACCAGAACCTTCATGCGTTGTTCTCCTGCGTCATGAGGAAGAGTTAGTAGGAAAAAAGCCGCGCTCAAAAAGCACGATCGTTCGATTCTAGCGCGACTTCGGGCGGAGTCACCCCCCCTGAATGCGCAAAACGCAGACAATAAGCGACTTCAGGTGTTTGCGCCGCCATTCGGTACAACTTTTTTCACATGTCCGTTCAAGCTGCTCACAATTTGGCCAATGGATCACAGACCGGTGAAGGCCGCCGCATTGGCGTCTTTGACTCGGGTGTGGGCGGACTATCGGTGCTTCGCGCCATTCGGAAACACCTTCCACAGGCTGAACTGGTTTACGTGGCGGATTCGGCCAATGCTCCTTATGGTGAGAGGGATGATGCTTTCATCGCCCAACGCTGTCACGCCATCAGTGGCTTTCTGGCATCCCAGGCGGTCGATGCCATCGTGGTCGCCTGCAACACCGCCACCGCTGTTGCCGTTCAAAGCTTGAGAG
>JBKBIO010000008.1:0-158051 GCA_046299355.1 Aquabacterium sp. | reverse complement strand
ACCGCACGGTGGTGGAGTTCGCCGAGGATCTGAAGGCCCATGGCGGCGATCCCGCCCAGGTGCGGCACGTGTGCATGGACATGAGCGCAGCCTACGCCAAGGGCGTGGCGCTGGCGCTGCCCGAGGCGCAGATCAGCTACGACCGCTTTCACGTCGTCTCGATGGCCATCGATGCGATGGACCAGGTGCGCCGCGCGGAGATGGCCACCGACGCGCAGGCGGTGCGAGCCGCGCTGGGCGCTGGCGGCCGCAAGACGCTCAGGCAGCTGCTGTGGGGCATGCGGCGCAACCCCAGCACCTGGAGCGCCCGCCAGCTCGATGCCATGCACTGGCTGCAGCGCTCGACGCTCAAGAGCGCGCGGGCGTGGCGGCTGAAGATGGCGCTGCGCGAGGTGTACGCGCGGGCCACAGCGCACAACAGCATCGAACAGGCCGCTTCCGATCTCGGGGCCTGGCTGAGCTGGGCGCGGCGCTGTCGGCTCGAGCCGTTCAAGAAGCTGGCCGCCACGCTCAAGGAGCGGTTCGACGCGGTGGTGCGCGGCATGGTCGATCACCGCAGCAACGCCTTCGTCGAGGCGATGAACGGGCTGCTGCAGCAGGCCAAGCGCGCCGCGCGCGGCTTCAGGACGAGCCAGAACTTCATCGCCATTGCCTACCTGCGCATGTCCAAGCTCAAGCACCTGCCGGCCAGCCCGTTCGCGCCGGCGATGCCCCAGTGACAGTGTTGCTTTCCACACGAAACGACATGGAGCCCACCCGGCCCACATCCATGATCTATTAGATCAATTAGCAATGGCGTCGGCTTTGGTGTGTCGAACGCCTTGAATCCGAAAATTTCCTTTATCTCCTCGGTCGCTACTTCGGTTGTATAGCCGTTCTTATCGAGGACTGACTTAGGCTTTATGCGGCCTGCATCGTGTAGGTAGTCTTTTACATAAACAGTACCGCCTTGGCTAGCATATAAGCGATGTAGCCTTTCCCGCGCAAATGCAGGAGACCAAATCCATCGCCCGTCACTGCCATCTGGAAGTTTAGGTGTTACAGCCGTTCTGCCGGATGCTTCCTCAAGCCATACTCTTCCCTCGTTGTCGTAGTAGATTGGATAGAAACATCCGGGGCTGTCCTCACGTCGCTGCCCATCCCCTTTCTTCCTAAAAATTCCATCCATTTTGAATTTACCAAAACCATCCTCTCTATCATATCTGTTAATGTATTCCTGGTCGTGGCGAAGGTACAGGAATGGATCTCCTTTGTCGATTGATTTTCCGTATACAAGAAGAAAGTCGTTGTTTGTTGCAAAGCCGGTCTTTGACCCTAGGCCATTCTTGCTCCTTACAGTCGAAATAACTCCAACAAAGTTTTGGCGCCCAAAAACCTCGTCGCACATTCTATTTAGGTTGCTCAGCTCATTTGAGTCAATTGATATGTAAATGACTCCATTGTCTGCCAATAAATTCCTGGCCAGCTTCAGCCTGGGGAGCATCATGCTCATCCAGTCGGAATGGAAGCGGCCATTGGACTCTGTATTGGCTGTCAAGCGTATTCCATCCTCGTTCTTTTGGTTGGATCTAACCAGAAACGCTTCAGTGTTTTCCGAAAAGTCGTCGTCGTAGATGAAATCGTTGCCCGTGTTGTAGGGTGGGTCGATGTAAATCATCTTGATCCGACCTAAATATGTTTCCTGCAGCAATTTAAGCGCCTCAAGGTTGTCGCCTTCGATGAAGAGGTTTCTGGTCGAGTCGAACTCAACGCTCTCGTCACGGCAGGGCCGCAGCGTTTTGGCAATGGGCGAATTCGCTGTCAGCAATGCCTCTCGCTTACCTGGCCATGTCAACTGGTAACGTTCCTGGGGACCATCGACGATGGAGTCAGCCAGCTCTTGGCGGAGTTGGTCAAAGTCAATCGCTAGTCTCAGCTCGCCATTAGCGCCAAGGGCTTCCGTCACGCAGCCTGGAAAGAGTTGGCGGATGCGCTGCACGTTCTCTTGCGCGATGTTGGGCGAATGCATCTTGAGTTTGTTCATGTTGTTTCCCTTGATGAGTCGGAACTCAGCGACTCATCTGTTCCAGTTCTGCTTTAAGTTGACGCAAGGTCGAATTGATTTCCACTTTGCGATTGAATTGCTTTTCTTTGAGAAGGCGGGCTTCGGCCTTTGCCACCTCTCGCGCCTTTGCCGTCACTTGATCTGCCCGAGCTACCAAGTCGCGTAAGGCCTCATGCGTTCTTGGCGCTATAGGCATTAGCCTGTGCAGAAACTGCTCATAGAGCCCACCCAGGTCGAGAGCAAGCGGCAGTGGCGCGCGCTCAGAATTTGCGGGGATCCATCCTGACTCGAAGTACTCGGTGCAGACCCAGTTTGCCGCATCGGCTTCGCTGGGCCGCTTGTACGCGGCGGCTACTTGCGTACTGGCATCGTGCCCTTGGCCCTGCGTGATTTCAAAAATGATGGGGAACTGCACTGCGCCGTCGATGCACCGGAGCACGTCACGGTGCAGTTCCGATGTCTTCAGCTGGATCGCGAAGACTTGAATCTCCGGCACGCCAGGTTTTGCGGCCAGATTGATCGTCTCTGGTGCCAGCTTGTAGCGCCAGACGATCTGCTCCACCTGTTCCACGAACAAGTCTTTCAAGCGGGTGTTGGCGCCGCTGTGCTCGTAAATCTTGTTCTTGGGCAGTACGCGGCCAAACTCCGCTTGCTTGGGATAGGCGAACAAGGCGCTCATCCGGCCTCCTGGATCACCAGGAAGGTGATGAGCTCGAAGTCGTCCAAGCCTGAGATGGTGTTGGTCAGTGCCGTGGTCTTGCCGCCGGTGAACAGGCTGTCCAGATCCCTCTCTTCCTTCACCTCGATCATGGAGCGGATGGCCTTTCCCAGCAGATCGGAGTACACCTGCATCTGTCGGCCCTCGGCCGTCTCTTCATTGAAGTGCTGGGTCGCCAGCGGGATCGGCTTGTCTTGGCCCTTGCAGCAGGTGCGAGCCAAGTCCAGCAGGCGCTTCACCTCGGTGTGGTCGTGCACCACATGTCCGGTCCGGTCGATGTAGACAAGGTAGTAGGGGTGCAGCCGGTTGTGCTGGTTGACGTTTACGCCCGTGTTGAGGTTACGCAGCGTGAAGATGACGCCGGGGTGCAAGCCCATGGCGGGCTTGGCGGGCACCACGGCATGCATGCCGTTGGGAACGTTGCTCAGCTCGCCATGTTCCTTGACGTAGTTGAGCAAGTCCATGCGGAAGTCGTTGAGGCCAAGGTCGGTGATGGACACGCCGGTCTTCAGGTCTTCCAGCTCGATGACTTCCTCTTGCAGGCGGCGCAGCTGCTCCTTGCGGTACGACACGTCGTTGGCTTGAGCGGACAGCACGTTGTCGTCGCCGGTGGCGGTCACGTCCGCAATCATCATGCGGCTCTCCACCCGGTCCTTGAGGTTGATGTACTCGTCGAGGGTGATGTCAGGCCAGTAATTGACCAGCTGGATGCTGGTGTTGGGTGAACCAATGCGATCTACACGGCCAAACCGCTGGATGATGCGAACGGGGTTCCAGTGGATGTCGTAGTTGATGAGGTAGTCGCAGTCCTGAAGGTTCTGGCCTTCTGAGATGCAGTCCGTGCCGATCAGCAAATCGACCTCGGCGGGCTCGCTAGGCAGCACCACGGCCTTCTCCTTGGAGCGCGGGGAGAACAGCGTCAGCAGCTCCTGGAAGTCGTAGCCCTTCTTGAGCGTGGACTTCGGCGCGCCCTTGCCGGTCACCTTGGCGGTGTGCAAACCATGGGCTTCTTGCAGCACCGGGGCGAGGTTGGCATAGAGGTAGTCGGCCGTGTCCGCAAAGGCGGTGAAGATCAGCACCTTCTTGTTGCCCGGGTTGATCGGGTGGGCGATCTTTTCCAGCACATGCGCCTTGAGGTGTTGGAGCTTGGCGTCGTCCTCAGGCGTGATCTTGTTCATCGAGGCCAAAAGGGAGTCGATGAGTTCGAGGTCGCCCTTCAGGTCGCGTTCCCACGAGGGCAGGTCCATGTCGGCCAGGCTGATCTTGACCTTGCCACCGATCTCTCCGGTTTCGTCGTCGAGGATCGGCAGTTCGTCGTCTTCGCCTTCGAGGTTCGCCAGAACTTCGGTCAGGTCACCCACGCTGGCCGATACGCCCGACTGGTTGAAGGCGGCGATCTTCGCCAGGGTGCCTTGGTGATTGCGGCGCAAGGCGTTCAAAGTCAGCCGGAACGATTCGACCGAGCTTTCCAGGCGCTTGAGCAAATTCACCGTCATCAGGGCCTGGAGGCTCTTCTCTCGGTCGGCTTGCTTGAGGGTGCCTTTGCCGCCAACCTTGGTGTCGTAGGCCTCTTCGTACTTCTTGAGGCGACTGGGCAGAATGTAGCTGACCGGTGCATACACCGACAGCTTCAGCAAGGACAGCTGGGCAAAGATGTCGTTGAAGCCCATCACGTCCGTGCGTGCGGTCAGCGGGCTGTGATACGACAAGGGTTTGCGGCGCTCGGGGAATTGGCCAATGTCCTTGGTGTCGTAGAAGGTCTGGATGTGTTTGCGCGAGCGTGCGATGGTCACGCTGTCGAGCAGCTCGAAGAAGTCAAAGTCCAGAGAGTCGAGGATGGCGCGCGCGGTGCGCTCTTCCGGTGGCAGCTTGGCCCATGCATTGAACGCTGCCTGAGCGCCGCGGAAGATTTCTTCGACGCTCTTGCCCGTCTTGAGCTTCTTGCTGAGGATTTCCGAGTCGCCTTCGTAGGCCAGCGCCAGCTGATTGCGCAGGTCGGCAAAGCGGTTGTTGACCGGGGTGGCTGACAGCATCAGCACCTTGGTCTTCACGCCCTCCTTAATAACCTTGTTCATCAGCTTCTGGTAGCGCGTCTCCTTGTCCTTGTAGGCGTCGTTGTTGCGGAAGTTGTGGGACTCGTCGATGACCACGAGGTCATAGTTGCCCCAGTTGATCCGGTTCAGCGGCGTGCCGAAGGATTCGCCGCTGGTGCGGCTCAGGTCTGTGTGGCAAAGGACGTCGTAATTGAAACGGTCCTTGGCAAAGATGTTGGTCTTGAGGTTGCGGTTGTAGTTGAGCCAGTTGTCGGCCAGCTTCTTGGGGCACAACACCAGGACGGACTTGTTCCGCAGCTCGTAGTACTTGACCACGGCCAGCGCCGTGAAGGTTTTGCCCAGGCCCACGCTGTCGGCCAGGATGCAGCCGCTGTAGGTTTCCAGCTTGTTGATGATGCCGGTGGCAGCGTCCCGCTGGTAGTTGAAGAGCTTCTTCCAGATCAGCGTGTCTTGGTAGCCGGTGCGATCGTTGGGGAGCACGTCCTCGTCGATCTCATCCAGGAACTCGTTGAAGATGTTGTAGAGCATCAGGAAGTAGATGCTCTCGGGCGAGTTCTCTTGGTACACGGAGGCGATGTGTTCGCAAATCTGCGTGGTCACGTCCTCCAGCTTCTCGGGGTCGTTCCAGATCTGGTCGAACAGGCTGAGGTAGGCGGCGGCAAAGGCGGGCTCGTCCATCTTGTTGACGAGGTTGGACACGGCGTTGCCTTGCTGGTAGCCGAGGTCCACCGCCGTGAAGCCGTGGAGCGGCATGTAGGCGGTGTCTGCACCATTGCCCTGGACCACGGCAAAAGGCTGCATGGGTGCCTTGGTGCGGTTGCTCTTGAACCGCGCCTTGCGGCGCATCCAGTCGGCGCATTCCTTGGCGATGGCACGCTGGGTCAGCTTGTTGCGCAGCTGAATCTCGAACTCGCTGCCGTACAGGCTCCGCTCGCGGTCGAGCTTGGGGATGTGGAATTCCTTGCGCTCTTTGCGAATCTTGTCGGTGACCTCGCTGGCCGTGAAGGTGGGAGAGGTGAAGATGAAGCTGAGTTCGTCGATCTTCTCCAACTCGGCCTTCAAGGCCTCGAAGGCGTACATCGAGAAGCACGAAGCGGCGATCTTCAGCCGTGACTTGGGCTTCAGCGTTTTTTTCAGGTCGTCACCGAGGAGACGTGTGATGTTGTCAAGGAGTTCCATGATGCGATCTGATTGTAGGGATCAGTGTCTACCATTGGGCTCGATACGAGCGCGATTTTGCCTGTTGATTGGCGAAAAAGTCGATCGAGGCAGACAGGTCGTGAATGCGCCAGCCACTGATCTGTGGTTGAGTCCGGGAAAGCGATATGCCATATCGTTTCTCCGGCCAAGCGACCTCCAGCGGCTCCGAACAATCGTTCAAATGATAGGCAATCTCTGGTGCGTCCCAACCACAAGTTTGGGCAAGACCGATGGCGCCGTGGCAGGCCGGATCAACGTAGCGATTGACGCAGTCCCATGTGCGGGTCAGCACGCCAGCGGCCCTCCGCTTTTCGTTGATGAGTTGCATCTCATGTCGTGGCACATACATGTGATCATGTAAGGGCTGCATTCGATGGCATGCCTTGCACAAGACTTGCAAGTTAGCGGCCGCGTTATTGCGTTTGACGCCATCGGCGTGGTGCACGTGCAAGAGTTGTCGATGGTCGCTCAGATCGACATGGCAATCGGTGCATTTCCACCGTGCGGCATTTCTGGCTTGGTCCGAGATTTCCTTCCAATCTGGCGAGTAGGTGGCAGCGCTCCCAGTGGCGTTCGTTCTCTTTGGTAAATGCAGAAAGCACGAAGAGTAGCTTTCGAAAAACTCGACAAGGTCAAACTCGCGTTGTATCAGCTTGGTTCTACCACCATTGCGTGCTTGTTTGAAGTTGATGTGCTTGAGACAATTGATGCACACGTAGAGCGGTGACCTGTCCTCCATGTCTCGGCCAGTCAGATCTACTCCGGTGACATGAAACGTTCCACTGACGTCCGTCGTAGCGATATAGCGCTCAAACCGACCAGACCTCTTCATGCTGTCCAATGTGGTGCAGTGGGCAACGTGGAAGCGCTTGCCCGCATCGATATTGCCGTCGAGCACTTCTGCGATTTTTGGTCCCTGATCAGGGATATAAAGCAGAACCTGGTGGCCTTCGTATGAAAGAAGACCAGAGATGCTTTCCAGCTCATCGAGCTTGACCTCCAGGCCGCGAATGAGAGAGGCCTCAATCGCTGAAATCTCGCTTGCGCGATTGAGCGTGAAAGGCTGCCGAGCGGCTCCCAAGCGATTCGCGATGCTCCAGAGCGCTGAAAAATCGTGGCTAATCTTCATGTTCAGTCTTGGATCAGGCGGCGAATTTCGGTCTCTGCATTCGTGATGACCCGGAAGGTGACACGGCGCGATCGTTCTCCGTCTTCATTGCCCTTTTCATCCAGAACTGGACGACTTGATGAAAGCCCCACTGCTGCGACGTTCCTCCGAATCCATGTCTTGTCCTCGTCAGTGGACTGGAGGCCTTGAACAAAGAAGAGCACAGATCGGGTTCGCGATTGCGACAGCTCCATGTTGCGGAAATAGGCCTCCTGTGGATTGACCCCGACATTCCATGCGGAGCTAGTGTGTCCTTCAATCCGAACTTCATTGATGGAAGACTTGAATCGATTCAGCACCTTCATGTAGCGAGGAAAGAAGTCGCTCAGAATCAACTTGAACTGTGGCTTGATTTCCGCAGAGCCCAAGCCAAAAAGGATGTCGGGTGACTTGAACTGAAATGACAATGTCTGCCCGTCGATCTCTGCGTTCCATGCCTTCAGGTCGTTACCAAACTCTGCCTCCAGGGCTTGCAGAAGCGCCACCTGATTGTTCTGGTAAGCAATAGCGACTTCCTTGATCTTGTCGCGCTCAATGAGTGCATGTCGCATGAGCGCAATGCTGACAAACAAAAAGACCATCATCAGACCTGACATCAGGTCAGATACGCTGACCCAATGTTCGGACGTTTCATGATCGACCTTCTTGGTCGATGCACCAAAGAACTTATCCATCGGCGACTCCCGTGTTCGACGGCATCAGAACGAAGGACCAGAGCCTGAGCTACGGTCGCGGTTGTAGCTGTCAACCAGGTGCCTTGCGATGGTCGAGAGTGCGCTACCCAGCTCTTGCAATGCTGCGTTCAGTTGCTTGCTGAGCGCCTCGTCAAGCTGCCTCAGCTGTGCGTTGACAGCATCGTTCGTCTTGTTCACGGCTTCCTGGATCTGGCGCTCGACACCGCCCAGAGATCTGTCCGTCGCTTGAGTCATGGTTTGGATCAGATTCGTCGTGGATTGGTTATGGGCTTGCAGGGTTCGGTTGACGGCTTCCTCAACGCTTTCCATGGCGCTTGAAACGGCGCCTGTAACGCCGGTACGAATTCGTTCTGTGTTGAGCCCCAACAGCTCTAGGGCATTCCTAAGTTCGGTGGAGATGTTTTCTGACTGCTGCGCAACCGAGTTTGCTGTGGTGTTAAGGACTTCACCCGTGCGTTGCACAGACTGTTCGAACACATCTGATCCCTTGATCAGGATCTGATTGACCTGTTCGGCACCGTCCCGCAGTTGCTCGCCCACTTGTTCCAACTTCTCTTGAATTTGGGGCACGGCCAAGACGGCCTTATCCCGCATCGATACAAAAGCGTCGAGGTGTCGATTCAATTCGCCAATCTGATGTTGGTTGACTGACAGTACGTCGCTGAGCGCCGTCATGTCTTGAGGGATGCGAGATGTCTCAGTCCGGATGCCCTCTACTGCAACGCGAGTTGCTTGGATGGATGTGACGCCTTGTTCATACAGTGCTGTCATGTGTGTCAGCTGCTGCATGTAGTTGGCCTGCCACTCAACGAGCTTCTGGACCGACTGATCGAGCCGCTTGAAGTTTTCGCCGAATTGCTCCGAGAGCTTATTGTTGAAGTCGAGAATGACTTGCTGCAGTGCCTCGATGACTTGCTGTGTCGCAGATCGAGACATCATTTCAGCGAACTCGTTGAGCTGAGACCAAAGGCGAACTTCGAACGCTTCTTGGCGTTGGTTGATGCCGCTTCGCATGTCGATCACGTCAGTGCGAAGAAGTTGAAGTTGCCCCACCATTGACCGCTCGTCGCCACCACCGATGCCCTTGGCCATGAGAGCCATTGCGTCGTATTGCTTCAACAAAACCCGATGAATGTCCTTTGGTGTGACTTCCTCCGGCAATTGGTCTGACTTCGAGCTATCTGTGGATTCTTTATCTAGCTTCCGCGTCTGGAGCACCTTAAAGGCGATTGCGAAGGCCATGCCGACGATGCTGGTGATGAAAGCGGTTTTTAAGCCGTTTAGGATCTGCTCGATGCTTCCGTCAATGTTCTTGGGGTCAAACTCTTGAAGGCCAATGTAGATGCCCAGGAACGTTCCGAAGAGGCCCAGAGATGTCATCAACGACGGTGCGTACTCGACGTAGCTGCTACGGTTCTTCTCGTTTACACCCTTGAGCGCTATCGCAAAGGCATAAGCGATAAGAATGAAGAACAGCACGTTGAGAGGGGTCGAGTACTCGGATAGTCTGACTTGGCTAATCATTTCAGTGGTTGTTCGAGTTTGATTACTTACTGGCTGTGGTCGCTCTGCGAGATTGCCTCCAATGGGCCGGCCAAAATGCTAAGCGAAACGTTCTCGGATTTGTCTATCCGTGTTTCGGTGTCCTATTTTCCAAACCTCAATGAGGCGACCTTGCTATTAATGTCAATGAGCAAAGGTTCGAAGCTTAGATGGAAAATTATCGACTTGGAATAATGATTAGATGTATCCGCTTTGAATTTGATGTATTGACCGAAATTCAATGTGCAGTGAATCTGAAGGAATGAGGTCTCAATGGGTCAAACGCGAAGCAGGGTTAGCACGCATCCTTGCTGACGTAGTAGCTGTCCCAACGCGTCTTCGTCTCCGTCGGGGTAAGGGGTAGGATTGCTTCAACTTGTTTTACCTTTTTGAGGTTCAACTTGCTCAATCCAAATGCGACAGACAGTCGGTGGTAGTCTGAAGAGGTCAATCCTTTCGCTACGAGATCTTTTGGCTGTGCTAGTTCTCTCTGCACCGCGTGTAGCCAAGTGCACCCCGGGGTGTAGCTCAAGGCCGACTTGATTTGCTGAAAGATGGGATGACTGGCGCCGCCCCCGCACAAGAAGTAGGGAACACCTTTCACATCTTGCTGCGATAGGAGATTTTTCTTATATGCCCCAAATAAAACATCGCCAACAACTTGTCGCCTAAGGCGGTCAAAAAACTGCTCGTCGGGGTTCTTCTGTCCCTTTTCAAAGTGAGCGACTGCTCCCGCAAAGTAGTCTGAATACTTATGTGGGAATGGTCCTCGCAACTCGGTCGGAAACTTGATCTTCTCCAGCTGATCAACGAGATCTGCACAGTGAGGTAAAGGCGAAAGTCTTTGCTGCCACCAATCTATCCGGAATCGGTGCATGCTGGCCGCGCCATTCGCTTCTACAGAGTTTGTGAAGAGTTCGAAGTCAAACATGCCTAGGTTTCGTTTAACTACGCGGAACAGACATGCATCCACCGTTCCTGCGCCCACATCCACCATCAGATAGAAATTTCTATCTCGAGGATCAAAGTGCCCAGACGAAACAAAGCCATGAATCTGTGCAGCGAGCTCGGGCATGACCAACACTTCAACATCTAAGTCTTGAAGATCGTCTTTAGTCGCAAGGCTCCAAGCGGCTGAGCATCGATTGACAGTTATGTCCCCCTCACCTCCAGCTAGTGCCCAAGCAGCACGGCCGAGGCGGTCAAAGTGTGCACGACTTGATTCGGACGTTGACTGGTCAGCAGGTTGCCCTAAGGCTAGGGACCAAACTAAATCTTTACCTCGATAGCGTTCCGCATGTTTAGAGAAAAGCCATGCACGAGCCGAACGAATGATGAGTGCCAGATACGCACAGACACGTTCATTGACATCGCTATTTGACATGTTGCCTAACATGGCGAGCTTCAAATCATCAAGAACGTAGCCCTGGTGATCTAGTCGATATATTCCATCGAGTACGCTTACCTGGGATGGAAGAAGATAGCAACCAATGCCAACCAAATTTCTGAATGGAACAGCATATGCCTTTTGGGTGCTTCTATCGGCTATCACGACCTTGGTTGAAGATGTACCAAAGTCCAGTCCCAAAACCAACTCGGTCTGATTGTCTGCATTTATTGGTCCCAGCTTGTCGTTGATTCCATCGGAGAGATTTCGTGGGAGTAAAGACTTGTCTCGATGGGCTTGGGGATGCCATGTGATACGTTGTTTGCCGCGTACTTGGATCGTCACCCCAGGTGAGGCATACGCAGTCAAAGCTGAATTGCTCAGCGGTTTGCCAGGTTGGTGTGGGGCGAGTGTCCGCTCCGACAATGGGGGACGTCGACCTCGCTTGCGCTTTGCCTTGGCCGCAACATCCGCTTTCGGATTTGGCACCACGGCTGATGTGGCTTTGTCATTCATTGCGTCCCCTACTTATCTTGCTCAGTAAACTCGAATGACACCTGATGACACGTTCTTGGGGGGGAGGTCTTCACCTTCTTTCTGCGTCAAAGAAATCATCCGTTGTTCGAACTTCTGCTCAAGCTTTTTGAGCTTGTTCTCATTGATCTTGATGAGACCTTTATGTCTTGGTTGATTGCTATTTGCATAGCGGGCCAAAAACTCGCCAATCTGTCTGCGATGGCGTGCCAGATCATGTTCTAACGCAGCTTTCATTTCCCGGATGCGATCGCGATTGAATCGCTGCTGTTGAGCCTTGGCACGTTGGTAACGCTTCTCGATGGCTTCGTCGCACTCATCTTGGAAATTTGCCACTAGCGTGTGGTTCAGCGTGTTCTGGGCTTCAGCAAACCAATCGTCACCAGAGAGAACCGCGGTGTTCAAGAACGCCTCGGCCTGGTCTTCACCCATGGCCTCACCGGTTTCGATATTTCGAACCTCATAAACGAGTCTCTCAACATCACGTGGCCCTGAGAAAGACCACCTCATGATCACGTACACATAGGTTCCCCGGTTAACAGGTTGTACCTGGTTGGCAGACACGGAAAGTGCAGAGGTCGGGTAGTAAATCGCACCCTTCAAGGTTCCCTTCTGTCGATCGGAAATGAACCGCACCAAAGGGTGGTCTTGAGTGATTCTTTCAATCCCGCGCGGTGCCGAACCCGTGTGGTTATCAAAACAAACCTTCAATGGTTCTTGTGCAAGCAGCGTCGTTTTGCCAATCATGCGTGTTTCACGCAGGTAAGCGTCGAATTCAACTCTCGCATTGACAGATAGCTCGACTTTGCCCGACCGGGGTTGTTGCTCATCCGTCAACACGCGTGAGCCAGGAAATTCTTTCTCCAGATAGTCTTTGACAAAGAAATAGAGGTCATCTCCGCGTACATATCGACCTAAATCGTGCGCGGCCTTGGCCTTGTTTTGGATGAAGTCGCCGTGCCCGATTAGTTGAGTTGCCTTCTCATCCAGTTCCGTTTCGTCGCGTTGTTGACGCGCCAACGCCATGGCTGTTTGTTCTATGCGGCGAGTCTCTGCTTCTGCTGTTAACTTATGAGAAAGGAGGTAGGAAGTGAGCTGCTTGACCTCCTCGCCAAGGATGTCTTCCATTGACCCCAAAGCAGTTTTGAAGATGTTGAGCCTCTCGAGCAGTCGAAGATAGACACGCTCGTCCAACGTATTCGCGTAGACAAGATTCCAGATGAGAATCTTTGGAGCCTCTTGGCCTATTCGGTCGATACGACCAATTCGTTGTTCGATTCTTGCTGGATTCCAAGGTAGGTCGTAGTTGATGACCAGACTAGAGAATTGCAGGTCAACGCCCTCCGAAGCAACTTCTGAGGACAGCAGGATTTGCGGACCGGCATCGCTCTCAAAAGATGTCAACGTTGCATGTTTATCCATGCCTCCATGCAAGACAGCACAGGTGATTCCTCGCTCGGTCAACTTTCGTTGTAGGTGGTGCAGCGTGCCTTTGAAGAAAGCAAAAAGTACCACCTTCTTCTCTGGATGTTCTTGCCAATAGGACTTCAGGTTTGAGTACAGCAGTTCAAACTTCGAGTCATGCTCTGATAGTTTTCTCGCGTTGCCAATACTTGATGCCACGCCTGCTAGAGTCTGCATCAAACTACCGCGGCGAGTCGCCGGTGATGATGAGTTCGCGGTCGAATCATTGTTGTCATCACTTACGTCGAGTTCAGTCAAAAACTCAGCGTCGTCCTCAGATTGAGCGGCATCAGCTAACCAGCGATTACTTGCTGCAGCCATGCAGCTTGACATTTGTCGTTGGGGAATGGTTAACAAAAAGCCTTCGCTCACGTCTAGACGTTCGCAGTGTTCACGAACGGCTTTCGTGACTTCTTCGTAAAACCTTCTCTCTAACGTGTTCATCTCGACACGAAGCATCACCGGCTCACGCTGAACGCGCAGTTCTTGAACGTGACGCTTAAGAGTTCGTGTTATGACCTTGGCGCGTGGATTGAGCTTGTCAACCAGCTCCGCATATTCGGCTCTGCCAACTGGTGTGCTGAGTTGTTCATCACTCGGCAGATGTTGCATCAAGTGTTCAATTTGCTCACTGCCTTCGAACCAACGTAAGTTGATCGCTGTTTGCAGAGCAGCCTGAAAGGCTTCAGCAGAAACGGGTCCCTCAAGAAGCTGGTCACGAAGATTCACCAAAGGGGCATTGGCTTTGACAGATAAGTCATACGTCCATTGAATAGGGAACGTATCTTCGTCTAATAAGTGAAGCAGATTGAACAAGTCTGTGCTTGCCATTTGGATGGGTGTGGCAGACAGAAGCACCATGCCGTCACAAACCGGACGAAGAAGTTTTGCGAACTTGTGCGATTGAGTATCTGAATTGCGAAGGTAATGGGCCTCGTCCACTACGACTAAATCGAGCAAGGGCTCATCGCCACTCAATGCTTGGTCTCGCAGAAAGCGTGCCAATTCTGCCGCCGGGGCTTGCGACGGATTGTCCTCATCGTCCCATCCCTTCGGCGTACGGGTGCCCTGCATGCTGACAACAAGCGCGAACTCGCGATATGGATCCTGGGTGGCTCGCGTCAGCTCATTCAATAACGAACTAGCGTTGACGGTCCTTGCTGGTACCCCAAAGCGGCTTTCTAGCTCATTGCACCACTTGCTCGCCAGCATCGACGGGCACACCACCAATAAGCGCTTGGCATCTTGGCGGGCGCGTAGCTCCGTCCAGATTAGTCCCGCTTCAATCGTTTTGCCTAAACCGACTTCATCTGCAATGATCAGACCACGACTGGGCGAGTCCAGATATTGCAGAACGGGCTTGAACTGAAACGGTAGGAAGCGCGTGTTCGTGGTATTGAGGCTGTAAATAAGGTTTGCCAGCTTCCCACTCAAGCGGTAGTAAGTGATAGCACCACGTAAATCGTGAACGCCGCCATAACTGCCCCTTTGCATCAAAGTCAAAGGGTCTTTTGATTCAGTCTGCACTTTCTCAAGTGCTCCCACCAGCACGGCTTCTTCGCCATCAGAGAAGCTCACAACAAGCTTTTGTCGACGCCCGACACCAATTGGTGCGTCGCTGGTGAGTCGTCCAACTCGGCTTGGGTTGTCTTTGAGGCAAACACGGTCGCCTGGTTGCAGATTCATGTCGCCGACCTCAGGTCTTCGATGGTTTGGTTGGCATAGGGCGCCATCCCAATTTGCGTTCAACTTCTTCCCATGCCGAGGTCAACAGCTTGCGCTCAGCATCGGCCAGCACACCCTGGCGCAGATCGTCCAAGGGATACCAGCGGCCACTTGGCTCGCGATAGAAAATGCGCTGGTAAACGTTGCCTGTGTGCGAGAGCCTGTGTGTCTCGTATTTTTCAGAAAGCAAAGTAAATGCATGGTTCAAACTAATCGCGGTAGAGCGCTCAAAGCCTTTCGGCATGATTACTGTGCTGCCTTGTAGCTCACAACGTTCAAGCCCTTTCACCTTCAGCCAGAGCCCTCCCTTTGTGTCCACTGAGTCAAGTTCGGCTTGCTTGTCAGTTTTCTTTTTCTTTACAGGTCCTAATCGGATACGTTCAATGCGGGTTGTTCCAAGGGGCAATGACAAAAGTTCCTTTTCTGGCCAATCTCCAAGCTTGCATTTGACGGAGTCGCTACGGTCGCTTAGCGCGACACACAGTTCCGTTCCCTCTTTGAGTACATGAACCATGAATTCCTCGGTGACTCGTTGTTTGAACTTCTCGTCTGAAATGTCATTGGCATTGAGAACCAAGTCTGCGATGGCACCATCTTTTGCGGGCACATCTCCTCCATAGAAGAACTCCCAGCCGTTACCAACTCTTTTGATCGGAACGACTACTTTTGCTGTCCAGTTTGGATCGAAAAGGGTATTGCTCATATCGATTCGACATTCAGGATTGGTGCGCATTCAATCTACAGAAGGAAGACACGTGCGTCGTGCTTATTTTTGTGGGGCACGAGGGGTTCACTCTCATTCGATTCCGAACACTACGAAATTAGGACGACATGTTTTGGGAGCGCCCAATGATTCATTCTCGTTGCTTTAAATGACATCTATGTCAGATATCGGGTCAACATAGACTGTCGAGAAAGAAAATATGAACAGGACGCCACAGAAACTCGAAGGGTGTCCGAATATGCAAACGTCGGGGTGCTTGGAGGTAAGGTTCTTATGCTGGGGAATGTTTCGATTCGCATAGATTAATGATCCAGTAGCTCAATATCTGAGCTTCTGGTTGCGGATGATGTGGCTGAGCCAAACAACGAGGTAGGGAGCCCCCAGTGAACGTCACCACCCCCATCATCCGCTACTCCCCCAAGCCGCTGTCCGAATACACCAGCAACATCTTCACTGGCCCGGCCAAAGACCGTCGGGTCGACCGGCCAGAGATCTGGAACCTGGCCTACCTGTCGCACGACTATGAAAAGTCGTTGATGCACACAGACCCGCATTTCCTCACGCATGTGCGCCGGTCGTGTCAGTTCAACCTACTGAAGAAAAGGGTGGACCTGACAGAGATGCAGACCGAGGCCTTGTTCATGAATGTGATGCGTAAGCCCGCGCCTTGGGTGATTCGGTGGTTTCAAAGAAGTCCGGAAATCTTGATGGCCCTGCCGCTGTACGAGGCCTATGGATCAGACTGGTTTGCCACGATAGTGAAGCGATCCCGTCTGTGTGGTGACTACGGTCACGAAGCCGAACCAGATATTCACTGTTTGAGCGATGCCGAGCGAGTCATCGCGAGCGTAAAGTCTGGTTTGTGAGGCGCAGCAAAGGGCCGCGTCTTCCCATGTATGTCATTGACCGGAAACCCCAGCACAGAGGGCTTTGATGCAGCTTCGAGATCAGCAATGGTTGTTTTCTGCCTCCGATCTGGTGGGCTATCTGGAATGTGAACGTTTGACGGCTTTGAATTTGCAAAGCCTGAGCAACGATGAGCTGCGTGCCAGCAAGGTGCAGCTGGACGAGTCAGCCGAGTTGGTGGCCCGCAAGGGCGATGAACACGAGCGCGCCTATTTGGCTCACCTTTGCCAGCAGGGCTTGACCGTGGTGGACATTGCCGAAGGCGGTGGCACCCTTGAAGACAAGGTGGCGCGCACCCTGGCCGCCATGCAGCAAGGGCCCGACGTGATCTACCAGGCCACGCTGCGCCAGGGGCAGTTGTTTGGCCATGCTGACTTTTTGCTGCGGGTGGATGGGCAGCCGTCGCGTTTCGGGCCTTGGCGCTATGAGGTGGCCGACACCAAGCTGGCGCGGTCACCCAAGGCCAAGTTTTTGGTGCAGTTGGCGTTTTACAGCCAGTTGCTGAGCCAGACGCAAGGCGCCGAGCCTGCGCTCATGCATGTGGTGCTGGGCGACCAAAGCCAGCGCACCTATCGCTGTGCCGACTATCTGCATTACTTCCAGGCCTTGTTGCAGCGTTTCTTGCAGGCCATTGATCGTTTGCAAACTGGGGGCGAGGCGCCTTACCCCGAGCCTTGCAGCCATTGCGACCTGTGCGGCTGGCGCGCGCATTGCCAGGCCAGGCGTGAGGCCGATGACCACCTGTGCCAGGTGGCCAACATCAGCCGCGTGCATTGGCGCCGCCTGCAGGATGCTGGCGTGAATACCATGGCGAAGTTGGCGGCCTTGCCGGAAGGCAGAAGCCTGCCCCGCATGAACGACGAGGTGCTGGGGCGCTTGCGCCAGCAGGCCGCTTTGCAAGACGAGGCCAGGCGAACGGGTCAACAGAAGGTGGTGGTGTTGCCCCCTGACCAAGATGGCCGCAAAGGGTTCTATCGCTTGCCTGAGCCGGATGCGGGCGACATGTTTTTCGACATGGAAGGCGATCCGTTGGAAATGGGCGGGCTGGAGTACCTGTTTGGCTTGTGGCTCAACGACGGCGACGGCTGGAAATTCAAAGGCTTTTGGGCGCATAACCGCGAAGAAGAGCGCCTGGCCTTTGAGCAGTTCATGGACTTTGTGACCGAGCGCCGCCAGCGCTACCCGCACAGCCACATCTACCACTACGCCAGTTATGAAGAAACCGCGTTGAAGCGGCTGTCGTGCCTGCATGCCACGCGTGAACAGGCGTTGGACCATCTGCTGCGCCAGCAGGTGTTGGTGGACCTGTACAAGGTGGTGCGTGAAGCTTTGCGCATTTCCGAGCCCAGCTATTCGATTAAATATGTGGAGCACTTTTATCGCCCTACGCGCGTAGGCGATGTGCAAAACGCGGGCGCCAGCATTGTGTTCTACGAGCGCTGGCGAGAAACCCAAGACCCGAAGCTGCTGCAAGACATTGAAGACTACAACCGCGACGATGTGGAGTCGACCTGGCAGCTGCGCGATTGGCTCTTGACCCTGCGCCCCCATGACCTGCCTTGGAAGCCTGTGGTGGGCGAGCATGAGGCAGAGCCAGGCGAAGCGCCCGCCAAGGCAACACATGTAAAGCGTCAGCAAGCCGAAGAGAGGTTGGCCCTGTACCACCAGCGCATGGTGGCCCCGCTGCCTACCGATGCCGCCCAACGCCAACCCGAGCACGATGTGCAAGAGCTGTTATGGCAGTTGCTGGACTTTCATTGGCGCGCTGACAAGCCGGGCTTCTGGTCGCAGTTTGCTCGCATGGACCTGACCCAGGAAGAGCTGATGGACGACCCGGAGTGCCTGGGCGGCTTGACCCTTGACCCTGCCAACCCACCTTACGGGCAAAAGGCCAAGATGGTCTACACCTATTTGGCGCCCGAGCAGGAAACCAAGCTGTCTGATGGCGATGCGGTGACCCGTGCGGATGATAAACAATCGCTGGGGGTGATGACGTTTGACGAGGTCACCCGGCGCGTGGTGTTGTCGGTGAACCCCAAGAAGCTCAAGAACCCGATGCCTGCGGTGTTGGGCTTGGGGCCAACCGGGCCGATCGCCAACGAGGTGATGGTGGCGGCCCTGTACCGCTTGGTCGACAGTGTGTTGGCGCAAGGCACCCAATACGCCGCCTTGCGCCGCTTCTTGATGCGCGAATTGCCCAACCTGAAAGGCCGCACCCCCGGCTTGCCTTTGATGCTGCCAGGCCAAGACACGGTAGCTGGCGCTTTGGATGCCGCCAGCGCACTGGACGAGTCTTACCTGTATGTGCAGGGCCCACCCGGCGCGGGCAAGACCTACACCGGTTCCCGCATGATCGTGAACCTGATCAAGCAGGGCAAGCGCGTGGGCATCATGTCCAACAGCCATAAGGCCATCAACAACCTGCTGGAAGGCGTGATGAAAGTGAGTCAGGCCGAGGGCTTGTCGTTCACGGCCATCAAGAAATGCACCGCAGGCAAGGCCGAGACGAAATGCGATGTGCCCGGCGTAGAAAACGAGTCCAGCAACGAAGAGGTGGAAATCAGCAACGCGCCTTTGCTAGCGGGTACTGCGTGGCTGTTTTCTCGCGAGGCGTTTGACCAGGCCTTGGACTACCTGTTTGTGGACGAAGCGGGCCAGGTGGCCTTGGCCAACTTGCTGGCCGCCGGCACGTGCGCGCGCAACCTGGTGCTGCTGGGCGACCAGATGCAGTTGAGCCAGCCCGTGCAAGGCGTGCACCCAGGTCGATCAGGCGAATCGGCCTTGGATTACCTGTTGGACGGCGCTGCCACGATTGCGCCCGAGCGGGGCATTTTCTTGAGCCGCTCGTTCCGCATGCACCCCGATGTGTGCCGCTTCATTTCGGACGCGGTGTACGAAAGCCGCTTGGAGCCGGAGCCTGGGAATGAGCGCCGCACTCTGGTGCTGCAGCCAGATTCGCACCGCTGGCTCAAGCCCGCAGGCATTGTGCATGTGCCCGTGCAGCATCAAGGCTGTTCGCAACGGAGCGAGGTAGAGGCCGCGCTGGTGGCCGACATCTATGCCAGCGCCCTGCATCAGCACTACACCGACCGCGATGGCGTGCAGCACCGCATGACCTCTGAAAACATTCTGGTGGTGGCGCCCTACAACGTGCAGGTCAATCTACTGAAAGCCACGCTGCCGGAAGGCGCCCGCGTGGGCACGGTGGACAAGTTCCAAGGCCAGGAGGCTGAACTGGTGATCGTGTCCATGACCACATCCAGCCAGGATGACCTACCGCGCAACATCGAGTTCCTGTACAGCCGCAACCGACTGAACGTGGCCGTGTCCCGCGCCAAGTGTCTGGCTGTGGTGCTGGCCAACCCGGAACTGATGGCCATCAAGTGCCAGACGCCTGAGCAGATGGCGCTGGTCAATACCTTGTGTTGGTTGGCGAGTTCGGGCGCGGCTTAATCGTGCGGCACCCGATGCAGGCCATGGCTCCAGGCCACCCGGGGGTCTGCCCCTTTGGGGAATTGCCAATGCAGGCTTTGCCGCTCAGGCGCGAGTTCGAAAAGAGTTTGGTCGTCTGGGGCGTGTTGCCAGGCTTGGTATTCGTCTGAGGTGAGCGGCATGACCTGCCGATCTTGTGGGTCTTCGCCATCGATCCAATCAATGCGTTCGCTGAACACGGACACGAAAGCCTGTTGGCAATGCGGGCACTGGTGCAGCTTGACGATGTAGTGAGACTCGTCCACCAATCGGTGGGTGATGTCGAGCGAGGCATGGTTGATCCATGCTTGTTCGGCGTTGTCGGGCCAGCAGGTATCGCAGCCAAATGGCGATTGGGTCATGGTTTGTTTGCTCGCGTTGTGGCATTCACAGAATAGGTTGGCATTGGCTCATCGGATGAGCCAGTTGGCACAAAGAATCGCTGATCCACATCCGCCGTGAATTGAAATGACCATCTGCAAAGGCTTCGGCATCATGACGGCACCTTGCTGCGGTGCCCGCTACCCATTCCCCATGTACGACTCCATGAACTTCAGTGCCGATGCGCATTGGACCGATGGGTGGAACGAGAGATACTTGATGCCAAACGAAGATGGCATTCGCCGCTGCAAGTGTGGGCAGTTCCTGATGTTGGGGCAGATGGACGAGGACGAAACCCAAGATGGGTCTAACTTGCACGAGATGGACCAGGTCACGCTGGAGTGGCTGCCTGAGTGCATCGCCCAGGCCACGAGCGTGCACATGGAGATCACCGCCCGTGTGAGTTACTGGAAGAAACTGAATCACGACTATCGGCAGCGCTTCAAACTTCACAAGCAATACGTGTTGCCCGAATTGAGCTTTGAACTCAGCAGCGTTCAAAGGGACAACCTGGAACGCTTGGTCGAGTTGTTCAACCAGAACGACACGAACTATTTGTTTACATTCAACTTACTGGAGCGCGCAGAGATTCATCGCGAACTGGGCCAATTCGATTTGGCCCTGGCCATGCTGGATCGAATCCACCCAGAAGACCACGACGAGGTGGTCGACTTGATTCGTCGCATGTGCCTGGAAAAGCAAATCGCACCTTGGCGCTACAAATGGGGTTCGGGCAGCCCGGCCAAGTTGATTTGCTAACATTTTCTCCAAAACTGGCAAAGCGCCTTCAAGCATGGACGCTGACGACGACATTCGGGCGCTGAGCCGACAGGTGCTTGGGCAACCTTGGTCGCCTCACGACAATGACCCGGCGACACTCCACACGCGTTGTGACAGGGAAACTTTGCCCCCGACCACGATGATTGGTACTCGCCCGACTGTGACAATCGCCTGTCCTCGGCCAGATTACGAGGCATTGATGCGAGAGGACGAGGCTTACGCCAAGACCTTGACCTTCTGGCAGCGACTCATGCGCCCACGACCGTTTTGGCGCAAGTACGAAGACTGAGTGCCAAGGGGCAACGATGTCGACTGTCAAACAAAGCCCGGTGATTGGTCTCTTGGCAGCGAATTTGGTTGGTTGATGTTTATGATTCAGCCAAATGACTGACCTCCAAGCACCTCAACCTGGCGAGTTCTTGCTGTACGAGACCGAAGATGGTCGTACGCGTGTCGAGTGTCGGTTGGCCGACGATTCGCTTTGGCTTTCTCAGGCCACGATGGCGGAGTTGTTTCAGACGACGAAGCAAAACATTGCCAAACACCTGAAATCTGTTTTTTCTGAAGGTGAGTTAAGCCAGGATTCAGTTGTCAACCAATGGTTGACAACTGCCGCTGACGGCAAGAACTACCGTGTGGTCTATTACAACCTCGACGCCATCATCGCCGTAGGCTATCGCGTACGTTCTGCCCGGGGTACGCAGTTCCGCCGCTGGGCCACCGAACGATTGCGCGAGTATCTGGTCAAGGGCTTCACGCTTGACGATGACCGATTGAAGAATCCGCCTGTGGCAGGTTCTGCTGTGCCGGATCGCTTCGACGAGTTGCTGGAGCGCATCCGCGACATTCGGGCCAGTGAGCGCCGCATGTATCTGCGGGTGCGCGAAATCTTTTCGATGGCGGCAGACTACTCGCCTTCTTTGCCTGAGACAACGCAGTTCTTCAAGTTCATTCAGAACAAGCTGCATTTCGCCGTGACCGGTAAAACCGCCGCCGAGTTGATTGCCGAGCGCGCCGACAGCGAGCGTCCCAATATGGGTCTGACGACCTGGAAGTCGGCCAGCGTGCAAAAGTCAGATGTGATCGTGGCGAAGAACTACCTTGATCAGGAGGAGGTCAGCGAGCTCAACCGCATTGTGACCATGTGGCTGGATTTCGCGGAAGATCAGGCCCGTCGACGCAAGGAGGTCTTCTTGAAGGATTGGGTAGACAAATTGGATGCCTTCCTGAAGTTCAACGAGCGCGATGTGCTGGAGGGTGCCGGCCGCGTGACAAAGAAGCAAGCCGAAGCCCATGCTGAGAGAGAGTACGAGGCATTTGCGGCGCGGCGCCGCGAGCTGCTGGAGGCGGAAGGGGCTGAGTCCAATATGCAGGCCCTCTTAGACGCTGCAAAGGCCTTACCTAAGCCGAAGAAGTCGTGACACACTCACCCTCACCCGCTGGGTGAGCCAGCAGAAAAGGGGCAACGATGGCAACTCTCAAACAAAGCGATGCGCATCTGCTGGCGCTGCTCAATGCGCTCACGCCTTTTCGGGGTGGCAAGTGCCTGGCTGCCACCGTGCTGGCCTTAACGCGTGAGTTGGGTGTGCGCCTAGCCTTTGTGGCCGAACGCCGTGGCGACATGGCCCATGCTGTGGCCATGGCCGACCGGCAGGACTTGAAGCAGCCCTTTTTCTATGACCCCAAACCGCAGCCTTGTCGAGCCGTGCTCAATGGCGAGGTGCTGAGCGTGCCTTGCAATGTGAGCCAGCTTTATGCTGGCAACGAGGGCTTTCAAGCCTACTTTGGTGTGCCGCTCAAAAATGAACAAGGCCAGGTGATTGGCCTCTTGGCGGTGATGGATGTGCACCCTTTCGACCGCGAGAAGGTGATCAACGACGTGTTGATCCCTTTGGCGCCCCGCATTGCGGCTGAGCTGGAATGCGCGGCCATTGAGGAGTAAGGGCTTGCATGGGTTTGCTAAGCTCAGCCCATGCCTCCATCCCTCCACCTAGGCCCCCTGGCCCTTTCCACCTCCTACCTCGTCACCCTGGCCGCTTTCTTCGTGGGCAGTGCCGTCGCCGCATGGCTGGCCAAGCGCGCGGGTGTGGACCTGAGCAAGCACACATGGCGCATCGGTGCGGTGGCTTTGTTGGTGGCGCGCCTGGCTTTTGTGTGGCGCTATCGGGCGGTGTATGCCGATGCGCCTTGGGATGTGCTCAACATCCGTGACGGGGGATGGGATGCCCAGGCCGGGCTGGTGGCCGCTTGGGTGTATGCCTTGGTGCTGATGCACCAGCAGGTGTTGTGGCGCAAGGCTGTGTTGGCCGGCATGGTGGTGGCTTCAGCGCTGTGGGCAGGCGGCACCCTGGCCTTGATGGGGAGCACCCAGCAAGCCCCTGCTTTGCCGGCGATCAGCTTGCCCAGTTTGAGCGCGGGCATGCAGCCGGTGTCTTTGGCCAGTTTCAAGGGCAAGCCGGTGGTGGTGAATCTGTGGGCCACGTGGTGCCCGCCTTGTTTGCGCGAGATGCCCGTGTTGCAGCGCGGCCAGCGCGAGCATACCGATGTGCACTACCTGTTTGTGAACCAGGGCGAAACGCCCGATGTGGTCTTGGCCTACCTGCAGCGCCATGGCTTGACCCTGAACCATGTGATGTTGGACACCAAAGGCGAGGTGGCCGCCCGATATGCGGCAGCAGGCTACCCCACCACGTTATTCTTTGATGCTCAGGGCCGCTTGGTGGAGCAGCGCATGGGTGAGGTGTCTTGGGCGACCTTGCAAGACAAGGTGCAGGACTTGGGTGCCCAAGCGTCAACGCAACATTGATACGAACGATTGGAGCCTAAGCATCCCCTCTTGCAGGTCCTCGCGCGAAGCGGCATAGGACAAGCGCACATGTTGTGCGCCGCTGCAGTGGCCAAAGTCGTACCCAGGTGTGAGCGCCACATGGGCCTCTGCAAGCGCACGCTGGCAGAACTGCATGGCGTCTAATCCAGTATCACTGACATCCATGTAAACGTAGAAGGCCCCGTCTGGCAAGACGGGCACGCGGATGCCGGCATCAGCCAGGCCTTGCAGCACCAATGCACGCCGCTGCGCGAATTCTTCTCGGCGGGCTTCGCACACGGCCAGTGTGTCTGGCGTGAAGCAGGCCAGTGCGGCCAGCTGTGCAGGGGTAGACGCGCAGATGTAATAGTTTTGAGCCAGGCGTTCCATGGCGGGCACCAGGGCCTCCGGCACGACGGCCCAACCCAGGCGCCAGCCGGTCATGCCAAAGTATTTGGAAAAGCTGTTGATGACAATGGCATCGGGATCGGCGGCGAGCACGGTGGGGGCGGGCTGGCCTTGAGCATCACGGTCGCTGAGGTTGAGGTAGATCTCATCCACGATGCGCCACGCAACGTGTTGGCAGGCCCACTGGCAAATGGCGGCCAACTCGGCAGGCGGCACCGATGTGCCGGTGGGGTTGGACGGCGTGGCGATCATCAAGCCCTTCGTGCGCGCGCTCCAGTGGCGTTGCACAGCAGCCAGATCAAGCTGAAAGCGCGATGCGGCGTCGGTGGGCACCAGCCGTACATCGGCCCCAAAGCCACTGAGGAACTGACGGTTGCAGGGGTAGGACGGATCGCCCACCAGGACCTCGTCACCTGGATCGACCAAGGCGGCTGTGACCAGCAGCAAGGCGGCTGAGGCCCCTGCGGTGACCACGATGCGCTCGGGAGAAATGGTCACCCCGTGCATGGTCTGATAGAAGCCCGCGATGGCTTGGCGCAAGGCTGGCAGCCCCAAGGCGCCGGTATAGGGCAAGGCTTGCGATTGCACCACCTTTTGTAACTCGGCCAACACGGCTGGTGGTGCGCCGAAGTCAGGCTCACCCAAATTGAGTTTGATGACACGGTGGCCTTGGGCTTCCAGGGCAGCGGCGTGTTTGCCGAATTCCATGGCCAGGAAGGGCGTGATGGCTTGGGCGCGTTGCGAGATCTTCATGATGTTTCGAGTGTGCCATTGCCAGCGTGCAGGCAACTGGGTTCAGGCGGTCTGTGATTGGAGCCAATCACGGGGCGACTGACCCAGGCGGGCTGTGAAGGCGCGGGTGAGCGCGGATGGGTTGGCGTAGCCCAGCTCTTGTGCGAGTTGTTTGATGGCGCGCCCCTCTCGCAAGCGAGTTTGCGCCAAAGCCATGCGCCAGTCAGCGAGATAGTCGGCAGGGGTTTGGCCCAGGACTTCTTTGAAGGTGGTGGCAAAGGTGGTGCGAGACATGCCGGCGCAGTCGGCCATGCGCTCAAGCGTCCAGGCTTGACCGGGTTCGTCGTGCAGGGCCACGAGCACGCGGGCGAGGCGTGGGTCTGACAAGCCGGTGATGAGGCCGGGTTGAATGCCTGCCTCATTAGGGTGGTCGAGCAGCCAACGGAGCAATTGCAGCACCACCACTTCGAACAAGCGGTCTGCCATGAGCCTTTGGCCGCAGCGGACTTGATCGGTTTCGGCAAACAGCAAGTCCAATGCAGGCGCCAGGCCCGGCACGTCTTCCAGCGGCACGGCCATGAAGGCGGGTAGTGCGCGTGCCAAGGGGTTCTGTTTGCCGCCATCAAACGACAAGCGGGCGCAGGTGAAGTCAGACCCTTCGCGGGGTGGGTTGTGAAACTGGTGGGTGAATGGCCGGGGATAGAACAGCAGCGTCGGCTCCTGGATCTGGACCGTGGCAGGGATGCCCCGCCCGCCCCGCTTGGCGCCCGGGTGGCTGATTTTGAGTTGCCCCCTGCGCAGCACATGGAGGTAGCCATGGCCCTCGGTGGCATCGAAATGGTGAAGGCCACACAGGGCACCGTTGTGATGCAACTGGGCCTGCACGCGAAAGTGTGACAGCAGGCCAGAGAGACGGTCGAGGCTCATGGTTGAACGAAATGGCATGAATGGTGAACTGAAAGTATCCATCAGTTCGGTCTGTTTACGCAAACTGTGAACACGCCGACGACGTTGGCGTTTTCACAACCAAACCTGAAAGGAACTGTCATGCCTCGCGTTAACTTGCAAACTCAAACCCTGCCCGCCACCAGCCAGAACCTGCTGAGCCAAGTGCATCAAGCCTTTGGCGCCACGCCCAATATGTTCAAAGCGGTAGGCAATTCACCAGCGGCCTTGCAAGCCATGTGGTCGTTCTTTGGTGCGTTGGGCGGCGGCAGCATTGGCGCCAAACTGGGCGAACAAATTGCGGTGGCCGTGGCCAATCAAAACCAGTGCGAATACTGTCTGGCCGCGCACACGGTGTTGGGCCAGAAGGTTGGCGCCACTGCGGAGCAAATGGCTGCTGCCCAGTTGGGCCGATCGACAGACCCGCAAACCGCTGCGGCCTTGGCCTTTGCCTTGAAGTTGGTGCAAGATCGCGCACAGGTGAGCGATGCCGATGTGGCCAATCTGCATGAGGTGGGTTTCACCGATGAGCACGTGGTCGAGATTCTGGCCCACGTGGCACTGAACTTGTTTACCAACTATGTCAATGTAGCCTTCGATGTGCCGGTGGATTTCCCCCGCGTCGCGCTGCGCTGATTGGAGAGGAGGCCCTGATGTCGCACTTGCCTGCAACGGTGACGGTTGTTCAACACTTGTCGTTTGAAGACTTGGGTTCGCTGGAAGATGTGTTGCGCGCACGCGGCCATGGGGTGGCGTATGTGCAGGCAGGTGTCGATGATGTCGGGGCCGCCATGGCCTCGGCTCAGATTCTGGTGGTGCTGGGTGGCCCCATTGGCGTGTATGAGGCCGACCGGTATCCGTTTTTGAACGACGAGTTGCGAGCCTTGACGCATCGTCTGCAAGCCCAGAAGCCGACTTTGGGCATTTGCTTAGGGGCCCAGTTGATGGCCGCAGCCTTGGGGGCCAGGGTGTATCCAGGGGGGACCAAAGAGATTGGCTTTAGCCCCCTGGAATTGACCTCAGCGGGTAAAGACTCCCCTTTGCGCCATGTGGATGGCACGGCGGTGCTGCACTGGCATGGCGATACGTTTGACATCCCCGAGGGGGCGCAGTGTTTGGCGGCATCGACGGTGTATCCGCACCAAGCGTTTGCGGTGGGCCGCCATGCTTTGGCGCTGCAGTTTCACATCGAGGCGCAAACACGCACGTTTGAGCGCTGGTTGATTGGCCACACGGCCGAGTTGTCGTCAGCTGGCCTGGATGTGAATGCCTTGCGCCAGCAGGCGCACCAGTTTGGGCCGGCTTTGGAGCCGGTGGCGGCACAGGTGCTGTGCGACTGGCTGGATGGATTGAACCCTTGAGCCTGACCGGGGTCTACACTGGATGAGTCAACAACGAGACGGATACGTCGGTGAACCTGATCGAATTTCTGGAACGCATGGGCAAAGGTGCCTCCCGCATGATTTGGTGGGTGGCCTTGATGGGCACGGCCGCGACGGCCGGAGTGGTCTATCTGTGGTGGCAGTCGGGCCAGATGGTGGGTGCGTTGATCACCGCCCTGGTGGGGGCTGCGTGTGTGTTGCCCAGTGTGTTGTTGGCCGAAGCCTTGTCTGACGTGGCCGGTTTGCGCCAGGTGGTGAAAGACGGCTTCCAGCAAGTGAATCGCACGGATGCGACCACTTTGAAGCGCACGCGCGATGGGGTCTACAGCGCCGTGTCGGTGTCGTGGTTGGTGGGTTCAGCCGCCATGCTGACCAGCCCCTTGTGGTGGGTGCTGGCCGTGCTGGGCATGATGGGCTGCGGTTTCATGACCCTGTGGGCCGTGGTGTGGCATCTGATGTTCTGGCTGTGAGGCGAGAACATCAGCGGCACATCACGCAGGATCAGTTGACGAGGTTACGTGTGCCCTTGCGGTGCGGCACGCTGTATTCAACCTGACGCACGGCTCGGTACATGTGCTTGTCGGTCAAGCCAATGCCTTTGAGGAACTCATCGCGCAGTTGCAAGACCGAGTCGATGCTTTCTTCTGAAGCTTCGATCAGGTAGCCCTCGATGCGCTCCAGCTCGGCGATCTGGCTTTCGCTGAAGGACGGTCGAGCCCAATCGGGCAGCATGGTGCAGGTGCTCAGGCCCCATGAGCGTGGATGCAGGTGCACGTTTTGCGCCACCATGGCTTGGGTCATGTCTTCGAGGGCACTGCTGCCCAGGTCTTCAACCATGCCGTGGTCCATGACTTGGGCGGCCACCACGCGTGGCTCTGACAAATCAACCACGACGCGGCACATGACCGGATCACTGAAGGGGTGGATTGGGTGCAGCCAATGGCCTTGCACCAGTCGTGCAGGCGCGATCGGTTGATCGCTGTCTGACGAGACGTTGTCGAACCAGTTCATGGCGCCATCCTCCGGTGAAACAGTTGCAGTTCACTGAACTTGGCCTCTGCGGTACAGCACAGGTCATCTGGTACCCATCATGCATAAATTGCGCCAACTTTGTTAGGTCAAATTAACCCCTAGTTCAGGCATAGAGGTTTTGATGCAACGTGCCACCACAAACTGGCAAAAGGGTTATATGCTGGAGTGCTGTCGGTATACGAGCACTTTGAGTGATCGGTCGCTCGATACATCGGCAAACGCCGCCGGATTGGCCACGCGTTCCACCATTTGCAAGGTGGGTGCCTCCGCTGCCATCAAATCCGTTAAAAAGTTCACACCCAGCTTGGGTGAGTTCAAGCACAGCATGGCGTACCCACCTGGGTTCAACAAATCGGGCAGACGCCGCATGAGGCGGGCGTAGTCTTTCTCGGCCACGAAGCTGCCCTTTTGATACGAAGGCGGATCGGCCACGATGAGGTCATAGGGACCATTGCGGTTGATCTTGCCCCACGAGGAAAAGATGTCGTGGGCCAAAAAGCTGGCCCTTTGGGTGAGCCCGTTGAGTTGGTGGTTGTGCTGCCCAATCGCCAAAGGGCCGCTGGCCATGTCCACATTGATGACCTGACCCGCGCCGCCCTGCAGGGCCGCCACGGAGAACCCACAGGTGTAGGCAAACAGGTTGAGCACTTTGCAGCCGGGGTGCTGTTGGGCATATTGGCGCACCCACTGGCGGCCCTGGGCCATGTCGAGAAACAAGCCGTGGTTGAACCCGCGCAGAAGGTGCACTTTGAAGCGCGCGCCGTGTTCGGTCACGATGTGGGGATCGGGCACGGTACCGGCCAGCAAGCGAGTGTCGGCTCGCGTGTCATCACGATGCTGAAAGACCAGGTTGAAGGCTTGGCCGGGGGCGATCTCAGCCCACCGTTGTTGCAGCGCGGTTTGGATGGCGCCAAGGTCTGCGTCGTCCACCGGTGCAAAGCTGGTCAGCAGCCAGACGGGGGCGTAGTAGTCGAGCGTCCAGGCTTCGCAACCGGGATGCAAGCCGCCACGGCCGTGGAAAAGGCGTTGGGTGTCTGCCGGAAGGGGCAGGGTCTGGATGGTGTCAAAAAGCGCTTGGAAGTTCACGGTGCGGGGTATCGAACCAAAGGGATACCGTCGCGACTGTACCTTGCGTGCGCAGCGATCAAGCGATGGATTTGATCAGGGGGCCGTTGTCCCATGACAGATCACCACAGGCGACGTACCAATGCGATTGGTTGCCTGTTTTGACGAGGTAGGCACAGGACACGGTCACCGTCATGCCGGTGCCATTGAGGCTGCGATAGGGGCGGGTCACCTGTACCTTGCCTGGGTTTTGCAGGGCGCGTTTGAAGTAGGGGCGGCGCGCCCAGCAAGCGCCTTCGCTGCGCGACATGGGCCCAAAGCCGATGCCGGAGTGGATCAGGCCTTGGGCCGACCAGACGTTGTTACCCACTTGAAAGCCGTTTTCGTCGAGCACGTAGCAAAGGTCGGTGCCGGGTAGGGTCATGAAGCCACTGAAGGCGTCATCGTGTGTGCGGCCGGCGCTCAGCAAGATGGTGGCGTAGCCCACGGCGTTTTGGTAGGGGGCGATGAGGTCTTTTTGATGGCGCCGTTGCTCCTGGCGGAAGCGGGCCAGTTTGCCGTGCAGGGCCTTGAGCTTGGGCTCGTTGGCATTGGTGCGCAACTCGGGTTGGGGGCGACAGAAGTAAAAGCCCTGCACAAAGTCGACATCGGCTTCGAGGGCCAGCAAGGCTTCTTCTTCGGTTTCGATGCCTTCCATCAAGACCAGGGCGTTGCACTCGTGGAGCAAGGACACCATTTGTGAGACCACGCGCTGGCGTTCGACGTCGCCGGCCATGCCCGTGACCAGGCTGCGGTCGAGTTTGACGATGTCTGGGCGGATGGACCAGACGCGATCAAAGTTGGAGTGGCCGGCGCCAAAGTCATCCAGTGCGATCAAGACGCCACGTGCACGCGCCTTCTCAACCGCATCCAGGAAGGCCTGGCCCGATGGGATTTCGCTTTCCAGCAGTTCCAGCACGACCGAGTTGAAGGGCAGATCGAGTTTGGCCAGCACCGACACCAAATGTGCACCGGTGTCGTCTTGTGTCATGTCCAGCAGGGCTTCTGGGCGGATGTTGAGGAACAACCAGTTGTCGTCATGCTCCTGGGCCACAAAGTTGTGCACGTGGAGGCCGCGGCTCAGGGTGTCGCACCAGTCGGCATCGCCATCTTCTTCGCAGCGTTGGAAGACTTCGGTGGGTGGGACGGCATGCCCCTCAGCATCGTGCGCACGCAGCAAGGCTTCATGGCCGACCACGCGGCTGTGTGAGACGCTGTAGATAGGTTGAAAGTGGCTGGCCAGCGCCAGACCTTTGAAGTCCACGCTGAACTGCTGCGCTCGTGCGTTGGAGAGAGACTCCAACACGGTGTGAAGGTGCAGAGGAGACATGATTGCATTCCCTGAAATTTCACGTGATATCGGGCGATGTGGTCTGAACCTGACCCCGAAATGGCGTGAAATGTCGTCCGCGCGTCAATCTCTTCGATGGACGCGTGGCTCGGCTGGGATATCCGGTCAAAAAATGTCCCTGTTTCGACCCTGGGTTTAACATCCACGGTTTCGTCTGAAACTTGGATCTTTGTCATGAGCACCTTGCCACCCTGCCCCAAATGCGCCTCGGCCTACACCTATGAAGATGGCGCGCAGTTGGTGTGCCCCGAGTGTGGTCATGAGTGGTCGGCCACAGCCGAGGCCGACGCTGCGCCCGCCGCCCGCGTCTGGAAGGATGCCCACGGCAATGTGCTGCAAGACGGCGACACGGTCACTTTGATCAAAGATTTGAAGATCAAAGGCTCTTCGTCGGTGATCAAGGTGGGCACCAAAGTGAAGAACATTCGCCTGCTGGACAGCGACGATCACGACATCGACTGCAAGATCGAGGGCTTCGGGCCCATGCAGCTGAAGTCGGAATTCATCAAGAAGGCCTGATCTTCGTTAGGATCCGGTGATGGTTGCCGGATCTCGCAAAGCCTTGCCCCAGGTCGACCCGGCCAAGTGCACGGGTTGTGGTCGCTGTGTGGGCGCTTGTCCGCCCAAGGTGCTGTGGTTGGAAGTGCAAGGGCCGAAGCCCTGGGGACCGAAGACGTCGGTGCTGCACGATGCCCCGGCTTGCACCGGGTGTGCCTTGTGCGCGGTGGTGTGCCCGTTTGATGCGATCCAGATGGTGCGCACGCCCACGCAGCGATAGGGCCTCAGGCGTCGATCAGGGCTTTGACGTGGGCCGCCGCCGAGCGCCCCAGCGCACTCATGGCATAGCCCCCTTCCAGGCACGACACCACCCGACCCAGACAATGGCGCCGTGCCACTTGCATGAGTTGTTGGGTGACCCATTCGTAGTCGGACTCGACGAGGCCGAGGTTGCCCATGTCGTCTTCGCGGTGGCCATCAAAGCCCGCCGAGATGAAAATCATTTGCGGCTGGAAGGCCTCCAGAGCGGGTAGCCAGTGCCGGGTCACGGCCGCACGAAACAGCTCGCTGCCCGAGCGAGGGGGCAAGCCGATGTTGATCATGTTGGCCCCACGGGCTTCATCGCCACTGAAGGGGTAGAGACCTTTTTCGAACGTAGAGCACATGAGCACGCGGGGGTCGTCGTGCAGGATATCTTCGCTGCCATTGCCGTGGTGCACGTCAAAGTCGATCAGGGCGACGCGCTCCAGCCCGTGATAGTCCAGCGCGTGTTTGATGCCCACGGCCACGTTATTGAAGAAGCAAAAGCCCATGGCCGCCGATCGTTCGGCATGGTGGCCGGGTGGGCGCACGGCGCAAAACGCGGTGGCCACTTGACCCGAGATGACCAAATCGGTGGCTTCGACGGCGGCGCCGGCTGCACGCAGTGCCGCGCGCAGGGAGTAGGGGTTCATGGCGGTGTCGGGGTCGATGTGCACGAGTCCCTCTGCTGGCGCCTTGGCGGTGATCTCTTTCACATACAAGGCGCTGTGGGCCCGCTCCAATTGGGCGTGGGTGGCCAAGGGGGCTTCATAGGGCACCATGAAGTCCAGCAGCCCTTTCATCACCAGGTGGTCTTGGATGGCATCCAGGCGCTGGGGGCACTCGGGGTGGTGCGGCCCCATCTCATGTCGGGCGCAGTCCGGGTGCGAAATGTAAGCGGCCAGCATTCGGTCTCCTCAAAGGGGCGCCGTCTGTGCGGCACCTATTGAGGTCAGTTTAGAAACGCTGCACCCGAAATGCAATGCGCCGCCTTGACCCAGGTAAAGATGGGGTCACCCTTTCTTCTGGGCGAAGGCCAGGTCAGGCAGGGCCAGTGTGGCTTCCGCCACATCGACGAGACGCTTGTTGTGGTCCATGGACGCTTTTTGCAACGTGCGGAAGGCCACTTCTTCGCTCATGCCCAGTCGGGCCATGAGCACACCCTTGGCGCGTTCGATGACTTTGCGGTCATTCAAGGCACGGCGGGCGGCGTCCAGTTCGGACTCCATCTTGCTGAGACGGGCGGCTTGGTCTTGCACCATGTCGACCAGGGATGCGATCGTGGCAGAGTCAACCGTAGTGCCCTGCCCGCCCGCTTCAGCATTGCTGGGTGCTGCTGCGGCAGCGCTGGGCACCGCTTGCAGCAAACGGTCGACCACATTGGTGCTGGTGTGGGGCGGCGGGGCATTGCGCAATTGCTGCAGCAAGCCTTCTGAGTTGTGCAAGTGGGCTTCGCTGGCGCGGATTTGCTGTGCGCAGTATTCGCGCAGGGTTTGCAGCAGGGCCTCTTGCAGGTGCTCGAGCTCGGTGATGCGTTCGCTGGTGGTGTCAAACCAGGTGGCGCTGTTTTGTTTGTCGAGCACGGCTTGCGGCTTGGCGGTGCACAGGGCGCGGCGCATGCGTTCCAACAGGGCGACATGGGGGCCGAGTTGGTATTGCTGCCAACGCTGCTGCATGGCCGTTTCAGCAAATTCTTCAAACACCTGCAGGCTGCGCTCCTGGGCGTCGATCAAATGCACGATGCGCTGTTGCAGGCCGTCGTCGCACAAACCCGAGGCAAACAATTGGGCGCCCACAGCACGCTCTTGTCCAGCAGCTTCTTTGCCTTGGACCAGGTGTACCAGGGCCACCAGTTGGCGGGAGATGCCAGGGTGCCGCGCGGCATCGGCCACGTGGAAGATGAGTTCCACCAGGCTGGCAATGAGGCGGCTATAGGTGTCAACGGAATCGGGTGCCGTGATCTCCAGCTTTTCGACTTGATCACGGACCACCGACATGGCTTCGAGATCCAGCAGCACCCAGGCCAGCAGCGACAAAGTGTGTGCCGTGGCGCCAGTGGCGGGTTCGAGTTGCTCGTTGAACCGTTCACGCAGCGTGGATTCGATGGCGCGGCTGTTGCCGACCGCAGTGAGGCGGTCTTGCGCAAACTGCTGTCCGCCTGAGGCCAGATAGGCGCTGGTCATGCCCCGCTCGGTTTGCAAGGCATGAATGAGCTGACCCATCAGGTCGACCAATTCCACCCGTTGCGCCAGTTGGCGAATGGATTCGATCTCCAGTTGTTTGGCACGGAGAACGAGCTGCGAAATGGTCAATTGCATGAGGTGACGGTCAGACGGGAGACGAACGGAGACAGAGGCTCCATTGTCCCCAATTTGGTGACCGTGCGGTGTCTTTTCGACAACGCGTAGGGCAGCGGAACGCATCAGGTCAGGTCAACCAGAACGCGTCCGCTTTCGACGCGAACCTTGTGGGCGCGAATCGAATACTCGGGATGCTCCAGGCACTCGCCAGTGCGGAGATCAAAATGGTTTTTATACAGGGGCGAAGCCACCACAATGCGGTCGCCCAGGTTGCCAATCAGGCCGCGTGACAGCACGCTGGCGCCCGATTTCGGGTCGACGTTGTCGATGGCAAAGAACTGCTGTTCACCCAGACGGAAGACGGCCACATGGCGGCCCTCCACCAGGGCGCACACGCCCGTGTTGGGCAGGATGTCGTCCACAGCGCAGACGAAGGTCGAGTTCAGGGTATCGGTGCTCATGTTCAGACTCGTATGCGAAAAGGATCAAGCGGAGGCTTCAGCAGATTCGGTGCGCTCTTCGGGGCGGGCCGGACGGATCTGGCCGCGCTCTTGCACAAACATGATCTGTTCGTCTTTCTTGTCGCTGTTGACGAAGGTGCGGAAGCGCTTGCGCACGTCGGGGTTGGTGACGGCGGTCTTCCATTCGCATTGGTAGGTGTTGACCACGTGCTGCATCTGGGCTTCCAGTTCGGAGCCCAAGCCCAGCGAGTCTTTGATCAGCACGTCCTTGAGGTAGTCCAGGCCGCCTTCGAGGTTGTCGCGCCAGGTGCTGGTGCGTTGCAGGCGATCGGCCGTGCGGACGTAGAACATCAGGAAGCGGTCGATCAGCTTGATCAGCTCGGCCTTGGACAGGTCGGAGGCGATCAGCTCGGCATGGCGAGGCTTCATGCCACCATTGCCACACACGTAAAGGTTCCAGCCCTTCTCGGTGGCAATCACGCCGACGTCCTTGCCTTGGGCTTCGGCGCACTCGCGGGTGCAACCTGAGACGCCAAACTTGATCTTGTGCGGAGCGCGCAGACCCTTGTAGCGGTTTTCCAGCTCAACGGCCAGACCCACCGAGTCGTCCACACCATAGCGGCACCAGGTCGAGCCCACACACGATTTGACTGTGCGCAGCGACTTGCCGTAAGCATGGCCCGACTCGAAGCCGGCGGCGATCAACTCTTCCCAGATCAGGGGCAGTTGCTCCACGCGGGCACCAAACAAGTCCACACGCTGACCGCCCGTGATCTTGGTGTACAGGCCGTATTTCTTGGCGACCTGACCCACGGCGATCAAGCCGTCAGGGGTGACCTCTCCACCGGCCATGCGGGGCACGACCGAGTAGGTGCCGTCTTTCTGGATGTTGCCCAGGAAGTAGTCGTTGCTGTCTTGCAGACCGGCCAAGTCTTTCTTGAGCACGAAGTCGTTGTAGACCGAGGCAAAGATGCTGGCGGCAGCGGGCTTACAGATGTCGCAGCCCAGGCCCTTGCCATGCATGGCCAAGAGGTCTTCAAAGTTGCGGATGTTGCCCACGCGGATGAGGTGATACAGCTCTTGGCGCGAGTAAGGGAAGTGTTCGCAGATGTGGTTGTTGACCGCCAGGCCCTGCTTCTTCATCTCGGCCTTCATGACCTGCGTGACCAGGGGAACGCAGCCGCCACAGGTGGCGCCGGCCTTGGTGCAGGACTTGAGCTGAGCGATGGTGGTGGCGCCTTCGTTGACGGCCGCACAGATCTGGCCCTTGCTAACGCTGTTGCACGAGCAGATTTGAGCGCTGTCTGGCAAAGCATCGGGGCCCAAGCCGGGCTTGGCCTTGCCATCGCTGGAAGGCAGGATCAGGAATTCGGGGTCGGCGGGCAGGTCGATGCCGTTGAGCATCATTTGCAGCAAGGTGCCGTATTCGGCGGCATCGCCCACCAGCACGGCGCCCAGCAACTTCTTGCCGTCTTCGCTGATCACGATCTTCTTGTAGATCTGCTTGAGCTCGTCCACATATTGGAAGCTGCGGCTGCCTGGGGTCTTGCCATGGGCATCGCCAATGCTGGCCACGTCCACGCCCATCAGCTTGAGCTTGGTACTCATGTCGGCGCCGGTGAAGGCCGCGCTGGCGTCACCTGCAATGTGCTTGGCCGCCACGCGAGCCATGTCGTAACCGGGGGCCACCAGACCAAAGGTTTGATCGCTGAAAGAGGCGCACTCGCCAATGGCGTAGATGTGGTGGTCGCTGGTGCGGCAGTGTTCGTCGATGACGACGCCACCGCGAGGTCCGATGGCCAGCACCGATTGGCGAGCCAGTTCGTCGCGTGGGCGGATGCCGGCCGAGAACACGATCATGTCGGTTTCGAGGTGGCTGCCGTCTTCAAAGACCATGCGGTGCTTGTGATCGGCGCCATCCACGATCTTGACGGTGCTGTGGCTGGTGTGCACGTGCACGCCCAACTCTTCAATCTTCTTGCGCAGGGTGCGGCCACCGCCGTCGTCCACTTGCACAGCCATCAGGCGAGGCGCGAATTCGATGACGTGGGTGTCCAGGCCCATGTCGCGCAGGGCTTTGGCGCATTCCAGGCCCAAGAGACCACCGCCCACGACCACGCCATTCTTGGAGGTGGCGCCTGCGGCTTTCATGGCATCCAGGTCGGCGATGGTGCGGTAGACAAAGCACTTCTCGCGTTCGCGACCCGGGATGGGGGGCACGAAGGGGTTGGAGCCGGTGGCCAGGATCAGCTTGTCGTACTGAATTTCTTCGCCATCGGCCGTGGTGACGGTGTTGGTGCGGCGCTCAATGGAAGCGGCGCGGGCCGCCAGACGCAATTGGAAGCCGGTGCGCTCAAAGAAGCCAGGTTCGACCAGGGACAGGTCTTCGGCGGTTTTGCCCGAGAAGTACTCCGATAGGTGCACGCGATCGTAGGCGGGGCGTGGTTCCTCACACAGCACCGTGACCTCGACGTCCTTCAAGCCGGTTTCGGCGAGGCTCTCGAGGAATTTGTGGCCAACCATGCCATGACCAACAACGACGATTTTCATAAGTACTCCGCAAAGGCTGATTCGAGATCCGGGGCTGGGCTTTCAAGCCAAGGGCCGGTCAAGGTTCAGGACGGGGTGGGGGGTCTGAGAGACATCCACCCGGGGTTCCACCTTCGTTAGCGGAGAGAGAAAGAGGGTCGGCAGCAGCGGTACGGCCAGGATGCCTTCATACAAGCAATGCGTGTGCCAGCCTTCTTGCCTTGGCAGGCGCGGGTGTCACCCCGTTGGTTGCCGGGTGTTTGCACCTTTGTGGTGCGATGGCGATGCTGGGGGTGAAGACCTTGCGCCAATTTGGTGTGTCGCCAACTCTCAGTAAGATGGCGAGCCGATTCTGTGAGACTCGGTGTCTGAGTCCGAACAAGGTGTGTCATGGCTGATTCGCTTCAACAGATGTCTTTGCGCCTGAGGGCGTTCGCGCAGGCACGCGACTGGGGGCGCTTTCATGCGCCCAAGAACCTGGCCTCGGCTTTGGTGGTGGAGGCCGGCGAGCTGTTGGAGCATTTCCAATGGATGACCGAAGCTGAGAGTCGCCAACTGCCTGAGGCGCAAAGGCAGGAGGTCGCCATGGAAATGGCCGACGTGTTGCTGTATCTGGTTCAATTGGGTAATGAGCTGGGGGTGGATGTGGTCCAAGCCGCGCAGCAAAAGATCGAGATCAACGAACAACGCTTTCCCGCATCCGGAGCTGCCCGATGAGCGAACGCCGCATTGAACAGATCATCACCGGCATCCCCACCTCGGACGGGGCAGGCGTCAAGCTGACCCGCGTGCTGACGCAGCATTTGCAGCATCGGCTGGACCCCTTTTTGATGCTGGATGCCTTTGGCAGTGACCAGGCCGATGACTACATTGCCGGGTTCCCAGACCATCCCCATCGCGGCTTTGAAACGGTGACCTACATGATTGCCGGACGCATGCGCCATCGCGACAGTGCCGGCAACGAAGGCTTGCTGGAAAACGGTGGGGTGCAGTGGATGACGGCGGGCCGGGGGGTGATTCACTCTGAACTGCCCGAGCAGGAAGAAGGTGTGATGGAGGGCTTTCAGCTGTGGCTGAACTTGCCCGCACGCGACAAGATGTGTGAGCCTTGGTGCCGCGACTTCAAGGCCCAGGACTTGCCTCACATCACCACGCCGGAAGGTGTGGCCGTGACCGTGATTGCAGGCCAGTGTGGGGATGTGCCGGGTGCCGTGACCCGAGATGCCACCCAGCCCTTGTATCTGGACGTGCATTTGCCCGCGGGCACATCGTTTGAGCAAGCCCTGCCGGCGCATCACAATGCCTTTGTGTATGTGTATCGGGGCGCCTTGCAAGTGGCAGGGCAAGACGTGCCCAGCCAACGCATGGCCATCCTGGCCAATGACCCGGCTTGTGATCGTGTGGTGCTGCATGCGCCGGCGTCTGCGACCGAGCCAGTGCGGGCTTTGTTGATTGCTGGCCAGCCTTTGAAGGAACCCATCGTGCAGTACGGGCCGTTTGTCATGAACCGACCGGAAGAGATCCATCAGGCGATCGCTGACTTCCGAGCGGGCCGTTTGGCCTGAGGCACACGATGAGCCAGTCGGACATGCCTCGTGCGCAGCAGATTTCACTGCTGACCAGTTTGTATGCAGCACAGGGCTTGCCCTTTGGCTTCTTCACCTTGGCTTTGCCAGTGTTGTTGCGTGAGTCCGGTTGGAGTCTCACCCAGATTGGATACTTGCAGTTCTTGGCCCTGCCTTGGGCTTTGAAGTTCTTGTGGGCGCCTGTGATCGATCACCACGGCTCACGCAAGATGTGGCTGATGTTGTTTCAGTGGTCAGCCTGTTTGATGGCGCTGCTGCTGGCGGGCCTGTCATTGCATGTGGGCGATTGGCGTTTGCTGGCGGCGGTGTTTGCCTTCAACTTGGTGGCTGCCACGCAAGACATCGTGACCGATGGTTTGGCGGTGCGCATGCTGGATGGTCAGGACCGAGGTCTGGCCAATGCCATCCAGGTGGGGGCCTATCGTTTAGGCATGATCCTGGGCGGCGGGTGGCTGTTGTGGTTGTTTGCCAAGACGAGTTGGTCCACCATGTTCTTGTGCATGGCGGGCCTGCTGGCCTTGACCATCGTGCCAGTCTTGTTCTTCAAAGACATACCACGCAGAGCCATCAGCCCTGCGGTGGCCTCGGTGCCGCAAGGCGCCGCCCTGTTGTGGGCCTGGCTGCATCGGGCCTTGTCGCCCGGCATGTTGGCGTTTGCGGCACTGGTGTTTGCCTACCGCTTCGGTGACCAGGTGGTCAGCTCCTTGATCAATCCCTTCATGATTGACCAGGGTGTCAGCAAAGAAACCATTGCGATCATGAAAGGTGCGGTCGGCTCCTCGACGGCCTTGCTGGGTGCGGTGGTGGGGGGCTGGATGATGCTGCGATTCAGTCGGCGCCACGCCTTGTTGTTCAGCGGTCTGACGCAGGCGGTAGCCTTTGCCCTGTACGTGTTGGTGGCCATGGGCATAGGGGGGGAGGCGCTGTTGTGGGCGGCCACGATCACGGAAGGCGTGTTCAGCACCTTGGCCTCCGTGTCATTGTTTGCCTTGATGATGGATGCGTCCGACCCCGATCATGCGGGCACCGACTTCACCTTGCTGGCCAGCTTCGTCAATGTGGTGGGCGCGATCGCAGGCGTGGTGGCGGGTGTCCTGGGTGATCACCTCGGTTATGCCTGGACGTTTGGCATCGGCACCGTGCTGGCGGTGGCAGGCTGCCTGGTCTTGGTGATGTATCTGGACCGACGCCCCACCCATGCGCGTGTGGCGCAGGCTTGGCGCTGAGCTTGGCGATGATGGAAATAGCCCTTGTTTTCCGTGATCCAAAAACAAGATTTAACAAATACGAAAAGATTGAAAAAAATGATCGTGATTGCTGTGCGTTCTTCCCGGGATTGCCCACCGCATCGCGTCGCGTTCCATTTTTGAAAGTGGCTTGCGCTAACTTTGTCGCCACGGATCAACGGCCTGTGACAGGCGGGAGTGGTGACCATGGAAGTGTTGGTGCACGAAGAGTTGAGAGAGTCCGAGCCCCTGGGTGAGTTGATGGCGCGCTTGTCTCGCCAACCCGATTTCGCAGCCTTACAGACTTCTATTCGGCGTGTGCAAAGCCTAGCGGGCAATGAGACGGCGCGCTTACAGGCATTGGTCGAAGCCATCGTGGATGACCCCGCTTTGACCACACGCTTGATTCGCGTGATCAATGCGGCGCACTACCGAGGCTTGGGGGCGGGTCAAATCAGCAGCGTGCAGCGGGCTGTGGCGGTGATGGGCTTCAACGCCGTGCGCAACTTGGCGGTGACCTTGAAGCTGTTGGATCGGGTGGCCAAAGACCGACGCAGCCGTTTGTTGCGTGAAGACTTCCTGCGATCGCTCTTGGCGGCCCGACTGGCCAACGAGTTGGCTTGGGATGATGCTCATCCGGAAGAGCTGTATGTGGTGGCCTTGTTTCAAAGCTTGGGCCGCATGCTGATGGCAGCCCATTTGCCGGATGAGGCTTTGGCCGTTCGCGATGCGGTGCCACGTGCAGGTTCACCCTTGTGTGAGTTGGAAGAAAAGACCTCGCTGGCCAAACTCGGGGTGTCCTTCAGTGACATTGGCCGAGAAGTGGCCAGGGTGTGGGGCTGGCCCGAATCGATGCGGGCCACCATGAAGTTTCAACCGTGGCCGCATCTGTTGGTGGAGGGGCGGGTTGAGCGCATGCGTTTGATCGGCCGCTTGGCCAATGACCTGGCCGATCTGATGCTGTATGCCCGACCCGATGACTGGCCCCAGCAATGCGATGCCGTGGAGAGTTATGCCGGCCGCCCCACTGGCTTGAGGGCGCGCGAGATGATGCGCGCTTTGGCGCAAGTGCGGCGAGATCTGGAGTCCTTGGCCGAATTGGTGGGGCTGCCCTTGGATCAGTTGAAAGACTGGCATCGGTCTGATGTGGTGGATGGCTTGCCGGAGCCGGTTCGTACCCAGTCGGGTGAAGCCTCCGCCGGCTCAGGCCTGGCGCACATGGCCGCTCAGACGCATTTGATCAGCACATGTCTGGCCACTGAAGAGGACTGCCGCCATGTGCCGCAATGGACGGTGGATGCTGCTTCTTCGGGGCTGGGCGCCCGGCGCGGCGTGCTGTTCATGGCGCGTGGTGCCAGCTCGGTGTTGTCGGTGGTGCACACGGTGGGCACCCCTTTGGCCGAAGACCGTGCGGGGTCCCAGCCTTGGACGATTGATCCCATTCAAGGGCAGGACTTGTTTGCCAAGCTGCTGGCCCGGGGCGCTGACACCTGGATTGGCGATGCCAGTCGGCCAGAGATCCAGCGCCTGTTGCCCGAAGCCTTTGCTTGCGCAGGCAAGACCACCAGCTTCGTGATCTTGCCCATGCTGTTGCGCAAGAAGCCCGTGGGGCTCATCTACCTGGATCGCGGCGACGCACTGTCCTTCGACTTGAACGAGGAACGCATGCGTCTGTTGGCCACCTTGCGTAACCAAGCCTTGATGGCCTTGAGGTAGCGTCGTCTGCACCCTGCGAGCGCATGCCAATCACACGTACCCGTCGTATAGTGGGGGTCATTGAATTTGCGTTCTCGGGAGTCAAGCATGATCACAAAACGTGGGCCCTGGATGGTGTCCTTGGCCGTAGCGGCGGCCTTCATGGGCGGGTGTGCCACTGAAAGTTCGCGCACGGTGGAAGTGCATCAACCCCAAGTGGCGGTCAAGCCCTATAACGGGCCTCGCACCTTGATCGCCGTGGGTAAGTTCGACAACCGCTCCAACTTCATGCGCGGCATCTTCTCTGATGGCGTCGACCGTTTGGGTAGCCAGGCCAAAACCATCTTGATCGCGCAGTTGCAGCAAACCAACCGCTTCAATGTGCTGGACCGAGACAATCTGGCCGAAATGAAGCAAGAGGCCGGGTTCAAAGGCGCCGCCCAGTCCATCAAGGGCGCTGACTTTGTGGTGACCGGCGACGTGACCGAGTTTGGTCGCAAAGAGGTGGGTGACCACCAGTTGTTCGGCATCCTGGGGCGCGGCAAGACCCAAGTCGCCTACGCCAAGGTGAGTCTCAACATTGTCGACATCAAGACTTCTGAGGTGGTGTATTCCACCCAGGGTGCGGCAGAGTACAGCTTGTCGAACCGTGAAGTGGTGGGCTTTGGTGGCACCGCCAGTTACGACTCCACGCTCAACGGCAAAGTGCTGGATCTGGCCATCACAGAGGCGGTCAACAAACTCGGTCTGGCCATTGACAATGGCAGCTGGAAGCCAGGCAAGTAAGGGTTGAACGATGGTGGTTTGGCATCGGATGGGCCGGGCGGCCAGCGTGCTGCTCCTGGTGGGTTTGACCACGGCTTGCGTTCATCAACCCCCGCCGCTCTATGGCTGGGGTCGATATCAAGCGCAGGTGTATGAGCACTTCAAAGCCACGCGTACCAACCCAGAGGATCAGATCCTGGTGTTGGAGCAAGACCTTGAAGAAATGCGTGCGGCGCACCTCACGCCAGCCCCGGGATTCCATGCGCATCTCGGCATGCTCTATACCTTGGTTGGCCGGGACGACAAAGCCATGACGGCCTTTCAGGCTGAGAAAGCTTTGTTCCCCGAGTCTGCTAAGTACATTGATTTTCTGGCCCGCAAGGCCAAGCCCCCAGCCAAGTGAGTGCGTGCGCCATGAATTGGACGACTTGTAAACGAGCCCTGATGGGTGTGAGTGTGGCGGTGGCGGCCATGGTCTTGGCCGGGTGTGCTGCGCCTCGACAGTACGACTACACGGCCTTTCGCGCACACCACCCCAAATCCATTCTGGTGCTGCCGCCGGTGAACCAGTCGCCCGATGTGGGCGCCAGCTACAGCGTGTTGTCACACGTCACGCATCCATTGGCCGAGGCCGGTTACTACGTGATGCCGGTGGCCTTGGTGGCTGAAACCTTCAAACAGAATGGTTTGGCCAACCCCGATGAGATGCACAGTGTGGCGCCCAACAAGCTCATCGACATCTTTGGTGCCGATGCCGCCCTATACATGACGGTGCACCGCTATGGCGTCACTTACACCATCTTTGACAGTGCGGCGGTGGTGTCCGTGAGTGGCAAGTTGGTGGACCTGCGCACCGGTACCTTGCTGTGGGAAGGTGGAGCGAGTGCGTCGAGCAGTGAAAACAACAACAGCAACCAAGGCGGCTTGGCTGGGGTGTTGATTGCGGCCGTGGTCAAGCAGGTGCTCAATAATCTGAACGATCAAAGCCACACGGTAGCCAATGTGGCCACGCAGCGCATGCTTGTCGCGGGTCGTCACAACGGTTTGTTGTACGGACCTCGCTCCAGCTTGTTTGGCAAAGAGCAGCAGCCTAAGTAAGGCTGGCCATGTAGGCCCGAACGGCCTGGGTGCAAGTGTCACGCACCTGGGCCCAATCGAGTTGCGGCCCTTGGGTCAGCAAACATTGGGTGACCCAACCGTAGACCAAGCTGTGAACCATGCGGGCCACCGTGGCCTGTTGATCGGCCGGGATGGCCGGTGTGGCGGCTTGCAAACCTTGCAACCACAGGTTCACAAATTGCTCGTAGTGTTTGCGGTAGACCTCGGGGTCTGAAATCTGACGCTCGAGCATGAACAGGGCCGCCCAACTGGTGGCATCGGCCTGAACCCGTTCGATCAGTTCATGCATCATGGCTTGCACCATCGACCACGGTGTGTGGCCAGCCTGGGCCTGCGCGCAACTCTGCAGGGCTTGGGCCAAGGCTTTGACGCGCAAATGGATGGTCAGGGCCGCCAGCGCCTCCTTGTTGGCCACGTATTCGTAAAAGGTGCCGATGCCGACACCGGCCACAGCAGCCACCTCGCGCACGGTCACGCCTGCGTAGCCCTTGTCGATCAAAACCCGAACAAAGGCCTCCTGCAAGGCCTCGGAACTGGCCTTGGCCCTGGATTGGCGCGGCTTGCGCCGCGTTTGCGCTGAAACCCGAACACCTGTTGGCGGCATTTTTTCTAGACTGTGTGGCACACAAAGAAGACGAGGCACATGTTAACCACAAGGTGCTTCGCGACACCGACCGGAGACCGCGCATGACTTGGCAGACACACGAGATCAGCAACCAGTTTGACGAACTGAAAGACTACAACCTGCTGGCCACCGACACCCCCTTGAAAGAGGCTTTGGTGCGCGCGGGCGCCGAGCCCTTCATGGCGCAACTCGATCAATACGGTGCCGTCTTGGGGCAAGCCCAGACCTATGCCTGTGGCGACCAGGCCAACCGCTACACGCCCGAATTCAAGCCCTTCGACGCGCGCGGCCGCCGCATCGACCTGGTGGAGTTTCACCCCAGTTGGCACAAGCTGATGGCGCTTTACCGAGAGCAGGGCCTGATTGATCTGCCTTTCAGCGATACGCGTCCGGGGCGTTGGTCCGCTTGGGCGGCAGGGTTCTATCTGCATGGTCAAGTCGAAGACGGCACCCTTTGCCCCGCCACGATGACGCAAGCGGCGATTCCTGTGATCGAACGCGAACCCGCGCTGTGGGCCGCGACGAAAGATCAGCTATTCAGCCGTGAGTACGACGAACGTGATGTGCCCTTGGCCCAGAAGAAATCCATCTGGATCGGCATGGGCATGACCGAAAAACAAGGCGGCTCGGATGTGCGCGCCAACACCACCTTGGCCACGCCCGTGGGGGCCGGTGGACGCGGTGGTGAGTACACCTTGCGCGGTCACAAGTGGTTCTTCTCGGCGCCCATGTGTGATGCGCACCTGGTGGTGGCTAAAACGGCCGACGGTGCCCCCACCTGTTTCTTCGTGCCGCGCTGGCGCCCCGATGGCAGCAAGAACCCCGTGCAAGTGCAGCGACTCAAAGGCAAGGTGGGTAACCGCAGCAATTCCAGCAGCGAGGTCGAGTTTCACGATGCCTACGGCATCATGATGGGCGAAGAGGGGCGAGGCATTCCCACCATCATCGAGATGGCGACCTACACCCGCTTGAACTGCGTGGTCGGCAGTGCGGGCATCTTGCGCCAAGGCTTGGTGCAGGGTTTGGCTTATACCCGCCAACGCCGTGCCTTCGGACGCCGCCTGGTCGAGCAACCTTTGATGCGCGCCGTGCTCACCGATCTGGCGCTGGAAAACGAAGCCAATGTGGCTTTGATGATGCGACTGGCGCAGGCCTACGAACGTGGGGATGACCCGGCTGAGCGGGCCTGGAAGCGTGTGATGACGCCAGCGGCCAAGTTCTGGGTGTGCAAACGTGCGGTGGAACTCACCGGCGAGACCATGGAAATCTTTGGTGGCAACGGCTACGTGGACGACGGCATCATGGGTCGCTTGTTCCGCGAAGCGCCTGTCAATTCGATCTGGGAAGGCTCAGGTAATGTGATGTGCCTGGATGTGATGCGCGCCATTGGCCGCGATCCTGCCTCGGCCATGTTGTTGCTGGAAGAGTTGACCCGCGGCGCGGGCGACGATGCTCGCATCCGCGCCGAGATCCGTGGCCTGCAAGCCATGCTGGCCGAGCCGCCCGAGGTGTTGGAGGGCCTGGGTCGCCGTTTCACCGAGCGTTTGGCCGTGGTGGCCCAAGCCTGCTTGCTGCGCCAGCACGCCCCCAGCTTTGTGGCCGATGCTTTTGTGCAGACCCGACTCGACCCCCAATGGGGCCGGGTGGTCGGCACCATCGACACACGTGGCATGGATGTGGACCGCATCCTGGCGCGCGCCTTGCCGGTGTGAGGCGGGCGGCACAAACCGAGGGTTTGGTGGTCCAATTCAGGGCATGACGCTCACCACCCTCCACACCGCTTCCGCTGGCTTTGAGTCGGCCCGTCAGGTTGATGTCTTGCCTGAAGGTCATAAGGGCCGCCAGTTGCATGGCCACAGCTTCAGAGCGAAAGTACGTGCTCACTTGCCGGCAGCATGGGCGCCCTATGGCGGCGCCGAGGTGGCCACCTTGAGCGAGCGCCTGGAGGCTTGCACGCGGCAGCTGGACTACCGCTTGTTGAACGAGGTCTTGACCCCACCGACCGACGAAAACCTGGCGCGTTGGTTGCGCGATCAGCTGGATGTGCCGGGGCTCGAGCAGGTCGGTATTCAAAGCACGGCCGATCAGGGTGTGGATCTTGATCGACATGACCACGCCCATGTGTGGCGGCGCTACCGGTTTGAGTCGGCACACAAACTGCCCCATGTGCCGCTGGGACACAAGTGCGGCCGTTTGCATGGCCACGGCTTTGAGGTGATCTTGCATGCCAACCAGGACGCAGGCGGGCGTGACATCAGCATCGACTACGACCATCTGGACGAGGTGTGGGCGCCCTTTCACTACCAACTGCACCACCGCTATCTGAATGACATCGAGGGCTTGCACAACCCCACCAGTGAGGTGATGGCCGGCTGGCTGTGGGAGCGACTCAAGCCCATCCTGCCCGAGTTGTCGTGGGTGACCGTCTACGAAACCGGATCGTGTGGCGCCAACTTCAATGGCCAAACTTACCGCATTTGGAAGGAGATGACGCTAGATAGCGCCTTGTTCCTGAAAAATGCGCCCGCCGGGGACCTGTTTGGCCAGATCCACGGCCACACCTACACCTTGCGCCTGCACCTGTCAGCCCCGCTGGACGAAGTGATGGGTTGGACGGTGGACTTTGGCGACGTCAAAGACCTGTTCAACCCGATTTTCAAGATGCTGGACCACCACCCCCTGCACGAGATCGCCGATTTGGCCGACTGCGATGCGGCATCGGTGGCGCATTGGATCGTGCACAAGGCGCGCGTGGTGTTGCCGCAGGTGGATCGGGTGGATTTGTATGAGACCCGCGGTTGTGGCGCGGTGGCCTTGGTAGGGCACGAAGGGCCGCCCTTGCCGATCTGATTCGATCGGACAAAAAAAGACCGGCCTCGAGGGCCGGCTAAAGACACAGCAATGTCTGGAGCGAGAGAAAACAGCGGAGCGGGGTCGGATCAGTGCATTTGAATGGCACCGGCCGACTTGCCCTTGCCAGCGCGTGCAGGGGGATTGCACAGACCGCAGACAAAGTGGCGAGCAATTTCGTGGGGGTGGGTGACGAAGTGGCCACCGCACTTGGAGCATTTGGTCATGGTCAGCATGCCGTTGTCGATGAACTTGACCAGGCGCCAGGCGCGGGTCACAGACAGCATGGGTTCGAGGCCTTGGTTTTCGGTCTGTTCGAGGTACAGCTTGTAGGCCTTGATGACGGTGTCGATGTCATCCATTTCAACGGCCTTGTTCAGGTACTCGTGGATGTTCAGGAACAGCGAGGCGTGGATATTGGGCTGCCAGGTCATGAACCAATCGGTCGAGAAGGGCAGCTGACCCTTGGAGGGCGACTTGCCGGCCACTTCCTTGTACAAGCGCAGCAGGCGTTCGTAGGACAGATCGGTTTCAGACTCCAGAACCTGCAGACGGGCACCCAGGTTGATCAGGGTGACAGCGGTTTCGATTTGCTTGGCTTCGGTCAGCTGGCTCTTGGTGCGCATGGTCATCTCCTCGGTTCAGTGCGTGTTCGCGTTTGCGTTGTCGATGGATTCATTGTGCAAAAGTTGGCTAATTTCCTTGATAGGACGTCGTCTGTAAGAGCGGTCGGCCAACGGCTACACGTTTTGTAGGAATTTGTCTGACAAAAGCGCCGAACTGCGGGGCAAAAGCCTGCCAATCAATAGCCGGGTAATTCGGTATCAAGTCGGCCCGCGCTTGGTCGAAAATCCGAAATCCATACAAACCAAAGCGGAGATTCCATGCAGATCGCCATCGTGGACGACAACCCGGTGAACGTCACCTTGCTCAAGGTGCTCGCCCGGCAGTTGCCCGATGTGGAAACGGTGGAGTTTCTGGAGTCGCCCAAAGGCTTGGCCTGGTGCCAAGCAAACGACCCAGATCTGCTGATCGTGGATTACATGATGCCCGACATGGACGGGATGGCCTTCATTGAGGCGTTTCGTGCCACGCCAGGGCGTGAGCTCACGCCGATTTTGATGATCACGGCCAGCAATGACACCGACGTCAAATTCATGGCGCTGGAAAAAGGTGCCAACGATCTGTTGACCAAGCCGGTGGACCGTGCCGAATTCATGGCGCGAACCCGCAACATGTTGGCCCTGCGTCGCAGCCAGAAAGAGTTGGCCGATCGCGCCGCATGGTTGGCCCAAGAAGTGGCCAAGGCGACCGAGGCCATCGTCGCGCGGGAGCGTGAAACCGTTTTGCGCTTGGCGCGTGCGGCGGAATACCGAGATCCGGAAACAGGTGCGCACTTGCTGCGCATGGCGCATTATTCGCAGTTGATTGCCCGTGAATTGGGTTGGTCGCAGGCGGATCAAGCCTTGATCTTGGATGCGGCACCCATGCACGACATTGGCAAGGTGGGCACCCCTGATCACATCTTGCTCAAGCCGGGTCGACTGGATCCGGACGAGATGACCATCATGCGTGAGCATGCGGCGATCGGCTTTGAGATTCTCAATGGCAGTGCCTCACCCTTCTTGCAGATGGCGGCAGTGATTGCCAAGACGCACCACGAAAAATTTGACGGCAGCGGCTATCCCCAGCAACTCAAAGGCGAAGACATTCCCTTGGTGGGGCGCATTGTGGCGGTGGCCGATGTGTTTGACGCCCTCACCTCCGAGCGCCCCTACAAAAAGGCCTGGGAGGTCGACAAAGCCGTTGACTTCTTGAAAGAAAACAGTGGTTCGCATTTCGATCCGCAATGCGTGACCGTGTTTCTGAATCACCTCGAAGAAGTGTTGGCCATCAAGGCCCGCTTCCAGGACGAAGACCTCCATACGAGCGCCTCGACATGAAACTGGCCCAAGCATGCTGGCATGCCTTGCCCACACCGCAGGATGCCCAGGCCCTGCGCGCCATTGAACCCCAGTTGGCCTGGGTGTTTGCCGACGTAAAGTGGTTATCCGACCCCACCTGTTTGCCCGCCTTGCAGGCCGCATTGCCGGGCGTGGCCTTGATCGGTTGCTCCACAGCAGGCGAAATCACCCAAGACGGCGTGGAAAGTGGTGCCCTGGTCGTCACGGCGGTGCATCTTGATCATCCTGATTTCAAGTGGGTGACCACGCACATCGATGACATGGCCGATTCGCACGCCGCTGGCGAACGCTTGGCCCAATCCCTGCCCAAAGAGGGGCTGCGCAATGTGCTGATTCTGGGTCAGGGGGTTCACATCAATGGCAGTGCCTTGATCGAAGGCATGCGTGCTGTCCTCGGCGATGACGTTCCGCTGTCGGGCGGACTGGCTGGCGATGGGGGGCAGTTTCAACAAACCTGGACCGTCTCGCCCGAGTCGATTTCAGACAAACAATTGGTGGCTCTGGGTTTGTATGGTCCGCACGTGGAGTTGCGTCATGGCACTTGCCATGGATGGCAACCGTTTGGTGTGATGCGCCGTGTGACGCGTTGCGAAGGCAATGTCTTGTACGAACTCGATGACGAACCCGCCCTCGACATCTACAAACGGTATCTCGGTGCCTACGCCAAAGATTTGCCTGCGTCAGGCCTGCTTTTCCCCTTTGAAATGCTGGGTGAAGACCTGCATTCCATGGGCCTCATCCGGACCATTCTGGGCATCGACGAAGACAAAGGCAGTTTGATTCTGGCCGGTGACATCGTGCCCAACGGATATCTGCGATTGATGCACGCCACCACCGACTCCTTGATCAACGGCGCACAAACCGCAGCCGAGTTGGCCAAAGAAGAGGGCTTGCCCTCTGTGCCAAGCTTGGCTTTGCTGGTGAGTTGTGTGGGGCGCAAGCTGGTGATGGGCGCGCACGTCGACGAAGAAATCGAGGCCGTGGCCGATGTGTTTGCGCAGCACGCCACCGTGTGCGGCTTCTACTCCAACGGCGAGATCAGCCCCTTGATCAAAGGCCTGGACTGCAAGCTCCACAACCAGACGATGACCATCACCTATTTGTACGAGGTGCTCTGATTCATGTCAGACATCTTTCAAAGCAAATCTCTGGCGAGACAAATCAAACGCGGACTGGGCATTGCTGGCCAGTCTGATCTGTTGCAGTTGCAAGCCATGCTGCTTGAAGCGGGTCAACAGTTTCCGGAGTTGGGGCGTCTGGCAGATCAATTGCCGGCCTTTTTGGCGGCGGTGGCCAACAGTTATCAGCAGTACGACCGTGATCTGATGTTGCGGGCGCGTAGCCTGGAGTTGTCCTCACAAGAACTGATCGCGGCGCATGACCGCTTGCGGGCACAAGCCCAGCAGGCCTTGTCGGAAAGTGAGACCAAGTTCAAGAGCTTGATCGCCAACTTGCCGGGGTGCGTCTATCGCTGCTTGCCAGACGAACACAACACCATGTTGTTCTTGACCGATGGCATTGAAGAGTTGTCGGGACGGTCTGCACGCGATTTCATGGCCGGTCGTTGTCATATCGCGGATGTGGTCTTGCCTGAAGACTTGCCTGGGATTGATCGCGCCATTCGCAAGGCGGTCAGAGAGCGTCGCTCTTATGAACTGCACTATCGCATCCAGCACACCGACGGTCGCATCATCTGGGCCTATGGCAAAGGGCAAGGCATTTACGATGCGCAGGGACGCTTGCAGTACTTTGATGGCTTGATTCTCGACAACACGGAATCGCAACGCCTGTATCAGCAAATGATGGAGGCCAAGGAAGCCGCTGAGCGCGCGAGCCGCACCAAGACGGCTTTCCTCGCCAACATGAGTCACGAGATCCGGACGCCGATGAACGGCATCATCGGCATGACGGACTTGACTCTGGCCACTGATTTGAATGCCCAGCAGCGCGATTACCTGCAAATGGTGAAGTCGTCGGCAGATGCCTTGTTGGTGGTCATCAATGACATTTTGGATGTGTCCAAGATGGAGGCCGGCAAGCTGACCATTGAAAACGTGGCGGTGTCACTTCGCCAGGTCATCCAGTCAGCGGTGCAGGCCTTGGCCTGGCAGGTGCATGACAAGGGTTTGGCCTTGCGGGTGGAGGTGGCGCCTGATGTGCCGGCCACGGTTTTGACCGACCCGGTTCGGCTGCGACAGATCGTCTTGAACCTGGTGGGCAATGCCGTCAAGTTCACGGAGCGAGGCGGCATTGAAGTTCGGCTGGGATGGGCGGCGGAGGAAGCGGATGCGGGGCGTTTGCAACTCTCGGTCCACGACACGGGCATTGGTGTGCCGGCCGAACAGCGACGACACATTTTTGAATCGTTCACGCAAGCGGATTCCAGCACCACGCGGCGTTTTGGTGGGACGGGCCTCGGCTTGACCATTTGTGCGGGGCTGGCCCAGTTGATGGGCGGACGCATCTGGGTCGACAGTGAAGAAGGCCATGGCAGCACCTTCCATGTCACGTTTGCGGTAGAGGCGGTGGAGGAGGCAAGCCTCGAAGCGGATACCGAACCGGGCGCATTGCCTGGCGCACCTGCGCGAGCTTTGCATGTCTTGTTGGCCGAAGACAATCAGGTGAACCAGCGTTTGGCAATCAGCATCCTGAATCATCTGGGGCACACCGTCACGGTGGCCGGAGATGGCGGGCAGGCGGTCGAGATGGCCATGGCCGATGCGGCCCGGTTTGATCTGGTGCTGATGGACATGCAGATGCCGGTCATGAACGGGCTTGACGCCACGCGCGAGATTCGTCAACGCGAGCGTGGCACCCATCGCTATGTGCCGATTGTGGCCATGACAGCCAATGCCATGTCAGGCGACAAAGAGCGTTGCCTGGAAGCGGGCATGGATGGCTATGTGAGCAAGCCCATCATGATCGATCAGATGGTTGCGGAGATCGAGCGGGTGATGGCTCTGTTTTCGGCGCCTGCAGATGAAGCCTTGCCGGACATCGACTTCAATGAGGCCTTGGACCGGTGTGCGGCCGATCGTGGCTTGTTTGCCGAATTGGTCAAGATGTTCTTGGCCGATTGTCCCAAAAGGATGTCAGATCTGGCGCAAGCGCTGGCTCAGCGAGATGGACCACGATTGGTGGCGGCAGCGCACCATTTGGTCGGGTCAGCTGGCAGCTTGTCGGCGCGTTCGATGCATCAGGTCTGTCAGCAGTTGGTCGATGCAGGCAAGGCAGGCGATTTTGACCGGGCTGCCTTGCTGCAGGAGACGCTGCGACAACGTTGGGTGCGTTTGGAGGTGGCGCTTCAGACAGCTTCTTGATGGCGACCTGCCATCAGGATGTTGGCGTGCAGTTGGCTCACGCCGTCGGTCATGCGGCCCTTGCCGTGGTTGGTCAACAGGGTCCAGACCATGTCGTCGTCGACGCGCATGCGGCACACCAGGGTGTTGGTCGATGCAATCTTCAAGACTTGAGCTGGTGTCAGAGAGGCCAGACGGTCAGCCGCTTCTTCGGAGATACCCAGACGGAACAGGGCCTGCTCACGGTCTTCGCGGATCAGGGTCTGAGCCAGCATCAGGTAAGACAGGTTGGTTTCGCGGATTTCGGCGAGGATTTGATCGGCGTTCATCTTGCTTCTCCTTCGTTTGCGGGTTTCGCGTTGTCGATGGATTCATTGTGCAAAAACATGCCAATTTCCTTGATAGGAGCCCGTCTGTAAGCACGGTCGGCGCTCGGCTACACGGTTTGTAGGAATTCGCCTGACACGGCCATCCATGACCAGGGTGTGACAGATGTCACCCGCCCGCGCCTAAGTTGTTGTGCCAGAGACCCAATTAGGCGTAGTCAATGAGGGGTATTGGATCAATCAATCCAAGCAATGATCGCACTGCCCTAATATTCATCCTGTATTCAACGCAACCCTTCAACCAACAGGAGCACACATGTCTCTGATCAACACCCAGATCCAGCCGTTCAAGACCGAAGCCTTCGTCAACCGTGGCGGCAAAGGCGAGTTCATCACCGTTTCTGACGAAACCCTGAAGGGCAAGTGGTCTGTGCTGATCTTCATGCCTGCCGCTTTCACCTTCAACTGCCCGACCGAAATCGAAGACGCTGCCAACAGCTACGAAGAGTTCAAGAAGGCCGGTGCTGAGGTCTACATCGTGACCACCGACACCCACTTCTCGCACAAGGTGTGGCACGAAACCTCCCCAGCCGTGGGCAAGGCTCAGTTCCCCCTGGTTGGCGACCCCACCCACAAGCTGACCCGCGCTTTCGACGTGCACATTGAAGAAGAAGGCCTGTCGCTGCGTGGCACCTTCATCATCAACCCCGAAGGCATCATCAAGACCGCTGAAATCCACAGCAACGAGATCGCCCGCGACGTGTCCGAAACCCTGCGCAAGCTGAAGGCTGCTCAGTACACCGCCGCTAACCCCGGTCAAGTGTGCCCAGCCAAGTGGAAGGAAGGCGCCAAGACTCTGGCTCCTTCTCTGGACCTGGTCGGAAAAATCTAAGCCTGGGTTCGCCCTCGCTCTTTGAATTGTGATGAGGTTGCCCCTCTTCACTGAGTTCAAAACCGCTGCCGCGCCTGCTCACAAAGCGGGCCGGTGGCTGATCCTGGCCGCCTCTGCCAATTGATCACTGGAGGTGGCCGGTTCCCGAAGACGCTTAAAACTACTCTCTCGCACAAAAGGATGACCATCATGTTGGACGACAACCTCAAAGCACAACTCGGCGCCTATCTGGAGCGCGTGCAACATCCTTTCGAGATCGTGGCCTCGCTGAGCGACTCCGAGAACTCCCGCGACATGCTCGAGCTGCTGCAAACCATTCAGGGTTTGCGCGCCGACAAGATCACCCTGAAGACCGACGGCCAAGACGCCCGCAAGCCTTCTTTCACCCTGCAACGCGCCGGCACCGATACCTCGCTGCGCTTTGCCGGCTTGCCCCTGGGGCATGAGTTCACCTCCTTGGTGTTGGCGCTGCTGTGGACCGGCGGCCATCCGCCCAAGGAAGAAGCGGACACGCTGGACAACATCCGTGCCTTGGATGGCGACTTCAACTTCGAGGTCTACATGTCCTTGAGCTGCCACAACTGCCCTGACGTGGTGCAGGCGCTGTCGCTCATGGCCATCCTCAACCCCAAGGTCAAGACCACCGTCATTGAAGGCGGCGCCTTCCAGGAAGAGGTGGAGAAGCGCGAGATCATGGCCGTGCCCATGGTCTTCTTGAATGGTCAGGTGTTTGCCTCCGGCAAGATGTCGGTGGACGAGATCGTGGCCAAGCTCGACACCAACTCGGCTTCCAAAGAAGCGGCCAAGATCGACGCCAAGGCACCGTATGACGTGCTGATCGTCGGCGGTGGGCCCGCTGGCGCGGCCGCCAGTGTGTATGCCGCTCGCAAAGGCATCCGCACCGGCATTGCCGCTGAACGCTTCGGTGGCCAGGTCAATGACACCTTGGCCATTGAGAACTACATCTCCATTCTGGAGACCGACGGGCCCAAGCTGTCGATGGCTCTGGAGGCCCACGCCAAGGCGTATGACGTAGACATCATGAATCTGCAGCGTGCCGAGCAGCTGATTCCTGCCTCAGAGCCCGGTGGCCTGATCCAGGTGAAGATGAGCAATGGCGGCACGCTCAAGGCCAAGACCGTGATCTTGTCGACCGGCGCGCGCTGGCGCAATGTGAATGTGCCCGGCGAAGCCGAGTACAAGAACAAGGGCGTGGCCTACTGCCCGCACTGCGATGGTCCGCTGTTCAAGGGCAAGCGCACCGCTGTGATCGGTGGTGGTAACTCGGGTGTGGAAGCGGCGATTGACCTGGCCGGTATTGTTCAACACGTCACCTTGATTGAGTTTGCCGATCAATTGAAGGCGGACGCGGTGTTGGTCAACAAGCTCAAGAGCTTGCCCAACGTCACCATCCACACGAATGCGCAGACCACCGAAATCACGGGTGCCGAAGGCAAGGTCAACGGCCTGAAGTACAAAGACCGCGCCACTGGCGAAGAGCATCTGGTGCCGCTGGAAGGCGTGTTTGTGCAGATTGGCTTGGTGCCCAACACCGAGTGGCTCAAGGGCACCCTGGAGTTGAGCAAGTTTGGCGAAATCATCATCGATGCCAAGGGCCACACGAACGTACCCGGTGTGTTCGCTGCCGGTGACTGCACCACGGTGCCGTACAAGCAGATCATCATTGCGGCAGGCGCTGGCGCCACCGCAGCCTTGAGCGCCTTTGATCACTTGATCCGGGCTTGAGCCCCCTGAGACGGCTGAGGGTTGGGCGAGTTCGTGCGACTTGTCGCAGTCTCGCCTCAGTCAGTGTCAGTGCGCATTGAGCCCAGCGCATCAGATGCCGACAATTCTCCAGAGAGGTTCTCACATCACAGGAGAAGGCCGTGTCACATCAGGTTTCCACACGTTGGGTGCGGCGCTTGTTCTTGCGCGCTTGGGTCGGGGCGGTTGCTTTGGCGCCGTGGATGGCTTACGCGCAAACCGATGCCAAGGCCTTGACGCTGGCGGTCGTGCCGCAGTTCCAGGCGGCCGACGTGCACCGCAACTGGACGCCCGTGATCGAACGCATCAAACAGGTGACCGGTTTGAACGTGGTGCTGCGGATCACCAAAGACATCCCGACGTTTGAAGACGAGTTTCAGGCGGGTCAAGCCGATCTGGTCTATCTGAATCCGTACCACCAAGTGATGGCGCATCGGGCTCAGGGATATGTGCCCTTGGTTCGAGACGCCCAGTTGTTGACCGGCATTGTGGTGGTGCGAAAAGACGACCCGATTCAGTCCATGGCCCAGTTGGCAGGCAAAGAGATTGCATACCCAGCACCCAATGCGTTCGGGGCCTCTTTGTTGGTGCGTTCGCATCTGGCGGAGGTCGACAAGGTGCAAACACAGCCGTTTTATGCCAAGACCCATACGAATGCTTACCGACAGGTGATCGTGGGCAAATCGGCCGCGGCCGGTGGGGTGCGAGCCACGCTCGAGAAAGAGCCAGAAGAAGTACGTGCGGCGCTGCGGGTGTTGTGGGAAACGCCTGGTGCGGCCCCGCACCCCTTGAGTGCGCATCCACGCGTGCCTGCTCAACAGGCGCAAGCGATTGCCAATGCGATCCTGAAAATGGCTGCCGAACCCCAAGGGCAGGAGTTGCTGAAGGCCATTTTGATGCCGCAACCTGTACGGGCGGACTATGCACGCGACTACCGACCGCTTGAAAAGCTGAAGCTGGACAAGTATGTGGAGTAAGCGCCGCCAGTGGCCCCTGCACCACCAGATCATTGTGGTGGTGTCGGTGCTGGTGTTGCTGGCTACCGTAGTTTTGGGCGCCTACACAGCGCGTGCCCAGGGACACGCGCTCAAGCGCGGTGCTCAAACCCAAGTGTCGACCCTGGCGCGTAACTTGGCGATTTCTTCGGTCAACCCAATCTTGACCGAAAGCTTGGACGTCTTGGAAGAGTTGGCCAAACGCTCGGCCGATTTTGAAGACGTGGAAGACATCCGGATTTTGTCTGCGTCAGGCTCGGTGCTCTCGCACGTGCGCCGCGACGACGATGGCCGAGTCTATGTGGTGGTGGCATCTCTGGGGCAAATTCAGGCGGTGCCCTCTGCGCTGGCGCAGCAGCGTGTTCTGTTGCAAGAAGAAGCAGACCGCGCCCATTTGATCGCCTGGCAGGCCATTGAGGCAGGGAATCCTGTTGGTTGGGTGCGGGTCGATTACAGCACGCGTTCGTATCAGCAACTGCAATGGCAAGTGTGGACCAGCACCGTGGTGGTGTCTCTGGTGTTCGTGGTGCTGTGTGCCTGGTTGCTCATTGCTTTTTTGAAAGCCCCCTTGGCGGCGGTTCGGCAGGCCACCCGTTTTGCGGTGGGCTTGAAGGAGGTGCAGGGGCAGCAGATGTCGGTCGATGACAGCGCCGTCGAGGTCGAGGCCTTGGGCGGTGCCTTGAACGAAGCCTCCATGCGACTGCACCAGCAGATGTTGGCCATGCAGCGGCAAAACGAACGCTTGGGCGCGATTTTTGCGCTCAGCCCGGATGGCTTGTTGACCTTGGATTTGTTGGGTCGCGTGGAGTTTGCCAACGATGCGTTCATGCGCCTGACGGGCTTGGCGCGCGAGCAGGTTGAAGGCGCATCGTTGAGTCAATTGGAGACATGTTTGCTGGCGTCGGCCGAACCAGGCACCACGTTTCCTGGCTTGCAGGCTTGCTTCGCTGCGCAAACCGCACAGCATTTGGCCCCACGCTTGGTGTTGACGCAGGGCGAAGTCAAACGTGTCTTGACGTTCACGGGCTTGCGCAGTGAGTCATCCGTGGTGTCGGGGGTGATTTATGTGTGCGATGTGACCCAGAGAGAGCGCCTCGACCAGATGAAGTCGGATTTCTTGTCCTTGGCTGCGCACGAATTGCGTACGCCCATGACCAGCATCTATGGGTTCACCGAGTTGTTGATGACGCGCCCCATGTCGCCGGAGGCACACAAGGACATGATGGGGCGAGTGCACCGACAGGCCAAGATCATGGTCGGCATCCTCAACGAATTGCTGGATCTGGCCCGCATCGAAGCCAAGAAGGGTTCGGATTTGGTGCTGCAACGTGCCAATTTGGCAGAGTTGGTGACACATTTGACCGCGGAATTCGCGGCACCGGCCGGGCGCCAGCCACCTGTGATCGAGCCTTGTGATTGGATCCATTTCGTGAAGGTGGATCGCAGCAAGTTGCGGCAAATGTTGGTGAACTTGCTGTCAAATGCATACAAATACTCGCCAAATGGCGGTGATGTCACCGTGTCCTTCGTGCGGGAAAGCGTGGCTGGGCATCCGCGTTTTGGCGTCGCAGTGAAGGATCGCGGTATGGGCTTGACCCCCGAGCAATTGAGTCACATGGGGGAGCGATTCTTTCGGGCTGACAAGTCCGGCCACATTCCTGGCACCGGCCTGGGTGTGAGTATCGTGAAGGAATTGGCAGAACTGATGGGTGCACAACTCACTTATTCGAGCGAATGGCAAAAGGGCACAGTGGCCACACTTTGGTTTACGGAATCGCCTCAAGATTCAGACGCATAGGCCGATGAACGAGGAGCGAGTCCTGTCAGTCATCGGAGAAAACTCATGCCGCACCGTGCCACCGCCCAAGAACTGCGTGTTGAACTGATGGCGCCAGACGCCAAAAAACGCATCCACGCCTTGCACTTGTTGGAGCGCGAGGCAGAGCATGGCCCCGAGTGCAAAGCCACCAAGGAACTAGAAGAGCTCGCCGCTCGCGGTGTGCCGTTCTATTCGCCCGAGGACCCTTCCTACCAAGAATGGGTGAGCCGTGCGATCACACTGTGGGAGCGTGTTCAACAATTGCACGAGCACCCCATGCCCCTGATGCACGCCGCCCACCAGCGGGCCTCGCGCGTGAAAGCGATTGCGCACCAGCGTGCGCGCATCGTCAAGGGCATCCGCCTTTGATGCCAGCCGGGTCTGGGTTGGGGCCGTCTCCATCGTAAGATGAGGCGGTGAACGCATTACCCGAATCGCTGCATGTGTTGGAGCGGGGCTGGCTCTCCTCCAACAACATCGTCTTTTTCGATGATGACGGTGCCACCGTGGTGGACACCGGCTATGCCACGCATGCAGCAGACACCCTCCGCTTGATCGATCAAGCCTTGCAGGGGCGACCTTTGCGTCGCATCGTCAACACGCACTTGCACTCCGACCATGTGGGCGGCAATGCCGCCTTGCAAGCGAGGTATGCGACCAATGACGTGCAGACCTGGATTCCGCATGGCCAAGCCGATGCTGTGGCGCAGTGGGATGAATCCCGGCTGACCTATGCCGCCACCGGGCAAGCCTGCCCCCCTTTCAGCTTTGACCGGGTCATCCAGCCGCAGGACAAATTGGACTTGGGGCAAGAAACGTGGACGGTCTTGCCTGCTGGCGGGCATGACAACGACATGGTCATGCTGTGGTGTGAGCGGCTGGGTATTTTGATCAGCGCCGATGCCTTGTGGCAAAACGGCTTTGGGGTGATCTTCCCTGAACTGATCGGCGAATCTGGTTTTGCGGAACAAGAGCAGACCTTGAACCTGATCCGCGACCTCGCACCGCGGTGGGTCATTCCCGGGCATGGCCGTCCTTTTCAGGAAGTGGGCGCGGCCCTGGATGCGGCGCAATCACGCATCCGCTGGTTGGCGGCCGATCCTCGGCGCAATGCGGACAATGCGATCAAAGCCCTGTTGGCGTTCAAGCTCCTGGCAGCGCGCACCCTGGGCGTGAGCGATATTGCCGATTTGCTGGCGCACAGCGCGGTCACTCAGAAGGTGATCCGCGACCTGTATCCCGGCGATCCGATGGCTTTGGCCCAGTTTGCAGCCGAACAACTGGTGAAACTGGGCCTGGCCGATTGGCAGGGCGAACAATTGATCGCCCGAGCCTGAGGGCTGCTCACGGCATGATGTTGAACACGCGTGTCTTGCCGCTAAAGGCCGAGACTTTGCCCCATAGCGATTTGGCATCCCCGTGGTGCACGATGCGATAGGCGCCACGTGCTTGGTCGGCGGGGATCTGCCAGCTGACATCCACCACCGATTCGGCGCCAAAGGTGCGCTTCCAACGGTACTTGGTGGACCAGTCGCCATCGTCGGCCACCGTGACCCATTCGCTGCCATTCCAACGTTGCACCTCCAGGAAGGTGCCATTGCGGTGGAGATTGTTCTTCGGGTGTGCGCTTTGGAAGCGGACGGACACAGTTTCACCGGGGCGATAGCCCACCAGGGCGTCTTTGACGACTGAGCCGAAGGACTTGCCCAAGGCGGGCAGATCCAACACCACACCGGTTTGGAAGTTCAACTGGCAGCAAGTCAAGTCTCGCGGTTGCACGGTCTGGGCCACGGGCTCGCCGCGCACCATGGCTTGCGCCAGTTTGTCCAACTCCTGGGCGTAGGCCGCTTGGGTCCATGGACCGAATAAGGTGCTACCCCCTTCGTAGTCCTGGTGGTTGTATTCCTCGTAGGTGGTGATGTACTCGGTATAAGCATTGGTGTAGCCCACAACCAAGACTTGTTGGATGCTCACCCCCAGGGTCTGAGCCAGTTGGCGACGAATGCGATAGCCGCTCATGATGGTGGGCTCGCCAGGCAAGGTGGCCAGATAGAGTTGCCCCAAACGCACCACTTGAAGCGGTAACACTTCAGGGACCCAGGGATAGGGCTTCATCAAACCCACGGGAATGATCACCTCTTTGGCGCCGTGGCATTGGCGCAAGCTGTCTGGGATGGGGAAGATCAAACCACCGATGGCCGTCAAGAAGGGATTGGGCACACCCTCTTGTGCAATGCCGGGGCCGGGTCCATCTTCGGTGCTGCCGGCTGCAAAACTGGCGCCCAAGGCCGCAGGGCAGGTGGTGTGGACCTGTCCATCTTGCGTGTAGGCACTGCCTACTTTGACCTGACTCATGTCGACATAGCGCATGCGGTAATCCACCGAGCCCGTCAGCGTTTGCTGTGCGCTGGCGGCCAAGGTTTGCGCCTTCTGTGCTTGCCGCAGGCCGATGATGCGTGTGTTCTCGAACTCGTCTTCAGTGGGGCCGCTGCCCTGCTTCAAATTCAGGTTGGGGCTCATGTCACCCGGGTTGGTTTGCGCAAAGGCGGCCACAAAGGGCTTGGCATCTTCCCGGTAGCGGACGCCTTCGACATCATGCTCCCAGTGATAGGCCGCATAGCCCTTGTTGTCGCCACTGATGAGCGTGTTGGCGTTGGTCATGCTGGTCCCGTGTGTCGGGAACAGGCTCAATGCACCCACTGCCCGGTTGTTGTGCCGGAAGGTCAAGACCGTCATCAAGGGGTCGATTTCCCGAGGGAAGGCCGCGCGGTCTGCGGCTGAATTTTTCTGAAAGGCGATGGATGAGCGATTGCGACTGGCATCGTGCAGTTCGCCCTGATTGAAGAGAATGTCTCCCGGGGCTTTGTTGGCGTGAGCCTTGTCCACGGCCTCGACGATGCCATCAACGATGGCGTCGAAGTTCTTCTTCTGGAAGCCAAGAATGGTGATGTTGTACAGCGCGTAGTGCGAGTAACCACCTGGCCCTGCATGCGTGTGCGTTGCAGTCAGAATGACATTATTAGCATTGTAAAGGCTGCCGTAACGCTGAGCGAGTTTCGACAAAACAGCCTGGTGAATCGATTGCGTGATCAGACCTGTGTCGGTCACCACAATCAGGGCCGTTTTTCCCACCCCGCTGCTGGGTTTGTCTTCGACCACGAAGGCGCGGGCGCGCAGGCGCTGGTGAATGCCAGACGTCTTTTGGCTCAAGGAGGCATAGCCCATCATGCCCACCTCGGCTGCTTCGCCCGTGATGTCACTCATGCCTACGCCGACTTGATAGGCCGCCTGCGCGGCCCCCATGCCACTCCACAAGGCCATCGTGGCCATCGAATACCAAGCAAGTTTTCTGGATCTGGCAAACATGGTGTCTCCTCGGTTGATGTATGGGTCCCTGAGCCGGTCTGCTGTTTTGGAATCAGAATCGTTTGGCGAGGCTGGCGATCAACGCGGTCTTGTCGATGCGCTTCACATGGCCGTTGGCGTCATAAGTCACGGCGTAGGATCGATCTTTCATGCGTGCAGCAATCGCATCCAGGCCCCAGTCCATGCCCCAGCGGGTGTGGACGATGCCGAGCTTGTAGTCGGTGGTGGCCACTTGGTCGAAGTGCTTGACCTGGGTGTAGCCGACGTGTGCCAACAATTTCGTGTCATGACGGATGGCATAGCGGGTGTCGACCGATAGCAACTGCGATCCACGGCTGTGTTGCACGCCATCGCCATAACAAGCAATCGCTGCGCTGGGGTCAGCCAGGCTAGCCAGATAAAGCGGGATCTCTGGGCCGAATCGGGCGCCACAGACGACGGCGGTGTTGTTGCCGCGAAAGTCCTTGCTCAGAACGTGCAGGTAGCGAGCCTCGATCGCGCCATAGCCCAGTTCAATGACGGCGAACTGCGTATCAAAGCGTGTGTTGATGGTGTCCGTGGGATCAACAAATGGGTTGCGAGGTGCATCTTTGGCCTCTGCGCCGGGGAAGAGTTCTTGGGCCAAACCCACACCATAGTGCCAGCCCTCTGGATGGCCCCATCGATACCCGATGGCTGCAACCGCTGTCCACAGGTGGCTGTTGGGAAAGTTGGCTTTCGCGACGCTGCCGAGTTGCAGGTAGCCGATCACACCCGACTCGTGCGCGGCATTGATGGTGAACTCGGCGCCGGGGCGGAGGTAGGTGTCAGACAAGCCATTGGTTCGGCGATCACTCAAGAGCTTCACCTCGTACTCCAGCACATGGCTTTGGATATCGGGCTCATCTTGAGGGGCCGCTTGGGCCTGGCTTGATCCGTGGGCCAAGCATGCGGCCAAAGCCAAGGCGATGTGTGTGTGCGTTCGGTCAAGCAGTTGCAGCGGATTCATGGGTGTCTCCTCGGTGTGTCGTCGTTCTCTCATGGGGGGCTTGGGGAGCGGGGTCAGGAGCGTTTGCAGCCGGGTGGGATGCTTGTGCTCACCCGCGACATCGTCTCGGTCTCGCCCAGAATCTCGGTGCCGATGTAAGCGCGTAGCAGCAAGGTTTCTGGGGCGTGGGCTTTGTCGACACGGACGGTGGCCTTGTAGTGCTTCTTGCTGCGCGGGTCGTAGGCCCAGCCGTCGCGCCAGGCTTCATCCTCATAGCGTTTGAGCTTGGCGATCAGCAAGCCGCATGTGTCGAGCGGCGTGCCTGCGTCCTTGTCCCAGACCACTTGGCCACACAGCGCCGAGACCGGGTCCGGGCAGGGCTTGAATTCAATGATGGCGCCCTTGTCGCCACTCAACCAGAGGCCCCTGGCATCCGTCGGGCCGGGAAGGGATTGGCCCCATGCGGATGGCAGGATCAGCATCAGGCTCAGACAGACGGCCTTGATCCTCTGCCTGTCATGCAGATATGTCATGTCACCTCCGAGTCAATCAGGCCTGGGCAGGAAACACAGGCCACCAATGGGTGATGCGCCCTTGGCTGTAAACGGCGATATCACCAAACTGTTGAAGCACGGCCTCACTCTGGGTGGGCCGGAAGAAGACGAAGTCGTCGGGTTGCAAATCCTGCAAGCCGGAACCCAGAAGAATTTGTTGGTTAGACGACGGGCCGATCAAGCCGCTGGGGGCGAGCCCTGCGGGCGATTCCGGCTTGGCCAACCAGTGGCCCCCGTAGATGAAGAGGCCTTCGGCCTGGTTGGGATCCCAGGCGCGCACGGCGTGCCCAATCCACTCGACCCCATGCGGCGTTTGAAAGGCGGCGCGTTTCAAGACCGGGGTGGCAATGAAGCATGCTGCTTGCAAGTCCACCAGCAAAGGGGTGTCGAAGTCACTGGGTTTGACCATGGCTGAGCCAATGGCCACTTCGTTGGCGGCCCCGCTTCCGTCGTGCAATCGGTAGGTGGGCGAGCCGCCTGTGTTGAGTGTGAGTTGCTCACGGGGGCGGCTCAAGGGGCTGGCCGCAAGCATGTCAGCCATGTGTTGATAGCGTGCCTTGGCCGCTTCGCGGGCCGAAGTCCGCAGTCCGGGCAGGTCGGGGATTTTTTCGGTGTGAGGGTCATAGCCCATCAGCCCGGACCATTGCAGCAAGGGCTCGCTCTGCAAGAGCCCCACGACGTCGCGCAGTTCGGCGTCGTGGGCCAGCCCCCCTCGGTGGAGGCCGACGTCAATCTCGAGGTTGATGCGCAAGGGTTGCTTCAAACCACGAGCCAACTCGCGGTATTGATGCAAGCGCTGGGGGGTGTCAATCAGCCATTGCAATTGCTTGTGTGGCTCAAAGGCATTGGCCGGTCGTTGCGCATAGAAGCGTGCGGCGGCGGCCACGGGTAAGGGCTTGCCCAACAACACATCCGCCTGGGGCCGCTGCTGTGCAATGAGTTGCAGATAGGGCAAGCTGAACACCATTTGCCGATGGGTGCCGGTGTGCTGCATCACCTCATCCAACAGGCCCAAACAGGGCAAGGACTTGTTCACCACTCGCAGATGGAGTCGATCTTTGACATGTTGGTGAACCTGTCGAATATTGGCTTGCAATTTGTCTCGGTCGATCACCAGGGTCGGTGCGCCGACGCCAGCTTCCTTCAGCGCAGATTGCATGCGGCCGAAATAGGCGCTGTGTCCTTGTCCCTCTGCTCGCGGGCGCAAGGCCCAGGCGCCGCCCAGTGTGGCAGCACCAGCCAAGGCCATCCATTGACGTCGGTTCAGTCCAGACATGTGTGGCCTCAAGCGCCGAGCATCAAGTGACGCAAGTGGGCGTTGAGCATCCGCCCCTTGGGATCAAAGCTTTGCCGCAGGTTCTGGAAGGCTTGCCACTGAGGGTACAGGTTGGCGAGGTCTTTCGCACCCAAGCGATGCAGCTTGCCCCAGTGAGGACGACCACCATGGGCCTTGAAGATGGGGGCGCCATCATCAATCAGGTATTGATAAGGCTCTTCGGCTGCGGCATGCACCGCGATCGAGCAGCAGTCTCGACCATGGAAGGGGCTGAGCCAAGCGTCATCGCCCTTGATGAAACGGAACTCGATGGGGAAGAAGGCCTCGTTGTGCTTTTCAATGGCGCGGATGATCTGCTTCAAACACGCGATGCCTTGGCTTTGTGGCACGTGCCATTCCGATTCATTGAACTTGACGGGTCGCACCGAGGACAGCAGCTTCCATGAGCGCTGCTTGGCTTCCTCCTTCATGTCGGGGTCGATCAGTTTGGATGCCGTCCACTGGCGCAGGGCGGGAAACCGACCCAACCAATCGCGCAGCAGGCGCAGGTCAGACAAGACTTCATCGTCAGCGGCTTTGGGGAAGTGCAAGTCCTGGCCGGTGTACACATCGTGCGCAATCGCGGCGCCATAGCCGGTGAATGGCAGGTAGTACAACTCGAAATGACGATGCCGTCTGGCCAGCGCGGGCGCTTGTTCGAGCAGCGCATCGATGGGCTGGAGCCAAACCCGGCGGTGCAGGTTGTAGGCCGGCAGGACACGCAGGGTGACTTCACTGATGACACCCAGACTGCCCAGCGAGACGCGCGCAGCCGGTAGCCATTCGGGATGTGATTGGGCGTCGATGGCGAAGACTTCACCGTCTGGACGGACGATGCGCAGCCCCACCACGTCATCATGCAAAGCGGGCAAACCGATGCCTGTGCCGTGAGTGGCGGTAGAGATGGCGCCGGCAATGGTTTGCACGTCGACATCAGGCTGGTTTCTCAAGCCCAGGCCCTGCGCATCCAAGGCGCGGGCGAGCACACCAATGCGTGTGCCGCCTTTGACCGTGACGGTCATGGCTTGCTTGTCGATGCGGACGACACCCGACATGCGATCTAAGGAGATGATCGCGCCACCTGTGGGCACCAAGGCAGTGAACGAGTGCCCTGAGCCCACTGCGCGCACTTCTCCTTGGCTGCGTGCAAGCAAGGTTTGGAGTTCCGCTTCGGTGGCAGGGGTGGGCAAACTGGCGGCTTTCACTGTTTGAAGGCCCGACCAGTTCTGCCAGTTGTGGCCGCTGACTGCCGGTGCCGCCAGGGCGGGGTCAGGGGTGGTGGCGGCCATGCCGCTGATGCCTCCGGCTGCCAACGCGGCAGTGGTGGTCAGAAATTCGCGTCTTGGAATGGCGTGGCTCATCGGGATTGACTCATGAAAGTGATCAGGCCGCGCAGGTCTTCGTCATTGCAGTCGGCACACAGGCCTTTGGCCGGCATGCCTTTGAAGCCCTCGCGAGCGTGTTGGACCATCGTGTCCATGCCTTGGGCCAGGCGTGCCTCCCAAGCGGGTGCGAATCCGGTCAGGGGTGCAGCGCTGCGTGTGGCATGACAAGTCAGGCAAGCGCGTTCGTACTGCTCTGCCCAACGCGGGTTGCTGGGCCGCATGGTTTCAGCGCGTGCGACGTCCTGGTCACTGGGCTCGATCGCTTTGCTGCCGTGGCAGCCGCCCAAGCCCAAAGCCACGGCACAAGCCAGCCACAGGCGCCTGCGCCGGACTTGGAAAGAGGGCTTGAAAAGCAGCGACATAGAAAGAAACGATGATTGAAAAAATAACAGTGTTATCAGAATATGCTTCGTGCCGACGGGCCGTTATTCAGACAAACCCTGCAAACTGTGGAGTCTCTTCCCTTGTCTTCGTCCCCCAAAGAAGCACGTAAACAGCGCGAAGCGGAGCAACGCCGCAAAGCCATCATCAAGATCGTGCGCAAGCTGATCAAAAAGGGTGGTGTCAACGAAATTTCGCTGCGAAAAGTCGCCGAATTGGCTGGGTACTCCACCACCGTGGTTTATTCCCTGTTTGAAGACAAAGCCATGCTGATCACGCAGGCCATGGACGAAGACTTGCTGGAGTTGACCAAGGTGTTGAGCGAGGCAGCCATGGCTCACTCAGAACCTGTGGCCCGGATCAAGGCGGTGGCAAGGGCCTATGTGCACTTTGGTGTGCATCACCCCGACGAGTACGAGTTTGTGTTCATGCAGCGCAGGCCCCATGCGCCCAATGAATCGGCGCGCGTGCAACACGGCAATCCCGCGCAAGACCCTTACGCATTCGCGCGCTTCTTGTTTGTGGATTGGGCGACCTCGGGCGCGGTGAGCGCCGACCCGGTCGACATCGACCTGATGACCCAGATCTATTGGGAAGCCATTCACGGCTTCACCGCCAGGCATTTGGTCATGGGGCTGGACGACAACTGGATGCCGGAAGTGCCACATGATCGCCACCGCGACCTGATGATCGATGTGGTGGTGTCGGGTTTGCAGCAGCAATTTGGTCGGCGGTGACACAATGGCGGCCTATGCAAGCCGCTGCCTCCCCCCTTGATCGATTCCAGACCCTGACTCAGCAAGCGTGGGAGTCCGGCCAACTGGTCAAACTGGTGCTGGCCAACCCACACGGCCCTGACCAGACTTTGCTGCGCGTGATGGCGCGCCCGGTGGAGCTCAAGGGCCAGCCTCATTGGTCTGTGCTGTATCGGCACCAGACCAAAGACATCACCAAGAACTACCTGCCAGCAGAAGGTTTGGCAGTGCTCATGGCCCTGGTCGGTGTGGAGGGGTTTCGTAATGCCCATTTGCACACCCCCACGCAGGAGATCCAACTGGCCTTTAGCAAAAAGGGCAAACCCAGCCTTCGCACCGGCAAGGTCGAATCCACCGGAGCTGCCGAGGCCCCCGCGCAGCAGGGTCACAACCGCGAGAAGCATCGCTTCCTGAGCCTGGACCGGCCGTTCCTGCGTGAGTTGGGCGTGACCGACGCTGGCGGGCATTTGATCCCGGCCATGTCGCGCAAATGGAAGCAGATCAACAAGTTCATCGAGGTCTTTGACGCCGCGGTGCAGCGCAGCCCGCTGGCCCAAGCCGACACCATCCATGTGGCCGACTTTGGCTCCGGCAAAGGCTACCTGACTTTTGCGATGCACGACTACATCCAGCACAGCCTGCACAAGCAGGCCAAGGTCACCGGGGTGGAGTTGCGCAGTGATCTGGTGGCCTTGTGTGGCCAGGTCATTCAAAAGCTGGGGCTGCAGGGCATGGCCTATGAACAAGGCGATGTGCGCGATTACCAGCCCACCGATCTGGATGTGATGATCGCGCTGCATGCCTGCGACATCGCCACCGATTACGCCATTCACTTGGGCATTCGATCAGGGGCCCAGATCATTCTCTGCTCGCCGTGTTGCCATAAACAGATACGGCCGCAGTTGTTGAGCCCTCACCCCCTGCGCCCGATTCTTCAGCACGGGATCCACTTGGGACAAGAGGCGGAGATGTTGACCGACGGCTTGCGCGCCCTGCTGTTGGAAGCAGCGGGCTATGACACGCAAGTGTTCGAGTTCATCTCGCTGGAGCACACCAACAAGAACAAGATGATCCTGGGCGTGAAACGGGCACGTGCGCAAGACAACGCCGAAGTGGTCAAGCAAATCGCCGAAATCAAGGCGTTTTACGGCATCCGTGAGCAGGCCTTGGAAGGCCTGTTGCGACAAGACGGTTTGTTGGCCGCTTAAGGAACAAGGGAGTTCGCCATGCCTGTGCTGCGCACCCTCCAGCCGTCGGCGGCGCCCAAAGATGCCGACGTGACCTCGTCGGCGCAACGCGAGCCAGGTCCGACAGGCGTCCCTGCGTCCACCCAGAAGTATCCCGTGCATACCGGCCCGAGTGCCATCGAAGGCACGGGCGCCTTTGCCACCGAGGCTATCCCGGCCCGCGCCAAGATTGGTGAGATTCGCGGTGAGTTCGTCTCGATGGCTGAGGCGCGTCGGCGCGCGCGTGAAGCCGAGCGTCAAACCGGGCACATCTTCATGATTGCCATTTCAGACAAGCGCGCGGTCGATGCCACGCATTCCACCGACCCGCTGCGCTTTGCCAACCATGCCTGTGAGCCCAATACCGTCTTGAAGGTGCAGCAAGGCCGGGTGGCCTTTTACGCCCTGCGCGACATCGAGGCTGGTGAAGAGCTGACCGCGCGTTATGGTCAAACCCATCACGCGGGCCGACTGCAATGTCGTTGCGGTTCTCCTCGGTGTGTCGGCAGGTTGTAAACGGACAGCCACCTCGGGGCAACCCTTGCTGCACAAGCGTGCATCCCCCCTAAAAGAGGGATGTGACAAGCACTTACAAGCACTATCTCAAGTGGAACTTTCTCGAAAACCCTTTGGCTGATCACGCCATGGGTTGCCAATACTGTTGGAGTAACGAGGAAGTACATGGTTACCGAAAACCGACAGACAGTTCGATCCGCACTGTCGGAACTCAGCGATGACAGTTTGAACTTGCGGATCCGACAAGCACGTACCGCCATGCTGATGGCGCCGATTTTTTCCATCAGCGTGATGTCCGGCGTGTTTGCCACCGTGGTGTGCTGGCTGATTCATCCGCTGGTTGATCCGATGGTGTTGTGGCCCTGGTTGGCCGCCAAATGGCTGATCCTGGTTCCCAGGGTCTGGCATGCGCATGCTTTTGCCCGCACAAAAGAGGCAGACACAGAGCACGGGTATCAAGTGTTCCTGTGGCTATTGGCCATCGACGGCCTGATCTGGGGCGGTGTCGGTTGGTGGCTGGCGCCCGCCAACCAGCCGGACCTGGGCGCCTTGAGTTTGGCTTGTGTGGTGGGCGTGGCGGCCACGGGTAGCTTCATGCTTCACATGGATGCCAGGGCGGCGGCCATCTTGCAGTGGACCGTGCTGGGCCCCAATGCGCTGCACTGCTTGATGCGTCAGGACCAACTCGGCTTGTTCGGTGCGGTGATTTTGGTCTGCTTGACCGTGATCCTGAAAATCGAAACCTCGCGCGCGCACCGCCGCATGAGCGAGATGTTGCGTTTGCGCTTTGCCTTAGAGGTCGTGGCCAAGCAGCGTGAAGAGGCTCGAGCCAAAGCCGAACAGATCAGCGAAGCCAAGAGCCGTTTCCTGGCCACCATCAGCCATGAGATCCGCACCCCATTGGGCGGCATGCTGGGGCTGGCTCGGGTCATGAAAGAAGATGTGGCCCAACACGCCACCCCTGAGCGTCTGGGGTTGATCGAGCGCTCTGGCGAGCACCTGCTGACCGTGCTCAATGATTTGCTCGATTTCTCCAAGATCAATGCGGGACATGTGGCCATCGAAAAGCGACCTTTCGATCTCGTGCATCTGGTGCATGAGGTCGTGGCTTTGTCGCGCATCAGCGCACAAGACAAGCAGCTGCGTTTGGAGTGCGTGAATCAATTGGGTGATCAGCACCAAGTCGTGGGCGACCCGGTGCGGGTGCGGCAGATCCTGCATAACTTGATTGGCAATGCCATCAAGTTCACCGAAGCCGGTGGTGTCACGATCCGCTTGTCGCGTGAATCGGCGGGCGAGGCCATTCGCTTGCAGGTCGATGACACCGGGGTCGGCATGGATGAGGCTGAGTTGGCCCGCATCTTTGATGCCTTTCAGCAAGCCCAAGCCGGCAAGCGACACTACCGAGGTGGCACGGGCCTGGGTCTGACCATCTCACGGGAGTTGAGCCGCGCCATGGGTGGCGATCTGGTCTGTACCAGTGCGCTGGGCCGAGGCTCCAGCTTTGTGTGTACGCTGGCTTTGCCTGTGGTGGTGCCAGAGCATCTGGTGCATGACAAGGTCGCCGAGCGGGGCGGGCGTTTGTTGACAGGGCGTGTCCTGGTGGTGGAAGACGATCCCATCAATGCGCTGGTCGCCGAGGCCACGCTCAAGCAGTTTGGTTTGGATGTGGTGGTTCTGGACGATGGCGCACGTGCCTTGCAATGGCTGTCAGGTCAACGCGTCGACATGCTTTTGTTGGACTGCCACCTGCCAGGGCTGGACGGCTGGGGCGTGGCGGCTGGCATTCGACAGCGGGAGGCTGAATGGGGGCAAGCACGCCTGCCCATCATTGCGCTGACGGCCACGCTGGAACCGCAAGAGCGCGAGCAATGCCTGGCTGTGGGCATGGATGGTGTTTTGAACAAACCGTTTGAACGCGAAGCCCTGTGGTCGGTGTTGTCTGACCACTTGAGGCCAGCTGCTTGGGCCGATCAACCGCCCCTGCTGGAACTGGCAGACATGGCCTTGTCCCGATAGTGGCTGGGGGCGTGGCGACCGCTGGACGTCGACGCCACCAAAACAAAAGCCCGCCATTGGCGGGCTTTTGTTTTGTCACGGGCGGCTACGCGGTAGCGGCCCGTACCCTGAATCAGCCCAGAGCGGCCAGTTCAGCGTTCACCTTTTGCAGGATTTCTTCGGTGATCAGGCCACCGGAGAACTTGGCAACCATCGACAGAGCAAAACCCTTGCCCATGCCGATTTGGGGGTGAGTGGAAATGCCAGGCATGTGCTTTTCCAGGATGGCCTTGGTTGCCTCGTTGTCCAGCAGATCGCCCAGTTTGGATTCGATCGAGAAGCTCATTGCAGTGTCTCTCAAAAAAAAAGGTGTGAAGAGTTACAAGCATACCCGGATCGAACGTTCGTTCATATCCTCTTTCAGGGTTTTCCTATGACTCGGATGTGGGGGGCGTGTGGTTTTGTCACTCACGTTTGAATGCCCCGACGGCAAGGCCTGTCGCCCTCTCCCCCAGCGTGTGAATCGCTAGCACAAAAAACGACCTCCGCCAGGGCTTGTTTTGGCGCGTTTTTGTGCTATTTGGATTGACTTATCCCCACAAAATGCCGAGCGAGAGCTGCGCCGAAGTGGGGCATGGCTACTTCGCTGAAGCGCTAGTGTTTTCGTGCTAAGTGATTGATTTATAAAGAATAAATATCTTTGCACCAGTTTGTGGCAATCCAGGGGAAACCCTGCTGTGACAAGCATTTAGCGGGGGTGTGCATAGGTTTCCCACAAAGTTATCCACAGGTTTGGTGGATAAGGTGGCGGCGACCAAGAATCAACAACTTAGCGGTGTCTGTTCGTGCGCCACTTTCCGTTTTGGGGGCAAATGTTTGCCACATGGCGTCCGAAAGTCCAAAGGTTTGCGCAAACGGTCAAAATCGCCCACCCAAGCGCCGAAAAGCGTGAACGAATTCACAAATGGATGACAAATCGTGTAAGGCATTGAGCAACTAGGGAAAACCCGTTATGTTGGTGAAACGGCTATCACTTATCCCCACAAAATGGCGAGCGAGCGCACAGATGTGGGGCAAAGTGGTCTGCGCGGTCAGATGTCCGGCGGGCTCTGCTAAGTGGTTGATTTATATAGAAATCAAGTCGTTGCTACACTTTGAGGCAATCTAGGCTAAACCACGGTGTGACAAGCATTTAGCGCGGGTATGCATGGCTTTCCCACAAAGTTATCCACAGGCTGAGTGGATAAGGGTTGGACCTCATAAAATCAAGCACTTACAGCGCATCGTTGAAACCTTGTAGGAAGTTCGGAGACAAGACAGTGACCCCCGCCCGTTCGGATCAGGCCGACTCGGCCGCACCATACCGAATCGGGGTGGTGGTGGAGGCGCCCCAACACAGTGGTTTGTTGGGGCCCTTGGACTATGTCCATGGCCAAGCCCTGCCCGCGGGCACCGTGGTTCGGGTGCCGCTGGGCAAGCGCATCGTGACGGGCGTCGTGTGGGATGAGGGCGACCCCGATGCAGGGTGGGACCTCTCCCAACTCAAGCCGGTGGCCGAGGTCTTGACCGGTTTGCCGCCCTTGTCAGCCGCTTGGCGGCAATTGGTGCACTTTGCCGCCAGCTACTACCAGCGCAGTCTGGGCGAGATGACCTTGATGGTTTTGCCGCCCGAACTCAAGCAGCTCGACGACGTGCAATGGGGTCGTCGCCTCAAACGCATGGACAAGGCCTTGTCACAGGCCCAGGCGGCAGAAGCGTCCAGTGAAGCGCTGCCCGATTTGACCCCACAACAGCAGGAGGCCTTGGCACGGTTGGCGGATGCGACCGACAAGCCCTTCCTGCTGTGGGGCAGCACAGGCAGCGGCAAGACCGAGGTGTATCTCCGGCAAGCGCAGCGCGCCTTGGATCAGGGCAAGCAAGTGTTGATGATGGTGCCTGAGATCAACCTCACGCCGCAGTTGGAGGTCCGCGTGGCGCAGCGCTTTGCGGGCCGCCAGATCGTGTCTCTGCACAGCGGTTTGACCCCCGCGCAACGTCTGCGCCATTGGCTACTGGCTCATACCGGCCACGCAGACCTGGTCCTGGGGACACGGCTGTCGGTATTTGCGTCCATGCCGCGCTTGGGCCTGATCGTGGTCGATGAAGAACACGACCCGAGTTACAAGCAGCAAGATGGTGCACGGTACTCGGCGCGTGACTTGGCGGTGTATCGCGCCCGATTAGAGCGCGTGCCGGTGATTTTGGGCTCGGCCACGCCCAGCTTGGAGAGCTGGCACAACGCCTTGCCGACCGAGGAGGGTGGCACCGGCCGCTATGTGCGCTTGGCCATGCCCTCGCGTGTGGGCGATGGCAGCATGCCGGCGGTGCGCGTGCTGGACATGAGCCAGATCCCCAAGCCCCCTGCCGGCCACCACGCCCCACCCCTGGCCAAGCCCTTGCTGGACGCGATTGCGCAGCGCATCGAGCGCGGCGAACAAAGCTTGGTCCTGCTCAACCGCCGAGGTTATGCGCCCGTTTTGCATTGCAGCGAGTGCGGCTGGAAGAGTGGCTGCCCGCATTGCAGCGCCTGGCGCGTGTTCCATAAGCTGGACCGCACCTTGCGGTGCCACCATTGCGGCTTCAGCGAGCGCGTGCCCCGCGCCTGTCCCGATTGCGGTAACCAGGACATCGCACCTGTGGGCCGAGGCACCGAGCGCCTGGAAGAACACTTGGCCGAATACTTGCCGGGTGCTCGCATCGGTCGCATTGATGCCGATGCCACCAAACACAAGGGGGCCTTGGAGGAACACCTGGCCAGCGTGCATGCCGGTGAGGTTGATGTGCTGGTGGGCACGCAAATGGTCGCCAAAGGCCATGACTTCCGGCGCATGACCTTGGTGGCCGCAGTGAACCCGGATGCAGCTTTATTCGCCAGCGATTTTCGGGCGGCGGAACGGCAGTTCGCGCTCTTGCTGCAAGCGGCAGGTCGAGCAGGGCGGGATGCGGCCGTGGCCAGCCAGAGTGAGATGTGGATCCAAACCTTTCACCCCACTCACCCCCTGTATGCCAGCCTGCGCCGGTACGACTATGCGGGCTTTGCGAGTCAGCAATTGCGCGAGCGCGAAATGGCCGGCATGCCGCCCTTTGCCAGCTTGGCCATGTTGCGGGCCGAAGCCAAAACACAAGAAGCGGCGCAGCAATTCTTGCAACGTGCCACCGAGTTGGCTGAACCCTTGTTGGCCGAGGCCGGTACCGTGCTCATGTATCCGCCCGTGCCCACGCCTATCCAACGCGTGGCCAATGTGGAGCGCGCCCAGATGATGATCGAGTGCGGGCAGCGCATGGTGTTGCAGCGCTTCTTGCAAGCGCTGACCCCGCTATGGCTGGACGAGGCACAAAAAAACCGCCGCAGCGGTTTGATCCGCTGGGCGGTGGATGTGGATCCTCTGGCGATCTAAGGCGCCACGGATCTGGCGAGTTAACCCGCCAGCAGGGCCTCCAGGCCTTCGCACAATTCAGCCATGGGTGGCATTTCCTTGAGCGTGGCTTCGCCGTTCAGGCCCAGCTTGGCGCACACATCCTTGGGAATGGTGCCGAGCATGTCATCAGGGGTGACCTGATTGGCCTCTGCGCGGGCGCGCCATGCGGCCAGGTGAATGATGGCTGCGGTGGCATCGGTGCCTGGCGCATTCACAGGGTCTGGGAAGTGCTTGATGGCGTCACCAAACGCTTGGGGGAAGCGCCATTGGCGAGCCAGTTCGGCGCCCACGTCGGCGAAGGTGTAGCCAAAGGCGGCCTTCTCCATGTCAATGCGACGAGGGTCAAGCGGGCCGGCGGACTTGTCTTGTTGCAGCATTTGCTCGGGCATGCCGGCATGCATCACCAACTGACCAATGCCATGCATCAGGCCCACGGTGAAGGCTTGGTCACGGTTGTTGCCGGTCTTTTTGGCAATCCAACCCGCCACCGCCGCGGTGTGCAGGCAGTAACGCCAGAACTGGCTCAGGTCCAGACCGGGCATGGACTTGTAGCCACCCGTCAGACCGGAGCTGATCACCAGCGTGCGCACGGTGACAAAGCCCAGCATGGTCATGGCGTCATTGACCGTGCCCACGGTGCGAGACACGTGGTAATAGGCAGAGTTCGCCAGGCGCAGCAAGCGCGCTGAGAGCACCGGATCGGCAGCAATCTTCTTGGCGATGTCATCAACGGAGATGTCCTCGCTGTTGAAGCTGTCGATCAGCTCGTGAACGATTTTAGGAACGGCCGGAAGGGCCTGGGGTTGCTTGAACAGGGCTTCGAGCTGCATGTTTGCCAGCCTCCATCTCGAATCAGACAAAAAAAGCGTGTGTCCCTGAGTGACCAGAGCGTTTGGCTCTTATCGACCGCCCGAGACATGACTTGAGCATCGCGCATTACGAAACTTTCAAGCCATGGAAATGAGGCCGGGTAACTGTGCAGTTGTGACGATTTGCACGCATCGCCTTCAACGGCCTTTGTTACGCTACAGGGATGACGCTTGCATTCCCCTTTCCAGGCCATCGAGCCGCTGCCCGCTGGGCCGCTGTCGGCGCTGCGTGTGTGTTGGCCGCTGCGGCGCCTGTCGTACAGGCTGCTGGGCCCACCAACCTCTTGGTCCAATGGCGCATCAGCGATTCGGCCAGAAGTCAGGGAACCGAGGCGCAGGTCGGAGCAGGTGGCTGGTCGGTGTCCACACGACAAGCGCAGAGCCAGCAAGGCCGCACCCAAAGCGTGATGGTGCTCAATGGGGGGCGGGCCAAGCTGTACTTCGGCCAGACTGTGTCCCACACCTCTTGGCAAGTGCTGCTGAGCGCGAAACCTGGCCAAGGCGACGCACAGGCCCAGTTGATTCCCCAAACCCAGTGGATCGATCTGGGGCAGGGGCTGCAGGTGCGCCCCCGATGGAAGGGCGGCGCCGCGCCCGTCGAGCTCGAGATTGAAGCCCAGTCCCGAACGCCTGTAGGTGCGGTCGGCTTGGCGCAACCCTTGGCACCCGATGGGCAAACCCAAAGGCAGGAGTTGAGTACCACGATCAGTGTGCCCATGGGCCAATGGGTGGTGGTGGCCCGTAACCAGGGCCAAGCCAGCCAGGGGCAGCAAGGGGTGGGGCGCCGGCACACGTGGTCCACCAGTGAACTCGATCAACAACAAGGGGACCAGATCGAGGTGCGCGTCAGCTTGCCTTGATGACATGATGTCGCCTTCGCGGAGAACACAGCCATGGCCGATCCCTTTGAGCATTTCAACGACATGACCCGGGCCTTGATGGCCAACATCCGACGTACGGCCTACCCGCCCTTGAATGAGCTGACCGTGGACCAGGCTCGGCGCGCCTACAGCGCCAGCGTGGGCGTGATGGAAATGGGCCGGGCACATTTGCCGCGTGTGGAAGACTTTCTGGTCCCTGGGCCGGCAGGGCTGATCCGTTGTCGTTTGTGGGCTCCGGTGGAGCGCCATGTGCACAGCGAGTTGTTGCCCGTGATGTTGTGGATGCATGGCGGCGGCTTCGTGGTGGGCGGCATCGATACCTGCGAGGCCATGTGCCGTTCGGTGGTGGCGCAAAGCGGCGTGGCGGTGGTAGCGGTGGAGTACCGCTTGGCGCCTGAGCATAAGTATCCAGCCGGATTGGAAGACTGCTTTGCGGTTCTGCAATGGTTGGCCAATCATGGGCACAGCCTGGGCCTGAACGGCGCGCGCATGGCCGTAGGTGGCGACAGTGCCGGTGGCAACCTGGCTGCCAGCAGTGCGTTGATGGCGCGCGACGCCGGCATCCCCTTGGCTTTGCAGGCGCTGTTTTACCCCTCGGTGCAAAGCTCCATGCAAACGGAATCTTTCCATCGGTTCTCCCAGGGCACCTTGCTCACGGCTGAACTGATGCGATGGTTCGAGATCAACGCACGGGTCAAAGATGAGCCCATAGATTGGCACCGTGAGCCCCTGAAAGCGGACCATCACGGCGTGGCGCCGGCATGGATCGGTCTGGCGCAATGCGACGCTCTTTATGACGAAGGCCAGATGTATGCGGAGGCTTTGCGCCAAGCGGGCGTGCTCGTCGAAGTGCGGGTGTGGCCGGGTGTGCTGCATGACTTCATCAATATGACGCGCTTCATACCAGAGGCGAAGCAGGCGCACGCCGCCTTGGCTCAAGCACTGCGGCATGCGCTGGCGATCGACACCCGCTCAGGGGATTAGGGCATGTCCTAGCTTCTCTGAGCTGGAGCGTGGCATGCGACTTGCGGAGTGGCATGCACCATGTCTTCCATCTCACCCCCCTGCTGTCATCACCATCCCAATCTGGTGCATGCCCAAGCCAGCACACCGCCCGACGACGCGCTGTGGCGTGATCGCCTAGGTCTTTTGCTGGAGTGCACAGGGGAGGGTATTTATGGCGTCGACACCGAAGGTCGCTGTCACTTTGTGAATCCTGCGGCTGCTCGGATGCTGGGCTACCACCCCGAACAGTTGTTGGGGGCCAATATGCACGACCTGCTGCATCACAGTCATGCCGATGGCGGTCACTATGCAGTGGAACATTGCCCGATCTATCTGGCCTTCCGTGAAGGTGTGCCCTGCCGCGTCGACAGCGATGTCTTGTGGCGCCAGGATGGTTCCTCGTTCCCAGTCGAGTACACCTCCTATCCCATTCTGGAGGGCGGGCAGGTGCGCGGGGCGGTGGTCACCTTCGTCGACATCACCGATCGAAAGCGCCAGGAACAGTTGCTGCGCGCCGCACATGAACAGCTCGAGCAGCGGGTACATGAGCGCACGCATGCGCTGTCGCAAGCCTTGACCCAGATGAGAGACCTGCAAGCGCATTTGGAGCATGTCAAAGAATCCGAGCGCACCCGCATTGCCCGTGAAATTCACGATGAGCTGGGCAGTTTGCTGGTCGGCCTGAAAATGGATGTGAGTTGGATGGAAAAGCGTTTGATCGACCAACCCCTCTTGCGCAACAAGTGCCAGGGCATGCGTGGTCTGATTGACGATGCGGTGGGAAATGTAGGGCGCATCATCACTGATCTGCGTCCCTCCATCCTCGATCACCAAGGCCTTTGGGCCACCTTGGAGTGGCAGGTTCAGGACTTCATTGCCAGCAGTGAGCTGCCCTGCACTTGGTCGATCGATATCGCGCCTGATTTGCCTGCGCCAACAGGGCATTTGGCCACGGCCATCTTTCGCATCTTTCAGGAAATGCTCAGCAATGTGGCTCGCCATGCACAAGCTTCTGCTGTCACCATCAGCGTTCGAGCCATGGCCGGCGATTTGACCCTGCTGGTGAAAGACAACGGAAAAGGTGCTCCGCCTAGTGCCTTTGAGCGGCACGATGCCTTTGGTGTGATGGGGATGAAAGAGCGTGCCGGACACTTTGGCGGTTGGCTTCAGATCGACAGCCAAGTGGGAGGCGGGACCAAGGTGATCTTGAGCATGCCTCTCCCACACAAGGTCAGAAAGGACCGCGTTGCATGATTCGAGTCCTCTTGGTCGATGACCATCGCGTGGTCCGCCAAGGCATTCGCCAGATGCTGGTCGATGCGGAAGACATCGAGGTGGCTGCAGAGGCCGCCGATGGCATCGAAGCCATGTTGCACATTCGTGAGCAGATGGGCTGTGGTTCGCCCTTGCATGTGGTTCTGCTTGATATTGCCTTGCCGGGTCGCGATGGCCTCGATGTGCTCAAACGCAGCAAGGCCGAGTTTCCGGACCTGGCGGTGCTGATGCTCAGTACCTACCCAGACAGCCAATTCGCGGTGCGTTGCTTGCGCGCGGGTGCCAGCGGCTACCTCAACAAGAGTGCTGATCCAGACGACATGGTGACGGCGATTCGACACGTGGCCAAGGGGCGGCGCTATGTGACACCCACCGTTGCCGATTTGCTGGCCAACTCCATCAGCGAAGGCGGGGATCGGGCGCCCCATGAAACCTTGTCTCAGCGCGAGCACCAAGTGTTCTGCTTGCTGGCCCAAGGGCACAGCGTCGGGCAAATTGCCGAGAGCCTGCACCTTTCACCCAACACGGTGTCAACTTACCGGGCTCGCATTCTAGAAAAAACCGGCGTACGCAATGATGTGGAGCTGGCGCTTTACGCCGTGCGCCAGCAAGTCGTACAGGTGTGACGCCACCGTCATGCGAGCCAAGGCCGACCTTGTAGTGCCAGCCCTACAAACAAATCACAAGATTTGTGATGGTGGTCGCGGCGGAGGCTTCGTACAATGAGGCATGTCAGTTCAAGCCCTCCCTGCCGCCGTTCAATGAAGAAACAGCCAAGCTGCAAGGTGCAGATGGCCGAAGACGCTTGGAACACCCGCGACCCCGAACGCTGTGCGGCGGCCTACACAGAAGACGCTTGGTGGGTCAACCGCAGTGAGTTCTTTCAAGGCCGACGCCTGAAGAAGGTGCTGCGTCGTCAGCGCACGATCTTGGGGGTGCTCATGCGCGACGTGCAGTGCAAGATGGTTGGATTGAGCGAGGCCGCTCAAACCCAGTTGCAAGAGTTGCTTGATCGCGTGGCACGCATCCATGCCCAGACGGCAGTAAAGCCAACGCCAGCGGACGCGGCAAGCTCTACGCACTGCACGCCCTGAGGTGGAGTGCATCGGCAAGGGCAAGGCCCGCAAGCCCTATGAGTTTGGCGTCAAGACCAGCCTGGCCATCACGCATGGCAAGCGCTTGATCGTGGGTGCTCGCACCTTCCCTGGCAATTCGTATGACGGTCACACCCTGGCTGCACAGCTGGAGCAGACCACCACGCTGCTGCAAGACCTCGAGGTCAAGCCCACCACGGCCATTGTGGACCTGGGCTTCCGAGGCGCGGATGAGGACATCGCACCCATCGAGCTGATCCACCTGGGCAAATTCAAGCGGCTGAGCGATAAACAACGAAGATGGCTCAAGCGGCGCCAGGCGGTCGAGCCGGTGATCGGCCACGTCAAGCAGGACCACGGGATGCAGTGCTGCGGGCAACAACCTGCGCTGGCTACTCAGAGCCATCGCCCGCAAGGGTCTGAAGGGCCTTTTTGCGCCCGTCATGTGGCTGGACACGTGGGGCGTGTGGTTCCTAGCAAACCTTGAACTCAGACACGATCACGCACTAAAGGGCTCAAATTGAATTTTGTAAGGCCGGCTAGTTATCCAGACAAACCCTGGCCTTCAAAAGCCCTGAGAGGACAAACCCCGTGTCTTTGAGCGCCTAGGACATTCGCAAGCAACGCGAAGCCGAGCACCGTCGCAAAGCCATCATCAAGATCGTGCGCAAGCTGATCAAGAAAGGCGGCGCGGGCGAGATCTCGCTGCGCAAAGTGGCCGAGCTGGCGGGCTATTCCACCACCGTGGTCTATTCCTTGTTTGAAGACAAAGGCACTCTGATCACCCAGGCAAAGGACGAAGACATGCTGGAGCTGACGCGAGTCATGCGCGAGGCCGTGCTCCAGCACACGAACCCGCTCGATTGCATCCGGGCCACCGCGTGGGCTTACGTGCACTTTGGTGTCACCTACCCTGACGAGTACGCCTTCTTGTTCATGCAAAGGCGCCCGCACGCATCCAACGAATCGGCCCGAGTGCAGCATGGCGACTCCCTGCAAGACCCCTATGCCTTTGCGCGCGCCTTGTTTGCGAGCCCTTGCACTGTTCAACGAACGCGCCCTGGATCGGTTTCGATCCAGCTTGAACAGCGCCATCCAATCGCACAGCCTGCTCAGGATCGTGCTGGCCAACTATGGCGGCAGCGAACCCCAATTGCAGCGCGTGATGGTGCGCCCGGTTCAACTCAAGGGGCAGGTGCGCTTGTCATTTGTCTATCGCTACCAAAAAGACATCACCAAGAACCTGCCAACGGACGAAGGGGTGCAGCCCCTCATGCGCTTGTCGGGCATGGGGGGCTTCAAAAACGTGCACCTGCACACCCCCACCCAGGAAATTCAACGGGCCTTCAGCAAGAAAGGCAAAGCCAGCTTGCGTGTTGGCGCCGTGGCGGGCCCGGGCCAGGTTGCAGGCCAAGTTGCAGGTGGAATGGGTGACCCGGTGGATGGCCAAGAAGCCAATGAGGCGTCACAGGCCCCGACCCAAAGCCACAACCGCGACAAGCATCGCTATCTGGAACAGACTCGCCCCTTCTTGCGCGAGTTGGGTGTGACCAATGCGCAAGGCCATCTGATCCCGGCCATGTCGCGCAAATGGAAGCAGATCAACAAGTTTGTGGAGGTGTTCGACGCGGCCCTGGCGCGCTCGCCCCTGGCCCAACTCGACACCGTCCACGTGGTGGACTTCGGCTCTGGCAAAGGCTATTTGACATTGCCATTCACGACTACCTGCAACACGTACTGGGCAAACAGGCTCGGGTGACCGGGGTGGAGCTGCGCATCGACCTGGTGCAGCTATGCAGCCGCGTCATCGATAAACTGGGCTTGCAAGGCATGGCCTACGAACAAGGCGATGTGCGGGCATACCAGCCAGCCAACCCGGATGTCATGATCGCCCCGCATGCCTGCGATGTGGCCACGGACTACGCCATCCACCTGGGCATCCGCGTCGGTGCCAGCATCATCCTGTGCTCGCGCTGCTGCCACAAGCAGATCCGCCCGCAACTGCTCTGCCCTCATCCCCTGCGGCCCATCTTGCAGCACGGCATCCATCTGGGCCAAGAGGCCGAAATGCTGACCGACGGTCTGCGCGCCCTGCTGCTGGACGCGGCGGGCTACGACACCCAGGTTTTCGAATTCATCTCGCTGGAGCACACCAACAAGAACAAAATGATCCTGGCCGTGAAACGGGCCAAGCCCAAGGGTTCCAGCGAGGTGCTGCGCCAGATTGCCGAGATCAAGGCGTTTTCTGGCACTCAGGAGCAAGGCCTGGAAAGTTTGCTGCTGGCGGATGGGCGGTTGGGCGGTTGAACGCCTCAGATTGTCATCCCCAAGCGGTCTGACACTTTGCCACGAAAAGTGCACTGTTCGTTCCCGGCATGATCTGCTGTCTGGTCATGGAAGCACATCCTGTTTCGCAGCAGCCTTTTCCCCAGACTGGGCCTCCGGCGCGCCAACATTCGCTGGCTTGCTCAACAAGTCTGCCCGGCCGGTCAGTGCGCTCCCACGAGTTCGCGTCATCTGTTCGGCCTCCTGAGGCGACTCCAGGATGTAGGGCGTGACCAGCAATACCATCTCGGATTTGCCGTCTGACCTTTCAGTTCGCTTGAAAAGATTGCCTAAAACAGGCAGATCGCCCAACAAAGGCACTTTCGAATCGGCCTGACTGGCGCGCTCCCGGATCATGCCACCCACAGCCACCGTCAACTGGTCCTTGGCCACCACGGTGACTTGAAGATTGGCCGTGTTGACCGAATCGATGTCGAACGACTGGATGGCACTACCCGTCCCAACAGGAATGGATGTGCTCTTGGGCAGCACGGTGGAAGCATCCTGATGAATGGCCAACGTCACGGTGCGATCCGCATTGATGCGGGGCACCAGAACCAGTGTGTTGCCAATGTTGCGCTTTTCCGTTTGGCTGGTGAAAGTGGTGATGGTTTGATTCGCATTGGTCGTGGTGTTGGCTGTCACGCCTGTGACCAAAACACGTTCTTCGCCAATAAACAAGCGGGCGGGCTGATTGTTGGATGTCAATACCAATGGGGTAGACAACACCCGCACGCGGTTTTGCGTTTCCAGCATCTGAATGCGCGCCATCACGCGCTGGTTCATCAACTGGAAAACGAACGTGCCACCTTCCAGCAGATGGTTGCCCAAACCCAGCTGGGCTGTTGCGCCGGTCGCCGCATCCTTTGAGAAAGGGTTGGGGGCTTGCCCCACAGGAGGGGCCGCCGTCTGGCCACCTGCATTGAGTCCAAAATCGAAAACGGATCGGAAATCGTCGCCCAGCGTTACCTCAAGGATGCGCATTTCCAGCAGCACTTGACGCGTGGGGAGATCGATGTCCCTTACGAGACTCTCTACTTCTTTCAATGCGTCGAGATCCGAAGTGCGAACGATCAACAAGTTGTGCTGGCGGCTCGTAGTGATGCGGATGGCCGGGGGTTCAATCACGGTGTCGGCCAGCTTGACTTCTCGCTGGTTCTCCGCGACCGAGCCCATTTGATCCAGCGAGCCCGCCACCTGGCCAGCACTGAGTTTGCGTGCCGAACCTGAGGAGGCAGACGACTCAGAAGTGCTCTGCGCCCCACCTCCCGCTCCGCCGCCTCCAGCCGCCACGGCACCATTGGCCGATGCGCTCGCATTGCCTCCCGCTGCACTGCCAGATGTGCCGCCTGTTGTCCCGCCAGCAGATCCGCTGGCAGACAGGCTTTCCTCTACACCGGTTGACAGCTTCACGCGTGGGCCGAACAGCGAAGCAACGGCGTTGGCCGCCGCCACCACGTTGCTGTTTCTCAAGGTCAGCACCTTGGTGTGCTCGGAGCGATACACAACGATGTCGCGCTGGTACTCATCCAGTGTCATCACCCGCCACACCTCGTTGCGCTCGTCTTTCCGGTACCACAGGCCAGCGGCTTTGCAAATGGCATCCAGCGCGCCTTCCACGGACACGTCTTGCAGGAAGATGGAGGCCTTGACGTCTCCTGCCTTCTCGGTGGCCACAATGTTGATGCCGGAAATCTCCGACAACAGCCGCACAACCTGGACAACATGCGCTTCCCGGAAATCCAGCCGAATCTTGTTGGTAGGAGCTGGTGCTTCCCGCACATGGGGTGGTGGAGGCGAGGGTTCCTGTTTGATGGGTGCTGCGCCACGCCGAACTGGCTTGTCGGCAGCCATCCCCTGTTCCCAGGCGCACGCCATGACCATGGCAATCCAGGTCATGGTCCAAATTGAAATGCCCGTTTTCTTTCTCATCGCACCACGATCTTCTGTGTCTGGCCTGCTTCCACCTCGATGCTGGACGCATTGATCCGCTTGAGCAGCAGCGTCAATGGCTGTTGATCAGCTCGCACGGTTACCTCTTCGCCTGTCCGTAGCGTGACGATGCCAACGCCGCTGATTTCGATCAGTGCCACGCTGGCACCTTTGCGAACCGCAAGGCCTCGCAACTTCATGTCCGGCAAAGGCCCTGTAACCCCCCCATTTCCCGATGCGCCGCCCCCGTGCAGCATGAGTGGGGTCTGTGCAAATGGATCGCGCGTAGAGGCCCCTGTGGCCGATTCGCCGATCTGGCCCGATGAAGCGGGTCGATCCTGTCGCCCATCCATGTGGACACGCGCCGTGGCGCCTGGCTCGATCGCCTCGCCCATTTTCCGTATCTGGTCAATGTGATGTTTGTACGTGCTCACGATGGAGCCTACATCGGGACTCTGGGCGTGAACGCCGGATCCGATGCAACCCCATGTCATGGCTGCAATGCTCAGTACTGCCTGTGCGGACCTCATGAACCTATCCCGCTGCGGCAAACAATGCCGCAAAAAATGCGTAGTACACATAGCCCACCATGCCAGCCACCACCAAAATCATGATGGGTTCGATCAGCGTGGTCATGCGCTTGATGTTGCTTTCAAGGGTCTTCTGATAGTAGGAGCCCAGATCTTCCAGAACGGCATCCAATGCCCCCGTCCGCTCGCCGACTGCGGCGAGTTGATGCAGCATGGAGGGCAGCGTGGGTTGCCGCAGACTGCTTGCCAGATCTGCGCCGGCCAAGACGCGATCGGTGGCCTGCTTAACATCATTGGCGATGGCCGCATTGCCCAGAACCCCTGCGGCCACGCGCAACGTTTCAATGATCGTGACACCGCTCTTGATCAGCATGGCGGCTGTCCAGGTGAAACGCGCCATGTTGGCCACCACAATGAATTGCCCCACGACCGGCATGCGAAGCAAGGCGCGATCCACATGAGGGCGGGACTCGGGCCTGCGCCATAGAACCCCCACCGCCACGCCTGCCGCAGCCAAGGCCAGGCCAATCAACCAGCCCCAGGTTTGAAGAAACACAGTGAGATCGATCAGGTTCTGGGTCACGGGAGGTAACTGGCGCCCTGACTTGGCAAAAAACTCGGCAAATTTTGGAACCACGCCCAGCACAAGAAACAAGGACATTCCCACCGCACTGAATGCCACGATCGCCGGATACATCATGCTCGTGATGAGCTGCCGTTGGAGGTCGCTCTTGCGCTCCATGTCTTGCGCTACGCGCTCCATGACGACGTCCAACTCGCCACTGGCTTCGGCACCGCGAACGAGTTCCACAAGCAGGGTATTGAAGTACTTGGGCTGCCGCTGCAATGCGCTGGACAGACTCGCCCCAGATTCGATGTCTGCCCGCAGCAGCCCCACCACATGAGACAGCCGTGCATTGCCAACAGTCACTGCTGCTGTGTCCAGTGCCTGCAACAACGTCAATCCGTTGCGCAGCATCATGGCCATTTGCTTGAAGAACATCACCTGGTGTTGCTGACGCACCCCTCCTCGAACGGCCCACCACTGCCGAAAGGCTTCGGCGGCATCTTGCTCGTCGCCGTCATCTGCGGAGCGTAAACGCACCACGTACAGGGCTCTGGCACGCAAAACCTGCGCGGCTGCCCGCGTGTCGGCCGCATCCAAAGAGCCGTGCTGAATCAATCCCTGTGCGTCCAACGCTTCAAATTGATAGGTGGGCATGATTCACCTCAATCACGATCAGCCAGCAAGATGGCCGCTAGTTCATCGGGGGGGTGTGCCACAGAGAGCACCTCGTCCAAAGTGGTTGAGCCCGATAGCACTTTTCTGAGGCCATCGGACCAAAGCGATTCAAAGCGCTTGGCCTGTGCTTGGATCTGCGCTTCGTTGTCCCCTGCGGCAATGCGCTGCGCCAATGCGCCATCAATCCATAAGGTTTCGAACAAGCCAATGCGGCCCCGCCACCCTGTTCCCACGCAGGCTGAACACCCATGTGGCACATGAACCTTGTCCGTGCCCAACATGGCCTTCTCTCGGGGCGAGGCAGGGCGCTCGGTTTTGCACCGCTGGCATAAACGGCGAACCAACCGCTGCGCAATCACGGCGGAAAGGGTGGCTCCGATCATGAAGCGCTCCACCCCCATGTCAGCCAGACGTGTCACGGCTGCGGCTGCCGAATTCGTGTGCAAGGTGGAGAAAACCAGGTGGCCGGTCACGGCTGCCTTGAGCGCTACATCGGCTGTTTCCAGATCGCGGATTTCGCCCAGCATGATCACATCCGGGTCGTGCCGCAAAAAGGACCGTAATGCCCCTGCAAAGCTGATCTTGCCGTTGACCTGAACCTGTGAGACACCTTCGATCACGCGCTCGATGGGATCTTCCACTGATAACACATTGGTTTCGGGGGACGTCAATTCGCCCAATGCCGCATACAGCGTGGTGGACTTGCCTGATCCCGTTGGCCCTGTAATGAGCACGATGCCGTGAGGGCGTGCAATGGTTTCCCGGAAGTGGCTCAGTGTTTGTGCGTGCATGCCCAGACGTTCCAACGTCAAGGCTTCAGCCTGTTCCCCCATCAACCGTAGTGTGGCCCGTTCGCCAAAGCGGGTTGGTGCTGTCGCCACGCGCACGTCAAAGGCGGCTACCCCGGGGATTTCATGACGCAGCCCACCGTCTTGCGGCTCGCGGGTTTCCGAAATATCCATGCCGGCCAAAACCTTGGTGCGGGATACCAGCCCTGCGCCTTGCTCCAGCGTGAGTTCGCGCGGGTAGTCTCGTAACCGGCCATCCACGCGCAAGCGCACACGCATGCCCTCTTTGCCTGGCTCGAAGTGAATGTCGGATGCGCGCGCCAGGTAGGCCTGTTTGAAGATGGCGTTCAGCCCGCCAATGTGATCCAAGGCCGGTTGGCCATCTGTTGAGGGCGGCATGGCGCTTGGCTGGTGTTTTCGGGTCCAGCGATTGACCAGCGAAGCAATGGACTCAGGCTCGCCCAGGGCGATGGCTCTGGGTGAGCCGATCAGGCGCCGTGCCGTTTCGTGCGTGGCATGGTCATCGGGGTCGGCAGTCCACAGCCAAACTTCATTCTGATGGCGAACGCAAGCGACCGATCCGCGCTGAAGCAGGCTTGGGGAGAGTCTGCGCATGGCATCGTCATCGGGTTCAGCGTACCCTGCCGCGATGAATGGCAGGGATCGACACTCTGCCACCGCTTGGTACAGCGCCGAAGGCGGGAGTCGGCCATGCAAGCAGACCAGATCAATCAGATCCACCCGTTCGCGACGTGAGCGCAAAGTGAGCGTCGCCAACATATCGGATTCGATCAACCCCACCTCGACCGCCGCTGATAGGAGCGCCGAGCTCTTCAACGCCATGCATCGCCTCCCTTGTGACGAGGCGCGCTCAGATCGGGCTTGCGCATGCCGAGCAGCCTTTCGAATTGCGCTTCATCACGGGCCAGCAGCCGTGCGGCATCCAATTCCACGAGGTTGTCTGCCACCAATGACACCAGGCTCTGCTCCAACGTGCGCATGCCCTGCGTGGCCCCGGCCTCCATCAGAGAGAGAACTTGGCGCGGCTTGTTCTGACGGATCAAGCTGGCCACCGCCGATGTCACCTGAAGCACTTCTACAACGGGCACCCTGCCGCGCTGGCCTTTTCGAGGAAGTAGATGCTGCGTGATCACGGCGCGCAGCACCAGAGACAGTTGTTGACGTAGATAGTTCTGTTCCTCTGCGGGGAATGCACCGATGATGCGGTCCACCGCCCCAATGGGATCACCGCTGTGCACGGTGGAGAAAACCAAATGGCCTGTCTCTGCGGCTGTGACGGCGGCTCTCATGGTTTCCAAATCCCGCATTTCGCCTACCAGCATCACATCGGGATCCTCGCGCAATGCGGCGCGCACGGCATCCGCAAAGCTCTTCACATCGCGGCCCACTTCGCGCTGGTGAACCAGGGATCGCCGGTTTTGGAACAGGTATTCCACCGGGTCTTCTACCGTTAGAATGTGGCAGGCACGATGGCGGTTGATTTCTTCGATCAGCGTGGCCAGCGTGGTGGACTTGCCGCTGCCTGTCGGCCCTGTCACCAGCACCAGGCCATCGTTGTGGTCTCGCAAACGAGACAGTTCTTGCGGCAGGTGAAGATCGGCAAACGATCGAATGACATTGTTCAAGCGACGCGCCGCCAGCGCCAGTTCGCCCCGTTCAAAATACACGTTCAAACGAAACCGAACAGGGGCCTCATCCTCAGGGGACACGGGAACCTCGTGCGCCATGTCCAGCCCCCGATCGCGTTGGAGCCGGCTCCACTGCTCGTCTGTCAGCATTTGACGCAACCATTGCGCCAGGTTTTGCGCGGATACGGGAGCCTGATTGAGCATGCGCAGCTCACCCCGCTGTCGCAAAACAGGTGGCGTGCCCGACGTGAGGTGAAGATCGGATGCGTCCTCTGTCACGCACAATGCAAGCAGGCCTTGAAGATGAGAACTCACAGGGCACTCCGTTCACAGAAGCAAAATCAACTCGGCGGTCAGGCGAGGTGATTGGGTGGTTGCGGCTGCCTTGGCATCGGTAACCCGCATGGCCAGACTCAACACCCGCACGCTTTGACGCAGACGTTGCGCATCGTCCAGAAATGCAGATAACCCCGGATAGGTGCCCAAGAGCACCAGTTTTCTCATGGGGCGGCCAGACATGGGCGAATTGGCGGGCAAGGCTGCCGTTGCGGCTCCGGCCTGCTGAACGCCCCCGATACCCGGCATGCCTGCGATGGGCGAGGCATGTGGCTCGGCCTGTTGAACCTGCACTCCGTGCACTGTGGCTGACTCAGCCAGTGTCTGCATAACAGACTCGACGGCTTCGGATGAGCCTGCATTCACTTGATCGCGTGTTTCCTCCGACAAAGCTTTTCGGGTGACAGCCAAAGCCGATTGGGCAGCGGTCAGCGCTTCCTGGGCCTCTTCCAGATCACGCGTTGACTTACGGGGAGCCCGTCCTGCCTTAGACTCTTCTTGCAGGCGGGATATCTCTTCCCGGAAAAGCTTGAGCTCTTCCTCCTTGGATTTGACCCGCGTGAGTGCATAGGCCCCCATCAGTCCGACCACCGCTGCGCCAATGATGAGCAGCCGCTCCCTGCTTCCCAATGCGCGCCTACTGGACTTCGTGGTTTCCCTCTTCATGGCGTGCCTCCTGGTTGCGGTGTCGTTGCCGCCGATGCGGCGGATGCACGAACCAGCCTGAACTGCAAGCCATAGCCTTCCTGGCCAGCGCGGCCGCTTTGCGCCTTGACTTGCAAGTCATGTACTTCGAATCGCCAATCACCCAACCCGGCGGTCATGTCCTTCGCAAAGCGGTATGCCGCAGACTGCGAGATGGACCAGGCTTTCACGGACAGTTCGAACCAGCGGACCTCTTCCACGCTTTCCAGCACGACCTCACTGGAAACCACTTCCGGTAAGACCTTCATCGTGGTATGCAGGAATTCGCGACGGCCACCCAGATCCTTGCGATAGAAATCCAGAGCTTGTTGTGCAGCCTGATGTTCTGCCTTGATCTTTTCCACCTCTTGAACAAGTGCGGTGGCCTTGCGCTTGTCTTCTGCGGCCTTGAGCACCTGTTGCTCGTTGCGAGCCTTGAGCCCCGATAGCTCAGCCACTTCGTTTTGCATCCACTTCTGGCGCACAGCGGCAATTACCTCATAGCTCGACACGCACACAGTCAATAGAACGGCACCAGCCATGGCCCAAGTCTGAGGTCGCCGGATGGGCGGAGGCAACGGCTCGGCAGCAGGCAGGCTGGGCAGAACGCGCCCTCCCGCGACCCTGTTTGAGTGGACAACCGCCGTCAGCAACGGCAGCCATGCGCTTACAGCGGGATGCATTTCCTGTGCTGCGCCGCCGTCCGTGACAGGCTTGGGGACATCGATGCGGCGGCCGGTTGCTTGGTGCAGGGCCTCACAGATTTGGGCGGCATCGGGTCGAGGAACGAATGCCCGGATCACGGTGTCATCGGGTAGCAGGAAGTCAGCCAGCATGCCGCGCAGCACTTCGACCGCACGTTCGCCCGAAACTGGCCGAACTGCCAGTCGCTCAGGGCTCCCTCCACGCAAACGCAAGACAGAGGCCGTGTTCGCTGTGAGTTCAACATACACACCTGCCTCTGGCGTGGCGCCGTGCGCAAGAAAGCCAGCGCCGGCCAGTGGAACAATGGTCTCCAGGCGCACATCGTGGCGGGCGCATGCGTCGATCCAGCGCTGCTGCACGGCCAGCCCAATACCGCCCGCCAGCCACAACGAGCGTCCACCTTCCGATGGGACTCCCTGGTCGGACCATGCGCACACGACATGGTCGTCCAGGCTTTGCAGTTGAGATTGCGCAGCCAGGCATTCTTCAATCTGCTCACGCTGCACCAAGCCCAGGTCGATGGCGATCTCGCCGAATCGGGGCGATGCCCCGCTCCCTCCAGACTGCCTGCGCGCTTGTTCTTCGACCAGCAACTGCCTGCCTTGCTGATCGATGTGGCCACGCGCCATCAGAACGGCCCCCAGATTCCAGGCCGCAGCCTGCTCGGCCATCAAGGGCTCCAATTCCCATCGGACCAGGCCCAGCATCTCTCGCGCAGGCTTGGGTTGATCTGCCTCGATTGGCAGATCGACCAGGGCCGATACGGTCGAGCCGCAAACCAGGATGGCCTTTTGAACGCGAACAGCACATTGGCCCAGCACATCGCCGACAGCGGCTGAAAAGGAGGCCGCGCTGGATCGTCCTGACCCGGCGATCCGCCATTGTTTTCCCTTGCGTACCACGGCCGCGCCGGTTAAAGCCACTCCGTCGTGCACGATGACCAGCACAGGCGCACGGTCGTCCAGGAAGGGCAGTGACCAGATGAAGTCATGCCAGGACTTGGGCAGGCGTTCAATGAGGGATCCGCTCGTCATCGCAGCACCAAGGTTTCGGTTGTACAGCCGGAGGCGTAGCAGTGGATCGGTTGGGTGACTCGCGTACTGCTTGCCCCGGTGTAAGGCGCGTCTGATGATCCGTTGTGCACAGTGTCGTCCGTGTCTTGGATCAGCACCAGCAGATGGCGCCCGATGGGAATGCGTGTGTTCCAGGGGGCTGTGTAGGCATGGGGTGCAAAAGTCAGCACGGCCTCGCTTGCGGCGCAAGGTGCGCCGCCTGCCTGACCGTCCCCCGTACCATCCAGGCAGGTCACAGTGTTCGTGGTGGTGGTATAGCGTCGCCAGCGCGCTCCCGCATCATTGCGAAATACCAGCAGGCTGACCCGAAGGTAGCTGCCAGAAAAATCCGCAGCGGCCTTGATGCGCACACTGATACTTGACAGCGGTGCCGTCCAATCATTCAAGTCGATGGACAACGGCATGTCGGCGTCGTATACGGACGAGCCGCCGCCGTTGGACGTGTCCTTGCCATCCTTGCCCAGACTGGACACGGTCAGGCCGCTGACGCTCGGGTTCCATTGCCAGCCATCGTTGGCGGGATCCAGGGGCGGTGTGGCCACACCAGTTTTGGTTCCCCAGCCATCTTGAAACTTGTTTGGACTGCCTGGCGCAGTTTGCAAACGCCCGGCCACCCAGCCTTTGTCGAGTGTTTCCCCGCTCGCGGTCAAGGAAGTCTCTCCGCCATCATTCAACCCCTCGGCGTTTGGCTGAGGATCGAAGGCTGGCGCCAGTTGTCCCGAGTCTGCGAAAGAAGCGGGCTTGGTGTCCATCAATGAATTCAGTTTCTCAGGCATCACACCGTTGTCCACCACATAGCCCGATAGCAATACCTGCCCTGCATGCACCGGCGCGGTTTCTCCCACCGTTGCAAGGCGGATGGCTTGCAATCGTCGGCGCGTGTCCTCATAGCGGAACTGGTCGTCCTGGTTGTCCACGAATGCAGTTGCGGTCAAGGTCAGCGCTGACAGAATGAAGATCACCAGCAGCATTTCCAGCAGCGTGAATCCTCGCGGCCTGTTGGCAAGCGGGGTCATCGCGCGGTCTCTGCCCGACTTGCTCGGGTGATGTCTCGCAACAGCAAACCCGGGCCATGGCGAGAGTTCCACAGTTGCAGGGCTTGCACATTGGCCATGTCCCCTGCTTTCAGGCGCTTGAGCAGGTCTTGCACGAGGTGCTGCGGCACATACACCATGGCCCGTTCGCCCTGAGTGGTCCGCAGCCACATCTTGTGCGTTACAGGTGAAGCCACGGCAATGCGGCGCGCGGCCAAAGCCTCAGCCATGTATTCGGTCTTGCCTGGTTGGGGCAGGCTGTCGATGACGGCTTGGAAGTCGCGCTCCGTGGGCTCCGTGATCACCACCGAAGAGGCGTCTGAAGGCAGTCTTTGCGACATGAGTGCCTCCAGAGCCACACCCTTTCCATCCTGAAATGGCGCAGCCATGCCAGCCGGTGCCTGCATGAGTGCAGCCATCATCAAGGTGATTTGGCCCAATCGGCGCCAGGGTGCCATGCAGATGCTTTTCATGTTCAAACCCTTCTTCACTGAATGCACAAAACAACGTCGTCCTTCTTGGCAAGACACACGTTTGCGCCGGGGCTGGGGGCGCTGTCATACACACCGTTGAGCCCCATGCTCACGATCCGGGCGCGGCTCATGTCATTCATGTCAAACAGCAAATACGGGCGCCCCCATCGCGTGTGTGTGGGCTGCCCGTCCGCCACGCGCCAATCCAACAAACACAGGCCTGTCGAAGCAGGTGTGTTGTCGATCGATTCATCGCACGAGGCATACGTGCCGGATGCAGACGAAGCCATGGCCATCGCAGGCGCAGCCGGAAACGGATCGGCCACGCTTTGTACCGATAGCGATGAGGCGGCAACCACCGCAGGGCTGCCGCTTCCGTCCGATTGCAGCCCGTCACCCACGTCGACCCATCCCTCGCCGGATCGACTGAGATAAGGCCCGCGCCACCCTCGTCCAGTTGCCGCATCCCATGCCGCTTGCGTAGTACCCTTTGCGTACAGCAGAGAAAAGTCCGCTGGGTGATCAGGCTGGGGCAGCGTGCCCACGTCTTGCTTGTATTGAAGCAAGGCGCGTTTGATCTCTTGCATTTCCACCAGGCTCAATTGCTGCAAGGCACGATCCCTGGATTCGCTCGCTGCATAGATGGCCGCGCCACCCAATGCGGCCAATACCGTGACGACCAGGCTCATCTCCAGCAAGGTAAAGCCCAGTACGGCACGCCTGCCCAGGCGGGGTGCAGGATGGAGGAACTCAGCCATACAACGTTTCAAGTCAATCCGGCGCGCCCCGAAAGGCGCGCCGCAGGCCCGATCAAGTCAGGCCACTGTCAAGCCAGGATCAAGACTTCTGGCCGGTCGACTCTGCGTACTCTTCGTCCAGGAAGTCTCCGCGCGGATCGATCACGGTGATAAGTTTGGCCTTGCCTAGTGCAGATTGGTCTGCGGTGGTGGTCAGGTCACCGTCGGTATCGGTGCCAACCTTTACCAGCAACAGGTAGCGGCCATACTTGTCCCGGCCCACATCCGCGTAGAAGGCGGAAGAAGCCAGCGAAGCATTGGCCGAGTCGGTCAGGATGCTGGAGTTGTTGCCCAAGCCCAGAGCCACCAGCACGTCGGTCGCGCCCGCGCCCACCTTGGTGTTGTTCACGCCGTTGGCTCCACGGGTCCACACCTGCACCACGTGGTCATTGCCGCCAGTAGCGGCGGGAACCAGCTTGGTGAAGCCGCGGCCACGGTTTCCGGTGCCCGAAATGGGGAAGTCAAAGGCACGCAACGGGATATCGATGGCCGACAGGTTGCCCGTGGGATAAGCAAAGGCAGAAGCGGTCGCCAAGCCTGCACCGGTATCGGTGTCGGCTGCCCCGGTCAAGGTGCCGCCCGTTGCCGTGCCATCGTCCACGCAAGACACGCTGGCAGCGTAGCGCAAGGTGGTGATGCCGGCTGCATTCAAGGGCACAGCCAAGGCGTCAGGCAGTACGGCGCGTCCCAACTTGCCATTGAGCTTGGCGCCCATGCCGCCGCCCACGCCCGGCAGATCCGAGGCGCCGCCGAAGTCGGTGGTGTTGGCTATGGTGTAGTCAGCCGCTGTGGCATCGGCGCACACCAGTGTGTCTAGGTTGTTGGGCAACACGCCTGCCGTGGCCTGGAATCCAAGCACAGCCGATTGCAGCGACGCAATGGTGTTGGTGGCCGACGATTTGGCTGCCTTCGCGGTCTTGTCGCCGAAAGCGCCGATGGCCAGGCCACCCAGCACGGCGATGATGCCGATCACGACCAGCAGTTCGAGCAGCGTGAAGCCGCCGTCCTTCTTCTTCAGCGCATGCAGCTTGGCGCGCATTTTGACCGGCACTTGGGTCGAATCAACGGCGGCCAGCGTGGCAGCCACTTCTTTGTCGGACTTGAAACCGAACATTTGAGCGATAGATTGCATTGCAACTCCTCTTGGCATCAGGTTGGAGGGTTGCCTTGTTTCCAGCCACAGGAACAGAAGGTCAACGGAACAGAAAGCCGGCATACCCGGCAAGTAAAATGGCGCGGCACCTCGCCGCCACCGAAGAAATCTAAGCTCAGTTGGCCCGGGGGGCTTTCAGCCCCGACAGGGTCACCTCTTGAGCCAAAAGGGCTCGGATGCGCCTCACCAGCGAGGTTTCCTTGGCATCCACAATGAAGCGATACTGTTTGCCGCAGTGAAGGATCACTTCTTTTTGTCCACGCCTGAGTATGCGAATTTCAATCCGGATCTCGGCAAACCCTTCGTGCTCAAAGGCCTCTTCATACAAACTCACCATCCGATCAATGACTCGACTCTGATCGGTTACACAAGAAACTTGCTCCATGGACATCCTTGATGTCATGACAAACCGCTTGCCTCATGCCGGGGTTGCGGCCGTCAGATTGACGGATCTGTACACACCAGCCCACGTAAGTCACATTGACCTTGCTTGGGCCTCATGTTGCACTTAGATTCGTGTGTTGGTGTTTTTACCAAGGATAGTGGACATTGAATGTAAATGCAAATCATTATCATCATCATGGTTGATCATGCGTTGTAACCTGCTCACAAACGGTCGAAAGCAGGGGCGGCTACCATCATGTTGACGTTGTCACAAACGCAGGCCGAGCAATATGCCCCATCATCGCAGCCGGAGTGGTTGCGCCCGATTCGGGGTGCGCTCGATGAGGCCCGTGCGCTGAACCCGACAGTCAGAAAGCCCTGAAGTGCTTATTTTGCGAAACATCGCGCAAGCGCCCTAGACCTGCGAGCCAAATGCCCCCGCTGTTCCTGCTTTGCCCGGCCAGACCAGGCCGCCCGCCAACCCTCAAAAATACCCCGTCGCCATCGGCCCCAGCGCAATCGATGGCGAAGGCGCCTTTGCGCAAACGGCCATCCCGGCCAAAGCCAAAATCGGCGAGATCCGGGGCGAGTTCGTGTGCATGGCACAGGCCCGCGCGCGTGCCCGGCAGGCCGAGCGCAGCACCGGGCTCGTCTTCATGATCGCCATTTCGAACAAAGGCGCCGTGGATGCCACCCAGTCCACCGATCCGCTGCACTTTGCCAATCATTCTTGCGCGACCAACACGGTGCTCAAGATCCAGCAGGGCCGGGTGGCCTCTATGCCATCCGCGACATCGCCGCAGGCGAAGAGTCGACGGCCCGCTATGGCCCCACCCACCACGCAGGCCGCCTGGCCTGCCGTTTTGGTGCGATGACCACGTGGTGGTGAATGCGCCGCGGGTGGCGGCTTGGATCACGCCCTGCGGCGGAAGAACACCAACAGTTGGTCTACCATCCTCACAGGCTCTGGTGGTGCGGCATGGGAGGCGTCAGCGTGAATGTGTTCGGCTGCCGCGCCGCGTTCCTGGGCCAACTTCTTGACCGATTCCACCATGGGCGGGGGGCCATAGACGTAAATTTCAGCCGCCGCGAGTGAAGCGAAATCCTGGCCCAAGGCTTGGTGCACGAATCCGGTTTGCAGTGCCGTGGGGACAGCGGGCATGGACAGCACCGGGTGTAGGTGATCGTGACAGCCTGCGCCAAGGCCGTCAGCCATGCCTGTTCGTAGAGATCGCGCGCATCTCGCACGCCCTGATACACGTGGATGGGGCCGGGCGCGCGCGAGCTGTCCAATAGGCTGCGAAGGATGGACAACACCGGCACTAGCCCCGAGCTGCCGGCAACCAGCAGGGTGGTGGGGTGCCCTTGCGGACGCAGGTGCGCCTCGCCAAAGGGGCCTTCAAGTTTGATCCGGTCGCCTGCTGTTAAGGTGTTGGCAACATGGCCGCTGACCCGGCCACCCGGCTCATGGCGAATGTGAAACTCCAGTTCATCCTGCCGAGGCAGGTTGGACATGGAATAGGCCCGGGCTGGCAAGTTGCCAAAGGTGAGGCGGGCAAACTGGCCGGGGCAGGAAATCCAGCGGCGCGCCGTTTAGGCGCGCCTTGATTTTCTGGATGTCGTGCGTGGCCGCATCCAGTGCCACCACGGTGCCGGAGGCCTTGCGCACGGCCTGCTTGGGCGCAGCCGCCTCGTCGTCATCCAGCCAGGCCACGGCCACGTCTCCTTTGAGGCGGGCCCGGCACGCCAGCATCAGGCCCTAATCCCGTTCTTCCTTGTTCAAGGCTTGCGGATCATAGGGGTCATTGGCCACTTCGCCTTGTGTCAGGCGGCACTTGCATTGGCCGCACTTACGGCCCAGCATGCATGAGGGAAGGGCACGCCGGCTGTCAGCGCGGCATCCAGAATGCTGCCCCGGCAGGTGGGCACTGGGTCAGGCCACTGGGCGATACGAATCTGTGACATGTTTACCGTAGTTCGATTTTGACCGGGTGGGGGTGACGGGTGTGGCGATTTGACCCTGCTGGTGAAAGACAACGGAAAAGGTGCTCCGCCTAGTGCCTTTGAGCGGCACGATGCCTTTGGTGTGATGGGGATGAAAGAGCGTGCCGGACACTTTGGCGGTTGGCTTCAGATCGACAGCCAAGTGGGAGGCGGGACCAAGGTGATCTTGAGCATGCCTCTCCCACACAAGGTCAGAAAGGACCGCGTTGCATGATTCGAGTCCTCTTGGTCGATGACCATCGCGTGGTCCGCCAAGGCATTCGCCAGATGCTGGTCGATGCGGAAGACATCGAGGTGGCTGCAGAGGCCGCCGATGGCATCGAAGCCATGTTGCACATTCGTGAGCAGATGGGCTGTGGTTCGCCCTTGCATGTGGTTCTGCTTGATATTGCCTTGCCGGGTCGCGATGGCCTCGATGTGCTCAAACGCAGCAAGGCCGAGTTTCCGGACCTGGCGGTGCTGATGCTCAGTACCTACCCAGACAGCCAATTCGCGGTGCGTTGCTTGCGCGCGGGTGCCAGCGGCTACCTCAACAAGAGTGCTGATCCAGACGACATGGTGACGGCGATTCGACACGTGGCCAAGGGGCGGCGCTATGTGACACCCACCGTTGCCGATTTGCTGGCCAACTCCATCAGCGAAGGCGGGGATCGGGCGCCCCATGAAACCTTGTCTCAGCGCGAGCACCAAGTGTTCTGCTTGCTGGCCCAAGGGCACAGCGTCGGGCAAATTGCCGAGAGCCTGCACCTTTCACCCAACACGGTGTCAACTTACCGGGCTCGCATTCTAGAAAAAACCGGCGTACGCAATGATGTGGAGCTGGCGCTTTACGCCGTGCGCCAGCAAGTCGTACAGGTGTGACGCCACCGTCATGCGAGCCAAGGCCGACCTTGTAGTGCCAGCCCTACAAACAAATCACAAGATTTGTGATGGTGGTCGCGGGGCTCATTTCCTACAGTGAAGACATCTCGAACCCACGCCGCCCAGCGGTCGACAGGAGCCCGCGATGTCCCTCTACTTCGATCCCTACGATGCCGATCATCCGATGCGACTGCAATGCGCATGCGGGCAAGATCACACCCCGCAAGAGCACGAGGCTGCCACGGCGCGGCAACAGGCCATTGCCACTTTGCAGGCGCGTAGCGAAACGGAAGATTTCGAGACATATTCGCGCGATTTCATCGAAGCCAGCTTGGTGCAAGCCTTGTTCCCGCAAGACGCGGTGCGTCGCCGCTTCCTGCGTGCGGTAGGCAAAGGCACGGCCATGGCTGCCATCTCCAGTGTGCTGCCCATGACGAGCTTGCAGGCCATGGCACAAGAGGCTGCCCCACTTGAGAAGAAACAACTCAAGATTGGCTTCATCCCCATTACCTGTGCGACGCCATTGATCATGGCGCATCCTTTGGGCTTCTATCGCAAGCAGGGCTTGGATGTGAGCGTGGTGAAAACGGCTGGTTGGGCCTTGATTCGCGACAAGATGCTCAACAACGAATACGACGCCACGCACTTCTTGTCACCCATGCCTCTGGCCATCAGCATGGGCTTGGGCTCCAATCCCAAACCGATGCATGTCGCCACCATTCAGAACACGAATGGCCAAGCGATCACCTTGCACGTCAAGCACAAGGACAAGCGTGACCCCAAGGACTGGAAGGGCTTCAAGTTTGCCGTGCCCTTTGAGTACTCCATGCACAATTTCTTGCTTCGCTATTACGTGGCTGAGCATGGCTTGGACCCCGATAAGGACATTCAGATCCGTGTGGTGCCACCGCCAGAAATGGTGGCCAACTTGCGCGCCGGCAACATCGATGGTTATCTGGGGCCCGATCCCTTCAACCAACGCGCGGTGTTTGAGGAGGTCGGCTTCATTCACCTGCTGACCAAAGAACTGTGGAATGGTCACCCCTGCTGTGCCTTTGGCACCAGCGCCGAGTTCATTGCACAGAACCCGAATACCTTCGCTGCGCTGTACCGTGCGGTGCTGCAAGCTGCTGCCATGGCACGCCAAGCCAAGAACCGGGAACTGATCGCCAAAGTGATCGCACCGAAGGAGTACCTGAATCAACCTGAGCCCGTGCTGATGCAGGTGCTCACCGGCAAATACGCTGATGGTTTGGGCAACGTCAAGAACGTGCCTGATCGTGCGGATTTCAACCCCATCCCATGGCAATCCATGGCCGTGTGGATGTTGACCCAGATGAAGCGCTGGGGATATGTCAAGGGCGAGGTCAACTATCAGCAACTGGCTGAGAAGGTGTTCTTGTTGACCGATGCGCGCAAGCACATGAAGGCCATGGGCGAAACCATCCCGGATGGCGCTTACCCCGGCTTCTCGGTCATGGGTAAGGCTTTTGATCCCAAAAAGCCCGAGCCCTACATCAACAGCTTTGCCATCAAGCGCACCTGAGGAGTTCTTATGGGGCAACCCGTTGTGTCAAGGGCTTGGTGGCGGAGAGAGGGCTTTCGGGCTGGCTTGCTCACCGCGCTGATTCTGGTGGTGATCCTGGGGGCTTGGCATCTGGCCACGCTGCCCAAATCGGTCCCCGTCGCCACCCTCACCCCAGAACAGATCGAGTACATGAAGCTGATGGGGAAAGACCCTTCAGCCAGTGCAGACAGTGGCTCAGGCTTTCCCACACTGATGCAAATGGGCCAAACCGTTTGGTCGCATCTGCAAGATCCGTTCTACGACAACGGCCCCAATGACAAAGGCATCGGGATTCAACTGGCGCACTCACTGGGCCGGGTCGGCTTGGGGTTTGCGCTGGCCATGTTGGTCGCCATTCCTTTGGGTTTTGCGATTGGGATGTCGCCACTGATCTATCGCGCCTTGGATCCGTTCATCCAGGTGCTCAAGCCGATCTCACCCCTGGCCTGGATGCCGTTGGCGCTCTACACCATCAAAGACTCGACCACCTCGGGCATCTTCGTGATCTTCATTTGTTCGGTGTGGCCCATGCTCATTAACACCGCCTTTGGTGTGGCCAGTGTGCGCCGCGACTGGTTGAACGTTGCACGTACCTTGGAGGTGTCGGCTTGGCGCAAGGCCATTGAAGTGATCCTGCCTGCCGCAGCGCCCACCATCCTGACGGGCATGCGCATCAGCATGGGCATTGCTTGGTTGGTGATTGTGGCCGCCGAGATGCTGGTGGGTGGAACCGGCATTGGCTACTTCGTATGGAACGAATGGAACAACCTCTCATTGCCTGATGTGATCTTTGCCATCCTGGTCATTGGCGTGGTGGGCATGGTGTTGGATGCCTGTTTCGCAAAACTTCAGAAGGCGGTGACCTATGTCGACTGATACCTCAGCATCGCGCCCCTTTCTCAAAGTTGAAAACCTCAGCAAGATCTACCCTGGTGCGGCGGATGCCGTGTTTGAGCAAGTCAACTTCGAGATCCTCAAAGGCCAGTTTGTCTGCATCATTGGCCACTCTGGCTGCGGCAAGACCACCATCCTCAATGCCCTGGCGGGCCTGGAGCAAGCCAGCCAAGGTCTGGTTCTGATGGATGGCAGAGAGGTCAATGCCCCTGGGCTGGAGCGTGGTGTTGTCTTTCAAGGGCATGCCTTGATGCCCTGGCTGACTGTGCGCCAGAACATCGCCTTTGCGGTGCGATCGAAATGGCCGTCCTGGTCGAAAGAGCAGGTGCAAGCTCAAGTTCAAAAGTATGTGGACATGGTGGGCTTGAGCCACGCGATCGACAAAAAACCATCTCAGCTCTCCGGCGGCATGAAGCAACGGGTGGGCATTGCCCGAGCCTTTGCCATTGAGCCCAAGATGCTGCTGCTTGATGAGCCGTTCGGGGCCCTGGATGCGCTGACGCGGGGCACCATTCAGGACGAATTGCTCCGCATCTGCGCACAGACGCAACAGACCGTGTTCATGATCACCCATGATGTGGACGAAGCCATCCTACTGGCCGACAAGATCTTGCTCATGAGCAATGGTCCGCAAGCCCGTGTTGCCGAAATTGTGCTCAACCCCCTGCCCCGGGATCGCACTCGCGCGGGCTTGCATCACGAGGCGCTGTACTACCCCTTGCGCAATCACCTGGTCGACTTCTTGGTGGCGCGTGCGCAAACACTGAGTCATGGTCGGGCGGCCAGCCACCCGGTCGAATATCAGCCCACATTGGATGAGGTGGGTGCCGCTGCCGGTCACTTGGCCCGCGCCTGACAGAGGAGTCCAAACATGAATACCGTTTTGAATGTGACGCCCCTTTCTCGCCCACCCTTGCCGCCGTTCAATGAAGAAACCGCCAAGCTCAAGGTGCAGATGGCCGAAGACGCTTGGAACAGCCGCGACCCCGAACGCTGTGCGGCGGCCTACACCGAAGACTCTTGGTGGCGTAACCGCAGTGAGTTCTTTCAAGGCCGAGAAGCCATCAAGGCATTCCTGACGCGCAAGTGGTCCAAAGAACATGACTACCGTTTGCGCAAGCGCTTGTTTGCCTTTCATGGCAACCGCATCTCGGTGTGTTTTGAATACGAATACCACGACGACGCGGGCCAATGGTGGCGTGCGTATGGCAACGAGAACTGGACCTTCGACGAGCGCGGCCTGATGGCTCGGCGCGAAGCCTCCATCAACGATGTCCCCATTTCGGAAGCGGAGCGGCAGTTCCGCTGATGCCCCGCTAATCCCCCGCTGATCTACTGACCCGATTGAGTTTGAACCAAGGAGCACCAACATGAACCGCGAAGACGTGACTGACCTGATCATCGAAGCCAAAGTCAAAAAAGGCATCAAATGGGCCGATGTGGCCACCAAGGTCGGCCTGAGCAAAGAATGGGTGACGGCCGCTTGCCTGGGCCAAATGACCTTGACCCCTGAGCAAGCCGCCATCGTGGGCGACATCTTCGACCTGCCTGCGGAAGCTCGCCTGTGGCTGCAAGAAGTGCCTTACAAGGGCTCCCTGCCTACCTCGGTACCCACCGACCCGCTGATCTATCGCTTTTACGAATTGGTCAGCGTGTATGGCACCACCTTCAAAGCCCTGATCCATGAAGAGTTTGGTGACGGCATCATGAGTGCGATCGACTTCAAAATGGACTTGCAGCGTGAGCCCAACCCGGCCGGCGACCGGGTGAGCATCGTCATGTCGGGCAAGTTCCTGCCCTACAAGACTTACTGATCACGCATCAAGGGGTGCTCAAGGGGTGTTCTCGCGTGGCCAGAGCACCCACATCGACAGCGGCTGTTTGGTGCGACCGGCCGCGTTGAGGGCTTCCTCGCCCCAGCCCCAGAAGAAGTCAGCCCGTACCGCGCCCAGAATCGCACCACCACGGTCTTGCGCCATCACCAGGCGTTGCAGCGGTGCTGTGGCTTGGGGCTGAGGTGACCAAGGTTGCGGCCAGGTGGCATCCAGCCACACCGGTGTGCCCAGCGGCACGCTGTCGATGTCGACCGCAATGGAGCGGCCCGGTGTCAGCGGCACCGCTTGAGAACCATTGGGGCCAGTGTCTGGATCGGTCAAGGGTTCTTCTTTGAAGAAGACCACGCGGGGATTGGCCCGCATCATTTCGGCTACCCGTGATGGATTTTGATTGGCCCAGTTCTTGATGGCCGGCCAGGAGGCTTGCTCCAGGGTAAAGGCGCCCTGATCCACCAGCCATCGCGCCACTGACTGATAGGGCTGATCGTTGTGACCACCAAAGGCCAGGCGCACCGTCTTGGGCTGACCTTGCGCCGTCATCTCGTCGAGCAGGCGAACACGCCCGCTGCCTTGCACCTGAATCAGCAGCACATCCAGCGGGTCGGCCAGGTACACGATTTCGCGACCCGCCACGGCGGCACGCCCTTCTGGCAGGGTGTCGAGTTCTTCGCGTGTGTAGTGTGGCTTGCGTGTGCCCAGATCAGAAGGCGCACGATGCAAGGGATACTGGAAACGGCTGTCGCGTTGGCGTTTGCCGTCGAGCATGGGCTCGAAGTAGCCCGTCAACAAACCCTGAGTCTGGCCCTCAAAAGTGCTGACTCGCCAAGGTTGCAAACGCGTTTGCACAAACTGCCGAATCTGGCTTTCATCGGCTTGCGGCCCCAAGGCGCGTGATTGTTGGCACACAGCCGCCCAGGCCGCGTTCGCTTTGGTGCACCCCTTCAGCCAGGCGGGCCACCAGTCTTTGAGGCGATCTTGATACCAGCCCGGGAGTTCGTGCCACTGCGCGGCGCTCCACAGGGACTTGGGCCGCAGCAGTCCACCCAAACCATCGGGTTGGGGCTGCAGTGTGCCGGCGACTGGCGCGCCTGGCGGTGGCGGTGCTGGCCGGGTGGGTTTGGGGGCCGTGCTGAATTGGCCGGGGCCTGTGATCGGTGCCGGGGAACCGATTGGCCCACCCGTGGTCGAACAGCCACTCAAGATGGCCACTATCATGGCCAAGGCGCTCAGTGCTGGTCCTGTGTGGCCGTACCGAGTCGATTGTTTTGTCAACGAAACCATCATGTGGCTGATTGTCCTCGAAGCGCTCGCAGCGCTGGCTATCTTTGTGTTCTTGATCTGGTGGACGATGTTCTCAGGTCGCAAGGACGCGGCCGACACCCTGCATCAGCTCGATGCGCCGCCACCGGCTGAAGGCGGTGCGCCGGGTGCCGATGACCCTTCTCGTGGTGGCAGCACGAAGCTCAAGGGCTGAGTCAAGACGCGTCGGCCCATGGCTCGCCAGAGGGCGCCTCTGTCTTTGACGCGCACCCCCCGGGAGCGAATGGCCACACGCAAGGCCAGCGTGAAGCTCACACCCACATTCAACAAGCCGGTGATGGGAATGGCTGCCACACACCACCAAAAGCCTGGCGCATACAAGGCATCCCAGCCCAAAGTGCCGAGCGCGGCCATGATTTGACCGGTCGACAAGGTCACGTGCCTCACGTCCAGCGGCAAGGCCAGAAACTTGGCAAACACGGGCACCAGCCCCAGCATGAAACCCAGTGAGATATTGGCCGCCAGCCCCGAGATGTTCTGCCGCCACCAGGCTGCCCAGCGCTCGGCCCGCGCGGCGCCCAGGCGTTGACGGATACGAGGGTTCCAACGCATGGCACTGTCGAGTCGGTGCAAAACAAACCAGTTTTCCACCCAGCCCGCGATCAGGCTCGACAAGAACAGCAACACGCCAGTGAACGCGGCATACCAAGCCGTGGGACCCACCAAGCTCAAGCTATTCAAGGTGTATTGGGCCGTGGGGGTATCGATCAGGGGGCGATCCCAGGTCCACCACGCCATCGCTTGGATGGCCAGCACCACAGGCGCGACCACGGCCAGGTTGCCGATGATGCCGGCCATCTGGCTGCGAATCAGGTGGGCCACTTCATCCACAAAAGACTCGACGCCTGCCGGATCGTGGGCCTGCCCCAGTTTGGCTGCCATCGCGGGCGCTGTCATGGCCGGTTGTTTCGTCGCTACCGTGAAATGCAGCCACTGGACCAAGACGAAGCTGACGGCATAGTTGGCACCCGCCGCAAAGCCGCTCCAGAAGGCAGACAAGCCGAGTGCCATCAGAAAGAACTTCATGAACGTGGTGCCAACCAAGACAGCGCCACCACCGGCTGCGCGCTTGAGCATGTCCACATACTCTGCGCGATTGCGCGTGATGTAGTGCTCGCCCGTTTCTGCGCTGCGTTCGGCCACCTTGCGCGCCAGCAGCGAATAGTGCTGGCGAAACAGATTCCAAACGCTGCGTCGTGCTTGGCCGAGTTCAACCATCGACACCACCACGCTTTGCATTTCTTGCGGTGCATGCGGCGTCAAGATCAAGCCCAACAACATGCTGACGCGTTCGCAGCGTTGTCGCAGCAAGTCAATCTGAAAGACGATGTCGATCGAGATCCCGTGCGCTTCCAGGTGTCCGTGGATGCCCAAGGCCGCCTGCTCACACGTGTCCAGGAGGGTGCGAAGGTAGCGGGCCTCGTGCAACACGGCATCCGGCCATGCGTGCAGTGGTGCGTCTTGCTCGGCATGTGCCAGCGCCAAGGCGTGCAGACGCTCGGCCACGCGTGGCAGTTGCTGAAACGCCAGTCGTGCGGCCTCGGCACCTGCGGGGCTGCTGCCCGTGTGGCCGTCGGTCGGGGCCTCATCAAATTCGGTATCGGCGCGAGTGCCCATGCGTGGGCGAAACTGCTGCGAAAAACCCATTGCCCGAAGGTCGGTGGTCAGGCATTGAATGGCATCAAAACACACCTCGCGCCAACCCAGTGCTTGATGTCGGTGCAGGCGCATGGCCTCATCAAACAAGTCCCCCAGCTGTTGCAAGGCGGGGCGCTCGAGACGTGCCAGCCAGCGTGCGTCATTTGCGTCGTCGAACAGCAGGTCGAAGAGGTCACCCAAGTCGGTGGTGTCGGGCGTGAGCGGCAAGATGCGGCGCCCCAGGCGTGCGCTGAACTCGTCCAAAAACGAGGGGTGGGCGGCGAACCCGTAGTCAGCCAACAAGGCCGAGATGTCGACGTCGCGCCAGAAAGCGCCGAGGGTCTGCACCACCTTGTCCCGACGTGTCGGGTCCGACTCTAACAACCCCAGCAATTGGGTAAGCCGCGTGACGGGTTCGCCCTCACGCAGCCAATCCATGATGCGGATCAGCCAGATGTGGCGTTCAACCGTTGGCAGTTGCGCGTGTGCGCTGTCGAGCCAATCGGTGATGAACAACAGGTCGCGAGAAGGGGTAGTGTTGGGTGCAGTCAATGGAGAGACTGAGTGCGAACCAGTGCAAAAGGTTCAATCACCGTTTCAAAAAACTGCATGTCTTCGGTCACGCAGAAGAACTCTCCGTGCATGGTGCCTTGTGGCGTGGCCAGTTGCGTCCAGCTGCTGTAGTTGAACTCGCCACCGGGTTGGATCAGGGGCTGATGCCCGACCAACCCCAAGCCTCGCACCTCTTCAACCCGATTGGTGTTGTCGGTGATCACCCAGTGGCGACCGATCACTTGCGCGGCCACGTCACCAATATTGGTCACGGTGACCGCGTAAGAAAAGGCATACACGCCCATGGCTGGCTGACTTTGGTCTTCCAGGTACTGGGGCACCACAGTGACTTTCAGGCGGGCTTGGCTCATGGCGCAACTATAGGCCATTAGCAAACCCTCAGTGTTCATGAGGGTGTCATGGCACGCGATGAAGATGCCTGGCAATGAAGGGGGTGCTCTCCGGCGCCACTCGTCCCATTTCAGAAGGTTTGCATCATGGATCGTCGTCGCTTCTTGTCAACTGTGGGTACCGTCGGTGGCGGTCTTGGGGCCTCGTTTTTGCTGTCGTGGCATGCACAAGCTGCGCAATGGCTGAACCTGGGCGTGTCACCGATCGACACGACAGGGATGAGCACCAACTCAGCCTCGGTCTTTGATCTGTCGGTAGCCTCTGCCGATCCGACCCCGACGGGCGTCATCCTTTGGACACACATCGCGTCTCATGCCGTGAGCAGTGGTGAGGACCTGTATCTGCAAGTGGCCCGCGACGCGCAATTCCAAAGCCTGGTGCTGCAGGCCCGCATCCCATCGACGGAAATCCAAGCTGACCACGATCACACGGTGAAGGTCGATCTGGATGGCAAGCTGCCGTCGTCTGCTGCTGGTGGGGTGTATTTCTATCGCTTCATCTACAAGCGCGTTCTTAGCCGCGTGGGTCGTTGCAGAACCACGCCCGGCACGGCCACGGGTATCAAGCGTTTGAAGCTGGGCTTGTTGACCTGCCAGGACTTCACCAATGGCTACTACGGCGCTTTGGCGCATGTGGCCCGCGACACCTCGATCGATTTTGTCTTGCACCTGGGAGATTTCATTTATGAAACGGCCGGTGATCCTCGCTTCCAAAGTCTGCCTTTTGCAGACCGCACCATGGTGCTGCCATCGGGTGGTTTGGTGTCCTTGGGCCTCGAGGACTATCGCTTCATCTATCGCACCATCCGCAGCGACAAGAACCTGCAGGCGGCCATGGAGAAGCACACCTTCATCTGCATCCCAGATGACCATGAAACCGCCAACGATTGCTATTGGGACTACGAGCGCGACACACTCGGCGCACCGGATCATCCCTTCACCAAGGATGCGAAATACGGCAACGATCCTCGCCTGCTGAAGCAACTGAAGTTGGACTCGCAGCGCGCCTGGTCTGAATACGTACCTGCTCGGGTCCAGTTCAACGAGGCGGCCACCCATCCTCACGATGCACTGACCATCTATCGCCGCTTCGCCTTCGGCAGCTTTCTTGATCTGTTCATGATCGAGAACCGCAGCTATCGAAGCCCGCACGCGTGCGGCGAAGGCGATGTCTTGCAACGCTACGTGCCACTGGGTTGCACGAACCTCAACAATGCCGAACAGACGATGCTGGGTAGCCAGCAGCGTGATTGGTTGATCTCGGGTTTGACGTCATCGAAAGCCACTTGGAAGTTGATGGGTAACCAGACTTTCTTTGGTCGACTGGCCCTGACGTTCCTGGGCAAACAGGTGGCGCCACTCAATGTGGACGCCTGGGATGGCTTCAATGCAGAGCGCAGCCTTTTGACCGATGCCATTCGACAAGCCAAGGTGTCGAACTTCCTGATTGCGACGGGTGACCTTCACACCTATATGACGAGCGACATCAAGGCTGACTACGGCAACAGCAGCCCCTTCGCCTTCTCGAATTACCTGGGGGCAGAGTTCATGACGCCGGCGGTCACTTCGTCCAACTTGGGCGAAATGCTTGCTGCCAATATGGATGCGACACAGCGCGACCTGTTACTCAAGGGCCTGGCGAACCCAGCCGTGAAGGTGAACAACCCTCATATTCGATTCTTCGATAGCAGCAGCCAAGGCTATTCCACTCTGGAATTGACTGACAGCTACACCGAGTGGGTGGCTTACTCGGTGGATAAATCGAACCCTGATCCTCAGGTGGCGCGCAAATGCATCGCCAGACAGCGTAAATACATGTCGTTGCCGTGGCTGGTTGCGCAATCTACCGACGGATTTTGATTGACGGCGCGGGGCGACGGCGGGGCTCCGTAAAATGGACGTTTGTTATCTCTTGCGTCCACCACGAAAAGGCCCTGCCATGTCGCGTCAATTCCGCATCGCCCCCAGCATCTTGTCCGCCGATTTCGCCCGCCTGGGTGAAGAAGTTCGCAATGTGATCGATGCGGGCGCAGACTGGATCCATTTCGACGTGATGGACAACCACTATGTGCCCAACCTGACCTTCGGGCCCATGGTGTGCCAGGCGCTGCGCAAGCACGCCGTCAAAGCCGATGGCACAGCCGTGCCCATTGACGTGCATTTGATGGTGCAACCTGTGGATGCCTTGGCTCAGGCTTTTGCCAAGTCTGGTGCCGACATTGTCACCTTCCACCCTGATGCTTCCACCCACGTCGACCGCACCCTGCAGTTGATCAAGGCCGAAGGCTGCCAGGCGGGCTTGGTGTTCAACCCAGCCTCGCCCGTGGATGTGTTGGAGTGGGTGATCGACAAGGTCGACGTGGTTCTGCTCATGAGCGTGAACCCCGGTTTCGGCGGCCAAAGCTTCATTGACAGCACCCTGCGCAAGGCCGAGAAGGTGCGCAAGATCATTGACGCATCGGGCCGCGACATTCGCTTGGAAATCGACGGTGGCGTGAAGGTGGACAACATCCGCCGCATTGCCGATGCGGGTGCCGACACCTTCGTGGCGGGCAGCGCCATTTTTGGTCAACCCGATTACAAGGCGGTGATCGACGCCATGCGTGCGCAACTGGCTTGATCACAAGCCATGCCGCGCTATCCCCGCCCCGTTGATTCGCGCCTGCCCCAGGTCGGCACCACTATCTTTACGGTGATGTCTGCGCTGGCGCAGCAGCATGGCGCCATCAATTTGTCGCAAGGCTTCCCTGACTTCGATGCCCCGGCAGATTTGTTGGCGCTGTTGGATCAGCATGCGCGGGCCGGGCACAACCAATACGCACCCATGGCCGGTGTGCCCGTGTTGCGCGAGGCCATTGCGGCCAAGGTGCAAGCGCTCTACGGTGCGGCCTATCACCCGGACACCGAGGTGACTGTGACGGCCGGTGCCACTCAGGCGCTCTACACCGCGGTCACAGCCATGGTTCGGCCCGGTGATGAAGTCATTGTGTTTGAGCCGGTGTACGACAGCTATGTGCCGGCCATCGAGCTCAATGGCGGCACGCCTGTGTTTGCCCGTTTGTCATTGCCCGACTACCGCCCCGATTGGGCGCAGGTGAAAGCGTTGATCACGCCGCGCACGCGCATGATCATCCTCAACACGCCGCATAACCCCACTGGCACAGTGTGGACGGCCGAGGACATGGCCCAACTGGAAGCCTTGGTGCGCGACACCGACATCGTCTTGCTCAGCGACGAGGTCTATGAGCACATGGTGTTCGATCAAGCCCGCCATGAGAGCGTGATGCGTTACCCCGGCTTGGCCGAGCGCAGCTTCGTGGTCTCCAGCTTTGGCAAGACTTATCACATCACTGGTTGGAAGGTGGCGTACTGCCTGGCCCCGGCCGAGTTGATGGCTGAATTTCGCAAGGTGCACCAGTTCCTGGTGTTCACGGTGCATGCGCCCTCGCAATACGCCTTGGCCGAGTTTATGCAGCGCCAAGGTTGGTACGAGCAGCTCAAGGCCTTGTATCAAGGCAAGCGCGACATCTTCCGGCAAGCCCTGTCGTCGTCGCGCTTTGAATTGCTGCCTTGTCAGGGCACCTACTTTCAGTGCGTGAAGTACGCGGCGATATCAGACGAAGGTGATCGCGCCTTTGTCGAGCGACTGACCCGCGAGCATGGTGTGGCCGCCATTCCGGTGTCAGCCTTTTATCGCCAAGCGGACGACTTTGGTGTCATCCGCTTTTGCTTTGCCAAGTCGGCCACGACGCTGCAGCAGGCTTTGGAGCGGTTGATAAAGCTTTGAGCCTCAAGGGCTCAAGACCAAACCTTGGTCGGTTTCTGTGGCCTGTACCCGACGCAAGGAGTTGGTCACAGTGGGGTCGAACCGCCAGTACTCATCTTGGCGCTCAGCCGGCGGTGAGATCGGATCCAACGATCGCAGGTCAAAAACCTCAACGTAATTGCCAAAAACGTAAACATCGTCACCGGTCAGATACTCCGGGGTTACCTCGGTCGACTGGCTTGCCAAGATGCCAATTGATGTGGTGGTTTGCGACACGGGCAGGTAGGCGAACATTTGCTGTCCCCTACAGGTCCATTCGACGGATTCTTCTGGCAAGTCACACCAGACGATATGACGGTTGTGCAGTTTGTAGGTGGTCGGAAAGCGGGTGTCTGTGGGACCAAATGGATTGGCTGATTCACTGATGCTGAATCCACCTGACTGTTGGTAAGGGTTGGGCTCGGCGACGGCCGCCGCTTGCGGAGGCACCATGACGCGATCGGCCACCATGCGCAGCCTGCCCTGGGATGAGCGCTCCCATACCTGCTCATGCCATTGGTTTTCTTTGGGCAAATGAATGCGATAGCCGACGGATTCATTGTTAGCCCAGAGGATCTGATTGACAGCATGCGAGCCATCAAACTGGTCGAGCCAACGTGCTTGACCCGAGGCACGGTCGACGGTCAACAGTCCACGGTCCGCCAGCACTAGTACTTCTCGTCCTGTCATCGCCATGGCCTGCTCGATGCTAGGCAGGGTCACGCCCAGCGTTTGCCCCAGATCGACTTGTCCGATCAGTGCGCCATTGACCGAAATCGATATGAGCGTTTTGTTGTCCAAGATCACGACGGACTTGGCATCAGTGAGGGTCTTGTAGTGGTTTGATGAGCCGTTGTTGGGCGAGGCGAGCGTATGAATCGGTGCCGAGAGGGTGGCTTGGTTCCCATTCCATGCCATGCGATAAAGCGTTCTGCCTACGCGCAGGATGCCTGCTTCTGTGTGGTTGGGCGCAATCCATTGGACGGATGTCGGCGCATCCACCAAGGGGCCCTGATTCAACACGGCGAGTGTGCTGCTGAAGTCCGCACTCATCACGGTCAGGCGGCCTATTTTGTTGTCTGCCACCAGGTGAGCCGTGAAGTCGCCTGCGGCATTGCGCCACGACCGGACCACATGATATTGGCGAGACTGGCCGTACTGGCCATCGCCTTCCGAATAGGCCCCCCAGCTCTGGGCTTGCTCTTTGGCGGAGGTGTTGGCGTCTGCACTGGGTGCATCTTGGCCACCGCCGCAGCCATGCAACAGAGCGGCCAGGCTGATCAACACGGCCAGTGTGGGGGTCCTGAGTTTCATTGTGATGGGGACAGAAGAGAATGGCCGCGATTGTGCCCCTGCTCATCGCTCCCCTCTATCCCGCACTTTGACGATAGGGTTATGCCGTAAACCACCGCCGAGCATGGATGCCCAGACCGGTGGCCACGCTGGCCAGTCGGTCGCCACGCACCGCTTGCGCTTGCGGGAAAGCCGCTTCCAGTTGATCGGTCAACAAGCCCAAGCCGGTGGAGCCGCCTGTGAAGTACAAGGCGTCCAGCTCACTGGGTTGTAAGCCCGCTTGCTTCACGGTCTCAACGGCGCAGTCCACGATGCGTTGCAGGTCGGCTGACAAGGCTTGTTCGGCTTCGGCGTGGTTCAGTGCACTCTTGAGTTGGGCTTCGACCAGATGCAGGTCGATCTCGGCTTGGCCTTGGGTGGCCACATCGATCTTGGCGTGCTCCGCACGGCTGATCAAGTTATGCCCCAGTCGATCGTTGATCACACGCATCAGGCGTGTGTGGTGCACCGGGTTGCCGTAAAAACCAGCCATGGCTTTCAGTTCGGCCACACGTGCAGGTTGATACACCGTGTTGATCAAGTGCCAGGTGGACAAATCAAAGTAGACCCGGCTGGGAACCGGGCGCGGTTCTGCGCCACCGACGCTGGGGCCAAAGGCACCGTAGCCCAAGGCGGGCATGATGCTGTGCAAGGACACGTGGCGATCAAAGTCGGTGCCGGCAATGTGGATGCCGTGGTTGGCCAGGATGTCAGAGCGGCGGTCGAGTTGCGCTACGCGATCCGGGCCCACACGCACCACCGAAAAGTCGGACGTGCCACCGCCGATGTCGGCGACCAGTACCTTCTGTTCGCGGTCGACGCGTTGTTCAAAGTCGAACGCCGCAGCGATCGGTTCGAACTGAAAGCTCACATCCTTGAAGCCCACCGCATGTGCGGCTGCACGCAGGCTGCCCTCTGCTTGGGCATCACGCTCGGGTTCTCCATCCACAAAGTACACCGGTCGACCCAGGATCACTTGTGTGATCTCATGGCCCGCGGCGCGCTGGGCCTTGTCGCGCAAGTGGCGCAGATAAGTCGTGATGACGTCGAAGTACTTGACGCCATAGCCTTCGCCAATTTCGGTGGTTTGGTCCACCAAGGGGCTGCCCAGGATGCTTTTCATGGAGCGCATCAGGCGGCCACCATAGCCATCCATGTAAGCCTGCACAGCAGTGCGCCCAAAAGCGCGGGGCATGGGTGGCTCGCTGCCGGCGGGGGCAGCCTCGGCACCGGGTGGAATGTCGTCGCGGTCGGTGCAATAAAAAACCGCTGTGGGCATCGTGACCTGATTCCCTTCCAGGGGAACCAGCTGCATGCCCGCAGCGGTTGAGATGGCGACGGCCGAGTTGGACGTCCCGAAATCAATGGCGCAGTAAGTCATATGCGCCAGTGTGCCGCAAGTTGCGGCACTTGGATCAAGGAGTTGGTGTTGCAGGCGCCTTGAGATTGATGGTTTCGATCACCTTGAGCGAGTTGCTCACCGAAGGATGGAAGAGCCAAACGTCTTGACGACTCTTCACGCCGCTACCGATCAACTTGTCGACAATCAGAGCGCCATTGCGACCGGCGATGCTGCCTACCGCGCTGACAGAGATGCTATTGGTGTCGCTGTTAACGAGTCGACCAACTGTGACCTTGAATGGGTCTGTGCTGCGAGGTGGCGCGGTCAGATCGATCGTGCGGAGTGTCTCGTCAAGGCAGTTCTCCGACAACACCGAGGTGGGGGTGCACAGCAGGATGTCAGAAAGCTCGGCGTAGCCGTTGCGGATCGTCTTGTCCCAGATGGGGGTGATGACCTTTGCTTCCGGCAAGATCGGATCTGCCAAGACTTCCAAAGGCTTGCCGCCCAGGTTGTATCGGATCAGATTCCGATGGATGCCGCCGACTTGCAAGGCGCCTGCATAGAGATAAGCGGTTTCGTACTTGCCTTTGCTGTCAAGTTTGGTTTTGATGCCATAGAGCTCCAGATCGGTTGCATCGGCGACCAGATTGATGGCAACGCCCGTCAGCTTGTTCATCGATTGAATGGTCGTCTTGTCACCCTTCGTCTGGATGACAGCGAGGTGTTTTTCTGTTGAGAACATCTCGATCGTAGGGGCATTGACCAAGCTGCCCAGGTCACCCAAACGGGCAAAGCGACTCTCTGCAGCAGAGCTGGTGTCCGGGCCATAAATGATGTAGCGGCCGCTCGGGATGTAGACCTTGCTACCGTCAGTGACGCCCTTGTTGGTCAGCGAGTTGAGCTGCAGTGCGTATTCTTGATCGATCAAGCGCGCAGTTGGGGTAGCCGCTTGGCTGTCCCATTCGAGTCGGTACAGCACGTTGGAGGCTGGCAGCTTTTTGGACAAGCCGGGCACCGAGCGTTCTTTGAATTGCTGGATGCGCAGGTAACCGTTTCCAGTTTCACCCGGTTCATCTGCAATCCATTCGGCACCCTCTTCGGGCTTGTCAGGGCTGACATCGTAGGTCGTTCTGTTGATGCCAGGTGCGCCGGCGAGGTCATACGTGACCGCGGAGACCAGGGTTTTGTCTTGCAGTGGACTGATGATGTCCAGTTGTCCCACCAGGCCGCTCGTTCTTTGAACCAGCATCCCTTTGAGCTCACCTGCACGGTAGAGCGATGCCAGGATCTTATCGGTCGCTTGCACGACAGATGTACGTCCAGCTTGTGCGGTGCTGTCCGCAGAGCTGACGATCACATTTTTGTTGTCGCTTTCCGTGGCGCAATTGTTGTCTGAGCCGCCTGTGTAAACGATCAAGGCAGTCGCGTCTCCAGATTTTTGAATTGGATAGCTGCCCCAGATGGCGCACGCGCTGATTTCAGCGGAGATTCGAACCGGGGTCAGTGAGCCTGAAGTCTTCGAGAGGTCCATCTTGAACAGATGGCGCTGCTCACCCACGCTCTGGATGTAAAACAGCGTGTGGCTACCGAGGATCACCGCTGCGTCGGGTTTGCTGCGATCGATCTTGGTGGAGACATCCCACTGGTAGTCGAGCGGACCATTGAATCGGATGGACTTGACCACCTGTTGAGTCAAGCCGTCGAGAACATTGAGGCGATACTCCGAACGGAACTCAGATTCGTAATTGCTGGGCGCAACGATGTAAGGTTCGTTGGGATCAGTTTCTGTGGTGAGCGTTGGCTCGCTTGGTGTGGTCGATGGCGCAGCCGGCGCGGGCTCTCCACCACCGCCACCACCGCCGCCGCAAGCGGTCAGCAAAGACGCAGCACCCAGCAGGCTGAGTGTCAGAACAGTTGGCGCAAGGCGTGACTGATGGCGTTTCATTGGTTAGATCCCGTTCACATAACTTGACATTGGCGGCAATTGTGCCTAGCCGCCTAGGGTTCATGTGTACGGGTCCCCCCCAGGTTTGCAGGCAAAACAGGGGGGTGCCCCGCATTCAGGGGGCGCTGTTTTTCCGAAAGGCGGAAGGGGTCATCCCGGACCAGCGTTGAAACGCGTGAATGAAGGCCGCGGCCTCGGCGTAGCCCAGTCTCTGGGCGATCTCTTCCACCGGCAAAGCGGTGTGGTGGAGCAGGTGTCGGGCTTTTTGAAAGCGGTCTTGCGCGACCAAATCTCTGAAACTGCTGCCTTCTTCGCTCAAGTTGCGCCGAAATGTCCGCTCGGAGAGGTTAAAAGCTTTTGCAACCTCAGCGGCATGGGGGGTGTGCCCTTGGAACAGTGCCAAATGATTCAGCACCCGATCTGTCCAGCGGTCTTGTGCTTCCTTGTCTTGCACTTGTAGTTGCTGGTCGCACAGCTGTCGATACATGGCGTGCGCGGTGGGGTCGGCGCTGGGCAGGCGCCATTGCAGATGAGTGTTGTTGATCCAGAAGCGCGCTTCTGCTTCACCAAAGCGCACGGGACAGCCGAAATAGGCTTCGTACTGGGCAGCCTCCGGTGGGCGCGCATAGGGCATGTCGATTTGCTCGGCATGGATGTCCAGTCCCATGGTGGATTGCATGTCTCGCACCATCTTGTACGTGCCGGATACCTCGCCGTCCACCCGAAACCGGAAGGCCTTGGGCTGCGGCATGGCCATGGGGGTCAAGACGAGTGCACTGCGCTCCAGCCCGGGTTCCAGTCGCAGCGTTCCGTACAGATAGGTCAGCTTTTGATAGCGAATGCCTGTCTGGATCGCTTCCAGGGCGGTGCTGCAGGTCAGTAGCAACATGGTGAGCGGACCATAGCCAGCCAGCCCGTAGAAGCCCCCGAGTTTCAGGCCGACCAAAGGGTCATGCAGGTGTTCGGCCATGTCGTTGTAGAAGCGGTGCTCCTGCAAGCGGCTGATGCGGGTGCTGGGGTCGAGTTTGTCCATCGACAAACCGTGCCGCGCCAGGATCGGTGCCGGGTCTTCGCCCAATTGCTGCAAGCCTTGCACCATGTACATCAAGCCGAGGATGGAACGGGTACTCATGGCGATTCTTGCGCTGGGATAAGCGGGTGGCCGAAAAGATCAATTTTTGGTCGAATCTAGCATAGCGTGTTGTCTGATTGGCGGGCAACATGCCCTGCACCAACGGAGACAAACCCCCAAGAGGTGCAGACATGACAAGCATTCGCCATGTAGAGGTGGCCATCGCAGGCGCAGGATTTGGTGGCCTGTGCATGGCCATCAAATTGAAGCAAGCCGGGATCGACGACTTTGTGATCCTTGAAAAAGGCGCCGAGGTTGGCGGCACCTGGCGTGACAACCAATATCCAGGTGCCGCGTGTGACGTGCAGTCGCACATGTACTCCTACTCCTTTGAGACCAGCGCCAAGTGGAGCAAGCGCTACGCGCCGTGGCAAGAAATTCAGCAGTACATCCTGGACGTGACGGCCAAGTACGGCTTGCGTCCGCACATCCGATTGGGTCAGGAGGTGACCTCGGCGGTCTTTAACGAGGGGGCAGCGCGCTGGGTCATCAAAACCGCTTCCGGTGACACCGTCATGGCGCGCCATTGGGTGTTGGCCTCTGGCCCGTTGCATGTGCCTGCCATCCCCAACATCAAAGGACTGGACCGCTTTCAGGGCAAGGTCATGCATTCGGCGCAATGGGACCACGCCTACGACCTCACTGACAAAACCGTGGTGTCGATCGGCACAGGGGGCAGCGCGATCCAATACGTGCCCGAGATCGCGCCCAAGGTGAAGCAGTTGCATGTGTTCCAGCGCACTGCCGCCTGGGTCATTCCACGCGACGAACGACGCTATTCGGCGTTTCGCAAATGGATGTTTGCGGCGATTCCCGTGACACGGACGCTGCACCGCTGGCGGTGTTATTGGACCAACGAGTCGCGTGTCTGGCCGATCTTTCACCCCAAACTGGCGAAATTGGGCGAATTCTTCTTGAAGCAATTCATCAAGTGGCAAGTCAATGACCCGGCATTGGTGCAAAAGCTGACGCCCGACTACACCCTGGGATGCAAGCGGATTCTCATCTCGAACAAGTGGTTCCCCACCTTCAACCGACCGAATGTCGAGTTGGTCACCGACGACATCCGTGAGATCACCCCTGAGGGCATCGTCAGCCGGGACGGCACGCTGCGCAAAGCCGATTGCATCATTTTGGGCACTGGTTTTGTGGTCGATCCGCGCATCTACATGAAGAACTTTGAGTTGCGCGGGCGACACGGCCATACCTTGGCCGAAGACTGGAAGACGAGTCCGACGTCCTATCTGGGGATCACGACAGCGCACTATCCCAATATGTATCAACTAGTGGGACCTCATACTGGCTTAGGCCACAACTCCATCATCTTCATGATCGAGGCGCAAGCGGACTACATCGTGCAATGCATGAAGCTGCTCAAGCAAAAGGGGGCCGACTACCTGGACGTGAAGCCTCAGGCCCAAGCCCGCTTTCTGGCTGATGTGACCGACCACCTCCAAGGCACCGTATGGAGTTCGGGCTGTCGCAGTTGGTACCAAACTGCAGAAGGTATCAATTTTGCGATTTGGCCCAAATCGACTTGGCGCTATTGGCTCGAGACCCGTCGGGTGAATGTGTCTGACTATGAGTGGGTCAGCGTCAGCAACCGAAAGACCCATCAGTTGCCAGAAATAGACCGGGAAATCGGTACAGCTCAAGTTTGATCGACATTTTGACGAGAACCCCCGAATAGAAGCCAAGAGTCTTTCGGGGTGTCGTCTCAATGACCAGATCAATCGCCGCATTCGTGCGCCGCAATCTAGGCAGCATGCCACCATGGGGCTGGGCCGTCTGCGGATTGCTGTGCGCGATTGGGTGGTTCTTGACCGCGCAGGGCTATTGGTATGCGCGCGATCTGGAGCAGCGGTCTACACGCGCGCAATTTGAGCGCGAGGTCGACGAAACGATGGAGGAGATCACGGCGGGGCTCAACGCGCAGGAGCAACTGCTGCTTTCGGCCGCCGCCCTGTTGGGTTCGAATCCTGAGTTGACACAAGCGGGATGGCAGCAGTTTGCCAACACAGTGCGGCTCACGGAACGTCACCCGAGCATCAAAGGGCTCGGCTACGTTCGATCCGTTCAAACAGATGCGGATCGAGCGGCATTTCGCCGACAGATGGAGGGCTCAACTGCGCCTGGTTCAGATATCCGCCCCATTGGTTTGCGCGACTTTTATGCGCCCATGACATTGTTTGCGCCCAATGAAGGTCTTCATCAAAAGGTGAAGGGTTGGGACTTGAGCACTGAACCAATGCCCAGGCAGGCCATGGAGCGTGCGCGCGACTCTGGCCTGGCGGTCATGACGGGTCCGCTATCGAGTACACACTTCTTGCAGGGTACGGAAGGACCTGCGGTGATGTTGATGGTGCCTGTCTACGCCCTCAACAAAGAGCGTGGAACGCTACAACACCGCCGCTCTGCAACGCAAGGGTGGATTTACAGTCAGATCGTCGTTCCGGAGTTTCTCAAGCTGGTGGATGAGCATGTCCCTGACATGGTCATGGAGTTGTACGACGGCAGAGCGATGAACCCAAGTAAGCGCTTGCACCAGTCTCGCCTCGACGAACTGGAGGCTTGGGCCTATTACAAACCGACCTATCAAACCGTCAGAACCATCGTACACGGCCAGAGGGAGTGGTCCATTCAATTCACCACCTTACCGAGTTGGGAAGCGGCGCGAGCGCACCGTGCCGCTCCGATCTATCTGATTGCGGGGGGCGGGCTGACGATAGGTGCGGTTGGGTTCTTGGCATTTCTGATTGGACACCGCGCACACGCCATGCGACTTGTTCAACAGGCAACACGCGCATTGGGCGCCAGTGAGTCCAAATACAAGCAACTGGTCGAGACGCAAAATGATCTCATCGCTGTGATCGCGCTAGACGGTACCTTGCGTTATGTGAATCAAGCACTATCACGATTCCTTGGCCGAACGCCAGAGGATCTGATCGGCCGCTGTTTGTACGATCTCGTGTGGACGAAAGAAGCGGCCCATCTCAAGCAGCACGTGGCCCAACTTTTGGATCAACATGTGGTCGCCAGCACAGAGCACCGGGTGATCGACGCAGCCGGGCAAGAGCGTTGGATCTCGTGGACGAGCACCCTGCAAGAGTCTCAAGATGATGCCAACTTGCAGGTGCACCTCGCGGGGCGGGACATGACCGAGCGACATCAGCTCGAGATGCAGTTGAAGGACCGTGAGCAGCGATATCGAGGTTTGTTTGAACACCTCCAGGGGGCGTTCTCATTGAACGAAGTCATCCTCAACGAACATGGATTTGCCAAGGACTTTCGCTTCCTCGCAGTTAACCGCGCTTTTGAGCAACTGACGGGTTGGCGCGCATCGGATCTGATCGGGAAAACGATGCGAGAGTTGTCCTTGGTTGACGACGAAGAAATGGAACTGTGGATCAAGTCCTTTGGTCGCGTGGCCTTGGGGAAAGGCAATTTGCAGTTCGAGCGCTTCTCTAAGACTTTCAACGTCTGGCTGGACATCGTTGCCTATCGGCCTGCGCCGTTGCAATTTGCGCTTGTCTTTCAAGACACCACCGAGCGACATCGGGCGCAGGAAGCTCAACGCGCACAAGCGGAGGCCGAAGCCGCAAATTTGGCCAAAACGCAGTTTCTGGCCAACATGAGTCACGAGATTCGAACACCTCTCAACGCCGTGTTGGGTTTCGCCCAGATTGGCGTGCGCAATCATGCCGGCGATCCGAGTGGCGAACTGTTTGGGCGCATTCGGGATGCAGGCAAGCACCTGCTCGGTGTCATCAATGATGTCCTCGACTTTGCCAAAGTGGAGTCGGGCAAGTTGGAGGTCGACACGCACCCAACCGCCTGGCGTGAGGTCGTAGAACATGCGATCGAACTTCTCAGGGGGCGCGCCGAGGAGAAGGGCTTGCGATTGGTGACGCAGATCCCCGATGAGCTGCCGAACTGGATTCAGGTCGATGGCATGCGCCTGGAGCAAATTCTCGTCAACCTGCTGTCCAACGCTGTCAAGTTCACACAGCGAGGCGAGGTGGCCTTGGAAGTGGAAGCGCGCGGCCCTGTGCTGGAATGGCGAGTGATGGACACAGGCGTCGGCATGACAGAGGAGCAAGCCGCCCGAGTTTTCAGTCCATTCGAACAAGCTGACAAGTCGGTGACTCGTCAATTTGGGGGCACTGGGTTGGGCTTGTCGATCAGCGCCAGTCTGGCTGGAATCATGGGTGGCTCGCTCACCGTCACCAGTGAAGTCGGAAAAGGGTCTTGTTTCACGCTGAGCTTACCGTTTGCATTGTGTGAACCACCCGAAATGGGCCATGGGGCCGCTGGCACAACGGTGGCCAGTGACGACTTACTCAAGGGGCAGCGCATCCTGGTTGTTGACGATGTCGAAGTCAATCGCATGATCATCGAGGATATGTTGGTGCACCGCGGGGCACAGGTATTTCTCGCTCAGGATGGTCAAGAGGCCGTAGACATGGTGCAGACCCAAGGTGCCCACTATTTCAATGTGGTGCTGATGGATCTGCAAATGCCAGTCATGGACGGCTTCACGGCGACGATGTATCTGCGTGAGATGGCGCCAAAGCTACCCGTGATTGCGCTGACAGCCCATGCATTCAGTGAAGAACGTGATCGTTGTGTGGCCGCCGGGATGGTGGATCATGTTTCCAAGCCCGTAGAGGAGGTGACTTTGATTCGAGCTGTTGCAGCCTTGTGTGGACATTCTCCCGAAGCCTCAATGGTGGTGGATGCTCAGCACGAGCACGTAGCAACCCCATTGGTCGCAAGTCCTGTGGCGCCTGCCCCTCAAATGAGCGAGTCATTTGATTGGTCTGCCTTGGTCGCGCTGTACGGCAAGAAGCCGGGTTTGCTGAAAAAGGCCATTGAGTCGGTCTTGCAACATAACGCAAGCACAGCCAGCAAGATCCGGCAGGCGGTTGACACGCAAGATACGGCAACGCTCGTTTTTGTTGCTCATAGCCTCAAGGGTGTGGCTGGGAACATCAAGGCACAGCGCTTGCGTGAGTTGGCGAGCGAGACCGAGCAAGCAGGAAAACAAATGATGCCGACCTGGCCGACGCTCGCCATGAAACTGGCAGCGGAGTTGGAGCAAACTCTTCAAGTCCTGGCCGATCGTTTGGCAGAATGGCTTGAATCTGCAGAAACCTCAGTGTGAGAGACCCATGAGCCAAGGCCGTATTCTGATTGTTGACGACGAGCCCATGAACCTGATCTTGCTGGAAGGTTTGTTGGAAGACTATTTCCAGGTCCAGGCAGTCGAAACGGCGCAAGAGGCACTGGATGCATGCCGAGCCGCCCCGGATGAGATCGACATGATTGTTTCCGACGTGATGATGCCCGGCATGTCCGGCTACGAGTTGTGTCAAGCCTTGCGCAGCGACGCTGCAATGGCGAACATTCCCGTTCTGTTGGTCAGCAGCTTGGATGACGAGGCTGCTATTAGCGAGGGCCTGCAAGCTGGCGCGGCGGACTTGCTGCACAAGCCCTATTCACCCGAATTGATGATCAAGCGAGTGAGTAACCTATCAAGGTTGACTCGGCTTGAGCGCGTCTTGAAACAGGCTGGTATCGCGGCGCCAGCCTGACCGGTCTCATTCCTTGAGCTTGGCGATCACCAATTCCAAACGCGTTTCGATCTTGTCGCCTTCATCAAAGGTGTTCATGGCGGTCTGAATACTGTGATTCACGGTGTTGATCAGGGCGTCTTCCTGGCTTTGTGTCAGGGCCAGGGAGACCAGCAGCGCCTCAATGTCGGAGACCATGTCGCGCAAGACGCGGCTGATCTTCTCGCGATGGAAGCGTTGCTCTGCATTCAGATCCAGCAGAGCGTCGCGCGTCAGATCAACCAGTTTCTGTTGTTTGTCCACTGACAGGGCCTTGGATTCGGTGTCGATCGCCTTGATACGTGCCGAGGCTGCTTCCACCAGCATGGCAATGTTGTCTCGCGCGCGTCCGTGGCGTTGCGCTTCTTCCTGGTCGATGTGTGAGGGCGAGTTCTCTGGCAGCAGGTTGCGCACCAGCAGCAAGACGTTGCCGTAGTTAAAGACCGTGTTGGTGCCCAAGTTCTGCAGGCCGATGTTGCTACCACTGCGCTGCACGTGCGTGAGGATCGAATCTTCTAGCGCACTGCAGGTGGTCGTGCCCGTCGTGCTGATGATGCCGCTGGTGCCGATCAAGCGCAAACAGCCCTCAAATTCAAATCGAGTCAGGGCTTGGAACATGGCATCGGCGACACCTTGATACGTGTTCGCCAGGTTCGCCGCTTTCATGAAGTCGAGCACCACGCCCACTTCGCCATACATATTGGCGGATGCCATGGCCGCGTCCATGACGTCGTTGACTTGTCCGCTCAGCTCTTTTTGTTTGATGGCCTGTTGCAGCAAGATGCTGATCTTGGCCTTGAGCTCGTCGGGTTGATAAGGTTTGATCAGGTAATCGTCACCGCCCGCTTCGTAACCCTTCAAACGCTCTTCGATGCTGGAGCGTGCCGACAAGAAGATGACCGGAATTTCCGCAGTAGAGGGATCCTCTTTGAGGAAGTGGCAGGTCTCATAGCCGTTGGGGCTGGGCATGTCGACATCCATCAAGATCAAGTCAACCTGCAACTCATTGGCCATCTGCAAGCCCTCCTGCCCACTCGTGGCCACCGAGACCTCGTAGTCGTCAGACAGGATGGCATCCAGCATCTCACGCATGATGGGATCATCGTCTGTGATGAGGATGTGGGGGCGCTGGCTCATGTTCTCTCCCGGAATCGGTCTATTGAAAACCCAGGGCCAGAATCTTCATGGCCCAGGTCATCCACTTTGCCTTGTCTCTGTTCAAGGAAAACCCGCGAATACCGGCAGAGAAACGAGACAGATGTCAATTTATCTGTCTGCGTTGGGCCATTTTTGTCCCAATATCCCACAACAAGGCGGCCGATAGCCGTTTGGCGTGCGGATAGACCTCGCGTTCCTCGCGGTCGGCATGGTCTGAATAGGCTTGTGCAAAGATATGAATCGCTGGTGGCGTCGGTTCGGTCTGGCCCGCTTCGATGAGAACGAGCCACTCGCGCGTGATCCGCCAAAGGCCGGCCAATTGGTCATGCTCAGCCGTCAGCGTATCCATCGTGCCATTCAGCGCGGCGTCATGGAGCGATGTCAGGGCCGGGAACAGATCTTCTTCTTCATCTTGATGATGAAGCGGGGCGGCCAGATCGAAATAGCGCATGATGGCTTGGGCCGCATCTCGAGCCTGCTGGTCTGCGCCATGCTGTGCCACGTGTGCGGCAACCTTCGGCGCAAGCCTCGCGAAGTGGCGAACCTTCTCGTGGCATGCCTGCAGCATCTCGATGGGTTCTTCAAACGATGGTGGTGGCGTGTGAAGCTGCTTCATGCCCCATTTTCCAGGTTGCCTCCATCGCTTGTCCAGATAGTTCCAACGACGGATATTCAAAACGACGGCATCCCCTTAGATTGACGCTACCGTTCGTTTGACCTCCTTGCCCATGTCGTCCGTCCTCATTGACTCGTTTCAGCGCCGCATCGATTACCTGCGCGTGTCCGTGACGGACCGATGTGATCTACGGTGCACCTACTGCCTGCCCAAGGGCTTCAAAGGCTTTGAAGAGCCGGCCCATTGGCTCAGTCACGACGAGATGACGCGCTTGGTGGGGCTGTTTGTCTCCCAAGGTGTGACCAAGGTACGACTGACAGGCGGTGAGCCGCTCCTGCGCCGTGGCATCGTCGACTTGTCCGCCCGGCTCGCGGCCTTGCCGGGCTTGCGCGATCTCTCCTTGTCCAGCAATGGCACCCAACTGGCCAAGCACGCCCCAGCGCTGAAGCAAGCAGGGGTGCATCGCCTCAATATTAGTCTTGATTCGCTCGACGAGGGTTGTTTTGCGCGCATCACGGGCAGAGATTGTTTGGCCGATGTGTTGGCTGGCCTTGATGCTGCCCAATTGGCCGGCTTCGATCCGATCAAATTGAATATGGTGGTACAGGCCGATGTGAATCTGCCTGAGGTCGAACGCATGGTCGCCTTTGCCTTGGATCGCGGTTTCATCCTGCGTCTGATCGAACCCATGCCGGTCGGCGACACAGGTCGCGCCACCAAGGGTATTGATCTGTCTCGGCTGGGCGAGACCTTGGCCGAGCGTCACGGGCTGATTCCCCAAGTCTTGGGCGCAGGCGCCGGGCCCGCACGCTATTGGAAAGATCCTCATGGGGGCATGAGTTTGGGTGTGATCACCCCCATGTCCCAGCACTTCTGCGAGGCATGTAACCGTGTGCGCTTGGGGGTAGACGGCACGCTCTACCTCTGCTTGGGTCAAAATGACAAGGTAGAACTGGGGCAGATGATGCGGCGCGGCGCGACCGATCAAGACTTGCTCCAGGCGATACACCACGGCATGGCCGCCAAACCTGAGCGGCACGAGTTCAACGAGAAGCCCGAACGCGTGGTGAGATTCATGTCACAAACAGGGGGATAAGGCGCATGACAGAGCAGGATCGATCCAAGGGCTTGGGTCTGGCATCGAAGCTCCTGGCAATCGGATCGGTCTTCCTCCTCCTTGCCTTGGCTTCGATCGGCTTGACCCTGTGGGTCACATGGCAACTGGAGGGCGGTGCGGCGGCGGTGAATGAGGCCGGGCGCATGCGCATGCGCAGCTACCAGTTGGCGGTGATGCTGACCCAGCAGGATATGCATGCCCAGCCTGTGTCTCTGCCTGATTTGCAATCACGCCTGACAGCCTTTGACGAAACCTTGCAGTTGCTGCGCAGTGGCGATGCCGCGCGGCCTTTGTTCGTTCCCTGGGACCGAGATACTCGCGAACGCATCGAAGCGATCGAGGCTGACTGGCGTCAATTGCGCGAAGAGGCACTCAAGGTGGGGCAGGGGCAGACGATTCCGGTGGATTTCTTGCCCCGCGTTGATCATTTCGTCTCGCGTATCGACGCCTTTGTGTCGGCCATTGAAAAGCACTTGGCGCGTTGGACGGCGATGTTGCACACCTTCCAGTTGGCCATGATGGCTCTGGCTATCCTGAGTGCCTTGGCTTTGCTTTACGTGGGGCATGTGGTGGTGCTGGATCCTGTCGCTCGATTGCAGGCGGGTTTGCGCCGCATTCAAGAAGGGGCATTTGATACGCGGGTGAACATTCACGCATCCGACGAAATCGGTGCCTTGGCTGACGGCTTCAATGCCATGGCAGAGAACCTTCAAGGCCTCTACGCCAGCCTCGAAGACAAGGTGCGCGAGAAGACAGCCGCCTTGGAGTTGCGTCAGCAGCGCCTGAGTGCGTTGTACGAGGTGGCAGCCATGGCTGCACGGGCCGATAACCTGGAAACCTTGTCGCAAGGATTTGCCAAGCAAATCCGACGCATTGCGCATGCCGATGCGGTCGCCATTCGGTGGTCCGATGAGGCCAATGAGCGTTACGTGCTGCTGGCCAGTGATTGCCTGCCCCAGGTCATGGCCGAAGAGGAGCATTGCCTTCACGCCGGTGATTGTCACTGTGGCGATACGAGTGATGCCCTGCGTCCTGGTGCCATTCGAGTCATTCCCATTCTCGATGCCAGCAAAGTCAACCAGGATCGCGGGCGCAAGGGCTTTGATTACTGCTTCAAGGCGGGCTATGCCACCCTGGTTTCGGTGCCCTTGGGTCTCCATCAGCGGGTACTTGGTGAGGTCGACCTCTTCTATCGTGGGCAGCCCGAATTCACCGAAGAGGATCGCGCTTTGTTCGAGTCCTTGGCCAGCCATTTGGCCGGTGCGATGGAGAGCTTGCGTGCTGCGGCATTGGATCGAGAAGCTGCGGTTGCCGCCGAGCGGCAGCTATTGGCGCAAGAGTTGCATGATTCGATTGCGCAATCGCTGGCATTCTTGAAAATTCAAATGCAACTCCTGCGTGATGCCATGGGTGAAGGCGATGCGCCAGCCATTGAAACCACGCTCAACGAGCTGGATACCGGTATCAAGGAAAGCTACAGCGATGTACGCGAACTGTTGCTGCATTTCCGTGTGCGCACCGATGCCGAAGACCTGGAGCCGGCGTTGCGAGAAACCTTGTCCAAGTTTGAACATCAAACCGGACAAAAGGGACACTTGAGTATCAAAGGTCAGGGCTTGCCCTTGCCCGCCGATGTTCAGATTCAAGTGCTGCACATTGTTCAGGAGGCTCTCTCGAACGTGCGCAAGCACGCACAGGCCACGCAAGTCTGGGTGGATGTGGAAACGGCGCCGACCTGGCGCGTGGTGGTGCGAGACAATGGTCGGGGGTTTGATACCCAAGCCGGCCCACCCGATGACACCCATGTTGGCATGCGCATCATGCAAGAGCGAGCCCATCGCATTGGTGCCAAAGTCGCGGTGACATCGGGCGCCGAAGGCACCACCATTGAACTGACCTTGCCGGTCACCTCGACGGTGACCACCATGAATGGATGACACCATGACATCAGCAAACCCGTCTGCCCATTTGCCCGTGCGCGTCATGGTGGTCGACGATCACACCTTGTTTCGTCGGGGCCTGATTGCTCTGCTTTCGCGTGATCGTCGGCTGTCTGTGGTGGCTGATGCGGCCGATGCCGGCGAGGCGCTCCGCCACGCCAAGAGCATTCAACCTGATGTCATGCTTTTGGACAACCATTTGCCTGGCGTGCATGGCATCGACGCGCTGCCGCAGTTACTGGAGGCATGCCCCAGCATGAAGGTGGTGATGCTCACGGTCAGTGAGGATGCCAATGACTTGGCCAACGCCTTGGCTCGTGGTGCGGCGGGGTACCTGCTCAAGACCATCGAGGGCGATGCTTTGGCCGATGCCGTGCTTCGCGTCTTGACGGGCGAGTCGGTGGTCTCACCTGAGATGACCACGAAGCTGATCGCCGCTTATCGCAACGCGATCACTCAGCCCTCGGCCGAGGAGGTCCAGGCTGGCGCAACCGAGCCGGTCGAACCTGAGCCTGTTGCGCCGCAGGGTGATACGGGTTTGTCGCGCTTGTCTCCGCGTGAGAACGACATCCTCAGAGAAATCGCTCGGGGGGCCAGTAACAAAGAAATCGCCCGCACACTGAACATCGCAGAGACCACGGTCAAGATCCATGTGCAGCATATTTTGCGCAAGCTCAACTTGACCTCCAGAGTGCAGGCGGCGGTGTATGCCACCACGCATGGTGGCTGATGAGGCTTATTGTCCCAATCTGCGCAAACGAACTGCCTGCCCCTGCCGGTTAAACGGCACCAGGTGGTCGATGTGGCCATCTTTGATGGCTTGCACCATGCCTTCCAGTGGTGCTTGTGCTTGTGTTTCGCTGGGTGGGACATCGCCTTGCCCAGACATGCCGGCCACAAATACCAAGGCCCATTTCTGACCAAATTGGTCTGCCTCGGCGCACAGGGCCGCAAAGCTCCCGATCGCCTCGGGCGTCTTGTCAACGCACATCAGCGGCGTCAGTTCGCCGGCCATGCCTGCCTCGCATTCTGCGCGCTCTTGCCCTGATGTGTGGTCGGGAGCCGAGGCGCCGGCGAATACCATCAAGAGGCGTTGTGCGTGGGGTCGCTGCTGGGCGGCCTGCAGCAACTCGTCAAAGGTTGAGATATTCATCTGGCCAGTTTAGGCAAACCCACTGGAGTTGAACATAGTTCCTTTGGCTTACTTGATCTAGGCGAAGGCGCAGCGAGGGGCTGAGCCGATACCCTTCCTGTCGATCTGGGTAGGAGTCATCATGTCGGCAAGTACGGAACATCTCACACTGGTCTATGCCTGTTCTGGGTGCTCAAGTGCCGCGCAATTGGCCAATCATTTGGCTGTTCGATTAGATCGGAATGGTGTGGCGGAGATGTCTTGCATCGCCGGTGTAGGCGGGCGGGTCAAGCCGCTTGTTCGCAAGTTATTGGATGCCGTTGAAGGTGGTCGACCGATTTTGGCCATTGATGGCTGCCGTCTTTCTTGCGTGCAAAGCTCGCTTGAACAACACAATTGTGTACCCCAAGTGCACATACAACTCGCTGCACATGGTGTGCGAAAAGTGCTCCATCAGGACTATTGTGAAGAGCAAGCGCGTGACATATTGTCCGACCTGACTTTGCGCGTGCAACAAATGAATTTGGATTACCAGCAAAAACGATCTCAGGTCAAAGCGCCGGCTAATCACAAAAACTTAGCGCAAGACGATCTCGATCCCCTCGGCTTCTAGTTGTTCTTTCAGGCGATGGGGCAGCGTGTGCCGCGCCGGACCTAGCGCTGAGGTGCCATGCTGTGGCGGGGTATAACTCTGGATGGTCCATTTCCGTGCGCCAACCAAGTTCAGCGTCCTGGCCATTTGATGGAGCATGGCTTCGTTGAGAAGTGTCGGGTGAAAAGTGGTTCGCAGTTCATAAGCCACGCCTGAGGCCATTACTCGCGCCAAACTCTCTCGTGCTGGTGCTCCGCTGTTGGGGGTGCCGGTGATGCTGGAATATGTTTCGAACGGACCTTTCACGTCCAAGCCTACCCAGTCGGCGAATGGTAAGGCTGCGCTCAGCCGGTTCGGATAAATCCCGGCAGTGTGCAAGCCGACCTTCAGACCCAGGTGCCGTACGGCTTGCATCGCCTCAGGTAAGGCTCTGTCTAGAGTGGCTTCGCCTCCGCTGAATACGACACCATCGAGCAAGCCGTGGCGTTGTGCCAGTCTGTCAAGCAGCTTGGGCCATGACCATTGCCCCGAGTCATCGCGAGATTGCAGTTCTGGGTTGTGGCAGTAGTGGCAACGCCAGGGGCAGCCCTGCACAAAGACCACCGAGGCCAGATGGTCTGGCCAGTCGGTGGTACTGAAAGGCACGAAGCCGCCCACTTGCAGCATGCTGCGCTCACGCGGCTTCGAGCGCTTCAGAACAAGCGGCCTTCTGGCTGGCTGCGCTGTCTTCGCGGAAGTACAGGCGCTCGGCAAACTCGCCTTTCTTGCCGGTATTGAACGACGACACGGGGCGGTGGTAGCCCATCACGCGGGTCCAGATTTCGCAGCGTTGGCGCTCGCTATCGTGCAGCACAGGATGGACGGGGGTAGTGGTACGCAAGGTCATGGCAACTCCTTGTTGGCTTGGGTGGAAGGGAATCAATGCGAGCCGCAGCAGGAACTGGGCCCGTTGGCGAGCTGTTTGCGGGCCAAGGCTTCTTCATCGCAATGCGGGCAGAACTCATGCTCACCGGCGATGTAGCCGTGCTTGGGGCAAATCGAGAACGTCGGGGTGATGGTGATGTAAGGCAGGCGGAAGCGGCTCAGCGCGCGACGCACCAACTCCTTGCAAGCCTTGGCAGACGACACGCGTTCACCCAGGTACAGGTGCAGCACCGTGCCCCCGGTGTATTTCGATTGCAGCGCCTCCTGGCGTTGCAGGGCGTCGAAGGGATCATCGCAAAAGCCCACGGGCAGTTGCGACGAGTTGGTGTAATACGGCATGTCAGCCGGACCAGCTTGCAAGATGTCGGTAAAGCGTTTGCGGTCTTCCTTGGCAAAGCGGTAGGTGGTGCCTTCAGCGGGCGTGGCCTCGAGGTTGTAGAGGTGGCCAGTCTCTTCCTGAATCTCGACAATGCGGGCGCGAATGTGGTCCAGAAAGCGCAGGGCAAAGGCCTCGCCCCAGGGTGTGGTGATGTCTTCCAGGTCATCGCTGAAGTTACGGATCATCTCGTTGATCCCGTTCACGCCGAGCGTAGAGAAATGATTGCGCAAGGTACCCAGGTAGCGCTTGGTATACGGGAACAGGCCGTTGTCCATGTGCTGCTGGATCACCTTGCGTTTGATCTCCAGACTGTTCTTGCCCAGCTCGATCAACTCGTCGGTGCGGGCCAACAAGGCCGCTTCATCCCCTTGGTACAGGTAACCCAAGCGGGCGCAGTTCAGCGTCACCACGCCCAATGAGCCCGTCTGCTCGGCCGACCCGAACAAACCGTTGCCCCGCTTGAGCAACTCGCGCAAGTCCAACTGCAGGCGGCAGCACATGGAGCGAATCATGTTGGGCTGCAGGTCCGAGTTCAGGAAGTTCTGGAAGTAGGGCAGACCGTATTTGGCCGTCATCTCGAACAGGCGCTCGGTGTTGGGGTGGTCCCAGGCGAAGTCTTTGGTGATGTTGTAGGTGGGAATGGGAAAGGTGAAGGCACGGCCTTTGGCGTCGCCTTCCATCATCACGTCGATGTAGGCGCGGTTGATCATGTCCATTTCCACTTGCAGGTCGCCGTAGGCAAACGGCATTTCCTGGCCGGCAATCACGGGCACCTGCTCCTTCAAATCGTCTGGGCAGACCCAGTCAAACGTCAGGTTGGTGAAAGGCGTTTGTGTGCCCCAGCGCGAGGGCACATTCAGGTTGTAGACCAGCTCCTGAACGCATTGGCGCACCTGTTCATAGGTCAAGCCATCTTTGCGGATGTAGGGCGCCAGATAGGTGTCGAACGAGCTGAAGGCCTGCGCGCCGGCCCACTCGTTTTGCAGCGTTCCCAGAAAGTTGACGATCTGCCCTACGGCGCTAGAAAGATGCTTGGGTGGCCCCGCTTCCACTTTGCCGGGGACACCATTGATGCCTTCGTGCAGCAAAGTCCGCAGCGACCAACCTGCGCAATAGCCCGACAGCATGTCGAGGTCATGGATGTGGATGTCGGCCTCGCGGTGGGCATGGCCAATTTCGGTGGGGTAGACATGGGTCAGCCAGTAGTTGGCAATGACCTTGCCCGACACGTTCAAGATCAAGCCACCCAGCGAATAGCCCTGGTTCGCGTTGGCGTTGACCCGCCAGTCTTGCTGCGACAGGTATTCGTTCACCGACCGTTCTACGTCTACGGCGCAAGCCTTGTCTTGTCGCAGGGCCGAGCGGCGTTCGCGGTACACGATGTAGGCGCGTGCCGTGTCGAAGTGACCCGCGTCGATCAGTGTGCGCTCGACTTGATCCTGCACCTGCTCCACCGAGGGCACGCGGCGCTGCAACCGGGCCAGAACGGCCTGCGCCAGAGTGAGGGCGCGCGTGTCATCGAACTCGCCGGTGGCCTGGCCTGCGCAGGCAATGGCGTGGGTGATTTTGTCGAGGGTGAAACTGGCTGTGGCGCCGTTGCGCTTGATCACGGCCACCGGGTCGGTGCTGAGGGGCATGGCTCGTCTCCTACTATAGGTAGTGTTGTATCTTGTTGAAAACGCTACATATAGTGTTTTTCGGGGGCGAGCTATCTGGTTTGATGTCGCTCAAACTCGGCGACGATTCATGGTTTTGAAGACGAGATACGGGGCCGAGACGTGTCTCAACCTTGAACGGGTTTAACTCTCGCGTGCGCGATGCTGAAAAAGGCATCCAGGGCGACAGTTGGTGTGCCTCGGCGACACCTAGGGGTTTTCCTATCTCGATGTCTGGCTCAGTTCAAGGTTGCACGCCTGTTCGCCGCTTGATCATCCCTTCCGCAGTCTGGAGGGACAAGATCATGAACAAGCACTGGCTCAAGTATCGAAGCTTCATTCTCGGTGCCGCCGCATCGGGCCTGGCCGTCTCAGGCGCCTGGGCCACCTGGTCGGTCATGCGCCCAGATGGTCAGGCGGCGAAGGTGTTGCAAGGCAATGGCCGCCTGGATGTGCAGCGCATTGAAATTGCCACCAAGTTTGCTGGGCAAGTCTTGAGTGTGCCGGTGGACGAGGGCATGACCGTCAAACCAGGCGACGTGATTGCGCAGATGGACCCGCGCGACTACGAGGCCCAACTGCAAGGCGTGCAGGCCATGCGGCAACGTGCCGCTCAGGCCATGGCGCGGGCGCAGGGCGAGGTCAATGTGCAGCGCATCAAGACCGATGTGGCGCAAATGGAGTTGAACAACGCCACCGACATGCGCAAGCAGGAACTCGTGTCCGACTCGGAAGTGCGCAAGCGACTGGCCCAACGCGATGGTGAGCAAAACGGGGTGCGCATTGCCACCGCGGCGGTCGGTGAAGCCAGGGCGGCGCAGCAAGAGGCCGAGGCGGGCATCAAGCGCCTGACCCAAGCGATTGCCGACCACACGCTGCGTGCGCCCGTAGGTGGGCGCATCGAGTATCGGGTGGTCGAGCCCGGCTCGGTCATTCCGGCTGGCGGGCGCGTGGCCACCTTGCTGGACACATCGCACATTCACATGACCATCTTCCTGCCCTCCTCGGCTGCTGGTCAGGTTCGGGTGGGCGATGAAGCGCGCATCGTGCTGGACGCCGCGCCCAATATGCCCCTGCCGGCAAAGGTGTCCTTCGTCTCGGCCGAGGCGCAGTTCACGCCCAAGCATGTGGAAACGGCCTCTGAGCGCGAGAAGCTGACCTACCGGGTCAAGCTGGCCTTGTCAGAAGAAACGGCCCTGGCCCACGCGGGCTGGATCAAGGCGGGCCTGACCGGCAACGGCTATGTGCGCGTGCGATCGGAATCCGACTGGCCCGATCAGGCCCCTGTGCCCAGCGCGGTGCCCAAGGTGTCGGTGTCGAGCTTGCGTTGGTGAGGTCGTGATGCAGTACGCCGTTCAGGTCGAGCGGGTGTCGCACCGCTATGGCCAGCAAATTGCGCTCAACGACGTCAGCTTGGCCTTGCCCATGGGCAAGACCATCGGCCTGGTCGGTCCCGACGGGGTGGGCAAATCGACCTTGCTGGGCTTGATCTCGGGCACCAAGAAACTGCAAACCGGTAGCCTGACCGTGCTGGGTGGGGATGTGGCCGATGCCAACTTCCGGAAGGAGCTGGCGCCGCGGGTGGCCTACATGCCGCAGGGCCTGGGGCGCAATCTCTATCGCTCGCTTTCGGTGTACGACAACATTGACTTCTCTGCGCGATTGTTCGGCGTGCCGGCAGCCGAGCGCGATGCCCGCATTCAGCGCCTGATGAAGGCCACCGCGCTGGACCCCTTTCCCGATCGGCCCGCCGGCAAGCTGTCAGGCGGCATGAAGCAGAAGGTGTCGCTGTGTGGCGCCTTGGTCCACAACCCGGACTTGTTGATTCTGGACGAGCCCACCACGGGCGTGGACCCTTTGTCGCGTCGGCAGTTCTGGGCGCTGGTAGAAAGCCTGCGTGCCGAGCGGCCCCACATGACGGTGCTGGTGGCCACGGCCTACATGGAAGAAGCCGAACGCTTCGAGCATCTGGTGGCCATGGACGAGGGCCGCATCCTGGTGCATGCGCCGACCGTCGAGGTGCTGGAACAGACTCGCTCAGCCTCGCTGGAAGAAGCCTATGTGAAGCTGGCCAACAAGGGCGACAGCAGCCCCTTGGTGATCCCGCCTTTGCCCGCCTGGGACAGTCCGCCGGCCATGGAGGCCGAGGGCTTGACCCGCCGCTTTGGGGACTTCGTGGCCGCGCGCGACGTGACTTTCTCCATCCCGCGCGGTGAGATCTTCGGCTTCCTGGGCTCCAACGGCTGCGGCAAGACCACCACGATGAAGATGCTCACGGGGCTGCTCGACATCACCGAAGGGAGCGCCAAGTTGCTGGGCAAGCCGGTGGACGCCAGTGACCTGCGCACCCGCCTGCACATTGGCTACATGTCGCAGTTGTTCTCGCTGTACGAAGAACTGTCGGTGCGCCAGAACCTGGCATTGCACGCCAAGCTCTATCGCATGGATCCGGCTGTGGCCCAGCCGGCCATCGAGCAATCGCTCGACACCTTCGAGTTGCGAGAGGTGGCCGAGGTCATGCCCTCGCAGTTGTCTTTGGGCATTCGCCAGCGCCTGCAACTGGCGGCCGCCTGTCTGCACAAGCCCGAGGTGCTGATTCTGGACGAGCCCACCTCGGGCGTGGACCCTGCGGCCCGCGACATGTTCTGGCGCCACATGGTGCGCATGTCACGCGAAGAGGGCGTGACCCTGTTTGTGTCCACCCACTTCATGAACGAGGCCATGCGCTGCGATCGCATCTCGCTCATGCACCGAGGGCGCGTGCTGGCGGTGGGCCAACCTCAGGAGCTGTGCGAACGCCAGGGCTGCGAAACGCTCGAACAGGCCTTCATTGACTACCTCGAAGCCGACAGCGAGGCCGAGCATCTGCCCGCGCAACGGATCCAGCATGATCCGCTCGATACCGAAGCCGTCGTTGAACCCGACGCGGCCCTCTCCGCGCACGCCCCTGCATCGCCCGTCGCGCTGTGGTTCAGCCGCATGTGGGCCTTTGCGCAGCGTGAGGCGATGGAGTTGCGTCACGACACCATCCGCTTGGCCTTTGCCGTCCTGGGGCCGATCATCGTGTTGTGCGTGGCCACCTGGGGTTTGAGCTTCGATGTGGAGGGCATTCGCTTTTCGGTGCTCGACCGGGATCAGACCACCGACAGCCGCCGCTTCATCGAGCACTTCGCTGGCTCGCCCCACTTCCTGGAGCAAGCCCCGCTGGACGATGCCGGGCAAATCGACACGCAAATGCGATCAGCCCAGTCCTGGCTGGTCATCGACATCCCCCCCGGTTTTGGTCGCGACCTGATTGGCGGGCGTCAACCCGAGGTGGGCTTCTTTGTGGATGGCGGCTCGCTGGTGCGGGCGGCGCACACGGCCAACTCGGTCAAGGCGGTGGCCATTGAGCATGCGGTGAACTTTGCCCGCACCACGCCCGGCGCCGAGGTGCCGACGTTGCCGGTGAATGTGGAGCCCCGCTTGTCGTACAACCAGTCGTATCGCAGTGTGTTTGCTTTCGGCCCCAGCAACCTGATGCTGGCGCTCACGCTCATTCCGGCCATGCTCACGGCCCTGGGTGTGGTGCGCGAAAAGGAGATGGGCACCATCGTCAACCTCTACGCCTCACCCGGCTCGATTGGCGAATTCCTGGTCGGCAAGCAACTGCCTTACATCGGCTTGAGCGTGCTGAGCTACATCAGCCTGGTGGGCGTGCTGATCGTCGTCTTCGGTGTGCCCTTAAAAGGCAGTGTGCTGGCCTTGACGCTGGGCGCGGTGGCCTATGCCGCGGCCATCACCGCCTTTGGTTTGTTGATCTCGGCGTTTGTGCAAACCCAGGTGGCAGCGCAGTTCCTCACGGCCATTCTGTGCGTGATCATGACCACCAACTTCTCGGGCCTGCTCAGCCCCATCTCCACCTTGCAGGGCGGCAACTACTGGATTGCGGTGGGCTTTCCGGCCTCCTGGTTTCAGAAGGTCAGCTTGGGTGTTTTCACCAAAGGCTGGGGCATGCAATGGGCGCAGCTGGGGCCAGCCTGTCTGGTCATGCTGAGCTTTGCCGTGTTGTATCTGGGCGCGGCGCGTTTGCTGGTCGCCAAGCAGGAGCGTTGACCATGCACACCTGGTTGTTCAATGTGCTGCACCTCAGCCTGAAAGAGCTGCGTTGCGTTTTGCGTGACCGCACGATGATGGGGGCCATCGTCATCTCCTTCACCGTGGCGGTCTATGTGGTGGCCCTGGGGGCCAAGGCTGATGTCACCCATGTGGCCGTGGGCATTCTCGACTCGGATCATTCCACCTTGTCGCAACGCATTCGCGCAGCGATCCGCCCGCCCCTGTTTCAAGAGCCGGTGGACCTGACGCGCGACACCGCCCAAGCCGAGATGGACGAGGGGCGCTACCTGTTCGTGCTCGACATTCCTGAGCATTTCGAAGCCGACGTCCAAGCCCAGCGGCCCACCGAAGTGCAGCTTTGGGTCGACGCCACGGCCATGGCTCAGGGGCAATTGGGCGTGGCCTATCTGACCGAGATCGTGCTGCGCGAAACGCTGGACGAATTCAAAGCCAAGGGCATCGATGCCCGCCTGCCCACACGGCCGGTGGTGCATGTGCTGTTCAACCCCAACACCACCACCAGCTGGTTCACCTCGGTCATGCAGCTCATCAACAACGTCACCGTTCTGTCTGTGGTGCTGGTGGGGGCGGCGGTGATCCGAGAGCGCGAAAAGGGCACCATCGAGCACTTGCTGGTCATGCCCGTTCGACCCAGTGAAATCGCGGTGGCCAAGATCGTGGCCAATGGCTTGGTGATTCTGGTGGCGGTGGCCGTGTCCGTTCTGGCCATTGTCAAAGGTCTGCTGCTGGTGCCGGTGGAGGGCTCGGTCGTGTTGTTCCTGATGGGCACAGCCCTGTACTTGTTCTCGCTCACCGCGCTGGGCATCTTGCTGGCCACCGTGGCCTCGTCCATGCCGCAGTTTGGTTTGTTGGCGGTGCCGGTGTTCGTCGTGATGTACCTGTTGTCGGGCTCGGCCACGCCGGCGGAAAACATGCCGCTGTGGTTGCAGCACCTGATGCAGTTGTCGCCCTCCACCCATTACGTCAAGCTGGCGCAGGGCATTCTGTACCGCGCGGCAGGGGTGGACATCGTCTGGCCCCAGATGGTGGCTGTGGGGGGCATTGGTGCAGCGTTTCTCGCGCTGGCCTTGCTGCGTTTTCGAAGCATGTTGGCCCGCCAGGGCTGAAGAACCAGGAGGCGCCCCATGTGCAGCCCATTCCAGAATCCCCTGAATCGAATCAGCCTCCGCGTGGCACGCCTGTGTGTGCTCAGCGGGGCGGTGGCCCTGTCCGCCTGTTCCACCGTGCGAGTCGAGATGCCGCCCACCACGCTGCAGTTGCCCGATCGCTTCGAGGCGGTGGACACGCCGGGCACGCGCGGGGCTGACCTGGCCCGCTGGTGGCAGGGTCTGAACGACCCCATCCTCACGGCCTTCATCGAAGAGGGCTTGAGCCACAACGCCGACGTGAAGATCGCCTTGGCGCGCATCCAGGAAGCGCGTGCCTATCACGGCATGGCCGAGTCGGCTTTCTTTCCCACGGTGGAGGGGGCCGCTGGTGCATCGCGAACCCGGCAGACCTCACATCTGCCCTTGAACGTGAAACCCGAGGTGGCGCTGCCCTTGCCCATTCCCGTCACCATCGGCTGGCCGCCGGTGTCGCAAGACCTGCGCATGCCCTTGGGTAACACCACGGCTGGATCGCTGATGGCCACTTGGGAGCTGGATCTGTTTGGTGCTCGCCATGCGGATGCAGACATGGTCCAGCAACTGATCTACGGAGCGCAGGAGCAGCAGCACGGGGCGCAACTGCTGGTGGCGGCTGACATCGCAACACGGTACTTCGAAGCGCGGGGCGCCGAGCGCCGCCTGGCCATCCTGATACAGGCCGTGCAGGTGGCCGAACGCGGCCATCTGTATGCGCAAGGGCGGTTCAAATCGGGTCATGCCGATGCCAGTGAAGTTGACCGCGCCGAGATGCAGTGGCGCGCTGCGCAGGCGCAGGTTGAGCCGCTCAAGGCCTTGATCGCCAGCCATGTGCGGCGCATCGCCGTGTTGATGGGTAGATCACCCCAGGCCTTGCCCGCTCTGCCCAGCTTGCCTGCGTCCACCGCATCGCAGTCCGATGCCGCCACTCTGCCGCCCTTGCCGGCCGTCTTGCCCGGAGAGGTACTGGCGCGTCGGCCCGATGTGCGAGGCATGGCACGCAAGGTGTTGTCGCAAGTGGCCAAGGTGGGCTCAGCCAAAGCCGAACTGTTTCCCAAGTTCTATCTGGGCCTGGGTGCTTCCGCTGGGCGCCTGCATCCCGACCATGAGGGGGGGCAGAACTTAGGTACCCAGATGCTGGGCGTCGGCATGCGCTTGCCGATCTTCGAGGCCGGGCGAATTCGCCAGCACATTGCGGCCCAGGAGGCCCAGCTCCAAGGGCTGGCCATTCAGTACGAGCAAACGGTGCTGGGCGCACTGGAAGATGTTGAAAACGTCTACACCGCGCATCGGGCCTTCTCCGATAAGGCTCAGCGCCTGACTCAGACGGCCCAACTGGCCGAGCAGATCGCGCAGCGCAAGATGGCGCTGTTCAAGTCGGGGCAAGCGTTGCTGCAGGTGGCGCTGGAAGCGCAGGCTCAGGCCCTGCAAAAAGAAGACGATGCCATTCAGGCTCGCACCAGCGTCGACACCTACACCGTGCTGCTTTACAAGGCTTTGGGTGGAGGGTGGTCGGAACCCGACGCGGTGAGACGTCTTGCAGGGACGCCAGCTTATGCCATGTTGACGGGGGCGCCTTGATCTTCCGCAAGGATGATGTGGGGTCTACTCCTTCAGAACGATAGGAATAGTACGCAAACAACAGCGTATCGTTCTTATGCCGATCGGGGTACTCCCTTGAGGAGGATGTTGAATTCGGGCGGAAATAACCACACTCAGAGCCATGGAAAAGGAGAACTTCCATGTCTACTGGTAATCGAGGCAAGGCCTTATCTGTTCTGATCGTCAGCACGCTCGCATTCACGGTGTGCTTCATGGTGTGGATGATGTTCGGCGTCATCGGCATCCCCCTCAAAAAGCAATTGGGCCTCACGGCCACGCAGTTCGGCTTGCTCACTGCCACGCCAGTGTTGACTGGCTCGTTGGTGCGGGTGCCATTGGGCATTTGGACCGACCGCTTTGGCGGTCGCATCGTGCTGTTCATCATCATGTTGCTGTGCGTGCCCGCCATCTTCATGATGAGCTACGCGACAGAGTATTGGCACTTCCTGGTGCTCGGCTTGTTCGTGGGCTTGGCAGGTGGTTCCTTCTCGGTGGGCACGCCTTACGTGGCGCGTTGGTTCCCTAAGAACCAACAAGGCTTTGCCATGGGCGTGTTCGGTGCAGGTAACTCGGGGGCAGCGGTCAATAAGTTTGTGGCGCCTGTGATTCTGGTGGCAGCAGGCTGGGCCATGGTGCCCAAGGTCTACGCGGCCATCATGCTGGGCACCGCCATCATCTTCTGGTTTGGCAGCGCGCACGACCCCAAGCACGTGGTGCCTGCCTCCAAGGGGGGCTTCATGGCGCAAATGGCAGCCTTGAAGGACCCCAAGGTCTTGAAGTACTGCCAGTACTACTCGATCGTGTTCGGCGGTTATGTGGCGCTGGCGCTGTGGATGGTGCAGTACTACGTGGGTGAGTACGGCCTGGACATCCGCGTGGCCGCGCTCCTTGCTGCTTGCTTCTCTCTGCCTGGCGGCGTGTTGCGTGCCATCGGCGGTTACCTGTCGGACAAGCATGGCGCTCACAAGGTCACCTGGTGGGTGATGTGGGTCAGCTGGATCTGCTTGTTCATCTTGAGCTATCCCCAAACCGATTTCACCATCCAGACCATCAATGGTCCTCAAACCTTCCATATTGGTCTGAATGTTTACACCTTCACAGCCGTGATGGGTGTGTTGGGGGTGGCTTGGGCTTTCGGCAAGGCCTCGGTGTTCAAGTACATCAGCAATGACTACCCCGACAACATCGGCACCATCTCCGGCATCGTCGGTCTGGCCGGTGGTCTGGGTGGCTTCATCCTGCCCATCATGTTCGGCTACCTGCTCGATGTCACCGGCATCCGTTCCAGTGCCTTCATGTTGCTCTACGGCGTGGTCTGGGTCTCGCTGATCTGGATGTACTGGACCGAAGTACGCCAGACCGAGGTGATGGGCGACAACGCCCCTGCCGCCCCCTTCAGCCAGTCTTTCAAGCACTGAGCTCGATTTCTCAAGCCCGGCCCACCGCAATTGGCCCGGGCTTTCTGTTTTCACCAAGGAATTACCATGGCCAAGATCCAAAACTGGAAGCCAGAAGATCCGACCTTCTGGCGTGAACAAGGCAGTGCGCTGGCCTGGCGCACCTGCGGCGTCACCACCTTCTCACTCATCTTTTCGTTTGCCACCTGGTTCGTCATGAGTGCCGTGGTGGTGCGCATGCCTGCCATCGGCTTCAAGTTCACCACGTCTGAGTTGTTCTGGCTGGCGGCCATTCCCGGCCTGGCGTCGGGCATCTTGCGCCTGATCCACTCCAACTTCATCCCGGTTCTGGGTACGCGCCCGGTGGTCAGCATCGCCACCATCATCAAGATCATTCCCATGATTTGGTTGGGCTTTGCGGTGCAAGACCTCAACACGCCCTGGACCACGTTCATGATCATCGGGTTCCTGTGCGGCATGGGTGGCGGTGACTTCTCCTCCTTCATGCCCTCCACCTCGATCTTCTTCCCCAAGCGCCTGCAAGGTCTGGCCATGGGCGTGCAAGCGGGGCTGGGTAACTTCGGTGTGTCCATTGTTCAGTTTGTGGCGCCCTGGATCATTGGTCTGGCCGCACTGGGCGCGACCGCCGGTGGCCCACAGGTCTTCACCAAGGGTGAGCCCATCAAGGGCGCGCTGACCGTGGTCAAGGAAGGCAAGATCGTCAAGGATGTGAGCGTGGCCAAGGCCGAGTACGCCGATGCTGTGCAAATCATCCGTGATGCCAATGGTGTCATCACCGACGTCAAGCTGGTCGAGACTGACAAGGTCAAGCTGATCAAGGCCGACGTGGAGAAGGACGCCAATGGCGTGATCACCGCCGTGCATCCCACCAAGGGCATGGATGTGGAAGTCAAGCGCAATGACAAGGGCGCCATCACCGATGTCGCCCTTCGTAACGTGGTGAAGAAGCCCATGTGGCTGCAAAACGCTGCGTTTGTGTGGGTGCCCTTCCTGGTGCTCGCCACCATCTTGTCGGCCGTGTTCCTGCGTAGCTTGCAAATGCCTTCGCGTGGCTTCATGGGCCAGTTCGAAATCCTGAGCAACCGCAACCGTGCCCGTGTCCACACTTGGAACTGCACGATGACCTACATCTGCTCGTTCGGCTCTTTCTCGGGTTTCTCGGCTGCGTTCCCGATGCTGATCAAGACCCTGTACGGTGGATTTGACGGTGCGCCTGATCCGCTGCAATACGCCTACATCGGCCCGCTGCTTGGCGGTTTGGTGCGCATGTTGACCGGTGGCTTCTTTGACAAGATTGGCGGTTCCAAGGGCATGCAGTGGACCACCGTAGGCCAAATCGGTGGCGTGATCTTCCTGGTGGCCGGTGGCTACCTGACCCCCACCAGCATCGAGCAGTTCAGCGGCTTCCTGTGGGGCATGTTGTGGATCTTCCTGATGTCCGGCATCAACAACGCGGCCACCTTCCGCCAGTACCCCATTGTGTTCGCTTACTCGCCAGCCAAGGGGGCGCAAATGTTGGGTTGGACCGGCGCTTGGGCTGCTTTCGGGCCCTTCGTTTGGAACTCGCTGATCGCCACATCCATTGACAAGACCGGCACCGTCAACGCCTTCTTCATCGGCACGGCCGTGTTCTACGTCTACTCGCTGTTCATCAACTGGTGGTACTACACCCGCAATGGCGCTGAACGCTTTGACTACGGCAACGCCGGCGGTACTTGGTGGGACAAGTTGTCTGACGCCGAGAAGGATCGCATGAAGCGCATCGACCTGGGTCAATCCGCCTGATATCGCTCTAAAGGAGTAGTCCTGTGGACATTCTCGTCAACGCAGGTGCCGTGGCCTACGGCATCACTTTGGTGGCGGCCACCTTCGTGCGTCATCCCATCACCGAAGCCATGCGCATTGATGCGCTCTTCATCCCGCAGGCCAACGAGCGCACACGCCCGCTGAACTTGCTGATGGGAGTAGCTATTGCGGGGTATGGCGCTTGGTCGCTGCTTTCGAGATGATTGCCCACAGGGCTCTCCATTTATCCCAAGGAAAACAACATGAGTCACTTTCTTGACCGTTTGACCTTCTTCTCGCAACCGAAAGAGTCGTTTGCGAATGGTCACGGCGTCACCAACGGCGAAGACCGCACCTGGGAAGACGCCTATCGCAATCGCTGGCAGCACGACAAGATCGTGCGTTCCACTCACGGTGTGAACTGCACGGGTTCTTGCTCGTGGAAGGTCTACGTCAAGGGTGGCATCGTCACCTGGGAAACCCAGCAGACCGATTACCCACGCACCCGTGATGATCTGCCCAACCACGAACCCCGTGGTTGCGCACGCGGTGCCAGCTACTCCTGGTATCTGTACAGCGCCAACCGCGTCAAGCACCCCATGGTGCGAGGCGAGTTGCTCAAGCACTGGCGTGCCGCGCGCAAGGTGGCCAAGTCGCCTGTCGATGCCTGGGCCACTTTGATGAGTAACCCGGACACCCGTCGTTCCTGGCAAAAGGAACGCGGTCTGGGTGGTTTCGTTCGTTCCAGCTGGGATGAAGTCAACGAAATCGTTGCTGCATCCAACGTTTACACCATCAAGCAATACGGTCCGGACCGCATCATCGGCTTCTCGCCGATCCCCGCGATGTCCATGATCAGCTATGCCGCCGGCAGCCGTTACCTCAGCCTGATCGGTGGCGTGTGCATGTCGTTCTACGACTGGTATTGCGACTTGCCTCCTTCCAGCCCACAAATCTGGGGTGAGCAAACCGACGTGCCGGAATCGGCCGACTGGTACAACTCGAACTACATCATTGCCTGGGGCTCGAACGTGCCTCAGACCCGTACCCCTGACGCCCACTTCTTCACCGAAGTGCGCTACAAGGGCGCGAAGACCGTGGCGGTCACGCCTGACTACTCCGAAGTCGCCAAGTTGGCCGACATATGGATGCACCCCAAGCAGGGCACCGATGCCGCTGTGGCCATGGCCATGGGTCATGTGATCCTCAAAGAGTTCTACTTTGACAAGCGCAGCGCCTACTTCGATGACTACGCTCGTCGCTACACCGACCTGCCCATGCTGGTCATGCTCGAAGAGCAAGACACCCCTGCTGGCAAGGCCCTGGTTCCCGGTCGTTACCTGCGCGCCAGCGACATGGTGGGCGACGTGGCCCAAGGTACCAACACCGAATGGAAGACCCTGGCGTATAACAACGATGGCAGCATCGTGGTGCCCAATGGCTCGATTGGTTTCCGTTGGGGGGCTGCTGGCCGCTCTGATGAAGGCAAGTGGAACCTAGAGACCAAGGAAGGCGTCGGCAATGCCGACGTTAGCTTGAAGCTGTCCGTGCTGGAAGATGCCAGCAAGGCCGAGGTGGTCGCGGCTGACGTCAACAAGGTCGCCTTCCCTTACTTCGGTGGCATCGATTCGCCTGGCTTCAAGTCCAACAAGCAAGGCGACGTGTTGCTGCGCAACGTGCCCATGCAGCGCGTGACCATCCAAAAGGATGGCCAATCCAAGCAAGTTTGGGTCGCGACAGTGTTCGACCTCCAAGTGGCCAGCTACGGCGTGTTCCGTGGTTTGAAGAACGCCCAAGGTCAACTGGTGGACGATGGCGCCAAGTCGTTTGACGACAATGTGCCCTACACACCCGCTTGGCAAGAAAAGATCACCGGTGCTCCTCGCGAGCAGGTGCTCACCGTGGCCCGCCAGTTTGCGGACAATGCCGACAAGACCAAGGGTCGCTCCATGGTCATCATCGGCGCGGCCATGAATCACTGGTATCACAGTGACATGAACTATCGCGGCATCATCAACATGCTGATGATGTGCGGCTGTATCGGTCAAACCGGTGGCGGTTGGGCTCACTATGTGGGCCAGGAAAAGCTGCGTCCCCAAACCGGCTGGACCGCCTTGGCCTTTGCCCTGGACTGGGTGCGCCCACCCCGTCAACAAAACTCCACCAGCTTCTTCTACGCCCACACCGATCAGTGGCGCTATGAAAAGTTGGGCGTCAGCGAAGTGCTCTCGCCACTGGCAGACAAGGCCAAGTTCGGCGGCAGCATGATCGACTACAACGTGCGCGCTGAGCGCATGGGTTGGTTGCCATCGGCGCCTCAGCTTCAGACCAACCCTCTGAAGATTGTGAAAGATGCGCAAGCCAAGGGCATGGATGCCAAGGACTACGCTGTGCAGTCCCTCAAGGATGGTTCGCTGACCATGTCTTGCGAAGATCCCGACAATCCCGCAAACTGGCCGCGCAACATGTTCGTGTGGCGTTCCAACATCCTGGGCTCGTCTGGCAAGGGTCATGAGTACTTCCTCAAACACTTGCTGGGCACCACACACGGCGTGCAAGGCAAGGATTTGGGCGCCAACGATGCCAAGCCGCAAGAAGTGGAATGGCACAACCAGGCACCGGAAGGCAAGCTGGATCTGTTGGTCACGCTCGACTTCCGCATGAGCACCACCTGTCTGTACTCCGACATCGTGCTGCCTACCGCCACTTGGTACGAGAAGAACGACCTCAACACGTCCGACATGCACCCCTTCATCCACCCGCTGTCTGCGGCTGTGGATCCCGCATGGGAAGCCCGCTCTGACTGGGAGATCTACAAGGGCTTTGCCCAGAAGTTCTCCGAAGTCTGCGTCGGTCACCTGGGTGCTGAGCGCGAAGTCGTGCTCACCCCCATCATGCACGACACCGCTGCCGAGCTGGCTCAGCCTTTCGGTGTGCAAGAGTGGAAGAAGGGCGAGATCGATCTGATCCCAGGCAAGACTGCGCCGCAGATCACCGTGGTCGAACGCGATTACCCCAACACCTTCAAGCGCTTCACCTCCCTGGGCCCGCTGATGAACAAGCTGGGCAACGGTGGCAAGGGAATTGGTTGGGACACCAAGGACGAAGTCCATGCGCTGGGCGAGCTCAATGGCACTGTGCGAGAAGAAGGTGTCAGCCAAGGTTTCCCCAAGATCGTGTCCGACATCGACGCCACCGAAGTGGTGCTGATGCTGGCGCCCGAAACCAACGGCCATGTCGCCGTGAAGGCTTGGGACGCATTGGGCAAGCAGACGGGTCGCGATCACACCCACCTGGCCCTGCACCGCGAAGACGAAAAGATCCGTTATCGCGACATCCAGGCGCAACCTCGCAAGATCATTTCCTCGCCGACCTGGTCGGGTCTGGAAAGCGAGAAGGTGTCCTACAACGCCGGCTACACCAACGTGCACGAGCTGATCCCATGGCGCACCCTCACCGGTCGTCAGCAGTTCTACATGGATCACCCATGGATGACTGCTTTCGGTGAGAACTTCGTGTCCTATCGCCCACCGGTTGACCTCAAGACCTTGGACGATGTGGCCGGTGTCAAGCCCAATGGCAACAAGGCGATTGCGCTTAACTTCATCACGCCGCACCAGAAGTGGGGCATTCACTCCACCTACTCCGACAACCTGTTGATGCTCACGCTCAACCGTGGTGGTCCGGTGATCTGGTTGAGTGAAGACGATGCCAAGGGTGCAGGCATTGTGGACAACGACTGGGTCGAGCTCTACAACACCAACGGCGCCATCGCGGCCCGTGCGGTGGTCAGCCAGCGTGTGAATAACGGCATGGTCATGATGTATCACGCTCAAGAAAAGATCGTGAACACACCGGGCTCTGAAATCACCGGCACCCGTGGTGGCATCCACAACTCGGTCACCCGTGTGGTGCTCAAGCCTACACACATGATCGGTGGTTATGCCCAGTTCAGCTACGGCTTCAACTACTACGGAACGATCGGCACCAACCGCGATGAATTCGTGATGGTGCGCAAGATGAACAAGGTCGATTGGCTGGACGGTGAAGTCCAGCAAGGAGCATAAGAATGAGAATCCGCGCTCAAATCGGCATGGTCCTGAACCTGGACAAGTGCATTGGTTGCCACACCTGTTCGGTGACCTGCAAGAACGTCTGGACCAGCCGCCCCGGCGTCGAATACGCCTGGTTCAACAACGTCGAAACCAAGCCTGGCATTGGTTATCCCAAGGAATGGGAAAACCAGGACAAGTGGAATGGCGGTTGGATTCGCAAGGCCGACGGTTCGATTCAGCCCCGCCAAGGCGGCAAGCTGAGTCTGCTGATGAAGATCTTCGCGAACCCCAACCTGCCCGAGATCGACGACTACTACGAGCCCTTCACCTTCGATTACGACCACCTGCAGTCGGCCCCCAAGACCAAGGCCGCGCCCACCGCGCGTCCTCGTAGCTTGATCACCGGCAAGCGCATGGAGAAGATCGAATGGGGTCCCAACTGGGAAGAAATCCTGGGTGGTGAGTTCAGCAAGCGCAGCAAGGACAAGAACTTCGACGAAGTCCAAAAGGACATCTACGGTCAGTTCGAAAACACCTTCATGATGTACTTGCCTCGCTTGTGCGAGCACTGTCTGAACCCCGCTTGCGTGGCATCGTGCCCATCTGGCTCGATCTACAAGCGTGAAGAAGACGGCATCGTGCTGATCGACCAGGACAAGTGCCGCGGCTGGCGCATGTGCGTGTCGGGCTGTCCCTACAAGAAGATCTACTACAACTGGCAAACCGGCAAGGCCGAGAAGTGCATCTTCTGCTATCCCCGTATCGAAGCCGGTCAGCCCACGGTCTGCTCGGAAACCTGCGTGGGTCGCATCCGCTATCTGGGCGTACTGCTGTATGACGCCGACCAGATCCAGGCTGCGGCCAGCGTGGAACACGACCGCGATCTGTACCAAGCTCAGCTCAACCTGTTCCTGGACCCCAACGATCCCAAGGTCATCGAGCAAGCTCGCAAGGACGGCATCCCAGAAGCTTGGCTGACCGCTGCCAAGAACAGCCCCGTCTACAAGATGGCTGTCGATTGGAAGGTGGCGCTGCCTCTGCACCCAGAGTACCGCACCCTGCCCATGGTCTGGTATGTGCCGCCTCTGTCGCCCATCCAATCGGCTGCTCAGTCCGGTCACATTGGTGCCAACGGCGAAATCCCAGACGTCAACCAGTTGCGCATCCCCGTCAAATACCTGGCCAACCTGCTCACAGCAGGCGACACCATTCCAGTGACTCGTGCCCTGGAGCGCATGCTGGCCATGCGTGGTTACATGCGTAGCAAGCATGTCGATGGCGTTGAGAACAAGCGCGTACTTGAACAAGTGGGCCTGGACAAGCACACCGTTGAAGACATGTACCACGTGATGGCCATTGCGAACTACGAAGACCGCTTCGTGATTCCATCGGCTCACCGTGAGTACGCCGAAAACGCCTTCGACCTGCGTGGTGGCTGTGGCTTCTCCTTTGGCAATGGTTGCTCCGATGGCGCGACTGAAACCAGCCTGTTTGGTGGCAAGAAGCGCCGCACCATCCCCATTAAGAACGAGGCTTGAACATGAGTGACGTCATCTCCACCCAAGCAGGCGTCACGCCTGCTTACAGCCTGCGCGCTTTGGCCCGCATGCTGTCGTACCCCGACGCTGCCATGCGCGAACTCGTGCCGGATTTGCAAAAGGTCTTGTTGTCCGAAGCCGCACTGTCGCCTCAACGATTGCGCGGCTTGAGCATGCTCCTGGGCGCCATGCTCGATCAAGACATCATCGACACCGAACAAGGCTACGTCGAGTTGTTCGATCGCGGTCGTGCCACCTCGCTGCATTTGTTCGAGCACGTGCATGGTGACTCTCGCGATCGTGGCCCCGCCATGATCGACCTGGTCAAGACCTACGAGCAAGGTGGTTTGCTGCTCGACCCCGACAAGATCGGGGGCGAGTTGCCCGACTACTTGCCCGTGGTGCTGGAGTTCGCGTCCACCTTGCCTGAAGCCGCCATGCGTGACTTCATCGGCGAGATCGCGCACATCCTCAACGCCATCCATACGGCATTGATCAAGCGCCGTAGCTTGTACGCCCATGTGCTGGCTGCCGTGCTCGAGATTGGGCAGCAAACGGTGGAAACCGTGGACGTGCCCGAAGACGAGGACCTGGACGCCACTTGGGCGGAGCCGGAAGCCTTTGCAGGCTGTTCGAGCAAAGGCCAACAAAGCCCTGACCAGCCTCAACCCATTCAGATCGTGCGGCGCCAAGCCGCCAACTCCCAACGAGGAGCATCAGCATGAGCCTCACACATGAATTCTTCTTTGGCATCTATCCGTACATCTGTGCGGTGATCTTCCTGCTGGGTAGCCTGGTTCGCTTCGATCGCGATCAGTACACCTGGCGCAGCGAATCCAGTCAGATGCTGTCGACCGGTGCCCTGCGCGTGGGGTCGAACCTGTTCCACTTGGGCATCATCGGCCTATTCTTTGGGCACTTATTCGGCATGCTCACCCCCCATGAAATCATTCATGCCTTGGGTGTGTCGCCTGCTCAGAAGCAATTGCTGGCCGTGGTTGCCGGTGGTACCTTGGGTTCGATTGGTCTGATCGGTTTGCTGGTTCTGATCCATCGCCGCCTGAGTAACGAACGCATCCGCGCCACGTCCAAGGGTCGTGACTTCCTGGTGCTGTTCTGGATCTTGGCCACCCTTGGTTTGGGTTTGTCGACTGTGCCTGTGTCCCTGCACCATCGTGATGGCCTGGAGATGTTGAAGCTGATGGACTGGGCTCAACACATCGTCACCTTCCGTGGTGGTGCTGCGGCCTTGATCGCCGATGTGTCCACCGTGTTCAAGGTCCACATGGTCATGGGTATGAGTTTGTTCATCATCTTCCCGTTCACCCGTCTGGTGCACGTGTGGAGTGGCTTCGCTTCGGTCGGCTATCTGGCTCGTCCTTGGCAAGTGGTTCGTAGCCGTCGCATCGGCATGCCGGAGTAATCAAGATGATCTCGTCTGCCTCAACCATTCAGCAGCCCGTGGGCCTTCGCGTGGGTGACTCCGTATTGGCCGAAGAGGGCGTGACCTTGTCGCCGGCGGAACGCCGCCAACGTGCCAGTCTTGAGTTGTTGAGGCTGGCGGCCATCGAAGAGGGCTTGCTGCCCGCGGAGGACCCCGCGCCCGTGGACGGCGTGTTGTCCGAGTCGGCCGCTGAAGCGATCGATCAATGGGTGGCCGAACATGTGGTCGTCCCAGAACCCGATGAAGCGGCCTGCCGCCGCTACCACGCAGCGCATCCCGCTCGCTTTGCGGTGGGCGAACGTGTGCAGGCTCGCCACATCTTGTTTGCCGTCACCGATGGCGTGGACGTCAATCGGCTGCGTGCCCGTGCAGAGCAAGTGCTCTTGGATGTTCGGGCCGATCCGAAGCGTTTCGCACAGGCGGCCCAAGACAATTCCAACTGCCCCAGCGCCGCGCATGGCGGAGATCTGGGTTGGCTGACCGAGCAAGAGTGTGTCCCTGAGTTTGCCAAGGAGCTGTTGAAGCAAGACGAGGGAAGTGCCAACGTGGGTGTGTTGCCGCGATTGGTGCACAGCCGATTTGGTTTGCATGTGGTCGAAGTATTGGCGCGTGATGCAGGCCAGCAACCCGCTTACGAACAAGTACAGCAGGCGGTGGCCCAAGCCTTGAAACAGCAAGCGTGGATCACGGCCATGCGGCAGACCATGTTGATGTTGGCCCAGCGCTGGCAAGTGGTGGGTGCTGACTTGCATGCCGCAGACTCACCGCTGATTCAGTGACTAGGCATGGCGAGCGGTGTTGTGAAGTGTGAGGAGTAGTGCATGAGCATTGATCCCGTTGTGGGGTTCTTCGTGCTGGGCATCGTAGCGGGACTGCTCGGATCGGATCTCAAGATATCAGGTGGCTTGTATGACACCTTGACGCTCTACCTGTTGATCGCTATTGGATTGAAGGGGGGCTTTGAGTTATCCCAGACCCCGGTATTGCATCTGGTCTTACCTATCGTCGTAGTGGTGGTAATGAGTGCGGGAACCCCTCTACTCGGGTATCAGATACTTCGGCGTCTTGGCAAGCTTCGTCACCCCGACGCAGCGTCAATCTCCGCGCACTACGGGTCGGTCTCTGTTGTGACATTCGCGGTAGGGGCCTCTTATCTCAGTCGTCAGCAAGTGGCTTATGACGGCTATCTCTCTGTCTTCTTGGTTTTCTTGGAGTTTCCCGCCATCATCATTGGCGTGCTATTGGCAAAAGGAATTGATCACACTACACAGTGGAAGCATCTAGCTCGGGAAGTACTTTCAGGCAAGGCTATTCTTTTGTTGATCGGTGCACTCTTGATTGGTTGGATCTGGGGCAAGGATGGGGGGGCTTCGCTCATTCCCTTTTTTCAAGACATGTTCAAAGGTTTCCTTGCTCTATTCCTGCTGGGAATGGGCTTGGTGACCGCATCGAAGTTGGATGATCTCCGACGCGTTGGTAAATTCTTGGTGGCGTTTGGCGTGATCATGCCCCTGATATCAGCCTTTGGGGGGGTGGTTGTGGGGCACCTGCTGGGAATGTCTGAAGGCAGCACGACCCTGCTGGCGATCTTGTACGCGAGTGCTTCATACATCGCTGCGCCTGCGGCTATGCGCATTGCTATCCCGGAAGCCAATCCTGCGTTGTCGATCGGTGCAGCCCTAGGTGTTACTTTCCCATTCAACGTTGTTGTGGGTGTACCCTTGTATTTCCACTTCACGCGGTGGTACTTCTCGGCCTTCTGATGAAATTGCCATGCAAATCCCTGACATCAAACTCGCACCCATTCAGTATGTTGTTTTGATTTGCGAGGAAGCGATTGAATCTCTCATCGGTAAGGACATCATTGCCTGCGGGGCCAAAGGCTATACCGTCGGCGAGGTGCGCGGGCGAGGCAATCGTGGTGTGCGAGATGCACAGTGGATGTTGTCCAGCAACATACGTATCGAGATCTTGTGTAGCCCAGAGGCGGCGCAGCGAATCATTCAGACCGTCGAGTACAAATACTCTCAGAACTATGGTCTCGTCGCGTTCACACATCCTGTGATGGGACCTCGTGCTGATAAGTATTAGGTGTTTATGGAGTCAGAATCTATAGGACTGATTACGAGGCGAAAAATCCATTTCTGAAAATTGGGCCGGTTCCAAACGTTCGAACACGATTCTCTCGATGGGCTGATCGTGCTCATTCCAGGACTCCACTTGACGGATCCAAGGTGAGGCATTGATCAAGACGATGCGCGTGCGCGCAGCATAGCGTTGATGCTTGGGCGCATCTGTCGGCGTGACCCATGTCAGTGCCACTTGCGGCTCTCGTTCATGGGTGAGGTTGTCAACCGCGACGGGCGGTGCCATGCGCCCCTGCTGGCGATGGCTTTCAAGTTGTGCGCGCAAGATCTGGACCACCGCATGCAAACCCGCATCGCGTACGCTGTGCATCGAGTTCGATCGCGCCAAGCTGCCGTCCAGGGCAGTCCAAATCGATGTCACGTTGAGGATGCCGGCCAAGTGGCCGTACATCGCATCCTTGCGTCGTGTCTCATCGTAAAGAATTTCCTGGCCTGCTTTGGGGCCGCCAGGGAGCCACTTCATGTACACCTGCCGCGGCTGGTGTCGGTACTTGATGTAGTTCACAAACGCTTGCTCGTTCCATCCCGATGGCAGGCGTTCCTGGCGATGCATCCAAAGCTCGTATTCCGGCAGTTCGGCCAACTGGCTTTCCAGCCTTTGAAGTACACCCTCTGAGCCGTGGTGTTTGACCAGGCTCAGCCAATCTGGCTTGGTCGCCGTCACGCTGCCGATGCGCGATGAGCTGTCCTGAGCCTGGCTGTGTGGGCTCCATGGCAAGGTAATTGCAGCCATGATTAAACTCAGCATCACGAAGTGGGGCTTTGGCATGGGCTCTGCGCTCGTCAGGAAAAGATGCTTCATGCTCGCTGGCCCCGCGCATGCTGTCGACCATCCTGCACGACAGCGTTGTCGTAGCCGATGCCTTGCGCTTCATGCATAGAGATGGGAAATCAGATGTTGAGTTCTATTGCCGCCGCCATCGTCGACCTCGATGGCACCATGGTCGACACCCTAGGCGACTTTGTGGTGGTGCTCCAGCACACCCTGGCTGACATGGGCTGTCATCCGGTTGAAATTGCACGTGTGGATCGAGTCTTTGTCGAAATGACGGTGGGCAAGGGCACAGAAGACTTGTTGCGGCGATCTTTGGCGCACGCGTGGGGATTGCCAGACGACGATGCTGAGGTGGCCTCATATGTGCCGCAGGCATGGCAGTTCTACCAAGTTCATTACACGCGTCTGAATGGGCAGCATTCCGAGGTGTTTCCTGGCGTCGAGGCAGGCTTACAAGCCTTGCAAGTCCGAGGCTGGCCGCTGGCGTGTCTGACCAACAAGCCCACGGCCTTTGCGGAGCAATTGCTCGAGCGCAAAGGGCTGCATTCCTACTTTCAACATGTCTTCGGGGGCGATGCGTTCGAGCGCAAAAAGCCCGATCCCCTGCCTTTGTTGAAGACCTGTGAAGCCTTGGGGCATGCGCCCGCGCAAACGCTGATGATTGGCGACTCGAGCAACGATGCGCAAGCGGCTCGCGCGGCGGGCTGTCCCGTGGTCTTGGTCACCTATGGCTATAACCACGGTGAGCCGATCCAGAGTGTTCCCGCATTGGCGTACCTGGATCGCCTGGACCAGTTGTGATCTGGCCTCGCGCTTGGTGAGTCAGCGCAGCGCCTCCAGAACGGGGGGCGGACGGAAGTCCAGAAGGGCATCTTTCAGGTCTTGGGTCACTGGCTTTTTGCCAAGCCATACTCGGCTCAAGGCGGGGAAGAAGCTGGGCTCGGAGATGGGCAGGCCAATCGTTTGTCCATTGACTTGAAACAGCGTCCCGACCCGTGGCAAGTACTCGATGGCCAGGGTATCGCCTGTTTCCAGTCGTTTGATACGAGAAAACACCTCGCTCATCTGACGAATCGCCGGAATCAGTCGGAAAAACTCTTCACGGGAGCTGTTGTTTTCAATGCCGCGTGTGATCGTGGTCCCCATTTCGTCCAGACGTGTGCTTTGCAGCATCACAAAACGCAGTTGCAACGGGGAGTTGAAGCCTGCCACGACTTGGTCGGCGCGTGACGCCTTTTGCGGTGCATACAAGGCCAGGGTGTACTGCTTGGCCATGCCACGGTAGCTCACGCCGCTGCCATTCAGGACCAGGGGGATGCCTTCAACACGTACCGTGGCTGGGTAGTCCACGCCTACCGTCTCAGCGCTTTGACACCAGGCGCTCAGTGCGATGCCCATGCCCAAGATGCCTGCCAAGGTGTTTTTCCAAGCGCTTTGGCGGCTGCAACCCCAAAATTTTGCTGTCATCATGGTCTTTCAAACTGCTGGCATCAAACGGTAAGCAATTGTGTTTTTGCGCACTTGTGCCGTGTTGCGGGTTTGCCCTTGGTTTGTCCGCCAAGCCCTTAACTCGGGGGGCATCCCACGAACTGCCATGGCCCTGCTACACTGGGGTTATGTTCATCTCGCGCAAACAGACGAAAGGTTCGCACGACCGGGGAGCCTGGCCCTGGCGTCACTGGCCTGCGCTCGTCTGAATTTGTCGCGACTGCGCCGCTCCACGCTTGGAAAGCGGCTGCCCTCCGCGGCGATCGGAAACAGGTCCTGACGAAACAAGTCTGCATCCTGTGCTGACCCTTGATTTCGCCTCAGGTTCCGACATATCCATCATCCCGACTCCGTCACCGTCTCAGAGTCAGGGCTTGGAGGCACTACATGATCACTGAACAAGAATTCCATGCTTTGGCCGCCAAAGGCCACAACCGCATTCCGCTGGTCGCTCAGGCGCTGGCGGACCTCGATACTCCTCTGTCGCTTTACCTCAAGCTCACCCAAGGTCAGCCCAACAGCTTCTTGTTGGAGTCGGTCGTTGGGGGGGAGCGATTCGGGCGCTACTCCTTCGTCGGCTTGCCTGCGCGCACTTTGGTGCGTGCCACCGGCCGCTACGTCGAGGTGGTGACCGATTGCCATGTGGTGGAAACCTTCGAGGGCAATCCACTCGATTTCATCGCCAGCTACCAGCAGCGATTCAACGCCGCCGTCCCGAAGGGGCTGCCCCGTTTCTGCGGCGGCTTGGCGGGCTACTTTGGTTACGACACGGTCCGCCACATTGAGCACAAGCTCGCTGGCGTGCAAAAGCCCGGCGGCATCGGCACGCCAGACATCCTCTTGCTGCAATGCGAAGAGTTGGCGGTCATCGATAACCTGGCCGATCGTCTGTTCCTGATCGTCTATGCGGATCCTGCCAAGCCGGGCGCTTATGCCCAAGCTGCGGCACGCATTGCGCAATTGCAAGCCCAGCTCAATCAAAGCGTGGCCGCACCAGCCATCGTGCCCGGTGAGTCCTACGAAGTGGAGCGCCACTTTGCCAAGGCCGATTTCGAAGCTGCCGTGCTCCAATGCAAGGAATACATCGCCGCGGGTGACTGCATGCAGGTCGTGATCGGCCAACGCCTGCAAAAGCGCTTCACGGCTTCGCCTTTGAGCTTGTATCGCGCGCTGCGTTCCTTGAATCCGAGCCCCTATATGTATTACTACGACCTGGGCGATCATCAGGTCGTGGGTTCCTCGCCCGAGATCCTGGTGCGCCAGGAGCACAACGCCGAGGGCGGCGAAACCGTCACCATCCGGCCCATCGCTGGCACGCGTCCACGTGGTGCCACGCCTGAGCAAGATGCCAGCAACGAAAAAGAGCTGCTGGCCGATCCCAAAGAGCGCGCCGAGCACGTCATGCTCATCGACCTCGCCCGCAACGACATCGGTCGCATCGCCAAAACCGGCACCGTCAAGGTCACCGAAGCCTTTGGCATCGAGCGTTACTCGCATGTCATGCATATCGTCAGCAACGTCGAAGGCCAACTCAAAGACGGCATGACGGGCCTCGATGTGCTGCGTGCCAGCTTCCCTGCGGGCACGCTCAGCGGCACGCCCAAGATTCGCGCCATGGAAATCATCGACGAGCTCGAGCCTGTGCAGCGTGGGGTCTACGGCGGCGCCGTGGGCTACCTCAGCTTCGCGGGCGACATGGACGTGGCCATTGCCATCCGCACCGGGGTGATCAAGGATCAGACCTTGTACGTGCAAGCAGGCGCCGGTGTGGTGGCCGATTCGGTCCCTGAACTGGAATGGAAAGAAACCGAGGCCAAGGCCCGTGCGGTGATCCGCGCGGCCGAGATGGTCGAACAAGGTTTCTGACATTCACAGGACACGAAAGGACACCACCATGCTGCTCATGATCGACAACTACGACAGCTTCACCTTCAACCTGGTCCAGTACTTCTGCGAATTGGGTGAAGAGGTCAAAGTCGTGCGCAACGACGAAATCACGCTCGACGAGATCGCCGCCATCAAGCCAGATCGCCTGGTCTTCTCGCCCGGACCTTGCTCCCCAGCAGAGGCTGGCATCTGTGTGCCAGCCCTGCAGCGCTTCCAAGGCCAGTTGCCCATCCTGGGTGTGTGCCTGGGGCACCAAAGCATCGGTGCCGCCTTGGGCGGCAAGATCGTGCGGGCCCGCGAGCAGATGCACGGCAAAACCGCCGTGATCACCACCGATCAAAAGGGCGTGTACAAAGACCTGCCCAAACAGTTCACGGTGATTCGTTATCACTCCCTGGCCATCGAGCGTGCCTCCTTGCCGGAGTGCCTGGAGATTACCTCGTTCACCGACGATGGTGAAATCATGGGCGTGCGCCACAAGGCGCCGCAAACGGACCCGAACTTTGCGCCACTGGAGGGTGTGCAGTTTCACCCCGAGTCCATCCTCACTGAGCACGGCCATGCCATGCTCAAGAACTTCCTCAACATGTGAGGCTTGAGCCATGACACAACTGACCGATGTCCAGGCCCTCCAACGGGTCGTTGAGCACCGCGAGATCTTCCACGACGAAATGTTGGGCCTGATGCGGCGCATCATGCGTGGCGAGATGTCGCCTGTGATGATGGCCGCGTTCGTCTCCGCCTTGCGCGTGAAGAAAGAAACGGTGGGTGAAATCTCCGCAGCCGCGCAAGTGATGCGTGAGTTCGCCACCCCCGTTGACATCGCTGACAAGCAGCATCTGGTTGATCTGTGTGGCACCGGGGGTGACGGGGCTCACACCTTCAACATCTCCACCACGGCCATGTTTGTGGCCGCAGCAGCGGGTGCCCGCGTCGCCAAACACGGTGGCCGAAGCGTGTCTTCCAGTACAGGCAGCGCCGATGTGCTTGAAGCCTTGGGTGCTGCCATCAACCTCCAGCCCGACAACGTCGCACGTTGTTTGGCCGAATCTGGCGTGGGCTTCATGTTTGCGCCCAATCATCATGGCGCCATGAAGCATGCCGCCCCGGTGCGCAAAGAATTGGGTATCCGAACCATTTTCAACATCCTCGGGCCTTTGACCAACCCAGCCGGCGCACTCAATCAGGTCATGGGTGTGTTCCATCCCGATCTGGTCGGCATCCAGGCGCGTGTGTTGCAGCGCCTCGGCTCCAACCACGTGCTCATCGTGCATGGGCAAGATGGCTTGGATGAGATCACCCTGTCAGGATCGACCATGGTGGCCGAACTCAAAGACGGCGAAGTCCGTGAGTACACCATTTCGCCGGACCAGTTCGGCATGGGTGAGCACGATGGGTCGATGCTGAAAGCGCCGAACCGCGAGACCTCGATGGCGATTGTTCAGCGCGTCTTGGCCAATGAACCCGGTCCGGCTCGCGACATCGTCTTGCTCAATGCTGGTGCAGCGATCTACGCCGCCAATGTGGCCGATAGCCTGGCAGACGGTGTGGAGCGTGCGCGCGAGGCCTTGTCCAGTGGGCGTGCCGCCGATACCTTGCGCCGCTTTGTTCAAACCACGCAGTCCCTCGCTGCACAACAAGGCTCCGTGGCCTGACCTTCCCATGTCTGACATCCTCCAAAAAATCGTCAACGTCAAACACCAGGAAATCGCCGCGGCCTTGCCTGTGCGTCCTTTGGCGTTGGTCCGAGCCGAGGCCGAGGCCCGCAACCGTGAACAAGCCGACCTGCGTGATTTTGTGGGTGCCTTGCGTGCCAAGATCGCAGCCGGCCAAGCCGGTGTCATCGCCGAAGTCAAAAAGGCCAGCCCCAGTAAAGGGGTGCTGCGTGAACACTTTGATCCCGCTGCGATTGCAGCCAGTTACGCCCAGCATGGTGCGGCTTGCTTGAGTGTCTTGACCGATGAGCAGTTCTTTCAAGGCTGTTCCGATTACCTGCGTCAGGCTCGTGCGGCTTGCGATTTGCCCGTCTTGCGCAAAGACTTCATGGTCAGCGACTATCAGGTCTACGATGCGCGCGCCATGGGCGCGGACTGCATCCTGCTGATCGCGGCCTGCCTGGACGACGCACAAATGGCGGACCTCGAAGCTTGCGCCATGTCGCTGGGCATGGCTGTGTTGGTCGAAGTCCATGACGGCGAAGAACTCGACCGTGCCTTGAAACTCAAGACGCCGCTGGTGGGCATCAACAATCGCAACTTGCGCACTTTCGATGTCACGCTCGACACCACCTTGGGCTTGCTTGATCGCGTGCCCGCAGATCGCTTGCTGGTCACCGAGTCGGGCATTTTGGGGCGTGCGGATGTCCAGCGCATGCGTGCGGCCGATGTCCATGCATTCTTGGTCGGCGAGGCCTTCATGCGCCAGCCCGACCCAGGCATTGCCTTGAAAGATTTGTTCGCGTGACCGATTCCTTGCCTTTGTGGTCTGACCCTGCCGCCGAGCGACCCGCAGATTGGTTGGTCGAGCAGTTTCAGGCGATCCCCAAAGACTGGCAGGCCGTCACCGAGCCCTTTCGTTCAAGCGAAATTGGGCAGCGCCTCATCCAGCGTCTCCAATCGCAAAAAGACGAGGTCTACCCTCAACAGGTCTTTGCTGCGCTGCAGGCGACCCCACTGAGCCATGTCAAAGTCGTGATCCTGGGGCAGGATCCCTATCACGGCCCCGGTCAGGCGCATGGCTTGGCCTTCTCCGTGAAGCCTGGTGTGGCCATTCCGCCGAGCTTGCGCAACATCCGAAAAGAACTTCAGCGTGACCTCGGCATCCCCTTACCAGAGCACGGGTGCCTGCAAGCTTGGGCTGATGCCGGCGTGCTCTTGCTCAACACCGTCTTGACCGTCGCACCCGGACAGGCCGCCAGTCATGCGGGATGGGGTTGGGAAGTCCTGACCGATGCCTTGATTCAGGCTGTGGCTGCACAGAACCAAAGTGTGGTCTTCATGCTCTGGGGTGCTCACGCGCAAAAAAAGAAGCCGCTCATCGAGGCCGCTTCTACAAACGGGTCCCGTCATCTGATTTTGGAAGCGAATCATCCCTCGCCGCTATCGGCCACCCGAGGGCCTGTGCCCTTCATCGGGTGTGCTCATTTCTCTCTGGCGATGGCCCATTTCGCGGGGCTCGGTCGTCCCTTGGATTGGGCCCTGCGATAAAACGCCCCGGCGCCCTCATTGGAAATAGAACACTCCGAATATGCCTGCATGGCTGCCGTCGAATTCGACGGGCTGACTGAACTGAGCTTGGTAGGTTTCGCTTACATAGCGGGCTTGCAGTCCGAACTGAGGCCCGATCTTGTATTCGGCTTGGAACAGGATGCCGACGTTCGATGTGAATGTCGTTGATCGACCGAAGTCCGTCTGTGTGATTGCGTCCCCAGATGCTGAGACCTTGGCGCTGGTCGCTTTGCGAACACCAAACCCAATGCGCCACTGATCGCTCATCTCAGCCATCGCGATCAACTCTACCGGGATGCGTCTGAACTCAAAGGTCCCATTGGTTGCGTTGGAACTGTCGGTGTGATAGCCCAAGACCGCTTGAATGGCCCATGGCGAGTTGATCAGCCGGTACTCCAGCCCGCCACGGAAGTCAACCAGGCTACCCGTCGTGACGGTGTAGGTCGTTCCGTTGGTGTACTCGGCGGTTGCCAGGTCCTTGCCGCCAAAGGTCAGTCCCATGCCCACAAATGGCTTGAGGGTGCCGCCGGCTTGTTGCGCGATGGCCCCCGAACTCAAGCTCATGAGCAAGCCGAGCGCGCAAGACTGAAGCTTCCAATGTCGCATAGGTCAATCAAAGTTGTAAGTGACTATGGCACCGATGTGGTCGGCGTTGAGCTTTTCGCCGCCGCGAACTCTGTCGAATCGGACGGATTCCTTCACCAGCCTGAACTTTGTGCCCCAGTTGCTCGAAAGCATGTATTCGGCTTCCAAAACAACGGAGGTTGAGAACTTCGCTTTGTCCTTCGCTGCCGGAAGGGTGACTTCGACAATTTCGCCGTCGACTTCGATGTCAGTCTTGAAGCCTGCTTGGCGGTCGTATTTGCCACTGAACGCGCGGCGAAGGCCGCCGCCAACCCACCAGTTGTCAGACACTTGCCAATGAATCAACAACTCTACAGGCACCCGTCGAAACGACATCTGTCCAGACAGGCCATTGGCGCTGTCATTGTGAAACGCGACCATGCCCTGCAGGCGAGCTTTGTCTGAGAAATGCCAGGAAGCGCCGGTTCGCAGATCCAGCCCTGCACCCCCACTCAAATCTTCGTACTGACTTGCACTATTGCCCGATACCGGTTTGAGCTCCACTTGAGCAATGGTGTCCCCACCCCATGTGTATCCAATCCCCAACAGTGGCCGAATGCTGGAAGACGCTGTGTCCCCGGCCCAAACGGGCGTCGAGGCCGCGCTCAGCGCGAGGGCCATTCCAAACCAATGTTTCAACATCACGTGTGATCTCCCTAGTAAAAGCGGCGAAATTCCCAACGTTGGGGCAAACCGAGCGCACAGCATAGAGGAATCAAATCCAGTCGTGGGGCCGTCGAGTTGTGGTTTTGTAGAAAAAGTTGTCGGGATGCTTGCAATATTTTTCTGACCTGTGCTAAAGTCTAGGGCTTGCCTCGGAGGGGTGCCCGAGTGGCTAAAGGGGGCAGACTGTAAATCTGTTGGCTTACGCCTACGCTGGTTCGAATCCAGCCTCCTCCACCAGGCAAAACTTTTTCAGAATCGCTCCCGGGCGGGAGTAGTTCAATGGTAGAACCTTAGCCTTCCAAGCTAATGACGCGGGTTCGATTCCCGTCTCCCGCTCCAGGTCACGGTTCTGTCAATTTTGTGGTGTTATAGTAGCGGTCTTCGTGCAAAGCGAGGGTCAGCAAGTCGGCACGGGCTTGCGCTCGTTGGAGTTCAGTCCTGTGTCGATGCCCATGTGGCTCAGTGGTAGAGCACTCCCTTGGTAAGGGAGAGGTCGGCAGTTCGATCCTGCCCATGGGCACCACACCTCACTTTCTTCCCTTCTTTTCTATCGCACTTCAGGATCGCTAGGAGCGAGAAACATGGCAAAAGGTAAGTTCGAACGGACCAAGCCGCACGTGAACGTGGGCACCATCGGTCACGTTGACCACGGTAAGACCACCCTGACGGCTGC
>JBKBIO010000007.1:0-158665 GCA_046299355.1 Aquabacterium sp. | reverse complement strand
CTTCTTGTCTGAAGGCGGCCAAGGTTTTCAGTACATTCCATGTCTGAATGACGAACCCGTGTGGATCAAGGCACTGACCCAATTGGTGCTGCGCCACATGCAAGACTGGCCCACCCGTCGGGAAGACCAGCCCAGTTCCGATGCCTTAGTGGCTCAACGCAGCCGCGCCGACCGTCTTAGCGGGCGCGGGTGATCGGTTCGGGCCGTAACGGCTGACCCACTCACGAGCCAGATTCGGCTCGAGTGGGCGGCTGAACACGAAGCCTTGCACCACGTCGCAGCCATTTCGAGTCAGCCACTCGACACTCTCTTCGTGTTCCACGCCCTCGATGGTGACCGTCAGACCCAGGCGATGCCCCACATCGATCATGGCTTCCAGCACCGCACGCTTGCGCTCAAACTCGCCAATGTCGGTGACGAAGCTGCGGTCCACCTTCATCTCGTCCAGCGGCATCTCTTGCAAGATCGCCAGCGAGGAGTAGCCCGTGCCAAAGTCATCCAACGCGATTTGAATGCCGGCTGTGCGCAAGGCTGACAGAATTTCCGTGGCACGCTCACGATCGCTCAGCGCGGCGGATTCCGTCACTTCCAAAATGATGCGTTGAGGTGGGCACCCCTCTTGTTTGAGGATGCTCAGCACGTTGTCCACAAACTTGGGCGTGGCCAAGTCAAATGCGGTGATATTGACCGACACGCGCACATCGCCTTCAGGCAGGGTCAAGAGGAATCGGGCCGCCTCGCGAATGGCCCACAGGGTCAAACGATTGATGGCACCCGTGGCCTCCGCTTCGGCAATGAAAGCCCCAGGCGGGATCATGCCGCGCGAGGGATGCCGCCAGCGTACCAAGGCCTCCAATGACACCGTCTTGCGGGAAGGCAATTGGATCTTGGGTTGGTAGTGCAAGATCAGCTCACCACGTTCAATCGCGCCTTCCAAGTCCAACGTCAAACCGTAGGCCAGTTGCTCACGCTTCATACGCTCGGCTTCAAACCGAACCACGCGACGGTGGGCGCTACACCACTGCAAGGCCACACGGGCCTCTTCCGTGACACCAGAAGGACACTCACCGCCTGCAGGCAGCGTTGCCACGCCAACATGGGGATCCCAAGCCACAAACAAGCCTTTGTGCTCGAACCGACGGGTCACAAACACCCCCAAGTCAGACAAGATTTCCTGACTGGGCTCGCCTAAAGTGACAAAACACAAGGTGCCATCGTCTAAGGCGGCAATGCGGTGCTCGCCATCAATGGCCAGCAGCACGAAGTCGTTGCGATCAGCAAACCAGCGGGCCAACTCTTCGGCATAAATCTCGACCAACTCGGTCAAGGTGTCGCGCGGCAGGATCGACTCCAGAAACCCGAAACGGTTCATGCGCAGAATCCACACCGACAAGCCAGGTGGCGGCACATCGGGCAGACATTGACGCACGGCCTCGTCCAGTAGGGCCTGGTTGGGCATGCCATAGCGGGGGTGATGCGAAACGGCATGGCGCAGTTGAGCCTCGTAGGCAACGCGCTGCTCCAGTTCCTGCATGTGGCTGCTTTGCGCCTTGTCGCGCTCCCTGCGGTCCAACTTGATCCGGTAGGCCAAAGCAATGACCAAGGCCATGGCTTTGAAGACGCTGGCATACAAGGCTGCCAATGCATAGCCCATGTCCAAATACCCCAACACGCCCAGCGCATTGATGATGAGCCCGATGAACTGGGCAAGCATGCCCACCGCCACCACCCGGGAAATAGGGTCATGGCGCCAATGCCTCAAGCAAATCGCGATCAAGGTGGGAGGCACCAGCACGGCAAAGTACTGCGCAATCTCGCCCACTTGAATGGTCAACACCGAGAAGGCAACGGCCACCACCAACAGCATCAAAGACGTGGCGATGATCCACCGCACGACACGGTCCTCACCCGACGACAAACGCAGGATGCGTCTGAACACCGTGGCTGCGGCCACGATGCCCACCAAGATCCACTCAAAGGGTGGGACGTTCAGCCATGGCGCGTTCGGCCACATGAAGGCAAACGCATCCCCCTCTCGCGTGGCGGTGGCCACCAACACCGGCAGCAACTCCACAATCAACAATACGGGCAGAGGATGCCGCTGGAACACCGCCAACACGACACCGCACACAATGGCAAACGCCAAGGCCCCGTAGCACAGGGCCCTGTTGAAGGAGCTCAAACGCTCAGACAAGGCGTAAGACTCTGGCTCCCAAACTTCAAAAGCAACGGTCACCGCACCGTTATTGCGGAAATAGCATTGCACTTGAGTCTGCCCCTGAGCGGGCACTTCCACCGGCACAATGATCCGAGGATAGGGCACCGGACGTTCGTCGTAGGGCCGGTTGTCGCCCAACCTGTAGACCGCACCGGAGCCTGCGGAAGTGTCCGTGCGGCAGTCGACTTGATCCAGGAACGCCTCACCCACCACCACCCAGCGATGGATGGCCTGCGCTCCCGTATTGGACAAAACACCTCTCAGCCAAACCCCTTCCACGGGAAAGCCAAGCGCTCGAACGCCCTGAGCCAAAGGTCTCCAAGGGGCTTGCGCAGGCGGCAACACCAACTCCGTTTTGGGGGACTGCCTGGCCTGAACACTCAAAGCATCGACGGCCATCTGCTCGCCACGGCCCGGTGACTGATTGACATCCAGCGCGCGCGAAGCACCAAAGGCTGGCATGACCACTGTCATCCAGCACATCAGCAGCATCAAGGTAGAAAACCAGGCTCGCCAGGGCACGACCAATCCAACTCCTAATGGGCGAGCACATGCCACCCTTTGGTACGAGGCCGTTTTATCGGACAACTGGCCCAAGACTTGAATCAGAACAGGCCTTCGTCATCGGCTGCCACATCGCCCGGCAACAAGGTTTGTGCCTGCCCCTCGGGCAGCGCTTCGACTTGTTTCAGCGCGCGCCCCATCACCCGTGTGCGCGTTTCGACCGAGGAAATGGTGTTGCTGGCTTCGTCCAGCTTCTTGCGCGTCTTGGCCAGGACATCGCCAAACTTGCCGAACTCGGTTTTGACTGCGCCCAGCACCTGCCAGACTTCCGATGACCGCTTTTCCAAGGCCAAGGTTCTGAAACCCATCTGCAGGCTATTGAGCGTGGCCAAGAGGGTCGTGGGCCCGGCCAGCATCACGCGGCATTCACGTTGCAGCGATTCCACCAGGCCTGGCCGACGCAGGGCCTCGGCATACAGCCCCTCCGTGGGCACAAACAGAATGGCGAAGTCTGCTGTGTGGGGTGGCGCCAGATACTTGTCTCGGATGGTTTTGGCTTCCAGTCGCAAACGTTGCTCAATTGCTTTGCCGGCCGCCTCCACGGCAGGCACGTCTGCCCGATCTTGCGCTTCCAGCAAACGCTCGTAGTCTTCACGGGGAAACTTCGCGTCAATTGGCAACCACAAGGGCTGATCCGTATCGCCCTGGCCGGGCAAACGAATTGCAAACTCAACACGGGCGCCACTGCCTGGCACGGTTTCCACGTTGACACCGTATTGTTCGGGCGTGAACACCTGCTCGAGCAGCCCCGCCAACTGTACTTCGCCAAAAATGCCGCGTGTCTTGACGTTGCTCAGCACCCGGTTCAAGGAGCCCACGTCGCTGGCCAAGCGTTGCATTTCACCCAAGCCGCGGTGGACCAATTCCAGGCGCTCAGCGACCTGCTTAAAGCTCTCACCCAAACGCTGTTCTAGGGTGGCATGCAGCTTCTCGTCTACGGTCTGGCGCATCTGCTCCAGCTTTTTCTCGTTGTCGGCTTGCAGCGACTGCAAACGCACTTCCACCGTTTGCCGAACCTCTTGCAGGCGTCGATCATTGGCTTCCGACAACAGACGCAGTTGCTCGGTCACGCCCTCGCCCATTCGACGCATGGCTGCCTCTTGTGCTTCGTTGAAACGAGCCAAGGCTGCCGCCTGTGCCTCACGCAAGGCGGTGGCCTGTTGTGATTGTTGATGCGTGGTCTCGCGCAAGGTGTCGGTTAAGCCCTGCTGCATCGCCGCCAATTGCGTCCGAAAACTATCAAGCTGTTCGTTTTGCGTGCGCGTGGTGTCGCCCTGCTGGCCCATCAAGGTTTGCTGCAACACGCCCATTTGTGAGCCCAACTCCTGTCGCGTGCTGGTGGCGGTACGGGCCAATTCATCTCGCAGGTTTCGTTCGAGCCCAGCCACACTCTGCTGTGAGCGTTGTGCCAGATCATCCAGCGCCACACTCAGGTCAGCCCCTTGGGGGCGCGTACTGCGCCAAGCCAACCACACCAACAGTGCCACGTTGAGCACCAGCAATACCAAGATGATCGATTCCATATCCCGCATTGTCTCAGAGGCCCAGGCGCCATGAAAAAAGCCGCTTCACATGGCATGGGCCATCGAAGCGGCTTGTGGGCGACTGTGTATCAGCCACCGAGCTAGAGTTTGGAAGGGCTTAGGCTTCCAAGTGAGACAGGTGCACGTGGGCGCCGGTCTTCATGCGGATTTCCTCAGGCGTCACGCCAGGAGCCAACTCCACACACTTGAAGCCATCGGGGGTCACATCCAACACGCACAACTCGGTGATGATGCGATCGACCACGCCCAAGCCGGTCAGCGGCAAGGTGCACTTTTGCAGCAACTTGTGCTCGCCATTCTTGGCAGCGTGTTCCATCAAGACCACCACGCGGCCCACGCCGGCCACCAAGTCCATGGCACCGCCCATGCCCTTGACCATCTTGCCGGGAATCATCCAGTTGGCCAGGTCACCTTTTTCGGACACCTGCATCGCCCCCAGGATCGACAAGTTGATCTTGCCGCCACGGATCATGGCAAAGCTCTCATGCGAACCAAAGATCGACGAGCCAGGCAGACAGGTCACGGTTTGTTTACCGGCATTGATGATGTCGGCATCCACTTCCTCTTCGGTCGGGAACGGACCGATGCCCAACATGCCATTTTCAGACTGCAACCAGACTTCGATGTCTTCACGCACATGGTTGGCCACCAAAGTAGGCAGACCAATACCCAGGTTCACATAGAAACCGTCTTGCAATTCTTGCGCCGCGCGTGCGGCCATTTCATCGTGTGTCCAGGCCATGATCAAGCTCCTGCCTTTTCAGTGATCGTGCGCTTCTCGATGCGCTTTTCTGGGTTCGGGTTGTGCACGATGCGGTGCACATAGATGCCAGGCAGGTGCACAGAATCCGGATCAATCGAACCGGTTTCCACAATCTCTTCCACTTCGACCACCGTGATCTTGCCGGCCATGGCCGCAGCAGGGTTGAAGTTGCGAGCGGTGCGACGGAAGATCAGGTTGCCAGATTTGTCGGCCTTGTGCGCCTTGACCAGCGCCACTTCAGGGCACAGCGCGCGTTCCATGACGTAGGTTTGCCCATCGAACTCACGGGTTTCTTTGCCCTCGGCCACAATGGTGCCCACGCCCGTCTTGGTGAAGAACGCGGGGATGCCAGCACCGCCTGCACGCAGCTTTTCAGCCAGCGTGCCCTGGGGCGTGAATTCCAGCTCCAACTCGCCCGACAGGTATTGGCGCTCGAACTCTTTGTTCTCGCCCACGTAGCTGGAAATCATCTTCTTGATCTGACGGGTGTTGAGCAACTTGCCTAAACCGAAACCGTCAACCCCAGCGTTGTTGGAGATCACTGTCAGGTTCTTGACGCCCGAAGCCTGCAAGGCGTCAATCAGTGCCTCCGGAATGCCGCACAGGCCGAAGCCCCCCACTGCGAGCAATTGCCCGTCTTTCACAATCCCAGCCAGCGCGCTGGCAGCATCGGGATAGACCTTGTTCATCCTCTCACTCCTAGATCGGTTCTGTTGAGCACTGCAGCAAGACTCAGGCCACGGCCGCATTTTTCGCTGCACTGCAACATAGAAAGACTACACCGGGAGCAGACTAAAAAGCCAGAGAACAAGACGAAAAAAAGGCCGTCATTTGCATGAAGCAAACGCGGCCCTGTGCTTAGCCCCTATTGACTCAGCCTGGTAAGGCCGGAGGCGTGTCTTTTCCAGGTAACGCTGGCGCAGTGGTGGCGAGCTTACGCACCACATCTGGCAGCGACGCAGAGCGCCCGTCTTTCAAGCTCACCCACACCAGGGTTGCGCCACCGGCCGCATACGTCACGCCCGGTTCGTCAGACCGCTCAATGCTGATGAAGGTATCAATGCTGGTGCGCCCAGGGTTGGCCACATACAGCTTGATGATGATGTTGCCCGGAAACACCAATGGTCGATAGAAATTGCAGAACGCATTGGCGATGACAGGCCCGTCTTCTGCGTTGTTCAACGTGCCATTGATGGATGTGATCCACGACACCCGGGCCTGCTCCATGTAACGGAAGTAGACCGTGTTGTTGACATGGCCCAAGGCATCCATCTCACCCCAAGCGATCGGGTGGTTCAGTTCATAGACCAGGATCTTTTGATCAGGAATTTCGAGACGCATGGTGACAAAGTGATCTTGGGAGATCAAAAAAAAAGACGCTGCCCTGGAGATGCGGACAGCGTCGTTGATTTCAAGGTGCGATGCCGAATCAAGCAGCCGTGACGCCGTCGTCGGCAGAAATGATGGCGCCGTTGATGAAGTCGCTCTCTGCGGCGCACAAGGTCACCAGCATGGCATCCAGGTCACGAGGTTGACCCACGCGCTTGCGAGGCAGCATGTTGACCAACTTCTGACCAGCCTCGGTGCCCCAGTGGTGGTGGTTGATCTCTGTGTCGATGTAGCCCGGGCAAATGGCATTGGTGGTGATGCCATAACGGCCCCACTCTGCCGCCATCACCTTGGTCATGTGGATCACCGCAGCTTTGCTCATGCAATACACGCCAATTTGCGGCATGGTGCGCAAGCCGGCAGCCGACGCAATGTTCACGATGCGGCCACCGGTATACGTACCAGGCGCGGAACCCTTGGCACGCGCCAACATGCGCTTGGCCACTTCTTGCGCGGTGAAGAATGCGCCGCGTGTGTTGGTATCGAACACATAGTCGTAGCCTTCTTCCGTCACGTCGACCAGGCGCTCCGTGGTGCTGACGCCGGAGTTATTGATCAGGATGTCCAGGGGGCCGACTTCGGTTTCGGCGTGGGCTACCGCCGCACGGATGCTGCCCACGTCGGTGACGTCCATGCCCACCACGTGGGCGTCGCCACCACCGGCTTCGATTTCGGAGCGCAAGTCCTTGAGGCGCTCGACACGACGACCTGCCAACACCACGGCAGCACCCGCCTTCGACAGGGTCAGGGCGAATTGTTTGCCCAGGCCGCTGGAAGCGCCGGTGATCAAGGCCACGCGGCCGGACAGGTCAAGGGTGTAACTCATGAAAGGTGCTCCTCAATCAGACAAGTTGCTGCCGTCTCAGCAGCTGAAATCTTTCAGAAAACGATATCACGATGGCTGAATGGCGAAGCCCTGAACTACCCCGGGGACCACCATGCATTTCGCCGCCAGAAATGTGACAAGACATCTTGCCAGAAATTTGCGAACGATCGTGCTTTTTCGTGTGGAAATATTTGCGCCATAGCCCTTAGAATTGCGGACCAATAAAAGTATTCCGACAACACAAGTCACACAAATAAGGAACCCACGATGACGCCACAGGAAATCCTTGAACAGTTTGGTCCACGCGAGTCGATGGAATATGACGTCGTCATCGTGGGCGCAGGCCCCGCTGGTCTGTCCACTGCCATCCGCCTGAAGCAACTGGCCGAAAAGGCTGGCAAGGAAATCAGCGTTGTCGTGTTGGAAAAGGGCTCTGAGCCTGGCGCGCACATCCTGTCTGGCGCCGTGATGGACCCCATCGCGATGACCGAACTGTTCCCCAACTGGAAGGAACTGGGCGCACCGCTGAACCAACCCGTCACTGGCGACGAAGTCTTGGTGTTGACCGAAACCGGCACCATCGCGACACCCAAGGCCCTGATCCCCAACAACTTCCACAACGAAGGCAACTACGTCATCAGCCTGGGCAATGTGGTGCGTTGGCTGGGTCAGCAAGCTGAAGCCCTGGGCGTGGAAATTTTCCCTGGCTTCGCTGCTGCTGAAGTGCTGTACAACGACGATGGCTCCGTCAAGGGCGTGGCCACCGGCAACCTGGGTATCGACAAGAACGGCGAACCTACCGGCGACTTCCAACTGGGCATGGAACTGCTGGGCAAGTACACCGTCTTCGCTGAAGGCGCACGTGGTCACCTGGGCAAGCAACTGATCGCCAAGTTCAAGCTGGACGAAGGCAAGGACCCACAAAGCTACGCCATCGGTATCAAAGAACTGTGGGAAGTCGATCCTGCCAAGGCCAAGCCTGGTCTGGTCATCCACACCGCTGGCTGGCCCATGGACACCAAGACCTACGGTGGCGGCTTCCTGTATCACCTGGAAGACAACAAAGTCACCCTGGGCTTCGTGACCGGTCTGGACTACCAGAACCCTTGGCTGTCTCCTTTCGAGGAAATGCAGCGTTGGAAGACTCACCCCAGCATCAAGCCTTTGCTGGAAGGTGCCAAGCGTTTGAGCTACGGCGCTCGCGCCATCACCGCCGGCGGCATCCTATCGCTGCCCAAGACCGTGTTCCCAGGTGGTGCACTGGTGGGCTGTGACGCAGGTTACCTGAACGCTGCTCGCATCAAGGGTTCGCACGCTGCCATGAAGACCGGCATGCTGTGCGCCGAAGCCTTGTTCGACGCTGTGACCGGTGGCCGTCAGCACGACGAACTGTCCGCCTACCCTGCTTCGTTCGAAAAGAGCTGGCTGAAGGAAGAGCTGGACACCTCCAAGAACTTCAAGCAGTGGTTCAAGAAGGGCATGTACGTCGGCATGATCATGACCGGCATCGAACAATGGCTGCTGCCTAAGCTGGGCATCAAGGTTGCACCTTGGACCATCCACCGCACCGAAGCCGATCACACCCGCCTGCTGCCTGCCGCTCAGTGCGCCAAGATCGACTATCCGAAGCCCGATGGCAAGATCACTTTCGATCGCCTGAGCTCCGTGTTCGTGTCCAACACCAACCACAACGAGCACCAGCCTGCTCACTTGACACTGAAGAACGCTTCGGTGCCTGTGCAGACCAACCTGGCCAAGTTCGCTGGCCCCGAGTCGCGCTACTGCCCTGCTGGCGTGTATGAATTCGTGAAGAACGAAGACAACACCGACCGCCTGCAGATCAACGCGCAGAACTGCGTGCATTGCAAGACCTGCGACATCAAGGATCCCACACAGAACATCGTGTGGATCACGCCTGAAGGCGGCGGCGGTCCTAACTACGCTGGCATGTAATCAAAACGGGAGCCTCGGCTCCCGTTTTTTATGGCGCCTCAGGGGGCAACTCCTGCACATCGGCCACAGGCAAGACTGACTCTTCGATCACATCCAGACCATGCAGGTCATGTCTGGCAGCCAAAGCCCTGCGTGCATCGCGTTCGGCTTTGATTTGCGCACGGCGTTCCGCAAAAAACTCTTTCAGCAACTGACTGCTGGCCTCTGCCAACACGCCGCCCACAATCTGGGTGTGATGGTTGAGTTGTTTGTGCGCGAACAGGTCGATCACCGAGCCCGCCACGCCCGTTTTGGGATCGGTAGCGGCAAACACGACGCGCTTGAATCGCGCATGCATCAAGGCCATGGCGCACATGGCGCAGGGCTCCAGCGTCACGAACAGTTCGCACTCCGGCAAACGGTAGTTCTTCAGCAGATCGGAGGCATGACGCAAGGCCACGATCTCGGCATGGGCCGTGGGGTCGTGCGTGGTGATGGGGCGGTTGTAGCCGGTGGCAATGACTTGACCGTGGCGCATGATGACCGCACCCACCGGCACTTCACCCGCCAACCAGGCGTTGTGAGCCTGGTCCAGCGCGATGCGCATGGCGTATTCGTCACCGGGTAACACTGCGTCAGACAACACTCACTCCTGAATCAAACCACTCACACCGGGTTCTTGGGAACCGCAGCCATCAGTGTACGGGTGTAGTCATGCTGCGGTTGTGTCAAGACAGCGCTGGCGTCGCCATACTCCACGATTTGCCCCTGCCGCATCACGGCCACCTTGTCTGCCAGATAGGAGACCACGGCCATGTTGTGGGTGATGAACAGCAGGCCCAAACCCAACTGCTGCTGGAGTTCACGCAAGAGGTTCAAAATCTGCGCCTGCACCGACACATCCAGCGCAGAGGTAGGCTCATCGCACACCAACACCTTGGGCTCGACCGCCAGCGCACGGGCAATGGCCAAGCGTTGGCGTTGTCCGCCTGAAAACTCGTGTGGGAAGCGTTCCAAGGCATCGGCACGCAAGCCCACCCGCTCCACCAACTCACGCACCTTGGCCAATCGTTGTTCGGCTTGCAGATCAGGTCGCAGCGTCAACAGCCCCTCTTGCAGGATGTCGGCCACACGCATGCGCGGGTTCAGTGAGGCAAAGGGGTCTTGAAACACCATTTGCACGGCACGGCGTGCCAACAGCAAATCTTGCCCCTTCAAGGCAAACAGGTCTTGGCGACCCGCATCGGTTTGTAGCCAGGCCTCGCCCTGCACGCGCACTTGTGGTTGACCGCGCAGCAACTGCACGATGGCGCGCCCCGAGGTGGTCTTGCCGCAACCGGACTCCCCCACCAAGGCCAGCGTTTGCCCGGCGTGTACATCAAAGCTGACGCCCTGCACCGCCTGCATGACGCGGTCAGGCTTGAACAAGCCTTGGCTGGCATGAAAGGCCACCGACAGGTTTTTGACTTGCAGGACCAAAGGTGTGCCGGCGGTTTGAATCGACGCAGGCTTGACGGTGGCCTGCACAACGGGCGCGGCCTGCGCACCGCCAGACCGATCAGCCAACCAGCAACGCACCTTGTGGTCTTGGCCCTCCAAGGCTGGCACACGCTGATGGCAGGCGTCTTCGGCCTGGTGGCAGCGCGGCGCAAACCGGCAGCCGCTGAAGGTTTGCCACAGCGGGGGCACGGTGCCGCCAATCGACACCAGAGGCTGCCCTTTGCGATGTGCATCAGGCAAGGCCTGCAACAACAGCTTGGCGTAGGGGTGTTTGGGTTGCGCGAAAAAGGCTGAGGCACTGGCCTCTTCCACGATCTGGCCGGCATACATCAAGGCCACACGATGAGCCATGTCTGCCACCACACCCAGGTCATGGGTGATCAACAACAAGCCTAACTGGCGCTCGGCCTGCAAGTCTTTCAGGAGGTCAAGCACCTGCTTCTGAATGGTCACATCCAGCGCGGTGGTGGGTTCATCGGCGATGAGGAAATCGGGCTCGGCCGCCAGCGTCATGGCAATCATGACGCGCTGCTTCTGGCCACCGCTCATCTCGAAGGGATAGCTGTCGATGCGACGCTCGGGCTCAGGAATGCCCACACGACGCAGCCAATCCACGGCCTTGTTGCGCGCGGCCTTGCCACGCAAAGGCGTGTGCGCCTCGATGGCTTCGATGATTTGGTCGCCCACCCGCATGACCGGATTCAAGCTGGTGGCCGGTTCCTGGAAGATGATGCCCACGCGCCCACCCCGAATGCGCCGCATGGCGGACTCTGGCAAGCGCAGCAATTCCGTGGGCTTGGCATCCGGCACGTCAGCGCTGAGCGCAATACGGCCTTGCCGCACATGGCCGTTATCTGGCAGCAAGCGCATCAAGGCCAAGGCGGTCATGCTTTTGCCGCAGCCCGACTCACCGACCAGGGCAAAGGTTTCCCCACGCGACAAGGTCAGGGTCATGCCATCAATGGCGCGGACCAAGCCTGCTTCCGCATCCAGGCCCACTTGAAGGTCTTCAATATGCAGCATGGTGTCCTCAGTTCGAAGTCAGCGCCTTGGCGGTGCTCATTTTTTTGGGGCGAGACACTTTGGCGCGTGGGTCAAAGGCATCGCGCACGGCATCGGCAAACAGGTTGGCCGCCAGCACCAAGGTCACCATGAACACAAAGGCCGCCGCGAAGGACCACCACACCACCGGATCGCGAGACATCTCGCTGCGGGCCTGGTTGATCATGGCGCCAAAGCTGCTCATGGAGGGGTCGACCCCAATGCCCACATAGGACAAGATGGCCTCATACAAGATCAGGCTGGAGAACTCCAACACCGTGGTGATGAGGACCAGATGCATCACGTTGGGCAAGATATGTTTGCGCATGATGCGCCATGGCCCCACGCCAAAGGCCGTGGCGGCTTGCACATAGTCCAGTTCTCGGAGCTTCAAGGTCTCGGCGCGCAGCAAGCGGCACAAACCTGCCCAACCCGTCAGGCCCAAGATCACGCAAAGCAGGAAGATTTTCAGGTCGGCACGCTCCAAGCCTGTCTCAAACAACTCGGGGTGTTTGTCCAGGTAGACCTGCACCATCAGCACGCAAGCGGCAATCAACAAGATGTTGGGCACCGATGACAACACCGTGTAGACGTACTGGATCAGGTCGTCCACCCAGCCCTTGAAGTAGCCCGCCGCAATGCCCAGCAACAGGGCCAATGGCAAGGTGGCAATGGTGGCCAACGAGCCAATCACAAACGCGGTGCGCAGGCTTTTGAGCGCGGTGTAGAGCACATCGTTGCCGGTGCGATCGGTGCCCAGCACGTGATAGCCCTGCCCCCAAGACAGGGCCACCGCCACACTGATCAGGGTCATGAGCACGCTACTCGCCCACCAGGCGGCGCGCCAATGCACAGAGCGCTCGGCTGTAGCTTGGCGCTGCAATGCCCGCTTCATAGCCAGACGCAGGGCCCCAGCCAAAGCCAGGCCCGCCAGCACGCCCAAGCCCACGCGTTGCGCCACATCGGCCGCCCACTCTTGCTCGGGGTCTTGCAAACCAGCACCACCGAACTTCAAACGCGGAAAGGCGCGCTTGGGCAACTCAGGCGCGCCAAACTCATCCAGCTTGGGCTTCACGCCCGGCTCCGGCGGCACGGTTTCTTTGACAAAGCCATGGGTGGCCAAAGGCTCGGAGTAGCTCTTCTCGCGGCTGGCAATCAACTTGGCCAAGGCCAGATCCAGCACGGACTCGGTGCGCGTGTCAAAGGCCGGCACACCACCGGCGACAGAGGGCAGCGCCCTGCGGAAATGCAGGCTGTCGATCAGCGTGGTCAAGAGCATGATGCTGAGCACCACGCACGACGCCATGGCTGCGCCGTTTTCAAACACCCGGCGCCAGGTGGCCGACAACACCGGATCCCGATGCACGCGGATCACGTAAGTGGCCAAGGCCGCCACCAGAATCCACATGACCACATCGGTCCAAAGGATGACAGGTTTGAAAGACATCATAGGGGCCGACCTCACTGCATGCGAACACGTGGGTCGGCCCAGGAGTAGGCCACGTCCACCAAAATGTTAGACAGGATGTAGAGCACCGCACCCAAGAACACCATGGTGCGCACAATGGCAAAGTCCTGGCTGGCAATAGCATCAATGGTGTAAGCCCCCAAGCCTGGAATGCCGAAGAAGCTCTCGGTCACCAAGCCGCCCATGAACAAGCCGGGCAGCGAGCCACCCACGCTGGTCAAGATCGGCAACATGGCATTGCGCAGCACGTGTCGCCCCATGACCTGGCCATCGCGCAGGCCTTTGGCGCGAGCCGTGCGCACATAGTCTTTGCCCACTTCTTCCAGGAACAGGGTGCGATAAAACCGTGCATGCCCCGCCAAGTTGGCCAGCAGCATCAAGCCAATGGGCAGGAGCAAAAAGCGAATCGCATCCAAGCCATTGGCGTAGCCCGAGATGGGCGCCAGCTTGGCCATGCGCGAGAACACGAACTGCCCCACGATGATGTAGAACAGGGCAGAGATCGACATCATCACCACACAGGCAACCACGCCCCAGAAGTCCACTCGCGTGCCGCGGAACATCACCAACCACAGCGAGAAGATGATGCTGGCCAACAAACCCATCAGGAACAAGGGCACCGTGAGTTGCAAGCTCACGCCCATGCGCTGCTTGATCTGGTAGCCAATGTCACCGGCGCTGTCGTTGTCGGCCCGTCCAAAGTCAAACACAAACAAGGACACGGATCGGTCCCAGAACACAGTCTCGGTGATCTGGGCCGTGCCCTGCTCTGCTTGGTTGAACAGCAAGGGCTTGTCATAGCCCCGCTCGGCCTTCCACTTTTCGATTTGCTCTGGGGTGACCCGCTTGCCGCCACCCACATTCATGCGCGCCATGTCGTCGGTGGTGTTCACGGTGAAGAACAAAATGAAGGTGATCAGGTTCACCCCGATCAAGGTCAGCACGCCATAGCCCAGGCGTCGAATCACAAAGCTCAACATCAACGATCTCCCTGGACCACAGCGGTTTGCTGCTCACGCACGCGGTACAGATGCCAAGCACCCCAGCCCATCGCCGCGAGCAAGGCGGCCAAGGCCGCCAGCGGCCAGTAAACGGGTTGGTTCCATTGCTTCAAACTGGCGCTGCGGTCCTGCAGATCCAGCCGGTAATACTGGGCCTGGTCGCGCACCATGATGCTCGGTTTGCCGTTGTGCACCCAGCGGTGGTAGGCGCCCGAGGCATAGGGGAAATAGCCCCAGGACCACGGCGCGTCTTCTTGCAGGATGCGCACCATCTCGTCGATCACGGCTTGTTTGGCGGGGCCGTCATCCATGAAGCGCAGTTGGCTGTAGAGGCGGTCGTAAGCTTCGCTGGCGTAGTTGGCGGCGTTTTCACCGTCGTGAACCGACTTGGCATTGGGCCCGTACAGCAAGAACAGGAAGTTCTCGGCATCGGGGTAATCGGCCAGCCACCCCCAGGTGAAGATTTGATGTTTGCCGCGCCGAACCTTGTCTTGGAACTGGTTGTAATCGGTGGCACGCACCTCTAGCTGTACGCCCAGCTTGGCAAATTGCTTGGCGGTCCAATCCAACATGGGCTTGGCTTCCGGCGTGGCGGGGCGGCCATAGTCGTAATAGAGCACCAAGGGCTTGCCACTGCGGGCATCACGGCCATCGGGGTAACCGGCCTCGGCCAACAGCTTCTTGGCTTCGTCAATGGAGCGACGCACGGGCATGCCATTCACCCAGCGATGCGTCACGGGGTTGATGCCCGCCTGACTGCCATGGCGCGAGCCAAACACACCACCAGGCAAGGGGCCGTGTGCAACCTCCCCCGCTGCTTTGGGGAAGATGCGGTTGTACTCATCCCAATCCACGGCGATGGAGATGGCCTGACGCAGCTTGCGATTGCGCACTTGCTGTTCGGGCGTATCGCCCTTGCCCACCACAGGGTCCAGCCAGTTGAAGCCCATATAGCTGCTCGACAGGTCCACCGTGCGCGACAGCACGATGCCCTTTTCAGTGAACTCCTTGTTCACCTTGTCCGAGTCTTCCATCTGAATCTTGTAGGCATTGCCGTAGCTCATCTGGTCGAACTCAGGCACGTCCAGATAGCCTTGGCGGAACTTGGCGTCCTGCGGCACGGCTTCCTTCTCCATGCTGAACACAATGGTGTCCACAAAAGGCGTGGCCTTACCGCAATCGGCCAGCAAGCCATCGGCCTTGTCCTTCTCAGTACCCTCACACGGGTAGACGCCGCCCCGATAGTTGGGGTTGCGCTTGAGCACATGGCGGCGGTCCTGCACCACGCTCCACATCATGTAGGGGCCTGTGCCCACGGGCCAGGTGTTGAGCGATAGGCCATTGGCGGCCATGCCGGGCTGTGCGTAAAAAGCGTCCGCCTCCCAAGGCACCGGGGCCAGGAAGGTCATGGCCATCCAGTACTTCCATTGTGGATACTTGCCTTTGATGCGCAGCTGCAAGGTGTAGCGATCAGGCGCTTGCGCACCGGCCAAAGGCCATTGGCGGAAATCGAGGAAGGGCTTGTCGCGGGTCGAAGGCGGCAAGCCTGCACGCAGCTTCTTGTCTTCTTGTTTGACGAGCTTGCCGTACTCGGCCAGGCCCACCACGTATTCGCTGAACACGCCAAACACGGGTGCGGCGGTACGGGTGGTGGCGTGGCGCTTGATGGCGTACACGTAGTCGTCAGCGGTGAGCTCGCGTGTGCCCTTTTGGCCGAAGTCCCAAGGGCTGCGTTTGTCACCCACATCGGCTGCGCTCAGCCGGTGGTAAACGTACTGCCCCTTGTCATCTTTGGCAAAGGCAGGATGCGGCGCATACAAGATGCCTGGGCGAATCTTGAGGGTGTAAACGCTTTCGGCGATTTGATCGGCCGGCGCATCCTCACCCAGCTTTTGCCCTTGCTTGCCGATGTACTGCGGGTGCACCACATCCTCCACCGTCTTGGGCACCAAGGTGTAGGGGCGCTTCAGGTAGTGATAGCCGTAGAGGGGTTCGTAGATCTGATAGGTATAGGGCGTCTCGTTGCTGCTGTAAGACGAGGTCGGGTCCAGGTAGCGAGGCGAGCGTTCATTGAACGCCGTGTAAATGGTGTTTTGCTCGGCTGCGCCTTCTGGATAAGGGCTGTTGTTGCACCCCACCAGTGTGCTGACCAGGCCCAAAACCAAAGCGGACCCGGCCAAGCCTTGGGTCCATCTCGAAAAAACACGCGACATTCTTTGCATGCGACGATTGTCCGGGCGAATACAGGGCACCGATCTACGGGAGATCACCACATCAGGAAGGCATCTCGCCCCTGCACATTCAGGTTCACCTGACGGCCAATGGGCAGGCTCAACTTCAACGGCACGTGGCCAAATGGCAGCCCGGTCAAAACGGGTATGCCGACCACACTGCGCAGGTAGGCGATCATTTGTTTGAGGTTGTAGCCCCGGTCCAGTGGCGACTTCTTGAACTCGGTGAAGGCCCCCAGCACAATGGCCTTTTGCTCGGCCAAGACACCCGCCTGGTGCAACTGCAGCAAAGCGCGTTCGATGCGATAGGGGTGCTCGTTCACGTCCTCGAGGAACAGGATGCCGTTCTTGATGCGCGGAAAGTGCCGCGTCCCCATCAAGGACTGCACCACGGCCAAATTGCCGCCCCACAAGCGCCCCACCACATCCAAGCCGTCAAAGCCCGCCTCGGTCCGAAAACCCACCGCTTCCAGCTCGCCGGTCATGGCCTCGACAAAGCAGTCTTGGGTCACGTCATCGCCACCGCCTTCGATCTCGTCTGACCCGAAATCGCCGCAAGCCATGGGGCCCGCCCAGAAACCCGCCGATACGCCCTCGCCGGGTTTGGCCGGGCCCGTGGCTTTATGAGCCAGCGCGGCCAGCTGCAAGGCGGTCACGTCGCTGTAGCCGACCCAAGCCGTGCCCTGCTCGACGCTGCGCGCGATGAGTTTGAAGTCCAACTGGTCCAGCAGGCGTGTCAGGCCATAACCACCACGTGTGGCCAAGGCCACGCCTGGCGCTATTTCGGCGACCCGATGGATGGCTTGCAGGCGGGTGGCATCGTCACCCGCAAAGCGTTGATGTTTGGTCAGCGCCGAGGCGTCAACCGACACCTCGAAGCCCAAGGCAGACAGGCGCTTGCTGGCCCGACGCACAGGTGCCGCTGCGGCCACAATGCCAGCAGGGCTATAAATGATCAATTGGCGCGACACGCTCTCACCTCGCGAATCACTGCACGATTGCAGCGTTCGCCAGTCTACGTGCTGCGCGCCAATCTACAGGGATCAGGTCCCCGATCGTTGTGGTTTTGCCAGCGTTTTCACCTGAAAGGTGCCATCGCTGTCAAACAACCAGGCCTCGACGAAGCCATTGCGCGCCAGGTCGGGCTTGACAGCATCTGGCACGGTCACATGCGCACGCTGAACGGTCTCCAAGGCGCGGGCCAGCATTTCGGGCTGTTCGTCGTTGGTGCGCAGCACATCGGCCACCACCTGACCACTCTCATTGAGCTTCACGCTCAAGACCACCACTGCGCGCAGCATGGGCTGCGGATTGCGGTCGTGCACGTATTCGGGCGAGCCCGCGTACACGGCACGGGCAAAGTCCTTGCGGAAGTCATCCATGGGGCCGGCTTGGGCAGTAGGGGCTGCAGCCAGCAGGCTGGCGGCGATCAAACTGAAACAAACTGTTTTGATCATGGCTGGGCTCTCCAAATCAGAGGGGCGATTCAATTCAGCCTAGACAAAACGATTGCAGTTGTGGGGTGTTTGCCAGCCAGCAGCAAAGCTCATGTCGTGTCGGAATTCACAGCGAGATCAGGTTTGTCAAGCGTCAGCCCGAACCAACTCCCCTCGCCCGCCAGTCATCACGCCCAGCCATACAACCGATCTCTGCGATGACGCGAATTCGTACGGCTTGCATTGGATACAAAGGGTGACAAAAAAGCCCTTCAGTTAGACTGAGGCCATGATCATTCGCCCCTACCAGCCTCTGGATAAAGAGGCGGTCATTCAGTTATGGCAGCGTTGTGAACTCACGCGCCCCTGGAATGACCCGCGCAAAGACATTGCACGCAAGCTGAGCGTGCAGCCGGAATTATTCCTGGTGGGTGTGGAAGACGGCGCCATCGTGGCCACGGCCATGGCCGGGTTTGATGGGCACCGTGGATGGATCAACTATCTGGCGGTGGCACCGGAGCGGCAACGCCAAGGGCACGGTCGCCAATTGATGCGGGCGGTCGAAGACGCCCTGCTGGCCGTGGGTTGTCCCAAGTTGAACCTGCAGGTACGCGCGGGCAATGCCAAAGCGGTGGCCTTCTACGAGGCCCTGGGCTACGGCCAAGATGAATTGGTGTCGATGGGCAAGCGGCTGATTTCTGACCAGCACTGAGCCTTTATTTGTGGCGCGGGTTGATCGTTCGATCCAACCAGCCACCCAGCAACATGGCGGGCACGAACAACCAGACCTCGTGGTTGATGGACGCCAACGATGCCAAGGCGGGACCAGGGCAATAGCCGGTCAGGCCCCAGCCAATGCCAAACAAGGCTGCACCGCCCAACAGGTTGCGGTCAAGATCGGTGGCTCGGGGCAGGAAAAAGCGTTCCGCCAACCAAGGCTTGCCCCGACGCAACAAGAACGTGAAGCTGACAAGCGTGACCAACACCGCGCCGCCCATCACAAAGGCCAGCGAGGGGTCCCAACGGCCGCTGATATCCAGAAAGTCTTGCACCTTGATGGGGTTAGTCATCCCGGCCAAAGCCAAGCCCACCCCAAACAGTGCACCCGCTACCAATGCGATCAACATCTTCAACATGGCAGCCTCCTTCAAGCGACCCAATGGCGCATCACGTAGACGGTCACACCGCCCGTGGCCATGAAGGTGAGCGTGGCCACCAACGACCGCCAAGACCTGCGCCCCAGGCCGCACACGCCGTGTCCACTGGTGCATCCGTTGCCCATGGAGGTGCCATAGCCCACCAACAGGCCGCCCACGATCAACGCCCAAGGTGACAAACCTTGGCGGGGCTCAAACTGCCCCAAGCCAAATTGAAAACACAGGGTCGCGCCCAGCATCATGCCCAGCAGAAACAGGGTGCGCCAACGCACTTCACTGGTCAAACCCGCGCGCAAGCTAGAAAACAAGCCATGGGCCATGTTGCTGATACCCGCAATGCGCCCCAGCGCAGCCATCAACAAAGTGGCAGACAGCCCAATCAAAACGCCCCCGGCCACAGCCTGGGCAACAGAATTCAAAGTCAACACAGCACTACCTGAAATCGTGTCAGCAAACCCGCAATGATGACACGTCAGAACAAACTCATGGCCCGCTCGGCCATGGCCGTGATCGTCAGGCTGGGATTCACCCCCACATTGGCCGGGATGGCCGAGGCATCCATCACATACAGACCCGGATAGCCATGCACCTCATGGCGCTCATTCACCACGCCGTGTTGTGGCGACTGGGCCATCACGGCGCCGCCCAAGACATGCGCGGTCACGCTGACATTGCCCACTGATTCCAACAAAGTGTTGCCGGGAATGCCACCACTCACGCTGGCGTAGGTTTGCACCACCTTCTGTGCCAGCGGTATGTAGGCCGGGGGTCGCGTCTGCCCAGGTGGCACGAAAGACTGCAAGGACCACGCCCCGCCTTGCCACCAGGCACGCCGATAGCGCAGCGCCAATTGGCTGTCGTCGGCCTGCATGGCCAACAACACCGTGGTGCGATCGGCCCAATCTTTGCCAGTTCGCATCGAAGCGGTCGAGCGAACGGGATGCAACACAAATCCCCCCAACGCTTTGAGCGCGCGCTTGGTGGGGTTGGGGTCCGACACCAAATCGCCCACTTGCCAGCGCAACATGCGATGGGATCGCGAAAACCGGTTCTGGTGCACATGCAGATCGTCCACGTAAAAGTGGCTCGAGATGGTGGCGCCATCGCGCAAGCCGGGCACTTTGTCTGGGTGGGTCACGGCGGCAATGGTTTCGCTGTTGGTGCGAACATGGTGCCCCAGCGCCGATGACAAGGCCGGCAAGGTGCGATACCGATCTCGGTTGGCCATCAACAGCTTCATGGTGCCCACAACCCCGGCCGCCACGATCACGCGTTTTGCTCTCAGGGTTTCGGTCGGGTGATGCCAACTCAAGGCATGGCGCAGCGTGAGTTCATAGCCCCCGCTGGCCATCGGCACCACATGCGTCGCTTGGCGCTCAGCCACGATGCGGGCGCCCTTTGCCTGCGCTTGCTTCAGGTAGTTCTTGTCCAGCGAGTTCTTGGCACCGGTGGCGCAACCAGTGGTGCAATTGCCGCAGTAACTGCAAGCTGGTTGCTCGCCACTGGGCTGAAACTGAATGGCCTGGGTCATAGGGCCATAGCGGTCATGCACACCCAAGGTCCGCGCCGTTTGCGCCAACCAGGCATCTTGCTGGGTTTGCCTGGGGTTGGTGGCCATGCCCAGCATGTCCTCGGCCACTTTGAAGTGCGGCGTCAGCTCTGCTTGCCAATCGCAAGTGGGCAAATGCTGCCAAGCCGGGTCGTCGTAGAAGCCTTCTTGCGGCCTCAACAGCACCGCCGCGTAAACAATGCTGCCGCCGCCCACGCCAATGCCACGCACCAAGCTGACATGCCGGAAAAAGTCTTGCGCAAAAAAGCCCTTCAGGCCCACCTCGGGCTGCCAAAGCAAATGCCGGGGATGCTGGGCCGCCGCCTCCATGTCTTGAGGTTGAACCCAGCGCCCTTGCTCGAGCACCACCACGCGCAGGCCGCGTTCGGCGGCACGCAGTGCGGCCACCGAACCACCAAACCCGCTTCCAATCACTGCTACATCGAAGTCCATGGTTGCGGGCCTGGCTGGCTTCACTCCTGGTACAAGCGTTCAACCACTTGGCTGTAGCGCTCCAGAACCACTTTGCGCTTGACCTTCATGGTGGGCGTCAGTTCGCCCGACTCAATCGTGAGCGATTGCGGCAGGACCGCAAACTTGCGAACATGGGCCACACGGGCCTGCTTGGCGTTGACGTGGTCGATGCCCTTTTGCAGCTCTGCCAACACCGTGGGGTGCTGATGCAGATTGGGGCCCTGCAGATGGCTTTGCTTGGCAAAGTCTGCCAAGGCATCGGGCATCAAGGTCAACATGGCCGTGAGGTAATGACGACCGTCACCACACACCACCGCGTGCTCGACCAGATGGGTGTTCATCAGGTCGGCCTCGATGTTGGCCGGCGAGATGTTCTTGCCACCCGAGGTGATGAGCAGGTCCTTCTTGCGACCAGTGATGTAGAGGTAGCCATCTTCGTCCATGTGGCCCAAGTCGCCCGAGGCCAACCAGCCATTGACCAAGGCTTCCGCCGTGGCCGCAGGGTTGCCCACATAGCCCTTGAACACGTGGGGCCCTCGCACAAAGATTTCGCCGTCGTCCGCAATGCGAATCTCAGCGCCTTCCAAGGCCTTGCCCACCGAGCCCAGTTTGGTCGCACTCGGCACACTCAGTGTCGACGCGCCACCACTCTCGGATTGGCCATAGACCTCACGGATGACCATGTCCAAGCCCGTGAAGAAGGTCAGCATCTCCGCTGAAATCGGCGCTGCACCAGTGGCCAACATGTGGGCCTGATCCAAACCAATCGCCGCTTTGACCTTGCCCAGAATCAACTTGTCAGCCACGGCTTTTTGCAGTGACGACCAGACCCCAGGCATCTCGTTTTTCAACTTGGCCGCATGCCATTGGCGCGCCACCCCCAAGGCCCAACGCGCCAGTTTGGCTTTGGGACCGGTTGCTGCTGCCAGCTTGGCATCGATGGCGGCATGCATCTTTTCCCATACACGCGGCACGCCAAAGAAGATGGTGGGACGCACCTCTTTGAGGTGATCGCTCAACTCTTCCAACGCACGTGCGTAATAGATGGGGTAGCCCAGCAAAGCGGGGCAATGCACGCTGATCATTTGCTCGGCCACGTGCGCCAAGGGCAGATACGAGATCACCCGTTGGTCTGCCGTGGCGCCCAAGGCTTGCGCCAATGACTGCGCACTCCACGACAAGTTGGCATGGCTCAACTCCACCGCTTTGGATGGCCCCGTGGTGCCCGAGGTGTAGATGTAGGTGCCAGGATCATCCGGCGCAATCGCTTGCAGCCGCGCATCAACCTGCCCCTGCAAACCACGCTCACCCTTGGCCAGAAAATCGGTCCACGACAAGCTGGCTTCATCTGACGGCGCGCCATCTTGCATGCGAACCACATGCTTGAGATGCGTCAGTTGCGGCCGCAAGTGGGCAATGCGCTGGAGGCGGTCCTGGTTTTCAATCAGCAACACAGGGGCGCGTGAGTGATTGAGGATGTACTCAATCTCACTGACCGAACTGGTCCAGTAAATGCCGGCAGGCACGGCCCCCACCATCATGGCGGCCATGTCCATGACCGACCACTCCGGCCGATTGAAGCCCAGAATACAAACGGCCTGCCCTGGCTGCACGCCCAGTGCAATCAGGCCCCGCGCGGCAGCTTGCACACGCTCGGCATAGTCCTTCCAGGAAGTCCCTTGCCAACCTTGGGCATCACGCACAAAAAAGCCGGGGCGATCCGAGTATCGCTGCGCCGAGCGCATGAAGCGCGCTGGGGTCGACAGGAAGGGAGTCGATGGGCTAGACGAGCCGACAGGAGGCACCGCCTCCTGATGCTCAGGCGGCAAGGCCTTCAACAACGCTGGTTGCGCCATGTTTTTCTCCTGCTTGCAGACCGAGGATGGCGCGGGCTTCGGCGGGCGAAGCGATCTCGCGACCAGCGTTACGTGCACATTGCGCCAGCGCTTCGATCAACTGACCGTTACCGCTGGTGCGCTCGCCGTTAGGCAGGTAGAAAGTGTCTTCCACGCCCGTGCGCAGCATGCCGCCCAAATCAGCGGTTGCTTGATGCACAGGCCAGATTTCCTGGCGACCAATCAGGGTGGTTTGCCAGATGGCGCCGGGCTCGCGGTACTTCACCAGCAGCTTCAGCAAGTCGGCATCCACAGGCATGCCCGATGCCACGCCCATGACAAAGTTGTACTCCAGGTGATCGGTCATGCCGTTCTTGCGATACATGCCCACCGACCGAACAATGCCCACATCAAAGCATTCGAACTCGGGGTTGGTGCCCGTTTCCTTCATGACCTTGAGCATCTCGTTGATCTTGTCGACCTGGTTGTCAAACAACATGGGCGGCCAGGCCCAGTTGCCGTCTTCCTTGATCTTCAAGTAGTTGAGGCTGCCGGCATTGCAGGCGGCGATCTCAGGGCGAATGCGGCGGATGCAAGCCACGGGGCCAGAGATGTCCTTGCCAATGACACCCGTGGTCAGGTTGATGATGACACCCGGGCAGGCTTGGCGAATGGCCACATCAATCTCAGCGGCCACTTCGGGGTCCCACGTCGGCAAATGCCCCATGCCTTCAATCTGCTGGCGCAAGTGCACGTGCATGATCGAAGCGCCCGCGTCATAAGCTTCGCGCGCCGCCGCTGCCATTTCAGCAGGGGTGACGGGAACCGGGTGCTGCTTAGGATTCGTCAGCACGCCGGTGAGGGCACACGTCAGAATCGCCTTGTCTTTCAAGTTCTCGCTCATCTTGTCTCCTTCACTCAGTCTCGTTCAACTCAAGCTCAACCAAAATGGCTTGAGCCTGCACTTGATCTCCGGGGGTGGCTGACACCACCTTGACGACCCCTGCTGCCTGGGCGCAGAGCCACATTTCCATCTTCATGGCCTCGACGCTGACCAGTTGTTGGCCCGCCTCGACCACGTCACCAGGTTTGACCAGCACTTGTGCGATCACCCCAGCCACAGGCGACACCGCCCGACGCGGATCGTTGGCCTGATCTTGTGAGGGCCAAGGCGACACCTCGGTCAACACAAAGGTGGCGGCCTGCATGACCACATGGAGGCTGTCTTGCACCCACACGGCCAACACCTTTTTGCGCACGCCATGGAGCTCGTAGCGCAACTCGCCACCCTGCTCACCGGCCTCGTGCGAAATCCAGCGCAAGGTCACGGCTTCGGCATCACCCTTGGCCTGTATTTGCACTTGCCCCTGCTGGCCAGGATTCACACGCAAGGTGTGCTCTTGGCCGTCCACCGACAGCTTCAAGTCGTAAGCGCTGACGCTGGCCGAACGCAAGCGGGGGGCACTGCTGGCCACGCGCTTTTGCGCAATGGCCGCTGCCGCCACCCACAAGGCTTCACGTGGGGCTTGCGGGCGCTGCATGATGGGCTCGCCATCTTCCAACCACTTGTCGATCAAGGTGGTGGTCATCTCACCCGCTCGGAAGGTGGGATGGTCAACCAAGTCGCGCAGGAATCGGGCGTTGTTTCGCAAGCCCAGCAAGGGCGCGTCATCCAAGGTCGCCATCAAGCGACGAATGGCGTCGTCCCGATCGCGCCCATGCACGATCAGCTTGGCCACCATGGCGTCGTAATACGGCGTGACCTCCCCGCCTTCGCGAATGCCGTCATCAATGCGCACGCCATCGTGCAAAGCACGCTGGGGTCGCCACCAGGCAATGGGGCCCGTTTGGGGCGCAAAGCCGCTGTAGGGGTCTTCGGCGTACAAGCGGGCTTCGATGGCGTGGCCGGTCAGTTGAATGTCCGACTGCTTCACTGGCAAAGGCTGCCCTGCCGCGACACGCAACTGCCACTCCACCAGATCAAAGCCCGAGATCATCTCGGTGACCGGGTGCTCCACCTGCAGACGGGTGTTCATCTCCAGGAAGTAGTAGTTCAGCTTGTCGTCAACAATGAACTCGATGGTGCCCGCACCGCGATAGCCCACCGCCAAGGCGGCTGCCACGGCATCCTTGCCCATGTTGGCGCGCATCTCAGGGCTCACCACAGGCGATGGCGCTTCTTCAATCACCTTCTGGCGGCGGCGCTGCGAGGTGCAATCACGCTCACCCACGTACACCGCATTGCCATGGGCATCGGCAAACACCTGGATCTCAATGTGGCGGCCATTCAGAATCAGGCGTTCCAGCATGAGGGTGCCGTCGCCAAAAGCGCTTTGAGCCTCGCGGCGTGCGCTCACAATGGCTTGGGCCAACTCACCGCGTTGGTGAACCAAGCGCATCCCGCGCCCGCCCCCACCGCTCACCGCCTTCACCAGCAAGGGATAGCCCAGGCGCTCGGCCTCGTCCAAGAGGCGCTCGTCGCTTTGGTCTTCGCCCAGATAGCCCGGCGCGGTTGGCACTTTGGCTTCGATCATGCGGGCCTTAGCACCTGCCTTGTCACCCATCACACGAATGGCTTCGGGGGGTGGGCCAATGAAGATCACGCCCGCATCGGCACAGGCTTGAGCGAAGCCCGCGTTTTCAGACAAGAAACCATAGCCAGGATGAATGGCGTTGGCACCCGTCTGCTTGGCGACCTCAATCAAGCGCTCGCCACGCAGATACGACTCGGATGCAGGCGCACCACCAATGCACACGGCCTCATCAGCCAGATCCACGTGCGGGGCGCGTGCATCGGCTTCGGAGTACACGGCCACCGTGCGGTATCCCAACCTGCGGGCCGTGCGAATGACGCGGCAGGCAATCTCGCCTCGGTTGGCGATCAAAATCTTGTGGATCACGTTCAAGCCTCCTGAGGCACCCAGCTGGGTTGACGCTTCTGCATGAACGCAGCGGTGCCCTCTTGCCCTTCCGCGCTTTGAATCGCTTGCGAGAACAACTGCGCGGCGTCATCGATCAAGGTGTGCGGCGCCTCCAAACGGGCGCGCGCCAACAACTGCTTGGTAGTGGCAATGGCCCCAGGCGCACAGGCCTGCATGCGCTTGACCACTTGAGCCAAGGCCTGCTCCAAAGCATCGGCACTGCTGTGCACTTCGTGAACCAAGCGAATGGCCAAAGCTTCAGCGGCCTCCACCTTGCCGCCGGTCACGGCCAAGCGCTTGGCCTCGGCATAGCCAATGCGCTCCACCAGGAAAGGTGCGATCTGCGCGGGCACCACGCCCAAGGCGGTTTCGGGTAGGCGGAACACCACGTTGTCCATGGCCAAGGTCACGTCTGACACACAAGCCAAACCAAAACCGCCGCCCATCACGGAGCCTTCCAGCACCGTGATGATGGGCAACTTGGAGCGTGCATACGCCAGGCACAAACGACCAAACTTGGCATTCACATCGGCCATGGCATCTTTTTCGCCCGAGGCCAACTTCATGCGGGCCTGCGCCATGTCGCTGATGTCGCCACCGGCACAGAAGTGCCCGCCCTGCCCCCGAATGACGACCACGCGCACGCTGGGGTCGGCTTCTGCGCCGCCCAACACATCGGTCAACTCGCCCACCATTTCCAGAGACATGGCATTGCGCACCTCAGGGCGATTCAAGCGAATGGTGAGCACGCCTGCCGCGTGATTAATCAAGAGCGTTTTCATTTGAACCTGCGTCATGATCACTTCGCCTTTTTGGGCAGAGTGCCCTCAAGCTTGCAGATGATGCCCAGCATGATTTCATCGGCACCACCGCCAATGGACACCAAGCGGCCATCGCGGAAGGCGCGGGCCAGCGGGTTGTCCCACGTGAAGCCCATGCCACCCCAGTATTGCAGGCAGCTGTCGGCCACTTCACGCGTCAGGCGGCCGCACTTGAGCTTGGCCATCGAGGCCAAACGGGTCACGTCCTTACCGGCCACATACTCTTCCACCGCACGGTAGGTCAAAGAACGCAGCAGCTCCACTTCGGTGCGCAGCTCGGCCAGACGGAAGTGAATGACCTGGTTGTTGATCAGGGGGGTGCCAAAGGTGCTGCGCTCTTTGCAGTACTCAATGGTGAGGTCGATCAAACGATCCATCATCAACAGCGAGTTGGCCGCGCCGTACAAACGCTCTTCCTGGAACTGCAGCATCTGCATCATGAAGCCCGTGCCTTCGATGCCGATCAGGTTGCGCTTGGGCACACGCACATTGTCAAAAAACAGCTGCGCCGTGTCCGATGAACGCATGCCCAACTTGTCAATCTTCTGGCGCTCGATGCCCTTGGCATCCATGGGCACGATGATCAAAGATTTGTTCTCGTGCACCTTGCCTTCAGACGTGTTGGCCAGCAGACAGCACCAATCGGCCTGCATGCCGTTGGTGATCCACATCTTGGAGCCATTGATCACGTAGTCATCGCCATCACTGCGTGCGGTGGTTTTGAGCGAGGCCACATCCGAGCCACCACCCACTTCGCTCACGCCAATACAACCGACCATGTCACCCGCAATGGCTGGCGCCAGATACTCTTTCTTCAAGGCATCTGAACCAAAGCGATGCAAGGCGGGCGTACACATGTCGGTTTGCACACCAATGGCCAAGGGCACGCCGCCGCAGTTGGCCACGCCCAGCGCTTCAGACGCCACCATCGAGTAAGAAAAGTCCAAGCCCATGCCACCGTATGCGGTGTCGTACTTGATGCCCAGCAGGCCCAAGTTGCCCAACTTCTTGAAGACTTCGTGGGCGGGGAAATGGCCCGCCTTTTCCCACTCGTCGCTGTAGGGGTTGATCTCGTTTTCAACAAAGCGCTTGACGGTGTCGGCCAAGGCCAGGTGTTCAGCGGTGAATTGCATGCGTGTCTCCTCGATCTCGGTGTGTTGCCTTACATCCGTGCCACACCAAAGGTGTTCGGACGCAGTGGTCGTTGTTGGGCTTCTTGAGCCATGTCCAGGCACATCGCCAGCACCCGACGGGTGTCACGTGGGTCAATGATTCCGTCGTCCCACAGGCGGGCGGTACCAAACAGCACGTTGGATTCGGCATCCAGGCGCTTGCGAATCTCAGCGGTCATGCCTTCCAACATCGCGTCGTTCACGGGCATACCGGCGCGTTCCATCTTGCCGCGCGTCACGATCTCCATGACCTTGGCGGCTTGCGCGCCACCCATCACCGCAGTACGTGCCGATGGCCACGAGAAAATGAAGCGTGGATCAAAACCACGGCCACACATGCCGTAGTTGCCTGCACCAAATGAGCCATTCAGCACCACGGTGAACTTGGGCACGCGGGCATTGGCTACCGCTTGAATCATCTTCGAACCATGCTTGATGGCCCCGCCCTTTTCAGCGGCCGAGCCCACCATATAGCCGGTGGTGTTTTGCAAGAACACCAAGGGTGTGCCACTTTGATCGCACAGTTGAATGAACTGCGCAGCCTTGACCGAACCCGTGGGCTGAATCGGGCCGTTGTTGCCCAAAATGCCGACCAGATGCCCATTGATGCGGGCATGACCGCACAGCGTCTCTGGCGCGTAATTGGCCTTGAACTCCAGGAAATCAGAACCATCCACAATGCGGGCGATCACCTCACGGGTGTCAAAGGGCTCACGGTCGTCTGCGGGGATACAACCCAACAGCTCCTCTTCCGGATATACGGGCGCGGCCACTTTTTTGTCGAGCTGAGCGGCGTCCCATTGCAGCTTGTCGACCAACTCGCGGGCCATGGCCACGGCGTGGGCATCGTCCTCGCACAGATATTCACCCAGGCCGGTGGTTTGCGCGTGCATGACCGCACCGCCCAGTTCTTCATCGGTCGTGTCTTCGCCAATGGCAGCTTTCACCAAGGGTGGGCCTGCCAGATAGATGCTGGAACGATCACGCACCAAGATCACATAGTCTGACAAGCCTGGCAGGTAGGCACCACCGGCGGTAGAAGACCCATGCACCACGGCGATTTGCGGCAAGCCTTCGGCCGACATGCGCGCCTGGTTGGCAAAGCTGCGGCCACCCTCCACAAAGATTTCGCTTTGATACATGAGGTTGGCGCCGCCACTCTCCACCATGTAGATCAGGGGCAATTTGTTTTCGCGGGCGATCTCTTGGGCGCGCAAGCCTTTGCGCAAGCCCATGGGCGACACCGTGCCGCCTTTGAGCGAGCTGTCGCTGGCGCTGATCATCACGCGCTTGCCAGCCACAACCCCAATGCCCACAATGGAACCACCACCCAGCACCGAGCGCTTGCCATCGTCATCGTGCATGCCCAGGCCAGCCAGGGTGCTCAACTCCAGAAAGGGGGAATCGCGGTCCAGCAAACGGGCCACGCGTTCACGCGGCAGCAACTGGCCGCGCTTTTCAAACTTGTCGCGCTTGCTGGCCGATTCATCGCGCACTTGTTGTTCCAGGGCACGCACTTGCCCCAGGCGCTCCGCCATCTTGTCCACATTGGCGCGGAAGGCGTCGGTCTTGGTATTGAGCGCAGAACGTAATACAGGCATGTCAGTCGTCCTTAGTCATCAGCCCTGCAACACCTTGGGCAGGCTGGCGCGGTGGAAGCCATCGAAAGTGGGCGCAGGCTCGTGGTCCATGCTGGGGAACACCGAGCTGTGCAATGGGGCGCCGCCATCAATGGCCAAGGTCACCCCGGTGATGAAGGCCGAGCCGGGGCTCAACAGGAAGCAAATCGCCGAGCTGACCTCTGCTTCCAAACCCATGCGACGCATGGGAACCTTGTTCTTCAAATCGTGAATGATCCCGGCCATGGCGGGGCCATACGAATCCATGCCCGACGACGCGATCCAACCCGGCGCCACAGCATTGACGCGCACATTGGCCACTGCCCATTCAAAAGCTGCGGTCTTGGTGAGGTTGACCATGCCTGCGCGTGCCGCGCCTGAGTGCCCCATGCCCGGCATGCCATTCCACATGTCAGCCGTCATGTTGACGATGGCGCCGCCATGCTTTTGCATGGATTGGTTGAAGACCTCACGCGCCATCAAGAAGCCGCCTGTGAGGTTGTTGGCCACCACAGCCTCAAACCCACGCTTGGAAATGGCTTGCAGCGGCGAAGGGAATTGACCACCGGCGTTGTTGACCAGGCCATGAATCTGGCCATGCTTGGCCACCACGCCCGCCACGGCGGCCTTGACCTGGTCTTCGTCACGGATGTCGAAGGCAGCGGTGTCCACCTTGCCGCCGTCTTCGCGAATCTCGGCGGCCACCTTGTCCAGCTTTTCCTGAGTGCGGCCCGTGACCACCACCGTGGCGCCCAATGCAGCCAACTCGTGCGCCACGCAGCGCCCGATGCCGCTGCCACCACCTGTGACCACGTGCACCTGCCCGGCAAACAAACCTGGGGCCAGAACACTGCTGTATCGTGTTTTTCCTGTTTGACTCATCATTCACCCAGCCGTGACGGCCATTTCATTGAATCGATGAGTCCACTTTAGGACTGGTTAACGTTAACGTCAACACAATACCGATTAGGTTAAACACTTATACAATACGGCAACCTGATCTTCTACGCTCCGACAAGCCAGCCGCGTGCGGTGTTGGCATGACGAGGTTCAAACATGAGTTCACTGCAGCACGCCACCCTTCACGCCCTCGACACCCATGGTCTTGACGACGACCATGACAACTGGGCCGATGAAATGACCCCCGCAGCGCGCACGCGCTTGCAGCACAGCGACGAGTTGATTGGCATCGCCGAAATGTGCGACGCCTTTGCCGTATCGCCGCGCACCCTGCGCTTTTACGAAGAAAAAGGCTTGCTGACCCCGCGCCGCATCAATGGCACGCGGGTGTATTCCAGACAAGACCGCGCCCGCCTTGCCCGCATCCTGCGCGCCAAAGCCCTGGGCACCCCGCTGTCTGAGATCAAAAACTACCTGGACATGTACGGCCAACATGGCGAGGGCCGCATCCAGCAGTTGATCTACGTGATCGAAAAAACCGACGCCGCCATCAAAGAACTGGAAGCCAAACGCGCCCAGATCGAGTCCTCATTGGCCGAGATGCGCCTGATCAACGAAACCAGCCGCAAGGCGCTGGCCAAGAAGCAGAGCAACGGCGCTTGAATCACTTGGATGGGGTCAGTACTTGCTCAACAAAGATCAAGGTTTGGCTTATTTGCGCACCTGAAGCATTTCTTACAGGGAAGTTCGGATTCCATTGGAATCCGGGGCAAGCGTGATCTGCGGCAAACAGCCAAGGCGATCTAAAGCCTGCACGGCTACCCTGAGCCCAATCGACCATGTAGCCAGTGCGTTCAGCCATGACTTCATTGGTTTCCAAGTCGATCACCCTCAGGGAGCTTCCGGCAATCCAGTAGTCACGCTCTTCGCGGGTAGAAATATCGTCATAGGTCACGCCATAGCGCGGGCGTGTCCCCTTGGCTGGAACTTTATCGAGCACGAATTCGTAAACATTAATATCCATGCTCGGATTTTCTTTGAGCAATCGTTGAACGTTTGGGTGGTTCAAATTCATTTGCCGCACAGCCTTTTTGCTAGCTGTATACCGATAACGAACACCATCCTTGGGATCAAAGGCTTCGACGAATTTGAATCCTGCACGAGGGGGGCTGCCAGCCGGGTAAGACTGGTCTGTTCGTTGGTGGTATGCACCTTTCAAGAAATTCAAGATGTAGTTGTCTCCTCGGGAATCACGTCCGTAGGGGTCATCCAATTTGTATTGGTCGTCGAAGTTGATATCTCCGTCTCTGATCTTCATCAGGAAGATGTCGTCGACGTTGTCTGCCCTGCGGTAGATCTTGTAGCCCGCTTTCGTCTCGCAGCGCTCTTTCCACATGCGCATGGCAATTTGGGCGCGAGCATTGGTTTCGGCTTGCTGTGTTACTTCCTCCTTAGATGGGCCAAAGGCGCAGCCCGCCAGGCCCAGGGCCAACAAAACGACGAAGCCTTGCAAAAATCGTTGGAAATGCATGGTCGTGACCTTACCGCAGCTGGCGCTCGCGTAGCAAACCGAGCCGAGCCCACATCGGCAATATGACCTAGGGTAGCTCCTAGTCCTCGGTCATGGGGTGGAAGTGCGCCACCTCCACCATCGTTCGTTTATGATCTTTTCTGGTCGTTATTGATCGTTTTGAGATCAAGATGACCCGATGCGGATGCCATATCCGCTCAGGCTTGGCTCAAACCGAGGATAAGAAAAGATGCGATTCTCTGAAGACAAACTGGCGACGCTGCTTTGCAGTGACAAGGTGGAGCGCCCCATCCACATTTGGTCGCCTGCGCAACCCAAAGCGGTGATTCTGGCCTTTCACGGCGGCTTGGCCCACGCTGGCGACTATGTGACGCCCGCCCTGTATTTCAAAGGCAAAGGCGTGGCCACGGTGAGCTTTGACATGTGCGGCCACGATGGCAAAAAGCGCGTGGACATTCCCGGTTTTGAATCCTTCTTGAACGACGCCGCGCTGATGCTGCAATGGGTGAAAAGCCACTATCGCGGCTTGCCCATCTTCGTGATGGGGCACTCCATGGGCGGCTTGATTGCCTCGCACCTGGCGCTGGGCCGCTTCAAGCAAGACCCAGACATCAAGGGCTACATCTTGTCATCGCCCTATTACGTGAACGCGGTAAAGGTGCCCAAGCTGCTGCTGAAGTTCTCTGACACCTTGGCCAAGCTGTTCCCCACGATGAAAGTGCCGCTGGAGTCCTTGACGCACGCCCTCACCCGCGATCAGGCCATCACGGCTCGCCACTACCAAGATGAGGCCGACAACATTCGCGCCACCGAGGCCACTTTCCGCTTTGCGTCGTCGTTGTTGAAGGCCCAAGCCGAGTTGGTGGGCAAGCTGCAGTCCTGGTCAACGCCGGTGTTTGCCGTGGTGGCCGGCAACGACAAGTTGGCCAACCACGAAGCCGTGGCCGCCATGCTGAAAACCATCCAGCCCAGCCTGCTGTCGTACCACTTTTACCCCGATAACTTCCACGAGAATTTCAACGAAATCAACCGTGAAGAGATCTTTGCCAACATCAACCGTTGGCTTGATCAGCAGTTGGCGGCCACTGCATTGGCCAAAGCCAGTTAAGCCCGCCCGGCACATCCGAGGGCACTAGGGCCCAAAAAGGCCCGAAAAAGGCCCGAAAGACTCAACGGCCCAAAGCGAAAAACCCCTGCAAGCAATGCTTACAGGGGTTTTTTATTCGCTGGCGGAAACGGAGGGATTCGAACCCTCGATGCAGTTCATCACCGCATACTCCCTTAGCAGGGGAGCACCTTCGGCCTCTCGGTCACGTTTCCAGCTCAAGCCAGCATTATAGCCAGGAAATCAGCACCTCTCTGAGGCGCTGTCTCCAAAACAACGCACCGATCAGACGGCGGCGTTGCCTTCCAGGCCAAATGCCTTGTGCAGGGCGCGCACAGCCAGCTCCATGTACTTCTCGTCGATCACGACGGAGGTCTTGATTTCGCTGGTGGTGATCATCTGGATGTTGATGCTCTCGTCCGACAGGGTCTTGAACATGGTGGCAGCAATGCCAGCGTGACTGCGCATGCCGATGCCCACGATCGAGACCTTACAGATCTTGGTGTCACCCACCACTTTGGCAGCGCCCAGGGTTGGCAGAACCTGCTTTTCCAGCAGTTCCACGGTCTTGGCGTAGTCGTTGCGGTGAACGGTGAAAGAGAAGTCGGTCTTGCCGTCGTGCGACACGTTCTGAATGATCACGTCGACGTCGATGTTGGCTTCTGCAACCTTACCCAGGATTTGGTAAGCGATGCCGGGGGTGTCGGGCACGCCGACCACAGTGATCTTGGCTTCGTCGCGGTTGAACGCGATGCCGGAAACAACGGCTTGTTCCATGTTCTCGTCTTCCTCAAAACTGATGAGCGTGCCAGACTTGGCTTCTTCTTCCAGGTTGATGTCCCAGGGTGTGAAGCTGGACAGCACTCGGGTGGGCACGCGGTATTTACCGGCGAACTCCACCGAACGGATCTGCAGCACCTTGGAGCCCAGCGAGGCCATTTCCAGCATTTCTTCAAAGCTGATGGCGTTCAGGCGGCGGGCTTCAGGCACCACGCGTGGGTCGGTCGTGTAGACGCCGTCCACATCGGTGTAGATCAGGCATTCGTCGGCCTTCAAGGCTGCGGCAATGGCCACAGCCGAGGTGTCGGAACCACCACGACCGAGGGTGGTGATGTGGCCTTCAGGGTCCACGCCCTGGAAGCCGGTGATCACCACCACTTTGCCAGCGGCCAGATCGGCACGCACGCGCTTGTCGTCGATGCTTTCGATGCGGGCCTTGGTGAAGGACGAATCCGTCTTCACGGGCACTTGCCAGCCGGCATAGCTGACGGCGTCCATGCCTTCAGCTTGCAGTGCGATGGACAACAAGCCCACGGACACTTGCTCACCTGTGGAGGCAATCATGTCCAGCTCGCGCGGATTGGCGCGGTCAGAGAGCTCTTTTGCGAGACCCAGCAAGCGGTTGGTTTCACCACTCATGGCCGAGGGCACGACCACGATTTGATGACCCGCACGCACCCACTTAGCCACGCGCTTGGCCACGTTACGGATGCGCTCGGTCGAGCCCATCGACGTGCCGCCGTATTTGTGAACGATCAGTGCCATGTCTTTGTCAGGGGAAAAAACCGCGCGCAACCAAACACACATCAGACCTATCGCGCGATCAAACCGGCGATTTTAGCCCGCTACTGGGCCCTGCGGCAACGAAACCCACGTCAATCGTGCCCGGCTTTGCGTTGTCTCGGTCAAGATTCGGGCATCAATACCCAATCCGGGCACCAAGACGATGCGGTCTTGCGACCACAAAATGGGTGTTTCGCGCAGCCAGGCGGGCACCCCCACCGACTGAAATTGCTTCTTGAGGCTGCGAACCGGGCGATTTTTTGCCAACTGGAAATCTTCCCCGCCTGCGCGCCAACGCCAACTCAAGGACGCCAGTGCCGCCCAGGGCACACCGGGCTCGTCACCTTCGGTGATGGCATCCACCACCAGCACGCCCTGCGCGGGCTGCAAGTCGTAGCGGCCCGGGCCCGTGATGGATACGGGGGCGCGCAGATCAAGGGCGGGCGCATGGGGTGCATGAGGCACCGTTTGCGCCGCTCCGGTGCCAGGGGCAAAGCAAGATAAAACGCCCCGATACACCCCCACCCCCACTTCGGGCCAATGGGCCGGATGCCCCGCCTGAGCCGCCGGAGGCACTTCCGCATCCAACCGCAATACCCAGGCGCGAGACAAGGAGCGACCCGTTTCGGCCTGATACCAGCGCCGCAGCAACTCACGCCGCTCAGGCCCCTCGCAAGCCGCCCAAGCCGTGGCATTCAAGCCCGCGCCGCTGCCCCCTACCCGCAAGGCCTGTAGGCGCAATTCAGACCATTGCGCCAGACACCAATCGGCATCGGCGCAATGTTGGGCTGCATGCGACAAAGCCTGATCCACCTGAGGAAACTGCGCGCGCCAGGTCGGCATGACGTTCAAGCGCAAGCGATTGCGCGCATACCGAACGTCTTCGTTGGTGTCGTCGTCAATGTGTTGCAGACCATGCTGGACCACATAGGCATCGATCTCGGCACGGTCGCGGTTCAGCCAAGGGCGATACCAGATCACGCCTTCACGCTCGACTGCCGCAGGCATGGCTGCCAAACCCGCTGTGCCTGCGCCTCGCATGGCTTGCAGCAAAAAGGTTTCGGCCTGATCCTGACGATGGTGCGCCAACAAGACCGCCGAGGCGCCCGCTTCATGCGCCATTTCAGCCAAAGCTTGGTAACGCGCATCGCGGGCCACGGCTTCGACGCTTTGCCCCGCCCCCAATGACAGCTTCAATTGCCGGGTCTCAAGACGAACAGGCAGGCCCATGCCGGCCCAAGCTTGACATTGATGTTGGGCATGGGCCAACCAGGCATCGGCGTGAGCACTGATGCCATGGTGCACATGCAAAGCCACCACTTGCGTTTGCCCCCGCTCCTGCGCCATGCGCGCGGTGGCAAAAAGCAAAGCGGTGGAATCTCTTCCACCGCTGTAGGCGACTGCGATGCAGTCGGTTGCTGGCGTCATCGAGCCGCCCTGTTCGATCAATGCTCGGTGGTGTCGGTGTATCGACCGTAGCTCTTCAAGCGCTCATAGCGTTGGTTGAGCAGGTCTTTCACCTTCAGGTCGGCCACTTGGCGATAGGCATCGTTGAGCGCGCGCTTCAAGTTGGCACAAGCCTGCTTGTGATCGCGATGGGCGCCGCCCACGGGCTCGTTGATGATCTTGTCGATCAGGCCCAAGGCCTTCAAACGATGGGCCGTGATGCCCAAGGCCTCGGCGGCATCTGATGCGCGATCAGCGGTCTTCCACAGAATGGAGGCGCAACCTTCGGGCGAGATCACAGAGTACACCGAGAACTGCAGCATCAACACCTGATCGGCCACGCTGATGGCCAAAGCACCGCCCGAGCCACCTTCACCAATGATGGTGGCAATGATGGGCACTTCCAGGCGAGCCATTTCGAAGATGTTGCGACCAATCGCTTCAGACTGGTTGCGCTCTTCCGCACCGATGCCGGGATAGGCGCCGGGCGTGTCGACAAAGGTGAACACGGGCAGGCCAAACTTCTCAGCCGTTTGCATCAAACGCAAGGCCTTGCGATAGCCTTCGGGGCGAGACATGCCGAAGTTACGCATGGCGCGCTCTTTGGTGTCGCGACCCTTTTGGTGGCCAATCACCATGCAGGGCTGGCCGTTGAAGCGAGCCAAACCACCGACGATGGACTGGTCATCCGAGAAATGGCGATCACCGTGCATTTCCTGGAAGTCGGTGAACAACTCGTTGACGTAGTCCAGGGTGTAAGGGCGTTGGGGGTGACGCGCAATTTGCGTGACCTGCCAAGGCGACAAATTGGCGTAGATGTCCTTGGTGAGTTGCAGGCTCTTCTTGCTCAGTCGGTCGATTTCTTCCGAGATGTCGACCGCAGATTCACTCTGCACGTAACGCAGTTCTTCGATTTTGGATTCGAGCTCGGCAATCGGCAGCTCAAACTCCAGAAAATGTCGCTTGCTCATCGCAATATTCCTTGTATCTGGCCGGCAGGATCAGGATGCGGTCTGGGGGTCCAGACTGCGCCACAGATACCAGGTGCCGACGGTGCGGTAAGGCGCCCAGGCCTCCGCGATATCTCGTGCCTCGGCACGGGACACAGGTTCTCCGCTGAAGTAATTTTGACTGATGGCTTTGATCAAACCGGCGTCATCCAGTGGCAACACATTAGGACGCATCAGGTGAAAGATCAAGAACATCTCGGCCGTCCAGCGGCCAATGCCTCGGATGTCGATCAGCTCTTCGATGATGGCCTCGTCATCCATGCCTTCCCACTGGGCGACATGGACCTTGCCTTCATGGAAGTGCAGCGCCAAGTCTTGAACGTATTCAACCTTGCGCGCCGACAAGCCAATGCCCTTGAGCTGGTCTTTGGTCAGGGCCACAGCCGCGTCCAGTGACAAGGGCGCACGCGTGTCTTGCGGGTCGGTACCGCACAAGGCCACCAGGCGCTCCCACACGGCCGTTGCAGCTTTGACAGACACCTGTTGCCCCACCACCGAACGCGCCAGCGTAGTGAAGGGGTCGCGGCGGCTGTACAGACGCGCTTCGGCCTGCTCGGCAATGAGCTTGCGCATGACACGGTCACGCTTGGAGAGGTGCTTGCACGCCTCATCCCAAAACGGCGGCGTGATGCGGGTGTCCGAGCCTGCCAGGGCCTCTGGCAAGGTTTCTGTCATCGAATCGAGCCGAGCCTTCACGCCTTCACCCACGTTGTACCCTGGGGGCCGTCTTTCAGCACGATACCCTGGCTGAGCAACTCCTGACGAATGCGGTCGGCTTCGGCAAAATTCTTGGCCGCTTTGGCTTCTGCACGCGCAGCAATGGCGGCATCAATGGCAGCCACGTCGGTGTCACCACCCGCACCGCCTTGCAGATAAGCCTTGGGCTCTTGTTGCAACAAGCCAAGCACACCGGCCAAGCCTTTCAGCAAGGCCGCATGCGCCACAGACCGTGTGCGGTTGACCTCAGCAGCCAACTCAAACAGGATCGACACGGCAATCGGCGTGTTGAAGTCTTCGTCCATCGCGGCCTTGAAACGTGCCGCGTGGTCTTGGGTCCAATCAATGGTCTGGGTGTCGACGCCGCTCAGGTCCACACCGTCGAGCGCCGTATACAAACGACGCAAGCCTTGCTTGGCATCATCCAAGCCCGCATCGCTGTAGTTGAACGGGCTGCGATAGTGCACGCGCAACATGAAGTAGCGAACGGTTTCACCGTCGTAGCTCTTGAGCACATCACGGATGGTGAAGAAGTTGCCCAAAGACTTGGACATCTTTTCGTTGTCGACGTTCAGGAAGCCGTTGTGCATCCAGTAGTTGACAAACTTCTGGCCCGTGGCGCCTTCGCTTTGCGCGATTTCGTTTTCGTGGTGGGGGAACTGCAAGTCCAAGCCACCGCCGTGGATGTCAAAGTGTTCACCCAGCAGCGCACAGCTCATGGCCGAGCACTCAATGTGCCAACCTGGGCGGCCCGCGCCAAAGGCGGATTCGTACTTGGCATCGGCGGGCTCTTCAGGCTTGGCCGACTTCCACAAGACGAAGTCCAGCGGATCTTGCTTGCCATCGTCCACCGCCACGCGCTCGCCTGCACGCAGTTGATCAAGCGACTTGCCAGACAACTTGCCATAGCCATCGAACTTGCGCACGGCATAGTTCACGTCACCATTGGTGGCGCGGTAGGCCAAGCCACGCGATTCGAGCTTGCTGATCATGTCGAGCATGTGTGGCACGTATTCCGTTGCACGCGGCTCGTGATCTGGCTTTTCAATGCCCAAGGCGCCAATGTCAGCATGCATGGCTTGCGTCATCTCGTCCGTCAGTTGACGGATGGTGATGCCACGCTCCACCGCACGGCGAATGATCTTGTCGTCGATGTCGGTGATGTTGCGAACGTACTTGACCTTGAAGCCAGACGCTTTCAACCAGCGCTGAACCACATCGAACGACATCATCATGCGCGCATGGCCCACGTGACAGTAGTCATAGATGGTCATGCCGCAGACATACATACCAACCTGGCCGGGCACCAGAGGCACGAAGGACTCAAGTTGTCCGGAAAGGCTATTAAATAAACGCAAACTCATGGGAATCGGGGGCTAACGAGGCGCAAACAAGACACTCTTGCAACACAGCACGATCCTGTCGGCCATGTCGGGTAAGCACAGAGGTGGCTGGCCCAGACCGCTCAGATACAATTTGATCGAGTATACCGGGCCGCGCCTGTGACGCCCTGCAACCCCACTCATCGGACCTATCCTTCCATGCCATCGATCTCGCCTTTCGCAGGACCACGCATCGTGAGTCGTGCTGCAAAAATCCTCGTTGCAGCCGCTCTGACCATGAGCACCGCGACTGTATTCGCAGACGATATTGCGGACGTGCAAAAACTCTTGGCTGCCGGCAAAAATCCCGAAGCTTTGCAAAAAGCCGATCAGTATTTGGCTGCTCGCCCCAAGGATCCGATGATGCGATTCCTCAAGGGCATCAGCCTGTCGCAAGCGGGTCGTACGTCTGAGGCCATCACCGTGTTCGTCAAACTGACGGAAGACTACCCAGAGCTGCCTGAGCCCTTCAACAACCTGGCTGTGTTGTACGCCCAGCAGGGTCAGTATGAAAAGTCGCGCAGCGCCCTCGAAATGGCGATTCGCACCAACCCCAGCTACTCCACCGCTTACGAGAATCTGGGCGACGTCTACGCCAAGTTGGCCAGCCAGGCTTATTCCAAGGCCCTGCAGATCGACACCAAGTCGAATGCCGCGCCCAAGCTGGCCATGATCAAGGACCTGTTCCCACGTGAGCGCAACAGCATGTTGGCTGCTGCAGGACAAGGCGCCCCTGTGACACGCCCTGCGCCCACCGTGGTCGCTGCAGCGCCGACGCCTGCACCGGTGGCACCTGCTCCTGCCCCCGTTCCAGCACCTGCGCCCGCACCGAAGCCCGTGGCAGCAGCGCCTGCACCTGTTGCGCCCCCACCAGCACCCATCGTGACCCCAGCACCCGCACCCGCCAAGGTGGTGGCAGCGGCACCCGAGCCCAAGCCTGAACCCAAGGCCGAGGTCAGCGCTGGCCGCGAAAAAGATGTGGAAGCATCGATTCGCCGCTGGAGCAATGCCTGGTCCAACAAGGACATGAAGGGCTACTTTGCCGCCTATGGCCGCGATTTCAGCGCCGGCAAGCCGCGTAAAGCGTGGGAAGAAGAACGCCGCGCCCGGATCATGGGCAAGCGCAACATCTCGATCAAGATTTCGAATCTGAGGATTGACGTCAACGGCAACAAGGCCACGGCCTCGTTCCGCCAAGACTATCGTGCTGACGGCCTGAACATCGGCGGTAGCAAACAACTGGAGATGGTCCGCCAAGGCGGCAATTGGGTCATCGTGAAGGAAAGCGCTGGCTCTTGATGATCGGCATGCGATACCCGATGAAGCAAGGTCTGATTCGATTCTTGGCGGCCAGCCTCACTGCCGGCGCCCTGCTGCCTGTGGCTTGGGCGCAGCCCGACCGGGGCCGTGTGGGCCCCGCCGTCACCGACAACAGCATCCCCTCGCCTGCAGCGAGCAAACAGCAAGCGGCGGCAGAGAGCCGCCTGTTAGAAATCTACAAGTTGATTGCAGCAGGACAGTCCCGACAAGCCTTGCCTTTGGCCCAAAAGCTGGTGGAAGACATTCCCACTTTCCATCTGGCTCAGCTGGTCTATGCTGATTTGCTGAGTGCACGTTTGGGCAAGATTGGCGCCATGGGAGCCGTGCCAACTGAATTGGCATCTCAAGCCCCCAACAAATTGGAACAACTGCGCACAGAGGCCCAGCGGCGTCAACAGGCCTCGCTGCAAAAGCCACCGGCCGGCTTGGTGCCCGCACAGTTCATCCAACTGCCCGCCAGCACCCGCCACGCCATTGCGGTGGATGCGAGCCGCTCGCGTCTCTACCTGTTTGAAAACGGCCCCAAGGGCCTGCAACTGGTGGCCGATCACTACGCATCGGTGGGCCGCCTGGGTATTGAAAAAAGCGTGGAAGGCGATCAGCGCACACCGCTGGGCGTGTACTACATCACCAGTCGCCTGGAAGGCCGCCAACTGACCGACTTTTACGGCTCAGGCGCCCTGTTGCTGAACTACCCCAATGAATACGATCGACGCCAAGGCCGCACCGGCAGTGGCATCTGGTTGCATGGTGTGCCCAGTGACAGCTACGCTCGCAGCCCCAACAGCACCGACGGCTGCGTGGCCTTGGCCAACCCTGAGCTGCAAAGCATCATGGATCGTGTTCAACCCCGATCCACGCCGGTCGTCATCACCCAATCCATAAAATGGGTGAACCCCGCCATCAATGAGCAAGACCGCCGCAGCGTGGCCAACCTGATTGAAGGCTGGCGCATGGCACGTGCCAGTGGCGACGTTAATCGTTTGCTGTCCTTCTATTCGCCGCAGTTCTCCAACGGTGCCTACGATTACGCCCAATGGAAAGCCGCTGTCACTCGCGAAGTGGGCCAACAACGCGCCAAAGGTGTTCAACTCAAGGACTTGGCCATCTTGAGCTGGAAAGACAAGAGCGAGTTGCTCGTGGTGACTTTCGGCGAAGTGGCTGACGGTCAACGGGTTGGCTCGGTCAAGCGTCAATACTGGGGCAAAGAGGGTGGCCTCTGGAAAATCTTTTACGAAGGAGTGATCGGATGATCCGTCAAAACAAGCCTGCAGCGAAATGGGCTCTGGCTTCTCTGGTAGCGGCAGCCGCCATGTTCGGGCACGTTCAGGCCTGGGCTCAGACCGTGAAAATCACCACCAACCAAGGCGACATCGTTTTGCAACTGGATGCTGCAAAGGCTCCTAAGTCGGTGGCGAACTTTCTGGAATACGCCAAAAGCGGCCATTACAACGGCACCATCTTCCACCGCGTGATCGATGGTTTCATGATCCAAGGTGGCGGCTTCACTCCCGACATGGTGCAAAAACCCACCCGCGCGCCCATCCCTCTGGAAAGCCGCAACGGCCTGAGCAATGTGCGCGGCACCATTGCCATGGCACGCACCAACATCCCTGACTCCGCCACCTCGCAGTTCTTCATCAATGTGAAGGACAATGGCTTCCTGGACGCCGCCCGCTCGCCGGACGGCAACGGCTACGCTGTGTTCGGCAAAGTCACCCAAGGCATGGATGTCGTTGACAAAATCCGTAAGGTCGAAACCGGCCAACGCGGCATGCACGGTGATGTCCCCGTGCAGCCCGTCGTCATCAAACACGTGACCATCGAGAAATAACATGACCAAAACCGTCGAAATGACCACCTCCGCTGGCGTCATCCGCATCGAGCTGGACGACACCAAGGCCCCCGTCACCGTGGCCAACTTCTTGGACTATGTGAACTCGGGCCATTACAACGGCACCATCTTCCACCGCGTCATCAAGGGCTTCATGGTTCAAGGCGGCGGCTTCGAGCCCGGCCTGAAGCAAAAGCCCACCAAAGAGCCCATTCAAAACGAAGCCAACAACGGCTTGAAGAACGAGCGCTACACCCTGGCCATGGCTCGCACCAGCGCGCCCCACTCGGCCAGCGCCCAGTTCTTCATCAACACCGTCAACAACGACTTCCTGAACTTCAAGTCCGAAACAGCCAACGGCTGGGGCTATGCCGTGTTCGGTAAGGTCGTTGCCGGCACTGAAGTGGTGGATGAAATGGAAAAGGCCAAGACCGGCCGCCAAGGCTTCCATGACGATGTGCCAAAAGAAGACATCGTGATCATCTCCGCCAAGGAAGTCTAAATTGACAGGGAAGCCCCCCTTCCCTGCACAAGCTGGATCCCTGAATGCACCGCCCTCGTGGCGGTGTATTGATTTCATCTCTGACATTCACCTGGATCCCAGCCTGCCCGCCACCACACACCGGTGGATGCAGTACCTTGCCACGACCACAGCAGACGCCGTGTTGATTCTGGGCGATCTGTTCGAGGCCTGGATCGGTGACGACCACCGCAGCGCCCCCTACGAGCAAAGCTGCGTGCAAGCCCTGAGACAAGCAGGCGAGCGACTGCATTTGGGCATCATGGTCGGCAACCGCGATTTCCTGGTTGGCCAAGCCCTGCTGGACGACTGCCGCGCACAGGCCTTGGCTGACCCGACGGTGTTGAGCGCATTCGGGCAGCGCGCCTTGCTGATGCATGGCGACGAACTGTGCCTGGCTGACACGGCCTATTTACCCTTCAGAGCCATGGTGAGGCAAACCGCCTGGCAGCAGGACTTTTTGAGTAAGCCATTGGCGGTGCGACAAGCCGTGGCCGAGCAAATGCGCCAAGCCAGTCAGGCCCACCAAAAACAGCAAGGCCCTATGTCGTGGGCCGATGTGGATGAAGAAGCCGCAGGAGCGTGGATGCAGGCCGCGCAAAGCCCCATTCTGATCCACGGGCATACCCATCACCCACAAAGCCAGCCTTTTGGCCCCACAGGCGGCATTCGCCATGTCTTGAGTGACTGGGATCTGGACCACGGTCACCCGAGGGCCGAGGTGCTGCGTTGGCAAGCCGATGGCTTCCATCGCATCGCCATGGTGCCTTGAACCCACCGCAAACGCACTGAGACTTCAAGTCCTTCGCCGCTTGGCCTCACCATGAAAAATGCCGGACAGCGTCCGGCATTTTGTTTGGGGCACTCAGCGGGTATGAGCCAGCAAGCCAACCCACCTGATCCGATCACTCCGCTGTCGCGGCTTCTGGCTTGGCCTTGTCCTTCTTGTTCGGCTGGATGTCCAGCTTCACTTCGGGTTCGCCAGCTGCGTTGTCGACCATATCGACCGTCAGACGACCACCATCGACCAGACTGCCGAACAACAACTCGTCAGCCAAAGCGCGACGGATGGTGTCCTGAATCAGACGCTGCATGGGGCGTGCGCCCATGAGTGGGTCGAAGCCCTTGCGTGCCAGGTGGCGGCGCAGCGCGTCGGTGAAGGTGACTTCCACCTTCTTCTCGGCGAGCTGGCTTTCCAGTTGCAGCAAGAACTTGTCGACCACACGCAGGATGATTTCTTCGTCCAGCGGCTTGAAGCCCACAATGGCGTCGAGACGGTTGCGGAACTCGGGCGTGAAAGCACGCTTGATGTCGGCCATTTCATCGCCCATCTCACGCTGAGTGGTGAAGCCAATGGTCGACTTCTGCAAGGTCTCCGCACCTGCATTGGTGGTCATGATGATGACGACGTTGCGGAAATCGGTCTTGCGACCGTTGTTGTCCGTCAGGGTGCCGTGGTCCATCACCTGCAGCAGGATGTTGAACACATCAGGGTGTGCCTTTTCAATTTCATCCAGCAGCAGCACGGCATGCGGCTTCTTGGAAATCGCTTCGGTCAGCAGCCCGCCTTGGTCAAAGCCCACGTAGCCAGGAGGCGCACCGATCAAACGGCTCACCGCGTGTCGCTCCATGTACTCCGACATGTCAAAGCGAATCAGCTCAATGCCCAAGATGTAAGCCAGTTGCTTGGCCACCTCGGTTTTGCCCACGCCGGTGGGGCCGCTGAACAAGAAGGAGCCGATCGGCTTGTCTGGCTTGCCCAGGCCCGAACGCGCCATCTTGATGGCGGCCGCCAAGGCATCGATGGCCAGATCCTGACCAAAAACCACGCTCTTGAGGTCGCGGTCCAAGGTCTTGAGCTTGGAACGATCATCGCTGCTCACGCTGGTGGAAGGAATGCGGGCAATCTTGGCCACGATTTCTTCCACCTCGGCGCGGGTGATGGTCTTCTTCTGCTTGCTCTTGGGCAGGATGCGTTGTGCGGCGCCCGCCTCGTCAATCACGTCAATGGCCTTGTCAGGCAAATGACGGTCGTTGATGAACTTGGCAGACAACTCCGCGGCCGCTTGCAAGGCGCCCACGGCGTACTTGACGCTGTGATGCTCTTCAAAGCGCGACTTCAGACCCTTGAGGATTTCGATGGTTTGCTCAACCGATGGCTCGACCACTTCGACCTTCTGGAAGCGGCGAGACAAGGCGGCATCCTTCTCGAAGATGCCACGGAATTCGGTGAAGGTGGTCGCACCGATGCACTTGAGCTGACCAGAGCTGAGCGCAGGCTTGAGCAAATTGGACGCATCCAATGTGCCACCAGAGGCCGCGCCCGCACCGATCAGGGTGTGGATCTCGTCAATGAACAGAATGGCGCCGTCTTGCTCCTTGAGCTGCTTGATGACGGCCTTCAGACGCTGTTCGAAGTCGCCACGGTACTTGGTACCGGCCAGCAAGGCACCCATGTCCAAGGCGTAAACCTCTGCATCCGACAACACATCGGGCACATCCTTTTGGGTGATGCGCCATGCCAAGCCTTCGGCAATCGCGGTCTTACCCACACCGGCTTCACCCACCAGCAGCGGGTTGTTCTTGCGGCGACGGCACAAGACCTGGATCACACGCTCGACCTCGGTGTCGCGACCGATTAGCGGATCGATCTTGCCCTCGCGAGCCAACTGGTTGAGGTTTTGGGTGTACTGCTCCAGCGGCGAGGCTTTGCCTTCGGCTTCTTCCTTCTCCGGCTCGTTCTGGCTGGATTCGGGAGAAGACTTGGCAGATTCGGGTGGATCGGCCTTGCGAATGCCGTGAGCGATGTAATTCACCACATCCAGGCGGGTCACGCCTTGTTGATGCAGGTAGTACACCGCGTGAGAGTCTTTCTCACCAAAGATGGCAACCAGCACATTGGCGCCGGTGACCTCTTTCTTGCCACTGCCAGACGACTGGACATGCATGATCGCTCGCTGGATCACGCGCTGGAAACCCAGCGTCGGCTGCGTATCGACCTCGTCGGTCCCACCGACTGTCGGCGTGTTGTCACGCACGAACTGGTCGAGGTTCTTTCGCAGTTCATCCAGATTGGCAGCACAGGCTTTCAACACCTCGGAAGCAGAGGGGTTGTCAATCAAGGCCAGCAACAAGTGTTCAACGGTAATGAACTCGTGACGTTGCTGACGGGCCTCGACGAAGGCCATGTGCAAACTCACTTCCAACTCTTGCGCAATCATGCGGTCTCCAGAATGCACTGCAGGGGATGCCCGGCGCGCCGGGCGGCGGCAAGAACGAGTTCGACCTTAGTGGCCGCGACGTCTTTGGTATAGACCCCGCACACACCACGACCCTCGTGGTGGATTTTGAGCATGATTTGTGTCGCTGTCTCGATATCGTGACGGAAATATTCCTGCAACACCAGAACGACAAACTCCATTGGCGTGAAATCGTCGTTCAACATGACCACTTGAAAGAGCTTCGGCGGTTCGACCGCCAGTTTTTGTTGTTCGACGACAGCCGCCCCCTGCCCATCCTCATGGGGGGCAGAAGGCTTGGATGCCATCGACTGCTGTAACCGATTCGTCATGAAAATGATTCTACGAGAGGCCCTTTGCTCGTGTCATGACATCTTGGGGTGTCCAAGTCGATATCAAGGGTTTGATATTCACGGCAACAACAGAACTTTTCTTCGCAATGAGCGCTTGACACCGAGAGATGCCTAAGGTGTTTCCCTTGGACTTTCTCGAGAGTGTTGTGCAATGCACAATTTTTTTGCAATGTGAAACAAATACTAGGGGGTGGGGTACCCGAAATGGGCAGTAGTACGCTTGACACATAGAAAACCCCCTCCGAAAATGTGCATAAATTCACATACAGGAGGGACAGTATGGCCACCGGCACTGTCAAATGGTTTAACGACGCCAAGGGGTTCGGATTCATTGAACCAGACCAAGGCGGCGGTGATGTCTTCGCGCATTTTTCAGCCATCCAAATGGACGGCTTTCGCACCCTGAAGCAGGGCTCCAAGGTGTCATACGAATTGGTCGCTGGCCCGAAAGGCATGTTGGCCCAAAACATTCAGCCCATCGATGAGGCCGGCGCTGCCGAGGCCACACCAGATGCCCTGAGTGACATGCATTTCCGCGATCACGTGGCATCGGGCTCGAGCCTGCAACACTGATCCCTGGCACAGCGCCAAAACAAAAAGCCCGCATCAGCGGGCTTTTTTCATGGTGGCATGCTCTCGACGGGAGAGCATGCCCCAAGACATGCGATGCAGACAGACCTCCTGAAGAGGCCCCGTCCGCTTCTGCTTACATGTGGTCGATCATCACCTGACCGAAACCAGAGCAGGACACCTGTGTCGCGCCTTCGAGCAGGCGAGCGAAGTCGTACGTGACCTTCTTGCTCAAGATGGACTTGCTCATCGAGCTGATGATCAGATCCGCAGCCTCGAACCAGCCCATGTGACGCAGCATCATTTCTGCAGACAGAATTTCGGAACCGGGGTTCACGTAGTCCTTGCCAGCGTACTTCGGTGCGGTACCGTGGGTGGCTTCGAACATGGCAACCGAGTCCGACAAGTTGGCGCCTGGTGCGATACCGATACCACCGACTTGCGCAGCCAGCGCATCGGAGATGTAGTCGCCGTTCAAGTTCAGGGTGGCAATCACGCTGTACTCGGCTGGACGCAACAGAATCTGCTGCAAGAACGCATCGGCGATGGCGTCCTTGACGATGATGTTCTTACCCGTCTTGGGGTTCTTGAACTGGCACCATGGGCCACCGTCGATCAACTCGGCGCCGAACTCGTTTTGCGCCAAGGCATAGCCCCAGTCACGGAAGCCACCTTCGGTGTACTTCATGATGTTGCCCTTGTGAACCAAGGTCACGCTCGGCTTGTCGTTGTCGATGGCGTATTGCAGTGCCTTGCGAACCAGGCGCTCGGTGCCTTCCTTCGACACGGGCTTGATACCAATACCGGAGGTTTCAGGGAAACGAATCTTCTTCACACCAAATTCAGTTTGGAGGAAGGTGATCAGTTTCTTGGCCTTGTCGCTTTGCGCTTCAAATTCAATACCGGCGTAAATATCTTCCGAGTTTTCACGGAAGATCACCATGTCTGTCTTCTCTGGCTCTTTGACAGGAGAAGGCACACCATCGAAGTAACGCACGGGACGCAAGCAGACGTACAAATCCAGCTCTTGGCGCAGCGCCACGTTCAAGGAGCGAATACCACCGCCTACGGGCGTGGTCAGCGGGCCCTTGATCGACACGACGTAGTCCTTGAGGACCTGCAAGGTCTCCTCAGGCAACCAAACATCTGGACCATAGACGCGGGTGGATTTCTCGCCGGCGTAAATCTCCATCCAGTGAATCTTGCGCTGGCCGCCATAAGACTTGGCCACCGCGGCATCCACGACCTTGATCATCACGGGCGTGATGTCAAAACCGGTGCCGTCACCTTCGATGTAAGGAATGATGGGGTTGTTCGGGACATTGAGCGAGAAGTCCGGGTTCACCGTGATCTTCTGCCCGCCTTCGGGCACTTTGATGTGCTGATACATGACTTTGGTCTCCGCGTTTGGCGTTTCCGTAAAACTGCGTTGCCATGGATATCGGCAACGCCGGAAATCATTCTACGCCAGGGGTTACCAATATCATCCGAATAAACCTGATGGCATCGGGTCAGTAACGCCAATATTCCCACCCGTTTTGAATTCAAGTTGACTCAAATTAGCCACACCAAGCTTGCCACTGTGCATACAAATGGTGCACCAAGCCCCACGCAGCCATCGCGGCCAGCATCGCCCCAGCCAAACGAATGGCCCAACGAGGATCGCCCCAAGGCCCGTTTTTGAGCTTGGCCAGCAGTTGTGGCGCCAACCAAACACCCACTGCACTGGGCAGCGCGAACGCCGTCATGACTCCTGCGCCGGACAGCGCATCGGGCGCCAAAGCCGCCACCATCAAAGCGCCGTACAGCAGACCACAGGGCACTGCACCCCAAAGCATGCCGGCCAAGAACGGCACCCCGACGGTCAAGGTCGGCACCAAACCCGCTTGGGTGTGGCCCAAACGTTGTTTCAATCGGTGGTAAGACTGGACACCCACCTGCTCGAGTTTGGCGGGCACGCGCCCTGCCCATGCCATCCACAGGCCCAACATCACCGCAGCGAATTGCGCCATGAGCCATACGGGCTTGAACATGGCCACTTCACGGCCCCATGCGGATACCCACCCTGCCGAACTCGCCGCGATGGCACCCAACAAGGCATAACTCACCCAACGACCCAACAAGGCCGACATGGGGATGCGACGCTGGAGTGCTGCCGCGCAGGGCATGCCACACATCGTGGCGCAGTGAGGCGCGCCAGATAGGCCCATCAGAAAGGCAGTGGTCAACAGGCCGGACAGCACAACCCCTCCCGGCCTGGTGCGACAAATGATGGATCAGATGATGCGAGAGAAGCGCTCGACGGTTCGATCGGCTTGCAGGTAGCGATCAAACACCATGGCGATGGCACGGACAAAGTACCAACCCAAATCGGTAACACGCACACCATCGCTCTCCAGTTGCACCAACCCCGACTCGACGAGCGGTTCCAGTTGACGCAATTCGGCCGCGAAGTATTGCTTGAAATCGACCAGGTATGCCAATTCAATCGACTCGAAATCAACACGCCCCTGGCACATGATGGCCATGATCACCGCACGACGAACCAAGTCATCTCGACTCAGGGTCAGTCCGCGGACGATGGGCAACTCGCGACGCTTGAGCGAATCGTAATACTCATCCAGCGTCTTGGCGTTCTGGCTGTAGTGCGGCCCTACTCGACCAATGGCCGAGACGCCCAAGGCGATCAGGTCACAGTCCGGATAAGTGCTGTAGCCCTGGAAGTTACGATGCAGTCGCCCTTGGCGCTTGGCCACGCTCAGGCTGTCATCATGCAACGCGAAATGATCCATGCCGATGTAGTCATAGCCTGAACCACCCAGGGTGTCGATGGCCATGGACAACATGCCGATCTTGTCAGCCGCCTTCGGCAGCGCCGCTGCATCGATGCGACGTTGCGGCTTGAAGCGCTGCGGCAAGTGCGCGTAGGCGTACAGTGCGACGCGATCGGGTTTGATCTCGAGCACTTGCTCCAAGGTTCTGCGGAAACTGGTCAGCGATTGGTTCGGCAGACCGTAGATCAGGTCCATGTTGATGGACGTGAACCCCTCTGCCCGAGCTGCTGCCATCAATTGCGCCACTTGCTCAAAAGGCTGCACACGGTGCACCGCCTGCTGCACGGCCGGGTCAAAGTCTTGTACGCCAAAGCTCAAGCGGTTGAAGCCAATGGCGGCCAAGCGCTTGAGTCGTTGCGCATCAATGGTGCGGGGATCCACTTCAATGGCGTATTCGCCGCCGGGCACAAAACGAAATGCGATTTGCAGCAAGCCCAGCAGATGCTCCAACTCATCGTCAGACAAGAAGGTAGGACTGCCACCGCCCAAGTGCAATTGGGACACCAGCTGACCGCGCCCCACTTTCTCGATCACCAACTCGATTTCGGTTTCCAATGCCTTCAAATAGGCTTGGGCGCGATCGTGGTGCTTCGTGATGATCTTGTTGCAGGCGCAGTAATAACAGAGCGATTCACAAAACGGAATGTGCACATAAACCGACAGTGGCGTGGCCGATCCGCCAGCCAAGCCCTCAGACCGCTGCGACAGGGCCTGATTGTATTGCGCCGGTCCAAAAGCCTCCACGAAGCGATCTGCCGTCGGGTAGGACGTGTATCGCGGCCCCGCCACATCCAGTCGTGCCAGGATGTCCGGAGAAATATGTGGGGCCGAAGATGGGGCCCCAGAAACTAGAACGGATTCACTCATTCGCAGGACTGTGCCAAACTCGCACCCTGCAGGGTTGATCTAGCTCAAGGTCATTGCCAGAGGAATGGCAACAATCCGTGCAACCTTTGAGGTTCCTCATGTTGAACAGTTCTATCCCCATTGCTTCCGCTTCTTGTGATGACACCAAGGGCGCCCAGTGCCCGAATCATGGTAACGCCCTGAAGTACGAGGCATTCAAGGTTGCGTGCTCCAGCTGCAACCTCCGTGAGTTGTGTTTGCCCGTCGGCTTATCACAACCCCAACTGCATCATCTAGACACGCTGGTCGCCACACGCAAGACCGTCAAGCGCGGCGATGCCTTGTTCCACACGGGCGACCCCTTCCGCTCTGTGTATGCAGTGCGCACGGGCTTTTTCAAAACACGCATTTCCGCAGAAGATGGCCGTGATCAAGTCACCGGCTTCCAAATGGCCGGTGAGTTGATCGGCCTGGACGGCATCAGCACCGACCGTCACGCTTGCGATGCCATCGCGCTAGAAGATTCGCAAGTTTGCGTGATTCCGTACAGCCAGCTGGAAGAGTTGTCTCGCGAGTTCTCTGACCTGCAGCACCAATTTCACAAGATCATGAGCCGCGAAATCGTGCGCGATCATGGTGTGATGTTGCTGTTGGGCAGCATGCGCGCCGAAGAACGTTTGGCCGCTTTCCTGCTGAACTTGACCCAACGTTTGCACGCGCGAGGCTTCTCGTCTTCCGCACTGGTGCTGCGCATGACACGCGAAGAAATTGGCAGCTACCTGGGCTTGAAACTCGAAACCGTGAGCCGCACGTTCTCGAAATTCCAGGAGGAAGGCCTGCTGGAAGTCAAACAACGCGACATTCGCATCACCGACGAAGCTGGCTTGAAGGCCTTGGTGAACAGCGTTCGCTGCTGAAACACTGCGCTGAAACGAAAAACCCGCCTGATTCAGGCGGGTTTTTTTATGGCGTGGCGAGAGTTAGATCAAGCAATGGAACGGCTGTGGTGTCTGTGCTGACGACGCTCGTGCCGGCGAATTGCCTTGGCCTCTGCGACCAAAGACCCATCGCCATGACCGCCTGCCTTCATCATCCAGTGGCTGATTTCTGCAGCCAATGCCACCAAGCCCCAGAAGACAAAGAACGCAATCGTGTAAACGGCTTTGTTTTCAAGCTCAAGAGACCCGAAGCTGATGGTTGCGGGATCAACCCAGGCGAACACCACCATCTCGAGTATGCCGGCGATCAAAAACGCCGGCCACAAAATCTGAGCAGCATGAACAGCACGAGAAGACATCGTTTGCTCCTGTCATAAGAGGTGACAGACACATATTCCTACCGTTGCGCGTTCTATGCTTGAGGAAATACCCCAAGATGAGGGGTATTTCCTTGGCGATTAGCGCTCTGCTGGCTGATAACCGGGTTCCGCAGCGTGATTACGTGCCTTGACGGCAGGCATTTGGTCGGGCTGCACGTTTTTGGCAGAGGTATCCAGAACAGGATCTACGTTCTTGACCGCGATACCCACAGTGATCAAGGAGGCGATCACCACCAGCAATGGGCCGCCAATCACCATCCAGACGATGGGCAGCTTGTACCAGGGAGGACGCGAGACCGTATCGTCCTGCACTTCGGATTGATTCATTTGTGTAGACATAGAGACTTTCTTTACCTTGGAACCATGAACGTGGTGTGTTCACGGAGATCAATTTGAGCCTGGTCCGCCGTACGCAATTGCTCGACGACCATGGTGACTTGATGTGCGCCGCTGCCCATCCGATAGGCCACCTCAGGCGGTATGCGCACGGAAACAGGAACCCAACGCGCCTCGGCTGGGCCCAACAGAACCTCGTCGCCACCCTGCACGGATGACTGCGCCAACTGTTCAACGCCAATCCGATAACGCTGCGGCTGCTCGCTCGCGTTCATCAGTTGTACACGGTAGACATTTTCCACAAAGCCGTCTTCCACGACGCGAGCAAGGGCTCCGCGGTCGCGAACAATGTCCACTTTGAACGGTGTCCGTGTCAACAGGCTGCTCATGAACGCCACGACCACGACGACCAGAATGCCCGTGTAGATCAACACACGTGGGCGCGCGACGCGTCGGAACATCTCCTTACGTCCCCAACCGTTGTCGAGGGCATTCAAGGTGGCATAGCGAATCAAACCGCGAGGCGAGCCCACCTTGTCCATCACGGTATCGCAGACGTCGATACAAGCACCACACCCAATGCACTCATATTGCAACCCCTTGCGGATGTCGATGCCTGTGGGGCACACCTGCACACACAAGGTGCAATCCACACAGTCGCCCTTCACGCCCGCTTGAGCATCCGCCTTTTTAGACTTGGCACCGCGAGGTTCGCCACGCTTGGCGTCATACGTCACGATCAGGGTGTCACGGTCGAACATGGCGCTCTGGAAACGAGCGTAGGGGCACATGTATTTGCAGACTTGCTCACGCATATAGCCTGCATTGCCGTAAGTAGCAAAACCGTAGAACAAACACCAGAAGGTTTCCCACGGGCCCAGTCCAAAGCTTGCGACTTCTTGAATCAGGGTACGAATGGGCGTGAAATAGCCCACGAAGGTGAAACCCGTCCACAAAGCCACCGCAATCCAAGAGACTTGCGTGCCGGCCTTACGCCAGAGCTTGTCGAAGCTCCAAGCAGACTTGTCCAACTTCATGCGCTTCATGCGGTCGCCCTCGAACTTGCGTTCGATCCACATGAAGATTTCGGTGTAAACAGATTGTGGACACGCGTAACCGCACCACAACCGGCCGGCCACGGCGGTGAACAGGAACAAGCCATACGCTGAGATGATCAGCAGGCCGGTCAGGTAGATGAAGTCTTGGGGATACAAGACCAGATTGAACATGTAGAACCGGCGTGTACCGAGATCGAACAACACCGCTTGCCGCTCACCCCACATCAGCCAGGGCAGACCGTAGAACACGATCTGTGTCAGCCACACCAGCACCCAACGCCATTTCACGAACCAGCCGACCACCTCGCGTGGATAGATCTTTTCTGTCTTTTTGTAGAGAGAAACCAGTTCTTCCCTCTGTGCTGCTGACGGTGCCTCCGGCTGGATGGGAATGACTCGTTTGCCTGAGTCGGGCTTGGGTGTGGAATCGCTCATTTGGTTCACACTATATAAAACATTGGTCGCATCAATACCCTGCAGGGTATCACTTTGCGACCACGAGCGGAAAAAACAAAAGCGCGTCCTTGACTCCCATCAAGCACGCGCTTTGAACGCCGTCAGGCCTCAGTGATTACTGAGCTTGAGCGGTCTTGGTGGCGTTGTTAGACAAGCCCCAAACGTAGGCCGCCACCAGCTTGATCTGGTCAGCAGACAGACGCTCCTTCTGAGCAGGCATCACGTTCAACTTGCCGTTGTTGATCATGGCCAGGATGGCGTCTTCGCCAAAGCCGTGCAACCAAGTCTTGTCGGACAGGTTGGGAGCGCCCAAAGCCTGGTTGCCCTTGCCATCAGCACCGTGACAAGCAGCGCAAGCGGCCTTGAACTTCTCACGACCCAATTCGGCCTTGATGGAGTTATGACCGGCGCCCGACAGGCTCAGAACATAGTTGGCCACGTTACGGACGTCCTCAGGACCACCCACAGCAGCAGCCATCACAGGCATTTGACCACGACGACCATCGGTGATGGTTTCGATGATCTTCTCAGGAGCGCCACCGTACAGCCAATCGTTGTCAGCCAAGTTGGGGAAACCCTTGGCGCCTCGGGCGTCAGAGCCGTGGCAAGCCGCGCAGTTGTTCAGGAACAAACGCTCACCAATGGCATGAGCTTGAGGATCTTTGGCCAGGTCTTCCACCTTCATGGGTTGGAACTTGGCAAAAATCTTGTCTTGCTCGGCCTTGGCCTTGGCGTTTTCAGCTTCCAGTTGGCCCTTGCTGGACCAACCCAGGCTGCCCTTGCTGGCGCCCAGAGCTGGGTACATGGCGAAGTAGCCCACTGCGAACACGATGGTGATCACGAACAGGCCCACCCACCACATAGGCAGAGGGTTGTTCAGTTCACGCAAGTCTTCGTCCCAGACGTGACCGGTGGTCTTGTCAATATTGCCCTGTGCGTCACGGATCACCTTGTGACGAGCCGCAACCAGCAGCACGAACACGCAGTAAACCAGACCGAACACGACGATCCCAACCACATATTGTGACCAGGCGTTCGAAATGAAGTCGCTCATTTGCGAGCCTCCAATCAATCTTCTTGAAGAGGCAGACGCGCTGCCTCTTCGAACCGGGCTTTGTTACGGCGGGAGTAGGCCCACACCGAAACGCCCACGAAAACGCACAGACACACCACGGTGAATATGCTTCGAGCCACGTTGATGTCCATGTGCGTCACTCCTTTACTTGACTGCGGTACCCAGCACTTGCAGGTAGGCGATCAGAGCTTCCATTTCAGTCTTGTCTTTGACTTCATCGGCAGCAGCCTTGATCTCAGCCTCTGTGTAAGGCACACCCACCTTGCTCAGTGCAGCCATGCGAGGACCCACACCGGCTGCATTGACCTTGGCAGTTTCCAACCAAGGATATGCAGGCATGTTGGACTCAGGCACAACGTCACGAGGATTGATCAGGTGAGCACGATGCCAGTCGTCGCTGTACTTGCCGCCCACGCGGTGCAGGTCAGGACCGGTACGCTTGGAGCCCCATTGGAAGGGGTGGTCGTACACGAATTCGCCAGCAACCGAGTAGTGGCCGTAACGCAGCGTTTCAGCACGGAATGGACGCACCATTTGCGAGTGGCAGCCGTAGCAACCTTCGCGCAGATAGACGTCACGACCGGCCAATTGCAAAGCGGTGTAAGGCTTCAAGCCCTCCACTGGTTTGGTCGTGCTGTGTTGGAAAAACAGCGGCACGATTTCAACGAGGCCACCGAAAGCAATCGCCACCAGGATCAAGACGATCATGAGGGTGTTGCTGGTTTCAATGCGTTCGTGAGAGATCGCAGCAGGCTTGTGGTTATGGTCAGCCATCTTGTTCTCCTTATCAAGCTGCAGCAGGTGCGGGGATCGGAGTGGTGGTAGCGCGACCAGCTGTCGCTGTCATCACCACGTTCCACAACATCAGGATCATGCCGCCCAGGTACAACAAACCACCGGCCACACGCAGGACGTAGAAGGGATAGGTTGCCTTCACGCTCTCAACGAAGGTGTACACCAGGGTGCCATCAGGGTTGACCGCACGCCACATCAGACCTTGCATCACGCCTGCAATCCACATGGCGGCGATGTACAAAACGATACCGATGGTGGCTGCCCAGAAGTGCAGCGAAATCGCTGGCACGCTGTACATCGTGGTACGGCCGAACATGCGAGGGATCAGGTAGTACAAGCTACCGATCGAGATCATGCCCACCCAGCCCAAAGCGCCAGAGTGCACGTGACCCACAGTCCAGTCGGTGTAGTGCGACAGGGAGTTCACGGTCTTGATGGACATCATCGGACCTTCGAAGGTGGACATGCCGTAGAACGACAGGGCCACGATCAGGAACTTCAGGATCGCATCGTCACGCAACTTGTACCAAGCGCCAGACAAGGTCATGATGCCGTTGATCATGCCGCCCCAAGATGGTGCCAACAGGATCAGCGAGAACACCATACCAACGGACTGGGTCCAGTCAGGCAAGGCGGTGTAGTGCAAGTGGTGAGGACCCGCCCACATGTAGGTGAAGATCAGGGCCCAGAAGTGCACGATCGACAAACGATACGAGTACACGGGCATGCCAGCTTGCTTGGGGATGTAGTAGTACATCATGCCCAGGAAGCCTGCGGTCAGGAAGAAGCCCACCGCATTGTGGCCGTACCACCATTGCACCATGGCGTCTTGCACGCCAGCGTACACAGAGTAGGACTTGGGCGACAGGAGGCCATTCTCAAAAACGGGAATGGCTGCACTGTTCACCACGTGCAGCAAAGCCACGGCCAGAATGAACGCGCCGAAGAACCAGTTGGCCACGTAGATGTGGCGGATCTTACGAGTACCCACGGTACCGAAGAAAACGATGGCATAAGAAACCCAGACCAAGGTGATCAGGATGTCGATTGGCCATTCCAGTTCAGCGTACTCTTTACCCGAGGTGTAGCCCAGAGGCAGCGACAAGGCAGCCAGGACGATCACCAGCTGCCAACCCCAGAAGGTGAAGGAAGCCAAGGGACCTGCAAACAGACGAGTCTGGCAGGTACGTTGCACAACGTGGTAAGACGTCGCAAACAACGTGCAGCCACCAAACGCGAAAATCACCGCGTTGGTGTGCAGAGGACGCAGCCGACCATAAGTCAGCCACGGAATACCGAAGTTCAACTCCGGCCAAGCCAATTGCGACGCGATCAACACGCCGACTGCCATGCCCACAACGCCCCATAGGACGGCGGCAATAGCAAACTGCCTAACGACGGTGTCGTTATACGTGGCAGAGTGAGTGGTTGCCATCTCATTTTCTCCTTTGTTACATCCGTAATTGTGCGGGCAAACCTTTAATCAATCTTGACCCTTCTCAAGAATCTGGTTTGGTTTGCCATCATCCTTTTGCAGGATTCTCAAGCCCTCTTGCTCCAAGTCTTCGAACTGCCCGCTGAAAACAGCCCACCCGAGAATGCCCAGGATGGCCAGCACAAGCAGCACCGAAACCGGAATGAGAACGTAGAGAATTTCCATGAAATCAATAACTTAGACGTGCATCTTCGACAGCCTCAGGGCGTTCAACACCACCGCCAAGGAACTCAGTGCCATCCCCAATCCGGCTAACCATGCAGGCAAATAGCCCATCAGCGCCAAAGGAATGCACACAAAGTTGTAGGCTGCAGCCCACATCAGGTTCTGGTTAACAATTCGCACCGCTTGACGGCTGATTTGCACGGCCTTCGGCAATGCCGACAAGCGCCCGCCCAAAATGACGAGGTCTGCCTGGGATTGCGCGAGTGCAGCACCGGCATCCAAAACAATGGACACATCGGCCTTCGCCAAAACGGGGGCGTCGTTGATGCCATCGCCCACCACAGCAACCGATTCGCCCTGTTGGTGAGCTTCTGCGACAACCGCGAGTTTACCCTCAGGGGTCGCCTGTGCTTTCGCCACATCAATGATTTGTGCACCACCTAAGTGCGAAATCGCCGCTTCAACGCGGCTTTGCACGTCACCCGACAGCAGGGAGTTGCGCCAGCCTTGGTCGCGCAAGGCGGCAAGTGCCTCGGGTGCATCGCCACGGAAGACTTCGTCGAATTCGAATCCTCGAATCAAAGGCTGCCAACTCAATGGCTCTGTCGACTGGACAACCGGCGCCAACCAGACTCGGCCTTTTTCGACCGCCGCCCATTGATCGACCCACGCCGCGGCCTCACCGTCCAACACCCAATCGAGCGAGCCCAATCGCCACAGTCGCCCGTCAGCGTCGCGGCCTTCAACGCCCTTGCCCGCGTGCTCCAGCACGTCCGTCAATGGCACCACGCTCGGCGTAGCGGAACCGACCAAACTGTTTTGAGCTGCCTGCCATGCCTCAAACAAAGACCTGGACAGTGGATGCTGGGAGTAACTAGCCAAGCTGGCGGCCAATGCAAACGCGCGGTCGTCACCGTCGACATTGGCCGTCGACTGCCCCTCTCTCAGCACCCCAACCAAAGACAAACGCCCTTCGGTCAATGTGCCGGTCTTATCAAAATAAGCACGGCGGACCTTGGCCAGCGCCTCAATGGCATCCAGATGCCGAACCAGCAAACCGCCCCGCCCCATCGCACCCGCTGCGGTGAGCATGGCAGACGGCGCAGACAATGACAGCGCACAAGGGCACGTCACCACCAAGACCGATACAGCCACCCACACCGAGCGCGTGGGATCAATCCATTGCCAGGCGATGGCACCCGCGACTGCCAGGAAAAGCACCAGCCACAAAAAGGGACTGGCAAACCGATCGGCAGCTCTGGCCAGACCTGGTTTTTCGGTCAAGGCTTGCTGAACCAGCGCCACGATCTGCTGGTAGCGCGTGTCGGGACCCAGCCTTTCGATATTGATCCAAATGGGCGCGGCCAGGTTGATGCTGCCTGCAACCACCATTTGCCCGACGTTCTTGGACACCGGACGAGATTCGCCGGTCAACATCGATTCATCGAGCTCCGAATGTCCCCATAGGATTTGACCGTCGCCGGGAATGGCCTGCCCGACCGCCACGCGGACTTTGTCTCCATGACGGAGTGCAGACAAAGCCACCGACTCGACCTGCACGGTCGCCCAATCTTGCTCAGCGTCCTGGGTCACAGCACGTTCAACCGCCTCGGGCAGCCGCACACACAGGGCTTCGAGGGACTCTGTCACCTTGGTTCGAGCCCGACTTTCCAGCCAGCGCCCCGCCAGGAGAAACGTCACGAACATGGTGAATGAATCGAAATAGGCCGCATCACCAAAGCGGGCCGTATCTCCAAAGGTGACCCCGGAGCTGGCGATGAACGCGGCTGCCATCCCAATGGCCACCGGCGTATCCATCGACACCCGACCTTGGGTTGCCGCACGCCAAGCCCCCGAGAAAAACGGTCCGCACGAGAACAACAGCACCGGCAGGCTCAACACCCAACAGGCCCAATTCATCAAGTTCCAGATGTCTTTGGGAATTTCGTCAGGGCCAGACACGTACTGCGGCACTGTGATCATCATGACTTGCATCATGCAAAATCCGGCCACGGCCAAGCGCCACAGTAATCGGCGCTGCTCTTTGAGGCGCTCATTGCCCAACCGAGCAAACCCATCGGGCCACGCTTTGTAGCCCACATGCTGAACAGCGGATACCAGGTCTGACATGCGCACCCGAGCTGGATCAAGCAGGATACGCGCGCGTTGGGAGGCAGACTGCACCTGCACCTCTTCCACACCGGGCACTTTCAACAGCGCCTCTTCAATGGTGATGGAGCATGCTGCGCAGTACATCCCAGACAGCCCCAAACCAATGCGGCGCTTGCTGCTCCCCAAGGGTGCCTCCAACACGCACTGCTGCAGCAGCGCAGGGTCGTCCAGCCCGGCGATCTGGGCCGGAGTCAGTGGCGCCAAAGGTACACCTGTCCCCACCGTCGCTTCGGGTTCCGCTTGCGGCCTCACTGGCAGGGTCGTCATCGAATCAAATACTCGCAGTAAAGTGTCAAGGTCTTGCGCGGAGCGCACTCTACACGCCCCAAAGGGAATTCCCCTAGAGCCCCCTATAAATCAGTCAAGAAAAAAACCATGCATCCATCGAGACTACTTTTTGCTGCTTGGGCGACATGCACACTGCTACTGCCGACATCTACCGTATGGGCGCAACCCTCATCCGGCAAGCCTCAGCAGCTACCCACGACTCAATTGGCTGCAGGCTTTCACGTGATCAAGGCCGAGGTGGCTCAAACGGACCGTCAACGCGAGATTGGTTTGATGCACCGAACTAGCATGGGCACCAACGAGGGCATGATTTTTGTGTTTGAGCGCGCAGGCGTGCAGTGCTTCTGGATGAAGAACACACTGCTCCCCTTGTCAGTGGCCTTCATTGACGAAGACGGCACCATCGTGAACCTGGATGAAATGAAGCCAGAGACCGAAGACACCCACTGCTCCACCAAACCCGTTCGTCACGTGCTGGAGATGAACAAAGGCTGGTTCAGCAAGCGCGGGATCAAGCCCGGCATGAAACTCACGGGCGAGTTGTTCAAGCGCTAAATGGAAGCGGCTTCACTCGGTGTGACTGCATCGAGTGAAGCGCGCCCCGAACCAATCTACTTGGTCTTGGTTTGAATCTTTTCCTTCAACTGCGCCAACACCGTCAAGGCAGCCTCGCGGCCAGCCAGGATTGACAAGCGTCGCTGGCTGAAATCAGAACTGCCAATGCCCGCCAGCTTGGGTCGCATCACGACGTCGGCCTCTTTGAGTTCGTACTGGCTGATGCTGTGCCCCATGATGTTGAAGGTTTGCATCAGGATGTCGATGGCGCTCTTGGTGGGCTGACCTTCGGGGATCGAGGAAATGTCGACGGCGATGATCAAATCTGCGCCCATTTGTTTGGCATAGCGAACGGGCACGGGCGACACAAGGCCGCCGTCCACATACTCACGCGAACCAATCTTCACCGGCTGAAAAACACCAGGAACCGAGCTGGACGCGCGCACGGCAGTGCCCGCATCACCGCGCTGGAACAAGATGGGCTGCCCGCTGTTCAGGTCGGTGGCCACAATGCCCAGCGGCAAACGCATGTTCTCGATCTGCATATTGGCCGTCGAGGCACGGACAAACTTGGCCAAGGCCTCGCCCTTCATCAACGAGCGACCGGGGAACATCCAGTCGGTGATGGACGACTCATCCATGTTCATGGCCAGATCAGCCATTTCCGTTGGCGTTTTGCCAGCGGCATAGAGTGTGGCGGCCAAGCTACCAGCTGACGTGCCCACAATCAGATCCGGTTTGATGCCCTGCTCTTCGAGGACCTGCAGCACACCAATGTGCGCAAAGCCACGAGCTGCGCCACCGCCCAATGCCAAGCCAATTTTGGGGGGTTTGGCCGGTTTCACGACCACCGGCTTTGGGGCCACAACAGGCTGCGTCACCGGCGCCGCACAACCGGCTAACAGGGTCACAACACCGAGCACAGACCAAGCCGCACGACGCATATATTCTTTTAAGTTATAACCAACAAAGAAAGATGTAGTTTTCATATATATAAGACTTCCCTACCATTCGCACTCTATTGTGAGCTGGGCTATCGCCGTTCCCCATGAAAATTCGCAACCTGGACCTCTCCGACAATGCCATCAACGCCGAGCACCAGGCGTTGGGCTTGCCACCCATTGAGGACGACATTACCCACCCATCGCAACACCCTGTGTTGCGAGCAGCGGTATGGGCTGTGGCCTTCATGTTGCTCGGCGCTATCACCTATTTGGGCACTCGCCTGTTCAACGGCAGCCATGAGCACACCGGCTTTGAGCTGATTGTAGAGACGCTGCAAGGCGACACTTTCTGGAAGGCCGTGGCCGTTGGCCTGTTGGCTCAGACCGTGGATGGCGCCTTGGGCATGGCCTATGGCATCACTTCCACCAGCTTCCTGTTGGCGACAGGCTCCTCCCCTGCCGTGGCCAGTGCCAGCGTGCACATTGCCGAGGTCTTCACCACCGGCGTTTCTGGCATTTCCCACATCAAATTGGGCAATGTGAACAAGGACTTGTTCCTGCGTTTGTTGGTGCCCGGCATGATTGGCGCTTCTCTGGGCGCCTGGACCGTCTCCAAAATTGACGGCAATGTGATCAAGCCCTATGTGTCGGCCTATCTTGTGATCATGGGCATTTACATCATCAGCAAGATTTTCCGCACCATCAAAGTTCGCAAAGAAGAGCCCAAGCACGTGGCCAAGTTGGGCTTGCTGGGCGGTTTTGTTGACGCCGTGGGCGGCGGTGGTTGGGGCCCCGTGGTCACCACCACCCTGGTTGGTACCGGCCAGGACCCCCGCACCACCATCGGTTCCGTGAACTTGGCCGAGTTTTTCCTGACCTTCATCAGTGCGATGGTGTTTGCCATCCTGGTTGACGAAGCACCTTGGCCTACCGTTGCCGGTCTGGTCGTCGGTGGTCTGTTTGCTGCGCCATTTGCAGCTTTCCTGACCAAGCGACTGCACACCCGGACGCTTTTGATCATGGTCGGCACCGTGATTTCCCTGATCAGTACCTACAATCTGTACCGCGCGCTGCACTGAACACAGCGTTCCCCACCTGCGTCGTGACCTCCATTGCGGCGCTAGCTCTTTTTGACTTTGCATAGCCATGTACCAGTACACAGATTTCGACAAACAGTTTGTTCGCCAGCGCGCGGCTCAATTCCGCGACCAGCTCGAGCGCAATCTGGCCGGCAAGCTGGGCGATGACGAGTTCCGCCCCCTGCGTCTGCAAAACGGCTGGTACATCCAGCGCCATGCGCCCATGCTGCGTATCGCAGTACCGTATGGCGAAATTTCGTCGAAGCAAATCCGCCAGATCGCTCGTATCGCGCGCGACTACGACCGTGGCTATGCGCACTTCACCACCCGCCAGAACATCCAGTTCAACTGGATTCCACTGCCCAAGAGCGCGGACGTGATGGACCTGCTGGCCGAAGTGCACATGCACGGCATTCAGACCTCGGGCAACTGCATCCGCAACATCACCTCTGACGCCACCGTGGGTGTGGCGCAAGACGAAATCATCGACGCTCGCCCCTATTGCGAAATCTTGCGTCAATGGTCGACCCTGCACCCCGAGTTTGCCTTCCTGCCCCGCAAGTTCAAGATTGCGGTGAATGGTGCCAAGGAAGACCGCGCCGCCGTTTACTGGCATGACATCGGCCTGAACTTGGTCAAAAACGACGCTGGCGAAGTCGGCTTTGAAGTGATCGTGGGCGGTGGCATGGGTCGCACACCCATCACCGGCACCATCATCAACAGCTTCGTGCCTTGGCAGCAGATTCTGGTCTACATCGAGGCCATCGTTCGCGTCTACAACCGCTACGGTCGTCGCGACAACATGTACAAGGCCCGTATCAAGATCTTGGTGAAGGCCGAAGGTCAAAAGTTCTTTGACCAGGTCAACAAGGAATTCAATGACATCCTGACCCGTGATGTGGACGGCGCTGCCCATATCATTCCTCAGGCTGAATTCGACCGCGTGGCCGCCAGCTTCGTCTACCCCGAAGCGGTGAAGGCTCATGCCGCCGCTGGCAATGGTTTGCCTGCTGACGCCTCCGACGCCGAGAAAACCCAGTTCAGCAAGTGGCTGGAACGTAACGTGGTTGGCCACAAGGTTCAGGGCTACAAGGCTGTGCACCTGTCGGTCAAGCGCGTGGGTCAAGCTCCTGGCGACGTGACCGATGCCCAGCTGGAAGCCATTGCCGACATGGCCGACCGCTTCAGCTGTGGTGAACTGCGTGTCACCCACGACCAGAACGCTCTGCTGCCCTTCGTGCGCGAAGAAGACCTGTTTGAAGTGTGGAAGGCCGCCAAGGCCAACACGCTGGCATCGGCCAACATCGGCCTGCTGAGCGACATGATTGCCTGCCCAGGTGGCGACTTCTGCGCCTTGGCCAATGCGCGCTCCATCCCGATCGCCAACGAACTGATCGAGCGGTATCAAGACCTCGACGAGCTGTATGACATCGGCGAGATCGACCTGCACATCTCGGGTTGCATCAACTCCTGCGGTCACCACCACACCGGCCACATCGGCATCTTGGGCGTGGACAAGGACGGCACCGAGTGGTACCAGGTCACCCTGGGTGGCTCCGATGGCTCCAACCACGCCCCCGTCAGCACCGCTGGTAAGGTCATTGGCCCATCGTTTGCCGCCGACGAAGTCAGCGATGTGATCGAAGCCATCATCGAGACCTACCGCAACCAACGCGCCGCCAACGAGAAGTTCATCGACACCGTCAAGCGCGTGGGCATCGACCCCTTCAAGAGCGCCGCCAACGCCGTGCGTCGCACCACTGCCAAAGCAGCCTGATTGGTCGAAAGGACAAGAACATCATGAAATTCATCGACATCCATCACGACCAATGGCACACCGTGGGCGGCGAAGACGGCCCCGTGTCCCACCCGCCCATCAAAAGCTACAGCCTGCTCACGCTGGGCCAATGGCACGCCGTGCGCGAGCAGTGGCCTGCTCAAGGCTCGGCTGACTACAAGCCTGTGGGCGTGATCTTGCCGAACGATACCGACATCGAAGTCCTGGAAGCCGACGTTGCCAAGCTGGCGCTGGTCGTGTTGCAGTTCCCCAAGTGGGTGGACGGCCGCGCATACAGCCAAGCGCACATCCTGCGCTCGCGCTATCGCTTTGCTGGCGAGATTCGCGCCACCGGCGAAGTGCTGGTCGACATGATGCCGCTGGCTGCTCGTACCGGCTTTGACGCCGTGGTGCTGCGCGCCGACCAAGACCGCGCCGCCGCCGAGCGTGCACTGGGCTTCTTCGCCGCTCGTGGCCACTATCAAGGCGACGTGAAGGCCACCAAGCCTGTGTTTGGTCGCGCGGCCTAAGTCTGGAGACGCCATGAGTGACATCTCTCCCATTGGTGGTGTCTCGTCGCTGATCGGCGGCGATGCGCCTGCCGGTTCGGCCATCACCCTCTACAACAAGCCCAGCGCTGACTACGCCGCCAAGGTGCAAGCCACGGTGGAATTGTTGAAGGCGGCTGCGTTCGAGCATCCCGGCAAGGTCGTGCAAGCCACCAGCTTGGGCGTGGAAGACATGATCATCACCGATCTGATCGCACGCCACCAGTTGCCCATCGCTATTGGCACCCTGGAAACCGGTGCCCTGCACGCTGAAACGGCCGCACTGATTGGCACCATCGAGTCGCATTACGCCGACGCAGGCGTCCACGTCGAGGTGTACAAGCCTGTGGCCGAAGCGGTGATCGAATTCGTGCAGAAAAATGGCGAAAAGGCCATGTACGAAAGCATCGAGCTGCGCAAAGCGTGCTGTGGCGTCCGTAAACTCGAGCCTTTGGCCCGCATGTTGGCAGAGCGTTCGGCCTGGATCACCGGCCTGCGCCGCGAACAGTCGAACAACCGTGGCGACATGCAAGCCCGCGAGCAAGACGACAAGGGTCGCGCCAAGTTCAACCCGATGATCGAGTGGACCTGGGGCGATGTGTGGCACTACGTGGCTGTGAACCACGTGCCCTACAACCCCTTGCACGACCAGTTCATGCCCAGCATCGGCTGCGCGCCCTGCACGCGCGCCATCGCTGTCGGCGAAGACTTCCGTGCGGGTCGCTGGTGGTGGGAAGACGAGAAGGCCAAGGAATGCGGCCTGCACGTCCACCAGAAGTGACGCGCCCGAATCAAGAATCTGACCAAAAAGTTGAAGCTATGACTGATGTGAACCAATTGCTGGCGGATGTGGACCACCGCCATCTGGACGCGCTGGAAGAAGAGGCCATCTTCATCTTGCGTGAAGTGGCTGCCAGCTTCGAGCGCCCAGGCCTGCTGTTTTCCAGCGGCAAGGACTCGTGCGTGGTGCTGCACCTGGCCGAGAAGGCCTTCAAGATGAAGAACCCCGAAACCGGCAAGCTGGAAGGCAAACTGCCCTTCCCGCTGGTGCACGTGGACACCGGTCACAACTTCCCTGAAGTGATCGAGTTCCGCGAAAGCCGCGTCAAGGAAATCGGCGAACGCCTGATCGTCGCGCACATGGAAGACTCCATCAAGCGTGGCACCGTGCGCCTGGCTCACCCACTGGAATCGCGTAACGGCCACCAGACTGTGACCCTGCTGGAAGCCATCGAAGACAACCGCTTCGACTGCCTGATCGGTGGTGCCCGTCGTGACGAGGAGAAGGCCCGCGCCAAGGAACGCATCTTCTCGCACCGCGACAGCTTCGGCCAATGGCAGCCCAAGGAACAGCGCCCTGAGCTGTGGAACCTGTTCAACACCCGCATCAAGCCGGGCGAACACTTCCGTGCCTTCCCCATCTCGAACTGGACCGAGCTGGACGTGTGGCTCTACATCGCCCGCGAAGGCATCCCACTGCCCAACATCTACTACAAGCACCCCCGCAAGGTGATGCGCCGCAAGGGCCTGCTGGTGCCGCTGACCGAGGTCACCCCCGCACTGGAAGGCGAAACCATCGAGACCGTGGACGTGCGTTTCCGCACCGTGGGCGACATGACCTGTACCTGCCCCGTGGAATCGACTGCCGCCAATCCGGCTGACATCGTCGCCGAAACCCTGCACGTGACCGTGAGCGAACGCGGCGCCACCCGCATGGACGACCGCACCTCCGAAGCATCGATGGAGCGTCGCAAGAAGGAAGGTTATTTCTGATGAGCACCGTGACCCATAATCAAGCCAGCGAAGAACTGGCACACAAGGCCCTGCGTTTCCTGACTGCTGGCAGCGTGGACGATGGCAAGAGCACCCTGATCGGCCGCCTGCTGTTTGACAGCCGCGCCATTCTGGCTGACCAACTCGACGCGCTGGAAAAGCGTGCCGCAGGCGCGCCCATCGATCTGTCACTGTTGACCGACGGCCTGGAAGCCGAGCGTGAGCAAGGCATCACCATTGACGTGGCCTATCGCTACTTTGCGACCAAGACCCGCAAGTTCATCATCGCCGACGCCCCCGGCCACGAGCAGTACACCCGTAACATGGTGACCGCTGCCGCTGGTTCTGACGCCGCCGTGGTGCTGGTCGACATCACCAAGATCGACTGGAAGGCAACGCCCGTGCCGCTGCTGGCACAGACTCGTCGCCACAGCCTGCTGGCCCACTTGCTGCGCGTGCCCAACATCGTGTTCGCCATCAACAAGCTGGACGCGATCGACCAAGACACCGAAACCGCCTTCAACAACGTCAAGGCTTCCTTGGAAGCGTTTGCCGAGCAAGCTGGCATCAACAGCAAGGGCGTGATCCCTGTGTCGGCCCTGCGCGGCGACAACGTCACCACCCCGAGCGCCAACTGGACCTGGTACCAGGGCCCCACCTTGCTACAAGTGCTGGAAAGCCTGCCGCCAAGCGACGAACGCCACGACGGTGCCCTGCTGCACCCCGTGCAGTACGTGACCCGCGATGCGGTGGGCGAAGGTGAAGCCACTGCCTCCGGCACCGGCCACCAATACCGCGCTTTCTGGGGCCGCATTGCGCACGGCGCAGTCAAGGCTGGCGACGAAGTGCAAATCTTCCCATCTGGCGAAACCGCCATCGTGGCCGAAGTGCGTCATGCTGCTTTGGTGGTCGACGCATGCGAAGCCGGTCAATCGGCTGGCATCGTGCTGGACCGTCAGGTTGACATCTCGCGCGGCGACTGGATTGCCTCGCCTGGCAGCATCAAGCCCACCGACAGCTTCAAGGCTACCTTGGCTTGGCTGGATACCGAACCTGCTGTGGTCGGCCGCAAGTATTGGGTACGCCACGGCAACCGTTGGGTGCAAGCGCGCATCACCTCGATCGACAATAAATTGGACATCCATACCCTGTCAGATCAAGAAGCGAGCGAATTGGCCGTCAACGAGATCGGAACTGTGCAGATTCAGACACAACAGGCTTTGCCGGTTGAGCCATATGTGGACAATCGAGTCGGTGGCGCCTTGATCGTGGTGGACCCCACTACGAACCGCACCAGCGGTGCTCTGTTGGTCAAGGCAGCCTGATTCCGTTCAAGCCTGCTCAAGCATCATGATTCAGACCCGCACACCCGCATTCGCCAAGGTAGTTTTCATCGGGGCGGGCCCCGGGCAAGCGGATCTGATCACGGTGCGAGGCAGTCGCATCCTTTCTCAGGCCCATGTGGTGCTCTTCGACGCTTTGGCTGACGAAGCCCTGCGCGACCTGGCACCACAAGCCAACTGGATTGATGTCGGCAAACGCGGCTTTTCTGGCAAAGAAGGCAGTGACTTCAATGGCCAGACTCGCATCAACCAATTGTTGGTTGAACAAGCCGCTGCTGTGGGTTCCGCCCATGGCGAGCGTGGTTTGGTCGTTCGACTCAAAGGCGGCGACCCGAGCCTATTTGGTCGCCTCGAAGAAGAACTCCACGTGTTGCACGCTGAGGGCATCGCTTGCGAAGTGGTGCCTGGCGTGACTTCAGCCTTGGCTGCCGCAGCGGCCACCCAGCGCCCCTTGACGCGTCGCGGCACCGGCCGCAGCGTGGCCTTCACCACGGCCATGACGCGAACCGGTGACCTGCAATGCGGCATGGGCCCCGGCCAACGTGCAGACACTGAAGTGTTTTACATGGCGGGTCGCCAACTCGATCCCTTGTCCAAGGGCCTTCTGGAAGCAGGTTGGCCGTCCGAGACAACCGTCAGTGTGGTGTCACGAGCCGGCTGGCCAGACATGCGGCATTCCATGCACACGGTGGGCACCCTGGGTGAGGCCAGTGACATCCATGCGGGCCGCCCCACCCTGGTCATCGTTGGCAATGGCGCCACCGACATTCCAGATCAACCTTTGACCCATATCGCCCTTTGCGGCGAAGGCCGAAACGCCTAAAGGCGACTCGGCCCGTTAAAATCGCAGATTAACCTTTTAACCGTTTCAAGAGACCTGACATGACCCACGTCGTCACCGAAGCCTGTATCAAGTGCAAGTACACAGACTGTGTGGACGTGTGCCCAGTGGACTGCTTCCGCGAAGGCCCCAACTTCCTGGTGATCGATCCGGACGAGTGCATCGACTGCGCCGTCTGCATCCCTGAGTGCCCCGTGAACGCCATCGTTCCCGAGGAAGACGTTCCAGGCAACCAGCAGCAGTTCATCAAGATCAATGCCGATCTGGCCAAAACTTGGCCCAGCATCACCAAGCGCAAAGAGCCCCTGCCTGAAGCCGACGAGTGGAAGGACAAGACGGGCAAGCTGGATCAACTGATCCGCTGATCAACCGTTTCAAGCCTCATGCATGACACCGACGCCCTGGTCATCGGGGCAGGCCCAGTGGGCCTCTTTCAGGTCTTCCAGCTTGGATTGCTGGGCCTGACGGTGCATGCCGTAGACGCGCTGCCACAGCCGGGAGGCCAGTGCGCAGCGCTCTACCCTCACAAGCCGATTTACGACGTTCCCGGCATTCCCCAATGCACCGGCGAACAGTTGGCGACTCACTTGCTCGAGCAAGCGAAGCCCTTCACCGGCACCGCTCACAGCCACATCCACTTGGGCGAATTGGTCGAGTCCGTGACACCACGACAAGATGGTTCACCCGGCTATGTCGTCGTCACCCAAACAGGACAAACCTTTCAGACCAAGGTACTGGTGATCGCCGCAGGTGCGGGTGCATTTGTGCCCCGAAGCATGAAGATCGCAGGCTTGGACGAAGCCTCTGTCCAGGCACGACACCTGCACTACTACCTGCCAGAAGAAAATGGTCAAACAGCCCCATGGGCAGGCCAACACGTTTTGGTGGCGGGTGGCGGTGATGAGGCCTTGTCTGCCGCGCAAACCTTGGCCTTGCAGATCGGATCAGCCCAAGGCCCTCGCCAAGTCAGCCTGATGCACCGACGCGACCAGTTCCAAGCTGAGCCTGAACTCGAAGCGGCGGTTCGACGCCTGATCCAGGCTGGTCAGATTCAATGGATTCAGGGCATGCCAGACCATGCCGAGCTTGATGATGCTCAGCGCCTGACCGCCCTGCATGTCCTGGGCCCTGATGGTGCCGTGCACGCCCATCCCGTCGACCATATCCTGATCCGCCAAGGGCTGAGCCCCAAACTGGGCCCCCTGAGTGACTGGGGTCTGACACTGGAGCGCAAACAGATCCCGGTGGATGTCAGCACCTTCCAAACCGAACTGCCAGGCATCTTCGCGGTGGGTGACATCAACACCTACCCTGGCAAGAAGCGCCTATTGGTTTGCGGATTCCACGAAGCCACCATGGCGGCCTACGCGGCCCGCGACGGCTTGCACCCCGACGAGCCCCACCACCTGCAATACACCACCACCAGTAGCTTGCTCAAACAGCGGCTGGGCGTGGCCTGAGCAGGGCTATTCCTGCAGGACTTACAATCAGCGCTTCGCTAGGGGTGTTGGTGGCCTGATCCACCGACTGAGACAGTCCCTTTGAACCTGATTGAGGTAATCCTCGCGCAGGGAAGCCAGACCCGACATCAGCCATGCCGTCCGCTGTCCGACGCCTTGGTGGGTCCACACACTCCCCGCATGAGGTCTATCTGACTGACTTGATGTCTGGGGTCTTTGATGAACGCATCTTTCCGCCTTCGCCCACTGGTTTGCGCCATGGCTGCCATGGGTACCAACGGTTTGGCCATGGCCGAGGACAACACACTGCCAACCATCGTGGTTCAAGCCGAGCCTGCGCGATCGGGCAAGACCAACGTCAGCGGCCTGCCCAACACACCCGAATGGAAAGCGCCGCTGCAAGCCACCAGCTACAGCGAAGATGCCCTGAAAACTGCGGGCGTCAACACCTTGTCTGACCTGGCCAAGCTCGACGCCAGCGTCAGCGGCGCCTACAACACCACCGGCTACTGGGATGACATGAGCATCCGCGGCTTCTTGCTGGAGGGCGCTTACAGCTACCGTCGCGAAGGCCTGCCCTATCACGCTGAAACGCGCACTCCATTGGAAAATAAGGCCAATCTCGAGGTCTTCAAAGGCACCAGCGGCATGCAGGCAGGCATCAGCGCCCCTGGCGGGCTGGCCAATCTGGTCGTGAAGCGCCCGGACAGCCGCGTTCGTTCTGCCGAGTTGGCATGGACCAGCGCTCGCAGCATCAAGGCGGCTGCCGATGTCAGCGAACGCGTGGGCGACGCTCAACAGTTTGGTGTGCGCGTCAATGCCGTCACTGAACGCCTCAATCCCGAAATTCGAGACACCAAAGGCGAGCGCTACCTCTTGGCACTGGCTACCGATTGGAAACTGAGCGCGCAAACGCACCTGGAAGCAGAAATCGAGAAATCGCGTTACTCGCAGCCCAGCGTCCCGGGTTTCAGCATGTTGGGCAGCCGCTTGCCTGCTGCATCTGAGATTGACCCACGCGTCAACCTGAACAACCAACCTTGGTCCCTGCCCGTGGTGTTCGACGGCCATGTGGGGTCGGTGCGACTGACACAAGACCTGGCCAACGATTGGCAATGGGTCAGCAGCTACGGCTTTCAGCGACTGAAGACGCAGGATCGGACAGCGTTTCCTTTGGGCTGCATTTCCGAAAGCAGCGACTCCAGTTTCTGCTCAAACGGTACTTTCGATATGTACGACTATCGGAGCGAGAAAGAACTGCGCGAAGTTCGTTCGCTGGACACCCACCTTCGAGGTCAAACCAAGATCGCTGGCATTCACAACGACTTCACTGTGGGCCTCTTGCGCAGCCTGTATGACCTCTCTGGGGAAACCGGCGCCTACAACCGCCTTCCTGGTGTGACTGGCTCCATTGATGGCAAGACGGTGATCCCAGCCGGCGACCCAACGCCTGGCTGGGGTGTGGTCCCGATCCGCCGGGAACAGCGCACAGAAATTTACGCCAACAACAGCATCCAGTGGCATCCGGACTGGACGAGCTGGCTGGGCTTGCGCCACACGCAGATCACGCGTGAGAGTGGCAAATCCGATGGCTCGGAGCCATACGACCCACTGAATCAAAGCTTCACAACGCCGTGGATCGCCACTGGCTATCAGTTCATGCCACAGCAACAGGTCTACGCCAGCTTTGGTCAAGGGATCGAAACATTGAATGCGCCTTACCCTTACGGTGGCACGCACACCAACTCCGGTCAAGCCATGCCAGCCAAACGCAGCAAACAGTTTGAACTCGGCGTGAAAGGTCATTGCAGCCACACCAACTGGGGCGTGAATCTGTTCAGAACGGAGCGACCTGAGGGTGGTGTCGTCGCCAACACCTATGTCATCGACGGTGAAAGTGTCCACACCGGCATCGAATCCCAGTTCCGAACCCAAATGGGCCGCTGGAACTTTGACACCAGTGTCATGTATCTGCAAGCCGAACGCCGCGGCAGCGCAAACGCCGCCATCAACGGCAAGGCACCCACCAACGTACCCAAACACGCCATCAAACTGTCGGCAGGCTATCGCTTTGAAAGCGCGCCGGGTTTGAGCGCCCACGCCATGCTCATCAACGAAGGCCGCCGCAACGTGCTGCCCAACAACAGCGTTCAAGCGCCTGCGTGGACTCAGATCGACGTAGGCATGCGCTACAAACAAAAGTGGCAACAACAAGTCGTGACCTGGCAAGGCGGCATCCAGAACCTGACCAACAACAAGGCCTGGCGCTCCACCCCTTACCAGTTCAGCCATGTGTACCTCCTGCCCCTGCAGCCGATCACCTTCACGGCATCGGCCACAGTCGACTTTTGATGAGTGTTTGGTGTTTGCAACAAGGCTCCAAAAAACTGTGAGACTTGCGCAAAACCAAAAAACGATGCTATAGTTACGTTCTCGGTTGACGACAGCAACGAAACAAAACGAAGCAGTCAACAACTGGACCGACATATTCCCCGATAGCTCAGTCGGTAGAGCGCCGGACTGTTAATCCGTAGGTCCCTGGTTCGAGCCCAGGTCGGGGAGCCAAAACAAGTAAACGCCTCAGTTAGAAATAGCTGAGGCGTTTTGCTTTGTGGCGTACATCACAGCCCGGTTCGAGATCTCCGTGTAAGTCCTCCCCCTTACATCGCCATGCAGCCACATGGGATACACATCTGAGTGCTAAGCTGAAATCACTGTTTTCATTGTGATGAGGAAGAACCATGTCTGGCCTGCTGCCTGATGTCGATCCCGATGGCCTGCTTGAGTTTTCGGTGGTGTTCACTGATCGATCTCTCAATCAGATGTCGCAGAAGTTTCAGCGCGTCATGCGCGATCTGTCATCGTTGCTGAAAGAGGTTTATCACGCGCGCTCGGTGGCATTGGTCCCTGGCGGCGGCACGTTTGGCATGGAAGCCGTTGCGCGTCAGCTGATCACCAACAAAAAGGTGCTGGTGATTCGCAATGGTTGGTTCAGCTTCCGTTGGTCGCAGATTTTTGAGATGGGCCACATCCCCTCTGAAGAAACCGTGATCAAGGCGCGTCCTGTGGCAGAAGGACGTCAACAAGCCTTCGCCCCGGCCCCCATCGACGAGGTCGTGGCCGCCATTCGTGCCAAGCGCCCAGATGTGGTTTGCGCGCCCCACGTGGAAACAGCTTCCGGCATCATCTTGCCCGATGACTATTTGAAGGCGGTGGCCGATGCCGTGCATGAGGTGGGCGGCCTGTTTGTGTTGGACTGCGTGGCCTCCGGTGCCATTTGGGTCGACATGGCAGCCACGGGCGTGGACGTGATCATCAGCGCCCCGCAAAAGGGCTGGAGCGGCTCGCCTGGCTGTGCGTTTGTCATGATGAGCGAACGCGCCAAGGCCGCGGTGGAAGCATCGACCAGCACCAGCTTTGCAGCCGACCTGAAAAAGTGGCTGCAAATCATGGAAACGTATGAAGGTGGCAGCCACGCCTACCACGCGACCTTGCCGACGGACGCCATCACCAAGACTTGCCAGATGATGCTCGAAACCAAGGAATACGGTTTCGAGAAGGTGCGTGAGGAACAGTGGGCGCTGGGCAAGCGCGTGCGTGCGCTGCTTGAGGGTCGAGGCTTCCGCCCCGTGGCCGCACCTGGCTTCCAGGCGCCTGGGGTGGTGGTGAGCTACACCGACGATGACCTGATCCACACCGGCAAGGCCTTCATTGCCCAAGGCTTGCAAACGGCTGCGGGCGTGCCGCTACGCTGCGACGAACCGGCCGATTACAAAACCTTCCGCATCGGTCTGTTCGGCTTGGACAAGCTGCACAACATCGATCGAACCGTGGGCAATCTGGAAAAGGCTTTGAACGCCATCCAGAATTGATTAGCTCTTGGCTGGCAATGCGTCTCAAGCCGTTGCCAGCATGCTCTCCAATGTCTCGATCAGCTCCAAAGGACTGAAGGGCTTGATCAGGTAGCCATCGGCACCGGCCTCTTTACCGGCTTGACGGTCGGCGACCTGTCCTCTGGCAGACAAGATCACGACCTTGATGTGTCGCAGTGCGGGATCGGCCTTGACGTGCCTGCAAACCTGCAGGCCATCGAGCTCGCCGGGCATCATCACATCCAACAGCATCAGGTCCGGCTGAAACTCCTTGGCCACACGCAAACCTTCCACGCCATCTGGGGCTTCGCGGATTTCATAGTCCTCGAATTCCAGGGTCATGTGGATCAGCTTGCGGATGTCCGGCTGGTCTTCGGTGATCAAAATGCGTTTCATACGACACCTCCTGTGTCATGCAGCGGACTTTTGACGGCGACGAGCCATCAATACTGCTAGATCGGCCGCATATCGCTGAGCTTGAGCGGCGTCCAGCGCCGTTGTCTCAACCAAGTAGGGTGCGCCGGTCGGCAAATCGATCAGGAAATTCCTCAGGCCATCCTCCTCCTCCTCACCCATTTGACCGCCATGCAAACTCAAAATGCGTTGGCAAAGGTGCAGACCGATGAGGTCTTTGGCCGATTGTTGTGGGGGCCCACCCTTCTGCCCCGATGGTTTGGCAGCCTCGGCTTTTTTGGGTGCCTCTTCCGCTGGGGCAGCCAGCACACGAGCGTTGTCTGACCGCGAGGGCCACATGCCGCTGTTGCGAAACACGATCAGGATGCGGGGGCCCATTTGGCGCAACTCGATGTCCAAGGTGCCGCCATTGGGAACGGCCTTCATGGCGGCCCCGAGGCTTTCCGCAACGACTCGCTTGAGCCAGAACTCGCTGGCATAAACCACAGGCATATCGAACTCGTCGATCCGGTTGATGAGTCTGACCGTGAGTTTGCGGGTCAGTGCATCTCCTTCCAGCTGCAACCACGTCGACTGAAGCAAAGGCCAGATCTCAATGCGGTCTTGCGCCAGCAGGTTTTCGCTGCCCCACAGTTCAGCCAAGTCAGTGAGATGGGTCACCGTATCCGTGACCTCGGCGACCTTTTCCAAACACTTCTTGAACGCCTCGGGGTTGTCGTTTTCGAGGGCGTTTTTCAATGAACTAGAGAACTGCTTGAGCGGATCACCCAAGTCTGACTTGATCACCGTCATCAGGTTGTGCAACGCCAGGGCCTCGCCATAGGCGGGAGGCGGCTTGAAGTAGATCCAGGCCTCACCGTTGGCCATGCCAGGCCCCACTTGCGCCACCAACAATTGTTTGGCGCCAGCAGGAGGCTCAAATTCCAGCTGAATCTCTTTTTGCAACTTGCCCGAAGCGATGACGGCCACAGCACGTGCGAGTGGTGAGTTCGGCAGAGTCTCGCCCGCTTTCATGCCAGTGAAAGCCTCGGCATTGGCGTTGATGAACGTGATCTTCCCGTCCGCGTTCGCCCACGCGAGTCCATCTTTGACTCGATCCAGTAAGCCCTGCAGCACGGGATTCATGATCAGGCCCTCTCTCTTCGTTAATTCATTGATATCATTTTTTTCAGAATCAAGGTTGCCATCTGTCTCCTGGGTCGTGCACTAATCACGATATGCGTCGGTCACAACCCTGAGCCACAAAGTGACCTCGGTGCCTTGGCCAAATTCACTCCGGATCTCGACCTCACCGCCCAACAAAGACATGATCTCCTTGACCAAGGACATCCCCAATCCGGTTCCAGGAATGTTGCCGGAAGGGTCCGCCCGGTAAAACCGCTCACAGACCCGGTTAAGTTGTTCTGGCGTCATCCCTATACCGTGATCGGTGACTCGGATGCCAACTTGAGGGCCCATGTCCAACCCACGTTCGACCACATCCAACGCAATATCACCACCATGAGGCGAATATTTGTAGGCATTCGAGATGATGTTGGTCAGGGCACGAACCAAGTGCTCTTCGTCAGCGAACACATGGGGAAGGCCCTCGGGCACGTTGATGGTGACCGTGCGCGTGTCGCCTGGAAACAGGAAACTGTCAATGGCGCGTGAGACCACTGGCATCACTTCCAGGGGACGTATGTGGATTTCCTTGCCGGCGCGTGCTTCGATGCGAGCCAGGTCCAACAACTCCGTGACCATATTGACCAGCAGCGTCGACTGACGATGAATGGTTTCGTAGATGTCTCGCTTGCGTTCGTCCGAGAAGTTTCGCTTCAGGAGCAGCTCGGTGAACCCGTGCACACTCACCATCGGCGTACGCAACTCATGCGCGGCAGTCGACAGGAACTCACTCTTCATCCTGTCGACTTCCATTTCCTTGGTGATGTCACGCAAGTACACCGCCCGCCCGATGTAGCGCCCCATGGAGTCGAACATGTCCCGCACGGAACGTTCCAAGACTGCGGGTTTCGGGCAGACCAGTTGCAGCCGGTCGTTGTCTCCCGAAGTGGCAATGTCCAGGATGGTTCGCGGGCGAAACTCTGGTGCACACAGCGAGGCCAAAATGCCATCGAATTCGGTTTCGGTCACGCCGTCCAGGCGCTCTCGCGTCAAGCCGGTCATGGTGTAAAACGCAGGATTGCCGTAGGACCGAATGCCCTCGGTGTTGAACACCACAAAGCCGTCTGGCGACAACTTGAACAGGCAGTCAAACTCTGTCATGAACTGCCGGACCCGCAGTTCATCGCGCTTGCGGTCAATGAAGTGCGACAACTGAATGCAAACCACCTCCAAGAGCTGAATCAGGTCGTGGTCAGGCGGATCAATGCGCGGGCCGGTGAACTCTAATAAGTAGGTGACGCGATCACCGGACAGTATGGGAACGATCAGGCTGCTTTGGAGTGACTCTTTGGCTGCGACATGACTGCGCCATGGGTCGTGACTGGCGTTCAAATCATGGATGAATGTGGTCTTGCGCCGCTCCCAGACCTGACCAATCGAATGCTCGCCCTTTTGCCAGACGAGTTTCTGCGAAGCCCCCAGGTATCCGGCGTAGCGCAAGGGGTTCGATGCCCACACCGAGCTGCAGCGGACGTTCACATCGCCCACCCAACGTTTACCTTTGACCTCCCAAGCGATGCCAATCGGCCAACCGATGAACCCAGCGATGAGTTTCAGAACCGATGGCAACAGCGAGCCGATGTCACACGCGTCCGAAATCTGCTGAAGCACCTCGTGGTGTAACTCCAAGCTCTTCTCCATGCGCCGCTTGACGGTGATGTCGCGCTGAATGCCCATGTAGTGGGACACATTGCCTTGTGCATCGAGAATGGGTTTGGCTTCAATCCGGGCCCAATAGTGCGCGCCGTCCTTGCGCCGGTTCACGATATCGGCCTCGAAGGGCTGCCCGGACGCAATGCGCTCACGCATGTAGGCAATGGTGGCCGGATTGGTCTCGTCGGACTGTAGGAACGAACCGGGCGAGCGTCCTTTCAACTCACGCAAGGCATAGCCGGTCAGGCGCGTGAAAGCATCATTGACCCACTCAACGCGGGCACCCCGATCCGTCACGATCACGGCGTTGTCGGAGTTTTGCGCTGCCAAGGCCATCAAGTTGAACGCTTCAACTTGTTGAGTCAAGTCCGCAATTTGCTTCTGCAGTGCTTCCACCGTGGTGGCAGCGCTGGCCTTGACTGGCGCCTCACTGATGATGTCTGTCGCCACGTTGCCTCCTCCCCATCAGGGATCAACGTCACATCGTCATTTTATGTAGCACGTTTGACGGCACACCACAAAAACTGGCAAATCCGGCACAACTGCACATCTTGCGCACGGCCAGACCCAGGTGAGGCAACCCTTGCTTGAAGGGGGATGCCCCTTCTTAAGGGGCATGTCTGGTAGCGGCGATCAGGGCGGACATGGTATTTTTCACGTCAAACAAATCACATTCGCCCCGGAGGATGACCCATGAACACCTTGGCTCGCAACACCCTGCTGGCTGCATCCCTGTTTGCCACGGCCGTGGGGGTCGTTCAAGCCGCTATTCCAGCGGGCACACAATTGCCGCTGACCGCCACCGACAAACATGTCTTCAAAGCGGGTGACGCGAAAAAAGTCAGGTTTGTGGTCACCGCCCCTGATGACAAAAACGACACCCAATCCTTGCGTGCGCGCCTAGCGGGCTGCCAGATCGAGGGCGATACGGCTTACAACCCGCGCAACGGCAGGCTGTATGTCAAAAAGCCAGTGCTGACCTGCCCGCCAGACACCAAAATGGGTGCGGCCTTCTTGGGCGGTGACATCGCTGGGCAACTCAGCGATTCCGGCTTGGAAGGCATCAAATTGGAGTGCAACTCACCCAAGGAGTGCACGGTCGGTAACTTGAAGAAAGGCAGCGAGGCCAGTTTCACCGTCACCGAAACCATGGGCGGCGGCGAGTAAGCGCATTCAGCCCTCGCCTCGCATCAAGGAGTCCAGCGTCAAGTCGTACGCTGGACCGAAGTGCTGCAAAAAGTAGCGAACTTCGTCGGTCTGATGCTCCATGATCTTTGATTTGACCTGCTGCTCGGCTTGTTCAAACTCACGGTTGCCGTAGCGCAGTTCCGCGCGGCACTTCAACCAAGCAGCCAACCGATCGGCTGACTTCACCAACTGCGCGTCCAATGCAGGCCACTCATGGTGGTCAATCATGGGCGCCAATGCAGGGCGCAGCGCCTCCGGCAACAGCGCCACCATTTCCTTGCTGACCTCGTCTTCCAGGTTCGCCGTGGCGTGACGCATGGCGGGCGAGTACTTGACCGGCGTGGGCAAATCGCCCGTGATCGCTTCGGTGGCATCGTGAAACAAAGCACGGGTAGCCACCGCGTTCGGATCCACCGTCTTCCCAAACACATCCCGGGCAATCACCGCCAGGGCGTGCGCCAAAACGGCCACTTCCCAACTGTGCTGTGCCACATCCTCCTCCACCGCATTGCGCATCAAGCCCCAGCGCTTGATGAAGCGCAAGCGCGACAGGTGGGCATAGAAAGGGCTATGAAGTTTGTCGGTCATGGTGGCCCGTCAGAAAGAGGAGAGATACCTTGGAAGGATCGACATCTTCTCGCAATTTGCCGTCAGCCAATCTGAAACCATCCCAAATGGGATTTTGCGCCACACTTGCATACCCATAGGGGTATATGTATACTCCACCCCGTATACAGATTGAGGAACTCGACATGGCTTTTCGATTGACCACCTATGCCCTTGCCGCGCTGGCTGCCTGCACAGCCGTGATGGCACAGGCTCAAACTTTGAGCGTGCCGACACTGACTGTGGCCAGTGCCTCGGCCAGCCAATCAACCCAACTGGACGCCACGATCCAAGCTGTCAAACAGGCCACAGTGTCTGCGCAAGTGCCAGGCAATATCGTCGAAAGACTCGTGCAAGCCGGCGATGCTGTGAAAGCAGGTGCCGCGTTGATGCGCATTGACAGCCGCGACACCCAAGCCGCCCTCGACATGCGGCAAGCGGATGTCGCCCAAGCACAAGCGCAATGGCAAGTGGCCAAGCTGCAATGGGAGCGCCAACAAGCCCTGCGGGCGCAAGGTTTCATCAGCGCTGCGGCTTTGGACGGCGCGGAGGCCCAATGGAAAGCGGCTCAAGCGATGCTGGCTGCCGCCCAAGCGGGCAAGCATCAAGCCGCCCTGGCCAAAGGCTATGCGCAAGTACAAGCGCCTTTTTCCGGCCTGGTGCTGAGTACCCACGCTGAGGTGGGCGACTTAGCTAATCCAGGACGCCCCTTGGTCACCCTGTATGCGCCTGGCGCCATGCGCGCCGTGGTGCAAGTGCCTGCATCCATGGCCAACAGCCTTAAGTCGGCCCAACAGGTGGAAGTCTGGACGGGTCAGGCTTGGGTTGCGCCTCAACGCACCACCGCCCTGCCTGGCACAGACCCCAGCTCCCAAACGGTGGAGTGGCGCTTGGATCTGCCGGCCTCGGTCAAAGATCTCTTGCCCGGTCAATCTGTCACCGTGAGATGGCGTGGCGCCAGCGCGCAGAGTAACGCTGGGGCTGGCGCCCTGGCCATTCCCGCATCGGCCCTGTTGCGCCGTGGCGAGTTGAATGCCGTGTACGTGGTGCGCGATGGCCGTTTTGTCTTGCAAGCCGTACGAACGGGCCATGCCAAAGCGCAAGACTCAGTCTCTGTTTGGTCCGGCCTGCAAGCCGGTGATCGCATTGCTGTCGACGCTGTGAAGGCGGGTCTGGCTGGCGCCACCCCGAGCACCAAATGAAAACACTCGGCATTTCAGGGCGCCTGGCCCGTCAATTTCAGGACAACGCACTGACCCCTTTGCTGGCCATTGTGGCCATGCTGCTGGGTTTGTTCGCCGTGTTGGTCACCCCACGCGAGGAAGAACCCCAGATCAATGTCACGATGGCCAATGTGTTGATCCCCTTCCCTGGGGCATCCAGCACCGACGTGCAGAACATGATTGCCCGCCCTGCGGAGCAAGTCTTGTCCCAAATCGCCGACATCGAACATACGTACTCGGTGTCTCGCCCTGGCGTGGCCGTGTTGACGGTTCAATTCAAAGTGGGCGTGCCCCGCACCGACGCCTTGGTGCGTTTGTACGACGTCCTCAACGCCAACCAAGACTGGTTGCCACGCAATTTGGGCGCACTGCCCCCCATCGTCAAACCCAAGGGGATTGACGACGTGCCCGTGCTGGGCGTGACCCTGTGGTCCAAAGACAGCCAATCGGCCTTGGAGCTGGAACGCGTGGCGCGCAGCCTGGAAGCAGAAATCAAACGCGTGCCGGGTACCCGCGAGGTGCAAACCATTGGCGGCCCAGGCCAAGCCATTCAGGTCACACTCGAGCCCACCCGTTTGCGTGAACGCGGTGTGGATGTGCAGACGCTGACCCAAGCGATTGGTGCGGCCAATCTGGGTATGCCATCGGGCTCGGTGTTGAACCCACAGGCCAAAGGTCAACAGATGCTCACGGTGGAAACCGGTGACTTTCTGCGCAACGCCGACGATGTCGGTCAAATTGTGGTGGGCGTGAGCCAGGGCAAGCCCATTTACCTGCGTGAAGTCGCACAAATTGAACCCGGTGCGCAGCAGGCTCAGCGACACGTGTGGTTCACACAAGGTGCAGCCGCATCAGCCGCTGCAGCCAGCGACGCTGTGGCTGGCCAGACCTATCCAGCCGTGACCCTGACCGTGACCAAGAAGCCCGGCCAGAATGCGGTGGATGTGGCTCGTGCCGCACGTGCGCGCCTGGACGAGCTGCGCAACACGGTGTTGCCCGCGAATGTGGAAATGACCATCACCCGCGACTATGGCGAAACCGCTGCTGAAAAAGCCAACAAGCTGATTCAGAAGCTGGCGTTTGCAACGGGCTCTGTGATTTTGCTGGTGGGGTTGGCACTGGGCCGCCGCGAAGCGGTGATCGTGGGTGCGGCGGTGATCTTGACCTTGACGGCCACCCTGTTTGCCTCGTGGGCCTGGGGCTTCACGCTCAACCGTGTCTCCCTGTTTGCCTTGATCTTCTCGATCGGCATTTTGGTGGACGATGCCATCGTGGTGGTGGAGAACATCCACCGGCATCAGCAACTGCATCCCGGCATGCCCTTGCGGGAGATCATTCCGGCTGCGGTGGATGAAGTGGGCGGCCCCACCATTCTGGCCACCCTGACGGTGATTGCGGCCTTGCTGCCCATGGCATTCGTGAGCGGCTTGATGGGCCCATACATGAGCCCCATCCCCATCAATTCGAGCTTGGGCATGGCCATTTCGCTGGCCATTGCCTTCACAGTTACGCCCTGGTTGGCGCTGAAGCTCATGAAGTCGCACGGTGCGCACAGCGCCAACGGTAGCGAAGCAGCAGACGCGCACACCGAGCACACGGCACAGGCCCCGCAAGGCGGCGTCGCCGGCAAGCTGTCGCGCGTCTTCCATGCGGTGCTGATGCCCTTGCTGGTGAACCGGCGCAAGCGCTGGATCATGGGCCTGAGCGTGTTGGCTTCGGTGGCGGTGTCCATTGGCTTGGCCACGGTGCCGTCTTCCATGGTCGGGGTGGTGCTCAAGATGCTGCCCTTCGACAACAAGAGCGAGTTCCAGGTCGTGGTGGAGATGCCCGCTGGCACGCCTTTGGAGAACACTGAAGCCGCCCTGCATGAGATGGGGGCCTATCTGGCCAAGCAGCCAGAAGTGTTGAATATGCAAGGTTATGCGGGCACAGCCTCCCCCATCACCTTCAACGGGCTGGTGCGTCAGTACTACCTGCGCGCCGATGCAGAACAAGGCGACTTGCAGGTCAACCTGGTCGACAAACAACACCGCTCAGACAAGAGCCACGTGATTGCGCAGCGCCTGCGCCCCGAGCTGGAAAAGATTGGTACGCGTTACCAGGCCCGCGTCAAAGTGGTGGAGGTGCCACCCGGCCCGCCCGTGATGTCGCCGCTCGTGGCAGAGGTCTATGGCCCCGATGAAGCGGGTCGCCAGCAACTGGCTCAGCGTATCGCCAAGGCGTTTGATGACACCGCCGATATCGTGGGCATCGACACCACGCTAAAAGAAGACGCTCCTCGCGCCTTCCTGCGCGTGCGCCAGCAGCGTGCCGAGTCCTTGGGCATTCCGGTCGCCGTCATCGCGCAGACCGTGCAAGCCGCCCTGTCGGGCCACGATGCAGCCTACTTGCATGATGAACAAGCCAAGATGCCGGTGCCCGTGCGCCTGCAACTGCCTCGGGAATCGCAAATTGGCCTGGATGCCCTGCTGGCTCTGCCCTTGCGCGCTGGCAACGGGAAACTGGTACCACTGTCAGAATTGGTGACCGTGGAAACAGGCGTGATCGACAAACCCCTGTTCACCAAAGACCTGATGTCGGTGAGCTATGTGTTTGGCGACATGGCCGGCAAGTTGGACTCGCCTTTGTATGGCCTGTTCGACATCCGCAAGCAACTCGCCCAAGCGGCCCTGCCCGACACGGGCCCGCTGCAGGAATACTGGATTCAACAACCCAGTGACCCTTACCGCGCCTACGCCATCAAGTGGGATGGTGAATGGCAAATCACCTATGAGACCTTCCGTGACATGGGTGCCGCCTACGGGGTGGGCCTGATCCTGATCTACCTGTTGGTGGTGGCCCAGTTCAAGTCCTATCGGACCCCACTGATCATCATGGCCCCCATTCCGCTGACCATCATCGGTGTCATGCCAGGCCATGCCTTGCTTGGGGCGCAATTCACCGCCACGTCGATGATCGGCATGATTGCCCTGGCCGGCATCATTGTTCGAAACTCGATCTTGCTGGTGGACTTCATTGAACTGCAAGTTGCCCAAGGCGTGGCGTTCAAGGAAGCCGTGGTCCAGTCGGCCGCCGTTCGGGCTCAACCCATCGCGTTGACCGGTATCGCCGCCATGGTGGGCGCCTTCTTCATCCTCGACGACCCGATCTTCAATGGGCTGGCTGTGTCGCTGATTTTCGGCATCGCAGTCTCCACCCTGCTGACGCTGATCGTCATCCCTGTTTTGTACTTTGCGGCTTACCGCCGCCACCACGAGGCCGCCGAGGCTTCGATCAAGGAGTAAAACATGACCACTGAACGCTACATCCGCATCATCGCTGGCCTCTTCATCATGACCTCGCTCGCATTGGGCATCGAGGGCAGCCCACTGTTCGTGTCGAAATGGGCGCTGGCCTTCACCGCCTTTGTGGGCGCCAACTTGTTCCAGTTTGGCTTCACCAATTTCTGCCCGCTCGCCATCATTTTGCGCAAGCTCGGCGTGAAAGACGTGGCTTGCTGCAACTGAGGTGAGCTCATACCCCTGGTGGGTATGTCGTTTTCTTGCGCAGCCTCAAGAAAGTGGCTGCGCTGGCCCCCCAATTGCACACTGGGAGTTGCAAAATGGCAGCCTCACCAACGCCTGTTCCTCCTTCGGACGACTGCACCATGGCCGCCCTTGACGACGACAAAAGCCGCACAGACATCCTCAACCGCTTGAAGCGTGCCGAGGGCCAATTGCGCGGCATCCAACGCATGATCGAGGAAGGCGAGCCCTGCCTGGACATCGCAACGCAGATGGCCGCCGTGCGCAAGGCGCTGGACAGTACCTATGTGCGCATGACCGTGTGCTTTATGGAGCAACAGATTCAGGCGCGCGTGCAAGGCGGCGAAACCGCCACCGCGCCTGTGGGCGACATGATGCAGGACATCGAAACTCTGCTGGGCAAGATCCGTTAAGTGTGAACTAAGGCCTGGGTTGGCCTTTTTTCACCGATCCCCCGTCTCCCTTCGGACTAAAAATCCGAAAAAAGTGAGTCGAGCTGGGCATAGCGGCCCAGCGATGGGGATCGGGCCATGAGCAATACTTTCAGCACTATCGCGTCATCATTCAAATACCTGGGCATGTGGGCGCCGGGCGTGGTGTGGTTTCGGGATATTTCCTTCAAGGCAAAAGCGTCCGTCATCAGCCTGGCTTTCCTGCTCCCGATCTTCGCCTTACTCTGGTCCTTCACACAGGATCGCTTGGCGCAGTACCGGCAAGCTGATCTGGAGCTGAAAGGGTTGGGCATCACCAGCCAAATCACCCCCCTTCTGATCAAACCTGCGGGCACACCGGCCCCAACAGAGCTGGGCGCGCTCATTCAAACATCCGGCCTGAACCTGTCAACGCCGGGCAGTCAAGCCTCGGCAATCGATTGGCTGGAATTGAATCAACAGGCCATGGATCAGTCAGGCTTGTCTCTCGACCCGCATGCCCAGACCCACTTCCTCCTGCAAGCCGCTTTTGATGATCTGCCCGCCTTGCTGGTGCACTCCCGCGGCATTCAAGACAACCTAGAGTCTGGCGCCAAGTCAACCGCCCAGTCCTACGCTTTGGCCCAAGCCGCATTAAAAAGCTTGATGAGCAGCCTGAAGAAGGCCAGCACAACGCCAAACGACCAAGCGATTCAAGACCAGGCCCAAGCCGCGATCCAAGCCACCCAAACTTGGCTGACGTCGGTTGAACAACATTTGCAATCGGGCGCAGCGATTGCGCCAACGGCGGCAGAGGCGGCACATGCTGCCTTGCTGAACTGGCAAAGCAAAGCGCATCAACATGTGCAGACGCAACTCCAACAGCGTCAACAACACATTGTCTACAGCCTCGTGCGCGATGTGGCGGTGAGCGGCTTGGCCGTGTTGCTGGCCTTCTACCTGTTCATTTGCTTTTCCAAGGTGGTGAAAGGTGGCCTGACCTTCCTGACACGCCAAATGTCGATGCTGGCCCAAGGTGACCTGAGCCAAGAGGTCCGCCCCACAGGTAAGGATGAAGTCGCCAAGCTGGTGATGACCTTGAGTGAGATGCAACAAGCGCTGCGCACCACGGTGGCCAAGGTCCGTTTGGCCAGCGATCAAATTGTTCAGTCCAGCGAGTCGATTGCCGTGGGGGCCGATGATTTGGCCGATCGCACCGAGCAGGCCGCTTCCAGCTTGATCGAGACCGCGTCTGCCATGGATGAGGTTGGATCTACCGTGGGCCACACCGCCGACAACGCAGGCCAGGCGGCACAGGTGGCCGAAAGCAACACCACGGTGGCACGTCGTGGGGGCGAGGTGATCTCGCAAGTGGTCAACACCATGAGCGAGATTCAGCAGTCGTCCAGCAAGATCAGCGAAATCATCAGCGTGATCGATGGCATCGCCTTCCAGACCAACATCCTGGCTTTGAACGCGGCCGTAGAAGCCGCACGGGCCGGCGAGCAAGGTCGCGGCTTTGCTGTGGTGGCCAGTGAAGTGCGCGCCTTGGCGCAACGTTCCGCAGGTGCCGCACGCGAAATCAAATCACTGATCAACGCCTCCGTCGAGAACGTCTCCAACGGCAACCGCATCGTCATGGAAGCGGGCCAAACCATCAGTGAAGTGGTGGAGCACACCGAAGGTGTTGGTCACCTGCTCAAAGAAATCGCCAACAGCGCCCGCGAGCAGGCCATTGGTGTGGAGCAGATTGGCCTGGCCGTGCAGAATCTGGACCAGATGACCCAACGCAATGCATCCTTGGTGGACCAAAGCGTACGCATGTCGCAAGCCCTCAAAGAGCAAGCCCGCATGCTGGCTGATGCGGTGGCAGTGTTCAAGCTGCCTGCACCCAAAGTGCATTGACCCCGGCTCAAGAGCCTAAGCAAAATAGAGCCAGGGCTAGCTCATTGACTTACTTGGTCTTGCAAGTCGACAAGCCAAAGGGCAAGTAGGCAGGACACCAACCCGACAGCCCTGTCGCCAGAGGCACCACGCCCAAGAAGCCCCAGACACCCACGGTGCCTGTCGCGGCCAAGGCAATCAGAACGACGCCTGCGCCAATGCGTGCGATGCGATCGATACCACCAACATTTGCTTTCATGCTCTTCTCCTAGCTACTTCCAATAATGCATCCCATGCGTGCTGTGCACTCAAGAAGATGCGCCCTTCAAACTGCCTGTCGAGGCGACACGCTTTCAATCGGTCCATCACGGGGCCTTTGATCTCGGCCAGGTACAAGCGCTTGCCTTGGTCTGCCAGTGCACGATCCAGCTCTAAAAGAGTTTGCACGGCCGACAGATCCAAATGGTTGACGGCAGACAACAACAGCACCACATCAACCGCTTCGCATCGCTGGCGGATCCGTTGACACAGGCCCGCTTCGACCCTTTGGATGTTGGTGAAGTCCAAGCTCTCGTCGACACGAAGCACGATCACTCCTGGCAACTGCTCCACCTCGTAACGCTCAACGTTGCGGAAATGCTCAGTGCCGGGCACGCGCCCCACTTCTGCAATATGAGGTTGGCTATGACGCCACACCATCACCGCTAGAGACCAGGTCAAGCCCGCGCCAATCCCCACATCAAAGCCGACCAAGAGGACACCCACGGCTGTGACCACAAAAGCCCAAGCGTCGCCCTTGTCATAACGCCAAGCCTGCCGCAGCGCACGCCACTCGACCAGGTTGCCCACCGCCGCAATGATGACGGCCGCCAAAGCCGACTTGGGCAAATAGGCCAAACCGGGCAAGAGCACCAACAAACCGACAGCCAAGATCACAGCGGTGATCACACCAGCCAAAGGGCTACGCGCCCCAGCCGCGTGATTCACCACGGTTCGAGACAAGCCCCCTGACACGGCCATGCCACCCAACAATGCACTACCTATGTTGGCGGCCGCCAGGCCTAGACATTCACGATCTGCATCCAGGCGCTCACCCTCGCGGATGGCATACACCTGCGCTGACGCCACGCTGCTGACAAAGCTCACGAGCGTGATCAAGGCGATGGCCTTCATGGCATCCACCCATACCTCTTGCGAGGCACTGGTGATGGCGGCAACACTCTGCCAAGCAGATGGACCGTCCAAAGCCACTGCCCCCACCACTTGCACAGTGTGAGGCCCCACAGCCCACACCACGCCGGCGGCGCCCAGCAAAACCACCAACGGCCACAGGCGCACCACAATCAAACGTTGTTGGGCGCCCAGCCTAATGCGCTGCAGTAGCGGGGTCAATGCGGCGGGCCCCAACCACAAGCAAGCCAGCGTACCCAAGCCGATCGAAGCGTCCAGCGACCACTGCATTGCCGCCAACCAAGCGGCCCATGACTCGTATTGGGTACCCGTAGCCACACTCCAAGCCCAGGCATCGGGCAAGGTGTGAATGCGCGCGCTCCCACCCAGCAACGGCACCAACTGCCCCACCAGAATCAGCACGGCCGAAGCCACAGTAAACCCCTGCACCACCGGGCGACTGAGCAACTGCGACAAAAAGCCCAACCTCAAACTGCCCATCAGCAGCATCAAGATGCCACTGCCCAGGGCCAACACAGCAGACCAAGCCAGGTAGTGGGTCGAACCCGGTTCCGCCCATGCCGACAAGGTTTGCGCCAACATCAATGACGTCACCGCGGCAGGCCCCACGGACAAGACACGGCTTGAACCAAACAGCGCATAGCCGATCAAAGGCAAGATGCTGGCCAACAGGCCAACTTGGGGCGGCAAGCCTGCGAGCAAGGCATAGGCCAAACTTTGCGGCACCAGCATGATCGCCACGACCATGCCAGCGGTCAGATCTCCCCCTAAGTCTGCACGACGCCAGTTTTGCCACCAAGGCGGAGGCAAGCGCCACGGTGGCACAGGGGCCCCGAGCGTGGTCGACTGGGGGGAATGCATCATGCAGGACGTCCGACGCGACAACCCACAGCTTGGAACAGGGCGTTCGCACGCCCACCCGCTGCGCAGAACGCCACAATAGGATGCGGCAGATCGGCGCACAGCGCCTGATAGCGGTTCACTTGCTCGGGGCTGATCATCAAGCTGGCCACTGGAAAGTGCACGTAAGACATGCCTGCGGCCTTGGCGGCGGCCTCGATGTCGGCGCTACGTGGCTGCATGGGGCCGCCCTCACCGTCTGGGCGATTGTTGATGATGCTGCGGTAGCCTTGACGCGCCAGCTCGGCCACGTCGCTCACGGTAATCTGGCCGCACACGGTGAACTCGGGGCACAGTTGATTGGTTCGCACAGACAAGGACATGAATCTCTCCTTCGTACTCAGTCAGTAGATCAATGCATCACTCGAGCGATGCCCGAGGGATCAAAATCAGCGCTAGCAAGGCTGCCCGGCCATCGCCGGTGCACACATGCGTTGATGAAGCACCTGCATCACCGCTGCAGCGTCCTCGCTGACCAAGCGGTAGTAGATGTGTTTGCCCTCGCGACGGGTGTCCACCAAACCTTCTTGGCGCAACACACCCAGTTGTTGAGACAAGGTGGGCTGACGAATGCCGAGGTCCTGCTCCAACTCCCCCACACAGAACTCACCCTGAGCCAAGCGGCACAACAAGACCAAACGATCCGCGTGCGCCAACACCTTCAACAAAGCAGTGGCTTTCGCGGCAGAGGCCTGCAAGGCTTGCACATCGGGGGCCGGCAGGCCAACGCGATCACAAGGCAGTTCAACTATGGGATCGTCTTTCGCTTTCATGGATTACATTATGTTGACAGATATATTGTTTGTCAATAAAGTGAAGACATGAACACCGCCACCCCCATCGTCGAATCCTTTTTTGACCCAGCCACCTTCACCTACACCCATGTGGTGTACGACACCGAAGGCGGACATGGCGCCATCATTGACCCGGTGCTGGATTTCGATGCCCGCAGCGGCCGAACCTCGCACCACAGTGCCGACAAGGTCATCGCGTTTGTCAAAACCAAACGGTTGACCATCGACTGGATTCTCGAAACCCACGCCCACGCGGATCACTTGTCTGCTGCGCCCTACTTTCAGCAGCAAGTAGGTGGTCAAACCGCTATAGGCGCAGGCATCACCGGCGTTCAATCGGTGTTCAAAAAGCTCTTTCACCTGGAGCCCGAATTCGCCACCGACGGCTCTCAGTTCGACCGCCTGCTCCAAGACGGAGACATCCTGCCTGTGGGCACACTGCAGTTGCGCGCCATCCATGTGCCTGGCCACACACCCGCTGACATGGCTTACCAAGTGGGTGACGCTGTATTCGTGGGCGACACCCTGTTTCCGCCAGATGTAGGCACGGCACGGTGCGATTTCCCCGGGGGCAATGCCCATGATCTGTTTCGCTCCATCGGTCAGCTCTTGAGCATGCCTGGCGACACCCGGCTTTTCATGTGTCACGACTACCCACCGGGCTCGCCACCGCAACGCGCTTACCGCGCCATGTGCACCGTGGAAGAACAACGCCAACACAATGTCCACGTCAAAGCGGGCACCACAGAGGCGGCCTTCGTGGCCATGCGCCAAGCCCGCGACGCCACACTGGCCATGCCCAACCTGATCCTGCCGTCAGTACAAGTCAACATTCGCGCGGGGCATATGCCACCGCCTGAATCCGATGGTCGCAGCTACCTCAAGCTGCCCATCAATGTGTTCTGATCCATCACCATCGCTTCCGGGAGACACGCATGTCTGAATCCACCATCATCGTCAACTTGACCCAAAAGCAGGACTATCAGTTTGACGTCAGCTTTGCCAATGGTGTTCCGTCGCTGCACTGTGATGAGCCCGCACCACTGGGACAAGGCACCGGCCCCTCCCCCGTTCAGCTGCTTGCCGCAGCAGTCGGCAATTGCCTGTCGGATTCCCTCTTGTTTGCCTTGCGCAAGTTCAAACAAGCCCCCGAGCCCATCCGAACCGAGGTCACAGCAGAGGTGGGCCGCAACGATGAAGGGCGCGTCAGAGTCTTGAACATGAAGGCCAAGCTGCAACTCGGTGTGGCGGCCGGTTCATTGCAGCACCTGGACCGCGTTCTCAGCCAGTTCGAAGCGTTCTGCACGGTCACCCAAAGCGTGGGCCAGGGCATCCCCATTCAAGTGGAAGTCTGGGACGCCGAGAACCAGCGACTCAAATGACCCAGACGAGCGATCAGGCCGCTTGCCAAATCCACCGCGTAACCCTGGCCAGGCCCTGATGGAAGGGACCCTCGTTGAGCAGGGTCTCGCACACGACGCCAGACAACTCCTGACCTGCTCGACCACAGGCCTTCGCGTCCTCACGCAGGCCTTCAAGGGTGTAGAGCATGTCCACGTCTTTCGGGCCACCACTGCTCAAACCCAACTGCGTGGGGTGGAAGGCCTCCAGGATGAGGACCCCACCGGGACGCAGGGCCCGCATCAGTGCCCCCATGATGGCCGGACGCTGAGCCGAGGTCAGGTGCAAATAGGACACCGCCACCGCGTCGAACGAGGCGGCTGGCGGCTCCCACTCTGTGAGGTCGGCCAGCACCGTCTGCACCACCACCCCACGTCTTTTGGCCAGATCTTGCGCTTTGGCCAATCCAACGTCTGAGCAATCCAGCGAGGTCACCTCAAAGCCTTGCTCAGCCAACCAGACACCATTGCGCCCCTCGCCATCGCCCGGCACCAGCACTTTGGCGCCGGCACCAAGGTAACGCTGCGCCTGCTCGGCCAAAAAGGCATTGGGTTGCTCACCGTATTTGTAGGCTTCCCCCGAAAACTTCTGATTCCAGAACTCACGCATGGCTGACTTCACTGCACGGATTCAACAAGCCGGCCACTTTACCGCGAGAGAAACAGCCAAGATCTGATCCAGGTCTGACATGCACGCTGACTCAGCACCATTGGCATGGTTGACAATCGCGTTTGCCCGGGTTGATTGTTTCCCATGAACCACCATCACATGCCAGCCACACGTTCACTTCTTGCCCTGCCGCCCGACGATGGTCAGCGGCAACTCCTGCACGACGAGATCCATGCACGTCCTCCTGCACGGATTCGTTTGCCTGCGCTGGTGGTGTACGTGGCCGTGCTGAACGAGGGTGTCAGCCGCGAAATGGAGTGGGAGCATTTACGCAAGTTGCCCGACCAAGCGGATCTGCCGCTGGAGCAACTCTCGGGCAACTTCCAACGCCTGCGCTTTGCCAACCACACCATGAAGTGGGAGCGCCACACCGAGTTCACTCGCTACTCGCTGGTCCAGGCTTTACCAGACTGCGCCATGCAGGGCTGCAGCGACGAAGACATGCTCAAGGCCTTGGTCATTGATCCGCAATGGCTGGCACAAATCCCAGGGCGCACGATCGCTGCAATCATGCTGGTGATGGTGCATGGCGACGTGGATGACCCCACTGCCATGCGCGCCCAAGCCGAGCCATGGATTCAAGACCCCGCCATGCTGGCGTCGCTGCTGGGTATTCGGCGCTCCTGCGCCATGACCAATTTCCAGTTGCGCGACAGTGGCTTTGAGCGCATGTTGGTGATCTCTCCGCCCAACACCTCAGAGCTTCGTTCGGGGCGAACGTCCCAACGTCTGTTGGAACTCGAGACCTATCGCTTGATGGCGCTGCGCGGCCTGCCCGTGGCCAAAGACCTTAGCACGATGCTCAGCGATGCCGAAAACCAGCTCGCCGAAATCACCGCTGAGATGGAAAACACCGAGGCGTCTGATCAAACGCTGTTGAATCAACTGATTGGTTTGGCCGCTCGGGTGGAGCGCGCCACGGCCAAACACATGTATCGATTCTCAGCCACCGAGGCCTACTACAACCTGGTCGAACAACGCATCACGCAACTCCGTGAAACGCCGATTCCCGGCACCCAATCGATCGGCGAATTCATGCAACGACGGGTGGCTCCCGCCATGACCACGGTGCAAGCCACCGCGCGTCGCTTGTCTTTGTTGTCACAAAGAATTGAACGCGCCAGCGCCCTGCTGCGCACCCGCGTGGACATTGCCACCGAAACGCAAAACCAGATGCTGCTGGAAAAGCTCACCAAAGGGCAAGCGCTGCAACTGCGTTTGCAAACCACCGTGGAAGGCCTGTCGATCGCAGCGATCTCTTATTACGTGGTCAGCCTCATCCTGTACGTGGGCAAAGCGGGCAAGGCTGCAGGCCTGCCCGTGAACCCTGAAATATTGGCGGGGGTGATGATGCCGTTTGTCTTGATTGGCATCTGGTGGGGCACACAACGCATCCACAAGATCCTGAAAGATCACTGATCAATCCCAACGCCAGGACCAGATCAAGTCGACGGCGTTGTCGATGCCCGTTTGAGCACGCAGCGTGAAGCGCTGCGCCAAACGATAGATCAATTGCCAGTTGCCGCTGGTGGCGTTGAGGTTGCGTTCGTAGCCCACATACCAGTACTTAGACAACTGCTTGCCAACATTGACCACGGTTTCACGTACCGTCCCGTCAGACTGTCGGACGGACAACTCATCCAAACCCAGACTCGACATGATGTTGTCCGTGGTAGAGGGCCCCTCCCCCGACAACAGCGCCACCGCAGCACTTTGCAGAAGCCCAATGTCTGCACCACCCAAGCCACTTGGCGCACGCCCCAGCACCAGCCAGGACAGCTTGTCGGTTTCTGACATGGCCGGCTCCGAGTAGAGGCTCACGCGCGGGTCTTGCGCCGTACCGGTGATGGCAACCCCAACCTTGACATCACTGGACGCGGCCATGGGGGATTGTTTGCGCATGGCCAGGATGTCGAGTCGGGGATTTTCGACAGGCCCCGTGAACGTGATGGCGCCCCGATCGATCACCAACTTCTGGCCGTAGGCTGCGTAGGTACCGTTGGCCGCACGCACGGTGCCGTGCAAGCGAGGCCGGTTGTTGGGGGTGGTGAACTTCAGGTTGCCGGTGAGGTCCGTCTCCAGGCCTCGGCCCTTGAGCCGCAAGCGCTCGCCCAAGGAGATGTCCACCACGGCCACCACATTGCGTCGATTGGCGCCCGCATCGCCCACATCCTCTTCTTGGTCACGACGAGCCCCCGGCCCATTGACCACATTGACGTCGTCGCCCACCACTGGCGCGTCTGAGCGTGAAAAATCAAACAGACCCTCGTCCACTTGGACCTTCCCTTGCAGGGCCATCTCCGCCTCGGTAAGTTTGGCTTGCGCTTGCCCGGAAATGAGCAATCGACGGTCAATGCGCTGCAGCAGCGCGAAGCGTTCGGCCTGAACCTGCAGCGTCGCCTCCGGATGGCCGCCTAAGTTGGCTTGCCCCGTTGCGCGGACCGTCCCTCCCAGCGCGCCACCCTTGGCCGTGAATTCACGCAGGTAAGCTTGATCCCCTTGAAGATCCAGGACAAGGGTTCCATCGGTGAGGTTGACCCCCATCAGCGCCTGGTTCAATTGCAGTTGGCGTCCACGCAGTGTGCCAACGTACTGGGGTTTGCCGACCGTGCCACTCAACTCCGCATGGCCCTCGACTTGACCTTGCAAACGCCACCCGGCGGGCACCCAGGCGGCCCATGGCCGAAGGCTGGACACACTCACGTCCAATGCACCACTCAGGGCATCGTCTGCGGCCGGCCACCTTTGTCGATCAGCCACTTGAATGGATTGCCGTCCCGACAAGCGGCCCAGCACGCTGCCTTCGAACACCTGCGTCAGCACCCATAAGCCATCTTTGGCTGTCAATCCGAGTGAGGCAACATCAATGCCCAGTCTCTGCATTGAATTGCCCTCAATGCTGGGCTCAGAGAGGGTCAAATCTCCCGCCACCTTAGCCACTTGCGCCTGAACACGCCAGGGTGCTTCAGGGCTGTGCGCCACATCCATGCGACCCGAGACAGTGAGGTCGCCCCCCCAACCTGTTTGCGGCTGCCATTGATTCAGGACCTGCGCCACTTTGAATGGCTCCAGGACCACCTGGGCTGCCAGTGCACGCGTGACGTCGGCTTGCGTTTGCCACGACAAATCCTGAACCCGCAAGGGCACCCCCATCGCAGACAGCTGGACGGTTTCCACCGCCACGCGATGCGCATCACCCGCGCGTGTCCAATTCAAAGCAAAGGGCTGCGAGCTCAGCCAGGTACGAATCGGCGCGTTGGCGGTTTGCCAATTCAGCTCGCGAACCGCACCGCGCCAAGCATGAATGCCGCCCTGCCCCGTGCTAGCCGCACCCTGCACGGCAAGACGCACTTGCATCGGCTCCAAGGTCTTACTGCCGCTTGCCCCACTGGCTGGCACCACTTGCCCCAGCACCTGCCATGACAGTTGGTGATCTCGCAAGCTACCATGCCCATGCAGACGTGTGTCCTCCACCCGAAGGGCTGGCATATTCAGCCCCCGCAATGTCGCGTCAAGCATGAGGGGGCTGGCCAGATCTCGTGTCGAGACCAGCCACTTTGCACTCGCTTCGTCCAACTGAAACGTCTGACGCCCCGGGGTTTGCCAACGCACTTGTTTCGCGTTCAACTGCCCGCTGGACTGCAGATCGGGCCACTGCCCTTGGTAATCCAAGCGCCCCGCCATGCGGCCACTCAGGCCATCCACCCCCCACACAGCGCCCAAATCAGACAACGCACCCAAAGCCGGCGCATCCACCAAGGCCTGCCAACTCTGGTCCCCCTTGACGCGAGGCAACCCATCGGGGCCCACTCGCCACGGCAAGCGCGCCTGACCTTCGACGCGATTGCCTGCAGCCACCATACGCCAGTCCAACTCCGCCCTGCCTGCGGGTGCACCTTTGGCAGCCCCCTGCGCCGACCAGGTCATCAGTCCTGCCACGGGGAGTCCAGCCAATTCGCTGGGCTTCAGGTCCAGCTTGGCTTGTCCCAACCACGACGAATCGAGCGCCATCTCGAGGCGCCCCATCAATCGATTGCGCCCTTTCAATGCAGCGGGCCAAGGCATCCAAACCTTGGGATCAAACTGGGCGACGTCGACCGAAGCCTGCGCATCCCAGCGCCACCCCATTGGCGAACGGGCATCCGCCTCGTACCCGAACTGCCCCGCCAGTCGAGCCTGCGCCTCCTGCGCCTGCAGCACCCATTCCTGCAACTTCAGTTCGCCGCGTTGCCACTGGCCTGAAACCCGGGTTGACACAGGCACCAGCTCCGAACCAGCCGCGCGTGGCCGGTAAGAGCCCATCAAACGCCCTTGCAGTGACCACACGGCATTGGCCCAATCCGATACCGTCCCGGACTTCGCTGCACGCGCACTCACATCGCTCGCGAGGGTCAAGTCCGGCGCGGCACTGTGCAAGGTCCTCAAAGAAGTCGGTTGAATCGACACCGACAGTTGCTGCCCTGCATTCTGGGCCTCCCCGCCCTGCATGCCCCATCTTCCAACGACATGCGCGACAGGGGCATCGCTGCCCGGCAACACCGCCTGGACGTTCAGGTCAACAGCCTGAAGCAGATCACGCCACTGATGGGCACGCGCCCCGTTCTGAAGGGTTGCTTTGGCTTGAACTTGTCTTACGGGCAACATGCCCTGGTCCCAAACGCCCGGGCGACTGTTTTTCAAGGACGCATCTAACTTCAGATCACCCTTGTCATCCAGCCAGCCCAACTTGCCGGTGAAACTGGTCTTAGGCAAGGTGGGGGACAAAGCCGCCAAATCGAATCGATCGGCTTGTGCCTGCAACTCCGGCAAGACCCACGGCGCCCACAATGTCAATCGGGCTTTGGCGTTCAAGCTTTGCTTGGCTTGTGCTTCACCCACCACCCATTGGCTTGACAAGGCCAGTTGCGTCAGGGGTCCCTTGGCTTGAAGCTGCCCCTGAACGGGCCAACGTCCTTGCGCATGGGAATAGGTACCCGTGGCTTTCAACTGCAACTCGCCCAACAGTTGATCTTGGGTTCGCACGCGGCCGTCGCCTTGGATCGTCCAGGGGCCATAGTCCAAGTGATCAATGCGCGCCCAATGTCGCAACTGCCCCAACTCCAACCGCCCATCGAGCGCGACCAAGTCAAAAGGCCCCCACAAAGCGCTGACGCCGCGCTGGGCCTGCAGGCGCTCGACCGTGATGGTTAGAGGCAAGCGCAGATCGTATGGATCGGTCGTGGGCCCGGGATGAGGGTTCGGGACCCAATTCAATGTCACTTGTTCAGCCGACAAGCCCTTGGCGTGCAAACCGGTGTACCACTGCGCGCGTGGGTCAAGGTATACCGACAAGCCGCGCCAAGCGACCTGATCGAGTCGCAACAACGAGCCGCGAGGCAGGTGAATGTCAATGCGTCGAGCAGAGAAATCGCCCAGAAAGGCCCCGCGTGGTTCAACCACCTCGACGGCCGGAATATGGGGCACCACCTGCTGAGTGGCCCACTGCGTGTGCAAGAGCAGCCAGGCCAACACGGGAGCACACACACAGGCCAGCACAATGCTGTACCCCGCCCATCGCAGCGCACGCCAGAATCGAAGAACGGTTCGCACCGTACGCGCATCGGCCTGGTTCACAAACTGATCCCCACGCTGAAATGCAGCCGCCACTGCCGTACCTCGCGGCCATATGCCACGTCTAACTTCAAGGGCCCCACTGGACTACGCCAGCGCACACCTGCCCCATAGCCGAGGTTGATGTGCAGGTCAGCGGGAGTCGATGCGGCATCTCCGGCATCCACAAATACCGCACCAAGCAGATTCGGCGTCGTGCGAACAAACGGGCGAGCGAGTTCCACGCTCCCCGTCACCAAAGCACGCCCCCCGATGACCACACCATCGGTCAAGACCCCCAGAGAGCGATAGGCATAGCCCCGAACGGATTCATCGCCCCCTGCTCGAAACAGAAGCGTGTCGGGCACACTGACGCCGTGCGACGTCGCTACTTGGCCCCACTCGCCCCGAGCGCTCAAGAACACACTCCCAGGCAGGGGCAAATAGCCCGTCAGCCGAGCATGCGCGCGCCCGAAATAGCCTGATGATTCCAAGGTTGAAAACGAACGCCCCCCCGTGACGGATACCGACGTTGTGGTGCCGCGGGTCGGCAGGATCTGGCTGTCGACATCCCGAAAGATCCATTGCGTGGTCCCGGCGATGGATGACGCCTGCGAGACCTTGTCTCCCGTTTCCGTGGCGACTTCGGCACGCTGGAACTCAAGGTAATCGGTACGCTCCAGTCTCTCCCCCTCACGGAGTCGCCCCACCCGCAACCGCTGGCTGGTGGTCACTGCCTTGTCGTCCCCGATCAAGTAGGACATCTGCCCGGAAATCAGCCCGCGCTTTCGTCCCGGCCAAGGGTGTGAAGTCAAGTCCAACTGGAGGTTGGACTCCTCCCGGCCCCATTGCAATTTGGTCTTGGCCTGCCAGTTGCTGTCGAAGGGTTGACGATGCAGATGCTCGAAAGACACCCGTGGGCCTGTATCGCTCGACACACCAACGCCGATGGTGGCCTGTTGCATAGGTAGCTCACGCACCTGCACCACCACAGGCACAGCCGCTGCGCTGGTCGGGTCGACATCGGCTGACACGAAGACGTTGTCAAACAGATTGACCTTCTGGATGCGGTCTTGCAGGGCGACCAACTGCCCTTCCTTGTAAGGATCGCCCCGTTTGAAAGGGGCCATATTGCTGATCGCAGAAGAAGGCTGTCGGCGCAAACCTTCAACTTGGATGTCACCATAGAAGAAGGCGGGACCACTATCGGCCACCAGGAACAAGGACGCCGTTTGTTTGTCCGCATCCACCGTCACGGAGGTACCGCTCCAGCTGGCTGTGGGATAACCTTGCGCACGCAAGCGCGCCAGGGTCGCATTCTTCGCCGCCGACCAATCGGCTTGTTTGAAAGGCCTGCCTTCTGGCAAATCCCAATCCTTCTGCAGCGTCTCCACCAACTCTTGAGCGCTGGACTCATTGCGAGACAGACGGGTGTCCAACTCCCCTTCAAACAGAATCTGGACTTTGCCCACATGAGTTCGGGGCCCCGCATCGACCCGAAGCAAGACCACCATGGGCTCACTGCCTTGGGCATCTGTCACACGGGTGGCAATCTTGGCTCCGAAGTAGCCTTCCGCTTCGAGCAAAGCACGAGCCTGCTCCGGCGCGGACACCACCAATCGACGCAACTCCACCAGATTGATGCGGTCTGCGTCGTTCTGCTTTTCCTCTTGAAAGCGCGCCAGGTCCAGGTAGGTTCTTAACAACTTGGACAGAGCCGAGGGGGCATCGATGTCGAGCCGCCACACGGGCGGTTGCTCATTGCTCGCCGTGGCGTCCGTGCTTGTTGGCATGACGCCTGAACCCGAATCGGGCACGAGCGTAACCGCTGGCGCCGCAACCGCGACCGCGCTGGCTGACGCGACGCCAACCAGCCATGCCGCAGCCCAAGCCTGCCGCCAGGCACCGGCTGGGAAGAATGAGCGACGCAGCCTCAGGGTCATTTACTCAGCAGACGCATGGCCCCTTCCAGCCCTTGGAGATTGAGCGGGAACATCCTGCCGCCCACCAATTGGCGCATGATGCTCACGCTTTGCCGGTAGTCCCAGACACCGGTGGGTTCGGGGTTGATCCACACGTGCTGAGGGAAAGCATTGAGCAGGCGTTGAATCCACTCAGCACCTGGCTCCTCATTGTTGTACTCCACACTGCCATGCGCTTGCAGAATCTCATAGGGGCTCATGGTGGCGTCCCCCACAAAAATCAACTTGTAGTCTTTGTTGTACTTGCGGATGATGTCCCAAGTGGGGATCTTTTCGGAGAAGCGCCGCATATTGTTCTTCCACATGAAGTCGTAGACACAGTTGTGGAAGTAATAAAACTCGAGGTGCTTGAACTCGGACTTGGCCGCGGAGAACAACTCCTCTACCCGGTGCACGTGGTCGTCCATTGAGCCGCCCACATCCATCAGCAAAAGCACTTTCACAGCGTTATGACGCTCGGGCACCATCTTGATGTCCAGCATGCCAGCATTGGCGGCCGTGCTGTGAATCGTGTCGTCCAGGTCCAGAACTTCGGCGGCGCCTTGGCGCGCAAATTTGCGCAAGCGACGCAGGGCGACTTTGATGTTGCGGGTGTCGATTTCAACCGTGTCGTCGTAGTCCTTGAACTCGCGCTTGTCCCATACCTTGACTGCACTGCGGTGACGAGAGCGATCCTGGCCAATGCGGATGCCTTCGGGGTTGTAGCCATAGGCGCCAAAGGGCGACGTCCCGCCCGTCCCGATCCACTTGTTGCCCCCCTCGTGTCGCTCTTTCTGCTCTTCCAGCAGTTGCTTGAGGCGATCCATGAGCTTGTCCCAACCCATGGCCTCGATCTTGGCGCGGTCCTCTGGGCTGAGCTCGCGCTCAAAGTGCTTGCGGAGCCACTCTAGGGGTATGTCCTTAGTCAGGTCGATTTGGGCTGTCACCCCCCCGAAATAAGTGGAGAATGCGCGATCAAATTTGTCGAAGTGCGCTTCGTTTTTCACCAGACTCATTTTGGCCAGGTGGTAGAACTCGTCGACGGACGGCCCGATCAAATCGTGCTTGATGGCGTCGAGCAAGCCCAGGTACTCCGGAATGGTGACCGGTAGCTTGGCAGCGCGCAAGGCGAAGAAGAAATCGATGAGCATACGGATGTCCTGCGAATGACCGCCTATTTTGGCTCGGGAACGGGAGATTCGTTCGGCTTGTGGCAAATCATGGTCTTCTGAAGTCGTATACAGATGGACGTCCGCCTCCAGCTTTTGGCGTTTGTGTTCCTGAACCAAGCCCTGACCACCGCCATCTGGTGGGTCGCAGGGAATTTGCTGGGCATGTCTCGTCGTGCCGCGCGGCACTGGTTGGGTGCGGGATTGGCCAACGGGCTCAGCCTCACACTCACCGTCGTCAATGGCGGCTGGCACAACACGCCACAAATGCTGCTGGGGGCATTCTTGGTCACCGCAGGATGTGTGTCCCTGCGCCGCGGCATGCAGGCCTTCCTGAGAATTCCTCGCACCGATCGCACGCACGTCTGGCTATTGGTTGGCCTGGCCATCTTCAATCTGGGCATTTGCGTGCCGTTGGAATGGCGTGAAGGCGGCATGTTGGCCGGCGGTTTGTCGGCCAGTTGGGTCCTTTGGCAATGCGCCCGCGAAACCTTTGCCCCCATCCAACGTGAATTCAAAGGAGGACTGGGGCACGTTCACAATGGCATCATGGGCGCCAGCATCATCGTGTTTGCCGGTATCACCATCACGGCTCTCTTCCCCGATGTTTACTGGCCTTGGTATCGCCTGTCTGACCTCACCGGGCACTTTGCCATGGTGTTCGCTTGCGTCACTTTGACGATTTCCAGCAGCGCATTGTTGATGTACATGGTGGTAATGCGGCTGGTTCACAGGCTCGAGCATCTGTCACACCACGACGCATTGACCGGCTTGCTCAACCGACGCGCCATCGAAATGATGTTGGAGCGTGAAGTGCAACGCCTGCAACGCTTTGGGCAAAGCTTCAGCGTGCTGATGGTCGACATCGACCATTTCAAGCGCATCAACGATCGATTCGGTCATGCGGCAGGTGATGCCGTGCTGTCGGCCGTCGCTGACACTCTGCGGTCGCAAGCCCGAGAGGTGGATCGTGTATCTCGCTACGGCGGTGAAGAATTTTGTGTGCTACTGCCGCACACGTCTCACGACGGAGCAGCACTGGCAGCAGAACGACTGCGCGACGCCATCAATCAGATCCAGATCCCCTGGGATGACGACATCATCACGGTCACGGTCAGCACTGGCATGGCCTGCGCGACGGACCGCCACGAGCACCTGCGCAGCTTGCTACGCCGCGCCGATGAGGCCCTTTACCAAGCCAAAGCCGAGGGGCGCAATCGGGTGGTGATCTGTCAGCAGACCACCGCCCTTCGCGCGGCTTGATGAGCCGCGCGGCCATCAACTGCGATCAGCGGTTGTGACGCGCCATGTAGACCAGGCGCTCAAACAGGCTCAGGTCCTGCTCGTTTTTCAACAGGGCGCCCACCAAGGGGGGGACGCTGACCTTCTCGTCCTTGCTCTGCAGAGCTTCCAGAGGAATGTCTTCTGCCACCAGCAGTTTGAGCCAGTCGATCAATTCTGAGGTGCTGGGCTTTTTCTTCAGCCCAGGCAAATTGCGCACTTCGTAGAAATGGCGCATGGCGGCCGCCAGGAGGTCTTGCTTGATATTGGGGAAGTGAACTTCCACGATCTGCTTCATGGTGTCCGCATCGGGGAAACGGATGTAGTGGAAGAAGCAACGACGCAGGAAGGCGTCGGGCAAGTCCTTCTCGTTGTTCGAGGTGATGATGACCAGCGGGCGATGCTTGGCCTTCACCATTTGCCGTGTCTCGTAAACGTAGAACTCCATGCGATCGATTTCCCGCAACAAGTCGTTGGGGAACTCAATGTCGGCTTTGTCGATTTCGTCGATCAGCAATGCGACCGGTTGATCGGCTTCAAAAGCCTGCCACAGCACACCTTTGACGATGTAGTTGTGGATGTCCTTGACCTTCTCGTCACCCAATTGGCTGTCGCGCAGACGGCTGACGGCGTCGTATTCGTACAGGCCTTGCTGCGCTTTGGTGGTCGATTTGATGTGCCATTGCAACAGCGGCATCCCCAAAGCTTCGGACACCTGCTCGGCCAACATCGTCTTGCCTGTACCGGGCTCGCCCTTCACCAACAGAGGGCGTTTGAGGGTCAAAGAGGCATTCACAGCCAATTTCAGGTCATCTGTGGCGACGTATTGATCTGTTCCTTGGAATTTCATACCGAACTCAACCGGGTTGTTACTGTGTACGAGTATAGGGGCCAAGGCTATATTGATTTTCGTCAAGTGTTTTTCCCCGCTGCCTTTTCTTTCGAAAGACCCATGAAAACACCCTTGCTTGCCATCCTGCCCCTGGCAGTTGTTTCCGTATTGTCTCTGACCACAAGCAACGCCGCATTTGCTCAGGATGTGAAGCCGGGGGACCCGGCAGCCGCCCAAAGCAAGATCGCCATGTGTATTGGTTGCCACGGCATCGTGGGCTACCAAGCCAGTTTTCCGGAAATTCATCGCGTCCCCATGATTTCCGGTCAAAACGCGAAATACATCGAGTCGGCATTGCTGGCCTACAAAAAGGGTGACCGCAAGCACCCCACCATGCGCGGCATCGCCACCAGCTTGAGCGATCAAGACATTGCCGATCTCGCGGCCTATTACGCGCAGCATGGCAAGGATTTGCCCGCCACCCCAGCCAAGTCGCAATCCAATGCGGCCGAGGCCGAGGCATTGCTGAAGAAAGGCGCTTGCGCCAGCTGCCATGGCGAAGGGATGAACAAGCCGATTGATCCGTCCTACCCCAAACTGGCCGGACAGCACGGCGACTACTTGCTGGTGGCACTCAAGTCCTACCAAAACACGCCCAACAACGTGATTGGTCGGGGCAATCCCATCATGGCCGGACAGGTACAACAGTTCAGCGCGGCTGAATTGAAGGTGATGGCCAAGTACATTGGCAACTTGAGCGGCGACCTCAAAACCGTGCCGCAATCGCCACTGAAGAAGTAACTTTTTACTCTCCAGGATTCGCCCGCTCCACCCATTGGGTTCGAGCGGGCTTATGCTTTAAGCATGCGCCATTTGCCCACTGCCCTCGCAGGCCTGTCTGCGATCTGCCTGCTCCTGCCAGCATCAGCGAGTGCCCAGACTGCGCCCGCCGAGCCCTCCTCGTCCCCGACGGCGTCAAACGAGCCCGCCACCGATGCACAGGCGCCGACAACCGAAGCGACAGGCACAGACAAGCTCATCACCACGACGCAGCAAAGCGTCCGATCGACCGTTGAATGGCTGGCCAGCGGCATCGATGGTCGGTTTGGAGACAAGCCCTTCAGCGAGGGAGGAAAGGTCACGCACGGACGCATTGGCTTGGCATTCCTCAAGCGTGAGGGGCAATCGCCAAATGTGGGCTTGCGCTTCAACGCCAAATTCCATCTGCCCAATTTGTCGAACATGCCCTATATCTTTGTAGGCAATGACAACGAGCGCGATGAAATCACCGACCAGCCCGATCGACACACGCTGCGCGACCAAATTCGGCAACGTAACTGGACTGACAACGCATTTTTCGCGGGCATCGGCGCTTGGCTCACCGATGAGGTGGAAGTACGCCTGGGCTTCAGAGGCCCCAGGCCCTACGCACAGGCGCGTTGGCACCAAAACTGGGAGGTCTCGCCGAGCGATTTGGTTTTGTTTCGGCAGAGTTTCTTCTACACGGTCAGGGATCGCGCAGGTTCCACATCTTCAGTGGAATACCAGCATGCATTTCGCCCAACCACATCCGTTCGTTGGCTGAACGCCGCCACGATCACCCAGAAGAATCCACACTTTGCCTACAAAAGCATTTTGGGCTTGTATGAATCGTTCGGACACGAGCGAGTGCTGGGCCTCGAGACCCAATTCACGCAATCTCGGGTCGACAGCGTCACCACAGACGAGTTTGGTTTACAAGCCCGCTGGGAGCAACCTTTACACCGCAACGTATTGGGCGAAGTCTCTTTAGGCCATTTCTGGCCGCGTTCCAGCGATGTACTGAAGACCGAAGGCGTATGGGCCTTTGGTGCGGTTGTGACGCTGAAGTTCTAACGCGTCGCGCGCATCATCACGCGGTCGATGTAGCCCTGCCCGTCCGGAGGGCGCCCGGAACGCTGAGACTCCCAAATCATCTCGCCCAAAGCTTCCATGACTTCATGGTGGGCATCGTGAAGCGAAGATCGGCGGGCCACCAATTTGTCCACGGCGGCTTTGATGCCGCGCGGCTGGTCAATGCTGACCTGCTCGGTGATCGACAGGTGCATCGACAAATGCAAAAACGGGTTGGTTCGCCCCCCTTCCACGGTGTACTGCCGGGCCACCGCCGCATCGGCGTCGGCCAGGTCGTCGTGGTACTCAGGGTGCAACACGATCCAGTCAACCGCCTGCGCCTCCAGGGGCGTCAAGGGAGAGGCTGAACGGTGTTTGGCCCAGGCTTCGCAGAAAAAGCGCCGGACCTGTTCCTGATTGGGAGCGAACATGATGCGAGCTTGATCAGACGGCCAGCAGGTCGACTTCGAACATCAGGGTGGCGTTAGGAGGAATCACGCCGCCGGCGCCGCGCGCGCCGTAACCCAGTTGGGGAGGAATCACCAAAATGCGGGTACCGCCCACTTTCATGCCCTGCACGCCCTCATCCCAGCCGCGAATAACGTGGCCGGCGGCCAGGGGGAACTGGAAAGGCTGACCACGGTCTTTGCTGGAATCGAACTTGGCACCCTTGACGCCACCTTCGTACAACCAACCGGTGTAGTGCACAGAGACGTATTGGCCTGCTTGTGCAACGTCGCCGGAGCCTTCAACGGTGTCTTCGTACTGCAAGCCAGAGGTGGTGGTGATCACGGGCATGGGGTGTCCTTTCAGTAAAGGACAGGAGTCTACCCGGACTCGGCTCAGGCTGTGGCCGGCGCGGCGGCAATGAACCGACGCATGACGAGGGAAAAGGCTAAACCACCCACATACATCATCAAGCCGTAGATGGCGCCAGGGATGACCATCGTTTCATCTTTCAAAACGGTGCTGGCCACCACCATGGCCAGTGCCGCATTCTGCATGGCCGACTCAATGCCCAGGGTGACGGACTGTTGACGCGACAGTCGCACCGCCCACGCGGCGACAAATCCGATCAAGAGCATGGTGACGTTCAAAGTCAGCGCAAAGGGTGCCAAGGTGGCGAAGTTGTCGCGGATGATGTCCCAACTCTTGACCGCCGCCATGATGACGATGATCACGAACAGGATGGTGGAGATGCGCGCCGCCTTGGGCTCAAAGCGTTTGGCAAAGTCGGGCTTGAGACGAGCCACCAGCATGCCGGAGCCCACAGGCAAGGCCAACAGGGCCAGCAGTTGCCCGGCGATCGTCTGCACGGGCACATTCAGGCTGCGCTCGGCGCCCAAGAAATACTGAATGGACCAGGTCATCACCACGGGCAAGGTCAGCACGGTCAACAAGCTGGCCACAGCCGTGAAGCTCACGGCCAAGGCCACATCACCGCGTGCGATATAGGTCAGCAGGTTGGACGTGGAGCCCGTGGGGCAAGCAGCGACCAGCATGAAGCCCACGGCAAACACCCCGGTCATGCCTGTCAGGTGCAGCAAGCCAAAACACACCAATGGCAAGACCACGAAATGGCAGACGACCCCGACGAGCAAAGCCTTGGGCTGGGCCACGATGCGCTTGAAATCCGCACCCGTCAACCCCAGGCCGAGAGAGAACATGATGAAAGCCAGGGACAAAACCAAAGCCAGGCCGGTGACGTGAGTGCTTTGCATGGGACCACCACTGTGAAAGATGCCGCAGCCTATCTCAGAACAGCCGCCCTGACACCACAGACAAAACCTGAGGCTGAGGGATGCCAAGCCACACTTTGGCAGCGAAAATAGCCACGCGACGACTGCACCGCTCGGCTCGCCGCCCCCCTCAGTATTCGAAATCAGGTTGCTTCATGATGTCTCTTCCTTACTGGCTCAGGGCCGGCCTCGTTGTCGCGCTTTGGGGAACGCTGCATACGCCCACATGGGCCCAAGCCGTGGCCACGCTCACCATGAAGATGGGGACCGCCACCGTGATTCAGGGCGCGTCGCGCGTGGCTGCCGTGGAGGGCATGCGACTGTCAGCGGAAGACATCATCGAAACAGGTGACAGCACCGCCTTGGTCCGCTTGGAAATGGACAATCAAATGGTGATTGACCTGGGACCCAGCGCCAAGCTGGTCCTGCAGCCCAAGTGGCCTGGTGGCGTTCTGGCTGGGGGCTATTTGCTGCAAGGTTGGGTCAAAGCGACGCCAAGCACCAAAGAGATGAGCGCACGCCCGCTTCTGATCACCCCCTTTGTGGAGTTGCTCACTGGCCCTGGCGAGATCGTCGTTCATAGCAATCCACAGCAAACAGAGGTGTTCTCGCCTGTAGCAGAAGCCAAGCTGATTTGGCGCGCCAAGCAGAACCAGAAACTGCAAGTCGACAAAGGTCACTATGTGGCGCTCAAGGCCAGTGGCACACTGCCCGCCGCAGGGCGACCTGAGTCCTCGTTCATCCAGACCGTACCGCGCCCCTTCATGGACACGTTGCCACGCCGCATGGACAAGTTCGCAGGTAAAAAAATCGCCTTGGCTGCCCCTAGCGTGCCGACCTATGCCGACTTGCAACCTTGGCTGCTGTCGGAGCCCAAGCTTCGCGCACGCTGGCCTGCTCGCTGGCAATCGCTATTGCAAGACCCGGCGTTCAAAGCGGCCATCGTGAAGCAACTGCCCCAGCATGCCGAATGGAAGCCTTGGGTTGCCCCGCCCACTTCCGCTCATCCGTCGACGCCATCAAATACCTATACACAACCATGAAGCTGCTGGTCAAATTCAACCTGGTCTTCCTAGTCGTCTTTGCCTTGGGCCTGGGCGTGTCGGGTTACGTTGCACAAGATTTGCTGGAAGAAAACGCTGAGCATGAAGTCATTGACAGTGCACGCCTCTTGATGGAGAAGGCCGTTGCCGTACGTGATTACACGTCCAAGCACGTTCAGCCCCTGTTGCAAACGCAGATGCAGTACACCTTCTTGCCAGAGTCGGTGCCTTCGTTTGCGGCAGCCGAAGTGATCAAGGGCTTGACCGACAAGTATCCTGACTTCACCTATAAGCCCGCGATGCTCAACCCGACCAACCCTCGTGACCGCGCAACGGACTTTGAAGCGGATCTGGTGGCCCAATTCAAGCAGCACCCTGAACGCAAGGAAATGGTCGGGCAGCGCGATACCCCCACTGGGCGTGCCTTGTACATTGCTCGCCCCATTGTGATCAACAACGGCGCCTGCATGCAGTGCCACAGCACGGTCGACGCTGCACCGCCCACCATGGTCGAGAAATATGGCCCGGCCAATGGCTTTGGGTGGACCATGAATGAACCCCTGGGCGTTCAAATTGTGTCCGTCCCATTGTCCGTGCCGATGCAACGTGCCAGCAAGGCCTTCTATGTCGTCATGGCCCTGCTGACTGGTGTCTTTGTGGTGATTGGCCTGTCGCTGAACCTGATGTTGTGGAAATTGGTGATTCGTCCCGTGACGCAGTTGTCAGCATTGGCCGATCGCGTGAGCATGGGGGAAATGGACGCGCCAGAATTCAAAGCTCCCGCTCAAGACGAAATTGGCGTGTTGGCGGACTCGTTCTCTCGCATGCGCAAGAGCTTGGATCACGCCATGAAACTGTTGGACGCTTGACCCCGTGGCACACCCCACCCAACTCGGTAAATACAGCATCGAAGGCGTCATCGGCTCCGGCGCCATGGGCATGGTCTACAAGGCCACCGACCCTGTGATTCAGCGCCCCGTCGCGCTGAAAACCATTCACCGCTCCCTGGTGGGTGACGACGATGCCATGTCGGGCATGGCGGCACGGTTTCGCAATGAGGCCAAGGCCGCCGGGCGCATGCTGCACCCCGGTATTGTGGCCATCTACGAATATGGCGAGGACGCGGATACCGCCTTCATCGCCATGGAGTACGTCGAAGGGCAAGACCTCTCCAAGGTGCTGCAATCAACGCCACACTTGCCCGAAGCCATGATCATCCAGATCATGGACCACCTCTTGGCGGCCTTGGACTATGCCCACCAACAAGGGGTTTGGCACCGCGACATCAAACCCGCCAATTTGATCCTGACGCGTAGCGGTCAACTCAAGATCGCCGACTTTGGCATTGCACGCATCCGCGATGCGGGGCTGACACAAGTCACCTCCACCATTGGCACCCATGGCTTCATGGCACCCGAGCAGTACAAGGGTGACGACATTGACCACCGGGTTGACATCTTTGCCTCTGGCGTTTTGCTGTATCGCTTGCTGACCGGGCACATGCCCTATGCCGGCTCGCAAGAGCAAATCATGTACAAGGTGCTGCATGAGGCCGTGCCTGCGGCGAGCACACAAACCGACACGACCAGAACGCTTCAGCTCGACAGCGTGATCGCCAAGGCCATGGCCAAGGACGTGCGTCAACGCTTCAACAGTGCCGGTGATTTTCGTGAGGCGATGCTGCTCCACGCGGGCAAAGCCTTGCCCAATAAGGCAAGCCTGAACGACGACGAAACGATTGTGATTGGCGCCACGGCGGCCATTCCATCCGCGGTGTTCGATGCCGCGATCTTGACCCATGTTGAAAAGTCACTCGCCAGTTTCGTGGGGCCACTGGCCAAGATCCTGGTCAAACAAGCGGCGGCCAGCAGCCGCGACTTCAACACGCTGATCGAGGCAGTGGCCAAACACGTCACCCCAGACGAAGAGCGTGCCAAGTTTGTGGCCAAGGTTCATGGCAGCGGCTCCACTGCCACACCGCAAACCCACCCGAGTACCAGCACGGCAGAGGCTTTGTCAGAAGGTCTGGTGGCGCATGCCACACGCGTACTGACCCAACACATGGGCCCCATTGCCAAAGTGGTGGTCAAGAAGGCCCTGGCGCAATCTCGTGGCGTGGATGCATTTTTTGACGCCCTGTTGGCCTTGAGCGCCGATGGCATCGACCGGGAAGCCTTGCTCAAAGAGCTTCGGCAAGGTCTCAAGCCCCTAGCCTGACAAGCCCAGAATCCGACGCGCCACGGCTGGTGTTGCCACCGGCCGCTCCATCTCGTGTGCCAAACGCACCACGCGGGACACCAACTGCGCATTGCTCTGGGCCAGCTCGCCCTTGCGGTAGTAAATATTGTCCTCCAGGCCCACGCGCACGTGTCCCCCCATGAGGATGCCGAGCGCTGCCATAGGCAGCTGGGCCGCACCAATGCCAGCGACACTCCAGGTCGCGTCTGATGGCAGTTCGGCCACCAGATACTGCAGGGCTTGCGGCGTACCGGGCATGCCACCTGGTACCCCCAGCGCAAAGTCTATGTGTGCGGGGCCGTGCAGCACGCCTTTGGCGAGATAGCGCTTGGCAGTGGCCAACATGCCAGCATCAAACACCTCCAGCTCGGGCTTCACACCCAGGCGCTGCATCTCATGCGCGAAGTGTTCGATGTCTTCAGGCAAATTCAAAAACACCTCACGACCGAAGTTGACGGAACCCATCGACAAGGTGGCCATCTCGGGCTGCAGATAAACCGGTGCCAAGCGCTCTTTGGGCGTCATGCCCACCGCGCCGCCTGTGGACACTTGCACGATGATGTCGCAACGCTGGCGCACCTCTTCCAGAATCTGCGCATACACCTCGGCGCTTTGCGTGGGCGAGCCATCGGGCCACCGCGCGTGCACATGAACGATGCTGGCCCCTGCCTCGGCGCACTCGGCCGCAGCGATGCCAATCTCCTGAGGCGTGATGGGCAAATGTGGGTGTTGCTCGCGGGTGACCTCCGCCCCCGTGAGTGCGGCCGTGATGATGAGTGCGGTCATGGTGTCACCCTCCTTCCGACTGCTCAGGGCTTGCAGACCGTTGACACGCTGCCGGCACCACACACGTGCCCGAGGCGCGACACACCACCACAGGTTCGGGCAACACATTGCACGCCGATGGTTGGTTCGACAAGCGCGCCGAGGTGATGACCTTAACCGCTTCAAACACGATCTTTCGTGAGGTGTTGCCCACATGGACGATGCGACCATGCGCCTCGATGTAATCGCCACTGTAGACAGGCGCCAGGAACTGCACTTGGTCGTAAGCCACGAACAGGCCTTCATCACCATCTGTGCGGATCAGCAACTCGGTGGCAACATCGCCAAACAATTGCAACATGCGGGCGCCATCGACCAAGTCACCAGCGTAGTGGGCGTCGTGCGAACCCATGCGCAAGCGGACCATGGCTGACAAGCCCGCTGCGGCATTTTGTACTTGTGTGTGGTTCATCTTGCCTCCTTAATGGCCTGACTTCTCGCGGGGCTTGGCCACGTGTCGACGCGCCCACTCTTCAATCAAGAACGAGGCCACGTTTTCGGCATAACAACCTGGACCGAAACCTGCGTCGTAACCCAACTCTTTGGCCAACTCATGACTGATGCGTGGCCCACCCACCACCAGAATCACCCGATTTCGCAGCCCCTCTGCCTCCAGGATGTCTGACAAGCGGGTGAGGTTGTCGAGATGAATGTTTTTCTGGGTGACCACCTGTGACACCAGGATGGCATCGGCTCGCTCGTCGATGGCTCGGGCCACGAGGTCTTCAGAATCCACCTGCGCCCCCATGTTGATGGCACGGATGTGGTGATAACTCTCCAAGCCCTTGTGCCCGTTGAAGCCCTTCATGTTCATGATGGCGTCAATGCCCACGGTGTGCGCATCGGTCTCGATGCAGGCGCCCACCACGACCAATTTGCGCCCCATCAGACGCTCGATCTTGTCGTTGACGGCGTCCTTGTCCAGCACCTCAAACTCAGGTCGAGCGACCTGGATACGGCTCATGTCGACGCGATGACGGCACTGACCATAGACCACAAAGAATGCAAAGCCCTGCCCCATGCTTTCGCTGTGCACCACAGCGGGTTCCTCCAGGCCCATTTGTAAGGCAAGCTGTCGCGCGGCTTCTTTGGCGTTGTCGTCGAGCGGCACGGGCAAGGTGAACGACACCTGCATGCGGCCGTCGTCCAGCGTGTCGCCATAGGCCTTCACCCATTGTTCTGCGGGGTGAGCCATGAGGGGTCCGTTGGCATCGTGGCTCATGATTGCCCCTCCTGCCCCAACATCAAGGCGGGGAATGGATTGAAGTAGTCGGCCGATTTGGGCAGCACACCGTCCAGGCCCTTGCCGCCGGTGGGGTGTCGGGCAATGTCTGCAAAAGTGCCCTTCGCAATCGCCGCAGGCAAACCCATCTCGGCCACTTCATCCAAGAGAATGGCGGTCTGGGCTAGCACCTCTTGGGCGCGCCGCTCAATGCGCCCACCCGGCTCGAACCGGATCTCTTCGGACAGATGGCGCAGGTTATTGAACACATAACGCGCGTTCTGAATGGCCAGGAAGCGGTCCTGAATCAAAGGCGTGTGAATCGCCTCGGTCATCATGCCCAACAGGTGGATGTGCTGCCCCGTCAAGACGCTGACCACGTTGAACAGGGCATCCTGGATGTGGCCTTTGAAGATGTTGCCCGTCATGTGCTTGGTGGGCGGCATGTACTTCAAGCAAGCATCGGGGAAGACTTGGCGTACCAGTTGCGCGTGGGCCAATTCCCATAGGAAGCCATCTTCCATGGCTGGGTTGATTTCAAAGGCATGCCCCAAACCCATCTGATCGGGCTTCAAGCCTGACAGGTAAGCGAATTGCTCGTTGATGAGTTGTGATGCCAGCACCGTGTGCGCGGCGTCGTAAGCGTCGGCCGTGGTGAGGTAATTGTCTTCGCCGGTGTTGATGATGATGCCGGCGTAGGCATTGACCATGCGTGAGAAGAATTGGTCAATGAACGTACGCTGCATGTTGATGTCGCGGAAGATGATGCCGTACATCGAATCGTTGAGCATCATGTCCAGGCGCTCCAAAGCACCCATGGCCGCAATCTCTGGCATGCACAAACCAGAGCAATAGTTGGTCAGCCGGATGTAGCGGCCCAGACGCTGGCCAACTTCATCCAGGCCAGCGCGCATGATGCGGAAGTTCTCTTGCGTGGCATAGGTGCCGCCAAACCCTTCCGTGGTGGCGCCATAGGGCACGTAGTCCAACAGGCTCTGCCCGGTTGAGCGGATCACCGCAATCACGTCGGCGCCCTGCTCCGCTGCCGCACACGCTTGCTTCACATCCTCAAAAATATTGCCGGTGGCCACGATCAGGTACAACCAAGGCGTGGGCGCTTCGCCATGCCGGCCTAGGTATTCGTCTCGTATGGCACGGTTGCCCGCAATGCGTGCGCAGGCTTGCTGGGCCAATTCGTTGGCCAGCTGTCGGGCGGCGGCACGCTGTGTGTCATTCAAAGACTCAGGTCGGATCGCACCACTGGCCAAGGCCTCCGCTGCAGCTTGCGCCGACACATGGTGGGCTTGCATCACTGCCGCGAGGCTGATGGCCGCGCCCGCACCCAACTGATTCGCGTTTTGCAAGGCTTGCACCACGCGGTTCGGAATGGGGACCTCATCGGCATCCACGCCATCGACCCCCATCAGGCGCAAGGTGGCTCGCTCTACCGAGGTCGTCGTGAAACGGCTCATGTCCCGATAGACCTTATGCGCAATGCCTCGCGCAGCTTGTCGAGCATGATCAATTTGCTGTTGATCCAGACGGAGGTGCGTCATGAGGCCTCCTGCAAGGGTGACCACATCACATCAGTGACGGCCCACTGGGGCCACTGTTGCTGTGCGGCGTGAACGAAGGCGGCGGCCTCGAAGCTGCCGCCAAACGGAGAAAACGGGTTGAGGGTGACCCCCAGCATGCGAATGCCTCGCCAGGCCCACACCTCGCCCCCCGCGCGGCGCAGCGACGCGATCGCTGCCGCATCAACAAACAGGCGTGTGCCGTCTTGCACCACCAAGCGCAGGTCGGGCCTGGTGCGGGCAGCGTCCAGCACCACTTGCCACAAGCGCCGCCCCACGGCGCCTGCCACCGCGATCACACCTGCCCGTGTTGAGGCCAGGCGATCCGCCAACACCGTATCGGCGTTCAAGGTGGCAATGGTGTCTTGCCACAGGCACGCACCATCGTGCTGCCAGAGCGATACCCCACCTGATTGCATGGTGGACTGCAAGCGTGCATGCCATTCAGTGGTCACACCAGGCAAGGTTAACAAGGTCAGCCGATCGGCGGTTTTTTTGATGACATCAGCCATGCCCCCCCCCATGCCCCCCCCCATGGCCGCGCCCGTGGCCAGCACCACGCCGTCGGCCACCGAGGGAGATGCATGGTGACTGCGCCCCAGAGCCCCATCCAGCAAGACCAGATCGGCCCCGCATTGCCTGAGCAAGTTCATGATTTGAATTTGCTCCTGGCTGCGCGAAGGCCCCGCCACCTCCATGTCGCCCGCTTCGAGCACCTTCACCATCCAGATCTCCCCCATGGGGCTGCTCACACCCGTGGGCCCCAATGGCTTGAAGCGCGCTTTGGCACGCACCAAGGTATCCTGCGCCGTAGCGACCAGACAACCCGCGTGCACTTGAACAGGAGGCTTCTCAAACTGGTAGACCTGATCGCGCTCTTCGCCATCACGACCAATCGAGGTCAGACCCACAACCCGCCGCTCAGCGTGCGCCTGCGACAGCAGGTGATTGAGGGTGACCGTCTTGCCTGTGTTTTTGGTCATGCCCATGACAGCGACCGAGCGCAAGCCACCGGCCTGGATGGCGAGCCAGATGGGGCAGGCGTGTGACATGGTCCACCTCCTCAGGCATAGGTGGTTTCAAACAAACGACGCAACACGGGCGACTCGCGCAGCAGGTTCAAGGCATGTTCGGCATTGCCCTTGGCGTAACCATTGCCCATGAGCATATCGATGTCTTTACCCACGCCCTCGGCACCCAGCGAAGCCGCCGTAAAGCTGGTGGCCATGGAGAAGAAGTAGACCTGGCCTCGGTCGCGCGTGCAGAGAATGGAGCCCATCTCGGTGTGCGGCAAGTTCACACAGTTGATGACCACATCGGCCATGCGCCCCTGCGTGATCGCCGAAACGGACTCCGACAGCGCGACGGCATCCGTGGCATCGACTTGCACCACATGATCCACCCATCCCAACTCACGCATGCGCAGGCAGTCGGCATCAAAGGGCGACGCCCCGATCACCACACCCTGTGGGCCGGCCCGCTTGCGCGCCTCATAGGTGCACAAGGTGCCCGATTTGCCCCCTGCCCCAATCACCAAAACCGTTTGACCTGGCTGCACCAAGCGCGCGGTTTGGGCCGGTGCGCCCGCCACATCCAGAATGGCCAAGGACACCCGATCGGGGATGTCGTCAGGCAACACTGCATACAACCCCGACTCGAACAGAACGGCATGGCCCTCGATCTCGATCTGGTCTTGAGACAAGTGCACAGCCTTCACACGCTCAATGTGCAAAGGGGTGAGTGACAAAGACACCATGGTGGCCACGCGCTGCCCCAACTGAAGGGCAACCTTGTCACGCAATGCAGGGCCGATCTCGGCGACGCGACCGATGAGCATGCCACCTGATCCGGTCACTGGGTTATGCAGCTTGCCGCGCTGGGCCACGATGTCTTGCACCGCTTGGGCCACTTTTTCAGGATCATCCCCCACCTGCCGACGGATCTGGGTGAAGCTCGCAGCATCCACATTCAGGGCATCGACCGTGATCAGGATTTCGTTGTCCCAAATGGCAGCGCGGTTGTCTAACTGCCAAGCCGGTTGCGGCAACACCCCCACTGGGTTCAAGACCCGGTGGCAGCCATAAGGAGAACCCGTGGCCATCGCGCACTCCTTTCAATTGCTTTGACTGGGCAAGCGGAAGTGCTGACCCAGGCCAGGCATTTCAACTGTCTTGCCGGCGTAATTGCGGCAGTGGATGGTGGTGCCGCTGCCATCGGGCAAAGGCTCTTCGCGCACATAGGTGGGGATGATGGGTAGCTTGCCCAAGCCACCCAAGCCATCGACGATGAAGGTGGGCACCGCCGGTCCGCTGATCCACCCCCTCAAGCCTTCGTACAACTCCAGCATGCGACGATGGGGCACGATGAAATGGTGCGCGCCCTCGACCATGTCGGTCGAATACACGTAGTAAGGCCGCACGCCCATTTCCACTGCTTGCATGAACAACTCGCGCATCACTTCCACACTGTCGTTCACGCCTTTGAGGCACACGGTCTGCAGCCCCATCATCACCCCTGCCTTTTGAATCATCTTCACGCGGCGGCGCAGCAAGGGCGTGATCTCTTTGTGGTGGTTGATGTGGATGTTGAGCATTTGCACCCGATGGCGCTCCAGGACCTCGCACAACTCGGGCGTGATGCGCGTGGGCAGTTGCACCACCATGCGTGAACCAATGCGCAAGAAGCGCACATGAGGCGCACGCTGACGTATTTGCCCCAAAATTTCATCCAGGCGCTCATCGGTGAAGGTCAAGGGGTCCCCCCCTGACAGCAACACGTCTTCGATGGTCTTGTTGCTGGCGATGTAATCGATGGACGCCTCGATTTCATCTTTGTGCACCGACCCTGATGGTTGCGACACCATGCGCTTGCGGGTGCAGAAGCGGCACAGTGCCGCACAGGTATTGCTGACCAGAAACAGCACCCGCTTGGGGTAGCGATGGACCACGCTGGTGCCCGGAATGGTGTCACGCTCTTCACCCAACTCGTCCAACATGGTGGCAAAGCCGGGTCGAGTCTGTTCGTGGAACGAGGGCAGATATTGCAGACGGATGGGGCAGTTAGGATCATCGCGATCCATCAATTGCGCCATGTAGGGTGTGACCGAAATCGCGAACTTGTCATAGACCGTCTGATCGACGTCTTCCACACGATGCAACACCCCCATCAGTTCAGAGTGGTGGGTGTACCGCCGGGCGAATTGCTTTTGCCAGCTTTCGCTTTCGGGGTCGTAGGCCTGCAAGGCTTCCCAGGTGGCCAACTTGCGGGGCTGGGGCTTCGCTGGGACCAAAGGCATCTCAGGAACGACGGAGGCATTGAGGGCCCCAGAGGTGTCAGAGGTTTGGGGGCCTTCATGGGCCACCACGGGCGCGTCCAGCATTTGCACCATGATGCAACTCCTTCCGAAGAGCTCCCGATAGGCGTACCACCCACGCCCATCAGCGCGCCACGGTACGAAACATCATGTGCATCAGTTTAGAAACGCAGTACGGCCGAAGAAAACTGGCAATTTGTCTGAAAACGGCGCAATATGTCGATCATATTGACCGAACTTCAGACAACATGAGCAAAGTCAATGCCATCGCCAAATCGGTCGTTCTGGACGACCTGGATCATCAGCTGATCGCCCTGCTGAAGGTGAACGCCCGCTTGCCATTGGTGAACTTGGCTAAGGCACTCGGCTGCGCGCGCAGCACCGCACAGTTGCGGCTGAAAGCCCTGGAGGATGCGGGCATCATCACCGGCTACACCGTGAGTGTGAGCAGCAGCCGTGGCCCCAACGCCATCCGTGCCATGGTGTTGATCTCGATCGAATCCCGGCACGAGCCCACCATCGCCAAAGAATTGGCCAAGCGGCACGAGATCACCAAGCTCTACTCGGTCAGTGGACGCTACGACTTGTGCGCCATGTTGCTGACCGATTCCACACAAGAATTGGATGCCGTCATTGACCGCATCCGCGCCATTCAAGGGGTCACAGACACGTTCTCGACCATCATGCTGTCGACCAAATTGGATCGGCCGGAGTGAGCGGATCTTGCGAGCGCTGCAACGTCCCCGAGAGCCTCACCTATCGCGTGACAAAGCTGGACATCAGGCCGGCGTGATGCTCGTGCCATTCATCCAGACTGGCTTCGTCGCCATCGAAGACGCGCCGCAAGAAGGCCAGCGACAAAGACCGCGTGGCTTCCTTGATTTTGGGATTGAGAAAGACACCTCCTGTCAGTGGGCGACCGGTGAAGACGCTGTGCGAACCGCCTTCAAAAACAGTCAGCACCTTGAATGGGCTGCCGGTGGACTCGAACACACGCAAGCGATCAGACAAGGCAGATTCATAGCCCGGAATCCGGATGACGTCCTCGCTCGCTGTGATGTGCAAGGTTGGAACCTCGACCCCAGCCAAGATCGACGCCAAGTTATCGCGGCCATAAAACGGCGGAGCAGAAATCAAAATGGCGGCGGAAAATCGCGCGTCGCACAAATCACAGGCCTCAGAGCCTGGGGCCACTCGCGCCCCCGCGAGCAGCAGCGCCGTGTTGGCGCCGTAGGAATGGCCAGCGATGGCCATGTGCCGCGTGTCGATCTGTGGGCCGCGCTCACTGGCCAGTAGCCAATCCAAGGCACGCCTGACATCCACCGCGCGTGCCATGGCCTCGCTGTCACTGGCAGCCGCCTGAAGCCGGCCCAACAAGGTGAAGGGGTTGCAGCACCACAAACTGCGGTCGCTGCCCACATGCTGAACATGCAAGCTGGCGTAGCCTTGTGAGGCCCAATACTGCCCCAAGTAGCCATAGCCCACGCGCGATCCGCCAATGCCGTGTGAAAAGACGATCAAGGGCACGGGCCTGTTCGCCTCGCCATCGGGCCAGTAGAGTCGCGCGGGTACAGCGCGCTGGCGTTGCTCGTCCACCCAATCGAAATCGACGGTTTGGATCGGCAAGCGCACAACCTGCTCTCGCGCTTGGGCCGCCTGCGGCACATGCTCGGATGGGTTGAACGCGGCGCACCCCATCAATGAAAGGCAGAGCACGACCGCGATGGACCAGACCCATCTGCGCCAAAAGACGATTGTTGAACGACGTGCCATGGTATTCATGGCCAAATTGTCGCCCCAGTTGGATAGCCCCGAGTGATCAAATGGACATCAACTGCCGCACGCCTTCGGCCTCCATGTCTTTGCCGCGGCCGCGCTGGATGATCTCGCCGCGCTCCATGACCAGATATTGGTCAGCCAACTCGGCAGCAAAGTCATAGAACTGCTCCACCAAGACCACCGCCATGCGTTGGCCGTTCAGGCCCTCGTCGGCCAGCTTGCGAATGGCGCGGCCAATGTCCTTGATGATGCTGGGCTGAATGCCTTCGGTCGGCTCATCCAGAATCAAGAGCTTGGGGCCGGCTGCCAGTGCACGTGCAATGGCCAACTGCTGTTGCTGACCACCGGACAAGTCCCCGCCACGGCGATGCATCATTTGTTTGAGCACAGGAAAGAGTTCAAACAATTGCTCGGGGAACGGCGTGCCACCCGGCTTGCTGGCCAGGCCCATTTGCAGGTTCTCAGCCACGGTCAAACGGCCAAAAATCTCGCGGCCTTGGGGCACATAGCCCACGCCCATGCGGACACGCTCATAGGGCTTGAGCTTGTCCATGCCCTGCCCGTCCAACTCGATGGCCCCAGCCTTGATCGGGACCAAGCCCATCAAGCTCTTGAGCAAGGTGGTTTTGCCGACGCCATTGCGACCCAGCACCACCGTGACCTCGCCGACCTTGGCCTCAAAGCTCAAGCCGCGCAAGATGTGGGAGCCGCCGTAGTACTGATTGACGCTATCTACTTTCAACATACTTCAGTTCCTTTGCGAACCGCCATCAGCGGCCGAGGTAAACCTCAACGACCTTGTCATTGGCTTGCACATCGGCCAGCGTGCCTTCGGCCAACACAGAGCCCTCATGCAAGACAGTGACCTTCTTCTTGGCAGCGTTAGCGCCCTGCGTGGTCAACTCGCCGATGAACTTCATGTCGTGCTCAACGACCACCAATGAGTGCGCCCCCTCCAGCGACAAGAACAACTCGGCCGTGCGCTCGGTCTCTTCGTCGGTCATGCCCGCGACGGGCTCATCCAGCAGCAACAGCTTGGGGTCTTGCATGAGCAACATGCCAATTTCCAGCCATTGCTTTTGGCCGTGGGACAACAAACCGGCGGTGCGCTGCGCTTGTTCTTTCAGATGGATCAACTTGAGCATCTCGCCGATGCGATCCAGCTGCTCGGAGTTCAAACGGAAGAACACCGATGAACGCGCCCGACGATCGGCCTTGAGCGCCAACTCCAGGTTTTCGAACACACTGAGTTGCTCGAAGACCGTGGGCTTCTGGAACTTGCGGCCAATGCCCGCTTGGGCAATGTCGTTCTCACGCATGGTGAGCAGATCAATGGTCGAACCGAAGAAGGCCTTGCCGCTGTCAGGACGCGTCTTGCCGGTGATGACGTCCATCATGGTGGTCTTGCCCGCGCCATTGGGGCCGATGATGCAGCGCATCTCACCCACCGCGATGTCCAGGCTCAACTTGTTCAAGGCCTTGAAGCCATCAAAGCTGACCTCGATGTCGTCCAGGTACAGAATGGAACCATGGGTCACATCCAACTGACCGGGCTCGACCACCCGGCCGTAGGCGGCTTCGCGCCCACCGGATTCGCCGGCTTGAGGATCAATGCCTTTGGCTTTGTTCAGGGCTGCCGTGCCCGCATCCATCAGATCTGGCGTCATGCTTTCACCTCAGCTTTTTTGTTGAACAACTTCTTGACCCCGCCGACGATGCCGTCGGGCAGGAACAGGGTCACCAGGATGAACAAGGCACCCAGGAAGTAGAGCCAGAACTCAGGGAAGGCCACGGTGAACCAGCTCTTGGCACCGTTGACGAAGAAGGCACCGATGATGGGGCCGATCAAGGTCGCACGACCGCCCACCGCCGTCCAGATGGCGATTTCAATGCCGGCCGCAGCCGACATCTCACTGGGGTTGATGATGCCGACTTGCGGCACATACAAGGCCCCGGCGATGCCGCACATCACGGCAGACAAGGTCCAGATGGCGAGCTTGTAGGCCAGCGGGTTGTAGCCACAGAACATGACGCGGTTCTCTGCATCACGAATGGCTTGCAGGACACGGCCGAATTTGGTGTTCACCAACCAGCGCGCCATCAAGAAGAAACCCACCAGGGTCAAACCCGTCAACACAAACAACACCATGCGTGTCGACTGTTGGGCGATCGGGATGTCGAGAATGCGCTTGAAGTCGGTGAAGCCGTTGTTGCCACCAAAGCCGGTTTCATTGCGGAAGAACAGCAACATCGCGGCAAAGGTCATCGCCTGGGTGATGATGGAGAAGTACACACCCTTGATGCGCGAACGGAAGGCGAAGAAGCCAAACACGAAGGCCAACAAGCCGGGTACCAACACCACCAACAACATCTGCCCCAAGAAGGACTCTGACAAGGTCCAATGCCAAGGCACTTCTTTCCAGTCCAGGAAGACCATGAAGTCGGGGATGTCGGCACCATAGCTGCCATCGCGACCGATCTGACGCATCAGGTACATGCCCATGGCATAGCCGCCCAAGGCAAAGAACAAGCCATGCCCCAGCGACAAGATGCCGGTGTAGCCCCAGATCAAGTCCATGGCCAAAGCACAGATGGCGTAGCACATGATCTTGCCGATCAAGCCCACAGCGTAGTCAGACAGGTGGAACACCGAGTCAGCAGGCACCATCAAGTTCAAGATGGGCGCCATCACGGTCACCACCACCACAGCAGCCATCACAGCCGCCCAGCCCTTGGTACCGAGCATCAGCCCGCCCTTGGGTTTCAACAAATCAGCACTTGTCATAGCAGTTCAATTCGATAGGTGTTGAACAAGCCTTTGAAGGCATCCTGCCCACTCCAGGCGGCGGCCACGGATCCGGCTGCGCCGGTTCGTTGGCCGCGCCCCCTTGAGGGGGCACGCGAAGCGTGTAGGGGGGGAGTCAAACTTCACGACCTTTCATTGCAAACAAGCCTTGTGGACGCTTCTGAATGAAGATCACCACAATGACCAACACCATGATCTTGGCCAGCACGGCGCCCGCCCAACCTTCCAGGAACTTGTTGATCAAGCCCAGGCCCAAAGCGGCGTAAACGGTACCGGCGATCTGGCCCACGCCACCCAGCACCACCACCATGAACGAGTCCACGATGTAGCTCTGGCCGAGGTCGGGGCCCACGTTACCGATCTGAGACAAGGCACAGCCTGCCAGGCCGGCAATGCCCGCGCCCAAGGAGAACGCCATGGTGTCGACCTTGGCCGTGTTCACGCCCATGCAGGAAGCCATCGGGCGGTTCTGGGTGACGCTGCGAACAAACAGGCCCATCCGCGTCTTGGCAATCAACAAGGTCATGCCTACCAGCACCGCTGCTGCAAATGCGATGATGACCAGTCGGTTGTAGGGCAAGGTCAAGTTGCTCAGCACATCAAAGCCACCCGACATCCAGGCTGGGTTCTCCACTTGCACGTTCTGGGCACCAAACACGGTGCGCACCAACTGCATCAGCACCAGGCTGACACCCCAGGAGGCCAACAGCGTTTCCAAGGGGCGGCCGTACAGGAATCGGAACACGGTGCGTTCCAACACCGCGCCAACCAAGGCTGCAGCCATGAAAGACGCGGGCACGGCCAACAGCAAGTAGTAGTCGAACACGCCTGGCAGGTATTGCCGAAACAGGTTCTGGATCACAAAGGTGGCGTAGGCCCCGATCATCATCAGCTCGCCGTGAGCCATGTTGATCACGCCCATCAAGCCATAGGTGATGGCCAAACCCAACGCTGCCAACAGCAGAATCGAACCCAGGCTCACACCCGTGAAGACCACGCCCGCGTATTCACCCCATTTCAGTTTGCGGTTCACCGAATCGAGGGCGGCACGCAAGGCACTTTGAACGGCGGGATCAGATTCCACACCGTCCTGCAAGCGCTCCATCAACAAGGCGCGCGACTCGGGTGACGCGTCTTCGCTCAAGGCTTGTGCCGCTTCCATGCGCTTGGCTGCATTCTCGGAAGACAGCAAGGCTTGATGACGGGCCGCCTTCAGCTTCTTGATCAGACCAGCGTCAGTTTCAGAGGCCAGGGCCTTGTCAATGATCGGCAGCTTGGATTCATCGGCTGCCGCGGCAATGGCGTCCACGGCCTCGGCTCGCTCAGCGACGTCTTTCGACGTCAACTTACCCGCAGCCAAAACCGCCTCGATCTCACTGCTCATGCGGTTGTTGTTGACGACATCCTCCGCGTCTGCCGGCAAAGGAACCACCTGTCCCGTGATGGCATCCGTGGCTTGACCTTCATCGTTGATGACGAAGACTTTGTTGCCAGAGACCTTGACCGCATCGTTCATCAATGCTTGCAGCAATGGGGTCAAGGCCGGATCACCCTTGGGTGCCAGCTTCTGCAATGCCGCAATGCGTGTGTCGTTGTCACCGCCTGAGATGGCATAGGCCTCTTCAGCGGTCAGTGCGTGAGCGGTCGACGTCCAGGCGCTTAACACCCACACCGCCATCCACCCCGCCTTGCTCAGCCAAGATGTTTTTTTCACAAGCATGTCCTGCTCAATGCATGAATTCAAAAAAAGAGCCCGCCGTTTGGAAGGCGGGCTCTCGTGGCTCTCAATCAAGCCAGATCACTTGCCTTCGGGCTCGTCCTTCTTCTTGTCGTTACCGGCAATGAAGGGGCTCCAAGGTTGGGCCTTGACAGGACCTGGGGTCTTCCAAACCACCTTGAACTGACCGTCAGCCTTGACTTCGCCGATGAACACAGGCTTGTGCAGGTGATGGTTCTTCTCATCCATCTTGGACATGAAGCCGCCAGGTGCTGGGAAGGTCTGGCCGGCCATCGCCTTGATCACCTTGTCCACATCTGTGGTGCCAGCCTTCTTCACTGCTTGTGCCCACATGTTGATACCGATGTAAGTGGCTTCCATGGGGTCGTTGGTCAGAGGCTTGTCCTTGTGGCCAGCGATGTTCTTGGCCTTGGCGTAAGCGCTCCACTTCTTGATGAACTCGGCATTGGTCGGGTTCTTGATGCTCATGAAGTAGTTCCATGCAGCCAAGTGACCGACCAGAGGCTTGGTGTCCACGCCACGCAGTTCTTCTTCACCCACCGAGAAGGCCACCACTGGCACATCCTTGGCCTTCAGGCCTTGGTTACCCAGTTCCTTGTAGAAAGGCACGTTGGAGTCACCGTTGATGGTAGAGACCACAGCGGTCTTCTTGCCTTCAGAAGCGAACTTCTTGATCTTGGCGATGATGGTTTGATAGTCGGAGTGACCGAAGGGGGTGTACTCCTCCATGATGTCCTCTTCCTTCACGCCCTTGGACTTCAGGAAGGCACGCAGGATCTTGTTGGTGGTACGTGGGTAAACGTAGTCGGTACCCAGCAGCACGAAGCGCTTGGCCGAACCGCCATCCTTGCTCATCAGGTATTCCACAGCGGGAATGGCCTGTTGGTTGGGAGCAGCACCGGTGTAGAACACATTCTTCTCGAGCTCTTCACCTTCGTACTGGACGGGGTAGAACAACAAACCGTTATTTTCTTTGTAGACAGGCAGCACCGACTTACGCGACACCGAGGTCCAGCAACCAAAGGTCACGGCCACTTTGTCTTGGGTCAGCAGTTGCTTGGCTTTTTCTGCAAACAGAGGCCAGTTCGAAGCGGGGTCCACCACCACAGGCTCGAGCTTCTTGCCCAGCAGGCCGCCCTTGGCGTTGATTTCGTCGATCGCCATCAGGACGGTGTCCTTCAGAACGGTTTCGGAAATCGCCATGGTGCCCGACAGGGAGTGCAGCACGCCAACCTTGATGGTGTCGGCGGCTTGGGCCATGGTGCTGAAGGCCAGTCCGGCGACGCCCAGGGCGACTGCGGACAGGGTTTGGGTGGCAGCACGACGAGAAATGTTCATGTGAGCTCGCTCCTGTAGGAGATGGGTTGAACGCTGAAACTCTTTTTTGAGTCCGATTCGTGATCGGATGAGTTCAGTGTGCCCAGATGCCCCAAAACGGTGAATACGCCATGTGGCGTATCGCGGGGCATGAGAGACTTCACCCCATGAGCACCCCGATCGAATCCCCTCGCCTGCATCAAAACAAGCAAACGATGTCCTTGAGCTTTGAGTCCACCTTGATCCAAAGCTGCATGCGTCGTGATGACCCGGACGAGTTGGTACTCGACTACACCCGAACGATGATGGGCGCCCTGCTGTTCAATGCCAAGCCTGCAAGGGTGCTGATGATTGGACTCGGTGGCGGCTCGATGGTGAAATACTTGTACCGCCATGTCCCCGAGGCCCACATCACCGCCGTCGAGATCAATCAGGGGGTGATCGACATGCGCCAAGACTTTTGCATCCCGCCCGATGACGAGCGCTTGACGGTACTGTGCGAGGACGGTGCCCTGCACGTGGCACAACATCGACGCGCCTACGACCTGATCCTGGTCGATGGTTTCACAGGCGATGGATTGCCTGACGCTCTGAGTTCAGATGCGTTTTACCGTGCATGCAAGGGCGCGCTCAAGCATGGCGGCCTGATGGTGGCCAATGTTCAGGCAGACACCCAGGCCACGCGCACCGTGTTCAAACGCATCCAAAAGACATTTGACCGCGCCGTGATCGCCGTGGAATCTGATGAGGGCGGCAACGAGATCGTGACGGCGTCGGATTTCAGCACCTTGATCGAAGCGCGTGCTGACTTCGATCGTCGCTGGCAAACACTGGGCGCGACGCATCGAGCCACTCTGGCCGTGTGTGCAAGCCGCTTCGAACGCGCCCTGATGAAAGTGCAAGAACCTCAGGGCTGAGTCACAGCCCTGTGGAAGCGTCGACGCAATCAGGCCACACGTGTGAGCGTATTGCCGTCGGTGTGCTGGAATTTGCGGCCGTAAATGTCGAGAATCGTGGTCTCCGAGTAAACCAATTTGTCGCCATCTACGGTGAATTTGGCGTTAAAGGCCACCGTTTTGGCCTTATCTCGCATGAAGGGTTGCTGCACGATGCTCCAATCGGGATTATGCAAGCCTGCCTTGACCTCCAAGGTCACAGCGCCTGTGGTGGCGTCCGTCTTGGCGGCGCCGCCGGCAATCAAACCTACGGCACGCGGAATCAGCAGAGAGTGACTGATCGTGCCCGTGGCCGCATCCCACATCCAATAGCCCACCTGGTCGTGGAAGACTTTGTTGTTGGACTTGCGTGAAACCACTTGCACATAGCGCAGGCCCACCAACACCTGTTCTTCTGCGTTGGTGACGTCACCGATCGGGGTAAAGGTCAGGGTTTCGAAATACGGGCTTTCTTCGGTGCCGTCGGGTTCAGGGGCAATGTCCATGCCCTTGTCACCCTGCCAAGTACCGATCAATGCCGTCAACGGACCGTAATCGAAGTCTTGAGAATCGCTCATCGTCGCCAAACAAACTGGTTGAATCGAAGCCCGATCGTAGCTGCCAAAGTGGCAAATTTTGCAGCTTTTCGGGTCTATTACTGCGCCACGAGTCGCGCCAACTGTGAAATGATCAAACTGCAAATCTGAAGTTCTGCCCAACTATTACCTAGGGACAGGTATGAGTAAAACGGTTTTGGTCGTTGACGATTCGCTCAGTTTCAGACAAGTCGCATCGATGACCCTGACAAAAGCAGGCTACCAAGTCATCGAAGCAGTGGACGGACTCGATGGCGTGGACAAACTCAAAGCACCCAAGATTGACTTGATCATTGCCGACATCAACATGCCGCGCATGGATGGTTTGGCCTTTGCACGCATCGCGAAAGAGTCGAACCACAAGTTCACGCCCATTTTGATGATCACCACCGAGTCCCGTGAGGAGATCAAGGCCGAAGGCAAAGCCATCGGGGTACGTGGGTGGTTCATCAAGCCCGTCAAGCCCTCCCAACTGCTTGATGCCGTACACAAGCTTTGCCCCCAGTAACCTCAACGCGGGTCTCACATATGAGCAAGATAGTGCTGGTGGTCGATGATTCAGACACGTTCAGAGCGGTCGTTCGAATGGCTCTGACGGGCGCCGGTCACACCGTGATCGAAGCCGTGGATGGTCTGGACGGGTGCAGCAAGTTGAGTGCGCCCCAACTGGACTTGATCATCACAGACATGAACATGCCCAAACTGGATGGCATCGAGTTTGCGAAGCGAGCCAAAGAGTCGGCGCACAAGTTCACGCCGATCTTGATGATCACCACGGAATCTCGTCCTGAGCTGAAAGCCGTGGGCCGCGCGGCAGGCGTCAGCGGGTGGATTGTCAAACCCTTCCAACCTGCGCAATTGATCCAAGCTGTCAACAAAATGTGCGGCATCACCGCGTGATCCGCCCCCTCAGCGCATTTTCAGGCTGGTGACACGACTCAAGGCCAAACCGGCTGCAGCGGTTCGGGTTTCGACACCCAGCTTTTGGAATATGTGCTCCAACTGCTTTTTGACGGTGGCGGGGCTAGAGCCCAGGATGTCACCAATGTCGCGGTTGGTCTTGCCGCGTACCACCCAGTAGAGCACCTCCCCCTCGCGTCCGGTCAAGCCAAACTCGCGGCTCAAAGCGGCCATGGCCGCCTGATCGGATGACTCGCTCATCACCAGCAACCACTCATCGTCTCCCGTTGGCTGATGCAAAGCAAAGGTCAAGCGCCCACTCGCCTTGTTCACAAACCAGCTAGGAGGCGCATTGTTGGCCTGCCCAGGCTGCGCCGGGGCGCTGACATCGGCCACCGCCTGCCTGGCCCAGGCCAATAACTCCTGAGGCGCCACCCCCTCTGGGGCATCAAAGTAGCGGTGCAACAACTGTCGCGCCAGGGGAGTCTGCCAAGGCAATCGACCGTCGGACAGGGCAATCGTGATCGAGGCATGACCAAAGGCATCGAGCGCGTTGCGCGCCTGGTTGGCTTGTCTGGCGCTGTTCATATGGGTGTGAATGCGCGCCAGCACCTCTCGAGGCCGAATCGGCTTGGTCACATAGTCCACGCCACCTGCATTGAAAGCACTCACTACGTGCTCAGTTTCCGTCAACCCCGTCATGAACACGATGGGGATGTGGGCGGTTTCGGGTTGCGATTTCAAACGTCGAGCGACTTCAAAGCCATCCATGCCGGGCATCAAGGCGTCCAACAAAATGATGTCGGGCACCGCTTGTGTCGCCCGCTGCAAGGCCGCCTCGCCATGGGTGGCCACCAGCACTGTGAATCCCGCATCGTCCAAGGCATCGTGCAGCAGAGAAAGGTTGTCAGGAACGTCATCCACAATCAAGACGACATCTGTCCGACTGCGATCCAGTTGATCCAGCATGGTGCTCATGACGCCGCTCCGTTCGCTCCGGCGGACTCACCATCCAAGCAGCGACGAACCAGATTGGCCATGGCATCGATTTGAAACTGTTTGGCCATTTCTCTCATTTCCTGCACAAAACCCTCGCATTGTGGCTCGTTCACCAGCAGTTGATCGAGCGTCTTGTGGACACCTCTCACATAACCCGCGTCGAGTTGTTCCTGCAGGCTGCGAAGCGCGGCGCGGCTGGGCGGCAGACCCACCTTGGCCGCAGCCTGGGCCACCGGCTTGGTCTCCAACCATGTCAAGTTGAGTTTGCGCCCCAACCAGTCGAGCAACTCACTCACACGCACGGGCTTGACCATGAAGTCTTCGGCAGTGATGCCGACCGTATTGTCCAACCCCTTGTCAAAAGCATTGGCAGACACAATGGCCGCAGGCGCCTGGCTCAATCCCTCGCCACGCAACACTGCCAGGGTGCCCCAGCCATCCAGACCAGGCATGGCCAGATCCATGAACAAGGCATCTGGCTTCATCTCATCTGGCAGGTGACGAATGGCCGCCACACAAGCATCGCCCGACTCAAACGCCTGCACATCAAAGCCCAAGGGCTCCAGGATTCGTACCAGTAAGCCACGATCGGCCTCTTCGTTGTCAACCACCCAGATCCGCCTGCGCTGACCAACGTAGCCTGTGCGAACACGCTTATCGACAGCGGCGGCGACCTGCGGATCCCGCACTTGGGGTAGGAATAGGCGGATCTGGAAGGTGGTTCCCTGCCCGACCACGCTGGTCACCGACATCTCGCCACCCATGAGGTCGGTGAGCATCTTGCTGATTGTCAAGCCCAGGCCCGTTCCACCCACTGCTTGCGATACCGCCGACGAGCCACGGTCAAAGGGTTCGAACACACGCGCCAACTCCCCAGGGGCAATGCCGGGGCCGGTGTCTGCAATCTCAATGCGGGCCATCTCTCGAGCATAAGAGACCTTGAAGCGCACCTCACCGGTCTGGGTGAACTTGACGGCGTTGCCCACCACATTGATCAAGATCTGCCGCACGCGACGTTCGTCTGCACGCACCACGGCCGGCAGGTCTGATGCCAACTCGGTGTGGAACCGCAAGCCCTTCTGTCGCGCTTGGGGTTCGACCACCGCTTGAATCTGCTCCAGCAGATCACGCAAGCGAACCGGTTTAGGGTTCAGCGTGAGCTTGCCGCTTTCAATGCGTGCCATATCGAGGGTGCCCTCGATCAGCGACAGCAAGTGATCCCCGCCTCGCTTGATCACACCCACGGCATGTTTGACGTGCTCGGGCAATTGCGGGTCCTCATCCAACAATTGCGCATAGCCCAGAATGCTGTTCAAAGGCGTGCGCAACTCATGGCTGATGTTGGTGATGTAGCGGCTCTTGGCTTGATTGGCCTGATCAGCTTGTTGCTTGGCCTGCTGCAGCTTTTGATCGGTGATGCGGTGGGAATCAATTTCTTGAACCAGCAAATGCGTTTGTCGGTTGGATTCCTCTTGCGCCACTTTGCGACTCTTGTGCGTCAGCACAAACCACCACGCCACGACGCCAGACACCAGCAACAAAACCACAAACACCTTGAGCAGGCCTTGTTTCAAGGCTTCGGCCAATGCGTCAATGGATTGCAAGGCAAACACATCCAGGTCTTGGATGTGCTGCTGATAGACCATGGAAAACAGCATCGACAGCGCAGGCGCCAACACCGCCATCAGCAACAGAAACTGCCCCAACTCGGTTTCCAGCCCACGACGCAGCGCATCTGGCAAGCAGCGCTTGGCCACCGCCCGCCACTGCTCCGACCATTTCGCCTGCGGCTTGCACAGATCCTGGCAACGGGCATCCAGCGAGCAACACAGCGAACAGATCATCCCCTGATAGGCGGGGCAGCGCGCCATGTCATCGGTTTCATACTCACGCTCGCACACCGTGCAGGTGTGCAAGGCCTTCAATCGAATCACCTTGGCCAGTGGGTGGCCTTCCTGCTGCAAGGAAGCCGCGAGCTCGTCTTGCGCGAACTCAGCAGATGCCAATTCTGCCCCCAAGGGCTGACGGGCCAGGTAGTAACGCCCCTTGGTCGCCCATGCAATCAATGGGGACACCGTCATGGCCGTGACCAAGGCGATGACGGCAGAAAAGGCCTGCGCCATCTCACCCAGCCATCCCACATGCGCCATGACCGACAAGGCCGAGGCTGCGCCCATCGCCCCGACGCCGACGGGGTTGATGTCGTACAGATAGGCGCGTTTGAATTCGATGCCGTTGGGGGACCACCCCATGGGTTTGTTGATGACCAAATCGGCCACCACCGCCATCATCCAGGCAATGGCAATGTTGGAGTACAGCCCCAACACCTTGCCCAGGGCCTGGAACAGGTTCAACTCCATCAACAACAAGGCGATGAGGGCATTGAACACCACCCACACCACGCGCCCCGGGTGGCTGTGCGTGACACGTGCAAAGAAGTTCGACCAAGCCAAGGAGCCTGCATAAGCATTGGTGACATTGATCTTGAGTTGAGAAATGATCACGAACAAAGCCGTGATCCCAACCGCCAAGGCGGGCGAATGAATCACCGACTCCCACGCGATCAGGTACATCTGATTGGGATCCAGGGCGCGCTCAATCGGTACAAAATGGCTGATGGCCAGATAGGCCAACAAGGCACCGCCCATCATTTTCAAGATGCCGGGAATGACCCAGCCCGGTCCGCCGACAAACACCGACGCATACCAACGCGTGGCCTTGTTGGGTGTTTTCTCGGGCATGAAGCGCAGATAGTCGGCCTGCTCGCCCATCTGGGTCATCAACGCAATACCCACGGTGAGGGCCGAGCCGAAGCCCAACCAATCAAAGCTGCCACGCTCGCCGCTCTGCCCTGCATACCCCATCAGGTCGTGAACCAGGTTCGGATGCGCTTGAAACACAAACACATACGGCAAGATCAACAAGGCCAACCAGATCGGCTGCGTGATCATCTGCAATCGACCGATGATGGTGACGCCATGGGTGACCAGGGGAATCACCACCAACGCACAAATCAGGTAACCCCAAGCCGGCGGGATGTCAAAAGCCAGATCCAGGGCGTAAGCCATCACGGCGGCTTCCAACGCGAAGAAGATGAAGGTGAAGGAAGCGTAGATGAGCGAGGTGATGGTGGAGCCGATGTAGCCGAACCCCGCTCCTCGGGTAAGCAGGTCCATGTCCAGGCCGTGTCGCGCGGCATAAACCGAAATCGGCCATCCCGCGAGCAGAATGATCAAGCCGGTGACCAGAATGGCCCAGAAGGTGTTGATGAAGCCGTACTCCACCAACAAAGTCGCACCCACCGCCTCCAGCACCAGGAAGGACGCAGCGCCAAACGCGGTATTGGCCACGCGAAAGTCGCTCCATCGACGCGCAGAGCGTGGTGCAAACCGCAAGGCGTAGTCTTCTAGGGTTTCGCGCGCCACCCAACTGTTGTAGTCGCGGCGCACTTTGACCACCCGCTGCAGGGCGGGTTGCGTGTTGGCATCAGTGCCGTCGGAAAGAGCTTGACGAATCGGGTCTGGGTTTTGCATGGTGTGATCTCAACCCATTCATAAGCAATGAGCGGTCCACCCCTGGACAGCACCCAGATCATGGAACTGACACCCAGAGAAAAAGACAAGCTGCTGATCTTCACCGCGGCCCTGCTGGCTGAACGGCGTAAGGCTCGCGGCCTCAAGCTCAACTACCCGGAAGCGGTGGCCCTGATCACGGCCGCCATCATGGAAGGGGCACGCGATGGTAAGAGCGTCGCCGCGCTGATGAGCGATGGCAAAACCGTACTGACCCGTGCCGACGTGATGGACGGTGTGGCCGACATGATTCCCGAAATCCAGATCGAGGCCACCTTCCCCGATGGCACCAAGTTGGTGACCGTGCACCAACCCATTGCATAAAACCATTTCACCCCTGAAGAGCGACCCTTTTTGGTGCGCATCAATTGGAGTCCAGACATGAATATCCGTCCTGTTCAAAAAATGGTGGCTGGCGCCGTGGCCGGCCTGCTCGCTGGTAGTGCATGGGCACATGGTGGTGCCAATGTCGCCCCACACGCCCATTCGATGATCGACAGTTTGACCGCCGGACTGACACACCCGCTGACGGGTGCAGATCACTTGGCGGCCATGGTCGCGGTGGGCATGTGGTCGGTTTTGAGTGCCAAGCGTGACGGTCAAGGCGCCCAAGTGTGGCGCCATCCCTTGGCTTTTGTGTTGACCCTGACCGTGGGCGCCATCATCGGCATGGCAGGCGTGAACGCCGGCGCAGCCGTAGAGCCCATGATTGCGGCCTCGCTGCTGGTACTGGGTCTGCTGGTCGCTGGCCGTCAACAACTGCCGACCGTGTTGGGCACCTTGCTGGTGGCCGGATTTGCCTTGTTCCACGGCTTGGCGCACGGCTCTGAGCTGACAGGCCACGCCGTTGCGAGTTTGACAGGGATGATGATCAGCACCATGGGCCTGCATCTGGCCGGGATGGCGTTCGGCCAATGGGCACGCGACCAAGGCGACACCGCCAAGCGTTGGGTGAGTCGCATCGCGGGCTGGAGTGTGGCTGCGGGTGGCACCGCACTGCTGGCCCCCGCCATGGCACAGGTCTTCTGATCAAGCGAGGTCACAATGATTCCAGGCGAACTCCTTACCGATGGCCCTGACCTGCCACTGAATCCCGGGCGTCGCACCCTGACCGTGGTGGTGGAAAACGCGGGGGATCGTCCGATTCAGGTCGGATCCCACTACCACTTTGCCGAAACCAACGGGGCCTTGCAGTTTGATCGCCAAGCAGCCCAGGGCATGCGCTTGAACATCCCATCGGGCACGGCCGTACGGTTCGAACCCGGCCAGCAGCGCACGGTGGAATTGGTGGACTACAGCGGTGACCGTGTGGTCTACGGCTTTAGAGGTCTCACACAAGGCGCCCTGTAAACGCGCACACCGCTCGCGACAGCCCCTGGCTCAGCCTCTTTAAGGAATTCATTCATGGCAAGCATTCAGCGACGCGCCTATGCAGAAATGTTCGGCCCCACCGTGGGCGACCGTCTGCGACTGGCCGACACCAACCTGATCCTGGAAGTCGAACAGGACTTGACCCTTCGTGCCGGTGGCTACGGCGAAGAAGTGAAGTTTGGTGGCGGCAAAACCATTCGCGACGGCATGGGCCAAAGCCAGCGTCGCAACGGCCCTGGCGCCATGGACGCCGCGGACTGCGTGCTGACCAATGCCGTCATCCTGGACCATTGGGGCATTGTCAAGGCTGACATTGGCATCAAGGCCGGCCGCATCTACAAGATTGGCAAAGCCGGCAACCCCGATGTTCAACCTGGTGTGGACATCGTGATCGGTCCTGGCACCGAAATCGTCGCGGCCGAAGGCATGATCGTGACCGCTGGCGGGATCGACACGCACATCCACTTCATTTGCCCACAGCAAATTGAAGAGGCGCTCAACAGCGGCGTGACCACCATGATTGGCGGCGGCACGGGCCCCGCCACCGGCACCTTTGCCACCACCTGCACCCCGGGCCCCGACAACATTGCCATGATGTTGAAGGCAGCGGAAGCCTTCCCGATGAACTTGGGCTTCTTGGGCAAAGGCAACGCCAGCCAACCCGAAGCCTTGCGCCAGCAAGTCGCCGCTGGTGTGATCGGCATGAAGCTGCACGAAGACTGGGGCACCACGCCTGCAGCGATTGATTGCTGCCTGAGCGTGGCCGAAGAAACCGACGTGCAAGTGGCCATCCACACTGACACCCTCAATGAGTCGGGCTTTGTGGAAGACACGGTGGCGGCCTTCAAGGGCCGCACCATCCACAGCTTCCACACCGAGGGTGCAGGCGGCGGTCACGCCCCTGACATCATGAAGGTGGTGGGCGAGTTGAACGTTCTGCCCTCCTCCACCAACCCCACACGCCCCTTCACGGTCAACACGATTGACGAGCACCTGGACATGCTCATGGTGTGCCACCACTTGGATGCCTCGATCGCGGAAGACCTGGCCTTTGCTGAAAGCCGAATCCGACGCGAAACCATTGCCGCCGAGGACATCTTGCATGACCTGGGTGCGATCAGCATGTTCAGCTCCGACTCGCAGGCCATGGGCCGCGTGGGCGAAGTGATTCTGCGTTGCTGGCAAACCGCGCACAAGATGAAGGAACAGCGCGGCAAGATTCCAGGCGACACCGATCGCCACGACAACGCACGGCTCAAACGCTATGTGGCCAAGTACACCATCAATCCTGCGCTGGCGCATGGCATCGCACACGAAGTGGGCAGCATCGAAGAAGGCAAATGGGCAGACCTGGTGTTGTGGAAGCCTGGCTTCTTTGGCGTCAAGCCCAGCATCATCATGAAGGGCGGCTTCATCGCAGCGGCAGCCATGGGCGACCCCAATGCCTCCATTCCCACGCCTCAGCCTGTGCACTACCGCCCGATGTTTGGCAGCTTTGGTGGCGCACTGTCACGCAGCAGCTTGACCTTCATGAGCCAGTCGGCGATTGCAGCAGGCCTGCCTGAGCAATACGGTTTGAAGAAACAGGTGGTGGGCGTGAAGGGTTGTCGAACCGTCAAGAAAACGGACATGATTCACAACCATTACCTGCCTGTCATGGAGATCGATGCGCAGACCTACCAGGTTCGTGCAGACGGTCAACTGCTGACCTGCGAACCAGCTACCAGCCTGCCCATGGCGCAGCGCTACTTTTTGTTCTAACCAGATCACCTCAAGAAAAAAGAATAAACGCCGATATCGCCGTCATTGGAATCACGAATGGATCACCTGCGCTGATTCCGACGCATCATTTTTGGGTGGCAGGCGCCTCGGATTGATGCTGCTTGATACAACCTGTATCGGAGTAGCTATGACTTTGCCCGAAAAATTTGCCTTTCGAAACTGGAGTGTATCGTCCAAACTGCGACTAGGGTTTGGCATAACGATAGGCTTGATCGGATTGATTTCGGCCATCAGCTTTTTCGCATTTCACAAGGCTCAATCGGCCCAGATGGCATATGACTTGGCCTTGACGTCAAGCAAGAATGCTCAGCATCTGGGTCAGCTACTAACCATCGACTTGACACAGAGCCAAGCCATCGCCAAATCGGCAGGCATGCCAGAGGTCAACGACTTTTTTCAACCTCAAATCAAGCGCAATGACAGTGAGTTTCAAGTACTGATTAACTCATTTAAAGGGGCTGAGCACGACCGAGTCAGAAGTGCAGCGCAAGCCATCGAGGAATCTAGAGAAGCCTACAAAGCAGCCCGCCACACCGTTCTCAGAATGGTTGAAACGGGGCAAACAATTGAGGCTACCCAAAAAGAGTCGGAGTGGCTTACCCCCAGTGCTGCGAAGCTATCAAAAGACACTGAAGCGCTCATTGACGAGAGCATCAACTTGGCAGTCAAAGCGCAGCAAGACATGACCAAAACCGTCACCATCGCAAAATGGACGATTGGAGTACTGGCGGTTGGCGCCGCATTCATGGGCATCCTGTTCGCCACTGCCATTGGGAGAGCAATTGCCAAGCCTACCGTCACAGCGATGCGTGTTAGCGAATCAATAGCGGACGGACAACTTCACCGGGAGGTTCCGTCACCTCAGTCCTCAGATGAATTCGGGCGTCTGCTCAAGTCCATGGCCCGCATGCGCCACAAACTTGTTGAGCTAACAGAGGAAGTCAAGTTTCAGTCGATCGCCGTTGCGCAAACATCGAATGAAATGGCAGAAGGTTCCGAGCAACTATCGCTAAACACCCAGATTCACGCAGCAACACTCTCAGACTCAACAGTCGCCTTGAAGTCGATCAGCGAAGAAATCGCTTCAAGTCAAATCCAAACTCGAGAAGCGAGCCAACTGACCAGTTCAGCAAAATCAGCAGCACTGAAGGGTGCTGAGTCAATGGATCAGACTATCACGCAGATGCAGGCCATCAAGGACTCCAGCAAGCGTGTTGACCTGCCCCCTCACAGCCGTACCAGTTGAATGGAAGTGAGGTTCGTCAACCTGGAGAATGACGGACATGAGGAAGAGTCGATTTACCGAACAACAGATCATTGGGTTCTTGAAACAGGCCGAATCGGGCCTGCCGGTCAAGGATGTCTGCCGCCAAGGCGGATTCAGCGAGCCCACGTTCTACAAGTGGCGCGCCAAGTACGGTGGCATGGAAGCCGATGAAGCCCGCCGACTGAAGGACCTAGAAGTCGAGAACGCCCGCCTTAAGAAGCTGTTAGCCGAAGCGCACCTCGACCTGGAGGCACTCAAGGTCGGCTTCGGGGTAAAGCGCTAGCCCCGCAGGACAAGCGCAAGACCATCGCCAAGATGCTGGAACACACCCAGATCTCTGAGCGCCGGGCCTGCCGTCTTGTGGGGCTGTCTCGCGATGCCTGGCGACATCCACCCCAACCCGACGCGCACACTGTGCGCTTGGGTGAGCGTATCCATGCCATCGCCATGGAGCGACGGCGCTTTGGGTATCGCCGCGTGCACGACATGCTGCGCACTGAGTTTCCGGGCACCAACCACAAGAAGGTGTTCCGGCTATATCGTGCGCAAGGCTTGGCTGTACGCAAGCGCAACAAGGGCAAGAAGTACCGTGGTGAGCGAACACCTTTGGTGGCAGCCACACGGGTCAATCAAACCTGGAGCTTGGACTTCGTCAGTGATTCACTGGCCAACGGGCGACGCATCAAATGCCTGACCATCGCAGATGACTTCACACATGAATGCATCGACATCGCTGTGGACTTGTCCATGCCAGGCGCATACGTCACCCGCATCCTGGATCAAGCCGCACGGTTCAGGGGCTACCCAGAGGCCATCAGAACCGACAACGGTCCGGAGTTCACATGCAGAGCCTTCATGGCATGGATGCAAGCGCGAGGCATTCAGCACATCTTGATCCAGCCAGGCAAACCAACGCAGAACGCTTACATCGAAAGCTTCAACGGCAAGTTCAGGGACGAATGCCTCAACGAGAACTGGTTCGAATCCTTGGCTCAAGCCCGCGAGGTTATCGCCATCTGGCGTCTGGACTACAACGAAGTCAGGCCACACGGAACGATTGGTCGAATCCCACCAGCTGCGTTTGCTGCAAAGCATCGCAACCCTAATCCAACCACCACCGAAGCAGGATCAGTTAAGCTGCAATCCTTTGGACCTCTCTCCAACTGATTGGTATGGCTGGAGGGGGCAGGTCAGTGTGGCTGACATAATTGGTGTGATTGATGGCATCGCTTTCCAGACAAATATCTTGGCTTTGAATGCGTCTGTGGAAGCTGCTAGAGCCGGTGATCAAGGCAGAGGTTTTGCTGTCGTTGCATCTGAAGTTCGGTCGTTAGCGCAGCGATCTGCAAATGCAGCAAAAGAGATCAAACAACTGATAACTGATAGCGTTGAACGAGTTGATCGCGGTTTTTTACTGGTAAACGATACAGGCGAGACCATTCGTGAGCTACAGATGTCGATTGAACATGTATCTAACTTGATGCATATGCTCACGGATACGTCAGTGAGGCATGCCGCAGGCATACAAAGTGTTCAAGATACTGTCCTGAGACTAGACGATGCGACTCAATCCAACGTTGCATTGATGGAGCAAAGTGCCGCAGCAGCAGAGCAACTCAAGCAACAAGCAGAAAGTCTTTTGAAATCAGTGTCCCAGTTTGTTACCCATAAAGCCTAATCGTGGCAACGCTCCAGTTCAAATCCCAGTCCTTTTGGGCAGAAACAGTTCCTTCGATTTAAAGGCACAGTAGCCCGGTCGGGCGCCCACCTTTTCTGGATGGCTGCGGCAGGTCATGGGGCGCTTATCGTAGACCGTACAGCGCCTTGATTCGGCATCCAGAAAGCGGCAATCACCACTGGCGCGGCGTGCCACGGTGAACAACTCATACTTGTTATTGAAGCGCTCGACGATGCCCATCTTGGTGAGCCGCTTGGCGATCTGCTTGATGTCTTCGTGTTCAGCCTCGAATGCATCCACCAACTCCAGCCGAACCAGATCCGACAGACGGACCTCGAGAGGCATGGTGCAACAAGACGCCATGCAGCGGTCGCACATGCCTTTTTTGTACCGACTCCAGGTTTCGGGCCGGTCCACATCTACCAAGTAAATCGAGGGCTTCATCACAGCGGCGAAGTCTAGCAGAGCCTCAATGTGGTGCATGTGGGTACACTTTGTGCTTACGTTTGGAACAGCCTTTTCAATCCCACCATGCTGACCGTCAACAAACTGATTCCTCAAGGCCAAGGACTGGCCTCCGTGCTGATCAAACGCGCGGCAACCGTCTCCCTCGACTGGGACGTTCGCCAGAAAAGCCGCTTTGATGCCCAAGACAGCCAGGCCCGCACCCTGGGCGTGTTTCTGCCGCGCGGAACAGTGGTTCGCGGAGGCGATATCCTGGTGGCCGAAGATGGCTCGCTGATTCGCGTCGAAGCCGCGCCGCAAGCGGTGCTAGTGATCACGCCATGCAGCGCACATGGCAGCCCGTTTGACTTGACACGTGCGGCCTACCACCTGGGCAACCGACACGTTCAGATCGAGTTGAAGCCCGATCATTTGAAGATTGAGCCCGACCACGTGCTGGCCGACATGCTGCGCGCGATGCACTTGACCGTGACCGAACAAACGGCTTCGTTCGAACCAGAAGGTGGGGCGTATTCGGCTGGCGGCCATAGTCATGGGCATGACCACGGGCATAGCCATGCCGAAGCCCACAAGGATGGCCATGAAGAAGGTCATGTGCATGGCCCTGGCTGCGGTCATGATCACAGCCATGATCACGGGCACGCCGAGTCCAACGCCAGCACAGCAGCGCCCGCTTCTCGCGGCAAACCCATTGGTATCGCCATCAAAGCAGAGGTGAAGCCACATGTGCATGGCCCTGGCTGCGGTCACGACCACTGATACGCACCATGCCGGTTGTTCTCACCCCTCCCCCGTCCATCAGCCCCGCCACACGCATGCAGTTGATGTGGCTGGCCTCACCGGCTTTGCCGGTCGGGGGCTTCAGCTATTCCGAAGCCTTGGAGGCCGCCGTCGAGTCCGGCCGTGTCTCCAATGAGCAAGCGGCCAGCACCTGGCTGATCGACCAGTTGAGACTCAGCCAAGCCCGCTCGGACATGCCCGTTGTGGCGCGCTGTGTGGCGGCTTGGCTTCGGAACGATGTCGATCGCATCACCGAATTGAATGACTGGGTGATTCGCACGCGCGAGACCAGCGAGCTGCGGCTGCAAACCGAACAAATGGGCCGATCGTTGGTGGAGTGGTTGAAGAACACGGGACGAGACGACCCCAGAACGACGATCTGCGGCACATTGAAACCGGCGCCCACGTGGCCTGTGGCGTTTGCACTGGCCGTAACCCAAGCAGCGCCCCAGTTTGATGCCTCTCAGGCGCCCACCTTGGCTCGAGAAGCGCTCTTGGCTTATGCCTTCGGCTGGGCGGAGAACATGGTGCAAGCCGCCATCAAAGCCGTACCGCTCGGACAAAGCGCGGGGCAACGCATTTTGCAAGCCCTGACCCAAGCCATTCCCGACGCGGTGGAGCACGCCATGCAAGTGAGCGAATCCCAGCGTCAGGCCTTTACCCCCATGCTGGCCATCCTCAGTGCCCAGCACGAAGTTCAATATTCCAGACTGTTCCGATCATGAGCAACCTGCACAACATCCCCGGCCGTACCAAGAAGCTTCCCCCCCTGCGCGTGGGCGTCGGTGGCCCCGTCGGCTCCGGCAAAACCACCATGGTGGAAATGCTCTGCAAAACCATGCGTGACACCTACGACCTGGTGGTGGTCACCAACGACATCTACACCAAGGAAGATCAGCGTTTGCTGACCGTGGCCGGTGCGCTCGACCCAGACCGCATCATGGGCGTCGAAACCGGAGGCTGCCCGCACACTGCCATCCGTGAAGATGCCTCCATCAACTTGGAAGCGGTCGACCGCATGCTGGCCAAGTACCCCAACGCCGACATCGTCTTCATCGAGTCCGGCGGTGACAACTTGGCCGCCACCTTCAGCCCCGAGTTGAGCGACCTGACCATCTATGTGATCGACGTAGCCGCAGGCGAAAAGATTCCTCGCAAGGGCGGCCCCGGCATCACCAAGAGTGATCTGTTTGTGATCAACAAAACCGACTTGGCACCCTATGTGGGTGCGAACTTGGAGATCATGGAGGCGGACACCAAACGCATGCGACCCACGCGTCCCTTCGTGATGACCAATTTGAAGACCAAGGCGGGGCTGGATCAGGTCATCGCCTTCATCGAAGAAAAAGGCATGCTCAAGGCATAATGGCGGGCCTGCAGGGCTCTCCGTAGTTCAATGGATAGAACGGCCGCCTCCTAAGCGGCAAATACAGGTTCGATTCCTGTCGGAGGGACCACTCAATTCAAGGCGAGTGCGTAGGCGTTTTTGCCAGAGTGCTTGACGCCGTACATGGCCTCGTCGGCCGCAGCCAGCACTTGCTTGCGGTTGTGCCCATGCTGTGGATAGGTCGCAATGCCAATGCTGGCGCCGATCTGCGCCACTTGGCCGTCCTCCAGCACAATAGGCTCGCGAAGGGCCGCGATCATGTCTGCAGCCACTTGGCACAAGACCGCATCGCCCGGCCCCACGCCATAGAGGGCCGCGACAAACTCGTCACCGCCGATGCGCCCCACCAGGTCGGATGAGCGTCTCATGCTGGCCTTCAATCGGTTGGCGCAGGTGATCAAGACCTGATCGCCTGCCTTGTGCCCCAACTGATCATTGACCTGCTTGAAGCCATCCAAGTCAATGTAGAGCACGCTGACTGGCTGTTGATTGTTGGAACCTTCGGCGATGAAATGATCCAAGGTCACATCGCAGGCGGCACGATTGCGTAATCCCGTCAGGCTGTCGTGTTCGGCCTGGTGCAAGGCATCGGCCTCAGCCATCTTGCGATCGGTGATGTCATACATCACGCCCTCGATCCATTTCGAGTCGCCCTGGACAGAGATCAAACAATGAACCCAGCTGTTGGCCTCCCCCTTGTGGACCAACTCCAGATCGTCGGACACGGTTTCTCCACAACGCGTTGCCTCGTCAATCAAGTTCAAGGCCCGGTCGGGACGAGCAAACACCCCACGAATGAAATCAGATCCCTTGAGGCTCTGCATGTCATGCAGCCCGATGCCCAAGAGTCGCAAAGCGGTGGGGTTGCAGTTGATCAAGCGCCCATCGGGCCCCAGCACAAAGATGCCTGCGCTGCTGGCGTCAAAGATCTGGCGGTACTGCGCCTCCATCTTTTCAATCTGGGATCGGAGTTGTCGCTCGTTTTGCAAGGCATCCTGATTCGCCTCCAACAAGGCATTGGCACCGTCGACCAATGAGCCAATTTCATCGCGCTCGTGCCCGGGCGGCACATCGAGACGCTCGGCGGTGCCCGGCGTCATGCTGCGCAAGATGCTGGCAAGACTGACGATGGGGCGCGAAACCAGACGATCGCCAACCAAGTAAATCATCAAGGCCAGAGCCACCGCTTGCATGACAAACATCACCGACAAGATCTTGGCGTCACGGCGGGCGGCCTCTTGCATGTGGACGAGATCGGTCGTGACGCGAATCTCGCCTACCTTCTCGCTCGCATCGAAGGGCGATACCAATGTGCGGGCAATCACATCAAAGCCGTTGGTGTTTTCGTGCTCCTTGTGATTACGCTTGATCACAAGTCCGCGACCACCAGCATCCACCACCTCAACCTTGGCGACCAATTCATGTTGGCTAATGCCATCAATCACTTCTTGGAGCAAGACTCGGTCTTGTGCGTAGGCGCCAATGGCAGCCGATTTCTCAACTGCGCTGATCAAACCATTCACGGTGGTTTTGCCACCCAATAGAACCTGCTCGTAGCCCAGCTTATAAGACGTCACGCCCGCAATGATGGCAAGCAAGGTCGTGATGGTGATCACCACCATCATGAACCGGAGTTGCAAGCCCTTGCGTCGAACCATGCGTCAGTTTCCCGACTTGATCGTCATGACCACGCGCACACCCTTTTCTGACGGATCAGTACCGACATAACCAATAGCACCTGGATTACGTTTGACCATGTCCACTACAGCGGCCTCCGTTGCCACCGTTTGAGGCGGCATCACCTGTCCCGTGAACATCAGTCTCGACCAGTAGCTGTTGAGTTGTGCTGGCGTCATGCCTGTCAAGGCTTGGTAGAACCCGGCCCTCACGGTGTGATCGCGAGGCAAATCACAGGCCAGCACATAGTCCCCATTCGGGAACATGCGCGTACGCCCCATGAAGAGGTCCACCGCTTCCTTGTTGGTGAGCGGCTTCAAAGAGTTGCTCGGGTTCACGATCACGTAAATATCGGCTCTAGCCACGCCCCACATCAGCCCGAAGGCCAACATGAGTAAAAGTTTTCTGATAGCGCTGTTCATCGGCAGCACCATCAAAAAGTAAAGTCCAAGGTGGCAGAAAACACGTCAGGACGTGCAGGCTCCAGACTGGAACCGACCCAAAGCGAGCTACCCGCTCTGGAAATCCAGAAATGGTCCCATTGAACCTTGAGCGCCATTTGCTGATGAAAATCCCAGCGTGTGCCAAGCGTCAAAGAAGTCTGACGCGCGCGCGAGCTGTTGATGCTGGTGACAATGGAGTTGGCCAAATTCTGCGCTTGGGGGCCGATGCCCGACCAATCTGGCGTTTCCTGGATTGGCAAATCCGAAACGCTGCGCCCCATCATCCCAAACAGCGTGAAATCGCCCAAGCGACGCCCGACTGACACATAGGCTGATTGCGCATTGCGTGTACCGGTGCTCAAACGCACCTTCGCGTACTCAGCGCTCCAGAGCCAACCATCCAGTTCGTAGCTGACACCCACCTCGGCGAACAGCGCCGTATCGGTCTCCAACCCGAGACGTCGGTACAACTCCGAGGCTTGCCCCGCCACAGTGGGATCCCCGGAGGCTCTCAACTGCCGCAACACCTCGCCAGCTGCGCGCGTACGCTCGGACACGTCAACACTCATGCGCGCTCCGCCAACTATGGAGCGAATCAACAGACCACCGCTCTCTCGGGTCAGGATCAAACCCGCACCAGGCTTAAGCTTGAAATTCAGCTGCTCAGGGCTATACGCCAACGTGGCGCGTGCATTGACGTTACCAACGAACGTCTTGGCTCGCCAACGGGTATCGGCATGTGTCCAAACATAACTGGCATCTGCACCATCAATGGTATAGAGCGGCAATGCGGAGTAGATCTCCAAGTTGGGCCGAACCCAGGGATACGCAACCCCCACATTCCGGTAATCCGACAGCAAGAACATGTCTGGGTTCGTCCGCCCCACACGCAGGGTGACGTCACCGGTTGGCTTGTAAGAGGCAAACAGCCACTCCAGCGATTCGAGCGGCTTGCTGTCATGGAGTCGGCGTTTGAGCACGACTTGCGACACCAACTCCAGACGTGGGCTGACCTCGTAATGAGCTTGCAGGCCCAAGCGTGAGTCGGTATCCCAACTCGTTTGATTGTCGGAAGGATACTGCGCTGCATCTCGCCTGAAATACCAGCCCTCGGGCGCCTGTATATGCGTCAACCCGATGGTGCCAAAGCCATTGATGCGCAGGGGGCCGTTGTCCTCACCCGCACCATGTGCAGCCTGAATACCGGCACAGATTGCCAATGGCCAAGCCAGGCACAGACGTAGAAGCAGCTTATTCATAACGACATTTTCGGCAGATCTGTCGGATCATGAAATGCTCATGAGTGAGACAAACTTGCCTTAAACGCCGCTTATCGGTCTCCGACCAAGCGGAAGAAGGACATCAGCTCTTGCAACTGGGTCGCTTGGGCAGACAACTCCTCCGCCGTGGCAGACAACTGCTCCGACGCCGAAGCGTTCTGCTGCGTGGTGGAATTGAGCAAGCCCATGGCCCCATTGATCTGGCGTACCCCATCGGCCTGCTCTGACGATGCAGAGGCAATGCCCCGCACCAACTCAGACGTTTGGGTGATTGAGGGCATCATTTGCGCCAGCAACTGCCCTGCACGCTCGGCCATGTTCACACTGTTGCCCGCCAGTTCGCGGATTTCCATGGACGCGGCTTGGCTACGCTCTGCCAACTTGCGAACTTCAGCTGCCACCACGGCAAAGCCACGCCCGTGCTCACCTGCCCGGCTGGCTTCAATGGCGGCGTTCAGGGCCAGGAGGTTGGTCTGGTAGGCAATGTCGTCAATGATCGCAATCTTCGCGGCGATGCTGCGCATGGCCTCCACCGTTTGCGCCACAGCCCCACTACCTTCGCTGGCCTCGCTGGCGGATTGCTGAGCCATGGCATCCGTCTGCACCGCGCTGTTGGAATTCTTCTGAATCGACGACGTCATCTCTTCCAGTGCTGCACTGGTCTGCTCCACGCTGGCCGCTTGACCGGAGGCCGATTGCGAGAGTGACAAGGACGTGGCCGATACCTGCTCAGAGGCCGCTGTGAGCTGCTCGGCAGCCACACGCACATCGCGAATCGTATTGCTCACGGTGTCCATCAGCATATTGAAGCGCTCGGCCAGCATCGCGAAGAAGGCGCCATGTTGTTCATTGTTCATGCCCATGCGATTGCTGAAGTCACCCTGGGTTGCACCGTCCACCAATTGATTCACGGCAAATTCGGCCTCCACCTCCGCGGTGCGGTCTTTCCATTCGACCACCGAACCGAGTCGCTGCCCCTGAGCATCAAAGATGGGGTTGGCCGTCAGACTGAAGGTCAAACCACTGACCTTGACCTCAGTCTTGTATTCACCACGCAAGGAGGCCAACAACTGCTGCTGGTGAGCCGGATTGCGGTGGAACACATCAAAGCTCTTGCCCTTGATCTGTCGCGCGTCAAAGTGCGGCAGCGCTTGACGCAATCGCCCCTCGTTCTTGGCCAGCATGTCTTCGACCGATTTGTTGGTGTAGACGATGACATTGTTGGCATCGGCGATCATCACGTTGGTGGAGCAGCTGTCCAGGGCTTGTTTGACCTGCGCGTTGGCTGCGGCGACCTTGCGCTCGGCCTCCACGGCCGCCAACTCATCGGTCAGATCCTGCCAATCAATGACGGTACCCAGTCGCGCGCCAGACGCATCCACCACCGGGTTGTAAACCAAATTGAAGGTACGGCCACCCAGTTCCATGCGCTCCGTGTGTACTTGTCGCAACCCATCCATCAGGCGTTGCTGACTGCGGGGATCTGGGTGGAACTGGCTGGCATCCATCCCCAGCAATTGTTTGGCATCGAAATGCGGCACTCGTGTGCGGAATGCCGTTTCGGCCACTTCAAACAACTTGAAGCAGCTCTGGTTGGCATACAAAACCTTGCCTTGCGGATCGGCCAGCATGACATTGGCTGCGGCGACGTCCAGCGCCTGCTTGATGCGCTCACTGACCAGACGCATGCGCTCGCTTTCATCGGCGCGCCGGATGGTTTCTGCGAACTCAAAACCCAAGCGCGTTTGCACCCGCTTGATGGCCAACAACATGGACGCCAACTCATCGTGTCCCCAAGCTTCCACCACACCATCGAACTTGCCTTGCGCAAAATGGTCTAGCTGATAAGCGGCTTGCGTCAATTGTCGAGAGAACTGCTGGCCTTCTCGCTTCATGCCCCACATCACCCCGGCCCCCAGTAAGGCACCCAGGCCCAACAAGGCCGGCTGGTGGTACCACCCGCCCAAAGCCGCTACCGCCACAGCAGTCAGCGCCACGCCGCCGCCGGCTTGCATCCGAGCGGGAATTTGCGCCTTGCTCCACCAATGCGCAATGGGATTGTTCTTGAGGAACCCACCGACCGCCACTGCACGGCCTTCTTGAATGACGATGCCCTTGGCTTCGCCAGCCATGATTTGCTTGTACAGCTGGTCGTGCGCCTGGATCAATTCGCGAGTGGGTTTGGTCCGAACGGACAGGTAACCCACAATCTCCTTGCCCTCCATCAACGGCGTCGCGTTGGCCACCACCCAGTAATACTCACCGTTCTTACGCCGATTCTTGACGACCCCGGTCCACGGGCGCCCAGCTTGGAGCGTGTCCCAAAGGTCCTGAAACGCCTCCGGAGGCATATCAGGGTGCCGAACGATGTTGTGCGCTTTGCCAATCAACTCGTCCTCAGTGAAGCCGCTGTACTCCAGGAAATCCTGATTCACATAGGTGATGCGGCCCTTGAGGTCGGTGCGAGACACAATGCAGGTGCCCTCCTTCAAGGGGTATTCCACATTGGTAACCGGCAGATTGGTGCGCATAGGTCGGCGTCCTGTATCAAGTCAATCGTTTCTGAATGGCGAAATCGGATCTCGCCGACGATTGTTGATGGCCACCTAAAAAGGCATTCCCTTGAAATAGCGGGTATTTGACTTAGCGCAAACCGAGCGAGTTGACGCCGGCCAGGAATCCTTGAAGTGAATCAAGAATCGGCTTCAGACAGGTCGCTGCTCTGTGGAACACGCAACTCGTCGACCAAGAAACCTTCTCTAATCAAGGCGTCTTTGAGCCATTGGGGCTGCATGCCGACACCGTCCCAGGTCTCACCAGTGTGGGGATGTCTGTACTTTGGGCCGGATGGCACGGCTTGAACAGGCTCCTGTCGGACGACCGGCGCGTCCGTTCGAAGCTCATCTGCAGTGATTTGCCAGAAGTCAACCAACTGACGAATCGAACGCACAACGGCCTGTTGCTCTGCAGTCAATGACATGGAATTACAGTTTGGAATATAGGGGCGAGATTAAACCCAATTGCGCGTTGCGAATGTTAACAAATTCAGCAAATACCCATATTGGTATTCACGATTGTTGAATGACCGTGAATCTGTCGCCATACCCACTTGATTCAAATCAGATTTCTGCCTGCAACTGGGGTAGCCCCCTCCTGACAAATGCCTCGCGGCGCACCTAGACTGAGCCATACACCCGGATTGTCATGAAAATCGCGCTCCTTGCAGACCTCCACGCCAACCGGCAGGCCACAGAAGCCGTCTGGGCACACGCACAAGCACAAAACATTGATCAAGTCGCGCTGCTGGGTGACTACGTGGATTACGGGGCCGACCCCGCCTGGGTCGTCGACTTTTGCCGAGACCTTGTCCGGCAGGGCGCGCTGGCCGTGCGAGGCAACCACGACGATGCGATGACCCCAGGCACCACCAGCCACATGTCAGACCATGTGTTGCCGACCTTGCAGTGGACTGAGGCCCAACTCCAACCCGACCAAAAGGAATGGCTTGCGAACCTACCGCTCAGCGCCGAATTGGGCTCGTGCTTGTTCGTTCACGCCAATGTGTATGACCCCGCGCATTGGGAATATGTGCACGGCCGGATGGAAGCCAGCCGAAGCCTGTTTGCGACCACCCACCAGTTCGTGTTTTGCGGACACGTTCACGAGCCCAAGCTTTATCACGTGAGCCAAACCGGCAAATCGGGTGATTTCACCCCAGTCGACGCCACGCCCATGCCCCTGTCGCAGGCACGCCGATGGCTCGCCATTCCTGGCTCACTCGGACAACCCCGAGACGGCAATCCGGCCGCCTGCTACGCCACCTTTGACACGGACCGAGCGCTGCTGACGTTCTTCAGGGTCCCCTATGACAACGAAATGGCGGCGCATCGGGTTTTGACATCGGGCATGCCGGCCGACGTGGCGCAGGCCTTGGCAGAAAGGTTGATCGATGGATGCTAGAACTCCGCTGCAAGCGGGCGACGTGATTGACAACTTCGTCCTGAAGGAGAAACTCCACATGGGGGGCATGGCGACCCTTTGGGGGGTGATGCAAAGGGACGAACACGGCAGCGAAGTGGGCCCCCTGCGCATCATGAAGGTGCCACGCATCAAAGGCGGGGAAGATCCAGCCACCATCGTCGGCTTTGAAGTGGAGCAAATGGTGATGCCCTTGCTTAAAGGGCCACACGTACCAGCCTTCATCGCCCGCGGTGACTTCACGGCGCAGCCCTATATCGTGATGGAGAGGATCGAGGGGGAGTCCCTCCGACCTCGACTCGACAAGGCACCCCTAGCGTTTGAAGAGGTCGCAGAAATTGGGCAAAAAGTGGCCTTCGCACTGCACGAACTCCACAAACAGCATTTGGTGCACCTCGACGTCAAACCCAGCAACATCATGTTCCGCCCGAGCGGTGAGGCGGTGATGGTCGACTTTGGCTTGTCCAGACACGACCGACTGCCCGACCTGCTCGAAGAAGAGTTCAACCTGCCGATGGGCACGGGCCCCTACATGTCACCCGAACAAGTTCAATTTGTTCGTAACGATCCACGCAGCGACCTGTTTGCCCTGGGCGTGATGCTGTATCACTTCACCACGGGCGAACGACCCTTTGGCCAACCCAACACGGTAGCGGGTTTACGCAAGCGGTTGTACACCGAACCGATTCCCCCGCGTGCCATTCGGCCGGACACGCCACCCTGGTTGCAAGAAGTGATTCTTCGTTGCCTAGAAGTTCAGCCAGACAAACGCTACCAGACCGCCGCGCAACTGGCCTCTGATCTACAGAATCCCACACACATCGCACTGACACAGCGGGCGCACAAACTGCGCACCGCTGGGAAGATCAAAACCTTGCGACGCTGGTTTGCTGCCATGGGCGCAGAGCCCAAACACGATCAATCGGCAACCGAGCAGGTGGCTCAAAGCCCCATGATCATGGCGGCGATCGACACCCGGGGATCAGAGCAAGATCTGCAAGACAAATTGTTGGCCACAGTTCGACGCATCCTGCAGATCGAACCGGGCGCCCGACTGGCCTGCGTGAGCGTCATGAAGACCAATCGCGTGGGCATGGACAAACTGACCGATCGACATGGCAACAGCCTGCATGTGAAACAACTGGTCAGCCTGAAGCACTGGGCCCGCCCTTTGGAACAATCGTTGGGCCTCGATGACCAACGGCTGACCTTTCACGTGCTAGAGGCTCCCGATGCAGCGCAAGCCATTGTGGAATTTGCCAACAAGAACCAAGTCGATCACATTGTGATGGGGGCTCGAGGGCATTCAGCGATGAGACGGTACCTAGGCAGCGTGAGTGCACAGGTGGTCGCAGAGGCGGAGTGTTCTGTGACGGTGGTCAGGGTGTAAGCAAGGGAACAACGGTCACGTAGACATAGTTGCTCGCAGCGTAACCATAGCGGTTGGAGGCTTCGAATCGATAGCGACCAGAATCCGACTCTTTGACACTTTCGATAGAAAACTGCAAGCCTTCACCAGAGCAGTTACGCGCATCATTGAACCGCCAACACAGACTGTCCATCGGCGTCGATCCTCGAATGTTGGCGTACATCTGTAGCTTGCGGCCTTCGGTGAGGGTCACACGAACAGGTTGCGTAGGGTGCACTTGCACGATGAAAGGCGCACCCTCTGGAGGCGCAGAGGGACTGAGACCTGCTTCAATCACAGGCTCACCATCTGGCAGTGGCAAACTGCCGACGCCTTCTCCTCCGCCACACCCTGCCAGGAGCATGACCACGCAAGCGACTGACGCCCATGACTTCTTGTTTTGGGGCTCCACCCTTGTCTCCGTGATTTATTTAACGAACGGCTCTCACGATGCCCGAGGGTGTAACAAGTGTCAATGGCGAAGCCCCCTAAACCGAGGCCATCACCCCTCTATATAGAGGTCCAACATGGGCTCGGTACCAGGGGTGACCAGGTACCGATCAAAATCGACACAGCCGGCCTCACGCAACACCGTTTCATCCACAAAAAATTGGCCACTGACCTCCCGGCTGTTACGCGAGAGAATTTCATATGCTGCATCAGCCATGATGTCCGGGGTACGCCCCAAGGTGCCCAAAGCCGACCCCGCAATGTTCAGTGCCGACGTGGCAATCAGGGTGCGGGGCCACAATGCGTTCACAGCAATGCCCTTGGCCCGAAACTCCGCCGCCAATCCATAGGCCATCAAGCTCATGCTGTATTTGGACACGGTATACGCCGCATGTGACTCAAACCATTTGGGCTGGATGTTCAGCGGCGGGGACAGGACCAGCACGTGTGGGTTGGACGCCTTTTCCAGCCATGGCAAACACGCTTGTGAACACATGAAGGTGCCGCGTACGTTGATGTCCATCATCAAGTCATAGCGCTTGGCCGCCACATCTGCCACCTTGTTCAAATTGATGGCGCTGGCGTTATTGACCAAGATGTCAATGCCACCGAAATGCGCGGCCGCACGGGCGACGGCATCCCGCACATTGTCTTCGTCACGGACATCCACCACCAGCGGCAGTGCGCGTCCGCCTGCGGCCTCGATGTCAGCCGCCGCCGTGTGGATGGTGCCGGGTAGCCGCGGATCGGGTTCCGATGTCTTGGCTGCCACCACAATGTTGGCACCGTCTCGCGCAGCGCGCAGGGCAATGGCCTTTCCGATGCCGCGGCTCGCGCCAGTGATGAAAAGGGTCTTGCCCCGCAATGTCGCCATCTTGTGTCCTCAGGTGTGAGGGGTCACGTTTACGTTGACCCGTTCACCTATAGGTTAACAACAAGTTGGACAGTTCGAGGTTCGCGTTTTCCTGCTGGTATTCAGTCGCCTTTGGGCACAGGCACCACTCGCGCCACCGACTGGAATGCATCCACCGGCTTGCCCTTGCGCGCCCGCTTACCGATGTGCGCCACATAGGCTGAGTTGCGGATATCGTCTTCCTTCGGCTTGGCACCGCGAGTGGTCCCGATGACCCGAACGCCATTGACCACGCTTGCCACCGAGATCAGCGGATCGGTCTTGGCGTCCACATCCATCAGGGTCAGACCACGGCCGCCGTTGGGTTGCAGTTTCAGCTCGTCCAGCCCGAACACCAGCAAGCGCCCGCCCTTGGCCAGACACGCGACCTGGTTGTGATCGGCTTGCACGAGCACGGGCGGCAAAATCACATCGCCCTCGTCCAGCGACAAGAACGACTTACCCGCCTTCTGGCGCGTGATCAGATCGCCCAACTTGGCCAGCAATCCAAAGCCACCCGAGTTGGCAAACAACACGGTTTGATCGACGTTGCCAGCCAGGTAGTGCTGCGGCTGTGTACCCGATTCGAGATCGATCATGGTGGTGATGGGCGCCCCATCGCCACGCGCGCCCGGCAAGGCGCTGACCGCCACGCTGTAGACGCGGCCGTTGTTGCCCACCACGATCATCGGGTCAACCGTGCGGCATTCGAAAGTGCCATACAGGCCATCGCCCGCCTTGAAGGCAAAGCCGGCCGGATCATGGCCGTGGCCGGTACGGGCACGGACCCAACCCTTCAGGCTGATGACCACGGTGACGGGCTCGTCCACCACCTTCACTTCTGCCACGGCACGCTTTTCGGCCTGGATCAGCGTGCGTCGCTCGTCGCCATACTGTTTGGCGTCGGCTTCGATTTCTTTGATCACCGTGCGCTTGAGCGTGGCGGGGTTACCCAGGATGTCTTCCAACTTGGCTTGCTCTTCGCGCAGCTCGGCCAATTCCTGCTCGATCTTGATGGCTTCCAGTCGCGCCAATTGACGCAAGCGGATTTCCAGGATGTCTTCCGCCTGACGCTCGCTGAGTTTGAAGCGCTCGATCAGCGCGGCCTTGGGCTCGTCGCTGTTGCGGATGATGGCAATGACCTCGTCGATGTTCAGCAAGACCAGCTGACGACCTTCGAGAATGTGGATGCGGTCGAGCACCTTGTTGAGGCGGTGCTGGGTGCGGCGGGTCACGGTCTCCATGCGGAAACCGATCCACTCCGTCAGGATCTGACGCAAGCTCTTTTGGGTGGGTTTGCCGTCGGCGCCCACCATGGTGAGGTTGACCGAAGCTGAGCACTCCAGACTGGTGTGCGCCAGCAGTGTTGTGATCAACTCTTGCTGCTCGACCGTGCGGCTCTTGGGCTCGAACACCAGGCGCACGGGCGCGTCTTTGCTCGACTCGTCGCGCACGGCATCCAACACCGACAGCACCGTGGTTTTGAGCTGGGTCTGATCCGCCGTCAGGGCTTTCTTGCCAGCCTTGACCTTGGGGTTGGTCAGCTCTTCGATTTCTTCCAACACCTTGGCCGCGCTGGTGCCGGGAGGCAGCTCGGTCACGACCAATTGCCACTGGCCGCGCGCCAGGTCTTCGATTTTCCAGCGGGCGCGCACCTTCAAGCTGCCACGGCCTGTGCGGTAGGCGTCTTGAATGTCTTGCTGGCTGGAGATGATCTGGCCGCCACCAGGGAAGTCCGGGCCTTGCAGCATCTCGAACAGCTCGGCGTCAGGCAAAGCGTTGTTCTTGATCAGGGCCACCGTGGCCGTGGCCACCTCACGCAGGTTGTGGCTCGGAATTTCGGTGGCCAAACCCACCGCAATGCCGCTGGCGCCATTGAGCAGCACGAAGGGCAAACGCGCTGGCAGCTGCTTGGGCTCTTCGGTCGAGCCGTCGTAATTGGGAATGAAATCGACCGTGCCCATGTCGATTTCGTCAAGCAGCAAGCGCGCGATCGGGGCCAGCCGGGCTTCGGTGTACCGCATCGCGGCAGCGCCGTCACCGTCGCGCGAGCCGAAGTTGCCCTGCCCGTCGATCAACGGGTAGCGTAGCGAAAAGTCTTGCGCCATGCGCACCATGGCGTCGTAGGCGGCCGTGTCACCATGGGGGTGATAACGGCCCAGCACGTCACCCACCACCCGCGCACTCTTGACGGGTTTGGCCCCGGTATTGGCACCGGAAAAGCTCAACCCCATCCGGTCCATTGCGTACAAGATGCGACGCTGGACGGGTTTTTGGCCGTCACACACATCGGGCAGAGCCCGGCCCTTGACCACGCTGAGGGCGTATTCCAAATAGGCGCGCTCGGCGTACTGGGCCAAAGTCAGGGAGTTACCACCGTCAGACGAGGCGGGCGCAGAAAAATCGATCGTTTGTTGGGACATCGTCAGCGAGGAACGTGCAGAAAACGGCAGGCCGCAGTTTAGTCGCAACCACGGTCCGACCTGGCACCCCGTGCATCGGGCAAAACCCAGGCAGGCGCCAAGCCAGGGAAACGCCCCGCTTTTTCATCATTTCACTGCCCGCGTTTTCGATATCTTGGAATCTTCCAAGACTCTCGTTGCGAAGCCTCGTGCTCCGCCCACACGCATGTCACGTCTGCTCATCACCTTGATGACCGGCCTGCTCGGGGCCGGTGCCACCGTCGCTCAAGCTCGCCCCCTGAAGGCCAGCGACCCCAATTGGATGCCGATCATGGCCCAAGCCCGCACGGCCGCGGTCAAAGATTTGCCCGCAGGCGCCAAACTGACCATGAATCGCGTCTGGCTGGACGGCTCGCAAGCCCAAGTCTGTGGCGTGAGCGCCGATGCCAATGGGAACCCCGTCGTGGTCGGCGGTCGCATGCAACTCAAACGGGTGCAGTTGCGCAAACAAAGCCAGGGCTGGCTGGTCGAAAAAACCGAGCGGGTGAGCATGAAGCCTCATGACCGTATGGACTCAGCCTGCGGTGTGGCACCAGCCGCCGCAAGTACGGACTTGGCTCAGGCCATCCAGGAAATGGAGAAACACCCACCTGCGGCGGGCGTCATCCAGCCGCCGAAAATCGCCAAACCGGTGACCATCACCGCCGCGACCACATCCAATGCCATCCCGGCTGTCACACCGGCTTGCGCCAGTACTGAGCCCAAAGAGTTGTCGCGCAGCCAAACCGGGGCAGGCGTGGTCACCCAAAAAGGTCGCAGCCTGCTACACAGCAGCCCCGACCTGAGTTGCTACATCGGCAAATTCATCGTGGGCGGAGACAAAATCACCATCCTGTCTCGTTCAGCCGGGTGGGCCAAGGTGAGCTACACCCATCCCGTCACGCAAGTCACCACTGTGGGCTGGCTGAAAGACGATCGCGTTGCACTGAAAGACTCGGTGGCCGCCTCGGGGCGTTGACGCCCCGATAGCCCTCTTCTAGGGCAGGGTCATCTGGGTCGCGCCCCACGATAGGGTGCCGATCTTTCTATGCTCTTAGACCATGAGCTACAACGTGGTCTGGTTCAAGCGGGACCTGCGCGTGCACGACCACGCGCCCCTGTGGCACGCCTCACAGTCACGCCCAGTGCTGTGCCTGTACGTGGTGGAGCCCACGTACTGGCGCCAAGAGGACGTTTCTTCCCAACACTATGAGTTCGTGCTCGAGAGCCTGCGGGACCTGTACCGCCGGCTTCGAGCCCTAGGCGCCACGCTCCATGTGGTGACCGGTGAAGTCACCGAGGTGCTAGCTCGTTTGCATCGTTTGGCGCCCTTTGAAGGCCTCTACTCGCACGAAGAAACGGGCAACGCCATGACCTTTGAGCGAGACAAATCAGTGTCTCGCTGGTGTCGCCAGCACGGTGTGGCCTGGCATGAGTACCCCCAGTTTGGCGTGGTGCGCCGGCTGAAAGACCGCAACACCTGGCAAGCGGCTTGGGAAGCACACATGGCCACATCCACCTCAACGGTGAGCGCCCTTCACTCACAGCCTTTACCCTGGCAAGAAGGCCCGCCCCCCAGCGCCGCCGAACTGGGCGTTTGGACTTTGAACCCGCCCCACCGACAACGAGGTGGCGAATCGAATGCGCTGAGCACCTTGCACGAGTTTTTGTCTGATCGTTGCGAGTCGTACCGGGGCGGCATCTCGTCGCCAACCCGCGCGCCCCAAGCATGCTCGCGTCTGTCTCCCTACCTCGCTTGGGGCAATGTGAGCCTGCGGCACGTGGTCCAAGCCACTCGCCATCGGTTGCAAAGCTTGGCTGACGCCCCCGACGCATCGCCCTCTGCCATCGAGCGGCAACGCAAGGGCTTACAAGCCTTCACCAGCCGTTTGTATTGGCACTGCCATTTCATTCAGAAGCTCGAAAGCGAGCCCGAATTGGAGTGGCGCAACTTGCATCGGGGCTACGACGGCCTCAGAGAAGCAGCTTGGAACGACACCCATCTTCAGGCGCTGACCGAGGGCCGAACGGGCTGGCCAATGGTCGATGCCTGTGTGGCCATGCTGAAGGACACCGGCTGGCTGAACTTCCGAATGCGGGCCATGCTGGTGTCGGTGGCGGCCTATCCGTTGTGGTTGCATTGGCGACCTGTGGGCGTCTGGCTGGCACGGCATTTTCTGGACTATGAACCGGGCATTCATTGGAGCCAGATGCAGATGCAATCGGGCACCACGGGCATCAACACCACTCGCGTCTACAACCCCATCAAACAGGCTCAAGACCAAGATCCACAAGGCATCTTTGTTCGACATTGGTTGCCCGCCATGCGACGGGTGCCCGACACCTGGCTTTGGGAGCCCTGGCGCATGCCCGAGTCCGTCCAAACGCACTTGGGCCTCACCGTTGGGCACGACGCTGGCGCCAATATTCCTCATCCTTTGGTCGACTTGCCGTCAGCGCTACGTGAATCCAAAGCACGCTTACATGCGCGGCGTTCGCAGCCGGAAGTGCGCGCAGCCAAACAGGCCATCGTCGACAAACACGGCTCGCGCCCACTGCCCCAACACACCTCACCCCGTCGCCCACGGCGCGCTTATCGTGCGCAGTTGACTGAAGCCACCGATCCACCACAACTCAGCCTGGCGTTTGATTGAATGCGAATGAGAAAAAAGTCTGATCTGCCCAGCAAGACCTGCGCTTGTTGCGGGCGCCCATTTGCCTGGCGCAAAAAATGGGACAAGGTCTGGGACGAGGTCAAGTACTGTTCAGATCGCTGCAGGGGCCAAAGAAAGGCCCAGCCATGACGACGCTTCGCTTGATTTTGGGAGACCAACTCAACCCAGAGCACCACTGGTTTCGAGACATGCGGCCCGATGTGATCTACGTGTTGATGGAGATCCGCCAAGAGACGGACTACGTCTTGCACCACGCCCAAAAGATCATCGCCATCTTCGCTGGCATGCGTGCCCTCTCGAGACAGTTGAAGGCCAAAGGACACCGCGTTCGCTACATCCGGATCGACGACGCACACAACCGACAATCCCTCACAGGCAATCTCGACGCGCTGATCCAGCACTACGCAGCCCAACAAGTCGAGTATCAAGAACCTGACGAATATCGCCTGGACGAACAGCTGCGCCAGTGGGCCCAAGCCTTGAACGCATCAGGCGCCGTGTCATGTCACATGGTCAGCAGCGAACACTTTTTGACGACTCGCGACCACCTGGCCACTTTCTTCAAGAGTAAACGATCGTGGTTGATGGAGCATTTCTATCGCCACATGCGCAAAAAGCATCAGATCTTGATGCAATCGGCCACCCAGCCCGTCGGCGATCAATGGAACTTTGATCAGGACAACCGCAAAACCTGGAAGGGGGACCCCGCCCTGCCCTCCGACTGGCGCCACACCCATGATCACAGCGACATCTGGGAAGCCATTCAACTGTCTGGTGTACGCTGTTTTGGTGAACCACAAGCAAAGCAATTTCGTTGGCCCACCCACCGCGATGAGGCGCTGCGCGACATGCGTGGCTTCATTGAACACGCCCTGCCGCACTTCGGGGACTACCAAGATGCGCGAACCACGCAAGGCTGGCGCTTGTTTCACTCGCTGCTGTCCTTCGCACTGAACACCAAGATGCTGCACCCTCGCGAGGTGATCGATGCAGCCATTGAAGCGTTTCAAAGCGGTCAAGTCCCCTTGCCTGCCGTGGAAGGATTTGTTCGGCAAATACTGGGATGGCGTGAGTACGTGCGAGGCGTGTACTGGTCTCAAATGCCGGGCTACGAACGCCACAACCACTTCGAGCACACACGTGAATTGCCGTCTTGGTTCTGGACCGGTGAAACGCACATGGCGTGCATGGCAAACGCCATTGGTCAATCGCTAGAGCACGCCTACGCACACCACATCCAACGCCTGATGGTGATTGGCAATTTCGGGCTGCTCGCGGGCCTCTCACCCCAAGCCCTGCACCAGTGGTACCTGGGCATCTACATCGATGCGTTTGAGTGGGTGGAACTGCCCAACACGCTTGGCATGAGCCAGTATGCTGACGGTGGCTTGTTGGCCAGCAAGCCCTACACGGCCAGCGCTGCCTACCTGCATCGCATGGGGGACGAGTGCAAGGGTTGCCGTTATCAGCCCAAAGAAAGACTCGGCCCCAATGCCTGCCCTTTCAACGCCTTGTACTGGGACTTTCACATCAGGCACCAAAGCGTGCTGGAAAACAATCCACGACTCGCTTTTGTTTACCGACAACTCGAACGCATGGACGCCACCGAGCGGGAAAAATCACAGGAACAGGCGCAACAGATGTTGTCCAATATGGATCATCTATGAACTGCTTTGCGTTGCGCCATGCAAGTCATCTTCGTTTGCACCACCATCGACACGGAGGCCGCGGCTCAAACCATGGCTCGCTCACTGGTCGAGCGACAACTGGCCGCCTGCGTTCACATTGAACCCATTCAAAGCGTGTACCGATGGCAAGGCCAGGTCGAGCAAGCCACTGAATACAAGCTGAGCTGCAAAACCACCGCCGACTTGTCTCGACAAGTCGAAACAGCGATCCGCGAATTACATAGCTACGAATTGCCGGCCATCTACACCCTGACGCCGAGCCACGTGTACGCCCCGTTTGAGCAATGGGTCATTGACGAAACGGAACTGAATCGTCACCCTCGGGCATGACACTCTGATCAGGCCAACTGACGAGGCAGCTTGGCTTCCTGCTGATCACACTCGGTCTTGAGCCAACTCAACACCGCGGGATTGGCGGATGACAAAACGGTCACCAACATGATTTGCGGATGAGCCTTGAGGGGTCGCATCCACACTTGATGCTTTTGAAAGTTGACCACGCACTCTTGAACCGACTTGCCTGCCCCGACGGCCGCACCAAATGCTTGCAAATGCGCCAACCAACCGCGCACGAACTTCATGACGGTATCGTCGTCGGCGCCAGAGACGCCTGCTTTGGCCAACATGGTCAACTTGACCACGTCAAACGCAAGGACTCGCTCAACCCCCATGTGGGAGGCCAAGGTTTGAGCCAATGTACTCAATGTAGGCGCGGTCGCTGGCGTCGCAGCGCCCATCGCTAGTGAGGCGACATCTGGTTGAGCACCGGAAGCCAGGTTTGATCCGATATGCGGCCATTGGGCGTCCAACAACCATTGCTCTTGCAGCGGCTTGTGCTGAACGGCATGCACCTGATTCCAGGCCGCCACGGTGAAGAACCAGTTATCAACGGTTTGCGCTTGAACAGGTGCCACCGACACCGGCATGAGCACGCGGCGCGTGAACCCCGCCAAACCGGCAGCCAGCACCGGCGAGCTGACCAGGGGCACAAACACCAAACGCGCTGGGCGGGCCTGACCGTCACGCAATGACTGAGCCAAACTGATCAAAGTGGACTCTTGCTCTGCCTGAGACATGTCTGGGGCAAAGGCCACGCACATGCGGCAACGCTCCAGCAAAACGCGTTTGATGTGCTGGCGGGTGATGTCATCAGCCTTGGCATCGGCGCCGTAAACACGCACCTTTTGACCATTAGCAGCCGGCACATCGACAAAGTACAAGGTGGCCAGCTCGGTGCCATACCCCTGTTTCTTGATGACCAGCCGCTGCACGGCCAAATGCAATTTGGCTGCCAGATCCATTAGAAACTGCCGGCTTGTGGACCCTGCCAAATCATGCAACACCATGAAATACGGCGACTTGATCTCGAACTGCTGCAGCAAGGCATCTGCTGGCAAACACGACACCAGTAGTTCAGACGTATTCCCCCCTACATCACGGCCGATCCGCACATCAAGTTGCGACAAGCTGTGAATGGCGGTGGATGCGCTGGCGAGAGACCGCGATGGCCGCGACGCTGACACAGTGGACGGTGTCGACACAGCACCCCAGGACTCGGGGTCGTACCGATCTGCTCGCTCTCGGTGCGAGTCTGTGGGAACGAGTCTGAGTGAGTCCATGGTGAGTCGGTTGAGATCCAAAAGTGACAATGGCGGTGCTCAACAATGTGAGCCACCGCCATGGTACTGATCCAGGAGGATTTCGCATCCCCCCTAACCCTGGTCGAGTCGTAACCGAATTTTTCAAACCAAGGGTTAACCCATTGTTAAATCTCGTCAGATATCGATTTCGACCTGATCTCCGTGGATTTCCATCAACTCTCGTCGCGCAGCAGCTTCGCCCTTGCCCATCAGCTTATTGAATGAACCCTCGGTGGATTCAAAGCCCAACTCGCCATAGGCCACGGGCAGCAAACGACGGGTGTCGGGGTTCAGCGTGGTGTCCCACAACTGCTCGGCATTCATTTCACCCAAACCCTTGAAGCGGCTGATGGTCCAAGCGCCTTCACGGCAACCTTCCTTGCGCAGCTTGTCCAAAATGGCGGTCAGCTCGCCCTCATCCAAGGCGTAGAGCTTGGCCGCAGGCTTTTTACCGCGTGCAGGCGCATCGACCCGGAACAAAGGAGGCCGCGCCACGTAAATGTGCCCCGCCTCGATCAATTTGGGGAAATGGCGGAAGAACAGGGTCAACAGCAACACCTGGATGTGCGAGCCGTCCACGTCCGCATCAGACAAGATGCAGACCTTGCCGTAGCGCAGGCCACTCAGGTCTGGCGAATCATTCGGGCCGTGGGGGTCCACGCCAATCGCCACCGAGATGTCGTGGATTTCGTTGTTGGCAAACAGTCGGTCGCGCTCCACTTCCCAGGCATTCAACACCTTGCCGCGCAGAGGCAGGATGGCTTGGGTTTCCTTGTCGCGGCCCATCTTGGCACTGCCACCAGCCGAGTCACCTTCCACCAGAAACACTTCGTTGAAGGCGATGTCGCGGCTTTCGCAATCGGTCAGTTTGCCGGGCAGCACGGCCACGCCCGAGCTCTTCTTCTTTTCAACCTTCTGGCCAGCGCGCGGGCGGGCTTGCGCTTGCTTGATCACCAGTTCAGCCAGCTTTTTGCCAAACTCGACGTGCTGGTTCAGCCACAGCTCCATGGTGGGTTTGACGTAAGTGCTGACCAGGCGCAGGGCATCGCGGCTGTTCAGGC
>JBKBIO010000006.1:0-167819 GCA_046299355.1 Aquabacterium sp. | reverse complement strand
CGATGTGACCGAGTTCAATGTCCGAGGCAAGAAGCTCTACCTGTCGCCAGTCATGGACTTGTATAACGGAGAAATCATTGCCTACGAAATGCAGGAGCGGCCCATGTACCTACTCGTGGGGAACATGCTCAAGAAGGCGCTGGCCAAGCTCAAAGGTCAAGACAAGGCCCCGCTGCTGCACTCCGATCAGGGCTGGCAATACCAGATGGCCGCCTACCGCAAGCAGCTCGCCAGTCGTGGGCTGACGCAGAGCATGTCTCGCAAGGGGAACTGCCTGGACAACGCTGCGATGGAGAGCTTCTTCGGAACTCTGAAATCCGAGTTCTTTTACCTCAACAAGTTCACCAGCATCGACGAACTGCGCCAAGGAATACGCCGATACATTCGGTACTACAACCACGCGCGCATCAAGGCCAAACTAAAAGGCCTGAGCCCGGTACAGTACCGAACTCAGGCCTTGGGGCGCTAGCCTCTAACCGTCCAACTTCTGGGGGTCAGTTCACTCTGGGTGCCCTTTCGTTTTGGGTGAGGCTGGGATGATCAGCCGATCTCGCCCACGCCACCCATCACTTGGCTGAAACCACCGTCCACATAGGTGATTTCGGCAGTCACGCCTCCGGCCAAATCAGACAGCAGGAAGGCGGCCACATTGCCCACGTCTTCAATGGTCACGTTGCGGCGCAGTGGGGCGTTCTGTTCCACGACATCCAAAATCTTGCTGAAGCCCTTGATGCCAGAGGCCGCCAGAGTCTTGATGGGACCAGCAGAAATGCCGTTGACGCGAATGCCCTTGGGGCCCAAGCTCGCGGCGGTGTAGCGCACGCTGGCTTCCAGCGACGCCTTGGCCAGGCCCATGGTGTTGTAGGCGGGCACAATGCGCTCGGCGCCCAAGTAAGACAGTGTCAGCAAAGCCGACTTGTCGTTCAGGTAGGGCAGCGCCGCTTTAGCCATGGCGGGGAAGCTGTAAGACGAGATGTCGTGCGCGATACGGAATGCCTCGCGCGACAGACCTTCCAAAAAGTCGCCAGCGATCGCCTCCCGTGGCGCAAAGCCAATCGAGTGCACGAAGCCGTCGATCTTGGGCCAAGTCTTGGCCAATTCGGCAAACATGGCGTCGATCTGTTCGTCGCTGCCCACGTCGCAATCAAAAATCAGCTCGGACTCGAACTCCTTGGCAAACTCGGTGATGCGGTCCTTGAAGCGCTCGCCCACATAGCTGAAAGCCAGTTCGGCGCCTTCGCGCTTGCATGCCTTAGCGATGCCGTAAGCGATAGAGCGGTTGGACAGCAGGCCGGTGATCAGCAAGCGTTTGCCAGCTAGAAATCCCATGAGGTCTCCAATGTTTGAACAAATCTAGGGCGCGATTTTCGCATGTCGCGCCCACAAAACTGAGAATTTGCGCACGGTGCCTTGATTGAGGTCGTTCCGTGAGCTAAAATAAGAGATTGGCTGCCCAATTGTTAGGCAATTGAGTGCAGCACGTCGCGTGTCAGACACGAATGGGCGGATTTTCCTGCCCATTTTTTTTGCTTGAGAATTTTTATTGGATGACTTGGTTAAACGTCGTTGAAAGCACCGTCACAGGTCTAGGGTATGAGTTGGTGGACTGCGAGCGCAGTTCCCACGGGCTGTTGCGCGTGTACATCGATCGTTTGCCGGATCAATCTTACGACCTGCCCGGCGACTGTGTCACTGTGGATGACTGCGAAAAAGTCACCCGTCAGTTGCAGTACGCTTTGGAAGTGGTCAATTGTGATTACGCGCGGCTTGAGGTGTCCTCGCCCGGTCTGGATCGCCCGCTGCGTACGGCGCAGCACTTTGAGCGCTACCAGGGTGAGTTGATCGAAATCACGCTCAAGGCGCCATTTCAAGGTCGCAAGAAATACAAAGGCATCCTCGAAGCGGTGCCTGCGCAAGAAGAGGGTGGTGAGCCTTCTTGGCAAATTGTTTTGGCCAAAGATGTGGACCCAAAGTCCAAAGAAGGTCGCAATGCCAACAAACCACCGTCCAAAACTGCATTGAAGAAAGCCGCAGCCCGCCAGGCTGCCGGTGAAGAAGTTGAACAAGCATTAGGTTTCACGCTCGATGAAATTCGCGAGGCCAAGTTGGTGCCGATCGTGAGCTTCAAAGGGCGAGCCGCTCGGGAGGCAACCCCGGACGGCGCTGGCGTTACCGTGGAAGAGGCGCAAGAACTCGGAGGTCAAAAGAAATGAACCGTGAACTGTTGATGTTGGTTGACGCGATTTCGCGTGAAAAGAGCGTTGATCGCGACGTGGTGTTTGGTGCTGTCGAATCGGCCCTGGCCTCTGCGACCAAGAAGCTGTATGCCGGCGAAGTTGACATCCGCGTGGCAATCGATCGTGAAAGCGGCGAGTACGAAACCTTCCGCCGTTGGTTGGTTGTGCCCGATGAGGCTGGTTTGCAAAACCCAGAAGCCGAAGAAATTCTGTCTGACGCCGTGGATCGCATCGCTGACATCGAAGTCGGTGACTACATCGAAGAGGCGGTTGAGTCGCTGCCCATCGGTCGTATTGGCGCCCAGGCTGCCAAGCAAGTGATCTTGCAAAAGATCCGCGACGCCGAGCGCGAGCAACTGCTCAATGACTTCCTGTCTCGCGGCGAAAAAATCTTCGTGGGTACCGTCAAGCGTCTGGACAAGGGCGACATCATCGTCGAGTCCGGCCGTGTCGAAGGTCGCCTCAAGCGCACCGAGATGATCCCCAAGGAAAACCTGCGCTCGGGTGACCGTGTGCGCGCTTACATGCTGGGTGTCGACAGTTTGGCTCGTGGTCCTCAGATCATGCTGTCTCGCAGTGCGCCTGACTTCATGATCGAATTGTTCCGCCAGGAAGTGCCTGAAATCGAGCAGGGCCTGTTGGACATCAAGAGCTGCGCACGTGACGCCGGCTCTCGCGCCAAGATCGCTGTGCAATCTCACGACAAGCGTGTGGACCCCATCGGCACCTGTGTGGGTGTCCGTGGCTCTCGTGTGACCGCTGTGACCAATGAATTGGCCGGCGAACGTGTTGACATCGTGTTGTGGTCGGAAGATCCTGCGCAGTTTGTGATCGGTGCTTTGGCTCCCGCAAACGTGCAGTCCATCTTCGTTGACGAAGAACAGCACGCCATGGATGTGGTGGTTGATGAAGAAAACCTGGCAATTGCCATTGGTCGCGGCGGTCAAAACGTCCGTTTGGCCTCTGAGCTGACCGGCTGGCGCATCAACATCATGACGGCCGAAGAATCGGCCCAAAAACAGGCTGTTGAAACCGACAGCATCCGCAAGCTTTTCGTTGATAAGCTGGACGTGGATGAAGAGGTGGCTGACATCCTGATCGCAGAGGGATTTACCAGCTTGGAAGAAGTGGCTTACGTGCCGCTGCAAGAAATGCTGGAAATCGAATCGTTTGACGAAGACACGGTCAATGAGCTGCGCAACCGCGCGAAAGATGCTTTGCTGACCATGGAAATCGCCAAGGAAGAAGAAGTCGAAGCGTTGTCGGAAAATCTCAAGGGGCTGGAAGGCTTGACCCCTGAGTTGATCAGCAAGCTGGCGGACGCAGGCATCCACACCCGTGATGACCTGGCAGACCTGGCTGTTGACGAACTCACAGAGATCACCGAGTTGTCTGATGAACAGGCCCGTGCCTTGATTCTGAAGGCTCGTGAACACTGGTTCGCCAACTGATTTGTATCGCGCAATACCGCTCGACCTCTTTTTTTATAGCAAGCTCATCGCAAGGATTACACAATGGCCGTGACCACCGTCGCACAATTCGCCGCGGAGCTCAATCGCCCGGCTGCGACACTGCTGGAACAGCTGCAGTCGGCAGGGGTGCCAAAAGCATCGCCTGAAGATGCGCTCACGGAAGCCGACAAGGAACGTCTGCTTGAACATCTTCGCCAGTCGCACGGTTCGTCCGGTGCCGATCGCAAGAAGATCACGCTGACCCGCAAGTCGACCACCGAAATCAAGCAGGCCGATGCCTCTGGCAAAGCACGCACGATTCAAGTCGAAGTCAAGAAAAAGCGCGTTTTTGTGAAGCGCGATGACTCCGGCGTGGATGAGGCTGCGCAAGCCGCCCAAGAGGAAGCCGAGCTCAAGCGTCGCGAAGAAGAGGCCAATGCGCAAGCGGAGGCATTGCGTCAGCAAGAAGAAGCGCTGGCTGAGCAACGTCGTCAACGCGAAGAAGCGGAACGTCTGGCTCGTGAAGAGGCCGAACGTCGCGCTGCAGAAGCTGCGGAGCGCGCTGCGCGTGAGCTGGCTGAGCAGCAAGCTGCCGCCTCCAACAAGGGCAAGTCGGCCGATCAAGACAAGGCAGAACGCGAAGCCGTTGCGGCACGTCGTGCTGCAGCCCAAGAAGCTGCTCGCGCCGAAGCTGCGGCCCTGACGGCCGCTGCACAGCGTATGCGTTCCGGCAATAGCAACAAGGCTGCGCAAGAAGCGGCGGCACCTGCTGCCGCAGCGCCAGTGGCTGAAGCGCCAGCTGCGGTCGAAGCAGCTGCTGCACCGGCTGCGCCCGTGGCCGCACCCGCACCTGCTGTGGAAGCGCCTGTCGCCAAGCCAGCTGTGCGCGTGGTTAAGGCCGCTGATCGCGAAGCTGAAGAGAAACAACGTCTGGTCGAGCTGGAGCGTCGTCGTAAGGCTGCAGAAGCCGAAGCTGCGGCCATTCGCGCCATGATGAACGCACCGAAGAAGGTGCTGACCGCCAAGAAGCCTGAAGAGCCCAAGCCAGCTGACGCCAGCAAAGAAGGCATCAAGGGCACGATCCACAAGCCCAAGGGTGCTCCAGGAGCGCCTGGTGCGCAGCCTGCTGGCGCCGCCGGTGCTGCCAAGCCGGGTGACAAGAAGTCGGTCAAGTCCGAGAAGTTGTCCTCCAGCTGGGCCGACGACACCAAGAAGCGTGGTGCGCCTGCAGGTAAGGGCCGCTCTGGCTCTGATGCGGCTGCCAACGGCCGTAACGCCTGGAAGGCGCCGGGTGGCAAGGGCGGTCGTCGCGGTGATCGCGGTGAGTCTCAGTCCAACTTCGTGGCACCAACCGAGCCACAAGTGATCGAGGTTCACGTGCCAGAAACCATCTCTGTGGCCGATTTGGCTCACAAGATGTCGGTGAAGGCCTCCGAAGTCATCAAACAGATGATGAAGCTGGGTCAGATGGTTACCATCAACCAGCAGTTGGACCAAGAAACCGCCATGATCGTGGTGGAAGAAATGGGCCACAAGGCACTGGCTGCCAAGTTGGATGATCCAGACGCCTTCCTGGAAGAAGAACACGAAGAGCAAGCCGCTGAGTCGCTGCCACGTGCGCCTGTCGTGACCGTGATGGGTCACGTTGACCACGGTAAGACTTCGCTGCTGGACTACATCCGTACCACACGAGTGGCCTCCGGTGAAGCGGGTGGCATTACCCAGCACATCGGCGCCTATCACGTGGATACGCCTCGCGGCATGATCACCTTCCTGGATACCCCTGGTCACGAGGCCTTCACGGCCATGCGTGCTCGGGGTGCCAAGGCAACTGACATCGTGATTCTGGTGGTGGCAGCTGACGACGGCGTGATGCCCCAGACCAAGGAAGCGATTCACCACGCCAAGGCGGCGGGTGTGCCCATCGTTGTGGCGATCAACAAGATCGACAAACAAGGCGCCAACCCCGATCGCGTGAAGCAAGAGTTGGTCGCTGAAGAGGTTGTGCCGGAAGAATACGGTGGCGATTCGCCATTCGTGCCGGTGTCGGCCAAGGTCGGTACGGGTATCGACGAGCTGCTGGAGCAAGTGCTGCTGCAAGCGGAAGTGCTGGAACTCAAGGCGCCTGTGGCCTCCATGGCCAAGGGCCTGGTGATCGAAGCGCGTCTGGACAAGGGCCGCGGCCCTGTCGCCACCGTGCTGGTTCAGTCCGGTACGCTGAAGCGCGGCGACGTCGTGCTGGCTGGTTCGAGCTATGGCCGTGTTCGCGCCATGTTGGACGAAAACGGCAAGAATGCGACCGAAGCCGGTCCTTCGATCCCTGTCGAAATCCAAGGTTTGACCGAAGTGCCCGGCGCTGGCGACGAGTTCATGGTGTTGAGCGACGAGCGCCGTGCCCGTGAAATCGCCACTTTCCGTCAAGGCAAGTACCGCGACGTCAAGTTGGCCAAGCAACAGGCCGCCAAGCTGGAAAACATGTTCGAAAACATGGGCCAGGGCGATGTGCAGACCTTGGGTCTGATCATCAAGGCCGACGTGCAAGGTTCGCAAGAAGCGCTGGCCGCTTCCTTGCTCAAGCTGTCGACGCCCGAGGTCAAGGTTCAGATCGTGCACGCTGCCGTGGGTGGCATCAGCGAGTCGGACGTCAACCTCAGTATCGCTTCGAAGGCCGTCATCATTGGCTTCAACACCCGTGCAGACGCTGGCGCTCGCAAGCTGGCCGAACACAATGGTGTGGACATCCGCTACTACAACATCATTTACGACGCAGTGGATGATGTGAAGGCAGCGATGGGTGGCATGTTGGCGCCTGAGCAACGTGAAGAGATCATCGGTTCTGCCGAGATCCGTCAGGTGTTCGTCGCATCCAAGATTGGCACCATCGCCGGCTGTATGGTCACCGATGGCGTGGTCCGCCGCAGCGCCCGTCTGCGTCTGCTGCGCGAAAACGTGGTCATCTATACAGGCGAGTTGGAAGGCCTCAAGCGCTTCAAGGACGACGTCAAGGAAGTGCGCGAAGGTTTCGAGTGTGGTCTCAATATCAAGGGCTACAACGACATCAAGGAAGGCGACATCCTCGAGTTCTTCGAAATCAAGGAAGTGGCTCGTACGCTGTAATTCAACGAACAGGCCGCTCTCCAACAAACCCCGCCTGTTGCCAGGCGGGGTTTGTGCTTGAAAGGCTCGTCCCGATTTACGCAGCAGGAATTCACCATGCGCCATAAAAAATCAACGCCCAATCGCAGCCACCGTGTGGCCGACCAGATTCAGCGCGACGTGGCTGAACTCATCCGCGAGCTCAAAGATCCGCGTATCGGGATGGTTACCATCAATACCGTCGAAGTGACGCCGGACTATGCCCATGCCAAGGTCTTCTTCTCCTTGCTGATTGGTAATCCACAAGACAGCGAAGAAGCCCTCAATGAGGCCGCTGGCTACATCCGCAACAGCTTGTTCAAGCGTTTGCAGATTCATACCGTGCCGACATTGCATTTCCATTTCGATCGCACCACGGAACGTGCTGCCGAATTGAATGCGCTGATCAACCGTGCGGTGGCCGACAAGGCCAAGGACGACGGCGAGGAGCCAAGCGGGAGCGCGCAGTCGTGAACAAACCGGTGCGTCAACCCCGCCGTGCCCTGCATGGCGTGATCTTGCTGGACAAGCCTTTGGGCCTGTCCAGCAATGACGCATTGCAGAAGGTACGCCGCTTGATGCGTGCGGAGAAGGCCGGCCACACCGGCACCTTGGACCCCTTGGCGACGGGCTTGTTGCCGCTGTGTTTTGGCGCGGCCACCAAGTTTTCTCAGGTGTCCTTGGATGCGGACAAGGCGTATCGGGCCACCCTGAAATTGGGTCAAACGACCACGACGGGTGACGCGGAAGGCGAGATCCTCCAGACGCGTGCGGTGAGCGCAGACATGACTTCGCCCGAGCGATTGCAGGCTGCCTGTGAAGCGCACAGCGGAGAAATCGATCAAGTCCCTCCGATGTATTCGGCCCTCAAACACAACGGCCGAGCCTTATATGAATATGCGCGAGAGGGCGTAGACATTGAGCGCGAAGCCCGCCGTGTCACCATTCATCGCATTGACATCGTGAGTGTCGACCATGACGTCGTGGTGATCGATGTGGTTTGCAGCAAGGGCACATACATTCGCACCTTGGCGCAGGACATGGGGGAATACCTCGGCTGCGGCGCGCACCTGATTGGTCTGCGTCGCACAGCTAGCGGTGGCGTCACGCTTGATGGTGCCATCTCCCTGGAGGCCCTTCAGGCCATGTCCGAGCCAGAGCGTGATGCATTGCTCAAGCCGGCGGATGTGCTTCTGTCAGACTGGCCGGAAATCACACTTGTCGAGTCTGAAGCAGCTCGATTCCTGACAGGACTGCGAAGACGCGTCAAAATGGCGGATTGTCCGCAAATTCGTGTCTACGGTCCTCATCCTGCCCGCCCCGACGACCCCGAGTCGAAGGTGTTGCTGGGCAGCGCCCATATCAAGGGCGGTGAGTTGATCGCCACACGTTTGTTGAGTCCTGATGAAGTGCAGGGCTTGGTCCAGCAAGCGAATCTGGCGGCAAAAGAATTGTCGGTTGACGAGCGGCGTGATGCCGCAGCGGCAGCCTGAAACTGGTTTTTTGATTTTTAGAACAGTGAGCGTCTCATGAGTACCCAAATCCGCAATATTGCGATCATCGCCCACGTTGACCATGGTAAGACAACCATGGTGGACCAACTGCTGCGCCAATCTGGCACGTTTGCCGAACACGAAAAAGTGGTCGACACCGTGATGGACAACAACGCCATTGAACGTGAGCGCGGCATCACCATCTTGGCCAAGAACTGCGCGGTCAGCTGGAACGGTACTCACATCAACATCGTTGACACCCCAGGCCACGCGGACTTCGGCGGTGAAGTGGAACGTGCGTTGTCGATGGTTGACGGCGTGGTGTTGTTGATCGACGCGCAAGAAGGCCCCATGCCTCAAACGCGCTTCGTGACCAAGAAGGCCTTGGCCCTGGGTCTGAAGCCCATCGTTGTGGTCAACAAGGTCGACAAGCCCGGTGCCAAGCCAGACGCCGTGATCAACGCCGCTTTCGACCTGTTCGACAAGCTGGGCGCCACCGACGAGCAGTTGGACTTCCCGGTGGTGTACGCCTCGGGCATCAACGGCTGGTCTTCGTTGGAAGAGGGCGAGCCCGGTGCGCAGTGGGGCCCTGACATGTCGGCCCTGTTCGAAACCGTGTTGAAGCACGTGCAACCTCACCAAGGCAATCCTGACGCGCCTCTGCAATTGCAGATCTCGGCTTTGGACTACAACAGCTTCGTCGGTCGTATCGGCGTGGGCCGAGTGAACGCCGGTAAGGTCAAGCCAGGTCAAGACGTGGTCGTGATGGAAGGTCCCGATGGCAAGACCGTCAAGGGCCGTATCAACCAAGTGTTGACTTTCCAAGGCCTGGATCGCGTGCAAGTGACCGAAGCCGGTCCTGGCAACATCGTGCTGATCAACGGTATCGAAGAAATCGGTATTGGCGTAACGGTGACCGACCCCGCCAACCCTGCACCTCTGCCCATGCTGAAGGTGGACGAGCCCACCCTGACCATGAACTTCTGCGTGAACACCTCGCCGCTGGCAGGTCGTGAAGGCAAGTTTGTGACCTCGCGTCAGATCTGGGACCGTCTGCAAAAAGAACTGCAACACAACGTGGCCCTGCGTGTGAGCGAAACCGCTGAAGACGGCATCTTTGAAGTGTGCGGTCGCGGCGAATTGCACTTGACCATCTTGCTGGAAAACATGCGTCGCGAAGGCTACGAGTTGGCCGTTTCCAAGCCCCGCGTGATGTTCAAGGACATCGACGGCGTCAAGAGCGAACCCATGGAATTGGTGACCGCTGACGTGGAAGAAGAACACCAAGGCGGCGTGATGCAAGCCCTGGGTATGCGCAAGGGCGAAATGATCAACATGGAACCCGATGGTCGCGGTCGCGTCCGTCTGGAGTACCGCATTCCAGCCCGTGGTCTGATCGGCTTCAGCAACGAATTCCTGAACTTGACCCGTGGTTCCGGCCTGATCTCGTCGATCTTCGACGGCTACGAAGCCCACAAGGGTGAAATCGGTGGCCGTAAGAATGGCGTGCTGATCTCCATGGACGACGGTGAAATCTTCACCTACGCCCTGGGCAAGCTGGACGACCGTGGTCGTATGTTCGTGAAGGCTGGCGACCCCGTGTACGAAGGCATGATCGTCGGTATCCACAGCCGTGAAAACGACCTAGTGGTCAACGCGACCCGTACCAAGCAGCTGACCAACTTCCGCGTGTCCGGTAAGGAAGACGCCGTGAAGATCACGCCTCCGATCGAGTTGACACTGGAATACGGTGTGGACTTCATCGACGACGACGAACTGGTCGAAATCACGCCCAAGAGCGTGCGTCTGCGTAAGCGCCACCTGAAGGAACACGATCGCAAGCGTGCCGATCGCGAATCCAAGGCTTGATGAGTCCAGGCGAGATGAGTGCAGTGACGGAAGCTCAGTTGTCACCATGGCGGGCCTGCGTGGCCCCCATGCTCGACTGGACCGATCGTCACTGTCGCTACTTTCATCGCCTGATCAGCCCCGAGGCGCGTCTCTACACAGAGATGTTGACCACGGGGGCGTTGATTCATGGCCAGATGACGCGCTTTCTGGATTACAGCGAGCAAGAGCATCCCGTTGCGCTCCAACTGGGGGGGAGTGAGCCAGCTGACCTGGCGCACTGTGCCAAGTTGGCCCAAAAGTGGGGCTATGACGAAGTCAACCTGAACTGCGGTTGCCCCAGTGAACGGGTGCAGCGGGGCGCCTTTGGCGCGTGTTTGATGAACGAAGCCACTTTGGTGGCGGACTGCGTCAAGGCCATGATCGACGCCGTGGGCGGTGATCCCAATGTGCCCATCACGGTGAAACATCGCATCGGCATCGACCAGATCGAGAGCTATGACTTCGTGCGCGATTTCGTGGGCACCATTGCCGACGCGGGTTGCCATGTGTTCATCGTGCACGCGCGAAATGCGTGGCTCAAGGGCTTGAGCCCCAAAGAGAATCGCGAGATTCCGCCTCTGCGTTACGAGTTCGTGCATCGTCTCAAACGCGACTTTCCGCATCTGACCATCGTGCTCAATGGCGGCTTGGCCGACAACGCCAGTTGCGTGGAGCAACTGCGCCCCGGTGCCGTGCACGAAGGCGTGGCGCTGGATGGTGTGATGGTGGGACGAGCGGCGTATCACACCCCCTGGATGATGGCTGACTGGGCCGAATTGCTGTTTGGCAAAGAAGCCAAGCCCGAGTCATTCACGCGTGAATCCGTTGAGCGGGCCATGGTGGCGTACACCGAGCGTGAAATGGCACGAACCAAGGGCTGGCCACACGGCGAGGTGAAATGGCCTCAAGTCATGCGGCATGTGCTGGGCCTGTACAACGGTCTACCCGGTGCAAGACGTTGGCGCCAAGTCTGGTCTGATCACAAGCTCAAGGACCAATCGCCTTCAGCCGTGTTTGACTTGGCACATCAGCGTCCAGACAAAGCTGCCGCCTGATCCAGACCCATTGTCGCTGCCCAATAGGCACAAAAAAAGGACATCCGAGGATGTCCTTTTTCTTTGGGCAACTGAAGAATCAGACGCGCTTCTTGTATTCGTGGGTACGGGTGTCGATTTCGATCTTGTCGCCCGATTCAACAAACAGGGGAACCGAGATTTCGAAGCCGGTGCCAACGATGCGAGCAGGCTTCATCACCTTACCGGAGGTGTCACCCTTGACGGCAGGCTCAGTCTCGATTTCGCGGACCACGGTGGTGGGCAGTTCGACGGAGATAGCACGGCCTTCGTAGAACACCACTTCCACGGGCATGGCATCTTGCAGGTAGCTGATAGCGTCGCCCATGTTCTCGGCTTCCACTTCGAACTGGTTGTATTCGGCGTCCATGAACGCGTACATGGGGTCAGCGAAGTAAGAGTAGGTGCACTCTTTCTTTTCCAAGATGATTTGGTCCATCTTGTCGTCTGCCTTGAAGACCACTTCAGCGCCAGCGCCGTTCAGCAGGTTCTTCATCTTCATGCGGACGGTTGCCGCGCCACGGCCACCGCGGCTGTATTCGGTCTTCAGGACGACCATCGGGTCCTTGCCCTGCATGATCACGTTGCCAGCGCGGATTTCTTGTGCGAGTTTCATGGTTGATTCCCGAGAGGGTCTGAATGTTCTTGAATCAAAAATGGGAGCCGGCAGAGCTGTCACCACGTCATGCGCAGGCGATGTCAATGCAAGCAAAGCCTCTTATTTTAGCCTGAGCGGCTCACGAATTCGAGCAACTGGCTGGTGAGATCGGCCTGAATTGCGAGTTTTTCGTGGCTGCGGGTGCAGGCGCCCTGCCAGATAGCGAACTTTTCGGGTTCGAGCAAACTTTCCACGAGGCCCGCGAGCTGGGTGGTGGGGGCCAGGTTGTTCCAGGCATCCCATGCGCCGAGCGCCATGTGGTGGGTGGGTTGAGGCCAAGCCTTCATCCACTTGTCGGTGAAGGCATGCAGTTTCTCCGCGTGCACCCCGTCGTCCTGTTCGTAAATCTGCCAAACGTGGGGGCGATGGGCCCACAGTGCGCGCACGGCAGAGTCTTCTCCCCGAACCATATTCAGGTCGGACAGCCATAACAACTCGTCAAAGCGCGGTTGCGTGAGCAAAGGCAACTGGACCCAGTGCAGGCGCGTACCCAGCAAATTCCTCACCTCGGGTGGCTGTAACGAGGCTTTCCATCGCAAGGCCAAATCCGTCGCATGCCCCGGTGTCAGCAGCAGGGTCACCGAGGCGCCGTCACGCGCGAGCAACTGCTTCGACAGTTCATCGAGCAGGGCGGGGAGGGGGGCTGTGGGGTAGCAGAAAACACTCAGCTTTCGGCTGTGATCAATGCGCGGGTCAGCCTGCACACCCACGTCTGCCAACCATTGATGGAGTGACGGTGTGTTTTGTAAGAAGGCCTGTTGGCGTGAAGCCAGACTGATTTCACGCAAGAGACCCCCCGTTTGCTCTGTGAAGCCCGGGTAGAAGAACCACTTTTTCAAACCCGCACCAGCGCCAGACCAAACCGGCGACATCAGCCCATGGCTGCGTTCCACATAGTCTTCTGCGCTCAGGTATTCCAGGTTGATCCATGTGGGCGGATGCGATCGGTGCATGCCCAACACGAATGCGGCAGGTGGATCGCATCCGAAAGACTCCACTACCACGTCGCCAGGCGCCGGTGGGTGGTTTTCTGCTTCTTCCCAGTCGTGAACCGCAATCGATGGATGGGGGATGGCCATCCACTTCAATGCGCTGGTGTCATCGATCCAAAGACGAACGCGGTGGCCACGCTCAGCCAGGTCGGCGCTCAAACGCCAACAGACCCCGATATCACCAAAGTTGTCGATGACACGACAAAAGATGTCCCACAGCATGGGCGGCATTATGGGGACATTCTCGGCACAATCTCGGTATGAACGACGCTGTTGAACCTCCGCCCATCAACCCAGACAGCCAGACCGAAGCGACTGTTGCCGAGGCGCCTTCTCGGGAACAAATCTGGGAGCGCTTGCTCTCAGAGGTGAGCACACTGCCCAATTTGCCCGGGGTCTACCGCTATTTCGATGCGCAGGATGACTTGCTTTATGTGGGCAAGGCGCGTGATCTGAAGCGCCGCGTCTCCAGCTATTTCCACAAGAACCATGGCGGCACGCGCATTGGCCACATGGTCTCGCGCATCGTCCGCATGGAAACCACGGTGGTGCGCAGTGAGGCAGAAGCCTTGCTCTTGGAAAACAACCTGATCAAGACACTGAACCCGCGGTTCAACATCCTGTTTCGGGACGACAAGAGCTATCCGTATTTGAAGATCGTGTCCCACGACGTGCCGCGCGTGGCCTATTACCGTGGCGCGGTCGACAAAAAGCACCGCTACTTTGGACCCTATCCAAATGCGTGGGCGGTGAAAGAGACCATCCAACTGCTGCAAAAAGTGTTCTTGCTGCGCACTTGCGAAGATGCGGTCTACAACCACAGAACCCGTCCTTGCCTGCTGTATCAAATCAAACGGTGCAGCGGTCCCTGTGTCGATCTGATCAGTCAAGAAGACTATCGCAGCGCTGTGGCCCAAGCCGAGCGCTTCTTGCTAGGCGAGCCCGAAGTGGTCATGGCCAACTTGCAGGAACGCATGATGGCCTACGCAGAGCGCCTGGAGTACGAAAAGGCGGCTGAAGTACGCAACCAAATCTCCGCGCTGTCGGCCGTGTTGCACCAGCAAGCGGTCGAAAGCGTGGGCGACAAGGATGTGGACGTGCTGGCGGTGGTGGCGCAGGGCGGCCGCGCCTGCGTCAACTTGGCCATGGTGCGTGGGGGTCGCCACTTAGGTGATAGGGCGCATTTCCCAACCCATGTTCAGGATCATGTCTGGTTGCCAGAGACGGACGCCGCATTGGACGAGGCCCAGCAACCCCAAGCCGATGACATGCAGCGTCAGACCGAAACGGGCGTGCTGGAGGCCTTCCTGGCGCAGCACTACATCGGTAACACCGTTCCGTCTGTCTTGATCCTCAGCCACATGGTGGATCCCGCCTTGATCGAGGCCTTGGCCGAGCAGTGCGGTCACAAAGTGGCCGTGATTTATCAGCCACGCGAACAACGACGTGTGTGGCTGGAGATGGCAGAGAAGGGCGCGCAACTCTCTTTGGCGCGACTGTTGAGCGAAGAGGGCTCACAGCAAGCGCGCACCCGAGCCTTGGTCGAGGCTCTGGGCATGGAGCAGGAGTTGGAGGCGCGCGGTGCAGGCGTTTCAGCCGATGATTTAGCGCAGGCCGAGGCGCACCCGTCCAATACGCAGCCTGTGCCTTCAGACCCCTTGGCAGCCCTGCGCATTGAGTGCTTTGACATCAGTCACACCGCCGGCGAAGCCACCCAAGCGTCCTGTGTGGTCTACGAGAACCACAAGATGCAGTCGGGCCAATACCGTCGTTTCAATATCACCGACATCACCGGTGGCGACGATTACGCCGCCATGAAGCAGGCATTGGAGCGGCGCTATGCGGGCGCGAAGCCTGAACAATGGCCAGACATTGTGTTGATCGACGGTGGGAAAGGCCAAGTCAGCATGGCCCGAGATGTGTTTCAAGCACTTGGTATGCCTTTGAGCATCATCGTCGGGGTCGAGAAGGGCGAAGGGCGCAAAGTGGGGCTAGAGGAGTTGGTGTTTGCCGACGGACGACCCAAGTTGCAGTTGGCCCCCACGTCAGCAGCGCTGATGTTGGTGGCGCAGATTCGCGACGAAGCGCACCGCTTTGCCATCACCGGCATGCGTGCCAAACGTGCCAGCGTTCGAACCGGCGGCAGCAAGTTGGAAGATATTCCCGGCGTGGGGCCGAAACGCCGTGCAAAATTGCTGCAACGGTTTGGTGGCGTGCGTGGTGTTGCTGCAGCGACTGTAGAAGAGCTGGCAACGGTCGAAGGTATCTCCAAAGACTTGGCGGAGGAAATTTATCGTGCCCTACGTTAACAAATGGAAGTGCGCAGCATGGGTGACTGCAGCACTGTTGGCAGGCTGCTCGAGTAGCCCAGAACAAACAGGCTCGGGGGCTTCAGAGTCGAAAGCGCCTCAGGCGAGCAAAGACGTCAAAGCTTCCGCTGGGGCTGAACGAGCGGCCATCGCGCCGGTGAAGTTGGGGCCGCCAGCCACACCCCGCAACTGGAATGAAGCGCGTCTGCAGGCTGCGCGTCGAATGGTGGCTGCTAATCCGGAGCAAACCTTTACCGGCAAGCCACCTGACATGTTGTTGGCCATTCCGGTGCTGAGCATTGAATTGAACGCCGATGGCTCCATCAAGAACATCGACGTGATGCGCAAGCCCAGTCAAGCTGCTGACACCATTGAGATTGCCAAGCAAGCCATCCGAAAGGCTGCGCCGTTTGGTGATGTCTCCAAGCTGCCCAAACCCTGGAAGTTCAACGAGACATTCTTGTTCAACAACCAACGCAAATTCAAACCCATGACATTGGACCAGCTCTGAGCACTTGCTTTAAGGGCACAATGACTGCATGTTTTTGAATCTGCCAACGCTTTTCACCTGGGCTCGCATTGTGGCGATCCCGCTCATTGTGGCCATCTTCTATATGCCTTGGCCGCAGGCCGACCGCAATCTGGTAGCCAGTGTCTTGTTCATCGTCGTCGCCCTGACGGACTGGCTCGATGGCTGGTTGGCTCGTCGACTGAACCAAACTTCTGCCTTCGGGGCCTTTCTTGATCCTGTGGCCGACAAGTTTTTGGTCTGTGCGTCGCTGTTGGTCTTGCTGGAGCTTGACCGCGTCAACGCATTGGTGTCTTTGATCATCATTGGTCGCGAGATCGCCATTTCTGCGTTGCGTGAGTGGATGGCTCAGATTGGCGCCTCGCGCAGTGTTGCCGTGCACATGCTGGGCAAACTCAAGACAGCTTCCCAAATGGTGGCGATCGTTTTCCTCTTGTTTGATGGCGAGTTGCCTGGAGGCATTCACAGTGATGTGCCGGGCACCTGGCTGATGTACATCGCGTGCGGATTGACGATTTGGTCCATGGTGTACTACCTCCAAAAAGCCTTGCCCGATATCCGTGCCAAGGTGAAGTGAGCCAGCACGTTTTGCGCATGGCGTTCTTTGTTTTTTGCAGGTAAACCTTGAGGGTGAGTCGCGGCGTTTGGTCCTAGAATTGAAGGCTGCTTGAGACGCCAACGACGGCGTTCTACAAGAGTTGTCAGTCTGTTTGATTTTGGTTGTTCTGAAGGGGGTCTCTGTGAACAAGTCCGAGTTGATCGACCACATCGCCGAGCAAGCGGATATTTCCAAAGCGGCGGCGTCGCGTGCGCTGGAGGCCCTGATTGGTGGCGTATCTACCACGCTCAAAAAAGGCGGTTCGGTTTCCCTGGTAGGATTTGGGACTTTCGCAGTGACGACACGTGCAGCCCGGACTGGCCGCAACCCTCGTACCGGCGCCGAGATTAAAATCAAAAAGGCAAAGGTTCCGAAGTTCCGTCCGGGCAAAGCCCTGAAGGACGCTGTGAACTAAAATCTGATTTTCTGCTGTCGGGTGCTTAGCTCAGTTGGTAGAGCGGCGCCCTTACAAGGCGTAGGTCGGGGGTTCGAACCCCTCAGCACCCACCACTCCGATAGCGACTCAAGGCGAACCCAGGTTCGCCTTTGTGTCATCTGAAGCCTGTTTTTTCACAGGCGCACTTCGCCCGCTCCACGTCATGTTTGATTTCGTTCGCAAGCACACCCGTATTCTGCAGTTCGTGTTGGTCTTGTTGATCCTCCCGTCATTCGTGCTGTTGGGGGTCGATAGCGCCTCCAAATTTGGCAGCGATGAAGGTGTGGTTGCCAAGGTCGCTGGTAGCAAGATCTCGCAAGCTGAATGGGACAATGCCCATCGCCAGTTGGCAGAGCGTGTGCGGGCAGAGCGCCCCAACGTCGATGCCAAGGATCTGGACGCCCCTGAAGTGCGCAAACAATCGCTGGATCAATTGGTGCGTGAGTTCGTGCTCAACGCAGCATCTCGCGATCAACGCCTGACCACGAGCGAAGCACGCATTCAGCGTATCTTCACGACCGATCCTCAGTTTGCCGCTTTGCGCAATGCGGATGGCAGCCTGAACAAGGCATTCTTGCAGGCGCGCGGCATGTCGCCTGCTCAGTTGGAAGCCATGTTGCGCCAAGAACTCACCTTGGCCCAGGTCTTGGCCCCGATTTCCGTCACCGGCCAAACGTCGTCCCTGGCAAGTGAGCAAGCCGTTAATGCCTTGTTCCAGCAGCGCGAAGTGCAATGGCAAAAGATCGACGCCAAACAATTCGTAGCGCAGTTGAATCCGACCGCAGAGCAGCTTCAGGCTTTTTATCAAGACGCAGCCAATGCCGCCGCGTTTACCTCAGTTGAGCAAGCCGATGTGGAGTATGTGGTGCTGGACATCGACACGCTCAAGCAGCGCGTCACGGTGTCGGAAGACGAGCTGCGTGTTTCTTACAAAGAAAACATTGGCCGCTATGGTCAGCCCGAAGAGCGCCGCGCCAGCCATATTTTGATCAAGGCAGAAGCCAGCGCCACGGCAGAGCAGAAGAAAGCGGCCAAAGCCAAGGCGGAGCAATTGTTGGCTCAGTTGCAGAAGAATCCGGCTCAATTTGAAGAATTGGCAAAGAAGAACTCTGATGATCCTGGCTCGGCTGCAAATGGCGGCGATCTGGACTTCTTTGGTAAGGGCGCGATGACCAAAGCTTTCGACGAGGCCGTGTTCTCGATGAAGTCGGGCGAAATCAGCAAACTCGTGGAAAGCGACTATGGCTTTCACATCATCAAGTTGACGGGCGTGCGCGGCGGTCAGGCGCAGCCTTTCGAAGCGGTTCGTGCTCAAATCGAAGATGAGGCTCGCAAGCAGTTGGCCATGCGTCAGTATGCAGAGGTGGCAGAACAGTTCACCAACAAGGTCTACGAAGTGTCCGACAGCCTCAAGCCTGTCGCGGATGAGTTGAAGCTCACGATTCAGCAAGCCAAGGGCGTATTGCGCCAGCCTGGTCAGGTCGACCAAGGTGTGCTGTCTAACCAGCGTTTGTTGGAGGCCTTGTTTGATCCAGCCAATCGCAGCAAGGCGCGCAATACCGAAGCCATTGAGGTGGGGCCCAACAAGCTGGTGTCGGCGCGTTTGGTGAAGTATCAACCCGCGGCCAAACGGCCTTTCGATCAGGTCAAGGATCAAGTGCGTGAACGTTGGGTGGCTGCGGAGTCCGTGAAGCGTGCTCGTGCTGAGGCTGACAAGCTGGTTGCCGAGTGGAAGAAGGCGCCAGAGAAGGCAAACCTGCCTGCCGTCACGACGATGTCTCGTCGCAATATGTTCTCCCAGCCAGCGCCTGTTCTAGAGGCCGTGTTGCGTATGCCCGCCAAGTCGCTGCCAGCATGGACGGTGGTTGACCTGGGTGCTGAGGGTAGTGCGATTGTGAAGCTCAATAAAGTGTTACCGCCCGCATTGTCTGCCGAAGAGCAGCGTGAAACGCAGTCGCAGTTCGGACCCATCTGGGGTCGTGCCGAGGCGGATGCTTATTACCGAGCACTGCAGCGTGAATACAAAGTGCAGTATCTGAATGATGGTAAAAAAGTAACAGATGCTGTGACAGCCTCCAAAAAGTAAGCTATACTATACGTCTTTCCGGTGGTGGCTGTAGCTCAGTTGGTAGAGTCCCAGATTGTGATTCTGGTTGTCGTGGGTTCGAGTCCCATCAGCCACCCCAAAGCAAATACCGGAGCAAAGGGCCCTGATTCTTCAGGGCCCTTTTTCTTTGTATTCGCGATGCACAAGGGTCGCGAGGCTAAAGCTTCTGTGCTCTCCAGCGAACTAGCCCAGAAAAAAGAAAGGGCCTCCGAGGAGGCCCAAAAACAATTCTGAAGTCATGCATTAGTGTTATCGGCAGGACTTCAGTTCCCTTTAGAATTTTTTTAACGCCACATGCGGCTATCGCGACGCTGTTGCGTGACGTTTTCCACGTATTCCAGCGTAGATGTTTCTTTGTCTTCCTGCAGAAAGCGTTGATAGCGACGGCGTTCATGGGCTTTCTGGCGTCTCTCTAAGAGCAGAAGCGCCATTACAGCAGAACACAGTACGGCGAGTGTTCCTCCAAGCCACCACATCTTCTTGTCCTTATTCGTTGCTGGCCAATGCACTTTGGAAAGGCGCAAGATGCGACTTGCCAGGCGTATAGGATTGGTCGAACAAGCGACGTGCACGAATGTGCTCATCGGCACAGGCGTTGAAAACAATGCTTGACTCTGGGTTCTTGCAAGCCTCGGGCGCTTGGTAGAAAGCCGCCCAAGCACGATCGCGCAGAGCTTGCTGTTTTCTTGCATGTTCGCGTTCAATCAGCTCTTGCTGACCTCGATCCCTGATGGCGTCGATGCGTCGTGACGAGGCTTCGTAGGCTTCTTGGGCGTGTACGGTTTGCACCGACGCCGCCTGATACGTACTTGTCGTCGCAGGCAATTGGGGGCTGCCAAGCCACTGCTGAGCAACGCAGGCAACGATCAGTCCCATTGCCGCAAAGCCGCTGACATGTAAATAGTTGAATGCTTTCACGATGGGCCTTGTCATAGTTGTTGGTTGACTCACAGGCATCGTAGGTCAGTGTACAACTGGTTACATTAGGGTTGCCACCGAGAAATATGCACGAATCGCTCGAATAAGGGGGCCTAAATCGTGAACCGGCGCACGTTTTTTTCACATAAAAAAAGCCTCACCGGAGTGAGGCTTGTGTAGTACGGCGAGCCGGCTTAGAACCGGAATCCCACCTTCACCCCATAGGTGCTAGCCTTGCCGGTGCGATCACCTTCCACAGCCAGGTTCATCAATCCCAAGTTGGCGTTGACGCCAGCGAAGTACTTGGTTTGGCCTACTTTTTCACGCGTCAGCGTGGTGCCTGGCGCATTCACCTTGGATTCGACACGACCAATGCCAGCGTAGGGGGTCAGAAGGGTAAAGCCTTTTGACACGGAGACGTCGTAGCCCGTGCTGCGTGTGGTGATTTCATCGATGCCGGTGCTCTTGCTCATCGACAAACGCACTGACACTGCAGGCATCAAGGTACTGCCAGGAAGGACGGCCCAACGGAGATCGCCACCGATGGCGGACAAGGGCGTGCCCGGCAAGTTGCTGTAGGACGCGCCGACGTTCAAACCAAATGGCAGTCCCTTTGCTGCGCGGATGGCCACAATCGGAATGGCCGAGGGGACGGATGCACCGCTGGCGGCTTGTTTCAATACGTCTTTGTTGGCGATTTTGGTCGCGCTGACGCTGACGCCCAAGTCGAATCCAGTGATGCCCAAATCGGCAGCTGGAATCATGGGTTTGTACGACAGTGCGGCCGACAAATCTTCTGCAAGCAGGCGGAAGTTGTCTTGGCCCAGGCTCTGGATCGCGGAATTGGTCAAATCAAAGGCGGCCGCAGTGTGTGCGCACAAGGCCAAGGAGAGGACGGTCGTGGCGCGGGTCAGGATGTTTTTCATGGCGTGCCCTGTTGAATGGTGGAGAGAGAAAATAAGCAGGCCACCTTCCTCGCTGCGAAAGAAGGTGGCCTGCTCTGAAAAGGTGCGGAGGCACCTTCCCCATTACTTCTTGCCTTTGGCTGCTTTCTTAGCAGGAGCCTTTTTGGCTGGTGCGGCCGCTTTAGCGCCGGCTTTTTTAGCGGCGGCCTTGGGGTCAACCGCGGCCTTGAAGGTTGCGCCCGGTGTGAACTTCGGCAGCTTTGCTGCGGCGATCTTGATCTTTTCGCCGGTGCTGGGGTTCACGCCGTTACGGGCTGCGCGGGCATGTTGCTTGAAAGTGCCAAAGCCGGGCAGGGTGACTGCACCGCCTTTTTTCACCGTGGTCACCACGGCATCCAGAAGCGTATCCAGGATGCGACCAGCTTCTGCCTTGGACAGTTCGTGCTGGGTAGCCAGATGCTGAATCAGTTCGCCTTTGTTCATCTGAGGAAACTCTCGGGTTGCACCCGCAACATTGCGGGCAGCTTTATTTTGCAGGAGGCGCACTGAATTGATATGGGTTTTCTCCTGATAAATGTGCCAAACCCCTAGTTCCGATCGGGGTTGTAGCGCGATCGCAGCGTTTTGGCCACATCTCTTGCGATCAAAGCGAGGTGCATCGGCGAACGACTTGGCTGTTTGATCGTCTTAAGGTGTAAGCAAAGTGTTTCGAGCGTGAGTTTTTCACGTGAATAGTTCACATGCCGAGGCGAGGGATAACCCTGTTGTTACAGCTGGATGCACTCCTTTTGTCGCCTTTTATACATTCCACCCTATCGGTATTCCTAGGGGCAAGTCATGCAATCCATCCAAGAAGTATTCAAAGGCCAGGTTTGGTTTGGGCTTGCTGTCAGCGCGGTGGCTGGCGCGACAGCTGGGATGGTGTGGGGCGGTTTGGCCGCCGTGTTTTGCTTCGCGGTTTTTGCAGGGGGCACAGTTTTCCTCGAGCAACGCAGCCGACAAGTGAAAGGCCGTCAAGCCAGGGCTGTCTATCGCATGACCGAGTTCTTAGGGTTGCTCGGTGCATTGGGTGTCCTGATGACGGTTGCCACAGTGCTGGCCTGAAGGGCTTTCTGGTTGCCCCGAATTGCTCGCGTACACTTGCCGCGGCATATTGAAGGGTTACTGAATTCGGCCCCAGGGAGACTGTATGAAAAAACTATTCACGATCGTTCGCGCAGGGCTAGCCACGATGGCGGTTGTCATGGGGGCCTCTCAATCTTTGGCAGCATGCAACCCTAACAAGCCGGCTCCTCCGGTGGGCGATCGATTTGTCATCCAAGGTGCCACCGTTAAGGATAAGAAGACGGGCCTGATCTGGCAGCGTTGTAGCCTAGGCCAAAAGTGGAAGGAAAAGATTGGCTGCATTGGCGTCGTCTCTGAGGTCAATTTTGCCGAAGCACAGGATGAAGAAGCGGACGGCTGGCGTTTGCCACGTCCTGCAGAACTTCGCTCGCTGATCATTGGACGTTGCTCCAACCCCGCCATCACGGAAGAAGCTTTTCCTGATATGGACCCTCAGAAGCTTTGGTATTGGGCTTTTGACGGTAAGTTAGAACAAGTCGTGAACTTTGGTTCTGGCAATCCTGGCTATTGCTCGAGCACACGTTGCAAGGGTAATGCGCTGCGGTTAGTGAAGCGCGATGTTTCTGCTGAAGTTGCAGCCAACTGAGTTTGATTTTTTTATAGACCCGCGAGCCGCTGGTGTCTGAATTTTTCGCGAGGATCAAGGCCTGGGGGTTGATGATCCCTGTCTTCCTAGCCTTGGTTGGTGTGATCGCCCTCATCGGTTGGGGGCTGTCTCACCTGATCCAGCCAGCTCCCCCCAAGCACATCGTCATGACCGTCGGCCCCGAAGGCGGTGGTTACGAGGGTTTTGCCAAAGACTTCAAAGACGTTTTGGCCAGGGAGGGCATCCAGGTCGAGCTCAGGCCCAGTTCGGGTTCGCATGAAGACCTCCGGCTTTTGAACGACCCTGAATCAGGTGTCGTCGCGGCCTTGGTGCAAGGTGGCGTGGCGCAGGAGTCGGATGCAGAAAACTTGATGAGTCTGGCGTCACTCTATTACGAGCCAGTGTGGGTGTTTTATCGCCGGGGTCTGTCTGTCGATCGCTTGAGTTCACTCAAAGGCTTGCGCGTGGGCTTGGGGCCGCGTGGCAGCGGCATGAACACCCTGGCCGTGCAGTTGGTGAACGCCAATGGCCTGGACAGCAGCAACACACGGTTTGAGTCGCATGGCCCGCAAGAGTTGGTCGAGCGCCTGCTGAATAAGAAGGTGGATGCGATCATCCTGGTCGGCGCCCCAGAGTCGTCGGTGGTGCAATCAGCCATGCAAGCCCCGGGTATCAACATCATGCCCTTCAAGCAGGCTGATGCGTATTCGCGGGTGTTCCCATTCCTGACGCGTGTGGTCTTGCCTGCGGGCGGCTTTGGATTGGCTGACAACATTCCGGCACATCCCGTCGAGTTGGTGGCGCCAACAGCCATTTTGGTGGTGCGAGACACCATCCACCCCGCTTTGATCACGCTGTTCATGCAGGCCTCCACAGAGATATTTGGGGGCGATGGACTGTTCCAGCGAGAAGGTGATTTCCCGTCTCCCAAAGGTGTGGACATTCCTCTCAGTCTGGATGCTGAGCATTACATGAAGGCGGGTCCTTCCTTTTTGCACCGGCATTTGCCTTTCTGGTTGGCCGTCTGGATTGATCGTGTCGTCGTGTTTGTCATCCCGGCGCTGGCCTTGCTGGTGCCCTTGTTCCGGTATGCGCCGTCTCTCTATGCGTGGCGCGTGCGCTCACGCATCTACCGCTGGTACGGCAAGCTGAAAAAGTTGGAATTTGATCTCGACGTGGATACCGCATCTCTGGATGTGAACAAAGCCTTGATCCAGTTGGATGAGGTGGAGCGGGGTGTCAGCCAAATCAGGACGCCTCTTTCGCATGCCGAACATTTGTACAACCTGAGGGCGCACATTGAATTGGTTCGCCAGCGGATTCAGAAGTTAGCGGTCCAATCGTGAATTGATCACGCTAGCGTGGTCTTGCCAGATCAACCTGCTGCCTCACATCTCCGTAATACCGATAAGGCCTGGACCTCAGGTTCGGCCTAAACTGGGTTATGCATTGATGGAGGTGGTTCATGAATGCTCCGCTGCCCGACCATGTGTTGAAGGCCCTGGCCAACTTGTCGCTGGACGACAAGTACACCCTGGAGAGAGGCCGCGCTTTCATGAGTGGGATTCAGGCCCTGGTCCGCCTTCCTATCCTCCAGCAAACGCGAGATGCCATGGCGGGCTTGCACACCGCAGGCTTCATCAGCGGTTACAGAGGCTCTCCCTTGGGGGGATACGACCAAGCCCTATGGAAAGCCAAGTCGCACCTGGCCAAGCACAACATCGTCTTCCAGCCTGGCGTGAACGAGGAGCTGGGCGCTACTGCAGTGTGGGGCACCCAACAGCTGGACCTGCATCCCGAAACACAGCGATTTGATGGCGTGTTTGGCCTCTGGTACGGCAAGGGCCCAGGGGTAGACCGCAGTGCAGATGCCTTGAAGCACGCCAATATGGCAGGTACCGCCAAGCATGGCGGTGTGATTGCCGTGGCGGGCGATGACCATGCGGCAAAGAGTTCTTCTCTCGCACACCAAAGCGATCACATCTTCAAGGCGTGTGGTTTGCCTGTGTTCTTTCCTAGCTCTGTTCAAGAGATCCTGGACTTAGGGCTACACGCCTATGCCATGAGCCGCTATGCCGGCCTGTGGTCGGGCATGAAGGCCATTCAAGAGGTTGTGGAGTCTGCCACCACCGTGGATGTGGATCCCGATCGGGTGCGGATTGTGTTGCCCGAAGAATTCGCGATGCCGGATGGGGGACTGAACATTCGGTGGCCGGATACCGCTTTAGAGCAAGAAGCGCGCTTGATGAATTTCAAGTGGTACGCCGCTTTGGCCTACATCCGGGCGAATCGATTGAATCAAACGGTCTTGGACTCGCCTCATGCACGCCTCGGTTTGATCGCCAGCGGCAAGGCCTACAACGATCTTCGTCAAGCCTTGCATGATTTGGGCTTGGACGATGACACCTGCAAGGCCATTGGCCTGCGGGTGCACAAGGTGGCGGTGGTTTGGCCCCTGGAAGCGTCGGCCACCCGCGAGTTTGCAACGGGCTTGCAAGAGATTCTGGTGGTCGAAGAAAAGCGCCAGATGATCGAATACCAGCTCAAGGAAGAGCTCTACAACTGGCGTGAGGACGTTCGTCCCAATGTGTTGGGCAAGTTCTGCGAGCCCGAGGGAGATCAAACGGGCGGGGAGTGGTCACAAGACAACCCTACCTCTCAATGGTTGTTGCGAGCCCAGGCTGATTTGAACCCCGCCTTGATCGCCAAGGCCGTGGCGCAGCGCATTGAGAAGCTCGGCTTGCTGGACGGCCATCCCGCGGAGATTCGGGCGCGCATGCGGGCTCGGCTCGATGTGATTGAAGCCAAAGAGCGATCGCTGCAGGAGTTAGGCAAGAGCGCCGAGCGTGCACCGTGGTTCTGCAGTGGTTGTCCGCACAACACCTCGACACGCGTACCGGAAGGGTCGCGCGCTTTGGCAGGTATTGGATGCCATTACATGGCCATGTGGATGGGGCGCCAAACCGAGACCGTGACACAAATGGGCGGTGAGGGCGTGAACTGGATTGGCCAGGCGCCGTTCACCACCGACAAACACGTGTTCGTGAATTTGGGTGATGGCACCTATTTCCATTCGGGCGTCTTGGCGATTCGTCAAAGCGTGGCCGCCAAGGTCAATGTGACCTACAAGATTCTCTACAACGATGCAGTGGCGATGACGGGTGGCCAGCCCTTGGATGGCTCACTGAGCGTTGCTGCGATGACGCGTGAGCTGGAGGCCGAAGGCGTCAGAAAGATTGTGGTGGTGACTGATGACGTGGATCGCTACGACGATGTGACTGATCTGGCGCCGGGTGTGACCGTGCATCCGCGTGAGGCGCTCGATGTGGTCCAACGCGAACTGCGTGGCATCGAAGGATGCACGGCGATCATTTACGAGCAAACGTGTGCCACCGAGAAGCGTCGTCGCCGCAAGCGCGGGACCATGCCAAAGCTGGCGAAACGTGTGGTGATCAACGAACGGGTTTGTGAAGGCTGTGGTGACTGTTCGACCCAATCGAATTGCTTGAGCGTGGAGTCCGTTGAGACGGAGTTTGGCCGCAAGCGTCGAATCAATCAGAGTTCCTGCAACCAGGACTTCTCTTGCGTGAAGGGCTTCTGCCCCAGCTTCGTGACCGTGATTGGTGGCAAGCTGCGCGCGCCTTCGGTGGGCAGTGGCATCCCGGATCTTCGAAGTCTGCCTTTGCTGCCCGAGCCCGAGTTGCCCTGCGCCCAAAGTGCGTATGGCATCGTGGTCGCGGGTATCGGTGGCACCGGTGTGATCACGATTGGTCAATTGCTGGGCATGGCCGCACACCTGGAAGGCAAGGGCATCGTCACACAAGAGTCTGCTGGTTTGGCACAAAAGGGCGGCGCCACATGGAGCCACGTTCAGATTGCTGACCGCCCTGAAGGTGTCTTCACCACCAAGGTCGGTATGGCCGAAGCGGATTTGGTGATGGGTTGTGACCCCATTGTCGCGGCACACCAGAGCACGGTCACCATGATGCGTTTAGGCAAAACCAGGGTGGCATTGAACACGCATGAGACGCCCACCGCGGCCTTGGTGCAAGAGCCCGGTTGGCAGTTCCCGTCGCATCAATGCGACCATGCCATCACCCGTGCGGTCGGCGAGGATCGCGTCGGGCATCTGGATGCCGTCGAATTGGCCACGCGTCTGCTGGGCGATGCGATCTATGCGAATCCCTTGATGTTGGGCTTTGCGTGGCAACGAGCTTGGGTGCCTTTGAGCCTGAGCGCGCTGCGCAGGGCGATTGAACTCAATGCCGTACAGGTGGAACTGAACCTGGCCGCGTTCGAGTGGGGGCGCCACGCTGCGCATGATCTCAAACAAGTTTTGCGTTGGACCACACCGGCCGCGCCGATTCAAATTGTGCGGCCTAAGAAGTCGAACGTGGATGAGTTGATTCAGCGCTACTTCGATGAGTTGGTCGCCTACCAAGACGAGGCTTACGCGCAGCGCTACTTAGGGCTGGTCCGTCGCGTGCAAGCCGCTGAACGAGCCATGGGCAGCACGGTTGTGACGGAGGCTGTTGCGCGGCAGTTGTTCAAGCTCATGGCCTACAAGGATGAATACGAAGTGGCGCGTTGGCTGACGGATCCCGCTTTCATCAGTCGTATCCATGAACAGTTTGAAGGCGAATTCAAGCTCGAATTGAACCTGGCGCCGCCATGGTTGGCCCAAGTGGATGCGGGTGGTCAGCCTGCCAAGCGTCGGTTTGGACAAGCTTGGCTGCGCATGTTGAAGCTCTTGCCACGCTTCAAGTCGTTGCGCGGCACGTGGCTGGATCCATTTGCTTATTCCAAAGATCGCAAACTGGACCGCGAGGTGTTGCGCGAGTTTGAGGCCTTGTTGGAGCGTGTGGTCAAAGAGTTGGGGCAGGGCAAGCATGTGTGGGCGGCCGAGGCGGTGCAGGTGGCGGACCTGATCAAGGGTTATGGGCATGTACGTGAACGAAACATCGAGCAAGCCCGAGCCAAGTGGCGCGAACTGATGGGCTGATTGCGAACTCACCAGCGTTTCCCGCACTCGTGTGCGCCAGATCGGTTAGGGTTGAGTCATGTTGATGACTCGATCTGCACGTGTTGAAGGCTTGCTGTGCGCCGCAGCGGGGGCTGTGGCGTTCTCTGGTAAGGCGATCTTGGCCAAGATGATGTATCGCTTGGGGGCGGATGCCATCTCGGTGGTGGGCATGCGCATGGCAATGTCCTTGCCCCTGTTCATGGTGATGATTTGGTGGACATCGCGGGAGGTTCACAGCGGCCGTATCGTGGCCCCAAAACTGACCGGACGATTGGGCTGGCAAGTGGTCGGCCTGGGCTTTTGCGGCTATTACTTGGCCAGTACCTTGGACTTCATGGGCTTGCAATACATCAGTGCCAGTCTGGAGCGAGCCATCCTGTACCTGAATCCCACCATGGTGCTGGTGATGTCGGCCTTGTTCTTTCGGCAGCAAGTCAGGCTCTTGCAATGGTTGGCTGTCGGTGTGGCCTATGTGGGCGTGTGCATCGTGTGGTTGCACGATTGGCAAGCGGCCTTGGCTGTGGGGGCATCCACCTGGGTCCACGGTTTGTCGGCTGTCGAAGCGGTAAGCCTGGGCAGTTTGCTGGTGTTTGGCAGCGCCTTGTCCTACGCCATTTACCTGATGGGCAGCGGAGCCATGGTTCAGACCTATGGGTCGATGTGGTTGGTGGGGCGTGCTTCGGCCGTCGCTTGCCTCTTTTGCATCACGCAGTGGGTGTTGACCTGCTGGGGGACATCTGGTTCGGTGGGAGGCTTGATGGCTTGGACTTGGGAGGTGTATGCCCTGTCGGCCATCAATGCAGTGTTTTGCACCGTCTTGCCCATCTGGTTGGTGATGCGTGGCGTTCAGCGCTTGGGGGCGGCCACGGCAGCACAAATAGGGATGGTCGGGCCCTTGTCCACGATCTGGATGGCCGCTTGGTTCCTGGATGAGCCCATTTCGGCCAGTTTATTGGTGGGGACCGGTGCGATCCTGATGGGCATTTTGCTGTTGGCCAAGGTGCCCAAACAGCCGCTTTCGGCCACACCGGGAGCTGCCTTGCCCCATCAGGCCCGTCAGGCCGATAGGGCCTGACGCAAGCAATCGACCTGGATACGGATGGCTTCGGGCAGCGCACGATCGCCGGTGATCACTTGGCGAATGTAGTCAGCCGTGCTGGTGGGTGAGAAGTCTGTGGGCAGGTCCGGCAAACTGGTCAGCACGCCTTCTTGCGGGGCGCGGCTCAAGTCCGCACGTTTGGCGCCATCCACAAAAACGTCCAACTTGGGCTGACGCCGTGCGTCGGCCACAGGCTCACCCTCGGTGCCTCGCATCAGCATCGCGCAAGCCCGAGTGTGCAGCAGGAAGTCGTGTAGCGAGTGCGCGTATTCGGGATGCGTGTGGTTCACAACTCGAATCGATGGCACATCGGCCTGATCAAAAGGCGACAACAATTTGGCCACAGTGTGACCTGGGTTGCGCAAACCAACCACCCAACGCACGTCCAGCAATCGCGACAAGGGACGGCAAAGCGTGGCGATGTCCATGAAGCCCGGCAAGCCTTGTTGCCAAGCAGCCTGCAGCCCGATGCCATCAGCCACACAAGGCCAGCCCAGTTGCTCAAAAATCTCTGCTGTGGTGACTCGTGTCTTGTCGCGCAATGGGCCGTGCACCAGCACCGCCATGCCCGCTTGGGTCAGGGCCCAAGCCAACAAGGGCGTCAGATTGGGCAGCTTGCGCGCGCCGTTGTAGGACGGGAGCACCACCACCGGGCGACCAAACGCTGAGGCTGCGTCCGCCAAAGCAATGCTGTGGGCATGTGCCGCTCGCAGGAAGCCGTCCAGTTCAGCGACCGATTCGCCCTTGATACGCATGGCCAAGCAAAACGCACCGATTTCGAGGTCAGAGACCTGACCACCAAAGATCTGATCGAGAAGGTCAAACGCCTGCTCCGAGGACAAGGGGCGTGCCCCATCTTTTCCTCGGCCAATTTCCTTGATGTACGGTGCAATGCTCATGACGCGACAAGATGCCAACAACCGGACGATTATGGATCAGGACACTGCTTCGACCACCGGTGTGATCTTGATGATCTTGCGTAGCTCCGGGATGCACGATCCGCAGTTGGTGCCGCATTTCAAGGCGGCTTGCAGATGTTGCAGGCGAGCGTCTGCCGTGCCGCCGCAAGCTTGAACCACGTCGATGATGGCGGGCTCTGTGACGTTGAAGCAGGTACACACCTGGCGCCCTTGGGAGGCCACTTTCACGGGCGGCTCTGCAACCGGGGCCAAGAGGGCTTGACCGTATACGTTCACTGGCAAGTCCTCTTGCAACAGGGGTTTGAGCCAAGCCTCAGAGACCGTTTCTCCGCACAACAGGGCGCCAGTCAAATGCCAGTTGTCGCCGCGTTGCGCGAGTTGAATGAGTCGATGTTGGTGCTGCTGATCATCGTGATACTGCATGGCCGTGGCGGGCGACAGGCCCAAAGCGCGCGCGATGGCCTCGCGTTGGGCTTCGCCGATGGGTTGCTGCGAAGCGGCGCGGAACAGGACGCCAACACGATGCTGTTCATCGGGTTCACGACCAAATGGCACGCAACTGGCAAAACCAAATTCGGCCATCATCGGCTTGAGTTGTTCTCTTGCGGCCAATGCGGCGTCTTCAGGCAGCCAAGCCACCGCGGTGAGCTTCCAGGGCAAATCGATGCGCTCAATGCTGACGGCCGCGTGTTTCAACTCGGGTTGTTTAGAGCTAGGGCAGAAGCGGGGCTGTGTTAAGGCGTTGACGCCTTGCATAGCCTGCCCACTGGCGTCACTGCCGCCCAGGTATTCTGGGCCCCAGTGCATGGCCATGAACGCTTGCTGGCGATGAACGGATTCACTGGCGCGAACCGGTGCAACCACGGCTCCGCGTCGGGAGGCCACACGCACCAGATCGCCATCTTTCAGCCCCAAGCCGACGATGTCCAAAGCATGCATGTCCAAGGTCGGTTCGGCCACGTGGCCGAAGAGTCGGCCCAAGGTGCCGGTGCGGCTCATGCCATGCCACTGGTCGCGCAGGCGTCCGGTGTTCAAACTGTAGGGATAGGCCTCGTCAACCGCTTCAGCCACGGGAACATAAGGCAGCGCTGCAAACTTTGCTCGCCCGTTGGCCGTGGCAAACCGACCATCGGTGTACAGGCGTACTTGGCCTTGCTCTGCACCCTCAGGCATGGGCCATTGTTGTGGGCCACGCGTCTCCAGCAAGGTGTAGCTCAGGCCGGTGATGTCCAAGTCGCGACCACGGGTGGACTCTCGGTGCTCATTCCAAACCGACTCCGCCGAGGCATATGGAAAGAGGGTGGTGGTACCTGGCCGATATTGCGCGACACGTTCAGGCATTCGGGTTTCGAGCATGCGGCCCACAGTCGTGAAGATCTGCCAATCGTGTTGCGCCTGGCCTGCTGGCGGGATGGCCGGGCGCACTCGGCTGATGCGTCGTTCGCTGTTGGTGACCGTGCCTTCTTTTTCACCCCAGGTGGTGGCTGGCAGCAAGATGTCTGCGTAGTCACATGTGGCCGTGGTGGCAAACGCTTCTTGCACCACCACCAACTCAGCACGTCGCAATGCTTCGCGAACTGTGGCCTGGTCGGGGAGGGATTGAGCCGGGTTCGTGCAGGCAATCCACAGGGCTTTGATCTCGCCACGTGCCGCCGCCTCAAACATTTCCACGGCCGTCTTGCCCGGCGTGGCTGGCACATCTGGCACACCCCACAGAGCGGCCACTTCCGCGCGGTCATCGGCGTTGTTCAAGTCGCGATGGGCTGACAGCAGATTGGCCATGCCGCCCACCTCGCGTCCCCCCATGGCATTGGGCTGTCCGGTCAAGGAAAACGGACCCGAGCCAGGTTTGCCAATTTGACCGGTCGCCAAATGCAGGTTGATCAGTGCCGCGTTCTTGGCCGTGCCCGCTGTGCTTTGATTCAAACCTTGGCAATACAAGGACAAGGTGGGCGTGTGGGCCCCCATCCAGCGCGCTGCTTGCACCACATCTTGCGCAGGGACGCCGCAAATGCGGGCGACATGTTCGGGCGTGAACTCAGCGACCAGGGCTTGCAAGGCGTCAAAGCCTTCGGTGTGCGCGGCAATGAAGTCGTGATCGACCGTTTGCTCGGCCAGCATCACATGGAGCAAGCCGTGGAACAAGGCGACATCGGTGCCGGGTTGGATGGGCAGGAACAAATCTGCCATCTCCGCCGTTTCGGTTCGGCGAGGATCCGCCACGATCAGCTTGAGATCCGGGTTGGCTTGTTTGGCGTCTTCGATGCGCCGAAACAAGATCGGATGCGCATAAGCCGTGTTCGCCCCGACGATGAACAGCGTGTTGGCGTGTTTGAAGTCGTCGTAACAGGCGGGCGGGGCATCGGCACCCAAGGTGGCCTTGTATCCTGCGACGGCACTGCTCATGCACAAGCGGGAGTTCGTGTCCAAGTTGTTGGTGCCAATCAAGCCTTTGACGAGCTTGTTGAGCACGTAATAGTCTTCCGTCAACAACTGCCCAGAGCCGTAGAAGCCGACCGCTTCGGGGCCATGATCACGGATGATCTGTGCCAGCTTGTCCGCAGCCTTCTCCAGTGCTTGATCCCAAGTCGCGACCACGGGTTTGCTGTCACGCTGACGACGAATCTGAGGGCGCAGAAGACGAGTCTGAACAGTCACAGGCTGGGATGCGGTCAGGTGCAGGGTGCTGCCTTTGGTACACAGGCGGCCAAAGTTGGCTGGGTGATCTGGATCACCCTTGACGTTCACGATTTGGTCGTTGATCGACTCAATCAAAACGCCGCATCCCGTTCCGCAATAGGGGCAGGTTGAGCGGGTGGTGCGGGCTGCTGACATGGAGATTCCTCGGTGGTGCGCTTTTTTTTGATCAAACTAGTTTGCTGTACATCCCGGTGACGCGATCCATCACGGACAGCAGTCGCTCACTGGCTGAGAACACATCGACGGCATGACGCGGCTTGGCCGACGATTCGGTGAGCTTTTGCAGCGCGTTGTCAAAGAACACCCATTGCTGACGGGCCAGTTGCAACTCTTGATGGATGGCCGCCGTCGCTTCGGGGGCCGAATCCAGCACGTCCAGGGCTGTTTGAAACTCCTGACGGGCTTTGTTCAACTCGGTCAGTTGGTCTGGGACGGCGGCGCCCCAAGCATTGCTGAGGTAGTACTTGGCCATGCGCTGTGACAACATGCGTTGACGCCCAGCGATGTTCACCAACTTGCCCACCGAACGGCCGGAGTGCTTTTCCAGTTGAACGGTTCCTTGATGGGCCAGTGCGAGCACTTTGCTGTCAAGTTGAATCAGTTGAGGCGCAGTTTGTTTGGCCGGACTGAAGCCCACCAGCGCACTCTTGTATTCACTCCAAACGGCATCCAAAGCCTGATAAGTGCTGCGAATGTCAGGCGTTGGGGCAAAAGCCTTGAGCTCCACGAACTGTCGGTCAAACAAGGCCATGGAGTCGTACAAGATGCGTTCGGCTCTGGCGCTTTCAATCTGTTGGCCTGCAGCTAACCATGCTTTGGCCATGCGTTGCGACAGCATGCGCTGACGTCCTGCCTTGTTGATGGCTTCATTCAACCCACTGATTTGTGCAAAGGCATGAGGGGCGCATGACAAGCCCATCAACACGGTGGCGCTTTGGCCCAAGAATTGGCGGCGAGAGTACGGCACGATGGATTAACCCAAATAAAACAACAATTCAACTGCGGTCGCTGAGCTCAATGGAGTCAATGCAAGGCCGCTACAGATTCTGTGGCGCTGAGCCCCACCGCTGAGATGCGAGGGAGGCTTTGGCACATCGCCTCACCAAACATCAGCAAGTGGCGCATGGGGCCAAGTGCGGTCCCATCCTTGATCAGCTTGAAATAGAAGCTGCCATCAACGGTGTCGCCATACAGGCAGGCGCCCACCAGTTTGTCGTCTTTGATGACCAGCTTCTTGTAAACACCGCGCAGGGGGTCGTTCATCAAAATCAGGTCGCTTTGGGCGTCACCCATGAAATCACCGGCAGAAAAGAGATCAATGCCCGTGACCTTCAGCTTGGTGGACGTTTGCGAACCGGTATAGCGGCCGATGCCCATCATGGCCAAATGATTGGCCACCACTTTGGCTTGCTCAAACAAGGGCGCCACCAAGCCGTAGGCCACGCCTCGATGGTTGGCGCATTCACCCACTGCGTAGATTCGAGGGTCGGTCACGGTTTGCATGGTGTCGGTGACCACAATGCCGCGATTGCAATGCAAGCCTGTGGATTCGGCCAAGGAGATGTTGGGCCGGATGCCTGCAGCCATCACGACCAGATCAGCTGGAACTTCCAGTCCATCCTTGAATTTGACAGCACGTACCCGGCCCTGATCGTCGCTCAGCAGGGCTTCTGTATTGGCGCCGAGCAAGAACGACAAGCCTCTTGCCTCCAGTGCGCCTTGCAGCAAGCGGCCAGCGGCTTCGTCCAACTGCCGGTCAAGTAGCCACGGCGCCAGGTGAACCACGCTCACTTGCATGCCCCGCAGCGCCAGACCATTCGCGGCTTCCAATCCGAGCAAACCGCCGCCAATGACCACCGCATGCCGATGGACCTTGGCGGCCTCGATCATGGCATTGGTGTCGGCGATGTCTCGGTAAGCAATGACGCCATCCAGGTCATGCCCTGGCACTGGTGGTTTGAAAGGCGTTGAGCCCGTGGCAATCAACAATCGATCATATGGGGCCTCGGTACCATCCTCCGCAATGACCAGACGCCGTTGCCGATCAATGTGCGTGACCTTCTTATTGATGTGAAGGGTGATGCCGTTGTCGCTGTACCAACGCAGAGGGTTGAGGATGATTTCGTCGAGGGTTTGCTCCCCAGCGAGAACCGGGGACAACAGGATGCGGTTGTAGTTGGGGTGCGGCTCTGCCCCGAACACCGTGATGTCGTACAGATCGGGCGCAACGCGCAATAGCTCTTCCAGGGTGCGAACACCGGCCATGCCGTTGCCCACGAGCACCAGCTTCATCTTTTTCATGCCATGACTCCTCAGCGCGGAGCTCAATATGTATTTGGCAATCAAGGAAGCAAAAACGGGGCCAGATTTGGCGCGCCTTTGGTGCGAGGGTGATATTGGTGCATGCACCGATGGTGGGCTTGAAACTTGCTGCAGTTCTGGCCAGACAATAGACACAGCACCACACCGGTGCAATCGCTGAGTAGCATGAGCTTCGACCTTGAAATTGGATACGCCTGCAAGCCGGGCAAACGGGACGTGCAAGAGGACTTTGCCGGCGTGAAGATGCCCGACCGGTCTGAGCAGGACTGGGGTGTCATCGCGGCTGTGGCCGATGGCGTTTCACAAGGCGGACGTGGGGCGGAGGCCTCACAAACCACTGTGATGGCGCTGCTGCGTGATTACTACTGCACCCCGGCCACCTGGGACACAAGCGTGGCCTTGGATCGAGTGATCGCGGCTCAGAATGCTTGGTTGGCGGACCACAATCGGCGCAGAGCCGGGGTGGGGCAGGAAGATGCCGGCATGACCACTTTGACGGCCATTGTCCTGAGAGGACACGGTTACACCTTGGCCCATGTGGGGGACACCCGAGCCTGTTTGTTGCGAGGCCCTGAGTGGGTGCAATTGACTCAGGACCATGTCATGGGCGCGCAGGTGTTCAATAACGGTTTGACGCGTGCAGTGGGGCTGGACGATGCCCTGCGGGTGGACTACTGTGAAGGCGAGCTGCAAAAGGGCGACACCTTTCTGCTGACCACTGATGGTGTCCATGGCGTGCTCAAGCGCGCGCACATGCGTTCATTGATCGATGGCAAGGGTGCACAAGAAGCCGCTGAAGCATTGGTGGCGCAAGCCCTTGCCAATGGCAGTGCCGACAACGTCACGGCCATGGTGATTCGAGTCAAGGGTTTGGCATCGGCCACGCTGGAAGATGCGCATCGCCGAGGCCGCCAATTGCCCGTGCCACCCAAACTGAATTCAGGTGACGTGCTCGATGGCCTGACCGTGCAGGCGTGCGTGTTCAACAACGGGGTGCACCGTGTCTACCGGATGGTAGATACACAGACCCATAAGACCTATGCGCTGAAAACCCTGCATGAGTCGCGCGCGAATGATCCCGAAGAGCGTGCCATGTTGGCGCATGAAGCATGGCTCAGCGCAAGAGTGACAGAGAAGGGCGATCGCGGCTTGGTGCGCGCCTACGAACCAGCGCAACCCTCGGCGTTTTACACGCTCTTTGAATGGATTGATGGCACGATGCTCAGTGACATGTTGAGCGCTAAACGCGTCTTCAGTGTCACTGAAATGGTGTCCGCATCCACTGAAGTGGTGCGCGCTTTGGGGCGACTGCACCAGCATGGGGTCATTCACCGAGATGTCAAGCCTGAGAACTTGTTGCTGGGGGCGGATGGTCAATGGCGTTTGATGGACCTGGGGGTGGCTCTATCCGGACGTGAGCCGGAGTCGCTGCGGGTTCTGCATGCAGGCACGCCCAGCTACATGAATCCAGAGCAATGGGAAGATGACCCGGCTGTGGCACGTGTCGACAGCCAAAGTGATCTGTTCGCATTGGGGGTGACCTTGTATCAGTGGCTGACGGGGCGATTACCCTATGGTGAGATCGAACCATATCAAACGGGTCGTTATCGTCGCGTCGATCCTGTGGCTCCCTCTCGTGTGAGGCCTGATGTGCCGATCTGGTTGGATCACATCATCTTGAAAGCCATTGCCAAGGAGAAGAAAGCCAGGTTTGAAACCGCCGAGGAAATGCTATTGGCGCTCGAGCGAGGGGCCTCTCGGCCATTGTCGCCCCAGGCTGCGACGCCCTTGATCGCCAGGGATGCGGCACAGCTGTGGCGCATCGGTTTCGGTTTGTCGATGCTCTTGAATTTGATGCTGATCTTTTGGTTGGTCTTTCTACCGAAAGCTTGAACCGATGCCCAATGAAAAAGGCCCGACGCTTGATGTGGCGTCGGGCCTTTATGTGCCGGTCGACTGATCAAGCCATCAAGCGTTTACCCCGCCTTGGCGGTAGGCGCCAGATGTCGAGCCGCCCACGCGTGCACGGCCACCCTTTTCGGCCCAGGTGCGTGTCCAGCGAATTTGCATCACGCGCATCATCAACAGCACGGCCACACCCAAGATCGCAAAGGCTACGAATCCGTAGAAGTAAGTGCCATAGTGTTGCTTGGACAAGCCCATGGCATTGGGGATGAAGCCGCCACCCAAGGCACCCAGTTCGCCGATCATGGAGCCCGCCACCGCAGTGGTCAAAGGCCAACGCAGGGGCACCAATTGGAACAGCGCGCCGTTGCCTGCCCCCAGGGCTGCGAAGCACAGCATGAACAACAGGGTGGTCAGGGCCAGATTGGTGCCCATCATTCCGCAAACCACGAGGGTCACGCTCACCAGGGCGAGCACGCCGGTCAGGGCATTGATACCGCCCCAACGGTCGGACACATAGCCGCCCACCACGCGTGTGGCTGAGCCCATCAGCGTCGCCAACATGGTCAATTGACCTGCCTCGATCTTGGTGACCTTGAATTGGTCGTAGAAGTAGGTCGGCAAGAAGTTGGCCAAACCGATGAATCCACCGAAGGTGATCACGTAAATCAAGCTGAACGCCCAGCCATCCTTCTCATACAGGCATGCGGTGTGTTCACGGAAAGTTTGGTGTTCGCGGTCGGGTGGTTCTTTGGCCAACACCGCCATCACGATCATGGGCAACACCATCGTTGCAGCAGCGATGCCGTACACCGCTTGCCACCCGAAGTGTGTGGCCAGAGGAGGCGCAAACAGCACGGCCAGCACGGTACCGCTGTTACCTGCACCGGCAATGCCCATGGCCAAGCCCTTGTACTTGGCTGGGAACCAACCCGAGCCCAAGGACAAGGCGATGCCGAAACTACCGCCGGCAATGCCCAGCAGGACGCCCATGGTGATCACCTCATCGTAGGTGTCAACCAGGAAGAAGCCATAGACCAGCGCCAGGATGATCAAACCCATTTCGACCATGGCGGCACTCTTGCGGCCGATGTATTGCGCAAGGATGCCCAATGGGAAGCGCATCAGGGCGCCTGCCAGGATTGGGACAGAAATCATGAACCCTTTTTGTGCAGGAGACAGATTGAAGGTCTCACTGATGAAGGGGGCCATGGCGCCGTTGAGCACCCAAATGGCGAATGTGAAGTCGAAATAAAGGAATGAAGCGAACAAAGTCGGGGCGTGGCCCGACTTCAAGAAGGTCTTGAAATCTGACATGGATAACCTCAGCGTGTTGTGCTGCACCTCATGAGTGCAAAGCGTTTTTTGTGCGACCAATGCAAGCGAGATTCATGCCAGATATTGGTGCTGCATGGTTTTGGGGCGTGGTGGCCATGCACCAGCCTGTGGCGAGGCCATGCGTCGCCTGGACTTAAAAAATGCCCCGTCATCGGGGACAATGGCGGCAGTACACAGGAGATTGCATGAGCATCAAATCAGACCGCTGGATTCGCCGCATGGCGGAAGAACACGGCATGATCGAACCGTTCGAGCCCGGCCAGATTCGCTACGCCGCCGACGGCCAGAAAATCGTGAGCTATGGCACCAGCAGCTACGGCTACGACATCCGCTGCGCGCCCGAATTCAAGGTGTTCACCAACATCCACTCCACCGTGGTGGACCCCAAGAATTTCGATGAGAAGAGCTTTGTCGACATCCACAGCGATGTCTGCATCATCCCGCCCAACAGTTTTGCGCTGGCGCGCACCGTCGAATACTTCCGCATCCCCCGCAATGTGCTGACCATCTGCCTCGGTAAGAGCACGTACGCGCGCTGCGGCATCATCGTCAACGTCACCCCGTTCGAGCCCGAATGGGAAGGCTACGTGACGCTGGAGTTCAGTAACACGACGCCGTTGCCGGCCAAGATTTATGCGGGTGAAGGTTGTGCGCAGGTTTTGTTCTTCGAGAGCGACGAAGTCTGCGAAACCAGTTACAAAGACCGTGGCGGCAAGTACCAAGGTCAAACGGGTGTGACACTGCCTAAGACGTGATTTCCGGACGAAAGAGGGCGGGTTAGCAAAAAACACCCGTCATCTTTGTGCAACAGGAGCTTACGTTCGGTTACGATTGAGTCTGGCAATGCGCATCGCAAGATGTCCGTGCCACTGATTCTGCAGTAACACGATCTGAAACAGCCTGGGAACCCAGGTGTGACAACAAAAGCAGTAGGTGGTTGAACGCAAAGCGTTCATACGCTCCATCATGGCATGGGGCAAGGCGGGCAAGTGCGGGCGCTACAGCCAATGTAGTACCCATCTCACCGAGTAGTTTCATGCGTCGCCCGCTTCAGTCACCTGCGTTGATCAATGCCTTTTACGACAGCTTGCGTCCCGAGCAGCGGGACACTGCGCAAGCCATGCACAAGGCCATTGTCGCGGCGGCACCGCATCTGCGCCCCGAGGTGAAATGGGGTAACCTTTGCTTCATGAATGATGGCGACAACGTCATGGCCATCGTCTTGCACAAGATGAACGCCCACCTGCAGGTGTTCAACGGCGTTCAGTTGCTGGCTGATTTTCCTGAACTGGATGGGGCAGGGCGAGGTATGCGCCATATTAAGGTGCGTTATCGGCAGCCTGTCGATGAACAACTTGTTCGAGAATTGACGCAAGCTTGCCTTGACGCCTGGCGTCGGCCGATACCCAAGTGGGGTTAATGACGCCGATGCGAAAGTGGTGATCGAGGTTTGTTACGATCACTCATCGACAACGGTTTTCAAGATGCGACACCTCAACGCCGATTTGCACTGTCACTCCACAGTGTCAGACGGAACGCTCGACCCCGAGGCATTGGCCGCCCGAGCGTTCGGCAACGGTGTGCAGTTGTGGTCCCTGACCGATCATGATGAGGTGGGTGGGCAGCACCGGGCCTTGGCTGCGGCGCATGCCCACGGCATGAGTTATCTGACGGGCTCAGAAGTGTCGGTCACCTTTGCAGGCAAGACGGTTCACATCGTTGGGCTGGGTTTTGATCCTGACGATGCCGCTTTGGTCCAAGGTTTGTATGACACCCGCAATGGCCGCGAGCGCCGTGCGCGTGACATGGCCGCTGATCTGGCGCGTGTCGGCATTCCCAACGCCTTCGAGGGTGCCCTCAAGTACGTTGGCAACCCGGATCTGATCTCCCGCACGCACTTCGCGCGATACATGGTCGAGATTGGTGTGTGCGCCGATCCCCACGACGTTTTCAAAAAATACCTCACCGAAGGCAAACCTGGCTTCGTGGAACATCGATGGGCCAGCCTGTCTGACGCGGTGCGTTGGATCACGCAGGCGGGTGGCATGGCCATCATTGCGCATCCTGGGCGTTACGACTTCACCCCCAACGAAGAGTTTGCGCTGTTCTCGGAATTCAAGGCGCATGGTGGGCAAGGCGTGGAAGTGGTGACCGGCAGCCATACCGTGCCCGAGTACCAAAAGTATGCCGACATGGCGCTGGAGTTCGGCCTCTATGCCTCACGCGGTTCGGACTTCCATTCTCCCAGCGAGAGTCACATCGATTTGGGAACATTGCCGCCTTTGCCCAACAAGGTGACCCCTGTGTGGGAGCCGTTGCAGGCACGCATCTTGGCCCCTTGATGGTGGTCAGGCCTGCCCGAAGCGGTTACGCTCGGGATCATGGCCCAATACTTCGAAGTCCATCCCCAACATCCGCAGCCTCGCTTGTTGAAGCAAGCGGTTGACATCCTTCACAAGGGTGGCATTGCTGCTATCCCGACTGATTCGTCCTATGCGCTGGTTTGCCATCTGGATGACAAAGACGCCGTCGATGCCATCAGACGTATTCGCGGTTTTGACGAGCGGCATCACCTCAGTCTGTTGTGTCGCGATTTGTCCGAGTTGGCCAACTATGCGCGCGTCGACAACAAGCAGTACCGGATGCTCAAGCTGGGCACACCAGGCCCGTTTGCGTTCATTCTGGAGGCGACCAAAGAAGTGCCTCGGCGCTTGTCTCATCCCTCGCGGCGGACCATCGGTTTGCGCGTGCCTGACCACGGTGTGACCCAAGCCTTGCTCGAACTGATGGGGCAGCCTTTGTTGGCCAGCACGCTGATCTTGCCGGGCGATGAGCAGCCGCTCAACGATCCTCACGAGATCCGTGAGAAGTTGGAAAAACGGATTCAGGCGGTGGTGGATGCCGGCGCGTGCCACATGGAGCCCACCACCATCATTGACTTGAGCCAAGGCGGTGCAGACGTGATCCGTCAGGGGCGAGGGGACCCGTCCGTACTGGGACTTTGATGGGGGCTCGGCGATGGCGTCGAACTGGCGCCGTACGGAGGTTTCTGAAGCGCCAGCAGCAGCCATTCAGGTTCGAAGCCCAGGTGCCAATGACCGCGCACCTGCATCAAAGGCACGCCGGGTGAGCCTTGCTGCTCGTACCGTTGTTGGCACGTGGCTGAGGTCTCGACATTGCACTCTTCAAACGGCACACCGTGCTGTTGGAGCCATTGCCGAGCCTTTCGGCAATACGGGCAGGTCGAGGTGGTGAACATCACCACCTCGTGTGCTTGGGGGCGATGTGCCGCAAGCACTGCAGCCACACGCTCAGCTTGTTGCTGATCTCGCCACCACTGAAGTCCCTGGCTCAGGCCCCAAGTTGCCGCTACCAACAGCGCCAAGGAGACCCAAGCTCGCCAAGTGGGGCGTGTGCCGCCGCTCATGGTTTTTAAATCAGGCCTTTTGACCGAGTTTGCTTTCCTGTCCTGCCAACAGCTTGCGAATATTGGCTTCGTGGCGCCAGATCAGCAGTGCGCTCATCACGATCACGCAGCCTGTCATGGTGTTCAAGCCCATGAGCCAATATTGAATCAAGGGGGCAGCCAGCGAAGCGGTCAGGGCCGCCAGCGAGGAGTAACGGAAGATGGCTGCCATGCTGATCCACACCAGCAACACCAAACCACCCAAGGCACCGGAATAACCCAAGAGCACGCCGGCAGCGGTGGCCACGCCTTTGCCGCCTTCAAACTTGAAGAACACCGGCCACAAATGGCCGATGAACGCACCCAAGCCGGCGGCAGCGATGACCCACTCAGACAGACCCATTTGCTGCGCCACCACGACTGGCACATAGCCCTTCACGGCGTCGAATACCAAGGTCAGGATCGCAGCGGCTTTGTTGCCGGAGCGCAGAACATTGGTGGCGCCCGGGTTGCCAGAGCCATAGGTGCGCGGGTCAGCCAGGCCAAAAATGCGGCTCACGATCACGGCAAAAGACAAAGAGCCTACCAGGTAAGACACCACAGCCGAAATGGCCACCAGCGCGATTGGGTCGACTTGATTGAAGTTCATGGAATAACGGGCCCGACATGGAGGGCCATCAGGAGATCACAACAGGGCGCAAGTGTAGTGGCAGTGTTTGTACTCGGCGACACAAATTCCGCCTGCTTGAGGGGCTGTGTGGGTTAACCCCATGTGATTCGATCCCGTGCGATCCAGACAATTTGGCAACCTAGGGTAAGACTCATCACAACAACATGATCACGTATCAAAAGAAACCTGTTTGGCAGCGCCCCTTGCTGTGGGCCATGGTCGCAGGGGGGCTAATTGGTGGCGCCATTTGGTGGTGGAGTCACCCCACTGACGCAGCGCCAGAGTCAGGTGCGTCTGTCGCCGCGACCGGCGCTTCGCAAGCCTGGCCCAACATGCCTGCCAACGACAAAATGGTTGAAACTGCTTTGGTCACACCGCCAGCGGTGATGGAAGACGGGCGTCCCGCTGATTTCACGCCAGAGGATTGGGCTGCATTGCAGGAGGCCATGAAACAGAGCCCCAACCCCAAGGCCGAAACCGAGCGGGTCGTGAAGTACCTTCGCTTTCAGCGAGGGTTCGAACAATGGCAGCGCTTGAAGGATTCGCCCGAAGTAGCGCGCCGCCAGGAGTTGGCCAAGACCCTGTTGGAGCAATTGCCCGAGCGCATGCGCCAGGGCGAAACCACCTTGGGTGAGGCCATGATGTTGAGCTCAGCCCTCTGGGAAGACCTGGAGCCCAACGAGGCCACGCGCAAGTTGCGCATCGACGAGGCCAAAACCATTCTGGCTAATTCAGCACCCAAGCCCGATCCTGCGCAGCAGGCGCGTGAAGATGCGCGTTTGGCCGAGTACAAGAAGCGAGAAGCTGCCATCGTGGCCGATTGGCAAGCCAAGCCCGTTGCGCAGCGTGACCAAGCCAAGCTCGAGGAGGCTTTGGAAGCCGCGCGTCGGGCGGTGTACGCCAGCAACGGCGAATGATGTCGACACCACCGCGGTGAATTCACAGCATGGCGCCGATAAAATGGCGCCTGCATGATGAAACAAACCGGCCAGTTCAGTAGCGAAAGCGGGCAAAGCGCCTCAACGTCCGCACCCATGAGGCAGATGCCTCTGGACCTCGGGCCCATCGAGGCTTCCGCACTGGATTCCTACATCGCAGGCGACAACGAACAAGCGCTCAGTTGGCTGTCGCAATGGCCCAAGGTGCCTGCTGGCCCGGTGTACCTGTGGGGTGCTGCTGGCGCCGGCAAATCGCACCTTCTGCGTGGTCTGGTCGAAAAAGCCTTGGCTTTGGGGTTTGGCGTGATCTGGCTGCAAGGCGCACAGTGCCAAATCTGGGACTCTGTCGATCCTGATGGCCCCACCGTGGCAGTGATGGATGATTGTCAGTCCCTGGACGCCCATCATCAGCATCTGGCATTCACCTTGTTTGTTCAAGCGGCGACGCAGGGCATGGGGCTCGTGCCCGGTGTGGGCGAGGTGCCCTTGCTCAGCATCGTGGCGGCCGGCGATGTGCCTCCGGTGGACTTGCCTGTGCGCGATGACTTGCGTACGCGCTTGGGGTGGGGGCAAATCTTCGCTTTGCATCCCCTGGATGAAGCGGGTGTTCGCGCCGCCTTGATCCAAGAGGCGCAGCGCCGTGGCATTTCCTTAGGCGAGGGTGTGGTTAGCTATTTGCTGACACGTTACTCGCGTGATCTGACTTTTTTGATGGGCCTGCTGGATCGACTCGACCGGTTTGCCCTGGCCGAACACCGTTGGGTGACCGTGCCCTTGCTGAAACAAATGCTGGCTTTGGAGAGCCCATGAACCTCTGTTTATTCGATCTGGATCACACCCTGCTGCCGCTCGATTCCGATCATGAGTTTGGCGAATTCATCATTCGCCAGGGCTTGACCGATGGTGACGAATATCGCCGCATCAATGACGGCTTCTATCAGCAATACTGCGATGGCACCTTGGTCTTGGCCGACTACATCCGCTTCACCACCAGCGTGTGGCGAATGATGTCTCCCGCCGAGCAAGACGCTTTGCAGCAAGCCTTCATGGACCAAGTGGTTTATCCCGCCATGAAGCCGCAGGCCATTGAGTTGGTGGAACAGCATCGCGCGCAGGGCGACCTGATCGCCATCGTGACCGCGACTAACGAATTTGTGACCCGTCCCATTGCCGATGCCTTCAATGTGGCCGAACTGTTGGCTGTGCGCCTCGTGCGCGATGCCACAGGGCGCGTCACCGGCGATATTGACGGCGTTCCGTCCTTCAGAGAGGGCAAAATCACGCGTGTGGAACAATGGCTGGCCGACCAAGGCCATCAACTGAGCGATTTCGATCGCGTCAGCTTCTACAGTGACTCCCCTAACGACCTGCCTTTGCTAGAGCGCGTCAACGATCCGGTTGCCACCAATCCAAGTCCCGCATTGGAAGAAGTGGCCCGTGAGCGCGGCTGGCGTGTGCTTCGATTGTTCGCATGATCAAAAGTCTGATTGACAAAATTCTCAAACCTCGCAAAAGCGGGGCTGGTCGCGCTGCCAAGACAGGTGTCCCGACAGGTAAGCGCGTCGACGTGCCGGCATCCGAGCATGGCATCGACCCCAACTTGTTGGATGACCGCGCTATTCGCGTTGTCGAAACACTGCAAAAGGCCGGTTACGAGGCTTACGTGGTTGGCGGTGCGGTTCGTGACTTGTTGCTGGGCCTGCGCCCCAAAGACTTCGACGTGGCCACCAATGCCACGCCTGAGCAAGTCAAGAGCCTGTTCCGTCGCGCATTCATCATTGGACGGCGCTTCCGCATTGTTCACGTGGTCTTTGGTCGCGGGCGCGAAAACGAAGTCATCGAAGTTTCGACCTTCCGCGCCTACCTGGACGCCAGTGCTGCCGAACAGGTGTCTGGTAACGAAAAGACATCCAAAAGAGACCTGGCTGACAAGACACACGTGGTCGACGCCAGCGGTCGGGTGTTGCGTGACAACGTCTGGGGTCCGCAAGACCAAGACGCCGCTCGCCGCGACTTCACCATCAACGCCATGTACTACGACCCCCACACCGGTGTCGTGGTCGACTTCCATCATGGCATCAAGGACATCAAAAAGCGCGTGTTGCGCATGATTGGTGACCCCGTGGTCCGCTATCGCGAAGACCCGGTTCGTATCATCCGTGTGGTGCGTTTTGCGGCCAAGCTGGGTTTTGACATCGAACCCAAGACCCGCCAGCCCATTCAAAGCATGGCGGAGTTGCTCAGCAACGTGCCGCAGTCGCGTCTGTTTGATGAAATGATCAAACTGCTGCAGACGGGCCATGCGCTGGCGTCCATCGAGCAATTGCGCAAGCAGGGCCTCGACCGAGGCGTGTTCCCGATCCTGGATGCCGTGTTTGACGAGGCCCGTCGTCACCCAGGGCGTGAGCAGTTTGTGCAACTGGCTCTGGCTGATACCGACCGCCGTGTGTCCGAGGGCAAGCCAGTGGCGCCGAGCTTCCTCCTGGCTTGCCTGTTGTGGCATGACGTCCAGGAGCATTGGAAACGTCTGATGGCTCAAGGCGAGCCCCCATTCCCCGCTTTGCAAGCGGCCACCGATGCCGTCTTTGATGCGCGCATCGGTGATATCTCCGGCCGAGGCAAACTGGCGGCGGACATGCGCGAAATCTGGACCATGCAGCCGCGCTTCGACAAGCGTTCTGGCAATGGCCCTTGGTCCTTGGTGGAGCAGCCTCGTTTCCGTGCGGGCTTCGACTTCCTGCGCTTGCGCAGCCAGTGCGGCGAAGTGGATCCTGCCTTGTCCAGTTGGTGGGAGGCGTTCTCGCTGGCAGACATGCCCGAGCGCAAAGCCTTGCTGGAGGATGCCCGTCAGGCTGAGTCCGCTCGTCGTGCCGCGCAAAGCGCCAGTGGCGAGGAGGGCGATGCGCCAGCCCGCAAACGTCGCCGCCGTCGTCGCAAACCCAACGGCGCCCCTTCAGGTGGCGGCGACGGCGCGGGTGACGCAGATTGATACCTGAGCCGCTGCCATCGTTCCGGGCCTACGTGGGCCTGGGTGGCAATTTGGGCGATGTGCATGCGCGCCTGATCCGAGCCGTGTCCGACCTGGGGCATCTGCCTTGGACCCGCGTGGAGGCCGTGTCAGCCGTTTATCAGACCAAGCCGGTGGATGCCGGTGGTCCCGACTACCTCAATGCGGTGGTGGCCCTTCAATCCAGTCTGGGCCCGCATGAATTGCTGCATGCGCTGCTGAACCTTGAGCGTGAGCATGACCGCACACGGCCTTATTGGCACGCCCCGCGCACCCTCGACCTGGATTTACTGTGGTTTGACGGGGTGAGGCTGTCGACGGTTGATTTGACCTTGCCGCACCCGCGCGTGCTGGAACGCGCCTTTGTGCTTGAACCTTGGTTTGATTTGATCAACACTTGCGGGTGGTCTTGGCCGACCGATTTGCCCCAGCCTGATGCGGCAGCACGCCAGAAATTGGCTCAAGAGCAGGGGATTTTCAAACTCGACGGCCATAAATTGTTGTAAGTCTGGTATTTCCCTAAAAATCGGGGTAGAATCTCAGGCTTTGTTGGTGGGGCTTGCTTTGATGCTTGCAAAAAAGTCCCCTGACGTAGTGATTCAGACGCAGTCATGCACCCCGTTGGGCAGACCCGTTTCCATCCGCGGAAACCGGGAGCGGGCCCTGGCCCAGAGGCCTGTGTGATTGAACTGGAAAGCGCGTCAGAGGCCATTGAAGCCAGCCCTTTGAATGCATTCATACTGAAAGCGAATTTGTAATGACGACCATCCGTGTCAAAGAGAACGAGCCGTTTGACGTCGCTCTGCGCCGCTTCAAGCGCACCATCGAAAAGCTGGGTCTGCTGACCGAACTGCGCGCTCGCGAGTTCTACGAGAAGCCCACAGCTGAGCGCAAGCGCAAGAAGGCTGCCGCCGTCAAGCGCCACTACAAGCGCGTGCGCAGCATGCAACTGCCTAAGAAGCTGTACTGATCTCAGTTCGCTTCTGAACCGATCACCATGGCAATTTGCCTGATCGGTTCCTGCACAAAGCCCGCGCGGGGACGCCCATGCGGGCTTTTGTATTTTCTTCTCTCGATTTCCATCCACTGACTGCCATGAGCTTGAAAGCAAGAATCTCTGAAGACATGAAGGCCGCCATGCGTGCCAAAGAGGCTGACCGTCTGGGTACCATCCGCATGCTGATGGCCGCCATGAAGCAAAAAGAAGTGGATGAGCGCGTCGAGCTCGACGACGCCATGATCGTGTCCATCGTGGACAAGCTGATCAAGCAGCGCAAAGATGCAGCCCAGCAATACACGGCTGCGGCTCGCCAAGATCTGGCTGACAAGGAAAATTCCGAAATCGTGGTGTTGGAAGGCTATCTGCCCCAGCGCTTGAGCGCAGACGAAATCAACGCGGCCGTCAAAGCCATCGTCGTTGAAATCGGCGCGGCTGGCCCTGGCGACATGGGCAAGGTCATGGGCGTGGTCAAGCAGCGTCTGGCCGGTCAGGCTGACATGGGCCTGGTCTCTGCCGCCGTCAAAGCTGCCTTGGCAGGCTGATTCCAGCTGCTGCACAGGCCAAGCGCATTTCTCTCATCACGTATTCCCGTAGGAGATCGAAGTCATGAGTCAGGTTACCGTTCAACCGATTGCCGAAGACGTTTACGCCGCCCCCCAATTGACGCCTGAAGCCATGGCTTCTGCCGCTGAAGCGGGGTTCAAGGCCGTGTTGAACAACCGTCCTGACTTCGAAGGTGGCCCTGATCAGCCCACCAGCGCTTCGATCGAGGCCGCAGCGAAGGCTGCAGGCTTGGCTTACGCCTATCTGCCGGTGCAAGGCGGTTATCAGTCGCCCGAAGAAATCGCGCAGTGTGCTGAACTGTTGAAGTCGCTGCCTCGCCCGCTGCTGATGTTCTGCCGCAGCGGTGCTCGCTCGACCAAGCTGTATCAGCAAGCAGTCGCCCTGGGCGAGTAATTCCATCATGCACGCATACATCCGTGGGATGGATGCGTTGTCGCGCCTGTTTGGTCGCATTGCCAGTGTCTTCGTGCTGGCAACGTGTCTGATTTGCGCCGGCAACGCAGGGGCGCGCTATGCGCTGCACATGGGCTCCAATGCTTGGCTCGAAATCCAGTGGTACTTGTTTTCTGCCACAGTGTTTTTCGGAGCGCCAGCCTTGGTGACCCTCAATGAACACGTTCGTGTGGACGTGGTTTACGGCTCACGCTCCGCCAAAACCAAAGCCTGGATTGATTTGCTTGGCTTTGTGTTTTTCTTCATGCCCGTTTGCATCGTCATGGTGTGGACCTCCTGGCAGTTTGTTCAGGACTCCTGGGTGCAACAGGAGATGTCGAGCAACTCTGGTGGTTTGATTCGTTGGCCTGTGAAGGCTTTGATTCCATTGGGCTTCGGCCTGCTGATCATGCAGGGTGTCGCGGAAATCCTGAAGCGTGTCGGCTTCTTGCGCGGCACCTACAACATGGACACCCATTACGAAAGGCCGGTGCAATGATCCCGATGGAGTACATGGCTCCGGTCATGTTTGCCTGCCTTGTCGGGGTCATGCTGATTGGCTTCCCCGTTGCATTTTCTTTGGGCGCCCTGGGGCTGGGCTTTGCCTTCCTGGCGGTGGAATGGGGCTACTTCCCGCAGGCCTTCCTGTCGGTATTGCCGCTGCGCATTTTCGGGATCATGTCCAATGACTTGCTCCTGGCGATTCCGTTCTTTACCTTCATGGGGGCCATCCTCGAGCGATGTGGCCTGGCGGAAGACCTGTTGGAAGGTTGCGGTCAATTGTTTGGCCGCTTCCCGGGTGGCTTGGGCTTTGCAGTCATCATCGTCGGCGCCATCTTGGGCGCCATCACGGGCACGGTGGCTGCCAGTGTGATCGCCATGGGCGTGATCTCTCTGCCCATCATGATGCGCTATGGCTACGACATGCGTTTTGCCACCGGCGTCATCGCAGCGTCGGGCACGATCACGCAGTTGATCCCTCCCTCGCTGGTGCTGGTGGTGTTGGCTGATCAGATGGGCCAGTCCGTGGGCGATATGTACAAGGGCGCGATTGGTCCTAGCCTGTTGCAAACCGCCATCTTCTTGTTGTTCACTTTGGCTGTGGCGGTGTTCAGGCCGCAATGGGTGCCGCCTTTGCCTGCTGAGGCGCTGGTCGAGCGCGGCTGGCCGCTGGTGCGTAGGGTGCTGTGGGGGATGATTCCCTCCATCGTGTTGATCTTCCTGGTTCTGGGCACCATCTTCATGGGCTTGGCCACGCCGACTGAGGCGGGCGCACTGGGTGCGGTGGGAGCCATGGTGTTGGCGGCCTTGCACAAGCGTTTGACCTGGAAGCTGGTGTGGGAGGGCATGGATTCCACCATGCGTGTCTCGGCCATGGTGGTCTTCATTCTCATGGGGTCCACGATCTTCTCGCTGGTGTTCCAGGGGGTGGATGGCCACATCTGGATCGAACACATGCTGTCGCATTTGCCTGGGGGCCAAGTGGGCTTCTTGATCGCGGTGAATGTGTTCGTGTTCTTCTTGGCCTTTTTCCTGGACTTCTTTGAGATCGCTTTCATCATTGTCCCGCTGCTGGCCCCTGTGGGCCAAAAGATGGGCATTGACCCGATCTGGTTCGGTGTCTTGCTGTGCGTGAACATGCAGACCAGCTTCATGCATCCGCCGTTTGGTTTTGCCTTGTTCTATCTGCGGGGCATTGCCGATCAAATCTACAAAAACGGCACCATCAGCAAACCGGTCTTGTCCCGCGACATTTATCTGGGGGCCATTCCCTGGGTCGCCATGCAGTTGCTGTTGGTGGCGGTGGTGATCTTCTGGCCCGAGTCCGTGACCGCTTGGTTGGACAAGGAACCCGTGGTGGACCTGGATAAGGTCGAGATCAATGTGCCAGCAGATGAGCCCGTCCTCATGCCTGAGGCGGCAGCATCTGGCGAAGACAATGCCGACGCCAAAGCCTTGGAAGATGCGCTGAAAACGGATTGATGAGTATGAAAAAAGCCGCTCTCGATGAGCGGCTTTTCTTTTGAGCGAGGTGGTGATTACAGCTTGGCGTTTTGCATGAAGCTGTCGTAGCGGGCTTCAGTGAAGCGGAACCACAAGTTCTGGTCCTTCAGGAACTTCGCGTAATCGGTGTAGACCTTCTTCCAATTGGGGTTCTTGGCGCTGAGGTCAGCATAGATGGCCTGCGAAGCCTTGAATGCACCTTCCATGACATCTTTAGGCATGGGGGCGAGGTTCACCTTCGATGCCGCCAATTGCTTCAGCGCAGTCGGGTTCAGGGCGTCGTACTTGGCCTGCATTTCGACGTGGGCAGCGTACGAGGCCGCATCGATCATCGCTTTGTATTCAGCGGGCAGGGCGTTGTAGGCCTTGGTGTTGATGAAGAAGTCCAACTGGGGGCCGCCTTCCCACCACGCGGGGTAGTGGTAGGTGGTGGCCACTTTGTGGAAGCCCAGCTTCTGGTCGTCGTAGGGACCGACCCATTCAGCGGCGTCGATGGTGCCTTTTTCTAGCGCGGCATAAATCTCGCCACCAGGAATGGCCTGGGGAACGGCGCCCATGCTCTCCAACACTCGGCCGGCAAAGCCGCCGATGCGCATGCGCAGGCCCTTCATATCGGCCATCGACTTCAGCGGTTTCTTGTACCAACCGCCCATCTGTGCACCGGTGTTGCCGCCTGGGAAATTGATGATGTTGTACTTGGCGTAAAACTCGCGCATCAGCTTCAGGCCATTGCCTTCCACCATCCATGCGGTCATTTGGCGAGAGTTCATGCCAAAGGGAATCGCACAGCCAATCGCAAAAGTCTCGTCCTTGCCAAAGAAGTAATAGGGCGCGGTGTGCGCCATCTCGACAGATGCGTTTTGCACCGCATCCACCACCTCAAAGGGCTTCATCAATTCGCCGCCGGCATGCACCGAAATCTGGAACTTGCCGCCGGACATGGCTGCAATCGATTTGGTGAAGGTCTCTGCGGCACCATAAATGGTGTCCAGCGACTTGGGGAAGCTCGATGCCAGGCGCCAACGAATGGTCGTCTGAGCATGGACCACGGCGGGGGCTGCACCGGCAGCCAGCACGCCGGCAATGCCTGCGTGGTTCAGAAAGGAACGACGTTGCATGAATCAGGGCTCCTTGAGGGATGGATTGGTGTGGTCAGTGTGTGGATGCTGCGAGAGAGCGGGGCGATCAATGTCCGGCGATCTTCATCTTTTCGATCAAGATCGAGCCCACCGTCTTGCTGCCATAGGTGTACTCATCGGCCCCCACGGCCACGATTTGCTTGAACATCTCGGCAATGTGGCCGGCGATGGTGATTTCTTGAACGGGGTGTACGATCTCGCCGTTCTCGACCCAGTACCCCGCCGCACCACGTGAGTAGTCACCGGTCACGTAGTTGACGCCTTGACCCATCAGTTCGGTCACGAACAGGCCGCGATCGAGCTTCTTGATCATGGCCTTGAGGTCGTCCTTGGGCTGAGTCAATTTGCTTTGCAGCAGCAGGTTTTGTGAGCCACCAGCATGCCCGGTGGTCTTCATGCCCAATTTGCGCGCGGAATAGCTGGACAGGAAGTAGCCTTGCACCACGCCATTCTTCACCACACGGCGCTTGCGGGTCAGGACGCCTTCGTCGTCAAACGGGGCGCTGCCTTTGCCTTTGAGGATGTGGGGGTCTTCCAGGATGTCGATGTGCTTGGGGAAGACTTGCTGGCCCAGGCTGTCGAGCAAGAAGGTGGCCTTGCGGTACAGCGCACCGCCACTGGTGGCCTGCACATAAGCGCCCAACAGGCCTGCGGCCAGGGTGTTTTCAAACAACACGGGCACTTCGCAGGTGGCGATCTTGCGCGACTTCAGGCGGGCGAGGGCACGCTCTGCGGCGTATCGGCCCACCTTTTCGGGTTTTGCCATGTCTTTGGCATCACGCTCTGAGGTGTACCAGAAGTCGCGTTGCATGTCGTTGCCGCGCCCGGCAATGGGTGACACCGACAGCGAGTGGCGCGAGCTGGCATAGCCACCACGGAAGCCACGGGTGTTACCTGCAAAGAAGTGCGATTGCTGTGCCGACACGCCAGCACCTTCGGAGTTGGTGATGCGCTTGTCCACCGTCATGGCGGCTTCTTCGCAGCGACGCGCCAACTCGGCCGCTTTCTCTGCAGTCACAGCCCAGGGGTGAAACAGGTCGAGATCGCGCTTGGCCGCCTTGCCCAGTGCCAGATCTTCCTCGTCAGGCAGGCCTGCGGCGGGGTCTTCGGCGGTGTAGCGAGCAATGTCGTAGGCGGCACGCACGGTTTGCTGCAGCGCCTCGGGAGAAAAGTCGGAGGTGGAGGCGTTGCCACGGCGTTGTCCCACGAAAACCGTGATGCCGATGGTCTTGTCTCGGTTACGCTCGACGTTTTCTAGTTTGCCCTTGCGAACGGACACCGAGAGGCCCATGCCCTCGGATACCTCCGCAGCGGCATCGGTGGCCCCCATTTTTTGCGCGATGGACAGTGTGTCCTCGATCAATTGCTGGAACTGGTCTTGCGAATGTGCAAAACCAGCTTGTGGAGTTTTGTTCGATTGTTTCTGAGCCATGTTCGCGACTTGTGTGTAGGCCCCCGTATCATAGCGATGACATGAATTCGAACCATTTTGATGAAGACGAGGGATTACCCCTCGCAGACGAAAACGGCTACACCAAGCCCAGTAAAAGTGCGTTGAAACGACAGTCGCACGAATTGCAGGACTTGGGTGAGCAGTTATTGGCCATGCCCGATGCACGCCTGGCCGCCATTGACATGCCCGAGCGTCTGCGTGATGCCCTGGCCGCCTACAAGACGACGCGGTCGTTTGAAGGCAAGCGCCGGCAGTTGCAGTACATCGGCAAAGTCATTCGCGGTGTCGACGCGGAGCCCTTGCGTGAAGCTGTGGCGAGCTTCCAACTGGGCCATGCCCAAAACGCCTTGTCTTTGCACGAGGCGGAGCGTTGGCGCGCTGAATTGTTGGCCGACGAAAAAGCGGCCTTGGCACGCTGGGTGGAATCATTTCCCGACACGGACCTGCAGCAATTGCGCGCCTTGATCCGCAGCGCCAAGAAAGATGCGGCGCTGGAGCCCGAAAAGCGCAGTGGCCGAGGCTTCCGTGAACTGTTCCAGTTCATCAAGCGAGCCCAGGAAGACAAGGCCAAGCACGACAAAGATGCCTCAGAGGGGCACTTCGCATCCGACCAAGAGGGCGACGAGGAATGAGCTTGGACGCAGTCAAAATTGGTGTGGTCTCAATCAGTGACCGTGCCAGCACAGGCGTGTATGAAGACAAAGGCTTGCCGGCCTTGCAAGATTGGTTGGGACGGGCGGTCCGTAACCCCATCACGTGGGTGCCTCGCCTGATTCCTGACGAGCGTGCGGGGATCGCGCAAACCTTGCGTGATCTTGTTGACGTCGAAGGCTGCCACTTGGTGTTGACCACCGGTGGCACGGGCCCCGCGCCGCGCGACGTCACCCCGGAGGCCACCCTGGATGTGGCGGACAAGGAAATGCCTGGTTTTGGCGAGCAAATGCGTCAGATCAGCCTGCGCTTTGTGCCAACAGCCATCCTGTCGCGACAAACCGCGGTGATTCGCAAGCAGGCTCTGATCCTGAACCTGCCAGGTCAGCCCAAGTCGATTGCGGAAACGCTGGAAGGCCTCAAAGACGGCGAAGGCAAGGCAATCGTTCCAGGCATTTTTGCAGCCGTGCCATATTGCATCGATCTCATTGGTGGGCCTTACATCGAGACCGACGCCTCGGTCTGCGCGGCATTCCGCCCCAAATCGGCCATCCGGCCTGCTGCTCAGTAAGCTTGCCGACGGGCTCGCTGCTGCTCAGCACCGAGCCCGGCCTTGGAGGCTCAGACCAGCTTGTTGAGGCCTTCTGCGTCAAAGTGCTCGGTGGTTTGCGCGTCTTGCGGCAAGCAGCCTCGGGCATCTTCTGTTTGTGCGTCTTTGGCTAGCTTTTCAATGGCTTGCCACAGCAGGGCGATCTGGTGTTCGTGGCCTGAGGCGTTGTCGATCAGGCCTTTGAGCGCTTGAGACAGTGGGTCATCACCCTCGGTCACGCCGTAGGCTGAGAAACCCAACTTCGCTGCCAAGGCTTCGCGTTCGGCTTGTTTTTCGTCCAGCACCTGGGCTTTGGCCACGATGATGCGGGCAGGGTTGCCCACGGCCGTGGCGGCGGGGGGCACCGGCTTGGTCACCACGGCATTCGACCCGACACGGGCACCATCACCCACGGTGAATCCACCCAGTACCTGCGCGTTAGCGCCCACGATCACGCCTTTGCCCAGTGTGGGGTGGCGTTTGGCACCCTTGCTCAAAGAGGTGCCACCCAGGGTGACGCCTTGGTAGATGGTGCATTCATCGCCGATTTCGGCGGTTTCACCGATCACGACGCCCATACCGTGGTCGATGAACACGCGTCGACCGACCTTGGCACCTGGGTGAATCTCAATGCCGGTCAGGAAACGCGACAAATGGGAAATCCAGCGGCCCAACCACTTGAAGCCATGCGTCCAGCAGCGATGTGCCAGCCGATGCATGGCCAGGGCATGCAAGCCGGGATAGCAGGTCAACACCTCCCACGCGGTCCGTGCGGCAGGGTCGCGTTCAAGGATGCAGGCGATGTCTTCTCTCAGACGGGCAAACAGCATGAGGAACTTGGCTTATGCGTTTTAGTAATGTTTAGCCTCCCAGTGTAAAGGCAGGGGGCTTGCCCCTCGGGTCGCTAAGCGTTTAGGTGATGCCTTTACTGGTCGCTTTGGTCATCTTTGGGTGCATGGGCCAACATGGTCTTGGCAATGCCCCTCAGGATATGGATCTCTTCGGTACGCAATTGGGCCCGGTTGAACAACTGGTTCAATCTGGGCATCAGCTTCTTGGGCGCCGCGGGGTCCAGAAAGCCTAAAGCGGTCAAGGCTTGTTCCCAATGGGTCAGGGCGCCTTGTACCGCACGCCCATCAGCCAAATCTGGATCCGCCGTGCGTGCCGCCACGGCAAAGCTGCCTTGTGCCATCCGCCACTCGTAAGCCAGCACCTGCACGGCTTGAGACAGGTTGAGCGACCCATAGTCTGGGTTGGTAGGGATGCTGATCACCGCATGGCAGCGGTAGACGTCTTCATTGGACATGCCGTAGCGTTCGCAACCAAACACAAAGCCCAGCTTGTGAACAGGTTCGCCGCGCGCCAACTCTGCCAAGCCTTCCCTGGGGGTGATGGTTCGTGGCCCGAAGTCGCGTGGGGTCATGGCCGTGCCGATGGCAAAGGTGACGCCTTCCAGAGCCTCTTCAAGCGTATCGACCACTTTGGCGCGCACGAGGATGTCGGCAGCGCCACTGGCCATGGCCACAGTTTCTTCATGCACCAGGACGTCAGGGAAGCGAGGCCGCACCAAAACGAGCTCAGAAAATCCCATCACCTTCATCGCTCTGGCCGTGGCGCCCACGTTGCCGCGATGGCTGGTGTCGACCAAGATGAAACGGGTGGGATCAGGGCGTTGGAGGCTCATGGGGCGGGGTGGCTGGCTTGGAAATACTTCACAAATGGGCGATAAACCCTTGATTCATCGAGAGATGTTTGCTGGGACATTGCAAAAAGGGGTGTACAAAATCAGGGTAATCGCTACAATGCGAGATTCTCCCTCGTTCTTTGATCACCGCTGCGCCCTTTTTCAACTGCATGCATGCGCTTTCGCGTGCGTGGGGTTCCCACTTTGGTTTTTTGAGGTCTGACCATGTCTCAAACTCTGCATCCTATGCTCAACATCGCCATCAAGGCTGCCCGTGCAGCTGGTGCGATCATCAACCGGGCATCGCTCGATGTAGAACTGCTGACCGTCAGCGCCAAGTCGCACAACGACTTTGTGACCGAAGTGGACCGGGCGGCAGAAGAAGTGATCATTGACACCATCCTGGAAGCCTATCCAGGTCATGGCATCCTCGCTGAAGAATCGGGCCGTTCACGCGGTGCCAAGCACAGCGACTACGTCTGGATCATCGATCCACTCGACGGCACCACCAACTTCATCCACGGCTTCCCCGTTTACGCGGTGTCGATCGCTTTGGCATTCCGTGGTCAAGTCCAGCAAGCCGTGGTTTATGACCCCAGCCGCAACGATCTGTTCTACGCATCCAAGGGCAAGGGCGCTTTCCTGAACGATCGCCGTATCCGTGTGTCCAAGCGCACCCGCATGCTGGAAGCCCTGATCGGTACCGGCTTTCCATTCCGCAAGGGTGACAACTTCCAGCGTTACCTGAAGATGTTTGAAGACGTCATGGTGCAGTGCGCTGGTGTGCGTCGCCCAGGCGCTGCCTCGCTGGACCTGTGCTACGTGGCCGCAGGCTATTACGACGGTTTCTTTGAAACCGGTTTGAGCCCATGGGACGTGGCTGCGGGCTCTTTGATCATCACCGAAGCCGGTGGTCTGGTGGGCAACTTCACCGGCGAATCCGACTTCTTGTACCAGCGCGAAATCTTGGCTGGCACACCGCGCATTTATGGTCAGTTGGTCAAAACCTTGGCGCCTTACACACGTGTCATCCAAGGCGAGGCTGAGGCGGAAGACAATGAAGTCCAAACCGAAGCGGCTTTGAAGGCTTTGGCCGAAGCCGAGAAGGCCGCCAAAGCGAAAGAAGAAGCTGCCAAGCCCAAGCGCATTCGAATCTCTGCGTCCAAGGCCGACGGCGAACAAGGTCAGGACGCGCCTTTCTAAAGCTGCATTTTGGATGACGCCTTGCGTGTCATGCCCCAATAGGAAAAGCCCGCGTGATGCGGGCTTTTTCATTTAGTAGGTACTTCCACTTCTGGAAAGCGTCAGGCTTTCGCCAGTGCCCCGATCTTGGCGCCATCCCGCATCAATTCCTCGCGTTGTGTGATTTTGCGGAACCACACAGTCACGGCAGACGAGGTCAGCACGATGAACAGGGAATACAACACTGGGATCAGCAACACGGATTGCTGTTGTTCTCCCTGAAAGGTCAGGGTCACAATCAGTACAGCCAATGGCCCATTTTGAATGCCGGTTTCCAGGGCGATGGTTCTGGAGCGGCGCTCATCCTGTTTCAAGGTCCGGGACAGCAGGTACCCCAAGAAAAAGCCAGCCAAACCCAAGCCGATGGAGCCTGCATAGACTGGGAATCCGGTACTGAGCAGCAAATGCCAGTTACGAGGCACCCAAGAAATGACCAGGAACAGAATGACCGCGACGCCCAGGATGCCGCCAAGCATTTCAATCACGGCCCCCACGTTAGCGTTCCACTTGCGCAGGGCAATGCCAATCACAGTTGGAACCAGCAGCACGAATAGCACCTGGATGACATTGGCCGAAGGAATCTGCCAGTTGCCTTCAATGCCCTGTGAGTAAAACGCCAAGGTGAGTGGCACCATCACGATTGCCACAATGGTCGATCCCATGGTCATCAAGATCGACAAGCTCAAGGCGCCTTTGCTGAAGTAAGTGAAGATGTTGCTGGTGGTTCCCCCCGGCATGCAGCCCATCAAGATCAAGCCCACGGCATAAGCGGGTGGCAGTTGCAAGGCTGTTGCCAAGCAGTAAGCCAGCAGCGGCATGATCCCGTATTGACACAACAAGCCCACCAAGATGCCCTGCGGCTTTTTGAGTGCAATGGCGAAGTCTTTGAAGGTCAAGCTAGAGCCCATGCCCAGCATGATGACCATCATCATGATGCCAAGCAGTTTGGTTTCGGTTTCGCTCAACATGGTCAGCCCCCTTGCTTGTTGTTGGACATGATTTCGGTGCGCAACTCGCGGCGCAAAATCTTGCCGATGGGCGTTTTGGGAAGCTCACTTCTGAACACCACGCGTGTGGGTACCTTGTACGAAGTGATCACTGTTCGGCAATGCTCGATCAGGGCCGCTTCAGTGAGATCCTCATCGCGTTTGACCACAAAGGCCCATACCGCTTCACCCGTTTTGGCGTCTGGCACACCAATCACAGCGGCCTCCAGCACCTTGTCGTGAGCCGCAATGGCGTCTTCAATTTCGTTCGGGTAGACGTTGAATCCGGACACCAAAATCATGTCCTTCTTGCGATCGACGATGCTGAACGTGCCCTTTTCGTCCATCACAGCGATGTCGCCCGTGTGGAACCAACCGTCTTTCAGGACCTGGTTCGTATCTTCGGTGCGCTGCCAATAGCCTTTCATGACCTGAGGGCCCTTGACGATCAATTCGCCGGCTTGCCCCAGCGGGACCTCGTTGCCTTGGTCGTCAACCAGCTTGACAGACGTCATGGGTGCGGGGATGCCGATAGAACCCTCTTTGCGTGCGCCATTGAGCGGCTGAAAGCAGACCACGGGTGATGTTTCCGTCAGGCCATAACCTTCCACCAAGGGGCACTTGACCAACGATTCCCAGCGCTTCACGACCGCGTGGTGCATGGCCGCGCCGCCGCCCCCCGCTGCTTTGATGTGTTTGGGCGGGAAGGCGGTGAACCACTCTTCGTTCAACAAAGCGTTGTACAGGGTGTTGACGCCAGTCAGCCAGGTGATACGGTAGTTTTCAATGGCGCGCTGCAGGTTCTGAATGGGGCGTGGGCTGGGCACGAGAATGTTTCTGGCGCCCATGCGGAACATGCAGAGGAAATTCACCGTGAAAGCGAAGATGTGATACAGCGGCAAGGCCGTCAGCACGACCTCTTTGCCTTCTTCAATGTGGCTGCCAGACATGCCCAGCATTTGCTCCATGTTCCAGAGCAAGTTGCCATGGGTCAGCATGGCGCCCTTGGCCACGCCTGTGGTGCCGCCGGTGTATTGCAACAAGGCCAAATCGTCATGGCCGAGGTTTTTCCAATAACTCTCAACGTTCGCGCTGGATGCACGCCCCATCTTCAAGGCGCTGGGTAGATCGACGCCATTAACGTTGTGCTTGGGGATCAACTGGTTCCAATACTTCATCACCGCATACACGATGTGACGAACGACGGGAGGGAAAAACTCAGGCACCCGCGCAAAGATCACGTGCTTGATCTCTGTCTGGGGCAGGATCTCGGCGAGTTTGTCGGCAAACATGTCGACGATCACGATGGCTTTGGCACCGCTGTCGCGGAACTGATGCGCCATCTCGCGAGGGGTGTACAGGGGATTGGTGTTGACGGCGATGCAGCCTGCTTTCAGGATGCCCAACAGTGCGACCGGGTAACTCAGGCAGTTGGGCATTTGCAGGGCCACGCGGTCACCTGCTTTCAGTCCGATGACATCGCGCAGATAGCGCGCCATGGCATCGCTCATTTCGTCGACCTCAGCGTAGGTGAGGGAGCCATACATGCCGTTGGGCATGACGGTGGTGAAGGCTGTTTCTTTTGAAAACTGTTTGGCGGCCTCGGAGGCCATGCCTGCCACGCTCTGATGTCGTGGCGGTATCAGTTGGTGCGGAATGTGGGATCCGTACTGTTGAATCCATGGGTGAAGGTCGTACGCTGATGCGTTGGCGTTCATGCGATCCTTTCCTGCTTCGTTACAGCATTGACGAAAACAAATCCCATTTAATTGTTGACAAAATTACTGCATTAAGGCGACCCGCTGCAACTGATACCAATGACCCATGTAGGTCTATTTCGGACATTTCTTGGCCTAGGTTACGACGTGTTTTCATATTGAAAAATCGATATCAGGCTTTACTCGTAGGCCAGGTGCAGCGCTTGCCATACGGAAACGTCGCAAAGATTCATTGGACTTGGGCATGCTGATGTAGCCAGTGTTTGCGGCAAAATCCCGCACTTCGCACTGGCTTGCCGATACCGTGGGCGCGACAGTGCTGTCGCGGTACCCATCGAAGGAAAGAACTTGTCGGACAAGGACCTCTCTCAGCACACCCCCATGATGCAGCAGTACTTGCGCATCAAGGCGGAGTACCCTGACACCCTGGTTTTCTACCGCATGGGTGATTTCTATGAGTTGTTCTTCGACGATGCGCGCAAAGCCAATCGTCTGATCGACATCACCCTGACCGTTCGGGGGCAGTCTGCAGGAGAGCCTGTGGTCATGGCGGGCGTGCCCGTGCATGCTGTTGAGACTTATCTGGCCAAGTTGATCAAGCTGGGCGAATCGGTTGCCATCTGTGAACAAGTGGGTGAGGTAGGGGCCAGCAAGGGGCCGGTTGAGCGCAAGGTGGTGCGCGTCGTCACCCCCGGCACCTTGACCGATTCCGAGTTGCTCTCGGAGCGCGCAGATTCATTGTTGCTGGCCGTGGTCATGGACAAACGTGGCAACAAGGCCGAGCACATGGTGCCTTGCGGCTTGGCTTGGTTGGGCCTGTCGAGTGGCAATTTGGGTCTGACCGAATGTACCGAGCGAGAGTTGGGCGGTTGGTTGGCGCGCTTGCAACCTGCCGAAATTCTGTTCGACCGTGATCGCATGCCGCCGAGCTTGCAGGCCTTGTTGACACAAGGCCGTGGCGTGGCCATGACGAGTCGGCCCAGTTGGCAGTTCGACAGTGGCTTGGGTTTGCGCAAGCTGTGTGATCAGTTGGGTGTAAAGGGCCTGCAGGCCTATCAGGCACAAGAGTTGACCCTGGCGCATGCGGCAGGTGCCGCTTTGCTGAGCTTTGCCGAACACACGCAGGGCAGGGCATTGGCCCACGTGTCAACCTTGCAGGTACCGCGCGCGAGCGACATGATTGACCTGCCGGCGGCGACCTTGCGCAACTTGGAGTTGACGCAAACCCTGCGCGGCGAAGATGCCCCTACCTTGTTGTCCTTGTTGGACACCTGCCGAACTGGCATGGGCAGCCGCGCCTTGCGTCAGTGGGTCACGCAGCCCTTGCGAGATCGCAGTGTGGCCCGTGCTCGCCATGAATCCATCGCCAGCCTGTTGGCGCCGGCGCAATTGGACCAGGGCTATGAGTCTCTGCGTGAAGCCCTGCGTGGCATGAGCGACGTGGAGCGCATCACCGCCCGAGTGGCCTTGCGACAAGTTCGCCCACGCGAACTGGCTGGCTTGCGAGATGCCTTGGCCGGGCTGCCGTCTCTGCTGACCAAGGTACCCGAATCCACCGAATTGTTGGCCCAATGGCGCCAGGCGCTGCAACCCGACCCCGCTTTGGCGGCGCAACTGCAAGCCGTGTTGATGGAGACACCCGCAGTGCTCTTGCGCGATGGCGGTGTCATTGCCACGGGTTTCGATCCTGATCTGGACGAGTTGCGAGCCATTTCGCAAAACTGCGATGCATTCTTGCTCGATTTGGAAGCGCGTGAGCGCGAGCGTACCGGCATCCATAACTTGCGCGTGCAGTTCAACAAGGTGCATGGCTTCTACATCGAAGTCACCCAGAGCCAAGCTGACAAAGTGCCCTTGGATTACCAACGGCGCCAGACCCTCAAGAACGCCGAACGCTTCATCACGCCCGAACTCAAGGCGTTTGAAGACAAGGCGCTGTCTGCCCAAGAGCGCGCCTTGGCCCGAGAAAAGCTGCTGTTTGAGCAATTGATCGACTTCCTGCAAGGACACATTCAAGTCTTGAGCCAATTGGCTCGTGCTTTGGCGTCTTTGGATGCACTGTGTGCGCTGGCCGAACGGGCAGCCACCCTGTTGTGGACTCGGCCTGAATTTGTGTCCCATCCCTGTATCGAGATCGAGAAGGGGCGCCACCCGGTGGTGGAAGCTCGCTTGATGGAAACCTCCGGCACCAGCTTCATTCCCAATGATTGCAGGCTAGATGCCAACCGGCGCATGTTGATCGTCACCGGCCCGAACATGGGCGGTAAGTCGACTTTCATGCGCCAGGTGGCCTTGATCGCCGTGCTAGCCGCGATGGGCTCATACGTGCCTGCCAGTGCCTGTCGATTGGGGCCCATGGATGCGATCCACACTCGTATTGGGGCCGCCGACGATTTGGCCAATGCGCAGTCCACCTTCATGCTGGAAATGACGGAGGCGGCGGCCATCGTGCATGCGGCCACAGAGCATTCCTTGGTGTTGATGGATGAAATTGGCCGAGGCACATCAACCTTTGATGGCTTGGCACTGGCGGGCGCCATCGCCAGCCACTTGCATGACCGCAACAAGGCCTTCACGCTGTTTGCCACCCATTACTTCGAATTGACCCAATTGCCGCAAAAGCATCCAAGGTCAGCCAACGTGCACGTGGGTGTGGCGGAGTCGGGTGATGACATTGTGTTCCTGCACGAGTTGCAGCATGGTCCCGCTAGCCGCAGCTACGGTGTGCAAGTGGCGCGTTTGGCTGGGATGCCGCACACCTTGATCCGGCAAGCACGAACCACGCTCGAGGCGCTAGAAGCCAAACAGCGTGAATCCGACGAGCAAATTGACCTGTTTGCACAGGTGGATGCGCCACTGAACTACGATATCGGGTCTGTAGGCACAACACTTGCTGCGCCTGTGGGTGAAGCGCTGAGCGAAGCCGAGGCCCAAACGTTGTCTCTGTTGGCCAGCATCGACCCAGATGCCTTGACCCCTCGAGAAGCGCTGGATGCGCTCTACAAACTCAAATCGGTGATTTCGTCATGACTTACTGTGTTGCCATGCGCCTGAATGCAGGCTTGGTTTTTCTCTCCGACTCGCGCACGAATGCGGGCATGGACCAGATCAGCACTTTCCGCAAGATGACCGTCTATGAGAAAGAGGGCGACCGCGTGCTGGTGCTGCTGTCGGCGGGCAACCTGGCCATCACGCAAGCCGTCAAACAACTGCTGGCCACCGAAACCATCGAAGGATCCGATGGCGAGCCGGCCACCATTTGGACGGCCAAGAGCTTGTTTGATGTGGCTCGCATTGTGGGTAGCGCAGTGCGAACGGTGCACGCGCGTGATGCCGAAGCTCTGAAGAAACATGGCATCGACTTCAATTGCAGCCTGATCATTGGCGGGCAGATCAAGGGTGAGACGATGCGCCTGTTCAATGTCTACGCGGCCGGCAATTTTGTCGAGGCGGGTATCGACGGCGTTTGCTATTTCCAGATCGGTGAATCCAAGTACGGCAAGCCCGTGATTGACCGTGTCGTCACACCGACCACGCCACTACAAGAGGCCGCCAAGTGCGCCTTGATTTCAATGGACTCGACCCTGAAGTCCAACCTGTCGGTCGGCTTGCCTTTGGATTTGTTGGTGTACGAAGCCGATGCGCTGAAGGTGGACAAGCTCATCAACATTGATGAAAGCAACACCTACTTCCGCATGATTCGATCCACCTGGGGGCAGCGCCTGCGTCAGGTGTTCGACTCCATCCCGGAGCCGACCTGGAATGGCGATCAAGCGGACATGGGCTTGCCTGTGCCCAGTCAGGCGCAAGCCATGAACCCGCTGAGCAAGATCACCGCGCCGAACGGCTGACTTCGGCGTCCAGCTCGGCAATGCAGGCCATCATGTCTGCTTGGCATTTGGCCATCAAGGCAGGCATGTCATCCATGGTCAAACCTTGGGTTGGAATGGCTGGCAGCGATTTGATGATCACATCGCCGCTGTGCCATTTGTTCAATTTCATGTGGTTCTTGTAAGTGCTCGCGCAGACCGGGATGATCGGCACGCCAGCCGCAATCGCCATCTGAAATGCGCCTTTCTTCATCGGCTTCATGCCTTTGCCCAGATTGCGAGTGCCTTCGGCAAAAACCCAAATGCAGGTGTCTTTGTGTTGAAGCGTGTCCGTTGTGGTGAGCATGGCCTGTTTGGCCTTGATCGCATTGCCGCGATCGATTAGCACGTTCCCCGACAGCCAATAAATCCAGCCAAACAAGGGCACCCATTTCAGACTTTTTTTGCCCAATGACACGGTTCGCACGGGCACGGTGCAACCCAGTACGAACAAATCGTAGTTCGATTGGTGGTTGGCAACGACAACGTAAGAGCGTGGATGCTGCAAAAGCGCGTCGGTGTCGCGCTTCACGCGGAGACCCAGAATCCGAATGGCGGGCAGGCTGTACAGACGACCGAAGATGCGGCTGTTGTCTGGGTTGAACGGACGAAACAACACGAACAAGCCAGCAAAGCCGACCAGCACAAAGTGCAGGCTCAGCAAAATCATCCGCAAGACAAACAACATGATCAGGACTCAGGTAAACAAACAGCGCCGATCAGGCGTCAAGAACAACTTTGTGTGAAGCAGGGTAAGCGGTGCACAAGTACACCGCTTGGCCCAACACATTGCCCGCAGCCTGACCCGAGGTCAGAGTCAGCTTGCAGGTGCCACACATGCCCTGGCGGCAGCCCACTTCAGGGTGCAGGTCGCGCGACTCGGCGATTTCCAGCAGCGTTTTGCCACGATCAGCCTCGCCCAAGCACACATGGGCATTGAGATGCTTGAAATAGACCTCAGCGCCGGTCACGTCAAATTCAGCCGCAGGCGCTTCAAAGTTTTGCGCCACAAAGCGCTCACAGTGCAAACGGCTCAGGTCAAAGCCTTCGGCCTGCAGTTGTGCAATCACATTGTCCATGAAGCCTTGCGGGCCGCACAGATACACATCACGTTCATGCAGGTCGGGATACTGTTCGCTCAGTTTGCGCGCATGAAGCAGTTGACCTGGGTGATGTGGCTCCTGGTCGTAGGCCAGTCGCACGTCGAAGCGGCCTTTCCAGTCTTGGAGGGTCTGCGAAAAGATGGTGTCTTCAACCTTGGCAAACTGGGCGTACATGGCCAGATCAACCTGGTCTTGAGCTTGCAGACGCTCCTTGATCATCGAGTAGCAAGGCGTGATGCCAGAGCCGGCACAGATGAACAAGAGCTTGGATTGCCCCTGGTAGGTGAACTGGCCCTCAGGGTGGCCAATCTTCAGCGTCTGGCCGACCTTCAATTCCCGGTGCAGCCAATTAGACAGCACACCTTGCGCGGTGCGCTTGACGGTGATGGTGAAACGACCTCGCTCCATCGGCGACAGGCTGTAATAGCGGCTCACGACTTGCCCATCCACCATTGCCGATACCTCAAGGTGCTGACCCGCACGCAGACTGCGCCAATGCTGGTTGGGCAGCAGAGTGAAGGTTTTCACGCCGGGGGCCTCATCGCGAATGCCGGCCACCAATGCCTTCAGGTCATAAGTCCAGACGAAGTCGTTGTGACGGCGATTGAACTCCGTCATGGTGTTGCTGGCGATGTAGTCCAGCCAAGGCCGACCCAACACGCGAAGGGCGAGTTGGTTGAAATGATTCACGCTGCGCTTAAGCATGATGTTCCTTCCCGGACACGGAAGGTTTCGCAGGTGGGAAGGAGTGCTTCCACATCACGCCCAGGTAGTTGCGAATGGCAGTGCGCCAGTTGGGGTTGAGCTTGTAGACCACGCCATACTTGGCGCACACGGCCTTCACTTCCTTGGCCATGTCGGGGTAACGATGCGATGGAATATCTGGGAACAGGTGGTGTTCGGTCTGATAGTTCAGGTGCCCCCACAGCACACTCATGCGGCGGCTGCCCTTGAAATTCACAGACGAATCCAGTTGCGACAAATACCAGCGTCCCTTGTGACGGGTGGCGTCGGAGGGCTGCAGTGGCTCGGTGAAGTGGGTCGCCTGGATCGTCATGCTGATCCAGTAGTTGTTGATCACGTCAGCCAGCAAATTGCCCAGGAACACTTTCCAGAACGAGAAGCCGGTGGCCAATGCCAGCAGAGGGAAGACGGCATATTCTTTGACCAACACCCGAGCCACCGACAACCAGTGGCGCTTTTCCAGTTGCTCGTCTGTGGCGCCTGCCGTTTCGACGCAGGCGTAGCCCTGGTTTCCAGTTGGGAAATTCTTCTCACGGAACTTCTGGCCGAAGCCCAAGTTTTGCGAGTTGAACTGGTAGAGCATCGTCGGGTAAGCCGCCAGCAGATACAAGGGCACCTGGAACAAATGACGACGATTCCAAGGTGTGTGTTCGTTGGTGCGCAAAATGCCGTGATTCAGGTCCGGGTCCATTTCAAACACATTGGTGTGCACGTGGTGCATGCCGTTGTGCTCACGACGCCAGCCTTCTTCGTCGACAGGGGCTTTCCACTTGAAGTTGTGCGAATGGAACTGAGGAATCTCAGGGAAATAGTCGTACTGGCCATGCAAGACGTTGTGGCCAATCTCGATCGACTCGATGTTGCGGTGCAGCCAAGTGAAGAACACGCCCAGGCTGAAGGTGATGGGTTCCGGGCTGATCCACAGCAAGCCTCGGCCCAGTGCTTCAAAAATGCGCGACTTGGTGCGCAGGCCCTTGATGTAGCGAACATCCTTCTCGCCCAGATCATCGCGGTGCTTTTGCTTAATGGCTTCAATGTCGCGTTCGATCTGATCAAACAAGGCAGGATCGACTTTAGACAGAACCGAGTGGCGGCAGGTGTCGGCGGCGAGGGCCGGAGCGCGCAAAGAAGAACTCATAAAGATCGGTGGCCTCGTTTCTCGAAACGGGCGTCGGCGAGGGAAAGCGCGCAGTATAGTGGGGCAGCCTTGGCCCACATTCAGTGGATTCCAGCAATATTCCCCCATCGTTTGCAGAAAAATGCGCTTTTCATGATGCGCGTCTACTGCCAAACTAATTCCATCGTGTCAGGCAAGCGGAGTCCGCGATGGGCACCAGCCAATCATTGATCGCGTTGGACCATGCCAAAGGGGCGCACAACTATCATCCCGTCGAGGTGGTGTTGACCCGCGCCAAGGGCAGCTTTTTGTGGGACGTAGAAGGGCAGCGTTACATCGACATGATGGGCGCCTATTCCACGGCGTCGCTCGGGCACTGTCACCCCCAAATCCTCAAAGCACTGAAACAACAAGCCAAGCGCTTGGATGTGACCAGCAGGGCGTTTTACAACGACCAGTTACCGCCGTGGTTGGACCTCTTGACGCAATTGGCCCATGCCGACAAGGCTTTGCCGATGAACTCGGGCGCCGAGGCGGTCGAAACGGCGCTGAAACTGGCACGTAAATGGGGCGAAACGGTCAAAGGCATACCGAAGGATCGGTGCGAGATCATCGCCTGTGAGGGCAACTTTCATGGTCGAACGCTGGGCTTGATCAGCATGTCGACCGACCCACAGTACAAAGCCAATTTCGGGCCCTTGTTGCCGGGTATCAAAACCGTGCCTTACGGCGACGCCAAGGCGCTGGCCAAAGCCATCACACCTCGTACCGCCGCCTTCATCATCGAACCCATTCAGGGCGAGGCGGGCATTCGGGTGCCGCCAGAGGGCTTTTTGCAAAACGCTGAAGCACTTTGCCGCAAACACAATGTCTTGTTCATCGTGGATGAGATCCAGTGCGGTTTGGCCAGAACTGGTCGCATGTTTTGCTACGAGCACGACGACGTCACGCCCGATTTGCTCATTCTGGGCAAGGCATTGGGTGGCGGCGTTTACCCGGTCTCGGCCGTGGTGGGTCGGGGCGATGTGTTGGGCGTGTTCAAGCCCGGCGATCATGGGTCGACCTTTGGCGGCAACGCGATTGCTGCCGCCGTGAGCATGAAGGCGCTCGAGCTCTTGTCTGACCCGGCCTTGATCGCTCGGGCTCAGCGACTGGGCGACTGGGCACAGAAATTCCTGCGCAAACGATTGAATCACGTACCCCACGTGCGAGACATCCGGGGCAAGGGTTTGTTGATTGGGGTGGAAGTGGCGCCAGACATCGGGGCCAGGCAAATCGTGGAGGCTCTGGTGCCTCACGGCGTGCTGACCAAGGACAGCCATGAGGTGGTGGTGCGTTTGGCGCCGCCTCTTAATATCAAGAAGAAGCATCTGCGCCAGGCGCTGGAAGCTGTGACGAACGTTGTACAGAAAGCGCGCGCGAAGACCTCGTAAACACCTATAATGCCGCTTTACCACCGCAGCGTCCCTCCCTAAGGCGGGCGCTATTGCGCAATGACCAAGTTTGTCTTCGTCACTGGCGGTGTGGTGTCCTCCCTCGGTAAGGGCATCGCCGCTGCATCTCTGGCCGCCATTCTTGAATCCCGTGGCCTGAAAGTCACCCTGATCAAGCTGGATCCCTACATCAACGTGGATCCCGGCACGATGTCTCCATTCCAGCACGGTGAGGTGTTCGTCACAGACGACGGCGCTGAAACCGACCTGGACCTGGGCCACTACGAACGCTTCATCACCACTCGGATGAAGAAGGCCAACAACTTCACCACCGGCCAAATTTACAAGTCGGTGTTGGAGAAGGAACGCCGTGGTGATTACCTGGGCAAGACCGTGCAGGTCATTCCTCACATCACCAATGAAATCCAGGACTTCGTGCGCCGTGGTGCGGGTGTCGACACCCCCGACGCGGTTGACGTGGCGATTGTGGAAATCGGCGGTACTGTGGGTGACATCGAATCGTTGCCCTTCATGGAAGCGGCGCGCCAGATGAGCCTGAAGCTGGGCCCAACCAATACCGCATTCGTTCACCTGACCTATGTGCCGTTCATTGCGGCCGCAGGTGAGTTGAAGACCAAGCCTACCCAGCACACCGTGCAGAAACTGCGCGAAATCGGTATCCAGGCCGATGCGCTGCTGTGTCGTGCGGACCGCGCCATTCCAGAAGATGAGCGCAGCAAGATCTCCCTGTTCACCAACGTGCCTGAAACCGGCGTGATCTCGGTGTGGGATGCGGACACCATCTACAAGGTGCCACGTATGCTGCACGAGCAGCACCTGGATGACCTGATCTGCAACAAACTGCAGTTGCAGACCAAGCCTGCCGATCTGAGCCGTTGGGACAACCTCGTCAACGAGGTCGAGAACCCACAAAGCACCGTCACCATCGCCATGTGCGGCAAGTACACCGACCTGTCGGATTCGTACAAGTCGCTCAACGAAGCGCTGCGCCACGCTGGCATCCACAACCATGCTCGCGTCAACATCGAGTATGTGGACTCTGAAACCCTGACGCCCGAAACCGTCAGCCAATTGGCTCAGTACGACGCCATTCTGGTTCCTGGTGGTTTCGGCAAGCGCGGTGTGGAAGGCAAGATCTGTGCGGCCCAATACGCCCGTGAGCATCGCATTCCTTACCTGGGCATCTGCTTGGGTATGCAAGTGGCCACCATCGAATACGCCCGTCACAAGGCTGGTCTGGAAGGCGCCAACTCCACTGAGTTTGAGCCCAACACGCCACACCCTGTGATCGCTTTGATCGATGAATGGCTGGATGCCGACGGTACCGTGCAAAAGCGTGATGCTTCGTCTGATCTCGGCGGCACCATGCGCCTGGGCGCTCAAAGCTCCGATGTGAAGCCTGGCACCATCGCGTATGACATCTATGGCCCTGTGGTCACAGAGCGTCACCGCCACCGCTACGAAGCCAACGAGCGTTACCTCGATCGTTTGCAAGAAGCCGGTCTGGTGATCTCGGCGATCACCCAGCGTGAGAAGCTGACCGAGATGGTTGAGCTGCCCAAGTCGGTGCACCCTTGGTACGTGGGCGTGCAGTTCCACCCCGAGTTCAAGTCGACTCCTTGGGATGGCCATCCCCTGTTCATCAGCTACATCAAGGCCGCTTTGCAGCCCAAGATGTCCTGATCTGACGTTCAAAAAACGCCACTGGCAACCACCTGAGGACACTCGATGAAACTGTGCGGCTTTGACGTTGGTCTGAACCACCCGTTTTTCCTGATCGCCGGCCCCTGCGTGGTCGAATCTGAACAACTTCAGATGGACACCGCAGGTACCTTGAAAGAGATCACCAGCGCGCTGGGCATCCCTTTCATTTTCAAGTCCAGCTACGACAAGGCCAACCGTTCCAGCGGCACCTCCTTCCGTGGCCCCGGCATGGAGAAGGGGCTGGAAATCCTGGCCAAGGTCAAGCGCGAGTTGAACGTACCCATCCTGACCGACGTGCACACCGAAGCCGAGATCCCCATGGTGGCCTCGGTGGTTGACGTGTTGCAGACGCCAGCTTTCCTGTGCCGCCAAACGGACTTCATCCATGCGGTGGCTCAGTGCGGCAAGCCAGTCAACATCAAGAAGGGCCAATTCCTGGCCCCTGGCGACATGAAGAACGTGATCGACAAGGCCCGTGCTGCTGCGCGTGCTGCCGGTCTGAACGACGACAACTTCATGGCGTGTGAGCGCGGCGCCAGCTTTGGCTACAACAACCTCGTGTCTGACATGCGTTCGCTGGCCATCATGCGCGAGACCAATGCGCCCGTGGTGTTCGACGTGACCCACTCGGTGCAGTTGCCCGGCGGCCAGGGCACTTCCTCTGGTGGTCAACGCGAGTTCGTGCCTGTGTTGGCGCGTGCTGGCGTGGCAGTTGGAGTCGCCGGTTTGTTCATGGAAACCCACCCTGATCCGGCTTGTGCGATGTCTGACGGTCCCAATGCGGTGCCACTCAAGCACATGAAGGCCTTGTTGGAAACGCTGGTCGAATTGGATCGCGTGACCAAGAAGAACGGCTTCCTGGAAACGAATTTCTCCTGATGTTCTCTCGGCCGATCAAGTTTTGAACCCGATCGGCCGAAACTGTTTTTTCGTCTTTTAATTTTCAAATCTCTTTGAGGAAAACATAGATGAGCGCCATTGTTGACATCATCGGCCGTGAAGTGATCGACAGCCGCGGAAACCCCACCGTCGAATGCGACGTGCTGCTGGAAAGCGGCGTGATGGGCCGTGCTGCTGTGCCCTCCGGTGCTTCCACCGGCTCGCGCGAAGCCATCGAACTGCGTGACGGCGACAAGAGCCGTTACCTGGGCAAGGGCGTGCTGAAGGCCGTTGAGCACATCAACACCGAAATCGCCGAAGCCGTGTTGGGCCTGGATGCTTCCGAGCAAGCTTTCCTGGACAAGACCTTGATCGACCTCGACGGTACCGAAAACAAAGGCCGCCTGGGTGCTAACGCCATGTTGGCCGTGTCGATGGCCGTGGCTCGCGCTGCTGCTGAAGAAGCCGGCCTGCCCCTGTACCGCTACTTCGGTGGCATGGGTGCTGTGCAGTTGCCCGTGCCCATGATGAACGTGATCAACGGTGGTGCGCACGCCAACAACAACCTCGACCTGCAAGAATTCATGATCTTGCCCGTGGGCGCTCCTTCGCTGCGCGAAGCCCTGCGTTATGGCGCTGAAGTGTTCCACGCCCTCAAGAAGATCATTCACGACAAGGGCATGTCCACTGCCGTGGGCGACGAAGGCGGTTTCGCGCCTTCCGTGGCCAGCCACGAAGCTGCGATCCAGTTGATCCTGGAAGCCATCGAGAAGGCTGGTTATGTGGCCGGTGAGCAAATCGCTCTGGGCCTGGACTGCGCTGCTTCCGAGTTCTACAAGGACGGCAAGTACCACCTGGAAGGTGAAGGCCTGGTGCTGACCGCTCAGCAATGGACCGATATGCTGGCCACCTGGTGCGACAAGTACCCCATCATCTCGATCGAAGACGGCATGCACGAAGGCGACTGGGAAGGTTGGAAGATCCTGACCGAGCGTCTGGGCAAGAAGGTTCAGCTGGTGGGTGACGACCTGTTCGTGACCAACACCAAGATCCTGAAGGAAGGCATCGAGAAGAACATTGCCAACTCGATCCTCATCAAGATCAACCAGATCGGTACCTTGACCGAGACCTTCGCTGCCATCGAAATGGCCAAGCGCGCTGGTTACACCGCCGTGATCTCGCACCGTTCCGGCGAAACCGAAGACAACACCATTGCCGACATCGCAGTGGGCTTGAACGCTGGCCAGATCAAGACCGGTTCCATGAGCCGTTCTGACCGCATGAGCAAGTACAACCAACTGCTGCGCATCGAAGAAGATCTGGGCAACGTGGCCGTGTATCCTGGTCGCAGCGCCTTCTACAACCTGCGCTGATCAGAGACTTCCCTCTGATAGGTGAAAACGGGGCCTTCGGGCCCCGTTTCATTTGATAGATAATTCACAGCTATGCGAGTCGTAACCCTGATCCTGATGGCCTTGTTGGCTGTGATCCATGCCGAACTGTGGTTTGGCAAAGGTGGGGTGCCTCGTGTTTGGACGCTGCGCTCTCAGGTGCAGCATCAAACGGCCACCAATGCCGAAGCGCAAGCTCGCAACGAGCAGTTGTCCGCCGAAGTCAATGACCTGCAAGAAGGCCTTGAAATGGTGGAAGAAAAGGCGCGCATGGAGTTGGGCATGGTCAAGCCTGACGAGGTCTATGTGCAACTGACCACCAAGTTGCCCACTGTGCCTGCGCGCCCTGACGACGCCAGTTCTGCGGCTTCAACACATTGATGGCGGAAACCGACTGGGCCCGCTTCTTGGGTTGGGCTGATCCCTGGCTGGTGCCATGGTTCAACTTGTTGGATGCACCGGTGACGCCGCTGGAAATCCTCGCTTTTGTCTTGTCCCTTTGGATGGTGTGGTGCAACTTGCGTGTACGCATGGCAGGGTGGCCACTGGCGATTGCGTCGTCATTCCTCTACGGTGTTTTCTTTGCCAAGGGCAAGCTGTATGGCGAGGCCGCGCTGCAATGGGTCTTCATTGGCGTATCGCTGTGGGGCTGGCGCCAATGGTGGTTGAACCGCCATCAAGTCCAACAGTCTGATTTGGGTGTCCGCAGTCTGGCGGGCGGTTCGCGTTGGCGTCTGGCCGCCTTGGCCTTGATGTTGTGGCCCGCCATGGGCTATGTGCTTGATCGCGCTACCGACAGCGATGTGCCCTATTTTGATGCCTTGCCCACAACCTTGAGTTTGTTGGGTCAGTACCTGCTGGCGCGCAAGTATCTGGAGAATTGGCCTACCTGGTTGGCGGTGAACGTCATCAGCGTGGCCTTGTTTGCCTACCGTGGTTATTGGTTGACCGTGGTGCTCTACGCCTTGTTTGCGCTCTTATCGGTGCAAGGTTGGCGACAGTGGCTGCAACTGATGAAGCCGGTGCGACCATGAAGCAGGCGCGGGTGGTGGCCTTGCTGGGCGCAGAGAGCACGGGCAAGACGGAGTTGGTGGCGCGCATGGCGCAAACGCTGCGAGAACAAGGGCATGAGGTGCACGTGGTGCCCGAGGTGCTGCGAGAGTTCTGCGAGCAATTGGGCCGCACGCCCATGGCGCACGAGCAAATGGACATTGCACGCGAGCAATCCCGACGCATTGAGCTGGCCGCACGCCAACCCGGCATTGTGCTGGCAGACACCACCGCGCTGATGATCGCGGTCTACAGCGATTACATCTTTCACGATCGCAGTCTGTACCCCCTGGCGATCGAGGCCCACCAGCAAACGGACCTGACGCTACTCACCGCTTTGGACTTGCCTTGGCAGGCCGATGGCTTTGTGCGCGATGGTGCGCATGTACGCGAGCCCGTCGATGGCTTGATTCGCCAAGCGCTGATGAATGCCGCTTTGCCTTTCAGTGTGGTGAGGGGGCAGGGTGATGCTCGGCTGGCAAATGCCATGTCCATCTGGGCACATGCCGGCGTGGTTGAAGCCGTGGACGCGGGGCGTGTGTCACGCAAGCCTTGGCGTTGGCTGTGCGAGAAGTGCGATGACGCCGACTGCGAACAGCATTGGTTGCCCCGTGGCTGACGACTCAATGACCTTGCCGGTGCTTTTTCAAGACGAGCACTTGGTGGTGATCCACAAGCCCAGCGGGTGGTTGGTGCACCGAACCGGGCTGGATGCGGGCGAAACCCGTTTTGTGGTGCAGACCTTGCGCGATCAAATCGGGCAAAAGGTCTTCCCGGTTCATCGTTTGGACAAGGGCACTTCAGGGGTCTTGGTGTTGGCATTGCATGCCGACGCCGCCAGAGGGATGAGCGAGATCTTCTCTGGCCATCACATTGACAAACGCTATTGGGCCATGGTGCGCGGCTGGCCAGCCCAACAAGAATGGGCGGTCGACCACGCCCTCAAGCCCGACGATGCACCGGAGGATGCGCCCGCGCAGGACGCGCGAACGGCATTCCGATGTTTGGCGCAGTTGAGTCTACCGATCCCGGTTGATCGCTACCCCAGCACACGTGTCGCCTTAGTGGAGGCCCGCCCCCAAACGGGACGCCGACATCAGATTCGTCGCCATCTCAAGCACGTTAGCCATCCGATCATTGGGGATGCCACGCACGGCAAAGGGGCCCACAACCGATGGTGGGCGGGGCATTTGGGCATCAACCGCTTGTGGCTGCATGCGCGCAGCCTGAGCTGGCAACACCCCATGACCGGTCAGACGCTGCAGATCGAGTCTGACATCTGCCAGCCCTTCAACGAGGACTGGCAGCGATTGCTCACTGAAGATTGGATGAGCCCGGTGGGTGATCTGGGCCGGTAGCAAACAGCTCGGTCACATCCACGGCGTCAAACTTGTAGCGCGCGCCACAGAAGTCGCAGCCCACGTCGACGACACCTTGCTCTGCAATGACGTCACGGATCTCAGGCTCGCCCAAGCCGCGCAGCATATTGCCCACGCGCTCGCGCGAGCAGGTGCACTGGAAGCGCGGACCGGTGGTGCCTTGTTGCGGCTCGAAGCGCACCAGTTTTTCTTCCCAGAACAGGCGGTGCAAGATGGTGTCGGCGTCCAGCGTCAGCAACTCTTCTCGCTTGAGGCTGCTGGCCAACACGGCGATGCGGTTGTAGTCTTCTTGCGCTTTATCGCGGTCGACATGACCTTCGCCTTCCAGGTTGCCTTCGCCTTCAAGCGGAAGGCGCTGGATCAACAAGCCTGCGGCGATGTCATCGTTAGCAGCCAACACAATGACGGTGTCGAGCTGCTCAGACTTGTGCATGTATTGGCGCAACACGTCCGACAGGCGGCTCAAGTGTGAGCCGTCGTCATCATTCAAGGGCACCACGCCTTGATAGGGCTGTTGGCCGGGCAGTTTGTCCTGGGGATCCAGGGTGACTGCGCAGCGACCTTGGCCGTGCACATTCACCAGCTCATCCAGGGGCAGGGTACCGGTGTCGGTGGCGGGGACATCACCCACCACCTTGGCCGTCGTGCGAAAGCTCAGGTCCGGCATGACTTCGCTCACGGCCACTTTCACGGGGCCGTCACCAAACACTTGCAGCACCACCGAGCCGTTGAATTTGATGTTGGCCTGCATGAGCACGCCGGCAGCCGTCATCTCGCCCAACAATTGGCGAACAGGCGGATCAAACGGTTCGGACGACTGGCGGCGCGCCAGCACTTCACGCCAGCTGTCGGTCAGACGGACCAACATGCCGCGCACGGGCTGGCCTTCAAACAAAAACTTGTGCAATTCACTCATTCGGATTCTTTCTGGGGTGCATCGATGCGCACCAGCGTCTTCTGATATCGGGACGATCGGTCCACATACAAGGCCGTGCCAGCATGCATGCGATCGATTTCTGGCTGGGTGAGCGGTCGAACCGCTTTGGCAGGGCTACCCAAAATCAACATGCCGTCTTCAAACACTTTGCCTTCTGTCACCAATGCGCCGGCGCCGACCAGGCAGTTTTTGCCTATCTTCGCGCCATTCAACACCACGGCCTGGATGCCGATGAGGGCACCGTCGGCAATCGTGCAGCCGTGAAGCATGGCCTGGTGGCCCACGGTGACGTCGGTTCCGATGGTCAAGGGGAAGCCAATATCGGTATGTAAAACCGACGACTCCTGAACGTTGGAGCGGGCGCCAATGGTGATGGGTTCATTGTCGCCCCGCAAGGTGACATGCGACCAGACACTGGTGTTTTCCGCCAGGCGCACGTCGCCGATCACGTCAGCGGATTCGGCAACGAAAGCCGTTTCGTGAACGGTGGGGGTCAGAGGCGTGGGGCCGTCGATTCGATAGAGCGCCATGGTGTGTGCTTACAACTGATGGGTCTGGGGGCTCGATTTTATGGGCTGGCGTCAGTTATCGTTAGAGGTAGGCGTGAATCCTGAAGGAACCAGCATGAAAACCATTGGCGATCAACTCGAACCGTTCAAAGTCATCGGCGTGAAACCCGGCTTCAACGATTTCGTGGAGCACGGTCACAGCGCATTTGAAGACATCACCGAAAAGAGCTTCCCCGGCAAGTGGAAGGTGATTTACTTCTACCCCAAGGACTTCACTTTTGTTTGCCCAACTGAAATCGTAGGCTTTGCCAACTTGGCCAAAGCCTTTGCAGACCACGATGCGGTGGTCATGGGCGGCTCTACCGACAACGAATTCTGCAAATTGGGCTGGCGCCGCGAGCACCCCGATTTGAGCCGTCTGAATCATTACAGCTTTGCTGACCTCGGTGGCAAGTTGCCCGCCTTGGTCGATCAATTGGGCGTGCGTGATCGCGAGGCGGGTGTGGCACTGCGCGCGACCTTCATTGTCGACCCCGACAACATCATTCGTCATGTGTCGGTCAACAGCCTCAATGTGGGACGCAATCCGGACGAAATCCTTCGCATCCTTGACGGTTTGCAAACGGGCGAGTTGTGCCCCAGCAATCGCTCGCTGGGTGGCGCGACCCTCTGATGAATGGAACGATGGGCTGATTCATGTTGATTTTGTTGTCCCCAGCCAAAAGCCTTGACTACGACACGCCGCCTCACATCAAGAAGCACACACTGCCGCAGTTCATTGATGAATCGGCCGCATTGATTGAGGTGATCAAGCCCTACACACCGGCTCAGATCGCCTCATTGATGGATTTGAGCGACGCCTTGTCGACCTTGAATGTGGCGCGCTACGCGGCGTGGTCCCCGAAGTTCACGTCTGCCAACAGCAAACAGGCCATCTTGGCCTTCAACGGGGATGTCTACGAAGGGCTGGATGCGGCCAGCTTGTCTGAGGGCGACCTGGATTGGGCACAAGAACACGTGGGCCTGCTGAGCGGTTTGTATGGTGTGCTGCGTCCGCTAGATTGGATGCAGCCCTATCGCCTGGAGATGGGCACCAAACTGGCCAATCCACGCGGGAAAGACCTGTATGCCTGGTGGGGTGACCGACTGGCTGAACACCTCAATGGCGTCTTGGCCAAACAGGGTGACGACTTGATCGTGAATTTGGCGTCACAAGAGTATTTCAAGTCGGTCAAGCGCAAGGCCCTGCGGGCCCGTGTGGTCGAGTGTGTGTTTGAGGACTGGAAAGCCGGCAAATGGAAAGTGATCAGCTTCCACGCCAAACGGGCGCGTGGACTGATGGCACGCCATGCGATCCTGAAGAGGGCCAAGTCCACCCAAGACTTGTTGACTTTCAATGCCGAGGGCTATGCTTATGACGCTGCAGCGTCCGAGGCGGATCGACTCGTGTTCCGCCGTCGATTGGAGGATTGATTCGCCATGAGCACCCAAGTCATCACCCAAGAACTGAGGCAATGGATTGTGGAGCAGGCCACTGCGGGCGTGAGCGTGCCGTCTGTGCTGGCGTCCATGATGTCGAGTGGCTGGCAGGAGGCTGTGGCCGTTGACGCCATTGAAGAGGTGCTCGCACAAGAAGTGGCGCGGCGATTCCCTACACCGGCGGCTTGCCCCAAAGTCGTGGGCGAGTCGGATGCGTCAACCGTCTGGGCTCACGACAAATGGGTCAAGGTCTTGCTGCGCTTGAAACACCCAACGGTGGCTGTGTTTGGAGACTTTCTCTCTCAACAGGAATGCGAGCAATTGAAAGCGGACGCCTCGGCGCGATTGGCCCGCTCGGAAACCGTTGAGAACAACCTGGGAGGCAGCGAGGTCAACTCAGCTCGGACCAGTCAGGGCATGTTTTTTCAGCGCGGCGAAACCGATTTGTGCAAAACGATTGAAGCGCGCATTGCTGCGCTGGTCGACTGGCCTGTCGAGAACGGCGAAGGCATCCAAGTGCTTCGTTATGGGCCAGGTGCTGAGTACAAGCCGCACTATGATTATTTCGACCCCAATCAACCTGGGACGGTCAACATCGTGAAGCGGGGCGGACAACGTGTCGGCACCGTGGTGATGTACTTGAACACGCCAGAGCAGGGCGGCGCCACTGTGTTCCCTGACGTCGGCTTGGACGTGCACGCGGTCGCTGGGAATGCCGTGTTCTTTGCTTACCCCACGCCAACCCCCTCGACACTGTCCTTGCATGGTGGCGCACCTGTGGTGAAGGGCGAAAAGTGGGTGGCGACCAAGTGGATGCGAGAAAACCGCTTTGAGTAGTCTGTCAACGAAGCTCGCTAGGCGGGCGTTGAAACTGTATGTGCTTTCTCTCTTGATGTTGGAGCCCCGTCCATGAAGAAGCTATCCCTTGCCGTGTTGATGTCGGTTTTTGCATTCGGTGCAATGGCTGCCGATGCACCTGCGAACAGCGCTTCTGCGCCAGCTGCTGAGGCTGCCGCGAAGAAGCAGCCCAAGAAAACCATGCACAAGAGTGCCAAGCCGAATGCCGCAGCCACTGCTGCCTCAGCGGCTTCCAAGTAAATAAAAAACCCGGCCATCGCCGGGTTTTGTTTTTGGGTCGCTTAGCGCGAACGCTCGCGAGGCGCGTTGGACGGACGGCCCGTGTTGGAGCGGTTGCTGCCTGAGCGATTACCTTCGGCATTGGGGCCGCCTGCACGACGCGGCGCTTGATTGCCGCCACCACCGCTACCGCTACGATTCCCGCCGTGCGCGGTGCGGCCTTGGCCAGAACCGCCTTGGGGGCGAGGGCCTGAGGGCTTGTTCTGACGGCTGCCGGGTGCGCCATGCAGAACCCGGCGACCGATCTGGATCGGTTCAGGTTTGGCGTGCGGATCTGGCTCAAATCCGGCGATGACTTCGCGTGGAATCTGGCGCTTGATCAGCTTTTCGATGTCGGACAGGAAGCCTTCTTCATCGACACAAACCAGCGAGACGGCTTCGCCTTCGGCGCCTGCGCGACCCGTGCGACCGATGCGGTGCACATAGTCTTCCGGCACATTGGGTAACTCGTAGTTCACCACGTGTGGCAGTTGGTCAATGTCGATGCCACGCGCTGCGATGTCGGTGGCCACCAGCACCTGCAAATCACCAGACTTGAACTCAGACAGCGCCTTGGTGCGCGCGGATTGGCTCTTGTTGCCATGAATCGCCATGGCAGAGACGTCTTGCTTGTTCAGAAACTCCACCAAACGATTGGCGCCGTGCTTCATGCGCGTGAACACCAGCACTTGGTGCCAATCGTTGGTTTTGATCAGGTGCGTCAGCAGGTCTTTCTTGCGATCACGATCGACCGGATACACCTTCTGCCCAATGGTGTCTGCGGTGGCGTTGCGACGTGCCACTTCAATCACCTTGGGTTGATTCAAGAGGCGTTCTGCCAAGGCCTTGATCTCGTCTGAGAAGGTGGCAGAGAACAGCAGGCTTTGCTTGTTCTTGGGCAGAATCGCCAAGACTTTGCGAATGTCGTGGATGAAGCCCATGTCCAACATGCGGTCTGCTTCGTCCAAGACGAAGTACTCCACCGTGGACAAGTCGACCGTGCCCTGTTGATGGTGATCCAGCAAACGACCTGGGGTAGCGACCAGCACATCCACGCCACGACGCAGGGCATCGATTTGTGGGTTCATGCCCACACCACCGAAAATCACCAAGGACTTGATGGGCAGATATTTGCCGTAAACACGCACGCTTTCCTCGACCTGGGCGGCCAACTCGCGGGTGGGCGTCAAGATCAGGGCGCGCACGGGGCGTGGTCCCTTGGCGTTTGTGGGGGCGGGCGCGGGGCGGGTCGCCAGTTGGTGAAGCAGGGGGAGGGTGAAGCCCGCAGTTTTTCCGGTGCCGGTTTGGGCGCCGGCCAACAGATCACCGCCAGCCAACACGGCTGGGATGGCTTGCGCCTGAATCGGGGTGGGTGCGGTGTATCCGGTTTCCTGGATGGCCTTCAGTAAGGGCTCGATCAGCCCCAAGGATGCAAATGACATGACTTCTGGCCCTGTGTGGGTTTGGCGGCGACTGCGCTCATCTATCCGGGCCTGGAGGGAGATAAGCCAACCGTGTACGAATCGGTTGGCCTGAAAAACGTCATGACGTGTGGGCTACCGATTTGACGCTAAGGTACGACTACGTCAGTCCTAAATTGTAGGTTGCAGATTTCGTATTTCCTAGTGTTTCGTGCGGAATTGAACGGAAGATATTAGGCTCACGTGTATCAACTTGTATCCAAATTTGTGCGATCAGCCAGCAATGTTGGCAAGCGGACGCGTTCCAGCCTCTAGAATCTGCCGCATGAGTTCAATGGTTCTAGCCCGCAAATATCGGCCACGAGGCTTCGACAGCATGGTCGGCCAAGGGCACGTCGTTCAGGCCCTGACAAATGCGTTAACGCAACAACGCTTGCACCACGCCTATTTGTTCACCGGGACACGAGGTGTGGGCAAAACCACGGTCTCGCGGATTTTGGCGAAATCCTTGAATTGCACTGGGCCCGATGGCCAAGGGACCATCACGGCGCATCCGTGCGGGCAATGTCAACCGTGCCGAGACATCGATGCAGGCCGATTTGTCGACTACGTCGAGCTGGATGCGGCATCCAACCGTGGCGTGGACGAGATCTCGCAGTTGTTGGAGCAAGCCGTCTACAAACCCGTCGTGGGGCGCTTCAAGGTCTACATGATCGACGAAGTGCACATGCTCTCGAACACCGCGTTCAACGCGATGTTGAAGACGCTGGAAGAACCGCCTGAATATCTGAAGTTCGTGCTGGCGACCACCGACCCGCAAAAGGTGCCGGTCACCGTGCTGTCTCGCTGTTTGCAGTTCAACCTGCGCCCCATGGCGGCACAAACCGTGTTTGAGCACTTGCAGCATGTGCTGCGCGAAGAACACATCGAATTTGATGCAGGCGCTTTGCGTTTGCTGTCTCGCGCGGCACGTGGATCCATGCGCGACGCCATGTCTTTGTCCGACCAAGCCATTGCGTTTGGTGGTGGCAGCCTGCAAGAAGATACCGTGCGCCAAATGTTGGGCTCGGTCGATCGTCAGCATGTGCAACGCATCATCGAAGCGGTGTCTGCCGCGGATGGGGCAGCGTTGGTGGCGGCTGTCGACACCTTGCGGCAATTGGGCTTGTCTGCATCGGGCACATTGGAAGAGCTGGCGACTGCTTTGCAACGCATGGCCGTTTTGCAAGCCGTGCCCACGGCCGTCGAAGCCGAAGACCCCGACGCGGCCACCTGGCAACAACTGGCCCCCTTGCTGGCCCCTGATGAAACGCAGCTGTTTTACAGCCTGTGTTTGCAAGGTCGCGCTGAACTGAGCTTGGCCCCAGATGAGTACAGCGGGCTGTTGATGCTGCTGCTTCGATTGCTGGCCTTCAAGCCCGGACAGGAAGGGGCGCCGCGCCCAAAATCTGAGGGCTCGGTCCCGCGCCAGCGGCAGGCCGAGCCCTTGACAGCACGCCCAGCCGCAGCGCTTGCGCCTCAGCCCCCGGCTGGGCGGGTGGAGGCCGTTCGCCCCCAAGCTAGGGTGGATGCCGTGTCTCACGCTGGCGCGGTGAGCGGTGCAGCCAAGCCCGCGTCTGTGGCGGCGGGGCCTCAGTCCCAGTCTCAGCCCCGGCAGCCCGCCGCGAAATCGGATGCCTCGGTGCCACCCTGGGACGATCAACCAGAACCGCCGCTGGAGGAACCCTCTGGCATGGGCGCCGACGAGCCCGCCTACCTGCGCGACATGCCAGATCTGGATGCGGCACCGCCTGCCAGGTCTGCGCCTGAGCGCGCATCGGCGCCCAGCGTTCAAAGCGCACCGAGCGCGCCTATTGCGCCGGTCGCGCCGGTTTCGCCCAGTAGTCGAGAAGCCGCTGGTGTGACCACACGCCCCACGGTGATCCTGCCCACCGAGCCCGATCCTCTGTCGGACCGATGGGCCGCCTTGGTCGCCGAGTTGGTCTCCAAGGGCATGATCACGGCCTTGGTGCGTGAGCTGGCCATGCAGGCGCAATGCATTGGGCAGAAAGAGCAGGGCGGCGAAAGCGCCTGGACCTTGCGGGTGGAGCGCGAAAGTCTGCGTACAGACATGCAGCGCGAGCGGCTCACCCAAGCCATGAGCCAATTGCTCGGCCATCCGGTGCATCTCGAATTGGTGGGTGGCCAAGCGACCAACACCCCCGCCATGCGAGACCAAGCCGCACGCGAGGCTCGACAAATCCAGGCTGAACAACTCATTACCAGCGATCCTTTGGTGGTATCGCTGCTTGACCAGTTTCCAGGTGCGCGAATTGTGGCGGGTTCGATCCGCCCCATGTGAGTTCGCGACGACAATCAACACTCATCGATAGTTTGAAAGGACGCAATCATGCTCAAAGGACAAATGGCCGGCTTGATGAAGCAAGCGCAGCAAATGCAGGAAAACCTCAAGCGTGCGCAAGAAGAGCTGGGCAACATCGAAGTCGAGGGCCAATCGGGTGCCGGCTTGGTCAAGGTCCTGATGACCTGCAAGAACGACGTCAAGCGCGTGACCATTGACCCCAGCTTGTTGGCCGATGACAAGGACATGCTGGAAGACTTGGTTGCCGCTGCATTCAACGATGCCGTGCGCCGTGCTGAAGCCACGTCTGCAGAGAAGATGGGCAAGCTGACCGCTGGCCTGCCTTTGCCTCCCGGTATGAAGTTCCCCTTCTGATCCGGTTGCTTCAACGGGATCTTTGGCCATGTCTGACCCACTGCTCGACGGCTTGATCGACGCACTGCGCTGCTTGCCCGGCGTGGGGCAGAAGTCTGCGCAACGCATGGCATTTCATTTGCTGCAGCACAACCGTGGTGGTGCCGTGCATTTGGCGCAGGCTTTGCAGGAAGCGGTCGAGGGCATTGGGCACTGCCAGAAGTGTCATACCTTCAGCCGCCAACCCATTTGCGATGTCTGCCTGGATGTGGATCGTGATCCGCACCTTCTGTGTGTGGTTGAGACTCCGGCTGATCAAGCCGCGTTGGAACGCACGGGCAGCTACCAGGGGCATTACTTCGTGCTGATGGGGCGTCTCAGCCCCCTGGATGGCATTGGCGCGAAAGACATTGGCGTGTCCGCATTGCTGGACCGAGTCTCCGATGGTTTGGTGGAAGAGGTCATCCTGGCCACCAATTTCACAGCCGAGGGCGAGGCCACCGCGCATGTGTTGAGCGAACAGCTCAAGGCGCGTGGCATCAAAGTGACCCGACTTGCTCGGGGTGTACCCGTCGGCAGTGAGCTGGAATACGTTGATTTAGGTACCATCGCTCACGCGTTCATGGATAGACGCTGATCATTCAACAACGGTTCACTGAAACCGAGGAGACATCGAAATGACAACGATTGCCAACTGGTGTGTGGTAGCGGCTTGCGTGCTGCCGATCTTGACCGTGGGAATGGCCAAAGCCACCACGCGCGGGCCACGTAAAAACGGTGGTTATGACAACCACAACCCGCGCGAGTGGGAGGCCAAGTTGGCCGGCTGGAAAGCACGTGCCGTGGCGGCGCAAAACAACGGCTTTGAAGCCTTGCCGCTATTCATCGCGGGCGTCTTGATGGCTCAACAAAGCCATGCTGATCAGGGGCGTATCGACCTGTTGGCCATGGCTTTTGTTGTGACACGTGTGGTGTACGTGGCCCTGTACTTGAAAGACGTTGCCACTTTGCGTAGCTTGGTCTGGGCCATCGGCTTGGGCCTGTCGATTGCATTGGTGGCCATGAGTTAAGCCTGCCCCAGGCATCCTGGATAACAAGAAAAAACGGCGCCTTCGATAGGCGCCGTTTTCAATGGAGTCGGTGTAGGGGCAACGCTGGGTGGAGACCTCAGCGCGCGCTGGCCACACGCACGCGAGCGTTGCGCGTCGAGGCCTTGGCCTTGTTGCGAGACTGCGGCGATGCCTTGGCCACGCGTGTCGCCTTGCTGGATTTGGCTTGGCTCTTCGCAGCCATCTTGGTCCCCCCCTTCTTGGGGCTGACGTAGACCACGATGGTGTCACCGCGCTTGAACTTGCCTGAAGCACTGACCTTGTTCCACTGAGCCACCTGTTTGGCTGACACGCGATAGCGCTTGGCGATCGAGGCCACGGTGTCGCGCTTGCCAGCCTTGAGGGTCACTTTCTTCAAGGGCGGCAGATCGGGCGCCAAGGCCATCATGGCGTTGTCCGCCACAGATTCAGACACGTCTTGGGTGCGATGTTGGGCACGAGGCACCAGCAAGGCTGAACCGGCCTTGACCAGCATCTTGGGTGGAATGCGGTTGACCTCGCGCAGTTGGCTTTCTGACATGCCAACCGATTTGGCGACCTCAGCTGGCCGCATCGTGCGGGGCACGACCCAGGCCGTCCAAGTGGCCAACGCGCCCTTGTGTTCGCTCAAGTTGTGGGCAAACAGCGTGGCATTGTCATAGGGCAGCAATACCTGTGGGGTGCCAGCAGCCAGGATCACGGGCTTGTTCAAGGACGGATTCAAAGCCTTGAATTCATCGAATGGCAAACCGGCCAAACGTGCCGCGAGCGTGGCGTCAATGTCGCGCTGAATGGGCACGCTGACGAAGTATGGGTGGTTTTCGATGGGCGTGAGGTTCAAGCCGAACAACTCTGGCCGGGCCACGATGTTGCGCACGGCATGCAGCTTGGGCACGTAGTGACGAGTCTCCGCGGGCATGTTCAAGCTGACGTAATCGGTGGGCAGGCCGGCACGCTGGTTCTTCTTGATGGCGCGCTGAACGTTTCCTTCACCCCAGTTGTAGGCGGCCAAAGCCAGGTGCCAGTCACCAAACTGTTTGTGCAGGCGCTGCAGATAGGCCAGCGCGGCTTGGGTCGACGCCAGCACATCACGGCGGTCGTCGCGGAACAAGTTTTGTTTGAGCTCGAAATCCTTGCCAGTGGCGGGCATGAACTGCCACATGCCGGAAGCACGCGCGGAGGACATGGCCTGCGGGTTGAACGCGCTTTCGATGAAAGGCAGCAATGCTAGTTCCGTCGGCATCTTGCGGCGCTGGACTTCTTCAACGATGTGGAACAAGTAGCGGCTGGAGCGGCCCGTCATGCGTTGCACATAGTCGGGCCGAGTGGCGTACCACTGCTCGTGATCGGTCACCAAGGTGGACTGAAGCGGCGGCAGCGCAAAACCAGAGCGAATGCGCGTCCAGAGATCCGCATTGGCAGCTTGATCATTCAGGTCAATGGGCGCATCAGGGCGCAGTGGGTCAGTAGGCGCGCCGATGGCGTCACTGGGGTTGCCTTCATCGCCCTGAATGGCGGGGACGGCCAGCGTAGAAATAGGGGCTGCAGCGGGAGGTGCTTGCCGAATGATCTGCTCGGGGTCGACGCCGTTTTTTTGCGGGAAGGCAGCGAGGCTTGCGCTCATTTTCAGCGCATGAGGCCCCTCAATGGTGGCGACCTGATGGGGCTGATTGGCGCAACCCATGAGGTACGAGGTTCCCAACAATGCGGCTGGAATCCAGAATTTTTTCATTTTCAAAAACTGTTTTTCCACTCGCGCAGGGCTGTGAACACCGACACAGGGTGATCATTTGCAGCGCCGTGCACGCGGGCGGAAGCAATGACTTCGGGTTCGGTCAAGCGCAGATAGGGATTCACTTGGCGCTCAACCTTGAGGGTAGAGGGGAGGGTCGGCAACAGCCGATCACGCAGGTTTTGACAATGTTGCCGATAGGCCGTCAGCGCAGAGTTGCCTGGTTCCACCGCCATCGCAAAAGCAATGTTGCTCAGGGTGTATTCATGCGCACAACATATTTTAGTTTGATCAGGTAGGGATGCCAATCGATTCAACGACGAAACATATCTCGGCGGATCATGATCAAAGTTGCGGCCGCACCCCGCAGAAAACAAGGTGTCACCACAGAACAAAATAGGCGTCAAACCTCCCTCGAAAGCCGGGCTGTCGCACACGAACGACACATGTTCATTCGTGTGTCCGGGTGTAGCCCAGACGGCTACATTCACGCATCCCAGCGTGAAGCGATCTCCATCTGAAACTGCGTGAGTCACGCCGGCCGAGGCCAACGAGGCGGGGCCGTAAACGGCAACAGGATGGGTCTGGGTCAGGCTGGCGATGGCGGCCGTGTGATCGCCATGGCGATGGGTCACTAAAATGGCACTGAGCTGCAGACGGTGATGTTGCAATGCCCCCAAGACAGGCGCAGCTTCACCAGGATCGACCACAATGGCGAGCTCGCCGTCGTGCATCATCCAGATGTAGTTGTCTGTCAGAGCGGGTAATGCCAGTAAGTTCATGACAAGAGTCTCTCCGATTATAGAGTTGCACCCCTGGTTGGCCATGCCGCCTGGGCAGGCTCTGCTCGAGTGGGAACAGCAGCAGTTCGATCGGATTGTGTCCGACATTTTTGGCTTTCATGCCATTCAGTTGGGCCTGCCCGAACTCGACGGCTTGAGGGCCAATCGGATGCAACACCGTTGGCTGGCTTTGGATGCCAGCTACGACGATTGGCTGGCCAGCAGCACGGATCAAGAGCGGCGCAATCTGCTCTTGGGGGCCATGGATGTTCGTTTGCCAATCAAGACGGCGGACCCAGGCGCCTTATTGAGCCTGCGATGCGATTTTGAGCACCTGCCATTTCCGAACAACAGTTTGGATCTGGTGGTGTTGCCGCATGCACTGGAGTTGGCCGATGACCCCCACCGCACTTTGCGCGAAGTCGAACGCGTGTTGATGCCCGAAGGCAAGGTGGTGATCTCTTGCTTCAACCCAGCGAGCTTGTGGGGCTTGTACCAACGCCTTGGCAAATGGATGGGGGGCAGCGCGCCCGTGTTGCCGCAGGGGGAGTTCATTGCCCACTGGCGCTTGAAGGACTGGATGCGCTTGCTGGATTTAGAGGTGGCTGAGGGCGGCTTCGGTTGCTATCGGCCTTTTGTGCGCAACGAAACCTGGTGGTCTCGTTTGCGTTGGATGGAGTCTGCCGGAGACCGTTGGTGGCCGGTGCTGGGCTCGGTGTATTTTGTGGTCGCAGTCAAGCGCGTGCATGGCATGCGTTTGGTTGGCAAATTCACGAAGGCGCGTAAGGCCAAGGCCAGCGCACCGGCGGTGGTGGCCCAACGGGATGGAAACGGATGACTGAGACAACAAGCCCCGCGGTGGTGATTTACACCGACGGCGCGTGCAAAGGAAACCCTGGTCGGGGCGGTTGGGGCGTCTGGATGGTGAGCGGCGCTCACCAAAAGGAAATGTGGGGCGGCGAATTGCTGACCACCAACAACCGCATGGAGTTGACTGCGGTGATTCAGGCCCTGACGGCACTGAAGCGGCGCTGCAAGGTCATCATCTACACAGACAGCGAGTACGTTCGTAAAGGCATCACCGAGTGGATCGGTGGCTGGAAACGACGTGGCTGGAAAACGGCTGACAACAAGCCCGTCAAGAACGCGGAACTCTGGCAGGCGCTAGAAACGGCCGCCGCCGTTCATGACGTGGATTGGCGCTGGGTGAAGGGTCACGCCGGTGACCCGGGCAACGAAAAGGCCGATAGTCTGGCCAATCGTGGTGCGGAGGAAGCTCGCTGAGTGGCCCGGCTCGTTAGAGCATGAGGACCATGGTCATCTTGTCGAAGTAACGAACCTGTCCAGGACCATCGACCAGGCGCAGCGCGTGGGGCACCACACCGCAGGATTTGAAGCCTGCGTGTTCGTATAAACGGATGGCGCTGGTGCTAGACGTACTCACACGCAAGATGATTTGCTCGAGTCCAATCGCTTTACGGGCTTCGGCAATGCAAGCTTCCATCAGCATGCGACCGATGCCGCGAGCCGTGTGAGAGGGGCGCACCATCATGCTGTTGAGCTCTGCGCTGTGACGCAGCTTGTGCTGCGATTGGCGCTCCATGCCAATCATGCCAACCATCTGTTGGCCTTCCCATGCACCCAACAGGAATGAGCCACCCAAGGGCTCGCCTAGACCCAGGCGACCAATGAAGCTTTCTGGTGGGCGGGCCTGTTCGCTTTCGATGTCGGCATCAAAAGCATCGGGATGGAGTCGCAAGGCCTCGTCACGCAAGGTCTTGTAGGCGCCCAGGTCGGCGGGGCCGATGCGGGCGATGCGCAAGCCGGACGAATCAGACACGGCCATGCAGGGACTCCAGGGTGTTCATATTGGAAAAAGCAAAAGGGTCTTCAAAGGGAACGGCGGCCCAGTTCAAGGACTGAATGAACCGCCCGACTTTGCGTTCACCTTTCACGAACTGTTCCTGCAGTTTAGGGCAAACCCGGGTGTGAATCAGACTGCAAGCCCAGTGAGGTCGGTCTTCACCCCTGTCTTTCGTGACAGGTGTCACGATTTCCAAGTTTTTTTTTGTCGCCACCATCCATAAACGGGCGACCAAATCGAGCGGCAGATGAGGGCTGTCGCAGGGCGCCACCATCAACCAGTCGCCCTGCATGTGACGCAAGCCGGTGAGGATGCCCGCCAAGGGACCGCTGTTGGCAGGCAAGTCAGCGTCATCTGTAAAAACCGCATCGTTTCGCAACAAGTCGCGATATGTGGCGCCGTTGCGATTGGCACTGATGCCGACGCGCGCGACCTGTGGCGTCAACGCTGACAGAACGTGAGCGGCCAAGGGCTGACCTTGGTAGATCTGTAAGCCCTTGTCGACGCCGCCCATGCGACTGCCGAGGCCTCCGGCCAAGACCCAGCCGTTGACGATGTCTGGGGGAGTCATGTCCTTCAGCCTCCGATGTAGCTCATCTCGATCCGCGGGCGAGCAGGCTGCTGCTCGGGCACATCGGCATGAACGGGCACGAGCGGAATGATGCGGCTGCCTTGGTGGGCAGCGCGGCGCTCGGAGTAGCGGTCAGCGCGTTGTGTCCACACCCCGGCGATCAATTGGCCCAGTTCGGTGTCGTTGGCGCCTGCACGCAATGGCGTTTTGAGGTCAGTGCCTTGATGAGCAAACAGGCAGGTGTAGAGCTGTCCGTCGGTGGACAAACGCATGCGGGTGCAGTCGCCACAGAAGGCTTCGGTCACGCTGGAGATGAACCCGATGTCGCCCGCACCATCGACGTAGCGCCACGTTTGTGCGGTGGCATCGGGGCGTTGTCGATCGACTGCTTCCAAGGGGAACTGTGCGTGGATGTGGGCTCGGACCTCACTGGAGGGGAGGACGTGGTCCATGCGCCAGCCATTGGTGTTGCCCACATCCATGTATTCGATGAAGCGCAACTGAATGCCTCGGCCACGGAAATACTGCGCCATGGGCAGCACTTCTTGGTCGTTGACGCCTCGCTGGACGACCATATTGACTTTCAGGCGTTCGAAGCCCGCTTGTTGGGCCGCCGCGATCCCAGCGAGCACATCTTCGACGCGCCAGTCGACATCGGCCATGCGCTGAAAGGTGGCGTCTTCCAAGGCGTCCAGGCTGATGGTCAGGCGGTTCAAGCCTGCGTCCTTGAGCGTTTGGGCCTTTTTGGGTAGCAAGACACCATTGGTGGTCATGGTCAGCTCCACGGGCTGACCTTCTGGGGTACGAAGCTCGGCCAGTTGGCCGATGAGGTGCTCGATGCCTTTACGCAGCAGAGGCTCGCCACCGGTGAGTCGAAGCTTGGTGACGCCGGCTTGGACAAACAACCGTGCGACACGCGTCACTTCCTCGAAGCTGAGCAGCGCCGCGTGCGGCAGGTAGACGTGGTCCGGCCCAAAAGCCTCGCGTGGCATGCAATAGGTGCAGCGAAAGTTGCACCGATCGGTGACCGAGATGCGCAGGTCCTGAAGGGGGCGGAGGAGGGTGTCGACAAGCACGAGAGGCAAACTGGCGGCAGCTGGAAGTGTGCGAACGCCCGAGGGTATCAAAACCCTTATTGTTGCGCTTGTGCGGCCTTGGTGGCGGGAAGCCCTGTCAATTGGCGGGCATTGACTTGCGGAGCGCGACGGGCGCCGTCAAAGCGTTTCTGCCAGTAGGCCTCACGCATGTCTTCCACACGCACCACACCACCGGCGCGGGGGGAATGGATGAACTTGTTGTCGCCCACGTAGATGCCCACGTGCGAGAAGGTACGGCGCATGGTGTTGAAAAACACCAGATCGCCGGGCTTCAACTCTGCACGGGTCACGGGGGTGAGTTGTGGGGAGTTGGCTTGTTCGGATGCACGACGAGGCAGGATCAGGCCCACAGAGTTTTCAAACACGTGGCGGGTGAAGCCACTGCAATCAAAACCTGTTTCGCGGGATTCGCCGCCACGTTTGTAGCGCACGCCCAAAAAATCCATTGCCGACATCACCAACTCGGATGCCATTTCGGAGGCCGTGTCACGCATTTGCTGCGCCAGTTCGACCACCGGCTTCGTGTCTAACAGACCTTTGTCGACCAGAAAGCGGGACACCGGGTCATTGAAGCCCGTGGCGGCTGGCGCTGTCGTGGGCGCTGAGGCTGCGGGCGATGTGGCCGCAGGTACGTTTTGCGCTTGCACGGCAACCGGTAGCGAGCAGGCCACCACCATACCGACCGCCGCCACGGCGCGACGCCACGACGCTGAGACCAGCGCGGGTGCATCTTGCGGCAAACGGAAAGCGGAACGGTTCAAAAGCATGGGGGGCAAGGGTAGGGGGGATGACAGTTCGCGTCAACCACCATGAGCCATACACATCATGAGATTAGCACCGATTTGCGATGATATTTCTCACCTGGCGGAATCCTGCGGGTGCGACACCCCATGGTTTTCCATGGGGCTGCGCTGGATCAAGACGCACTGGCGCTGAGTTGCTCAATGGCATCGGTCAGCTCCAACCAGCGGTTCTCCAGAGCCTCCATCTCGTCGGTCAAGGCCTTGAGTCGTTTGCCCAATTCGGCGTGTTGTGGTCCGCTGATCTGTCCGCCCATCAGCGCTTGATTGATCTCGTCTTGCTCGTGTTGGGCTGCAGCCATGCGCTCGTCCACCTTTTTCAGCTCGGTCTTCAAAGGCTTGGCTTGTTCGGCCAGACGTTGACGCGCCTGGGCCTGGGCTTTGCGGTCTTCACGGTTGGCGGGAGCCGGGGTGGGGGCAGCCTGAACCTCGACGACGGGGGACGGGATAGGATCTGTTGGGCTGGACTTTTCAGCGTCCCTCGCGGCACGGGCCGCTTGTGCGACTTCCTTGGCTTGGGTTTGCAGCCAGCGTTGGTAGTCGTCCAGGTCGCCATCAAAGTTGCTGACTTCGCCCTTGGCCACCAGCCAGAACTCGTCACACACTTCGCGCAGCAAGGCCCGGTCGTGGCTGACCAGCATCACGGTGCCTTCAAATTCATTCAGCGCCATGGACAAGGCTTCGCGGGTGGTCAGGTCCAAGTGGTTGGTGGGTTCGTCCAGCAGCAACAGGTTAGGGCGCTGCCACACGACCAGAGCCAGCACCAATCGGGCTTTTTCGCCGCCGCTGAACTGGCTGACGGGTTGATTGACCATGTCGCCGGTGAATTGGAAGCGGCCTAAGAAGTCGCGCAGTTCCTGTTCGCGACCGGGCGGGCCGACCTCCCGTGCCAAGCGGATCATGTGCTGCATCGGACCTTCGTCCAAACGCAACACGTCCAGCTCTTGCTGGGCGAAGTAACCGATGCTCAGGCCCTTGCCTTCGGTGATTTCGCCGCTGACCAATTTGTTCATTTTGGCCAGCGTTTTGACGACCGTGGATTTGCCTTGACCGTTGGCTCCCAGGATGCCGATGCGCTGGCCCGGCAAAACCGAGCGGTTGATGTTGGAGACGATGGTCAGGGGCTCCATGCCCTCGCGGTGGTAGCCGCAGGCCAGCTCTTTGAGGGACAGCATGGGGTTGGGCAAGCTGTCGGGCTCAGGGAAGTTGAACTGGAAATCGCTGGCCGTGAGCACGGGGGCGAGCTTTTCCATGCGCTCAAGTGCTTTGACTCGGCTTTGCGCTTGGCGGGCCTTGCTGGCCTGTGCTTTGAAGCGTGCGATGAACTTGGACAGGTGGGCGATCTTGTCTTGCTGCTTGTTGAAAGCAGCTTGCTGCTGGCTCATGCGTTCGGCCCGCATGGATTCAAACGCGGTATAGCCACCGGTGTAGCGTGTCAGCTTGCCGTCATCCAGGTGCAGGGTGACCTTGGTGATGGCATCCAGGAATTCGCGGTCGTGGCTGATGATCAGCAAGGTGCCTTCGTAGCGTTGTAGCCAGGCTTCCAGCCACACCAGCGCATCCAAGTCCAAGTGGTTGGTCGGTTCGTCGAGCAGCAGCAATTTGGCCGGACACATCAGGGCCCGCGCCAGTTGCAAACGCATCCGCCAGCCGCCTGAAAAGCTGTTGACCGGTGCTGTGGTTTGTTCCAGCTTGAAGCCCAAGCCAAGCAGCAAGGCTTGAGCACGGGCTGGCGCATCAAAGTGGCCAGCTTCAGCCAAGGCGGCGTGCGCCTCACCAATGGCCATGCCATCGTTGGCTGCTTCTGCGTCGGCCAAATCTTGGCGAGCCTTCATCAAGCGCCCATCACCTTGCAGCACGAACTCGGTGGCGGGGTCATCCGTTTCCGGCATGTTCTGGGCCACTTCTGCCATGCCGCCGGGCTGCAGCCAGCTGGGCGGGATTTCGAAGTCGCCAGCATCGGGGTGCAGGCGGCCGGTCAACAGAGAGAACAGCGATGATTTGCCCGCACCATTGCGACCGATCAAACCGACCTTTTCCCCGGGGTGAATGGTGGCGCTGGCCTGGTTCAAAACGGGCTTGACGCCTCGCAGCAGGGAGACGTTTTTCAGAACAATCATGGATCAGGCCAATTCGGAATCAGGATTCAAGCAGCAGGGCATCGCGCGTGAGCAGCAAGAGCTGGTCCGCGCCGGAGGTGGTCTCTAGCCAGGTCACGGCCAGATCAGGGAAGGCGCGTTCGAAGTTGTCGCGCTCGTTGCCAATTTCGAGCACCAGCACGGCGTCTTCCGTCATGAAGCGGTCGGGATCAGCGCGCAAACTGGCAAACAGGGCGCGGGTGAAATCCATACCGTCGACGCCTGAGGCCAGGGCCAGCTCTGGCTCCTCGCGATATTCCTGCGGCAAGGCCTGCATGGATTGCGCGTTCACATAAGGTGGATTGCACAAGATCAGGTCGTAGGGACCGTTTGCGGCAGCCAGGCCGTCGCTTTCGATGAGGGTGATGCGGTCGCTCAGTTCGTGGCGGTCCACATTGATGCGAGCCACAGCCAGGGCATCGGGGCTGATGTCGATCGCGTCGACCACCACATCAGGGTAGGCCATGGCGGCCAAGACTGCCAAGCTGCCGTTGCCGGTGCACAGATCCAGCACGCGGCGGGTCTGATCAGACAGCCATGCATCAATGCTGCCATCAGCCAGCACTTCAGCGATGAAGGATCGCGGCACGATCACCCGCTCGTCAACGTAAAACGGCACACCTTGCAACCAGGCTTCTTGCGTCAGGTAGGCCGCTGGTTTGCGTGTTTGGATGCGCGTTTGAATCAAGGCTTGCACCGATGCCACCGAGGCGGGCTCGAGCACTTGGTCTGCGATGTCGTCCAAGGCGTCGACGGGTTGGCCCAGTTTCCAAAGGGTCAACCAAGCCGCTTCGTCAAAGGCGTTGGTGGTGCCATGACCGAAGGCCACTTGGGCGTCGGTCAGTTGTTGGGCAGATTGCTCAATGAGCTGGATGACAGTGGTCACTTGAGCAGTCGCTCCAAAGTCTGGCGGTAAATGTTCTTCAGGGGCTCGATGTCGGCCACCGCCACGTGTTCGTCAATTTTGTGGATGCTGGCGTTCACAGGCCCGAACTCGACGACCTGCGGACAGATCTGGGCAATGAATCGGCCATCAGAGGTGCCGCCGGTGGTCGACAGTTCGGTTTCGAGCCCAGTGACCTCGCGAATTGACTCGGCCATGGCATCAATGAGGCTGCCTCGGCGAGTGAGGAAGGGGCGTCCGCCTAAGGTCCAGTCGATGTGGAATTCCACCCCGTGTCGGCGCAAAACCTCTTCGAGGCGGGCTTGCAGGCTTTCTGGTGTCGACTCGGTGGAGAAACGGAAATTGAAATCAATCACCATTTCGCCGGGGATCACATTGTTGGCGCCGGTACCCGCATGGATATTGGACATTTGCCAACTGGTCGGCGGGAAGTGGTCATTGCCTTTGTCCCACACGATGCTGGTCAACTCAGCCAAAGCAGGCGCGGCCAGATGGATGGGGTTTTTCGCCAGGTGCGGATACGCGATGTGACCTTGCACACCCTTGACGCGCAACTTGCCCGACAAGGAACCGCGACGACCATTCTTGATCATGTCGCCGACTTGTTTGACGGACGTGGGTTCACCCACGATGCAGGCATCGAGTCGTTCGCCTTGGGCTTGCAGCCACTCACAGACCTTGACCGTGCCATCGATGGAGGGGCCTTCCTCGTCGCTGGTCAACAAGAAAGCCACGCTGCCTTGGTGCTGGGGATGTTGGGCGACGAACTCTTCTGTGGCCACCACCATGGCTGCCAAGGAGGTTTTCATGTCTGCCGCACCACGGCCATAGAGCATGCCATCTCGATAGGTGGGGGTGAAGGGTGGGCTGCGCCAGTTTTCCAGTGGGCCCGTGGGCACCACGTCGGTGTGGCCGGCAAACACCAGGGTCGGTGCGCCTTGGGCGTGCCCTTGGCCACGTTTGATGGCCCACAGATTGGTCACCGGCGCGTCAGCGGGGCCAAATGTCAAGGTGGTGCACTCAAAGCCCAAGGGCTTGAGGCGACTGGTGATGAGGTCCTGGCAACCGCCGTCTTCTGGTGTCACGGAGGCAAGGGAGATCAACGCCTCGGTGAGGCGCACGGTCTCAGACATGATGTTCAGTCTTTAAAAGCGAGTAGACGAGAAGCCGCGATCTTCGGGGGCGACTTCCAGCGTGATTTCGGTGAAGGAGGGACCATCGTCCAACTCCTCGACCTTGGGCATGAGTTTCGATGACGACGCTTGCTCGTTTTGCAAGCGCCACATCAAGTTGGTGGGGGAGTCGGCTTGCGACAGACCCTCATCGCGGGTGACCAGGCCTTCATTGATCAGGCGCGCGATGTCTTGCTCGTAGGTCTGAGAGCCTTCGGCCATGGATTTCTCCAAGGCTTCCTTGACACCTGCAAAGTCACCCTTGGCAATCATTTCGCTGACCAATTGGGTGTTGAGCAAAATCTCGACGGCTGGCACCCGACCACCGGTGGTCGCCCGCAGCAAACGCTGCGAAACGATGCCTTTGAGACCGGCAGCCAAGTCGCTCAACAGCGCGGGACGGGCCTCTGGGGTGTAGAAAGACAGAATCCGGCCCAGGGCCTGATAGCTGTTGTTGGCGTGCAGGGTCGACAGCACCAAGTGGCCCGACAGCGCATAGGATAAGGCGGCCGTCATGGTCTCACGATCACGAATTTCACCGATCAGGATGCAATCTGGCGCCTGACGCAAGGCGTTCTTCAAGCCAATTTGCAGCGATGCGGTGTCGCGGCCCACTTCACGTTGGTTCACCACCGACTTCTTGTTTTGGAACAAGAATTCCATCGGGTCTTCGATGGTGAGGATGTGGCCTGTCATGCGCTGGTTACGGTGCTCCAGCATCGAGGCCAAGGTCGTGCTCTTACCGGCGCCCGTTGCACCCGCCACCAGAATCAAACCGCGCTTCTCCAGCACCAGGCTGGACAAGACGTCAGGCACATTCAGAGACGCCAATGGGGGGATGTCGCCCGGGATGTAGCGAAACACCGCGGCGATCGAGCCCCGTTGTTTGAACGCGCTCAAACGGTAGATGGCCAGGCCGGGAATGGCCAGACCAATGTTCAACTCGCCCGTTTCTTCCAGCTCTTCCATCTGGGTGGGTGAGAGCATTTCTGCCAGCAACTGACGCGGTTGGCTGGGAGACAGCACCTGATCGGTCAGTTGCAGGATCTGTCCATTGATTTTGATGAGGATGGGTGTCTTGGCGGAGAGGAAAACGTCAGAGGCCTTTTTCTCGGCCATCAGGCGCAGGACCTTTTCAAGATTGCCACCACTCATCAAATGCTCTCCCGGTTGATTGGGTCAATAGACAGATTGTGTGGGCCTGGGTAATCAGGCGCCGCGCAGCAAATCGTTGATGCTGGTCTTGGAGCGAGTTTGGGCATCCACGCGCTTGACGATCACGGCGCAGTACAGGCTGTACTTACCATCAGCCGACGGCAGGTTGCCCGACACCACCACGGAGCCAGCAGGGATTCGGCCGTAGCTCACTTCGCCGGTGGCGCGGTCGTAAATCTTGGTCGATTGACCGATGTACACGCCCATCGAGATCACGGAGTTCTCTTCCACGATCACGCCTTCGACCACTTCGGAGCGAGCGCCGATGAAGCAGTTGTCTTCGATGATGGTGGGGTTGGCTTGCAGGGGCTCCAACACGCCGCCAATGCCGACGCCGCCAGACAAGTGCACGTTCTTGCCGATCTGGGCGCAAGAACCAACGGTGGCCCAGGTGTCAACCATGGTGCCTTCATCGACGTAGGCGCCGATGTTCACGTAGGAGGGCATCAGGATCACGTTCTTGGCTTGGAAGCTGCCGCGGCGGGCCACAGCAGGAGGCACCACACGAACGCCCGTAGCCTTCAGCTGATCTGCGGTCATGCCAGCGTACTTGGTAGGCACCTTGTCATAGAACTGCAGGGGGCCGTCGCCCATGGGCACGTTGTCGTTCAAACGGAAGGACAGCAGCACGGCCTTCTTCACCCACTGGTGGGTGACCCACTGGCCATCGATCTTCTCAGCCACGCGAGCCTTGCCGGTGTCCAGTTGGTCGATGATGTGGTTGACGGCATCACGCACTTCAGCGGGAGCACTGGCAGCCGACAGTTCGGTACGTTGTTCCCAGGCTTGGTCGATGATGTTTTGCAGACTCATGCTTGTTCTCTAGTCAAAAATGAAAATCAGATGGATTGGATGAAGGCGCGGATACGCTCCGCCGCTTCCACACATTCTTCGATGCCGGCCACCAGCGCCATGCGAACGCGGCCCGCACCGGGGTTGACCCCGTTGGCCTCGCGCGCCAAGTAGCTTCCTGGCAAAACAGCCACATTGTATTGAGCCAGCAACTCGCGGGCGAACCATTCGTCGCTGCCGCCGCCACACTTCTCAGGCACTTTTGCCCAAAGGTAGAAGCTCGCATCGGGCAACTTCACATCCATCACCTCAGCGAGGATGGGCGTGACGCGCTCGAACTTCTCCGCGTACATGCGGCGGTTTTCCACCACATGAGATTCATCGTCCCAGGCGGTGATGCTGGCGCGCTGCACGGTGGGGCTCATGGCACTGCCGTGATAGGTGCGATACAGCAAGAAGGCTTTGATCAGCTCTTTGTCGCCCGCCACAAAGCCCGAACGCATGCCGGGCACGTTGGAGCGCTTGGACAAGCTGGTCAGGGCAATCAGGCGTTTGAAGTCGGTGCGGCCCAGTTTGGCGGCCGCTTCCAAACCACCCAGCGGGGCCGCATCAGGTCCTTGGCGGAAATAGATTTCGGAGTAGCACTCGTCCGAGGCGATCACGAAGCCGTACTTGTCGCTCAACGCGAACAGGCGGGCCCATTCGTCCAATGGGATCACCGCGCCGGTGGGGTTGCCTGGGGAGCACACAAACACCAGTTGGGTGGTGGCCCAAACCGATTCAGGAATGCTGGACCAGTCTGCGGCAAAGTTTTTGGCCGGGTCGGAGTTGGCGTAAACAATGTTGGCGCCGGCCAGCAAGGCGGCCCCTTCGTAGATTTGATAGAAGGGATTCGGGCTGACCACGGTCGGGGTGGCATTTCCGTTTCGACCCGCCTGAGTGGGATCAATCACCACTTGGGCCAGGGCAAACAAGGCTTCGCGCGATCCGTTGACCGGCAGAATTTGCGTGGCCGCATCCAAATCCAGGTTGTAGCGACGCTTCATCCAGCGAGCACATGCTTCGCGCAGCGCGGGCTCACCCGCTGTAGCGGGGTAGGAGGCCAGGCCGTCCAACGAGGCCACCAAAGCTTGTTTGATCAGCTCTGGGGTGGGGTGCTTGGGTTCGCCAATCCCCAGGCTGATGGGGCGATAGGCCGGATGAGGTTTCACGTCGGCCGTCAGTTGACGCAGCCGCTCAAACGGATAGGGCTGCAGTTTTTGAAGCAGTGGATTCATGGGGGGTGATTATCCCTTTGGTGGCCGCCCCTTCGGGCCCGGCAGGTATCGCGCGTCGGAATAGGTCAGCAACCAATGCGGTTTGAATGCGACAAAAATGGCCGTGAGCATGCCCGTGCTGATGGCCTCGCCCCAGCCCAAAAGCCAATGGCCCAGTAGCCACTCCTCGGTGTTCATGGTGGGGGGCACGCGCTGCGCGATCCACCCCAGCACGCCTGTGGCGGTGATGGCCAAGGCCGTGCCAAAAAAGGCCCGACCCAAGATGTAGACGAAAAGGTGGGCGGGCAGGAACCGCCGCATCAGCAAACCGATCAGCAAGGCCATGGTCGCGGGAACCATGCCCGACCACAACATCACGGGCGCCATGTCTACCCAGCGCTGGAATAACACTGACAACTCTGCGGGCGGCGGGGCCGCAGCAAAGTTGGGGCCGTACTGGGCCAGCAATACCGATCCGAGCGCCAGCAAAGGCACGCTCCAGATGGCCAAGGGCCAGCCGAACATCAACACCAACAAACACGCACCGCCCACGCGAAATGCGGACACCGCACTGGGCAGCATGTGCTGCAGGCTCCAAACCCAGGGCAGTACCACCATGGCAGCCAGCCACGGGCTTTGCAGCGGTTGGTGTTTCAACACCGCCCACGGCTTGAACGCTGCAGCCACCCCTAGAAGCAGCAAGACCGAGGCGGCCTGCCACCACCAGGTGAGGTCAGTCATGGCTCTTAACCCAGCAGGCCAGTCTCTTGCGAGTGTGTGGGCAAGTCGACGCGAGGCTGTGGCTTCCAACCCTTTTTGCGGTGTTCCACCACCACGTTGGTGTAGATGCCACCACGCACATACCACTTGGCGGTGATGCGCAAGTAGCGTGGGTTGATGGCCTTGACCATGTCTTCCAGGATGTCGTTGGTGACTTTCTCGTGGAAGGCGCCCTCATTGCGGTAGCTCCACATGTACATCTTCAAGCTCTTGAGCTCGATACACAGTTTGTCGGCGATGCAGTCGATGGTGAAGTGGGCGAAGTCAGGCTGACCCGTCAGGGGGCAGAAGCAGGTGAACTCTGGCACCTGGAATTGGATGACGTAGTCGCGCCCCGGATTGGGGTTATCAAACACGTCCAGCTTGCGCGCAGGCGCTGAAGGTGGCGTGTTTGGTTTGACGCGCTCGCCCACCACCAGATCAGCTGGGGAAGCTTTGGCAGACTTGGAACGAGGTGTACGAGCAGGCGTCTTGGCGGGCGCGGCAGGGGCTTTTTTGGCCATGGTCAACAACGTGTTTACGCCGTGACACGGATCCGCGCCACGACAAATCAAAGATGGGAAACGCCAATGCTATCATCTCCGGTTGATTTTGGTTTGCGAAACGCGTGTTTTTGGTAAATAAATCAAAGACTTAGCGGCAGTTTTGCAGCCTCAAACCGTCCGAGTGAACTCGCTTTTCGCATGCGCCTCAATTCGATCAAGCTCTCAGGCTTCAAGTCTTTTGCCGAACCGACGCACTTCCAGTTGCCCGGCCAACTGGTGGGCGTGGTGGGGCCAAACGGCTGCGGCAAATCCAACATCATGGATGCCGTGCGCTGGGTGCTGGGGGAGTCCAAAGCCTCCGAATTGCGCGGCGAGTCGATGCAGGACGTGATCTTCAACGGATCAGGTAATCGCAAACCTGCCAGCCGCGCCAGTGTGGAACTGGTGTTCAGCAACGAAGATGCCCGGGCCGGCGGTCAGTGGAATCAGTTCGCCGAAATCGCGGTCAAACGCGTGTTGACCCGTGATGGCACCTCCAGCTACTTCATCAACAACCAGCCTGTGCGCCGCCGCGACGTCCAGGACGTGTTCTTGGGTACGGGCCTGGGCCCGCGCGCTTACGCAATCATTGGTCAGGGCACCATCAGCCGGATCATCGAATCCAAGCCGGAAGAGCTGCGCTTGTTTCTGGAAGAAGCCGCAGGCGTCTCCAAGTACAAAGAGCGTCGCCGCGAAACTGAAAACCGTTTGAAGGACACCCGCGAGAACTTGACTCGTGTGGAAGACATCCTGCGCGAGTTGAACAACAACCTCGAGAAGCTCGAAAAGCAAGCCGAGGTCGCCACCCGCTATCACGCCTTGCAAGAGCAGGGCACCACCAAGCTGCATCAGCTTTGGTTCTTGAAGCATCGCGACGCATCGGCGGAGTCCTCACGGGTTCAACAAGCCATTTCTGAAGCCACCAATGCTTTAGAAGGTCGCTTGGCTGAATTGCGCCATGTCGAAGCGGAGTTGGAGCATGTGCGTCAAGACCACTATGCGGTCAGCGATGAGTTGCATACCGCCCAAGGCGTGCTGGCGGAAGCCAATTTAGCGGTGAGCCGGTTGGAAGAACGCATTCGCTATGTGGTTGAGGGCCGCCAACGCGTGGAACAACGCCTGGCTGAGCTGAAAGCCCAAAACGAGCAGTGGGCCGAGCGCCGCGCCAGCGCTGAATTCGAGCTGGAAGAATTGGCGGAGCGCATGGCCGCTGCCGAAGAGCAGGCCGAGATTCTGGCTGCGCAGGCCGAAGAGCTAGCGGCCAATGTGCCCTCATTTGAAGATGCCGTTCGCTCGGCCACCCAACGCGCCAATGAGCAACGTGGCGTGGCAGGCCAAGTGCAACAGCAAATTCAATTGCTGGCGGCCGAATCGCGCAACATCGACGATCAATCCCGCCAACTCAATGTTCGGCGTGAACGGCTGAACACCGAGAAGCAAAGCCTGGCCGCCCCGGATGAGTTGAAGCTCACCGATTTGAGCCGCCAGCTCGAGTCTGCGCAAGAAGAGCAAGCCTTGCATGAGGCCCAACTGGGTGAGTTGACCGACACGGTGCCTGCGCTGGATGAAGCCCGGAAGAGTCAGCAACAGGAAGCCAATGCGCAAACCGCCAAGCATGCTGAGCTGACCGCTCGCTTGGAAGCATTGCGTGCCTTGCAAGAAAAGGTGCAAACCGAAGGAAAGCTCAAGCCTTGGTTGAGCAAGCATGGGCTCGATAGCTTGCAAGGTCTGTGGACACGCATTCACATTGAGGCAGGCTGGGAAAACGCGCTCGAATCCGCCCTGCGCGAACGCCTGTCTGCGCTCGAAGTGGGCCGCGTCGACACCGTGCGTGCTTTTGAGCACGATGCGCCACCCGCCAAGCTGGCGTTCTACAGCTTGCCGCAGCAGGCGATCCAGAACACGCATCACACGCTGCCCAAGTTGTCAGACCTGTTGCGTTTGTCAGATGAAGGCCTGAAGGCCCTGATGAACGATTGGCTGGAAGGCGTCTACACGGCTGCGTCGATGGAAGAAGCGCTGGCCAACCGCAGCAAACTGACGCATGGCGAGGTCATCATGACCCGCGCTGGGCACACCGTCAGCCAGTTTGCCGTCACCTTCTATGCGCCTGACTCTGAACAGGCTGGCATGCTGGCCCGTGCGCAAGAGATTGAAAACCTGGAAAAACAGGTTCGCGCCCAGTCGATGTTGGCAGATGATGCTCGGGCTGCGTTGATCCGCGCCGAGGCTGCTTATTCCGATGCATCGCAACGCTTGTCTGCCGTGCGCCGAGAAGCCAGCGAGATTCAGCAGCGCACGCACCAGTTGCAAGTGGAAGTGCTGCGCCTGACGCAGCAAGCGCAGCAAACCAACAGCCGCCGCGAGCAAATCCAAGGCGAGATTGCTGAAATCGATGCGCAACTGGATGAGTTGCAAGAGCGCCGCGCCACCGGCGAGGCACGCTTTGAAGAACTCGATTTGAGTCTGGCCGACGCACAAGAAAAGCATGCCCAATTGGAAGAGCATGTGATCGAGGCCGAGCGCAAGCTCAACCAAGCCCGCGAACAATCGCGTGCGCTCGAGCGCCAAGCCCAAGAGGCTCAGTTCAGCGCGCGTACGATGGCGTCGCGTCGTGGCGAACTGCAGCGCAGCATTGAAACCGCTCAGCAGCAGATCCAATCCAATCAAGCCTCGGCGGTTCAGTTGCAAGAAGAACTGGCCGTATTGAGCGATACCACTGCACAAGCCGGTTTGGACGAAGCCATTGCGGTACGCGTTGAAAAAGAAGGCCTGCTGGCGCAAACACGTGCCCGCTACGAGGACTTGTCAGCGCAGTTGCGCCGTGCCGATGAGCAGCGCATGGAGTTTGAGCGCAGCCTGCAACCGCTGCGCGATCAGATCACCAAGCTGCAACTGGAAGAGCAAGCGGCCTCCTTGGGTGGCGCGCAATACATGGAGCAGTTGGCCGCGGCCGAAGTGAATCTGGAGGCTTTGGCTGCTCAGATCGAACAAGACGGCGTCAAGCTCTACGGCTTGCAAACGGAAATCGATCGCATCCAACGCGAAATCGCGGCGCTGGGTGCGGTCAACCTGGCAGCTTTGGATGAGTTGACAGCCGCCCGCGAACGCAAGGGCTTCCTGGATTCGCAAAACGCCGACTTGCTCGACGCCATCAACACCCTGGAAGACGCCATCCACAAGATCGACCTGGAAACGCGTGATCTGCTGGGTGCCACGTTCAACACCGTTAACGAACACTTTGGCCGCATGTTCCCCAGCTTGTTTGGCGGCGGCAGCGCCAAGCTGGTGATGACGGGCGACGAAATCCTCGACGCAGGCGTGCAGGTGATGGCCCACCCACCGGGCAAGAAAAACAGCACCATCCACTTGCTGTCGGGCGGTGAAAAAGCACTGACAGCGATCGCACTGGTGTTTGCGATCTTCCAACTCAACCCCGCGCCATTCTGCTTGCTCGACGAAGTGGATGCGCCGCTTGATGACGCCAACACCGAGCGCTACGCTCGTTTGGTCAAGAGTATGTCGGCGGGCACCCAGTTCCTCTTCATCTCGCACAACAAGATTGCAATGGAGATGGCCGAGCAACTGGTGGGGGTGACGATGCAAGAACAAGGTGTGTCCCGCATCGTGGCCGTGGACATGGAAGCCGCGATTGGCATGGCCCACGCTGCTTGATACGGATCATTCAAACATGAACGACTCTCTGACCATCTATCTGGCCATCTTGGGTGGGGCCGTGTTGGCCGCTGTGGTGGCCCATGGCGCGTGGACCTCTCGCAAAATGGCCCGGTTGGCACCCAAGCGTGCGGGCCTGGAGCCTGTGGCTGGCGACGCTGATTTGTCCATGGCTGACACCGTGCCCACGGATCTGCAAGGCGACGACGGCCCCGAAGTCCCGCCGTTGCCCCAGTTACGCAAAGGCGGCGCTCGCCTGGACGCCTTGGTGGATGCCATCGCCACCATTTCGCTGGAACATCCTTTGACCGGCGACATGATCCTGGCGCACATGCCCAGCACCCGTCGCGCCGGTAGCAAGCCCATGTTGATTGAAGGTTTGCGCACCGATTGCGCCGAGTGGGAAGCCCCGCAAGCTGGCGTGACCTACAGCGAATTGCAGGCCGGTGTCTTGTTGGCCAACCGAACTGGCGCTTTGAACGAAATCGAATATTCCGAGTTCGTTCAAAAAGTTCAGGCCATGGCTGATGGATTGGGTGGCGGTGTGGTGTTCCCAGACATGTTGGATGTGGTGGCCCACGCCAAAGAACTGGATCAGTTCGGTTGCGACCACGATGCGCAGTTGGCCTTGCGCTTGTATGCGCGTGGCAGCGCCTGGTCTGTGGGCTACGTTCAGCAGCAAGCCGCGCGTCATGGCTTTGTGCCGGGCGCATTGCCTGGTCGATTGGTGTTGCCCGCCAGCGAGGAGGGCGCGCCACCCGTGTTGACCCTGCAGTTTGACGCCCAGGCCGCTTTCGCTGACGACCCCGATCAATCGACGCTGCGCGAAGTGGTGTTGGCCTTTGACGTGCCCCAAACATCAGAAGCCCAAGAGCCGTTCAAAGCTTGGTGCGCTGCGGGCGAAGCCCTGTCGATTGCCCTGGACGCAGCGATGGTGGACGACCAGGGCAACCTGTTCACCCCAGCCGCGTTTGCCTCGATTGAAGGCGAGTTGACCCGCCTGTATCAAGCCTTGTCGGCACGAGACCTGGCCGCAGGTTCGCCCGCCACACGGCGCTTGTTCAGCTGATCGCGCCAGCAGGCCAAGGCATGGCACAACCAGACTTATTCGGTGGCGCTGCAGACGCCGGTGCCCCCAACGGCGACACCTTGTCTCTGCCAGCCCGTGCGGCGCAATTGCGAGAGCAACTGCATCATCATGCGCACCAGTACTACGTGCTGGACGCCCCGCAGATCCCCGATGCCGAATACGACCGCTTGTTCAACGAGTTGTCGGCGTTGGAGTCGGCGCACCCTGAATTGTTGACCCCCGACTCACCCACGCAACGGGTCTTGGGCCGTGTCTTGGATGGCTTTGCGCCGGTCAAACACGCCGTGCCCATGCTGTCGATTCGCACCGAAACGGACACTGAAGCCTCGGGCGCGGAGGCCTTTGATGCCCGCGTTCGGCGCGAATTGGGCCTGACGCCCGACGCGCCTCCGGTGGAATACGCGGCGGAATTGAAGTTTGACGGCTTGGCCATCAACCTGCGATACGAACGTGGCGTGCTGGTGCGCGCTGCCACGCGCGGTGATGGCGAGGTCGGCGAAGACGTCACGCAAAACATTCGCACTATTGGTCAGATTCCCTTGCGCCTGCATGGCGTGCAAGCCGATGTGCTGGAGGTGCGCGGCGAGGTTTACATGCGCCGCGACGACTTTGAGCGGCTGAACGAGCGCCAGCGCGAACACGGCGATAAAACCTTTGTCAACCCACGCAATGCGGCAGCCGGTGCCGTGCGTCAATTGGACCCGCACATTGCGGCCCAGCGGCCTTTGAGCTTTTTCGCCTATGGCTTGGGAGAAGTGGTGGGGTGGGACGTGCCTGCTACCCACAGCGCCATGCTTGATGGTTTGATCAAAATGGGTTTGCCCGTTTGCCATCATCGGGCCGTGGCACAAGGTGCGGTGGGCGATCAAGGTTTGGTGGCTTTCCACCGCGCCATGGGCGCACAACGTGACCAGTTGCCCTTTGACATCGATGGGGTGGTCTACAAAGTCAACAGCCGGGCTTTGCAGGAACGACTTGGGTTCGTGACGCGTGAACCCCGCTGGGCCGTCGCACACAAATACCCAGCCCAAGAGCAGCTGACCCAAGTCGAAGCCATCGACATCCAAGTGGGCCGCACCGGCAAACTCACACCGGTCGCCCGGCTGAAGCCCGTGTTCGTGGGTGGTGTCACCGTCACGAATGCCACCTTGCACAACCTGTTTGAGTTGCGCCGCAAAGGGGCCAGGGTAGGGGACACGGTCATTGTGCGGCGTGCGGGTGACGTCATCCCAGAAGTGGTGGGCGTGGTGGCGGCGCAGCGCGCTGCTTATGTACCTAACTTCCGCATGCCGCTGCAGTGTCCTGTTTGCGGCAGTGCCGTCGTGCGTGAACCAGGCGAGGTCGACCACCGTTGTACTGGCGGCCTGTTTTGCGCGGCCCAACGCAAGCAGGCTTTGCTGCACTTTGCCCAACGGCGTGCGCTCGACATCGAAGGCCTGGGCGAGAAGTTGGTCGACCAATTGATTGATGGCGGTTTGGTCAGAACCCTGCCCGACCTCTACAAGCTGGGCCTGCTCAAGCTGGCTGCGCTCGACCGCATGGCGGAGAAGAGTGCCCAGAACATCGTGGATGCGCTGGAGAAGAGCAAACACACCACCTTGCCGCGCTTTCTGTTTGGCTTAGGCATTCGGCACGTGGGTGAGGCCACGGCCAAAGACTTGGCTAAACATTTTGGCCAGATCGACAAGTTGATGGACGCCAGCGTCGAGCAACTGCTTCATGTCAACGATGTGGGGCCGGTGGTAGCGCAAAGCATCCGGACGTTCTTCGACCAAGCACACAACCGCGAAGTGGTGGAGCAGCTGCGTGCGGCCGGCGTGCATTGGGAAGAATCGGAGCCGGGAAGTGTGGACCCCACCACCTTGCCCTTGTATGGGCTCACCTTCGTGCTCACGGGCACCTTGCCTAATTTGTCGCGTGACGAGGCCAAGGCCATGATCGAAGCAGCGGGCGGCAAGTGCGCCGGATCGGTGTCCAAGAAGACGCATTTTGTCGTGGCGGGCGCCGAAGCGGGCAGCAAACTCGACAAAGCGCAGGACCTGGGCATCCGCATCCTCGACGAAGAGGGCTTGAAGCAAATCCTCGCAGCGGGCACGCGCCCAGACCTGAGCTGACACGCGCTTGAAAAATCCGGCTTTTTGAGATCCCTTTCGGCGCCAAGTCAACAAAACGAGGCCCAAGAGACCCTACACTTCGCGATCTTGGATTTTTTCATCGCCTAGCCTCAAGGAACTGGCCATGCTGCGTTTTCATTTTCCCGTCGTCATCATTGACGAGGACTTCCGCTCGGAAAACACCTCCGGTCTGGGGATCCGAGCCTTGGCAGACGCCATCCAGAAGGAAGGCTTTGAGGTTCTGGGCGTCACCAGTTACGGTGACCTGTCGCAGTTTGCGCAACAGCAAAGCCGTGCCAGCGCCTTCATCTTGTCGATTGACGACGAAGAGTTCACGCCTGGTCCTGAGCTGGACCCGGCTGTGCTGAACCTGCGCAAGTTCATTGAAGAAATTCGCTTCAAGAACAACGACATCCCGATCTACCTGTACGGCGAAACGCGTACCTCCGAGCACATCCCCAACGACATCCTGCGCGAACTGCATGGCTTCATTCACATGTTTGAAGACACGCCCGAGTTCGTGGCCCGTCACATCATCCGCGAAGCCAAGAGCTACCTGGATGGCTTGGCGCCGCCTTTCTTCAAGGCCTTGATGGACTACGCCCAAGACGGGTCTTACTCCTGGCACTGCCCCGGTCACTCCGGTGGCGTGGCCTTCCTGAAGAGCCCCGTGGGCCAGATGTTCCACCAGTTCTTTGGTGAAAACATGTTGCGCGCCGACGTGTGCAACGCGGTGGAAGAGTTGGGCCAGCTGCTGGATCACACGGGCCCCGTGGCCGAGTCCGAGAAGAATGCCGCGCGCATCTTCAACGCGGACCACTGCTTCTTCGTGACCAACGGCACCTCCACATCCAACAAGATGGTGTGGCACCACACTGTGGCCCCTGGCGACGTGGTGGTGGTTGACCGCAACTGCCACAAGTCCATCCTGCACAGCATCATCATGACCGGGGCCATCCCCGTGTTCATGACGCCCACGCGTAACCACTTCGGCATCATCGGCCCCATCCCGCAAAGCGAGTTTGAACCGGCCAACATCCGCAAGAAGATCGCGGCCAACCCCTTGCTGAAGGGTGTGGACCCCAAGAAGGTCAAGCCCCGCATCATGACCCTGACGCAGAGCACCTACGACGGCGTGCTCTACAACACCGAGACCATCAAGGGCATGCTCGACGGCTGGATCGACAACCTGCACTTCGACGAAGCCTGGTTGCCCCACGCGGCCTTCCACAAGTTCTATGGCATGTACCACGCCATGGGCAAGGGCCGTGGTCGCCCGAAGAACGCCGTGGTGTACGCCACCCAGTCCACCCACAAGCTGCTGGCCGGTATCTCCCAGGCCTCACACGTGTTGGTGCAAGACTCGCAAAACGTGCCGCTGGACCGCAACCTCTTCAATGAGGCCTACCTGATGCACACCTCCACCTCGCCGCAGTACGCGATCATCGCGTCGTGCGACGTGGCGGCTGCCATGATGGAGCCTCCCGGTGGTACCGCCCTGGTGGAAGAGTCCATCAAGGAAGCCTTGGACTTCCGCCGCGCCATGCGCAAGGTCGACAAGGAATACGGCAAGGACTGGTGGTTCAAGGTCTGGGGCCCGGACAAGCTGGTCACCGAAGACATCGGCAAGCCCAGTGACTGGGTGTTGAAGGCCAATGAAAAGTGGCACGGCTTCGGCAACCTGGCCGAAGGCTTCAATATGCTCGACCCGATCAAGTCGACCATCATCACCCCGGGCCTGGATGTGTCTGGCAAGTTCGCCAAGACCGGTATCCCAGCCTCCATCGTGACCAAGTATTTGGCCGAACACGGCGTGGTGGTCGAAAAGACCGGCCTCTACAGCTTCTTCATCATGTTCACCATCGGCATCACCAAGGGCCGTTGGAACACCATGTTGACCGCGCTGCAGCAGTTCAAGGACGACTACGACAAGAACCAACCCCTGTGGCGCGTCGTGCCCGAGTTCTGCAAGAAGTACCCACGCTATGAGCGCATGGGCTTGAAGGACTTGTGCCAAGCCGTTCACGAGGCCTATGCGAAGGGCGACATCGCACGCCTGACCACCGAGGTCTACCTGTCGGGCCTGGAGCCTGCCATGAAGCCTTCTGACGCCTATGCGTGCATTGCACGTCGTCAGACCGAGCGCGTGGAAATCGATCAGTTGGAAGGCCGCATCACCACATCGCTGTTGACGCCGTACCCACCCGGTATCCCATTGTTGATTCCCGGTGAGCGCTTCAACAAGAAGATCGTCGACTTCCTGAAGTTCGCCCGCGACTTCAACACCCGCTTCCCAGGCTTTGCGACCGATGTGCACGGTCTCGTGGCCCAGGAAGTGGAGGGCAGTGGCGTTCGGTACTACGTCGACTGCGTCAAAGCCGACATCTGATCACGCTGTTGCATGCTCCTCAGGCTTGATTTCGGCCTGAGAGTGCTGAATGCGCAAGGACAGGCCGCCAGTTTGGCGGCCGTCTTCATTGCCGAGCGGCAATTTGGCAGGCGTGCCAGAGAAGTCGCCCTTGAGGTCCTTGATGAGATCGGCCAATGCGTCGGCATCAGGAATATGCGCTTTGTGGCGTTCCAGCGCATGGGCAGCCATTTCTGCCCACTTGGCGTTGCGCCATTTCTTGGACAGATTGATCAACTCCACCACAGTGTGGCGGCGTTCGCCGGCCAACGCGTAGGTCAGGGCGTTCTGAACGGCGGCTTGGGCCTGGGCCAACACAGCAATCACTTGGTCATGTTGTTCGGGCAGTTTGTCGCTCGCGGCGACCAACAATTGGCCCGCGGCCTTGTTGCCGCTGTAGCGCCAAGCCAGTTGCTCGACCCATTGTTTGGCCCGTTCACCCCGCGCGGTTTCTGAAGGCATGCGCGCCAACATCGACAAGATGTTGCACGCGCCTTCCACATCCAGGTCTGGGGCGTCGAGATGTCGCCCCAAGGTGAACATTTCCGATTTGGCGGCTTCGGTGTGGCGCTCCGCCAGCATCAGCAAGATCTTGACGATGTCGATTTGGCGCAGCAATCGGGCGTCCTTGGGCTTCTTGTTCAGTGTGTGCTCCAGTGAGTGCAAGCAACGACGAACCCCCTTGGAGTCTTTGGCGTCGTAGCGAACAAAGGCCAGCAACATCAGGGACTGGTTGTCGAACATCTTGGAGCCAGAACCGAGTGCGGCGGCGCGTTCCAGCGGCCGTTTGGCGTCCTCGGCTTCGCCCATGTAGAACGAAATAGCTCCCAGCTTGGCGTTGCGTGTGATCGAGCTGGGTGTGATCTCCCAGGCGTTCTTGAACGTGCTCATCGCGTCGCTCAGGTCACCTTGATCTACTTGCAGCTTGCCCAGCAAATCGTGACCTTCGGCAAAGTCAGGCGCATCTTTGACCAAGGTCTCCAGCACGCGCTTGGCTTGAGGGGCTTGCTGACTTTCTAACAGCGTTCGAGCCAACCCCAGGCGAGCCCACGCGGGAGGTGTTTCACGCTCCATGACTTTTTGGTACAGCGCCTTGGCTTCAGCGTGCTTGCCCATGCGGATATACAACTCGCCACCAATGCGCGCAGCATATAGCCCGTAGGGCAGGTTGTCAGTGAATCGCCGTACGCACAGGGCTGCCGCCAACTCGGTTTTGCCGGCCTCCAGCGCTTCAAAGACCTGCTGCAACGCAATCTTGCGTTTACGCGCCAGGATCAAACGCTCACCTAAGGACGCCGCTGAATATGGTTTGACGATGTAACTATCGAGCGCCGATTCAGCAGCTTCGGCCACCTTGTTGTAGCTGGCCTCACCGGTCACCATCACAAAGGTGGTGAAGTAGGGCAGCAATTGCTCTCGACGCAAGTCATCCAACAGGTCTTGCCCGCTGTATTCGCAGTTCTCGAAGTGATAATCGCACAGCACCACGTCGAACGTGGCGTGCTCCAGCTTGACCCGAGCATCCTGTGGGCGGGCACTTTGAATGACTGCACCGATACCCATGTCACGAAGCTGAGCGGCCAGAATGCTCCGAGACGTGTGGTTTCCGTCTACGATCAGAGCGCGGCACTCTTCAACTCCGGGATACAGTGCGTCCATAGCTGGCCTCAAGCGAAAATCATGTCTCGTTCACCCGTTGCTTTGGGGAATGATCGTTTTTCGGCATATGGACCGCAGACTTGAGTTTCAGGGCAGCCACAGCTCAAATCGAGCACCGCCGCGAGCCCCTGATGTCAGCTTAATCCGACCGACACGTTCGCCGCTGACATGCGCTTGGGCCACTTGGCGACACAGGTCCGTGCCCAGGCCCGTCGAGGAGGGATGGGCATCGGCTGTGCCCAGACCCGGTCCATCGTCTTCCACACATAAGACCAGATAGCTCTCGCGTCGCTGTACCGACAGCGTGATCTCGCTTGTCGCAAAGCGGAAAGCATTGTGGATCGCAGCGTCCAGGGCCAGTTTGACCAGTCTCGCGTCCAGATACCAATAGGCAGCATCGTCCGGCGGCGCAGAGAGGGCGATGCGCACCTGCTTGTCAGCACGCTGATAACGCTCCAGTGCCAACTGCTTCACGGTTTCTAGTAACTGTTGCGGCGACTCGTCTTCGCTGCGCGCGCGCAGCGTGCCCTCGCTACCGTACACCATCAGGAACTGAACCAATTCGCGCCGCAACATGCTGCAGCGCTCATGCGCCTGCCGGGCCAACTTCGCATCAGGCTGATCGGCCAACATGGCCAATTCGTCCTCCAAGGCCGCCAGCGCGTTCTTGAGGTCGTGCGCAATCAGGGTGGCGGGGGTCGCAGACATGCGCTCAGTGGGCCTGCGCGGCTTCCAGGTCGCTCTTGGTTTCGCGGAAATACGAGCGCATCTTGGTGACGCGGTCGTTGCCTGGCATGAGTTGCTCCAAGCGGATCAGGTACTGGCGCACGCGCTCGATCATGTCGGCGTTGTATTCCTTCTTCAAGCGCAGCGCCATGCAGTTGATCTGGGTGGCCTGCAGCAGGACGCCGGTGTTCTCGGGATAGGTCTCCACGGCCAACTCGATGGCGGCCACCGCCTCGTCGATCTGGCTGTCGCGCAGCAGTTTGCGGGCATCTTTGACCTGCGCCTCGAGGGCCGCGGCGCGGCCCTCGACCACCGATTGCACTTTGTCCGCATGGCCGGTGCTGCGCAAGGTGTTGCTCACCAGTTGTTTGACGCGTCCGTTCTCGTGGTCAGCAGCCACCACGCTGTTGAGGATGCTCAAGCCCTTGTCTTCATGGCCGGCGAGTAGTTCCGCTTTGGCCAAGGCCATGGATGCGAGGTCAGCCTTGCCCTTGCGGAAGGTAGCCCGGGCTTTTTCCAACGTCTTTTCAGCCTCGTCCAGCTTGCCGGCGCGGACTTCGGCCTGGGCTTGAATCGACAAGGCCACGCCGTTGAATGCGGCGTTGTTGCGTTGGTCTGGCGCCACCTCGGCCAACAGCTTGAGCGCATCATTGGGCTCGCCGTTGTCAACCATCACTTGCGCCAGCAACAGCGCATCTTGCGATTGAGACACCACCGAGCCCTTGGTCAACTTGTGCACTTGGCTCAGCATGGCCTTGGCGCCATCGAGATCGCCGTTTCGATAAGCGCTTTCGCCCGCAATACGCTGGCGTCGCGCTGAAGGAATCACGGTGGCGGCATCGCGCAGCACCCACATGGCCGCCTGCGGATCGCCTTGTGCTTCGAGGGTCTCCGCCACGATCTCATAGGCGGCGACATTCTTGTCGCCCTCGGGAGATTCGATGATGCGTCTGGCCAGTTTCTGTGCGTCGTCCAACTGCCCGCAGGCTTTGTAAGCGCGCGCCAGCCCCAATTGGGCCCACACCAGCTCTGGTCGCTTTTCCAGGGTTGAGCGATACAGTTCCTTGGCCTCTTCGTTTTTGCTGAGCTTCAACAAGGTCTGGCCCTTGATCTGCAGGGCCTGCGCATACCAACGGTTCTGCGCCTCTAGCAAAATGTCACACGACTCCAACGCGCCTTGATAGTCTTCGCGCTTGAGCTTGTCGTTGATGCGTTGCAGAGCGGTTCGCTTCTCGAGGTGCACCTTCAAGCGATCACCGATGTCTGCAGCGGTGGCGGGTTTGAGCAGGTAGGCGTCGGGGCGATGCTCCGTGGCGGCGGCCACAGAGGCGTAGGTGCTCTCGGCCGTGATCATGAAAAACAGACAATCAGGCGCGAGCAGGTCGTTGTCACGCAAGTATTCAAACAACTGCTGACCGTCGGTTTTGTGGTTCAGGTTGTAGTCACACAGAACAAGCCCATAAGGACGGCTTTTCAGTAGCCGAATCGCGTCTTGCGGATTGCTGGCCACATCTGATTTGGGAATGCCCAACATGGCCAGATGACTACGCAGCGTTGACTGTTGCGCTGCCATGTCATCGATGATCAGCGCTTGAATGCCTGAATATGGAGTCTGAACGGCCATGCTGATGTCTTCCCTTGAATGGCGTCTGGTTATCGGCTTCGATCGTTCAGATGTCGGCTTGTGTAGCCGTTGACTTGAGGCAGGGCATCACACCTTTTCTTTCGGCATGAAAAAAGGCACCCGAAGGTGCCTTGCTTGTTCGTGACAAAAATCACTTGAAGATGTTCTTCACACGGTCGGTCCAACTCTTGGCGTTGGGCGAGTGCTTTTCGCCGCCTTTGCGGAACGACTCATCCAGTTCTTTGAGCAGCTTGCGCTGATGCTCTGTGAGCTTGACCGGCGTTTCGACTTGGATGTGGCAGTAGAGATCACCGGGGTAGCTGGAACGCAGGCCCTTGATGCCCTTGCCACGCAGGCGGAAGGTCTTGCCGTGCTGCGTGCCTTCAGGGATCTCGATTTCGGCCTTGCCGCCCAGTGTCGGCACTTCAATCGTGCCGCCCAGTGCGGCCGAGGTCAGTTGCACGGGCACGGTGCAGTGCAAGTCGTCACCATCACGCTCGAAGATCTCGTGCTGCTTGATGCGAATCTCGATGTAGAGATCGCCAGCTGGGCCGCCATTGGTGCCAGGTTCGCCATTGCCAGCGGAACGAATGCGCATGCCTTCGTTGATACCGGCTGGGATCTTGACTTCCAAAGTCTTGGTTTTCTTGATCTTGCCTTGGCCATGACAGCTGGTGCAGGGCTCAGGAATGATCTTGCCTGTGCCGCGGCAGTGCGGGCAGGTTTGCTGCACGCTGAAGAAGCCTTGGCGCATGTGAACCGTGCCCGAGCCATTACAGGTCGTGCAGGTCTTGGCGCTGGTGCCAGGCTTGGCGCCCGAGCCATGACAGGTGTCACATTCTTCCCAAGAGGGAATGCGAATCTGGGTGTCTTTGCCAGCAGCGGCTTCTTCCAGGGTGATTTCCATGGCGTACGACAAGTCGTTGCCACGGTAAACCTGCGGGCCACCACCACGACGGCCACCACCTTGGCCAAAAATATCGCCAAAGATGTCGCCAAACGCATCAGCGAATCCACCGCTGAAGCCACCACCACCGCCGCCACCCATATTGGGGTCGACACCGGCGTGGCCGAATTGGTCATAGGCCTGGCGCTTTTTGGGGTCGGAGAGCATCTCGTAGGCCTCTTTGACCTCCTTGAACTTCTCTTCGGCTTCCTTGGCCTTGTCACCCTGATTGCGGTCAGGGTGATATTTCATGGCCAGCTTGCGGTAGGCCTTCTTGATCTCGTCGTCGGACGCGCCTTTGGCGAGGCCGAGGACTTCATAAAAATCGCGTTTTGCCATGATGTGTTCGTATCCGGTCCAGATCCAACAAAGGCACAGGGCATGAGCCAGTAGCTCACGCGGCCTGTGCCCCTAGGCGAGAGCCTTTGTCAGATCAGTCCTTCTTGACTTCCTTGAACTCGGCGTCGACCACGTTGTCGTCAGCAGGCTTGGCTTGCTCGGCACTTTGAGCGCCAGCACCTTCGGCACCGGCAGCGCCTTGGGCAGCCTGCATGTCAGCGTACATCTTTTCGCCCAGCTTCTGCGAGGCAGTCATCAGGGCATTGGTCTTGGCCTCGATGTCTTCCTTGGATTCACCCTTCAGGGCTTCTTCCACATCCTTGATCGCGGCTTCGATCTTGTCCTTTTCGCCTGCGTCCAGCTTGTCGCCGTATTCGGTCAAAGACTTGCGCACGCTGTGGACCAGTGCATCGCCTTGGTTCTTGGCTTGAACCAGTTCGACCTTCTTCTTGTCCTCGGCGGCGTTCAGCTCGGCGTCCTTCACCATCTTCTGAATTTCTTCTTCAGACAGACCAGAGTTGGCCTTGATGGTGATCTTGTTTTCCTTGCCGGTGCCCTTGTCCTTGGCGCTCACGTGCAGGATACCGTTGGCGTCGATGTCGAAGCCGACTTCGATTTGTGGCACGCCGCGTGGTGCAGGTGGGATGCCTTCCAGGTTGAACTCACCCAGCATCTTGTTGCCAGCAGCCAGCTCACGCTCGCCTTGGAAGACCTTGATGGTCACAGCAGGCTGGTTGTCGTCAGCTGTGGAGAAGGTTTGGGCGAACTTGGTGGGGATGGTGGTGTTCTTGGCGATCATCTTGGTCATGACGCCGCCCATGGTTTCGATACCCAGGGACAGAGGGGTCACGTCCAGCAGCAGCACGTCGGTGCGGTCACCGGCCAGAACCTGACCTTGCACAGCAGCACCCACGGCCACGGCTTCGTCAGGGTTCACGTCCTTGCGTGGGTCCTTGCCGAAGAACTCCTTGACCTTCTCTTGCACCTTGGGCATGCGGGTCATACCACCCACCAGGATCACGTCCTGGATGTCGGCCACGTTCACGCCAGCGTCCTTGATGGCGGTGCGGCATGGCGCAATGGTGCGCTCGATCAGGTCTTCCACCAGCGACTCCAGCTTGGCGCGGGTCAGCTTGATGTTCAAGTGCTTCGGACCGGTGGCGTCAGCGGTGATGTAAGGCAGGTTCACATCGGTCTGCGAGGAGTTCGACAGCTCGATCTTGGCCTTTTCAGCGGCTTCCTTCAGACGCTGCAGAGCCAGCACGTCCTTGGTCAGGTCAACGCCGGACTCTTTCTTGAACTCGCTGATGATGTAGTCGATGATGCGTTGGTCGAAGTCTTCACCGCCCAGGAAGGTGTCGCCGTTGGTCGACAGCACTTCGAACTGCTTTTCGCCGTCCACGTCGGCGATTTCGATGATGGAGACGTCGAAGGTACCGCCGCCCAAGTCATACACGGCAATCTTGCGGTCGCCAGCGCCGTGCTTGTCCAGACCGAAGGCCAGTGCAGCGGCAGTGGGTTCGTTGATGATGCGCTTGACGTCCAGACCCGCGATACGGCCAGCGTCCTTGGTGGCTTGACGTTGTGCGTCGTTGAAGTAAGCAGGCACGGTGATGACGGCCTCGGTGACTTCTTCACCCAGGTAGTCTTCAGCGGTCTTCTTCATCTTGCGCAGCACTTCGGCCGACACTTGAGGAGGCGCGTACTTCTTGCCGCGCACTTCCACCCAGGCGTCGCCGTTGTCAGCTGCAGCAATGGTGAAGGGCATCAGGTCGATGTCCTTTTGAACTTCCTTTTCAGTGAACTTGCGACCAATCAGGCGCTTCACTGCGTACAGGGTGTTCTTGGGGTTGGTCACAGCCTGGCGCTTGGCCGAGGCGCCCACCAGCACTTCACCGTCTTCTTGATAAGCGATGATGGAAGGGGTGGTACGAGCGCCTTCGCTGTTCTCGATCACCTTGGTGGTGTTGCCTTCCATGATGGCCACGCACGAGTTGGTGGTGCCCAAGTCGATACCAATGATCTTGCCCATTATTTGTTTCTCCTGGAAAACGTCTGGAAGCGTTTGCTTCCGGTTGTTCCTAAAGTGATGTTCTAGAAAGGGTTTTCAAGAGCCGCCAAGCAGCTTTTTGAAGATTTTTTTATTTCGGTGCAGCCACGGTGACCAGAGCAGGGCGCAGCACGCGCTCCGAGATCACATAGCCTTTTTGCAGCACGCCGACGATGGTGTTGGCCTCTTGGTCCGCAGGCACCATGCTGATGGCTTGGTGCTGATGGGGGTCGAACTTGGTGCCAGCGGGCGGGTTCACTTCCAGCACCTTGTTGCGCTCGAGCGCTTGGCTCAACTGGCGCAAGGTGGCGTGAACGCCTTCCAGCACGGTTTCAATCGGGGTGTCTGGCTTGGCGGCGTGGGTGGCAATGGCCGCTTCCAGGCTGTCTTTGATAGGCAGCAGGCTCTCGGCAAAACCTTCCACAGCAAACTTGCGCACCTTGGAGACTTCTTCTTCCGCGCGGCGGCGGACGTTTTCAGCCTCGGCCTTGGCGCGCAGGTAGGCGTCAGACACCTCGGTGTGTTTGGCTTGCAGCTCGGCCAGCTGCTGCTCCAGGGAACCGCCGGCGGCTTGTTGCTCGGGGTTGGTGGCGCCGGCTTCAGCGGCCATGTCTGGGGTGGCGGGCGTGTCGCTCATCTTGTCTTTTTGATGGGTTGGTTTACCAAAACCCTGCGCATGTCAGGGCGAAGTTGTCGAGTTCAAGGGCTCGGCAACAAAAAAAGTTGTAACAAACGCTTTATTCGTCGGTCGAGGCTGACCAGCGTTGCCAGTCGGCCAGTTGCCGCCGGTCTTTTTTAGTGGGGCGACCCTGCTCAATGGTCGCGGCGGGCTCCACGGCGTGTTTGCGTTGCTCCAGCCATTGCTGCTTGCGTTGTTTGCTCTCGGCGGTTTCCTCGTAGAGCTGCTGGGCGTGTGGGGCGGGCCCTCGCACGGTGCTCAGGGCCCGAACGACCACGGTTTGGGTCAAATAGCCTTGGCGAATGTCAACCCGGTCACCGGCTTTCAGCTCTCGCGAGGCTTTGGCCACCTGCTCGTTGACCATGATGCGCCCCTTGTCGATCTCGTCAGCCGCCATGGCGCGGGTTTTGTAAAAACGCGCAGCCCACAGCCATTTGTCCAGGCGCAAGCGCTCGGTCAAGCCGGGTAGGGGCTTTTGATTGGCATCCAGGGGAACAAAAACGTCATGACTCATGTTGACCCGAGGATACCGCTGCTTTGCTGTGATCGCGGGCCACGAAGCGGGCGGGATCCAGGGCATCCCGCAAATCCAGGGGCAAGGGGCTGGGGGTGCCCGCCATCCAGTGAGCCAGCAATTGGCCCGCCAACATCGACCACGTGATGCCACGTGACCCTAAGCCGCTCAGCACAAACAAACCACCCTGATCGGTGCGTTCGCGCGGCACCATCCGGGTTTGATCCAAACGCAAACGACGACCTGCAGTCATCAGTCGCTGCGGGTGCCAAGCCAGCGCCCCCACCAGGGGCAAACGATCGGGCGAGGTCGCCCGCCAAGCCGTGCGGCCTTGCAAGTCGGGCGATGCGCCATCCAAGGGCGAAAGCAAGGCGCCCAACTTCTGAGCTTGATTCAAGTTGTGCGCATGGTCGCTGGCGCGAACGTCTGCGCAATCATCGTGATGCTGTGTCGTGGCGCCGCACAACAAACGCCCATCGGGCAAGCTCAAGGCATAGCCGTTGCCTGCCACGGGCAGGTGGGGCCTCTGGACGTGGCGCGCGGTGGCGTCGGCCGACAAGGTTGTGATTTGCCCACGAATGGGCGTTAAAGGTGGCAAGGCCACGGCATGGTCGTCTGGCAAGCTGCTCAATAAATCATGCAGACCATTGGCATTGCTCAGCACCACGTAAGGCGCCCGGGCCAGCGCAGGCCCATCCGCCTCAGCGAACAGGGCCCACTCATCGCCTTCGGGCTTCAAGGTGTTCACCACCTGATTCCATCGGCATGTCAACGTCTGACCATGGTGATCAGCCCACTTTTGCGCCTCTTTCAACAACAAGGCGGCCAAGCCTGCGGGGTGCAACCAGCCCCCTTGCTGAAACAACCAGCCGCCACTGGCCACCGACAAGCCCGACAATTCTTGGGCTCGTGCATGCGGCAACCAACGCACGTACTCTTGCGGCAGGCCCAATTTGTCGATCAGCGCTTGCGCCGTGTCATCGGTTTGTTTGGGGTCCAGCCTCAGTAAGCCATCGAGTTGACCGGTTAATTCGCCGCGCTGAATCCAATCAGACACACTGGCCGACAAGGTCAAAGCGGCCGCACGGTGCGCCCGGGCATGCACGCCATCCTCGCCATGCAAAATGGCGTGGAACATGCCACCGGGGTTGCCTGAAGCCTCTTGCGCAGGGCCGGCTTGCCGGTCAACCAGCGTGACTTGCCAGCCTTCACGGCACAACGAATAGGCCGCGACACAACCTGCCAAACCGGCCCCAACGATGACGGCGCGTCGACGTCCGGGCGGTGGCGCAGGCATGAACCCTCCAGCGGGTGGTGCGGGCACATGGCGCGGCTCAAACACGGCCTCGAGCATGTCGCGCTTACTGGCAAAGCCTGGCGACCGCTTCACGGTAAAGCCCGCTTGGGTCAAACCATCGCGCACGCTTCGCGCCACAGACCATGTGGCAGCGGTACAACCTGGTGCCGCCAAGCGCCCCAGTCGCGACAGCAAGGCCTCGTCCCACATGTCAGGGTTTTTGGCCGGTGCGAAGCCATCCAGGTAAAACGCATCGGCCTGCAACACCAGCGAGGGCAAGATGTCAGCCACATCCCCCAAACCCAAGATCAAGGTGACTTGGTACAGGCCTTCTTCGGTCTCGTCTTCAAAGTGCAGGGTGTGCAGGCCTGGTGTCAACACCGGCCAGGCCTTGACCAAGCGCTGCGCCATGGGAGAGCCCTGGGCATGCACTCGCGCCAGATCGGCTTGGCGCAAGGGGTGCTTTTCGATCGACACAAAAAACAAGTGTCGGCATCGCCGAGGGTCTTGCCGCCAAGCCGCCCAGGTCTGCAGAAAATTGTTGCCCAAGCCAAAGCCGGTTTCAACAATCACAAACTGCTGCCGCCCTTGCCACCGGCCGGGCAGTCGATTGCCACGCAGGAATACATACTGCGTCTGCTCGGCTGCCCCCGCTGCCGCGTGATACAGGTCGTCATAGACGGGCGAGTAGGGCACGCCAGGTGCTCGCCCAGAGGGGCTCTCGCCCAATTGGGCTACATCCAGAGGCATGGGCTCACAACCCCTCGCTGTGCTTACTGAGCGACCCAGCCGCCGTCGACGTTCCAGGCCACACCGCGCACATTGTCAGCACCAGGCGAACACATGAATACAGCCAAGTCACCCAACTGACCGGGCGTCACAAATTGCAGCGATGGTTGCTTTTCACCCAGCAGGCCTTTTTGAGCCTCTTCCAGCGTCACGCCTTCACGCTCAGCCTTGGCATCGATCTGCTTTTGCACCAGAGGTGTCAGCACCCAGCCTGGGCAAATGGCGTTCACGGTCACCCCGGTGGTGGCTGTTTCCAGGGCCACGGCTTTGGTCAAACCCACGATGCCATGCTTGGCAGCCACGTAAGCCGACTTGCCTGCAGACGCGACCAATCCGTGAGCCGAAGCCAAGTTGATGACACGACCCCAGTTTTTGGCACGCATGTGCGGAATCGCCAAACGGGTGGTGTGGAAGGCTGAACTCAGGTTGATGGCGATGATGGCATCCCACTTTTCAGCCGGGAAGTCTTCTACGGGCGACACGTGCTGAATGCCAGCGTTGTTGACCAAGATGTCAACGCCACCGAACTCGTCGGCTGCGTACTTCATCATGGCTTCGATTTCAGAAGGCTTGCTCATGTCGGCGCCGTGGTAACCCACCTTCACGCCGTGCGCAGCACCCGCTGCCAACACCGCAGCCTTGGGTGCGTCGACTTCACCAAAGCCGTTCAAAATGATGTTGGCACCTTGTGCCGCCAGCTTTTCGGCAATGCCCAGACCAATCCCGCTGGTTGATCCGGTAACCAATGCTGTTTTTCCCTTCAACATTCCAAGCCTCCAGTCCGCGATAACAATCACAATGTGAGATATATCCCATTATCTGCCCACACCCAACCATGACCAGCTCAAATCAACAGCCAAGCAACGCCGCTATTGAACCTGTACTGAAATTCGTGACCTGTCCGGGTGCGAGCAAGACCGATGCCCAGACGCATCGCATGGCCTATTGGCAGTGGGGCGACGAGAACAACCCACGCATCTTGCTGTGCGTGCACGGGCTCAGCCGTCAAGGGCGAGACTTCGATACCCTGGCTCGCGAGATGTCCAAGGAGTACCAAGTCATTTGCCCAGATGTGGTGGGAAGAGGGCATTCAGACTGGTTGGCAGAGCCTTCTGGCTATCAAGTCTTCACTTACGTCAGCGACATGGTGGCGTTGGTGCAACAGTTGCGGGCGCAGGTCAAGAGCACGGAACCTTTGGTGATCGACTGGGTGGGCACATCCATGGGTGGCCTCATTGGTTTGGGCTTTTCCAGCTTGCCACCGCAAGCCTCGGGCGCGGTGTTGCGCAAGTTTGTACTCAATGATGTGGGCCCCAAATTGCGTTTTGAGGCCTTGGTTCGCATTGCAGACTACCTGGGGCAGCCGCATCGCTTCACCTCTGAGCAACATGCAGCTGAATACCTGTGGAGCGTCTCTGATGGCTTCGGCCCTCACACGCCAGAGCAATGGATGGCCTTGTGCAAGCCTCTGCTGCGCCCAGCCCCAGATGGCAATGGCTTGATCCTGCATTACGACCCCGCCATTGCCATTCCATTCAAAGCCATGACCGAAGACGGCGCCACCAGTGGCGAAGCCATGTTGTGGCAGGTCTACGAAGCGTTGAATTGCCAAGTGCTACTGCTGCGCGGCATGGACTCTGACCTGCTGGACGCCGAAACTGCCGCCGCCATGACCCAACGTGGTCCCAAGGCCCAATTGGTGGCCTTCCCAGGCGTTGGCCATGCGCCCACCCTCGTGACTGAGGTGCAAATCAAACCGATTCGAGATTTCTTGACTTCATGAAAACAGGACAACATCTGCCGCTCAACCATCCCGCTGCGGGGCAAGCGCCCTCGCACGCGACGATTGTTGACCTGGCAGATTGGGGCGCCACCAGCAACGAGGCCCCCGCACCCGCCAGCGTCGATCACATCCTGACCAAGGCGCGTGCATTTGCCGAACCCTTGTTGTTCGCGCAAAAGTTTGACACCGGCGAAGACGCCTTGGCACATGCCGATGGCGTCGTGCTGACACTGCAAAACGTGGGCGCTTCGCCCTCATTGCAAGCCGCCGCCTATCTGGTCTACGCGGCGGAATACCTCACGCACCCGGAAGAAGTGGTGGCGCGCAGCTTTGGGCCCGACTACGCCAGTCTGGTGGTCTACACCCTCAAGCTGGTGCAAGTGCAACGCAACGCCCGTGATGCCATGGGCGACGAAGCCGATGGCCCTCTGCGTGCCGAACAGGTGGAGCGCATTCGCAAGATGCTGCTGGCTTTCTCGCGCGATTTGCGCGTGGTGTTGCTGCGCCTGGCCTCGCGCATGACCACCTTGCGCTACTACGCCAACAGCAAACAGCCTTGCCCCAAGGCCTTGGCGCGCGAATCTTTGCAAGTGTTCGCGCCGCTGGCCAACCGCTTGGGCATCTGGCAAATCAAATGGGAAATGGAAGACTTGGCCTTCCGCTTCCTGATGCCCGATGTCTACAAGGGCATTGCTAAGTCTTTGCAAGACAAGCGGCTCGAACGCGAGCGCCACGTCGAACAAGTGCGACTGGAGCTCGCCCAAGCCCTCGAAGCCATGGGCCTGAAAGCCGAAGTGCAAGGGCGCCCCAAGCACCTCTACAGCATCTGGAAGAAGATGCAGGGCAAGAACTTGCCCATCGAGCGCGTGTTCGACATCCAAGCCCTGCGTGTGATCGTGGAGGACGTGCCCGCTTGCTATGCGGCCTTGAGTCGTGCGCATGAGTTGTGGCGCCCCTTGCCTGAAGAGTTTGACGACTACATCGCCAAACCCAAAGCCAACGGCTACCAAAGCCTGCACACCGTGGTGCTGGACGAGGCTGGCCGCCCCATTGAGATCCAGATTCGCACCCATGCCATGCACGAACATGCCGACAGCGGCGTGGCGGCGCATTGGGCCTACAAAGAAGCGGGCAAGAAAGGCTACGGCGGAGGCTCGGTCGCCGCAGGAGACTTTGAGCGCCGCGTGGCCGAAGCACGCCACACCGTGTTGCGACAACTGCTGGCCTGGGAACGCGACCTGGCGGCTGCCGACGAAGCACAAGGCGGCCAAGCTGGCAAAGGCTTGTTTGACGACCGCATCTACGTGTTCACACCCGGCGGCGAAATCATCGACTTGCCCTACGGCGCCACGCCCGTTGACTTTGCCTACACCTTGCACACCAACCTGGGACATCGCTGCCGTGGCGCCAAGGTCGATGGCGCCATGGTGCAACTCAACACCCCGCTGGTGAGCGGTCAAACGGTTGAAATCGTGTCGGTGAAAGAGGGCGGCCCTTCATTGGATTGGCTCAACACCGAGCTGGGCTACCTCAAGAGCCAACGAGCGCGGGCCAAGGTTCGCGCCTGGTTCAATGCCCTGGCGCAACAAGCCACGATTGCGCGTGGCCGCGAGGCGGTTGAAAAACTGCTCCAGCGCGAAGGCAAAACCGCCATCAAGCTGGAAGACTTGGCAGAGCAGCTTGGCTTCAAAACGGCAGATGACCTGTTTGAAGTGGTGGGCAAAGATGAATACTCGATGCGCAACATCGAGCAATTGCTTCGCCCGGCAGAGCCAGCGCCTGATCCTGACCAATTCATCGCCCAAAAGCTTCAAAAAGGCCAAGCCGACGCCTTGGGGGCGGTTGCCAACAGCCGCGGTGTGTTGGTGGTGGGCTTGGATTCCTTGCTCACGCAATTGGCACGTTGCTGCAAGCCTGCGCCACCCGATGCGATTGGTGGCTATGTCACGCGAGGCAAGGGCGTCGCCGTGCATCGACTCGACTGCAGCAACTTCCGACAAATGGCCGCCACGCAGGGCGAACGCATCATCCCTGTCACATGGGGCAAGCAAGCCGCCGATGGCAAGGCGCACTATGCCGTGGATGTCATGGTGGAAGGGCACGACCGCCCAGGCCTGCTGCGTGATGTGTGTGATGTGCTGGCGCAGGGCAAGACCCATGTGCTGGCCATGAACAGCCAGACGCAAAAGGACCGCACCGCCATCACACTGACTGTGCAAACCGACGACACCAGCAAGCTCAACAGCGTGCTGACGAAGGTGTTGCAAATAAACGGCGTGTCACGCGCCAAACGCAAGTGAAATGCGCAGGGCTTTGACAAAGTCGAAATTCATGCTACATTAATGGTCTTCCAGGCGCGTAGCTCAGCTGGTTAGAGCACCACCTTGACATGGTGGGGGTCGGAGGTTCGAGTCCTCTCGCGCCTACCAAATTGGTAGGAGCCGGTAAGTTGAAAGACTTACCGGCTTTTCGCATTTTGCGGCGCTATAATCGAAGGCTACCCCCTGAATCGGTCGCCTGACCTCGGCGACCATCAAAAAAGAGAAGCCGCCCACAAGGCGGCTTTTTCTTTGAGCGGCTCCTTTGCCACATCATCCAGCTTCGCCCAAGATCACTGCCAAGGTGATCCGTCCGTTTGAGTACAACAAGCTGTTCCGCTCGCCATGATCCGCACCCGAGGCGAAAAAGCCAATTTGACGAGCGGCATCTGACTTGATTAAACTTCGTTCCTAAGTACAGACTTTCTGTAAAACCGTTCCACATGCCCACCCACGCCTTCACCGTTCGCAAGCTCGCCGACACCGCAGGGGTCGGCGTGGAAGCGGTGCGCTTTTACCAGCGGCGAGGGTTGTTGCGTGAGCCTGCCCGTGAGGGCAATGGCTTTCGGCAGTACGACGAGGGTGACGTGCGGCGCTTGCGTTTCATCAAACGTGCGCAAGAGTTGGGCTTCTCCCTGGACGATGTGGCCTCGTTGGTGTCTTTGAGCGCCGAGACCGATCAGGTGCGCGTGCGCGAGATCACCCAGCAACGTGTACTGGACATCCGCCAGCGAGCCACCCAACTGGAAGCCATGGCCGTTGCCCTTGAAGGCTTGGTCACTTGTTGCCAGAAATCGGCCAAGGGCGATCACTGCCCCATCATCGCGGCCCTGGTCGATCACGCCCCCCGACTCGCCGGGCAGGTCGCCGCATGACCATGCCGCGCGCGCTCAAGCATTGGATTTGCCGACTGATGGTCTGCGTGATCCTGTTCGCGCAGATGAGCGTGGCGGCCTACGCCTGCCCCAGCAACGTCGTCTCCGGCAATGCCCCCGCCGACGCCATCACAGCGATGGGCGCCATGGTGGATTGCGAGCAGATGGGCGAAGGCATGGGCAAGCATCTGGACCAAGCCAACCCTGGCCTGTGCGCCGAGCATTGCCACCCCACCCAACAAAGCGATCACACCCAGGTGCCTACCGTGCCTGCGGCGCTGTTGATCGCGCTGTACACCGTCGCCCTGACGGTGGACGCCTCTAGGCCGGATGGCCTGGCGCCGACTGCGGACAGCCGCCTTCATGCGGCGCCACCACCGCTGTCCATACTGCACTGCTGCTTCCGAATTTGACACGCCGAGTGACGCGGCGCTGAAAGGCCTGACGGCCGCTTCAGCGCCTAGTCGCGCAGGTTGCTGGCCAATGCAGGCGCGTGGCGTTCTGCCTTGCCTGCCCTGTCCTGCACACGCCTGCGCCATTGGCTTCATTCGGAGGTGTCATGTTTCCTCATTTTTCGCTCTTGTCACGCAGGAGCATGCAACTGGTCGATTTCGGCCATCCCATTTGCATGCGCATGCTCACGCGCATCCGCACGCGCTTTCAGGGTGTCGCCGTTCTGGTGGCCCTCAGCCTTGCCTCCTTCCACGCCCATGCCGGAGATGTCCTGACATTTGAGCAAGCGCTCGGGCTGTCCCAGGCACGCTCACAGCAACTGGTGGCCCAGAACCACGCCACGGCGGCTGCCCGCGACATGGCAGTTTCGGCCGCTCAGCAACCTGATCCCGTCCTCAAACTGGGCATCAACAACCTGCCCATCAACGGACCTGATCGCTTCAGTGTCACCCGCGATTTCATGACCATGCGCTCGGTGGGCCTCATGCAGGAGTTCACCCGTCAAGACAAACGCCTTGCACGGTCCATGCGCTTTGAGCGGGAAGCCCAGGCCAGCGAGGCCAGCCGGGCCCAGGCGCTGGCTCAATTGCAACGTGACACGGCCATGGCCTGGCTGGATCTCTACTACCAGGAACGCATGCTGGCCCTGGTCAAGGCCCAGCGCGATGAAATCCGCCTGCAAGTGGAGGCGACTGAGGTCGCCTATCGAGGGGGCAGAGGATCGCAAACTGAAGTGCTCGCTGCCCGCGCAGCGCTTGCTCAGGTGGATGACCGCATCGACCAGGCCATGCGTGAAGTGAGCACAGCGCAGACCGCGCTGCGCCGGTGGACAGGTCGTGCAGCCGACACGCCCCTGGGCGATGCGCCCGACACCCGCCATGTTCCCTCGCACCTGAACGATCTGGAAAGCACCCTGACCGCGCACCCTGACATCACCGTCCTGATCCGGCAGGAAGAGATGGCCCAGGCCGACGCAGACCTGGCCCGAGCCAACAAACAAGCCGACTGGGGTGTGGAGCTGATGCTCAGTCAACGTGGGCCCGGCTATTCCAAGATGGCCTCTGTCAATGTCTCTGTTCCCTTGCAATGGGATCAAAAGAGCCGTCAAGACCGCGACCTGGCTGCCAAGTTGGCCACCGTTGAGCAGATGCGCGCCCAGCGCGAAGAAGCCACACGGGAGCACCTTTCCCAGGTCACGGCGATGCTCCAGACTTGGCAGAGCAGCCGGGATCGACTGCGTCGCTACGACAGCGTCTTGATCCCCCTGGCAGCCGAGCGAACCCAGGCCGCTTTGACCGCCTACCGAGGCGGCAGCGGCACGCTGGCCTCCGTGCTGGAGGCTCGCCGCATGGCCTTGGACACCCAGATGGACCGGCTTCGACTCGACATGGAAGTAGCTCGCATCTGGGCGCAGCTCAACTACCTGATTCCGGTGGAACACGACGTGGCCATGCCCGTTCTTGACCGCTGACACGGAGCCTCACATGAAACTCAAAAAACTGGTGATCGCCATGATTGCCGCCACAGCACTGAGTGCCGCCTCGTATGGCCTGTACGCGTTGGGCATGCAACGAGGCATGGGCATGAGCGCCGACGCAGATCAGCTCCCCGCTCAGCCCGCCGCTGAAGCAAACGCCACCCAAGCCCTGCCGCAAAGCGTGGCCGAGGGTGAAGACGCCACCCGGCGCCACATCGCCGATGGCCTCAAGGCTGGCGACATGGACCCAGTTACCGGCAAGAAGATCTTGTACTACCACGACCCCATGGTGCCGGGCAACAAGTTTGACAAGCCCGCGAAGTCGCCATTCATGGACATGATGCTGGTGCCCGTCTACGCAGACAGCGATGGCGACCAGGGCAAGGTCACTGTGAGCCCACGCATCCAGCAGAACCTGGGCGTGCGCACCGCAGAGGTCACCGAGGGGGTGCTGTCACCCCAAGTTTCTGCCGTGGGCAGCATCGCCTACAACGAACGCGACCAGGTTGTCCTGCAAGCGCGGGCGGCAGGGTTTGTCGAGAGGCTGCATGTGCGCGCCACGTTGGATGCGGTCAAACAAGGTCAACCCCTGGCCGATCTCTACGTGCCGGACTGGGTGGCGGCACAAGAAGAGTTCTTGTCTGTTCGCCGCATGCAGGGCCACGACCTAGGCAGCTTGGTCGATGGCGCTCGCCAGCGCATGCGTCAGGTCGGCATGAGCGAGGATCAGATCAAGCGCGTCGAGCAAACCGGCAAGACTCAGCCGCGCATCGCCCTGGTGGCACCCATCAGCGGCGTGCTCAGCGAGTTGATGGTGCGTGAAGGCATGTCAGTGATGCCTGGGGCCACCTTGTTGCGCATCAACGGCGTATCCACGGTTTGGGCCAACGCCGAAGTGCCGGAGAGTCAAGTCGCGCAACTGCGCCCAGGCACCAAGGTACAGGCGCGCAGCCCGGCTGTACCTAGCACCACCTTTGAAGGCACGGTTCAGGCCCTGGTGCCGGAGGTCAACCCTGGCACCCGCACCCTCAAGGCACGGGTGCAGTTGAACAACCCCGGCATGCGCCTGGTGCCGGGCATGAGCGTGACCATGCAGTTCATGGACATGCGCGCCGAGAAGGCCTTGCTGATCCCTACTGAGGCAGTCATCCAGACGGGCACGCGCACCGTGGTGATGCTGGCCGAAGACAAAGGGCGGTTCCGCCCGGTCGAGATCGAGGCAGGCATCGAGAGCGATGGGCAAACCGAAGTCAAGCGAGGCCTGGATGTGGGCCAGCGTGTGGTGGTGTCATCGCAGTTTCTGATCGATTCGGAAGCCAGCCTCAAGGGTGTTGAGGCGCGACTCAATGGCGCACCGACACCGACCATGGACAACACCGCACCCAGACACGAAGGTCAGGGCAAGGTGGAAGCCCTGGCAGCCGAGGCCATCACCTTGTCGCACGGGCCGATTGCCTCACTCAAGTGGGGCGCCATGACGATGGATTTCAAGGTTCCGCTCAAGGGCGGGCTGCCTCGCCACCTGGAAGTGGGTGACCCGGTGAGCTTTGAGTTCTACATGGATGCCGACGGCACGCCGCAGTTGACCCGACTGTCGCACCTGGCGCCTGAGCCCCAGCCTGCGTCCGAGGTGCCCCATCACGCCCATGGCCCAGCCAAGCAAGGGAGCAAGCCATGATCGCCCGCCTGATCCGTTGGTCCATCACCAACCGCTTCCTGGTGCTGCTGGCCACCTTGATGCTCAGTGCATGGGGGGTGTATTCGGTTGCGAGAACGCCGCTGGACGCCTTGCCCGACCTGTCTGATGTGCAAGTCATCATCCGCACGACCTACCCAGGCCAGGCGCCGCGCATTGTGGAGAACCAGGTCACCTACCCGCTGACCACGACCATGCTGTCGGTGCCTGGCGCCAAGACGGTGCGGGGGTACTCCTTCTTCGGCGACTCTTATGTCTACGTGCTGTTCGAGGACGGCACCGATCTGTACTGGGCCCGCTCACGTGTGCTGGAGTACCTGAACCAGGTTCAGTCGCGTTTGCCTGCCAGCGCCAAGGCGTCGCTGGGGCCCGACGCCACGGGTGTGGGCTGGATTTACCAATACGCCCTGGTGGACCGTGGAGGCACACAGGATGCGGGTCAGTTGCGTGCCTTGCAGGACTGGTTCTTGAAGTACGAACTCAAGACCGTGCCCAATGTGGCGGAAGTGGCCTCTGTAGGCGGCATGGTGCGCCAGTACCAAGTGGTGCTGGACCCCGACAAACTGGCCACCTACGGCATCCCGCACACCCAGGTGGTCGAGGCCATCCAGAAGGCCAACCAGGAGGCGGGCGGTTCGGTGCTGGAGTTGGGCGAAGCCGAGTACATGGTGCGCGCCTCTGGCTACCTGCAATCGCTGGACGATTTCCGACAAGTGCCCTTGGTTACCACCGACGCAGGCGTATCAGTGCGCCTGGGGGATGTGGCCCGCATCCAGATGGGACCCGAGATGCGTCGGGGCATTGGCGAGTTGGACGGTGAGGGGGAGGCCACTGGCGGCGTGATCGTGATGCGCTCAGGCAAAAACGCATTGGAGACGATTGCTGCTGTGAAGGCCAAGCTCAAGACCCTGCAAGCCAGCTTGCCCAAAGGGGTGGAGATCGTGCCGGTGTACGACCGATCCACCCTCATCGAGCGCGCGGTGGAGAACCTGTCACACAAGCTGCTCGAAGAGTTCGCCGTGGTGGCCGTGGTGTGCTTTGTCTTTTTGTTTCACCTGCGCTCGGCCCTGGTGGCCATCATCTCGCTGCCACTGGGCATCCTGGCGGCTTTCATCGTCATGCACCACCAAGGGGTGAACGCCAACATCATGTCGCTGGGCGGCATCGCCATTGCCATTGGTGCCATGGTGGACGCAGCCGTGGTGATGATCGAGAACGCACACAAGCACCTGGAACATTGGGAGCAGGCCCACCCCGATCAAACGCTGGAAGGTGCCGAGCGCTGGAAGGTCATCGGCGACTCGGCGGCCGAGGTCGGGCCCGCGCTGTTTTTCTCGCTGTTGATCATCACGCTGTCCTTTGTGCCGGTGTTCACGTTGGAGGCGCAAGAGGGGCGGCTGTTCTCGCCGCTGGCCTTCACCAAAACCTACGCCATGGCGGCGGCAGCGGGCTTGTCGGTCACGCTGATCCCCGTGCTGATGGGCTACCTGATCCGTGGCCGCATCCCCAGCGAGCAGAGCAACCCGCTCAACCGATTCCTGATTGCCATCTACCGCCCGCTGCTCAATGCGGTCTTGCAAGGCCCCAAGCGCACGCTGGCGGTGGCCACCGTGTTGCTGTTGCTCAGCTTGTGGCCCTTGCAGCACATTGGCGGTGAGTTCATGCCCAAGCTGGACGAGGGCGACCTGCTCTACATGCCCACGGCCCTGCCGGGCTTGTCCGCAGGCAAGGCCGCCGAGCTGCTTCAGCAAACCGACCGTTTGATCAAAACCGTGCCCGAGGTGGCCGGTGTCTATGGCAAGGCAGGCCGCGCCGAAACCGCGACCGACCCGGCGCCCATGGAGATGTTCGAGACCACCATCCAGTTCAAACCCAAAGACCAATGGCGCCCGGGCATGACGCAAGACAGGCTGGTTGAAGAGCTGGACCGCATTGTCAAAGTGCCCGGCCTGGCCAACATTTGGGTGCCCCCCATCCGCAACCGCATCGACATGCTGGCCACCGGCATCAAGAGCCCCGTGGGCGTGAAGGTGGCGGGCACCGACCTGGCCACCATCGACCGACTCACGGGTGAGATCGAGCGGGCGCTCAAGGATGTGCCCGGTGTCAGCAGCGCCTTGGCCGAACGCCTGACAGGTGGCCGGTATGTGGACGTCAACATCCGCCGCGATGCCGCCGCGCGCTTTGGCATGAACATCGCCGATGTGCAGTCGGTCATCAGCTCGGCAGTGGGCGGCGAGAACATCGGCGAGACGGTGGAAGGTTTGCAGCGCTTCCCGATCAACCTGCGCTACCCACGCGAGACACGCGATTCGCTGGAGAAATTACGCACTTTGCCTATCGTCAACGAGCGTGGACAGCGCCTGGTCTTGTCCGATGTGGCCGACATCCGCGTGACCGATGGCCCGCCCATGCTGCGCAGCGAGAACGCCCGCCTGTCAGGCTGGGTGTATGTGGACATCCGGGGGCGGGATCTGCGATCAGCGGTGCAGGACATGCAAAAGGCTGTCGCGGCCAAGGTCAAACTGCCGCCTGGCTACTCGGTGTCCTGGTCAGGCCAGTTCGAGTTCCTGGAGCGGGCCACGGCCAAGCTCAAGGTGGTGGTGCCGTTCACGCTGCTGATCATCTTCGTGTTGCTGTACCTGACATTCGGCGCGTTTGACGAAGCCTTGCTGATCATGGCCACGCTGCCCTTTGCCCTGGTGGGGGGCATCTGGTTGCTCTACCTGTTGGGTTACAACCTGTCGGTGGCCGGGGCAGTCGGGTTCATTGCATTGGCTGGCGTGTCCGCCGAGTTCGGCGTGATCATGCTGCTCTACCTCAAGCAGGCTTGGGGTGAGCGCATCGACAAGGGCCAGGTCAGTGTCGATGACCTGCTGGACGCCATCCGTGACGGTGCCGTGCTGCGCGTGCGCCCCAAGGCCATGACGGTGGCAGTGATCCTCGCGGGCTTGCTGCCGATCATGTGGGGTGCAGGCACGGGCTCCGAGGTCATGCAGCGCATTGCTGCACCCATGGTCGGGGGCATGATCACGGCGCCACTGCTGTCGATGTTCGTGATTCCGGCTGCGTACCTGCTGATTCGCCGCAGCAAAAAGGCAAGGCGCGCCACGCAAGCGCCTCACATGAAACATGCCTGAAGGCTGTCACGCCATCACCCACAACAACAGCCACCTCGACTGGCCTTCTCGGGTTTGAGCGGCCCATTTGTCACCACCACAGGGGTGTAGCCAGCCTCCTGGATTGCGTCGCGAAGTTCATCTGCATCCGCCTCTGTGGGTTCGATCTGGACTTGGTGCGACTGCAACTCGATCCGTACGGTGGCCTCTTTATCGACGGCCCGCACCGCCTTGGTGATGGTGCTGACGCAATGGCCGCAAGTCATATCCTTGACTTCAAAAGTGATCATCAGAAACTCCGATTGGTTTGGGGTGGATTCACTTTCAAGCTTCCTACAGCAGGAAGGTCAAGCACCTGTTTTCAATAACCCCGCAGTTAACGCATGTAATTGCCACACGGCTTTACATTCCCACGATGGGAAGCTTGAGGATCCACGACAAACATCAACCACCTATACGGGCACACCATGATCTCCCCGCAAAAGCCGCTGGCCACATTCCGAATCGACATCCCCATCTCGGGGATGACTTGCGCTTCTTGTGTGTCCAGGGTAGAAAAATCGCTCAAGGCAACGGCTGGTGTGCAAAGCGCCAACGTCAATTTGGCCACCGAAGTGGCCTCGGTCCAAGCGGACCCATCTGTGAACCTTGAGGTACTCAGCGCAGCCGTCCGCGAGGCCGGCTACGACCTGAAGACCACCGATGTGGCCCTCCATGTCGAGGGCATGACCTGCGCCTCTTGCGTCACCCGGGTGGAAAAAGCCTTGCTCAAGGTTCCCGGCGTCTTGTTGGCCTCCGTCAACCTGGCAACCGAACAGGCCGCCGTGCGTGCACTCTCCACGATCCCACCCGCATCTCTCGTGGCAGCCGTCACCAAGGCAGGCTATGTGACTCAATTGAAGCAGGAAGCCGAGCCCGCAAAGCCCAACACCCTGCCGACATGGGGGCCCGTGGCGATCGCTTCTGTTTTAACCTTGCCACTGGTATTGCCCATGGTGCTGCAGTTGGTGGGGATCGACTGGATGCTCAATGGCTGGCTGCAACTCGCACTGGCCACGCCGGTGCAATTCTGGCTGGGCTGGCGCTTCTACCGGGCAGGATGGCGGGCCGTCAAGGCCAAGGCCGGCAACATGGACCTGCTGGTTGCGCTTGGCACGTCCGCAGCCTTCGGCCTGTCCGTCTACCTTCTGATGCGGCATTCACAGCACGGCATGCCGCACCTCTATTTCGAAGCCTCGGCTGCAGTGATCACGCTCGTTCTCCTGGGCAAGTGGTTGGAAGATCGCGCAAAGCGGCAGACCACGGACGCGATTCGCTCTCTCAACGCCTTGCGGCCGAGCACGGCACTGGTTCGACGCGATGGCGTTGACGTCGAAATGCCCGTGGCCGACGTGAGGGTCGGTGACCTGGTGAGCATACGCCCGGGTGACCGCGTGCCCGTTGATGGCGAAATCATTGAGGGGCGCAGCCATGTGGATGAATCGCTCATCACAGGCGAAAGCCTGCCTGTCGCCAAACAAGTGGGTGATCAGGTGACCGGCGGGGCCATCAACGCCGAGGGCATGTTGATTGTCAAGACGCAGGCCGTCGGTGCCGAAACAACCCTGGCACGCATCATCCGGCTGATCGAGTCGGCCCAGGCGGGCAAGGCACCCATCCAGCGCATCGTGGACCGTGTCAGCGCCGTGTTCGTTCCCGTGGTGTTGGGGGTCGCGCTACTCACCTTTCTGGCTTGGCTTGGCATCAACGGAGACTGGGAGCATGCCTTGATCAACGCCGTGGCCGTGCTGGTGATCGCCTGCCCATGTGCATTGGGCCTGGCCACACCCACGGCGATCATGGTCGGAACAGGTGCCGCCGCACGCCGAGGCATCCTCATCAAGGATGCTCAGGCATTGGAGATCGCGCATTCGGTGACCGTCGTGGCGTTCGACAAAACAGGCACACTGACGGAAGGCAAGCCGACGCTGGTAGCAGTTGTCCCGGCCGAAGGGTCAGGCATTGACGAAGTGGTCGCTCTGGCCGCAGCGTTGCAACAAGCAAGCAGCCATCCGCTGGCACTGGCAGTCACCACCCACGCCCGCGACGCCAGCCTCACCATCCCCTCTGTGCAAGATGCCAAGGCACTGGCGGGCCGGGGCGTCGAGGGCATGGTGAGGGGAGCCAAGTTGATGCTGGGCAACACCAGACTTTTGAATGAACTGGGGGTGGATGCAGGTGCGCTCGGCACGCAAGCCGATGTGTTGGAGCGGCAAGGACGGACCTTGTCATGGCTTGTGCAGCAAAACGCAGGCGGCTTTGAACTGTTGGGGCTGATGGCCTTCGGAGACACCGTCAAGCCCACGGCAGCTGCAGCGGTGAGAAACCTGCACCAACTGGGCATCAAAACCCTCATGCTGACCGGCGACAACCAGGGCAGCGCTGATGCGGTCGCGAAGGCCCTGGGTATTCTCGATGTGCGAGCCGAGGTGCTGCCAGGCGATAAAGCGGCCATCGTGCAGGCCTTGCGCGCCAGCGGTGAGGTCGTGGCCTTCGTGGGCGATGGCCTGAACGATGGCCCTGCCCTGGCTGCGGCGTCTTGCGGTTTTGCGATGGCCGGTGGTGCTGACGTGGCAACCGAGACCGCAGGCGTCACGCTGATGCGGGGCGACCCTAGGCTGGTGGCCGACGCCCTGGACGTGTCGCGGCGAACCTATGCCAAGATCAAGCAGGGGCTGTTCTGGGCCTTTGCCTATAACGTCCTGGGCATCCCACTGGCCGCACTGGGCATGCTCAACCCCGTCATCGCGGGCGCCGCCATGGCGCTCAGCAGCCTCAGCGTCATCGCCAATGCGCTCTTGCTGCGCCGTTGGCGGGGTGCGATGGAAAACGAGTTGCCACAGCACACCAAGCCTGCCACCGTCAATTCACAAGGAGCCGCTGCATGAGCGAACACATGAACATCGGAGAAGCAGCCAAGGCCTCTGGCGTGTCGGCCAAGATGATCCGGCACTATGAAAGCGTGGGGCTCTTCCCCGGCGCTTTGCGAACCGATGCAGGTTACCGCCAGTACACCGACAAGGAGGTCGGCACCTTGCGCTTCATTCGGCAAGCCAGAGACCTCGGGTTCTCGCTGGATCAGATCCGCGAACTGCTGGGACTGTGGCAAGACCGTCGACGCCCAAGCCGCCAGGTAAAGGCGCTGGCCCAGGCCCATCTGCAGGAGTTAAACCAGAAGCTCCAGGAACTGCTTGCCATGAAGGCCACCCTTGAACACCTCGTTCATTGCTGCCATGGTGATGACAGACCGGACTGTCCGATCCTCGATATCCTGGCAACCCCACATGCCCAAAGCGAAACGAAGCCCGCGCGTAGCGGGCTGCGGTCAGGTCGGCAAAGTTGACCTGGACGATGTGGGCAAGCAACGCATCATCCAATCAATCCAGGTGTCCTTCGCTGATCAGGATGCCAAGCCTTGCCACCTCGTTGCTGCTCGCAACTATCTTCTTCCCGTCGACGGTTTCTAACGTTTCCCCTTTTTTCATGTAAACGGCTTTCCCATACTTACTTTCCTTCGCCATTTTTCCATCCTTGAAAAGGTAAAGCGTGCCACCATCTTTCAGTTGATGCGTAGCAGCGGCCTGATTTTTTGCCGCATCACCAGCATAAACAGATCCGACAAATCCAATCAAGGCGACAAGCGTGATCAACGAGGTAGAATTTTTCATGGTGTTTCTTCCTAGAAATTTGCAAAGATGTGGCCTTCGAATAAAATATACAAGACCACAACACGCAATTTAACCGCCATCACCTTACAAAGACATGACGTCGCGATGACTAATTTGACAGCATCTCTTCAATATTAAAACGTCTTGAAAACTCATCCGTCATTATTGAAATAATGTACTTGTCATAGACCCTTGCCAATTGCGCATCATTGCCGCCCAAACGGATGTTCTTTTTGAACAAGGCAGTACCTCTGGACCCAGGTATATCTGGCCTGCGTGAGGGAACATTTAAAACTTGCCTGACACGAAATCCGGAGCGCACAGCACACGCGTTAACCCAAATATCATCCGCATCAGGACACGTCGCCCGGTAACCGAGTCCGACTCGCTTGAGCAGAAGCAGAAAATCAGGTGGGTAAAGTACGCCACCTACCCCAGTGGAGAAATTAAGATGGGAGGGGGCACTGCTATTGCAAAGCGGCCATGCGATGTAGGGCATCAATGCATCGCCATTCGTTAAGACAGACCGAGCGCGCAAACAATGAATAACGGCCTTATCGCTCAACCAGGCATCAAAAAGATGCTTGAAAGCAAGATGTTCGTAAAAAACATCGTCGTCAATGGTGATCAAAGGTCGAACGAAAGAGGCATTCATCTGCAGATAAGGTTGCAGCTTTTTGTGAGGCCCATCGTTTTCGCAGGTTATCACCTCCAATCCACGATGACACAAACGCGTCAACGATTTCGGCAATCGCCCCGGCCAATCTTCCCGAGACAAGAACAGAATGACTCTTCTGGGCTTAATTCCGCTGCACGCAGATTCGATCGCCAAATGAACCCTGTTGACACGATCTCCGTGTGAAGTGAGGGACACATCAAACGCTGAGCTCTCGTCCACCAATTTTTCTTTCGATAACCAGTTTTTCAATGCATACCGAAGAAAAAGAAGATAGCTCTTCACCACAGCCCCAAAATAAAAAGCATTCCCAAATCAGGCCAAACACCATCTTCAGCAGAGTGGGCACTGAATTGGACTATGGGCGATCCTCTAACCAATCAACCGATCAGATAAATCGCCCAAGCAAAGCCTGATTGAATCGATCTCGGAAAAACACCACCGAGCAAAGACAGTCAACACCAACTCAACAAGCCTGGCGCCTAACGTGATTCAACACTTTCGTCAGGGCGCATTTTTTATTTCCGTCACGATCATCTTCCCACCCTCGCTGAGGACCATGAATTTCACCTGATCACCAGGCTTGAGATTGGACAAGATGCTCTTGTCTTTGGCGGTAAACACCATGGTCATGCCTGGCATGTCCAGGTGCTTGATGTAACCATGCTTGATGGTGACTTTGCCGTTGGTCTGATCAATTTTCTTGATCTCGCCGTCGGTCATTGCGGGAGCCTGCGCGGACTCCATCTTCGAATGGTCCATGGCCGCATGCGCGAAAGAAGCAAGTGGAGACGCGATGCCGATGGCACAAGCCGATACGGCTAAAAATTTAGCAATGGCGTTCATTGTTGACCTCATGAGTAAGAGTTAAAAACCTGAACCGATCCGTTCTTTCGGATCAGCAGCACCTGGTATGGATCGCGGTGACCATCAAAGTCAGGTCCATCCATCCCAGGAGATCCGACAGGCATGCCTGGCACAGCCAAACCCAGTGCATTTGGCCGGTCTTTGAGCAACCGGCGGATATCGCGCGCAGGGACGTGCCCCTCGATCACATAGCCGGACACCACCGCCGTGTGACAGGAGGCGTGGCGCTCCGGCATGCCAAGGGTGGCACGCGCGGCCTTGTTGCCTTCATCCACCACGGTGACGACGAAGCCATTGTGCTCAAGGTGCGAGACCCACAGCTTGCAACAGCCGCAGTTAGGGTCTTTCCAAACCTTGATTGGTGTTCGCTCCGCAGCCTCTGAGGCCGCCCAAATCGTCGGCGCACATGCCAACGACAAGGCCGCCATCAGCACTTTGCGTCTGGAACGCAATGGAGATACAGATTGGTCTCGCATGATCATTTCTTCGAAACCTGGACCTTGCCCTTCATGCCCGCCTCGTAGTGGCCAGGAACCAAGCACGCGAAGTTCACTGTCCCGGCTTTAGTGAATTGCCAGACGATTTCACCTTGCTGCCCAGGCGCAATGGTCACCTTGTTGGGCTCGTCGTGCTCCATGTTCGGGAACTTCTTCATCACCTCCAGATGCTCCAAAAGTTCCTTTTCGGTCCCCAGGTTCATCTCGTGCTTGATCTGGCCTGCGTTTCTGACGACGAAGCGCACTGTTTCGCCCTGCTTGACTTGAATCGATGCAGGTTCAAATCGCATCTTGTCGCTCATCGAAACCTTGATCGTTCTGGTGACTTTCGATGCCCGACCAGGCTTGCCGATGGCGGTTTCTTCAGCGGGCTGGGTTCCTGCACCATGGTCATGCGCATGGTCTCCCCCCGCAAATGCGGAAGCGGACAGCGTCAAGCAAGTTGCAGCAATGAAGTGGGTGGCGAATCGACGTTTGTTCATCATGAAAAATCCGTATCAAGAGGTTGAGAATCAGTGATCGCTGTGAGACGTAGGCTTGCGGGCTCGCACCTCGACAGCCTTGTCAGGCTTCTTGGCCCGGGGCATAGATTGCCCACCTTCAGACTTGAATCTGGCAGGCTCACTCAAGGGGCCGGTATATTCATGTGCCACGGTGCCTGCAGGATGCTTGAACCAACCAGGGTCCTTGTAATCGCCATGCTTTTGGTTCTTGCGAACCTTGAGAACACTGAACATGCCGCCCATCTCGACCGAGCCAAAAGGCCCTTCGCCAGTCATCATGGGTACCGTGTTGTCAGGTATCGGCATTTCCATCTCGGTCATGTCGGCCATCCCACGCTCGCCCATGACCATGTACTCAGGCAAAAGGCCCTTGATCTTTTTGGCAACGCCACGGTGATCCACACCAATCAGATTTGGAACGTCATGCCCCATGGCGTTCATGGTGTGATGGCTCTTGTGGCAGTGAAAAGCCCAGTCCCCCTCCTCATCGGCCAAAAACTCGATCTGCCGCATTTGCCCAACGGCAACGTCGGTGGTCACCTCGTACCAGCGAGTGCTCTTCGGCGTCGGGCCACCATCGGTGCCTGTCACCAAGAATTCATGTCCATGCAAATGGATGGGGTGGTTCGTCATCGTGAGATTGCCAACCCGGATGCGCACTTTGTCGTTGAGTCGAACGTTGAGCGAGTCGACCCCGGGAAAGATGCGGCTGTTCCACGCCCACAGATTGAAGTCAAGCATGGTCATCGTCTTGGGGGTGTAACTGCCCGGATCGATGTCAAAAGCATTGAGCAAGAAGCAGAAGTCTCTGTTGACCTCATCGATCAACGGGTGCTTGTTCTTCGGGTGCGTGACCCAAAACCCCATCATGCCCATGGCCATCTGGGTCATTTCATCGGCATGGGGGTGATACATGAACGTTCCTGGACGACGTGCCACGAACTCGTATACGTAGGTTTTCCCAACGGGAATGGCGGGCTGATTCAAACCGGCCACACCGTCCATGCCGTTGGGCAGCCGCTGTCCATGCCAATGGATGCTCGTGTGCTCAGGCAACCGATTGGTGACATAAAGCCGAACACGGTCGCCTTCAACCACCTCGATGGTGGGCCCAGGGCTTTGCCCGTTGTACCCCCACAGGTGCGCCTTGAAGCCTGGCGCCATCTCCCTCACCACGGGCTCGGCAACCAAATGGAACTCCTTGACGCCTTGGTTCATCCGCCAAGGCAAAGTCCAGCCATTCAAGGTCACCACAGGGTTGTAAGCACGCCCTGTTTCAGGAACGAGAGGAGCCATGGTGTCCGAACTGGTCTGAATCACCGGCTCAGGCAACGCGGCCATCGCCACGCGACTGACGGCACTGGCTGCCACGGCGCCACCAGCAATGCCAGCCATCCTGAAAAAATCTCTTCTTGACGACATCTTTGTTCCTTTGATCAATGACCGCCACCGGCGCTGGGAGCTGCGCCGCCGACGGACAAGGTGGTACTGGTGGGGCGCCCGATCAGCGATGCCTGCATCGCGGCGTCGGCCAACCAGAACTGTTGTTCAGCATCGATGGCGGCAATCACAGTTTCCACTTGATCCCGGTAGTCGGCCAGCAACTCGAATACACCGATGAGCATGCCGTTGTAGCGAAGCTGGTTCTCATCCGAGATGACCTTGCGCAAAGGCAGAACCTCGTCTCTGTAATGCCTGGCGACGTCATGAGCAGCTCGATAAGCCGAATAGCTCTCTCGCAGGTTGGAGCCTGCTGAGCGTATGACGGCCTCAAGCTGATTGGCCGCAGCCAAAGTACGCGCATTGAAGGCGTCGCGCTGCATACCGCCCCAGTCAAAAATTGGCAGTCGCAAGGCCAACTCATAACCTCTGGCAGTGGAACTTGTTCCCGCTGCGTTATCAAATTTGGTGTTCCTGCGGGCGGTCAACTCGATGTCGGTAAACGAGTTCACCAGTTCAAGACCCTGAGCCTTGGCATACGCATCGAAATTGCTCTGGGCCAAGCGAATATCCAGTCGAGATTGAGACGCCTGCGCACTGAATGCCTTCGGATTCACCGGTTCCTTGGGTAAGTCGGGGAGACGATCTGGAAGCCTCAGTTGATCGACTTGGGCATCGTTCAAACCAAGCAGACGTACCAACTCCTCTCTGGCCGCCGTGTTCAGATGGCTTACAGAGGCCAACCGGGTTGCTGCGTCGGCATAAAAGGCCTGTTGCCTGGCGCGCGAAACTCGGTTGAAGTTGCCGACCGCTTGCATACGCTGCGCCAGTTCTGCGCTTGCTTGGGATGCCTCATAGACCTGTTCGGCATACTTGAGCGTCTGTTGAGCGGCCACAGCACGGACCCAAGCCTGGCGGACCAAGGTCACCTGATCCACGACGTCTGCTGCCAGCTTCACCTGTGCTTGATCGATTCGTCGGCTGGCGGCACTTTGTCGCCAAGGTAAAGAGATGAGGTCAAGCAAACCAAAGGACAATGCGCGCCCCAACTCCAGCTCATCGCCAGCGCGCAAGCGCTCAAAACTGAACACCGGATTGGCGATGCGGCCTGACTGAGCCGTCTGAGCTGCTTCAGCCCAACTCTGCGCCAGCAGGGCTTGCATGGAAGGACTATTGACCAACGCCAACTCCACTGCTTGCGACTGGCTCAAAGGCTTTTCCAACAGAGAGTGGGCTCGTCCGCGGAGTTTTGTCTTTTCAGAATCGTTCGTCGCCAGCGACAGATTCCCCTGCGTGAAGCCCGATGTTTCGTCGTTGATGCGCTTGACCGATTGACCAATGTCGATGCTGGCACAGCCCGAGAGAACACCCAAACCGATCACAGCTACACCCGCTCTCAGCGGCACCCGATTGAACAGCCTTTTCATCGACGGCTCTCCCCATGACCCGCGTGCGGATCATCGCTTCCAGACTCGGAGCTCGGTTTGAGGTTGGGACCACCACGCGACTCTCGTGCATAAGCTCGCCAACCACCAATGCGACCGACCAAGTCGTTGGACTCTTTCCAGGCCGCGAGAACCGGATCGGAAAAGCCCTGGTAGCTGCCAATAGGGGATCGGTAGGTCACCATGAATTCAGGTGGCGCGATTGGTTCAGCACTGGCAGGCTGCTGGGCTTGGGTCAGCCCCCCCATGGCTAACAGCACCAGACCCAGTGCGGGGCGAACAACATAGGACGATTGGGCCAATAGCATGTCTTCCTCTTGGCAAGCTGTGATTTCAAGCTGCCATTGTGCTCAGGTCAGCCTGTCGAGAACCTGTTTCGCAGATGACAATTTTGTCATCTGCGAAACGCACGTCAAAATGGCGGCAAACTCAGGCGCTGGCAGGAACTGGAGATCACCGTGCGCATCTTGATCGTAGAAGACGAACCAAAGACCGGGGAGTACCTGCGCCAAGGGCTCAGCGAAGCAGGGTTTGTTGTCGATCTGGCGACCAACGGCCCCGACGGGATTCACCTCGCCAAACACGGTGCGCACGATCTGGTGATCCTGGACGTCATGCTGCCAGGTCTCAACGGGTGGCAAGTGCTGAGCACCTTGCGTCAGCAAGGCCTGGAAATGCCTGTCTTATTTTTGACAGCCCGCGATCAAGTCGAGGATCGTGTCAAAGGGCTGGAGTTGGGCGCCGATGATTACCTCATCAAACCGTTCTCGTTCGCGGAGTTGCTGGCGCGGGTTCGAATCATCCTGCGCAGGGGGCGGCAGCATGGTGACGGCCCAACGTTGTGCGTTGCTGATCTTGAGATGGATCTCTTGCGACGACGCGTGACCAGAGGTGGCGTGAGGATCGACTTGACGGCCAAAGAGTTCGGTCTTCTGGAGCTACTGATGCGGCGACAAGGTGAGGTGCTGCCGCGTTCTCTCATCGCATCGCAAGTGTGGGACATGAACTTCGACAGCGATACCAACGTGATCGAGGTGGCCATTCGGCGCCTGAGGGTCAAAATCGACGAAGGCCAAAACATGAAGTTGATTCAAACAGTACGAGGAATGGGGTACGTTCTCGAAGAGCCTGGAAGGTCTGCTCAGTGAAGATCGAACGACTGAAGGCGTTGTCACTGACCGCTCGCTTGACATTGTTCTTCACCTTGACGTCCGTGTGCATTGTGCTGGGCTTGGGCAGCCTGCTTATGTACGCTGCAGACCAGCATTTCATCGATTTGGACCGCTTCACCCTCAGTGACAAGCAACTCCTCATCAAGGACATCCTAACGAAGTCGCGCTCTCAAGATGACGCCCGCAAAAGATTGAGCGAGGCCTTGAATCACCACCACGGCATGTACATCTCTGCCAAAGGCATTGACGGATCAACACTCTACAGTTCAGATCGGTTTTCTCCGCCTGGGCAAGTGGCGCCGGGGTTGAGCCAGCCTGACGAGCAGGTGCTTCAAAGGTGGCAGAGTCAAGGGCGGGAATACCGGGCGCTTCGCATGCAGCAAAGCCCTGGATACGACCCCACCAACGCCCTTGACGTTGTTGTGGCCATTGACACGAAACACCACGACGAATTCATCGCCCAACTCGGCCGAACCTTGGCGATTTACACGGTACTTGCGATGATCGCCAGCGGCATGTTCAGTTGGTTTGCTGCCCACCAGGGTCTTGCTCCGTTGAGGGCGATGAAATCGCGTGCTGCGACAGTTTCCGGAAAGCAACTTAACGAACGGATGCCCGTCGGTTCGGTTCCCATTGAGATGGCAGATCTGGCAAAGGAGCTCAACAGCATGCTTGACAGGCTGCAAAGCGATTTTCAGCGCTTGTCAGATTTCTCGTCTGATCTGGCGCATGAACTGCGCACGCCCATCAGCAACTTGATGACGCAAACACAGGTCGTCCTGTCGACGCAACGTGACACCGACACCTATCGAGATACCTTGGCATCCAATGTGGAAGAGTTTCAGCGCTTGGCCAGAATGGTATCGGACATGCTGTTTTTAGCCAAGACTGAGCGCAGCTTGGCCATCCCGCAGAAAGAGAATTTTCAAGCGGCATCAGAAATCCAGAAACTCGTAGAGTTTTACGATGCCGTCGCGGAAGAAAAATTCATCCGCATCAATGTTGTGGGCGATGATCTGATCACAGGTGACAGGTTGATGTTCAGAAGGGCCGTCAGCAATCTGCTGTCAAATGCCCTTCGCCACACACCGAGCAGCGGAGACGTTTGCATCTCCGTGCGAAAAGCAGAGCCCTATATCGAGGTGGCTGTCGCCAATTCTGGTGAAGACATCGACCCCAAGGTTTTGCCAAGGTTGTTCGATCGATTCTTCCGTGCAGACCCCGCTCGGGCTCACCCATCCAGCGACGGCGCAGGGCTGGGACTGTCCATCACGCGCGCCATTGTCGAAGCCCACAGCGGAAAAGTCACCGTCACCTCAGAGCATGGGCGCACCTGCTTCACGCTGAGTTTCCCGGTGGGCGACAGGGCGAACCCGACCCACGCCTGACATGCTCATTCTGTTGTGGAATTGGCATCCAGGCACCCGGTGCCGCGCAATGCGCGCCCTCTGCCATTGATCTAGATCAAGCTGGCTGGCGTTAATGGCCTCAATGACACCAAGATAACAAACCTGTAATCTCTGACTCACCTGCATGAAAGGTGCTGCCACTAAGCTGAACTCACCACAACCGTTCGCCTAGCGAATACTGGAGTCAGCATGATCGTCAATCAACGCAATTTCTCTGCCGCAGCCCTGGTTTTTTTGGCACTGAACGGAATGGCCTTTGCACAATCAAAGGCAGAAGATCACTCGGCACATCACCCTGCGGCGTCGGCATCCGCGTCAGTTGTTGCCCCAAGCGCATCGACTTCGTCGGCCATGAGCGAGTCAATGGGCATGCACGCCTACATGGAAAAGCACCACGCCGAAATCCAGCGAATCATGAAGATCCGAGACTTCAAGAAGCGCCAGGAAGCCATGAATGAGCACATGAAAGCCATGAAGGAAAGCGGCTGTCCAATGATGAAGGACGGCATGGGCATGGGCCCGGCATCCGGTACGAAAAAGTGATTTCCACGTAAACACTCGCAATACACGGAGCGCAAATGACAAACGCACACACCCATCACCAAAGCAGCACTGGACGCCCATCGTTTCTGAGGTCCCCGGTCGGCGTAGCGTTGATCATGGTCGGCGCCATTCTGGCGTTCTTCGTATTGCGAGAGCACTGGTCGCATGTCGTGGGTAAGCTGCCCTATCTGTTGCTATTGGCATGCCCACTGATGCACCTGTTCGGGCATGGACATGGCGGTCACGGAGGGCAAAAGCACGGGTCTGACACGCCACAGAAATCGGCAGATTCTGGCAAGACAACCCGATGAAGTGCATACAACGTGAGTTTGGAGCGGCCTACGAGGCCCATGCTTTCATCACACCAAGGTTCCTGCCGCGCTTTTTCCAATCACCGCTGGAGAGTTGCCCGTGAATGAAAATCACAGCCATCACCACTCACCAAGCGATAGCACCGCATTGCTTGACGACGAAGTCAAGGATCCAGTTTGTGGCATGACGATCAGGCAGCAATCGGCACTGACCGAGAGCTACGCAGGCAAGATGTTCTTCTTCTGTAGCGAACGCTGCAAAGCCAAATTCCTCTCAAGCCCAGATCGGTTCGTCTTGCCAAACGAGGCGCAGCAGGCTGAAGCAACACCTCCTCAGTTACCAGCCTCGGAGCAACTCACAGGCGCCACCTATACCTGCCCCATGCACCCGGAGGTTCGTCAGGACCACCCGGGAAACTGCCCCAAGTGCGGCATGACGCTGGAGCCCTTGCTTCCCATCCTGGATGACGACAACCCTGAATTGCGTGACTTTCAGCAGCGCTTTTGGTGGACGCTTCCACTAACTGCCGTCGTATTCGTGCTGGCAATGTTCGGACACAACCTGGGGCTGATGGACATGACCGTCCAAAGCTGGGTGGAACTGATCCTGGCCACACCCATCGTGCTATGGGGCGGTTGGCCCTTCTTCTATCGGGGCTGGCTATCGGTGGTGCATCGCAGCCCCAACATGTGGACACTGATCGGCCTGGGCACTGGTGCGGCGTACTGGTACAGCGTCGTGGCCACCGCTGCGCCACAGGTCTTTCCTGCTTCTTTCATGGCGATGGGGCGTGTGGCGGTTTACTTTGAAGCCGCTGCCGTGATCATTTCTCTGACGCTGCTTGGACAGGTGCTTGAACTGAAAGCGCGCTCTCAAACGTCAGCTGCCATCAAGTCGCTCCTGGGTTTGGCGCCCAAGACAGCCAGGAGGCTAAAGCCTGACGGAACCGAAGAAGATGTACCGTTGTCCCATGTCCACGTGGGAGACCGCTTGCGCGTAAGGCCCGGAGAGAAGGTTCCTGTGGACGGCGTCGTGGAGGAAGGCACGAGTGCCGTGGACGAATCCATGCTGACTGGTGAGCCCATTCCCGTGAGCAAACGATTAGGCGACAAGGTAATAGGCGCGACGCTCAATACCAACGGTGCGCTGATCATGCGCTCGGAGCGAGTTGGATCGGAGACCATGCTGTCGCAGATCGTGCAATTGGTGGCCCAGGCGCAGCGCTCCAAGGCCCCCATGCAACGCATGGCCGATGTCGTAGCCGGTTACTTCGTGATGGCCGTGATCAGCATTGCCCTCTTGACATTCTTTGGCTGGGGATTCTTCGGGCCTGATCCGAGCTGGGTGTACGGCCTGATCAACGCGGTATCTGTGCTGATCATCGCCTGCCCTTGTGCGCTGGGCTTGGCCACGCCCATGTCCATCATGGTAGCCACCGGAAAGGGAGCCACGCAAGGTGTGTTGTTCAGGGATGCTGCGGCCATCGAACGCATGCGTCAGGTCAATGCATTGATCGTGGACAAGACGGGTACGCTCACAGAAGGCAAGCCAGCCTACGACCGCGCAGTGGCAGCGCCTGGCTGGGACGCCACCGAAGTATTGAGGTTGGCAGCAAGCCTCGATCAAGGTAGCGAGCATCCACTTGCCGATGCCATCGTTCGAGCGGCTCGTGAACAGGGCCTGCTCTTGGACAAGCCGATCAATTTTGAATCTGGCACAGGCATTGGCGTACAAGGGGAGGTAGATGGTCATCGCTTGGCGCTGGGCAACACCACCCTCATGCAACAGATCGGGGCTCCCGTAGAGAAACTTGTTCCGCAGGCAGAAGCGTTGCGCGCGGAGGGCGCCAGCGTCATGTACCTGGCTGTCAATGGCCAGATTGCCGGCTTACTGGCTGTCTCTGACCCCATCAAATCAAGCACTCCTGAGGCACTGACCGTCCTTAGGGAGGCAGGTATCCGAATAGTGATGGCCACAGGCGACGGACAGACCACAGCAAAAGCGGTCGGCGCACGGCTGGGTATCGATGAGGTTCATGGCGAGGTCAAGCCCGCAGACAAACTCTTGCTGGTCGAGCGCCTGCAGAAAGAGGGGTGCGTGGTGGCCATGGCGGGCGACGGTATCAACGATGCACCCGCGCTCGCTCGCGCGGATGTGGGTGTCGCGATGGGAACGGGTACAGATGTGGCCATGAACAGCGCCCAGATCACCCTGGTCAAAGGCGACCTTAGAGGGATTGCCACGGCGCGCATGCTATCCATGGCGACCGTGGCCAACATGAAGCAAAACCTGGCTTTCGCGTTCGTTTACAACGCCTTGGGCATTCCCATCGCAGCGGGTTTGCTGTATCCCCTGACCGGGTGGCTGCTGTCCCCATTGATTGCGGCTCTGGCCATGAGCCTGAGCTCCGTGTCGGTGATCGGCAATGCCTTGCGACTGCAGCGATTCAAGAAGAACTGACAGGGGCTTGCCATGTCCGAGCCATGAGGATTCATCCGCCCCATCTTAGCTCTGGCGAGGTCTGACAAACCTGCCAAGCACCATCCTTACTCTGATACACTTTGACCAATGCGTCGCTGGATTGCCATTTTCTTGCTGTGTTGGTTGCCTTTGCAGTCCCTCTGGGCGGCAGCGGCACCCTATTGCCAGCACGAACATTCGCCCCAGACAACGCATCTTGGGCACCACCAGCATGAGCACAGCGAACTGAGTGTTGGTGACTTCCCGTCACCCGATGGTCAAACATCCAACGCCGACCACGCCGACTGCCACGCTTGCCATGGTCACTGCGCAGCGTTGCCCCAATTTAAGAGCCTCACCCAGGTTGGCACGCCCAATCGTGGCCTGATGCTCGCTGAAGATGCCAGGGTGCCCGCTGCACCTGTGGCCTTGCCCGACCGCCCCAACTGGTCAAACCTCGCCTGAGCGGCGAGGTGCTGCCCCGGGGTTCGCGCCCCACAACCAGCCTGTCTTATCGCGTGTGATTGACGCATTGGTGCCATGCCATTTGTGCGGCCCTTTTCGCCTTCAACGCCGTGAACCTGACCCTCGCCGATTCCTTCCACCTGTGGATTTTTCCCGGAGAAGAATCGGATGCATTTCCGTCATCAAACAAGAATCTCAGCGCTGGCCATGGTGGCCTCGCTGTTCTGTCTGTCGCCCCTTCAAGCTCAAACAACAGGGGCTCAGGCACCTGTCATCTCAAAGAGCGAAGCTCAACACCTCACCGCTGCGCCCTCCAAACTGACGCTTTCAACCTTGTTGGAAGCAGCGTGGTCGCGTCAGCCTGAGGCGCAGTCCTACACCGAACGCCTGCGTGCAGCGGAATCATTGAGGGCCGCCAACAGCGGCTGGATGGCCGATGCGCCCGCCATGCTGCTGCAAGGCAAGACCGACCGCCCAGGCTCGGGTGCAGGCAGTCGCGAAGTGGAGGTGGGTGTGGCACTGCCCTTGTGGCTGCCTGGTCAGAGCCAGCGCGCCATTGCACTCAGCGATGCCCAGATCCTGGCGCTGCAAGGCAGTTTGAAGGCCCAGCGTCTTCAGCTCGCTGGCCTGGTTCGCGAAAGCTGGTGGCAATTGCAGCGCACGCAAACCGAGTTGGCGTTGGCCCAAACCAGGGTGGCCAATGCCCAGCAAATTGCCCACGACGTGGCCCGCCGCGTCAAAGCAGGTGATCTGGCCCGCGCGGATCAGCACCAGGCGCAAGTCGCCGTGGCACAGGCCGAGTCGGCAGTTGCTGAGGCGCAGGGTGCCTATGAGGCATCTCTGCATGAACTCAGGGGCCTGACCGGATGGCTTGACTTTTCTCCTGACAACCTTACGGCGGTATCGGAGGGTGACGTTTCATCTCCACTGCCTGCATTGGATGCCGTCGAATCGGATTCCCCAGCAGACGACCAGCACCCACTGGTGGCGCAGGCCATGGCCCAACAAGCCATGGCCAGTGCGCAAGCGGATCTGGCCGCCTCGTCTAGGCGCGCCAGTCCAGAGCTCACGGTGTTGACCACACGCAGCAAAGGTCAAGCAGGCGACCCGTATCAGCAGAGCATCACCGTCGGGCTGAGGTTCCCGTTTGGCGCGGGCGCGCGAGCCGATGCCAGACAGGCCGAAGCCTTGGCTGCGGCGCAGGAAGCACAAGCCTTGACGTCGCAGGTACGGACACGCCTCAAAGCCCAAGCGGCTTCGGCGCAGGCACGCCTGCAAAGTGCCCATGCGCAATGGCTGGCAACGCAACGCCAGGCGCAACTTGCGCAGGAGAGTAAAAACTTCTTCGACAAGTCATTCCGCTTGGGTGAAACCGATTTGCCCACCCGCTTGCGTATCGAACAGGAAGCCGTTCAGGCGCAAAAAGCACTCAGCCGCGCACGCATTGACGTGTCCGCAGCCTGGTCTGCCTGGTGGCAAGCCATGGGCGAGTTGCCCAAGCCATGACCACCTCCGAATTGCAAAGGTAACCCTCACATGAAACACATTCAAACCCTCCGTGCCTGGGCAGCAGCCCTCGGCCTGAGCACCATGACGGCTTTGGCCCTGGCCGGTGAAGGCCACGACCATGGCGAGGCGCCGAGCGCCGCCGCCGAGCTGACTCTGGCCCGCTTCGAAGCAACGTCGGATCAGTTCGAGCTGGTCGGCGTGCTTGACGGACGCATGCTGACGCTCTACCTGGATCAAGCTGCTGACAACAGCCCCGTCAAAGGCGCCAGCCTGGAACTCGAATTCGCAGGCAAGGTATTGCCCGTCAAACAAACCGAAGAAGGCACATTCGAAGCCACCCTGGCTGCTGAGCCTCAAGAAGGTGAGTACCCGGTGAGTGCCACCGTGGTGGCAGGCCAGGTATCCGATCTGCTGGCGGCCGAGTTGGATGTGCACGAAGCCGCACACACCGATGCCGCAGAAAGCCGCACATGGCCCATGAGCAACTGGCTCAAGTGGGCGCTGCCCGGGCTTGTGGTGGTGGCCGGTGGTCTTTTCTTGATTCAGCGCAACAAGCGCACACGCATGGGAGGTGCGGCATGAGCACGTCAATGATCTCCAAGACCCTGGCCTCGTGCCTGGCCTCTTGCCTTGTGTTTGGCGCCGCGCTCAGCCCCACCCTCGCTCACGCGGGTGAAGGACATGACCATGGCGATGCCCCGCCTGCGGCAACTGGCAATGGCCCCAAGCGCCAACCCGATGGCAGTGTGTTCCTGCCCAAACCTGCGCAACGGCAGTGGCAGCTGCGCACCTTGGCTGTCATCGATGGTGATTTGCCTCGCGCGTATGAGCTGTCAGGCAAAGTGTCGATGGACCCCAATGCAGGAGGCAAAGTACAAGCCTCCCTGGCGGGCCGTTTACAAGCAGGGCCCAAAGGCTTGCCCAGCCTGGGGCAGCAGGTCAGCCAAGGTGAGGTTCTGGCCTATGTGGTGCCCACAGCGGGCGCCATCGAGCGCAGCAACCAGGTCGCGCAGCAAGCAGAGTTGAAAGCCGCCCGGGCATTGGCGGCCAAGCGCTTGGCACGTCTTCAGGAACTGTCCGACACGGTGCCAGCCAAAGAGATTGAAGCGGTGCAAAGTGAGTTGGCCAGCCTGAGCGAGCGGCTCTCGGCCATCTCGGGTGGACTGGGGGGGCGTGACACGCTCGTGGCGCCGGTATCCGGCGTGATAGCTTCGACACAGGCCGTGGCTGGCCAGGTGGTGGATGCCCGCGAACTGGTCTTCGAGGTCGTTGACCCACAGCGCCTGCGCATCGAGGCGCTGGCGTATGACATGGCTCAAGCTCAGAACGTGTCAGGCGCGACCGTGAACCTCGGGGGGCAGAGCGTGCCGCTCAAGTTCATCGGCGGCGCCAAAAGCCTGCGTGATCAGGCGCTGCCACTGGTCTTTGCAGCAACAGGGCAGGCGCTGTCTCAACTGGCTGTGGGTCAACCGCTGAAGGTCTACGTGCAATCTGCCTTGACGGTCAAAGGCCAAGCTGTCCCGTCCGCGGCGGTGCTCAAGAACCCATCGAACCAAAACATCGTCTGGGTCAAGCAATCGCCCGAGCGCTTCACACCTCGCGTGATCACCTTCGAGCCGCTGGATGGCGCCTCGGTGGCCGTCACGTCTGGCTTGAAGGCTGGTGAGCGCGTGGTCACGCAAGGCGCCAGCTTGCTCAACCAAATTCGCTGAAAGGGCCACACACCATGTTCAAGTGGCTACTCGAAAGCAGCCTGGCCAACCGGCTGCTCGTGCTCATCGCTGCGGCGGTGCTGATGGCCTACGGGGCCTTCACGCTCACCCGCACGCCGGTGGATGTGTTTCCTGACCTCAACAAACCCACCGTCACCCTCATGACGGAGGCTGGCGGCATGGCCGCCGAAGAGGTGGAGCAATTGATCACCTTCCCGCTGGAGACCACGATGAATGGCCTCCCGGGTGTGGAGAGCGTGCGCTCGACCTCCAGTGCGGGCCTGTCCTTCATCTACGTCACCTTTGACTGGAGCACGGAGATCTTCCGAGCCAGGCAGATGGTGTCGGAGCGCTTGACCTCCATGGAGGAGGGCTTGCCCGAGGGCATCACGCCGAGGATGGGCCCTATCAGTTCCATCATGGGCGAGATCATGCAGGTCGCCATTCCCATCGATGTTGCGAAGACCTCGCCCATGGCGGTGCGCGAATACGCCGATTGGGTGCTCAGGCCTCGGTTGATGGCCATCCCCGGTGTTGCACAGGTCATCCCGATTGGCGGTGAGGTGCGCCAGTTCCAGGTGCAGCCCAACACGACTCGCATGGCCGAGTTGGACATCACGCACGACCAGTTGGAGGGCGCGCTGCGGGGGTTCTCCTCGAACAGTTCGGGCGGGTTCATGGAGCTCAATGGCCGCGAATACCTGATCCGTCATTTGGGCCGCACCTCGCGTCTGGATGACCTGAAGAACCTGGCACTGACAGCACGAAATGGCCAGGCCATTCGCCTGCGCCAAGTGGCTGACGTGAGCTTTGCGCCTGCGCTCAAGCGCGGTGATGCAGGCTTTGAGGGCAAACCTGCTGTCATTCTCGGCATTCAGAAGCAGCCGACCGCAGACACCATTGGTTTGACCCGCACCATCGAGGCGGCGCTGGGCGAGATGAAGACCTCCCTGCCTGCGGGCATGGAGGCACCTCGCGTCACCTTCCGTCAGGCCAGTTTCATCGAAGCCTCGGTGACCACATTGCAAGGCAAGCTGATCGGCGCATCCGTTTTCGTGGCTGTCATCTTGTTCGTTTTTCTGGGCACTCTGCGGCCCACCATCATTGCGCTGACCGCCATCCCGGTGTCCATCTTTGTCACGGCACTGGTCTTCAGGTACTTCGGTCTGTCGATCAACACGATGACGCTGGGCGGTCTGGCCATCGCGATTGGCGGCCTGGTCGATGACGCGGTGGTGGACGTCGAGAACGTGTTGCGCCGCCTCAAGCTGGAGCGACAGAAGCCTGAGGCCGAACGCATGCCCATGCTAGAGGTGGTCAAGCTCGCCTCGATGGAGGTGCGCTCAGGCATCCTGTACGCAACGGCCATCATCGTTCTGGTGTTCCTGCCCTTGTTTGCGCTACCAGGCATCGAGGGGCGCTTGTTTGTGCCTCTGGGCATTGCGTTCATCGTCTCGACCATGGCCTCGCTGCTGGTGTCGGTCACCGTGACGCCGGTTCTGGCCTCCTACCTGCTGCCACGCATGAAGAGCCTGGACCACGATGACACCCGATTGCTGGTCTGGCTGAAGGCGCGTTACCGCAAGGCTTTGCAGGCGGTGCTGACCGCCCCAAAGTCGGCGTTGCTTGCTGGCGGCTTGGCGGCGGTGTTGTCGGCTGTCGCAGTGCCCTTCTTCGCCACCACCTTTCTGCCGCCATTCAATGAGGGCACGCTGCTGATTGGCTTGCGCTTGAACCCTGGCGTGACCTTGGCCGAATCATCCAACCTGGCCAGCCAAGCCGAGGTGCTGGTTCGCAAGGTGCCTGAAGTCACTCACGTGGGGCGTCGCAGTGGCCGAGCGGAGTTGGATGAACATGCCGAAGGCGTGCATGTGAGCGAGTTGGATGTCGGCCTGCTGCCAGCGTCCGAGCTCACACGCAGCATGGACGAGGTCAAGGCAGACATCCGTTCGCGCTTGTCGATGCTGCCAGCGGCCATTGCCATCGGTCAGCCGATTTCGCACCGCATCGACCACATGCTCTCAGGGGTGCGCTCGCAAATCGCCATCAAGCTGTTCGGTGAAGACCTGGACACTTTGAGGGGACAGGCCGATGCACTGCGCAGCAAGTTGGCGCAAGTGCCCGGCCTGGCAGACCTGGAGATTGAAAAGCAGGTGCTCGCGCCGCAAATCAAGGTACGGGTGGATTACGACGCAGCGGCGCAGTACGGCGTGCCAACACCTCAGATCCTGGCGGTGCTTCAAAGCCTGGTGGAGGGAGAGAAGGTCACCCAGGTGGTTGAGGGCAGCCGACGTTTTGCCCTGGTGGTTCGCCTGCCAGAGAGCGCCCGCACCTTGCAGGGACTGAGTCAGATCATGCTGGAAACGCCGACCGGGCGGATACCCCTGTCTAAGATCGCCACCATCGAAGACAGCGATGGCCCCAACCAGATCAGCCGCGACGATGGCAAACGCCGCATCGTCTTGTCGGCCAACGCGCAAGAGCGCGCCTTGTCAGACGTGGTCGCCGACATCCGCAAGGTGGTGGCCAGCATGCCTTTGCCCGAAGGCTACTTCGTGACCTTGGGCGGCCAGTTCCAGGCACAGGAAGAGGCCAGCCGGCTGGTGGGTTTGCTCTCCCTGGTCTCGCTGGTGCTGATGTTCGTGGTGCTCTACACCCGCTACAAATCAGCCGTCCTGTCTGCGTTGATCATGGCCAACATCCCGCTGGCACTGGTGGGTGCGGTGCTGGGCCTGTGGCTGGCGGGGCAACCCCTGTCGGTGGCGGCCTTGATCGGCTTCATCACCTTGGCGGGCATCTCGGTGCGCAACGGCATCCTCAAGGTCAGCCATTACCTGAACCTGATGCGGCTGGAAGGCGAGCGGTTTGACCACGCAATGATCTTGCGCGGCTCGATGGAGCGGCTCAGCCCGGTGCTGATGACAGCCCTCGTGACCGCCTTTGCGTTGGCGCCGCTGTTGTTCGAGGCCGAGCGGCCTGGCACCGAAATCCTGCACCCGGTGGCGGTGGTGATCTTCTCAGGTTTGATCAGCTCGACCCTGCTGGACACCTTCCTGACCCCCGTCATGTTCTGGCTGTTTGGAAGGCGCGATGCCGAGCGCCTGCTCGGTGACAAGAGCGCCGAAGTTTTCTGATTCATTCACCCTCACTGAAAGGACATTCACATGCGCATTCACCACATCATTGCTTCCTCCCTGCTGGCCTTGGCCTGTAGCGCACAAGCTGGCGGCGAACACAACCACGGCCATGAACACGGCCATGAACATCAGTCTCTGCACGGTGGCATCGTCACCGAGGCCAAGGACATGGACTTCGAGTTGGTGGCCAAGCCAGATCAAATCGCCTTGCACGTGAGGGATCACGGCAAACCGGTCAGCGCCAAAGGCGGCGCAGCCAAGTTGACCTTGCTCAACGGTACTGAGAATACGACGGTGACCTTGTCACCGGTAGGTGACTCCCACCTGCAGGCCACGGGGAGCTTTGCGATCAAGAGCGGCACCAAGGTGGTCGCGCTGGTGACGCTGGCAGGCAAAAAGCCGATCAACGTCCGGTTCTCGATCAAGTAATGCGGAAATGGCCTGTTGAGAACCTATTCAACAGGCCAGTCTGATCAGTCCAGCAGTGTTCTTTGATCGACTCAAGGGCTCGTGCGAGCCCGCAACAGGCGCAAGCCATTGGCCACGACCAGCAAACTGGCCCCCATGTCGGCAAACACAGCCATCCACATCGAGGCGTGTCCAAACACCGCCAGCACAAGAAACACTGCCTTGATGCCCAGCGCCAGCGAGATGTTTTGCCACAGTACTGCGTGGGTCAGGCGGGAAAGGCGAATCAACTCAGGGATGCGGCGCAGGTCATCGTTCATGATGACCACATCGGCAGCCTCCATGGCCGTGTCGGTGCCTGCGCCGCCCATCGCAATGCCGATGTCCGCCTTGGCCAACGCAGGCGCGTCATTGATGCCGTCGCCGGTCATGGCGCTCAGCCCGTGCTCCGCCCGCAAGCGCTCGATGGCCAGCAATTTGTCTTCGGGCAGAAGGTTTCCTCGGGCGTCGTCGATACCTGCCTGCTTGGCAATTGTTTGAGCGGTTGCGCTGTTGTCCCCCGTGAGCATGACCGGGCGCACGCCAAGCGCCTTGAGTTCAGCGACAGCTTGGCGCGACGACTCTTTGATGGTGTCGGCCACAGCGAACAACGCCAACACACCTTGATCGCTTGCGAGCAGGGTCACGCTGCGTCCTGCATGCTCTTGCGCCAGAAGTTTGGCTTCCAGTTCGGGACTGCACTGCCCTCGCTCTTCGATCAAGCGGTGGTTGCCCAGCACATAGGCCGTGGCTTGACGACGCCCCCGTACGCCTCGCCCCGGCAGCGCCTCGAAGCTTTCAAACTCCCAGGGCGCCGCCGCCAGGCCTTGGGCAATGGCTCGCGAGACTGGGTGATCTGATCGGGATGCCAAGCCAGAGGCCAACTGGGCGATGGCATCTCGATCACCCTGCAGGGCCTCCCACACCACCAACTTCGGCTTGCCTTCTGTGATGGTGCCCGTTTTGTCCAGCGCGATCACACGCAGATTGCGCGCATCTTCCAGGTAAGTCCCCCCCTTGATCAGGATTCCTCGGCGAGCTGCGGCAGCCAGTGCGCTGACCACGGTTACCGGCGTTGAAATCACCAAGGCGCAGGGGCAGGCGATGACCAGCAGCACCAGCGCTTTGTAGAGCGCCTGCATCCAACCCCAGCCCATCAGCCATGGTGTCAACACAGCGACCGCCACGGCAATCACAAACACGGCTGGTGTGTACAAAGCCGCAAAGCGATCAACAAATCGCTGGGTGGCCGCGCGCGTGCCTTGAGCCTCTTCGACCGCATGGATGATGCGTGCAAGGGTCGTGTTCGACGCAGACGCCGTCACCTTGAAGACAATCTCGCCAGTTTCGTTGATGGTGCCAGCAAACACCGAGTCTCCAGCTTCCTTGTCGACCGGGATGCTTTCTCCTGTGACGGGTGCCTGGTTGATCGCGCTGTTGCCCTGAGTCACGGTGCCATCCAACGGCACACGCTCGCCTGGCCGTATGCGAACCAGACTGCCCAGTTCAACCTGCTCGACAGGCACCACCGACCACTGTCCATCTACCTGTTGCACCATCGCCTGCTGCGGTGCCAGATCCAGCAAGCCTTTGATGGCGTTGCGTGCCCGATCAACCGACCGTGCCTCGATCAACTCCGCGATGGCGTAAAGGGCCATCACCATGGCTGCTTCGGGCCATTGACCAATGACGAACGCACCGGAAACGGCCACCGTCATCAAGGCATTGATGTTGAGCTTGCCTTGGCGCAAAGCCCACAAGCCTTTGCGGTAGGTGCCCAGACCAGCCAGCGCGATGGCACCGGCTGCAATCGCCAGACCCAGTGCCTTGAACCAAGCAGTATCTGGCGCAAAAAAGCCAATGCACTCTGCTGCGATGGCCAGGCTCAAAGCCCAGATCAACCTAGGCCAACCCTCACTTCCACTGTGGTCATCATGAGCATTGTGTCCGCTTGGCGTCTGGGCCTGGGGTGCAAGTAGAGGTTGTGGATCAAACCCCGCTTGGCGAATGGCTTGCAGCGCCTGGAGCAACGCCTGCTCCGTGGCCTGGATGCCCAGCGTCCGAGCGCTCAGTTGAAACCTCAGTGCCCGCATGCCGGGGATGGCGTCCACAGCGCGGCGGATTTCCGCCTCCTCTGAGGAGCAATCCATGGAGGCAATGTGAAACATGGTCCACCCTGCGTCCAAGGGCTTGGGCGAGGTCGCTGCCGCAGTGCTGGCCCCAGGGCATCCGCAACCGTGGCTTTCGCAGGCTGCGGAGTCGGTGGTCTCTGTCGATGAGGTGAGTGGCGTGGTCATGACTGTATTTGAAACCCTGTAGTGGGTACAGAGTCAAGCGGTAAAATGGTCGCGTCTGCTTGCACTAGGAACCCACTATGAAAATAGGTGACTTGTCTGCCCAGTCTGTCACCCCTGTAGAAACGATTCGCTTCTACGAGCGAGAGGGCCTCCTCCCAAAGCCTTCGCGCACCTCCAGCAACTACCGAATCTATGAAGGGCACCACGTCGAGCGTCTGGCCTTCATTCGCCGCTGTCGATCACTGGACATGGCTCTGGATGAAATTCGGGCTCTGCTGGCGCTTCAGTCAGCCCCCACCGAAAGTTGTGAAGCCGTGAACAACGTGCTGGATGAGCACATCGAACACGTGGCTCAACGGGTTCGAGAGTTGACCGCCTTAAAGAAGCAACTGGTGTTACTGAGGGGGCAATGTGCTCAGGCACAAGATGTGGCGCATTGCGGCATCTTGAATGAGCTTGGCCAGGGGGAGGCGCCTATCCAGCCGACAGGTCGACAACATGTCTCAGCAAGCCACGGCAAACGCCGTTGATTGGTCTCACAAGGCAGATCGGCGGCATGACCGGTACACACGTTCCTTCCTGCGCAGCCTATCGGATAAAGGGTTACCACCTACCTCTAGGCGGGACTTTCTGCACCGAAACCGAGATCACCCCTTTGCTGCACCGGTAGACCCGCGCCAACTACTCAAATCAAGCCGCAGGCAGGCGATTCAATCGCATCAAAGACATGTCACCCACATCCGTGGTGAAGCCAAAGGTGCTGTAGAACTTCTGGAGTTCTGGCCGGCAATACAGTTCAATGTGATGCACCTGGTCCAACCGTGGATCGGTCTTCACCATGTTCACCAGTTGATGCCCCAACCCCTTGTCCTGATGCGCTGGGTGCACGATCACGTCAAACATCAATGCTTTGAACGTGAAATCGGTTAACACTCGGGTGAAAGCAATCAGGTTGTTGGCCTCATCCACCATCCCGAAACATAGGGTGGAGCCCTTTACACAACGACGCGTTTCGTCCAACGTGCGGTGCCGCGCCCACCATGCAAATTGGTAGAGGCCATGCAACTGCTCAACGTGTTGATCACTCAGCTCAAAAATGGGTGTCATCTCTGCACCTTGGTGTCCTGCTTCTTCGAGACAGACGACATCGTCCCATTGGTCAACACGCCCGACAGCACCTGTCGCCCACCTTGTCCATCAAACCAATAACTGCGCGGCAGCTCGCCCGCCCAGTCTGCGTCCAGGGCATATGACACCGCTTCGGGTAATTCGGAGCCATAGGCCCAATGCTGGCCATTCAACTTGTGTTGTGCCAACACCTTTGACACGGCGGAGCTCATAGGCTCGGTCGCGACCGTGATCAAATCAAATCGAGACTTGTCTGCCGAACGTGCTTTCAGCCACTGTAGGTTGCGCTTGCAATAACTGCACTCTGTCGACCACAGCACCACGAGGGTGGGGCGCTTGTAGCGATCGGCCTTCAGCAATTGGCTGGCTTGGGCCTTATCCAACAACTGCACCTGAGCCATCGGCGTCGCAACAGCAGGCGCGGCCGCGTTGACCGGGGCCATCGCCAGCAGGCCAGCCGATGCCAGCACCCAGCCCAAGTGGTGCACACGCAAGGTCAACAAACGCTTGAACGACTGGATCATGGCATAGGCCTCACTCGCAGGCCCTCGCGGGCACTCTGCCAAAACGCCCACAGCTTGCCACCCTTGGCGATCACGGACGGCACACCCACCGCGTCGGCCGACTGGTCCAACACAACAGGTTCACTGAACTTCTGCCCACCATCGCTGGATGTCATCGCCATGAGCTTGTTGTTCTCGCCGTCGAACTCAATCCAGGCCACGGCAAGTTGATCGCCAGCCAGACCGATGTCTGCATGCGCGGCACGCTTGCCGCCCACGGTACGTTGACCATCCACGCGCAAGCCTTGTGCGTCTGCCACCAGGCGGCCGTAAAACACCCGGGCCTCACCTTCGCGCTGGTTGAACCAAACCGCATGCTTCACGCCTTTGGCATCCACCACCAGGGATGGGCCGTGATGCGGGCAGCCATCAAGCTTCCAGCGCTCAAACGTGGCGCGTTGAAACGATTGCACCTTGCCTTCAGGCGACAACGTCACCAGCGCGTGATCGCGCTCATTGGGCTCAAACACGTGGCGCCACATCAACAATGGCTGACCATCCCGGTCCAGGGTCGAGGCCAATCGGCAGCACTCGCAGGAATGGTCGGCCAGCTTGAACTCCGGCGCAAACGTCTTGCCTCCATCGGAAGACATGGCTGCATAGATGCCTGCTCCCCGATAAGGCTTCTTAGCCCCTTTGGCGGCCACGCCATCGCGCTTGTCAATCCAGGCGAGCAGGACGCGGTTGCCCGGCAGGGCCAGCATCGTCTCAAATCGATGCGTGATCTCCGCTTTGTCTTTGTGCACCGTGATGGGTGCGTCAAATCGGAGGCCATCAGCCGAGCGTGCCAAGCGCACCGCACCCGTGTAGGGCTTGGGCAAAGGCTGGGTCCAGGATACGAGCAGGGCCCCGTCAGACGCCACGGCCAGTTTGGGGCGGTTTTGTACATCCGCTGCGATGGGCTCCGGCTGGGTATTCACTGCCAGCGGCTTGGTCCAGGTCAGGCCATCGTCCTTGCTTCGGTGCAGCATCACCTGATCGGCTTGCTTGGTCACGACCAACAGATCGCCATTGGCAGCAAACAGGGCAGAAGCACCCAGGGCTGGGCGATGCCCAGCGTGGGTCTTTGTGGCATCCGAATCTGCTGCCCAAGTCTGGCCGGAGAGCAACACCACTAACAGTGCCGCCGCTCGCTTCAAGCTATTGAACATCTCGCCCTCAATGCATCCAAGGTGTCAAACATTATCAATGACACCCGGTGCTTCAAGGGCTGGGGAAGTCAGTGTGAGGTGCTTGCTTGCAACTCTTGTTCGGTGGGCAGGAAGCGCTCGCCCTCGGCCACATAGGCCTCCAGCTCGATATCGCTCACGCCATGCGCCCGGGCAATCTTGCGCTCGAAGCGTTTACGGGTGTTGATATAGCTGGAATAGAACGACAGTTTGTCGTCGAGCACGCGCTCGAGCTTGTTCAAACCGTCTGCGGCTTGGCGATCAACCAACTTCAAGTTGCCCATGCCCAGCTGCTCGCAAACCATGGCAAACGATCGCTCTGTCGTCGGGCAGAAGTCCGACGCCAAATGGTAGATCTCGCCATCTTTCAGGCCCTGGTCCAGCACCATGCCAACGTCGATCATCAACTGATCAACCGGAATGAAGTTGACTTCTCCCTCCGGCATGCCCAACACGCGCACCGTGTTTTGCGCGCCGCTCAACGCGGCCTTCAAACGGCGCACTTCACGCATGAAGCCATATAGCGCCGTATCGCTGCCCGCGGGCACCTTGGTTTGTGAGTTGCCAATCACCATCGAGGGCCGGAAGATCGTCAAGGCCATACCGTGCTGCTTGCAGGCGTCCGCCAAAGCGTGTTCTGCCCAGCACTTGCTTTCTTCGTAGTAGTTGTTGAACTGCGTTTGTGCTGGGTCGTGCAAAGTCTCTGGCACCGAGCCATTGCCCTTGCCACAGGTGTATGCGGTCGAGATATGTACAAAGTGCTTGCCGCCAGCCGCCTTGCAAAAAGCAGCCGCATGCTGCGCGCCATCAATATTGGTCGCCTTGATCATCTCGCGGCGATGTTCTTCGTAGTTCAGCGATGCTGCAAAGTGCCAGAACTGGCCGATGTCGGTGGCCCGCAGGCTTTGCAAAGCTTCTTCACTCACGCCAAAGCCTGGCACCGACACATCGCCTTTGACGATGGTGATCCAATCCATCAAGGCGCCCACGTCCACCGGATCGGCATACGACGCAGCAGCCATGCGCAGTGCATCAAACAGCTTGCCGCGCCGAATGGCATCGGTTTCACCACGAATCAGGGCAAAGGCACGATCAAAACGCGTCCCCAAAAAGTTGACCAGGAAATGACTTCCCAAAAATCCTGTCGAACCCGTCACAAACACTGAAGACATGCCAACTCCATGAACCATTGATACAGCTTGAACAAACGGGCGAACTCTAAACAAGTGGCGTCTTTTGCTAAAGGGCTCCAAGGGTAGACCTGGGAAAAAACAACGCCACTCGGGTTAACGCTTGCGATGCATAACCACTCATTTGAGTGGATCGTTTTTTGACATGCGGTGATCGACAAACGTTTCGTTTGTTTGTTCATGCCTGAACGGGGGTGCTGTTCATAACCTCAAGCATCAGTATCAGGACCAAAACATGAAACACCTCCCTACACCTCGACTCGCCCTTGGCCGCATCTACGTGGCAAGCCTTGTTTTGGCCTTGAGTGCTTGTGGCGGAGGGGAGGAAAGCAGCACCGCGGGCGCTTCATCTTCAAGCAACGCAGGTGGCTTCGCGCGTGAGGCCGCCGTTGCATCCGCCAGCCAAAGCACCTTGCTGGCCAATGCCAAACTCAGCAGCAACCAGTCGTTGATCTCTGGCAATGGCAAGTACAAATTGACCATGCAGTCTGATGGCAACCTCGTGCTGTATGTGGTTGGAGGGAAGGCTCAACAAGAGCCTCATTTCGTTTTACAAGAAAGCGCTCTCCGACCTGAAAAAGGCTGCTGATGGCCAGCTTGCCGCGATCAAAAAGGCCAAAGGTGCTGATCTCCCAACGCTGGCTGCCTTAGGCGTTGCTGCTGACAAAGTCATTCTTGCCGAAGGCATGCTGGCCGCTCAAGTCCTCCAGCCGCTCTTGGTCCGCAACGCGCAGTATGGCTTCGCTGTCCCCCAAAAGCTGATCGATGCGCTGCCACCCGGCGACCTGGAAAACAAAGTACTGCAACTGCAGACATCTTTCCAGGGTCTGGCCACACGAGCAACTGCACTGGCCGCAGACATCAAGAATGTCTCCAAGACTCGCGTCACCGGCGCCAAGGCGATCCTCGCGGCCATCGGTGCCATGAGCGCTCAACTGAAGGCTAACTTTGCCGTGATCAGCAGCATCACTGGGGCGGCAAGCTAACGCGCTTGGAAGGACTTGGCTGCTGCCTCAGAACGAGGCTTTGAGCGCGCTGACCAAGTCCTCATCCAAAGACTTCACACCCTTGATGTAAAACGGTCCACCGTGTTGCCAATGGGTCTTGAACTCGGCAACCTTGGTCCCGCGTTTGGCATCCAACACCATCACGTCAAACACGACCTCGGTGCCGCCTTCGACCAAGGTTGGCAAACCAATCAACAGCTTGGGCCCTAGCTCTCGCACCGAAATCAAGACCACCTTGTTGGCCACTCTAGCCAGGCCCGGCAACTTGGCGAAAGCCGCTTGCTCGCTCAAGCCCTCCAGCACAAAAGGCGTGGGCAAGCGCTGCACACTCAAAGCGGGGCCACAGGGCAGGGTACTGAAGTAGGAGACCAGACCACGCTGCGCCGCGTCTTCCCGCAACAAGGGCTCCTTTTGATCAGGCCGCCATTGCGTGCCCCACACCACCGCAATCGACGCCTTGGCTGGCTCTTTGGGGCACAGGGGATAACGCGTTTGCTCCGCATCCAGCCCAGTGACAGACACCTTGGTGCTTGCGCAACCCGACAACAGCAAGGCCACGCTGGCGACAGACCACATCAAAGCCGCTCTTAGCTTCTTCACCATCTATGTCCCCTGTATTGATGCTGGGTGTCAAGCGACATCACCGCTGTCATGACTGATTCGGTATCACTGTGATCAAATCGGTTCCGCCCACGTCAATCCCCATTTGCGAATACAGCGTGGTGATTTGGCCCCGATGGTGCGTTTGGTGATTGAACACATGCAGCAGCACCTCGCTCAGCAGCTTGTTGCTTCTCACGCCCTTGGTGGAATGGTATTCCAAAGGGGTATTGAGATCCTGCTCACTCACCTCGGTACACAGGTGCGTCAACACCTCGTCGATGGTTGCGCGCAATTGGGTCAGGGCCGCCACATCAGGGCAGAGGATGTCCGTCAACGCAGTGGGCTGCGGCAGGTCTTGCACGGGCGCCAAAGCCGCTAGATGCGGAAAACCATTGGCCACGCGACGTAGCCAAAGAATGTCGCCCACGGCAATGTGGTTCAAGGTGGCCCAGATCGAGCCAAAGAACGCGCCCCGGCTTGGGTCAACTGCTCGTCAGACAATACCGCTGCGGCGTTGTAGAGCTTGCGGTTCATCCATTGGTTGTAGGTGGCCAAGTGGCGAAACAGGTGCTGCATCCCAGTTTTCCTCACGCCTGCCAGTCAGGCAAGCCACAGCCTACCAAACAAGCGGCTATGCCAAGCGCAAAGGTTAGGTCAGCAACAACACATGGCACACATTCACCGCCAGGTGCAGTGCCATGGCCGGCCACAAGCGGCCACTCAGATGAAACGCCGCGCCATAGCCCAGGCCAGCCAAACCAGCCACCACGGCAAACATGGGGCTGAACGGCGCATGCACCGCGCCAAAGAGCAGGGCGGTGATGCCAATGCCCACCAGCGCCCCCATGCGTTGCACCAGCCAGGTTTGCAACAAACACCGAAACACCAACTCTTCAGCCAACACGGCACCGAACAAGTTCAGCGCCAGCCAGAGGCCAAACTGCGGTGGCCATTTGGGTTGCCAGCCCATCAGGTTCAAAGCCCACGCTACGGCCGGCACCATCAGCAAGGTCAGCACTGACACCTTGACCACTGCGGGCCAATTGGCTGCGGCTTCTCTGGGCTGCTGCACCCACCACACCAACAGCCCCAGGCCCACCAACACCTTGTCCCACGACAAGCGCAGCAACACTGGCTTGGCGTCAGGGCTGTAAGCCAAGGCCTCGCTCAAAGGCAGCGGCGCAAAACCAGGCAGCCAATGCGCACCCAGCGCGAGCGACAACAGCAAAGCCACGCTGCGCCACAGCACCGCCGGAATGCGCTCGTGCGAAGCCAGCCACAACAAGAATGCGCCGCCCACCAGCGTGCCCTGGGACGACACCACACCCATGGCGGCGCCCGCCATCAACCAAAGCACGGGTAAGGCGGGCAGCCACTTGGCGTATCGGGGGCGACGATTTGTGGTCATGCTCAAAACACCACCTTGCCACGACTGGACTTGATGCCTGACCTGAGCTGCTTGCCCTCTAAGCGCCTTTGCTTGGAGGCATAGGTTGGCTTGGTGGCGCGGCGGGGAGGGTGCTCAAACGTGGCGGCGGCAATCAACTCTTCCAAGCGTGCCAAGGCCTCGGCCTTGTTCTGATCGCGGCTGCGCGAGGTTTGCGCCTTGATCACAATGACCCCGTCTTTGGTGATGCGCTGGTCATCCCATTGCAGCAGCTTGTCTTTCACGGCCTGGGGCAGCGACGAACTGCGAATGTCAAAGCGCAAATGCACCGCGCTCGACACCTTGTTGACGTTCTGCCCACCCGGGCCTTGGGCGCGGATGGCGGTGAATTCCACTTCACGAAGGAGGAGGGCGTGTGGCATGGTGATCGTTCCTAGCGCTGCTCAGCGGCGAGCGCGGCGAATCGTGTTCACGTAGGTTTTGTCGCGCAGTGTGCAGTCTCTCACGGCGTCGGTATCGAGCGCGCGCTCAAGCATGCCGCCAGCCACAGGGCAACTGCCCCCTTGAGTATGTTTTGAAGTTCACAGAAAAAAGTAAATCGCCAGCGGGATAAGAAACAGCACCTGTGAGGCCACGGCCTCTATTTTGCTGATCGGCAGCTCAGACACGGGCGGGTCTTTAGGGTTAAGGGCCACAACGAGTTTGCCATTGATGGGGTAACCCACGGTTGAGTCCCCAGGTAGTTCAAGCAAAGAAGACCGCCCTTGGAATTCCCCTTCCAGGATTTTCAGAGTCAGCAGGTGAGACCCATCTTGGAGGCCAAGCGCCACAATCTGCGCCTCAACACGCTTGAACCTGAAAACGATGCGCCATACGCGCGAGCTGATGAGTAGCCATGCGCTCACCCAGAACACCAACCAAGTGATCGCGAACAGGGACATGCTGTGTCTTAAATAAAGGATTCGTGGCGGGGCCTCAATACATCCGTTCGGTTTCACGACCCGTTGCGTTGAGTGAGCGCAAAGCGTTAGTGCAGGGCGGTCTGGACAAGAATACACCAGATACGTACAATAAAACGTACATGTTTGGGGATGTTCATGGATGCTATTTCCTACACCGCAGCCAGAGCGAATCTGGCTAGCACGATGGAGCGTGTTTGTAATGATCACGAGCCAATGATCATTACGCGAAATGGCCAACAGTCAGTGGTGATGCTTTCGCTAGAAGACTTCAATGCGCTGGAAGAAACCGCATATTTGCTGCGAAGCCCAAGCAACGTGAAGCGGTTGATGTCGGCTATCGAGCAATTGAACGCGGGCAAGGGCACGGAACGAAAGTTGAGCGAATGAGGCTGATCTTCTCCGATGCCGCGTGGGAAGACTATCTGTACTGGCAGCAACAAGACAAACGAATGGTTGAGCGTATCAACAAGCTCATCAAGGAAACCCAGCGAGAACCATTTGCGGGTATTGGCAAACCCGAACCGCTGAAACATGCGCTTGCAGGGTATTGGTCCCGCCGCATTACCGATGAGCACCGAATGGTCTACAAGGTCGATGGCGATTCAATGCTGTTGGCGCAGCTTCGGTACCACTACTGAAAAGCCTAGACAAGATTCACGTACTGAACGTTTGGCGCGACTACAGGGCCGAACTGTTTCGGCACCGATCCAGCCACTCCGCCATCGCCACTTGCTCAGGTGCCCCCGCAGCCAACAAGCCTTGCACCACCGAGGCCTGATTCACCGCCGGCTGGTTCTGGCTGATCTTCCACTTGCCTTGCATGCTCAACACCGTCAGCTCAATGCCCACAATGTGCGCCAGCAGCTTGTCGGTGAACTCGGCGGGCGCATCGGCCACGCGCCAGGGGTGAGGTTGCGCGGCTTCGTGCTGGTCGGTCTGCTTGGTCAAAATGTGCAGCACACGCTGCGGCTCATGAATGGCCTGCAGCGTGGCGTGTGCATGCACCACCGCGTAGTTCCAGGTGGGGACCACCTTGCCATCGGGCTGCTTGGTGGCATACCAATTGGGCGAGATATAGGCAGACGGCCCCTGAAACACCACCAGGAACCGCTGCTCGGCGGGATATTGCCAAATGGGGTTGGCCCGCGCCACGTGGCCGATCAACTTGAGCCCACCGCTCGCATCCGCCTCCAGTATCAGCGGAATGTGGTCAGCCACCAATCCTTCGGCGCCCATGGTGGTGACACAGCCCAAGGGATGGCGTTGTATCAAAGCCGCTAAAACCTCTGGGCGTGATTCCTGAAAGTGGGGAGGCGAGTACATGGCCAGAGGCGGAGTCAGCGTCGCTTAAGCCGCAGGTTTCGGTCGATACAAGGCGCACAGCTTATTGCCATCGGGGTCTCTGACATAGGCCAGATACAAAGCCCCCATGGGCCCTTCGCGCAAGCCGGGTGGCTCTTCAATCGACACACCACCATGCGCCACCGCCGTGTCATGAAACGCCTTCACCTGCTCGGGCGACTGGCACTTGAACCCAATCGTGCCCCCATTGGCCGCCGTGGCGGGCTCATCGTTGATGGGTTGCACCACGCAGAAGGTGTTGCCCTCGTGCCGGTAAAACAAGCGCGTGTGACCTGTGGCGTTCAAGTTGCGCACGGGCTCTTTGGCGCCCAAGACGCCCAACACGGCATCGTAAAAACGCTTGGAACGCTCAATGTCGTTTGAGCCGACCATGATGTGGCTGAACATGGGGAGTCTCCGGTGGGGTTATGGCTGGGGTATGAAGATAGCAGGGGTGGAGAACGCTTGCTGGAGCCGACTGGATATCCGACGGGTTGGGGGTAGAAATCGGTGGTTAGCCAGTTAGGTATGGATGTCCACACACGTTAGACAAGCTTTGAGTCCGCGTTGAACCAACAGTTAGAGATCGTTCCATGAAGTAAATGAAAGTATGCTGTCGAGAAGCTGCAGGTTGATGTTCTTCGTCTTCAATGTTCCCTCCCAAAAGCTCTGACGCTGCGCAAGATAGAGGTGGTCCCGTTTGTTTGAACACTCAAACGGCGTAGATAAGTGCAGTCAGATTGTGTAACTACGCTGCCAACGCAAGGGCGGGCAGTGATTCAAAGTATGCCATCTCTGGCGTGATGGCCGAGTGGGTCGAATGCGGTCGCTTGGTGTTGTAGAAGTTCATGTAGGTGGCCAGTCCTTGACGTGCTTCTGTCACGCTGGCGTAGGCCTTGAGGTAGACCTCTTCGTATTTGATCGAGCGCCAAAGTCGTTCGACGAACACGTTGTCCCTCCAGCAACCTTTGCCGTCCATAGAGATAGCGATGTCGTGGTCCTTGAGCATCTGGGTAAATGCCTGGCTGGTGAACTGGCTTCCCTGGTCGGTGTTGAATATCTCGGGCTTGCCCCAGCGGGCAATCGCTTCTTCAACAGCCTCAATACAGAAGTCCACATCCATTGAGATGGATAGACGCCACGACAGCACCTTGCGGCTGTACCAGTCCAGCACCACGGTCAAATACACCCACCCTTTTGCCATCGGAATGTAGGTGATGTCCATGGCCCAGACATGGTTGGCGCGATCAATCTTGAGTTCGCGCAGCAGGTACGGATAGACCTTGTGGCCAGGGTGCTTCTTGCTGGTGTTGGGCTTGCGGTATAGCGCCTCAATACCCATGCGACGCATGAGCGTTCGCACATGACGGCGCCCCACGACAAAGCCCTCCAAACGCAGCATGTCGCGCAACATGCGACTGCCCGCAAACGGATAGTTCAGGTGTAGCTCATCCATGCGGCGAATCAGCTTGAGATCCTCAGGGCTGGCTTCCTGGCCTTGGTAATAGACCGATCCGCGACTGATGTCGAGCAGTTCGGCTTGGCGGCAGATCGGTAGCTTGTGATCGCGGTCGATCATTTTCTTCCGCTCAGCAATCCCGCCTTGCTGAGCGCGCCTTGCAAAAAATCCTTCTCCAGCGTCAGCTGGCCTATCTTGGCATGCAGCTCTTTGAGGTCAACAACCGGCTCCTCGGGTTTGCTGTCGGCGCCAAACACGTCTGCCGCACGGTCAAGCAACTGTTTGCGCCATTCGTTGATTTGCGTGGGATGTAAATCGTGCTTTTGCGCCAGCTCGGCCAGCGTCTTCTCGCCGCGAACGGCCTCCAATGCCACTTGTGCCTTGAAAGCCGGCGAGTGGTTGCGGCGGGGTCTTCTGCTCATGTCTTGCTCCAGTCTCAGGGGCCATTTTGCGGCCCGTTCTATGGGAGACTGCATTTATCGACCTGTTCAAATTTCCGGGACCACCTCTGATCGCCACTGCCAGACCACTCAATGACGTGCACCGTTCTCTCGTTTACTCTGTCAGCAAGTGCTCGGTTTAAGTGAACGTCGGCTCCGGAGTAGCCGAAAAGAATGTATGTTTCGGACTCTGCCAGAGCATCGTGAAAATAGCTCCAGTAGGTGGTCAAAATGTCGGAGCGCTCGATGATTAGTGGCTTGTGCTCAACGTGTGTGAGCACGATATGAGAACTTTCATTGGGCTCGAAGAAGCGACGCTCCTCTCCCATAATTTTCCGGTTGCCCACGAAGAGAGGTGAGCCGTGAAGGTGTAAATACCAACCGTGACGTGCTGGATAGAAACGATCTAGGTTTGTAGATGCAAAGCCATTTGCTAGGAACCCGTCGAGCAAACTTCCGCGATATCCGTTGAATACACCGTGTCCCTTGAACCCATCGTATAGCAGGTTGTCATAGTTCAACGTCGTTATGTGGCTCTTGGTTCTGTTCGTGAATTCCGCGAGTGCCGTTACGAAGTCAATAGGCAAGGGAAACTGATGGTTGTGGAAATAAGAAGCGACCTCATGCAGAAATCGCTTGAAGGCCTCCGGAAGCTCCGAAGCTTCTTGCGCAAGCCACTTAACTTCGTTTGTCTCGAATTCTCTGAGGAACTCGGATGCGACAATCGCCACCTGCAGCTGATCAAGCTGCACCTCTGTGCTTGGATGTGCATCTCCGACAATGCCCGGAATGGCAGATGCGACCAACCGCTTGTGTTGTTCGTTGAAATGCGGCGACCCAGACCAAACTTCGCGAAGACCGGACTCCAAAAGGAAGTAGTCTGGGTCTAGCGCCATTCCCAATCCGTTGCCGAACACGACTGTAGCTCTACTCATTTGAGATCTCTAACGAATACGAGGGACTTCCCCGTCCCGAACTTGCCAGAGCGAGCTTTGGCAAACGGCGTCAAAGCGCCATGATGGGCGTGTCGAAATTTCCATCTGAGTATTTGTTCGAAAGGGGAAGTCCATGGGTATTGTCGCAGTAGGTATTGACCTTGCCAAGAACGTGTTTGCGGTGCATGGCATTGATGAGACGGGCAAGGTGGTATTGAGGCGTCCGAGCGTCAAACGAGATCAACTGCTGGAGTTGTTTGCGGGGCTGCCGCCGTGCCTGGTGGGGATGGAGGCGTGCAGCGGAGCGCACGATTGGGCACGCAAGCTCAATGCGCTGGGTCACGATGCGAGGATGATGGCGCCCAAGCTGGTGGCGCCATACCGAGACGGCGGTAAACGCAAGAAGAATGACGCGGTGGATGCCGAGGCGATCTGCGAAGCGGTGCAACGCAAGAAGATGAGATTCGTGCCAATCAAGAGCGAAGAGCAGCAAAGCCGGTTGGCGGTGCATACGGCTCGTGAGGGGTATGTGACTCAGCGCACGGCGACGATCAACCGGATTCGAGGGTTGCTCACCGAGGTGGGTATCGTGATGCCCAAGAAAGCGGAGACG
>JBKBIO010000005.1:0-183302 GCA_046299355.1 Aquabacterium sp. | reverse complement strand
CGAACGCCAAACAGATAACCAATCAGCAGCATCTTGAACAGCACCACCGGATCCAGGGCTGGACGTCCGTTGTCGCTGCAGTACAGGTGTTCGGTCTTGGCTCGAATGAAGCTGAAGTCAATGTAGCGGTCAATCAATCTCAGCAGGTGGTCCTTGGGGACCAACTCTTCGATCGTCACCATCTCCAGTTCACTCTGCTTAGGATGTGATGGCTTGAGCATCCCTGAATTGAAACACAAAGCCCCCGGCTAGCGGGGGCTTTGTCAGCAGTCTGAGGAGCCTCAGGCTCCTTTTTTAATCGACTACTGCGAGGTGCAGCAACGCTGTGGGGAGCCTCGCTCCCCGGGCTTCACAGCTCGTCTTTGGTCGCGCACTCGGCATCAGCGGGGTTGATGCTGCAACGCGCACGCTTGATGATGTTCAGGCCTTGCTTGTTGTAGAGGCCTTGCTTGGCGATGTCCATGCGCGCTTCACGCAGCATCAGCACATACTTGGGCACGTTCTCTGCGGGCAAGTCATCCCACGCCGAGGCAGGAATCCCTTTTTCTGCCAGTTTGATGATGTGCAAGGCACGATCGAATTGGCTCAACCAATATTGACGGGACTTGTCGCCAGCACCAGCAGGGAACTTGGTATGGTTGATCACCACTTGCACGGTGGGGATCATGATCGGGAAGCGAGCGATGGCACCCGTGGTGCCGATGCCCTTGTACAACTCGAAAGGCTTGTAGGCCACAGCAGGCAGGGTCACCATGTCCACAAAGCCGTTGTTGAACTTGGGACCAATGTTGGTCACGTCCACCGAAACGGGCTGTGCACCGATGCGCTGGATCATCACGCCCTGCGCCTTGTCGTAGTCGAACGCGGCAATCTTCTTGCCAGACAAAGCTTCAACCGAGTTGATCTTCTTGTCGCGCACGATCGGGTAGGCAGCGCCCAGCGGGAAAATGCCACCGATTTCGTAGTTGCCTTCCACCATCAGCTTGCCAGCCTGGGGCGAAGCAAACACCTGGATCACTTTGCGCAGCACTTCATAGCTGGCTGGCAAATCGATCTTGCCGTTCTTGACGATGGTGGTTGAGCCAATGCTGTCAATCGAACCGGCCACAGCGTTGAACTGACGTGTACGGAAGGCGGTCGCCACGACCCCATCGCACTGGCCAGCACGGAAGTCTTCAATCGCCACACGCTCATCGGTGTAGGTCTTGATGTCGAAATCCACGCCCTGCTTCTGCATGGCCAAGGCATAGTCGGTCGCAGCGGCGTACACGTCGCCAGTTTTGCCGACCACGTCCCAAACGCACATCATGGCTTTGGCTTGCGCAGCAACGGGTGCAAGCAGGGTGGCAGCGACTGCAGCAGCAGCCAGCACAGAAGAAGTTTTGATTTGAGCCATCAGGGCCTCCAAAGACTGCGGTCGTGAGGGGCGGCGCGGTAGGCCGTCCATCGTCGGTGATCTGGCCTTCGGTTCGTGTCACCGAAGGTGCCGCCGCAGCTTATGCGAATCTGCACGCATGCCCGTAACAATCTGCGTCATTTCGCACACAGGGATAGCCCTAGGTCAACTACACCAAACGTGTTTAAGTGCTTGATTTGATTACCAACAAGCCGCGAAAGGCGCAGACAAGCGCCCCCTCAAACGAGGGCTGCGAGCGGGATCAAAACGTCACTTATTCACCCCTTCGACCAGTCGAGGCGGGATCTTGGGCAGATCAGGCCAGGACCAAATTGTCGCGGTGGATCATCTCGGGTTCATTGGTGAACCCCAGCGCCGCTTCGATGTCGGCCGATGATTTGCGCACGATCAGACGTGCTTCGCTGCTGGCATAGTTGGCAAGCCCACGGGCCACGTCTTGCCCTTGCTGGTTGCGCACGGCGATGACATCGCCACGGTGGAAGTCGCCCACCACGTCGACCATGCCGATGGGCAGCAGGCTCTTGCCTTCGTCGCGGATTTTGGCGGCCGCGCCGTCATCGACCACGACGGCACCCCGCAGTTGCAGGTGATCAGCCATCCACTGTTTACGGGCTGTGAGCTTGGCGGTGGCCGCGACAAACAGCGAGCCGATGGCCTCGCCTTGCGTCAAGCGCACCAAGACATCGGTCTCGCGCCCCCAGGCAATCACGGTGGAGGCACCGCTGCCTGCCGCGCGCTTGGCGGCCAGCACCTTGGTGATCATGCCGCCCGTGCCCACGCGGGATCCCGCGCCGCCGGCCATTTGCTCCAAAGCAGGGTCACCCGCCGTGCAGACGTCAATGAAGCGTGCCGCCGGGTCTTTGCGGGGATCGGCGCTGTACAAGCCCTTCTGGTCGGTCAGGATGACCAAGGCATCCGCTTCGACCAGGTTGGCGACCAAAGCACCGAGGGTGTCGTTGTCACCAAACTTGATCTCGTCGGTGACCACAGTGTCATTCTCATTGATGACCGGCACCACCTTGTGCGACAACAGCGTCAACAAGGTGGAGCGCGCATTCAGATAGCGCTCACGGTCGGCCAAGTCGGCGTGCGTCAACAAAACCTGGGCGCTGCCCATGCCATGTTCACTCAACTTGGTTTCGTACATTTGGGCCAAGCCCATCTGCCCCACCGCCGCGGCGGCTTGCAACTCATGCAACTCTTTGGGTCGTGTGGCCCAACCCAAGCGCTTCATGCCTTCGGCGATGGCGCCGCTGGACACCATGATGACTTCGCGACCGTCATGGGCCAAGGCGGCCATCTGGCGACACCAGTTGCCGATGGCCTCGGCATCCACACCGCGCCCCTCGTTGGTCACCAAGCTGGAGCCCACTTTGACCACAATACGGCGGGCGTTCTTCAACACATCGTTCATGGGGGACACAGCTCGGGCAAAAAGGTTGGTTCAGTGCAAAGGCAAGGACAGCTTAACGGAAGCGAGGATCGTCGGACTCGGGCACGAACTCGGCATCGGGGTCGCGGCGCGTGGTTTTGGCGGCAGGCTTCTTCGCGCCAGCCTTTTTGGCGGCCGCTTTCTTGGCAGGCACCGGCTTCGAGGCCGTTTTTGGAGCCACAGCCTTTTTAGCAGCTGCTTTTTTCGCAGCGGGCTTGGCAGCAGGGACATCATCTTCGGCCTCCACCTCATCGGCCGGCACCGCTTTGGCTGCTGCCTTCTTGCGTGCCACCTTTTTGGCGGCAGGCGCCTTGGCCGCGCTGACCTCATCCGACAGATCGGTCACCGGCGCTTGGGCCGACTGCTCAATCAAATCGCCTTCGGCATCAAAACGCACATCGGTTTCGGTGTGATGCTCTTGCATCGAGGCCACGTGCTGATAGATGGCTTGAACCAGATGCTCACAACCTTCTCGGGTGAGCGCGGAGATCTGGAAGACAGGGCCCTTCCAGCCGTAGCGCTTGACGAAGTTCACCACCTTGTTGACGCGTTGCTCGGCAGGCACCATGTCCAGCTTGTTGAGCACCAGCCAACGGGGTTTTTCAAACAAAGCCTGGTCGTAAATCTTCAATTCGTTGACGATGGCCTTGGCCTGCGCCACGGGGTCGACGTTGTCATCGAACGGCGCCAGATCCACCACGTGCAAGAGCACGCGTGTGCGCTGCAAGTGGCGCAGGAACAAGTGCCCCAAGCCGGCGCCCTCTGAAGCACCTTCGATCAAGCCGGGAATGTCGGCGACCACAAAGCTCTTCTCAGGGCCCACACGCACCACACCCAGATTGGGATGCAAGGTGGTGAAGGGGTAGTCAGCGATCTTGGGGCGGGCATTCGAAATGGCCGCGATCAGGGTCGACTTGCCCGCATTGGGCATGCCCAACAAGCCCACATCGGCCAAGACGCGCAATTCCAGCTTCAGTTTGTAGGCCTCGCCGGGCCAACCCAAAGTCTTTTTACGGGGCGCACGATTGGTACTGGTCTTGAAGTGCAGGTTACCGAAGCCACCGTCGCCGCCTTTGGCCAGCATGCGCTTCTCGCCGTGCTCCAACAACTCCATCATCACTTCGCCGGTTTCGTAGTTGCGAATGATGGTGCCCACAGGCATGCGCAAGACGATGTCTTCACCGGCTGCACCAAACTGGTCGGAGCCACGCCCCTGCTCACCATTGCGGGCCTCATGGCGGCGCGCATAGCGGTAGTCAATCAGGGTGTTGATGTTGCGGTCTGCCACGACAAACACGTGACCACCGCGCCCGCCGTCGCCCCCGTTGGGGCCGCCAAAGGGAATGAACTTTTCGCGACGGAAGCTGATGCATCCGCTGCCACCGTTACCGGCGGCCACATCAATGGTGGCTTCATCGACGAATTTCATGAGTCGGGCGTCCTTGGCTGACCGAAAACGGAGATTATCCCGCGTCCGGCTGGAAGAGAAAACGTGGACACGAACCAGTCGTGTCCCAAAATCAGCGTTTAAACACAAAAGCCCCGGCAAGCCGGGGCTTTGGTTCAGCAGCTTGAATGCTCAGGCTGCTTGTTCTGAACGATCAGACCGGCGTAACGATGACGGTCTTGCGGTTCAGAGCACCCTTGGTCGCGAACGACACGGTGCCATCGACCAGCGCGAACAGAGTGTGGTCGCGGCCGGTACCAACGTTAGCACCAGCGTGGAAACGGGTGCCGCGTTGACGAACGATGATCGAGCCTGCGGAGATCACTTGACCGCCGAAAGCCTTCACACCCAGCATCTTTGGTTGAGAGTCGCGGCCGTTCCGCGTGGAACCGCCGCCTTTTTTCTGTGCCATGGATCTGCTCCTTGGTGACTGAAGTTAGACGAAGAAGGTGCGAGATCAGGCGTTCACAGCGCTGATTTGCAGCTCTGTGAAGTTCTGACGGTGACCTTGGCGCTTTTGGTAGTGCTTACGGCGACGCATCTTGAAGATGCGGACCTTGTCGTGACGGCCATGAGCCACCACGGTTGCTTTGACGGTTGCGCCAGCCACCAGAGGGGAACCAACCTTCAGTTCAGCGCCGGAGCCGACAGCCAAAACTTGGTCGATAACGATCTCTTGGCCAACTTCCGCAGCAATCTGTTCTACTTTGATCTTTTCGCCAGCAGCAACTTTATATTGCTTACCACCGGTTTTTATGACCGCGTACATGTTGAGACCTTTCAAGAATTCGCTGCTTGCCCCTGTGGCAGGCAGCCCAACTTAGCCGTTTTTGACATGACTCGCCCCGTCTTTGCAGACCAAGTCAAACAGCTAAGCTCTCCACTATAGCATCCGCGGGTTTTTCTGTAAAGGGCCCCGGCGTCTCCGTGGGCGCATCGGCCCAACCGAAGAAACGAATCACTTCGTCGCGCTTGGCCAGCGCATCAGTGAAGCCCAAGTGAATCAGCTCTCGGGTGAACGAGGCTTCGAACAACAAGTAGCTGGCCAGGGCGGTGCCCCGGGCGCTCTTGCCCTGCCCTTGCACACCCAAAGCGCCGAGCATGGCTCGAACGGCGGGCGGCAAGGCCCACAGGTGGCGCGAAGCGATGTCATCAATCCGCTGACTGGGCGCGATCACCAGCACATCGACCGGACGCAAGGCCGTCTGTTCGCGGATTTCGGGCGGCAACAAGGACAAGGTTTTGTTCACGCGTTGCATGCGCTCGATGTCCACCGCCAAGGCATCCAGGAAGATGCTGGACATGGCGTGACCGGCAATCTGAGCCAGGGTTGGGTAGTCGGCATGCCCCACTCGTTCGGCCTGAGGCTCTTGCAATCGACCAGCCCCAATCACCAAAATGCGATCCGCACCCAAGTGGATCGCTGGGGAGATGGGCGCGGCCTGACGCATGGCACCGTCACCAAAATATTGATCGCGCCCCCCGACGGACAGTTTCACCGCTGGAAACACAAAGGGAATGGCCGATGACGCCATCAGGTGATCCATGGTCAATTGGTCGCGCACGCTGATGCGCTGCGATCGAGCCCAAGGCTCAATGGGTTGAGCGCTGTCGTAGAAGGTCACGTGCTCACCAGAGGTGTAGCTCGAAGCCGAAACGGCCACCGCATCCAGATGGCCATCGCGCATCAAGCGAGGCAGGCGATCCAGACGCAAGAGTTCGGGCAAGAAGTCCCTCAGTGGATCATTGTTGAGCAGAGAGCGCGGACGGGCCTTGCGCCAACGCGCCATGGCCCAGCCCAAGGAAAACAGGGTCAGCCACTTGGCTCCGCTGCGAATGACGCCGAACGAGTCGGCTTCATAGACTTGCTCACATCGGAAATCACGCCACACCTCGACCATGGCGCGAACGGCGACTTCGAAATGATCACTGCGACAAGCAAGCGACAGCCCATTGATGGCGCCTGCCGATGTGCCGCAGATGATTTGAAAGGGATTGGCCCGGCGCGGCTGATTACAGTCCTGACGGATGGTCATCAGGGCTTGCAGGACTCCCACCTGGTAAGCGGCTCGCGCGCCACCGCCAGTGAGGATGAGGGCTGTTTTTCCGGGCGGGTTCATGGCTGGTTATCGGCAGCATTCGCCCCTAAATTGAGGTCAATAACTAGGCACGAGGCCGCATCAAGGTCGATTTGCCGAACAAACTTTCCACCAGATCGACCACCAATTCGGCCGTCTGGTTGCGAATGTCCTGCGCAGGGTTCAACTCCACCACATCGAGCGAGCCCACGCGCCCCGTGTCGGCCAGCATTTCCATGCAGAGTTGCGCCTCACGATAAGTGGGGCCGCCGCGCACAGCCGTACCCACCCCGGGCGCGATGCCTGGATCGAGAAAATCCACATCAAAGCTGACATGCACGTGGGTGTGCTCGTCCACCCCCATCAACGCTTGTTCCATGGCAAAGCGCATGCCGTGCTCGTCCAGGAAACGCATGTCGAACACCTCGAGTCCGCTGGCGTGCACGAAAGCGCGCTCTTGCGCATCGACACTGCGCACCCCGATCAATCGAAAGTCCTTGGGGGACAAGGCCCCGCCCGCGCCGAGGGTCATTTGCACCAGAGGCTGAGGACCATGCCCAGCCAAAACCGCCACAGGCATGCCGTGCAGGTTACCGCTGGGCGTGATGGCACTGGTATTGAAGTCCGCATGTGCGTCGAGCCAGATGACTCGCAGCCGTTGCCCCAACTCCGCGCAGCGACGCGCCACGGCGCTGATGGAGCCGATTGCCAAGCAATGATCCCCACCCAACAAGATGGGCAGATGTTGCGCCTTCAGAGCAGCGTAAACCGCTTGGTGCACCGCGGCATTCCACGCCACCACCTGTGGCAGATGGCGATAGCCGTTGAGCGGTGCCTCCCAAGGGTTGATGGGCCCAGGGAGATTGCCCGCATCGTCGCAGACCAAACCCAATTGCTGCAGGGCATGAGGCAGGCCGGCGACGCGAAGTGCGTCTGGACCCAAAGTGGCCCCGCGCATGCTGGCGCCAATGTCGGTGGGGGCACCGATCAGGCGCACCGCTGTGGGGGCTTCAGATGCCGAACGCTCAACCATGCAGCACCTCCGTGTCGGTCAGTGGGGGATCACCACCCGCAAGCGGTTCCCTCTTCGGGCTTGCCCAGGCCATAGACCTGCTGCAAGGTTTCCCAGGCCTCATCGGCTGTTTCGACAAATCGGAACAAATGAACGTCACCGGGACTGATCATGCCGGTGTCAACCAAATGATCAAAATTGATCAGCTTGGTCCAGAACTCTTTGCCAAACAACAAGACCGGGCGATGACGGCATTTGCCGGTTTGCATCAGCGTCAGCGCCTCAAACAATTCGTCCAAGGTACCAAAACCACCGGGGAAGCACACCAGCGCCACCGAGCGCATCAAGAAGTGCATCTTGCGCAGCGCAAAGTAGTGGAATTGGAAACACAACCGTGGGGTGATGTAGGGATTGGGCTCTTGCTCGTGCGGCAACACGATGTTCAGGCCAATGCTCTTGCCACCCACCTCGTAGGCACCTCGGTTACCCGCCTCCATGATGCCGGGCCCACCGCCGGTGACCACGTAAATCGGCGTTTGCAATTGCGCCGAGTGGTTGGTCACCATGCTGGCAAAGGCGCGCGCTTCTTCATAAAAGCGCGCCATGTCGACCGCGCGCTGCGCTTGGCGCACCGCACGTTCGCGCTCCTCACCCTCGGGCAAGGCTTGTGCTTGCGCCAACTTGGCTTGCGCCGCATCCGCAGGCAAGATGCGGGCGCTGCCAAACATCACGATGGTGGACTCGATGCCCTCCTCGCGCTGAATCATTTCGGGCTTGAGCAACTCCAATTGCATCCGCACCGAACGCAAATCGGGGTGAAGCAAAAACTCGGGGTCGGCAAACGCCAAGTCGTAACTGCTGTCAGGCCCCGCGTAGAGCGAGGGTTTGATGGCATTGCGCGCATCCTGGACTGCAGTGGGAAAGTTCCGTTCCAGCAACTCTTTGGGATTGTTCATAGCGACGACAACCGATCTGCCTTGAAACTGCGCACACAGGGCGCCTTGCAGTCAGTATGCCGTTGGCCTCTTGGTTTTCAGATGGCAAATTGCACGGTCATCCACCCGGAGTTGTGATTTCACCGCATTCCGAACCACAAACTGGACAAGCGGGATCGGGTCTCGCCCGCATCTGCGTCCACGCCCATGTGCGCCCATCCAGCAGCAACAAGCGCCCCGCCAAGGACTCATGACCGCCCTCCGCGTCAGGCTCGTTCAGTCCTGCCAACAGTTTGATGGCTTCACCGGCTTGCATCACACCCATCATGCCAACCACCGGGGCAAAGACCCCCAACATGGCGCATCGGGTTTCTTCAGGCGGGCTGTCGGGTGGGAACAAGCAGGCATAACAGGGCGCATGAGGCACCCTGGGGTCAAAAACACTGATCTGCCCATCCCAACGCACCGCAGAGGCCGACACCAAGGGAACGCCGTGGCGGCGGCACAGCCGATTGATCAACTGGCGGGTAGCAAAACGATCCGTGCAATCCAGCACCACCTGCACCTTGGGAAGCCAAGCGTCGAGCAAATCCTCGTCCGCCAGAACAGGCAAAGTCTGAACCTGAACCTCTGGGTTGAGTTGCGCCAGAGCCGAGCGCGCAGAGTCGACTTTGGGTTGCCCGACACGGTCGGTTGTGTGAATGATCTGCCGCTGCAGATTGGTCACATCCACCACATCCGGATCGACGATGGTGATGTGTCCGACGCCCGCACTGGCCAGGTACATGAGCGCAGGAGCGCCCAAACCTCCGGCACCGATCACCAGGGCATGAGACTGCAGCAAGCGCTCTTGTGCATCCTCTGACCACTCGTTCAACAACAAATGGCGACTGTAACGAACGCGCTGATCGTCATCCACGACACAAACCTCTTGGCACAACTGCCACACGCAAAGCGCGCAGCTTACTGAGGTTTGTTGTCCTCGGCCTTGCGCTCAGTCATGGTCTTGGACACCGCCACTGGCTTGCCCTTGAGGTGATTGAGGGCTTGCTGCAATGGGAAGTCTTCTGCGCTACCGAATTCGGGAAGAGGCTTGGGTGGCTCGTTCTTGCGTGAGTCTTCCAGCTTCTTGATGGCCTCTTCACGCGCCTTCTCACGTGCCTCGTCCTTCACCTCGGCACCCTGACCGCTGGTGATGTGCTTCTCCAGATCCGCTTCGCGCACGCGCAAGGCAGAGTAGAGATTGCCCTCTGCGGTTTCGTCCACCATGATGTCTGGAACGATGCCCTTGGCCTGGATGGAGCGGCCACTTGGGGTGTAGTAGCGTGCGGTGGTGATCTTCAGACCCGTGTCCGCCGTGAGTTGACGCACGGTTTGCACCGAGCCCTTACCGAAAGTCTGCCCACCCATGATGGTGGCTCGCTTGTGGTCCTGCAAAGCCCCAGACACAATTTCAGAGGCCGATGCAGAACCTTCATTCACCAGAACCACCAATGGGATGGTCTTGAGGATGGCCGGCAGTTTGGCCAGCGGATCAGAACCAAATCGGCGAGAGTAATCTTCGGAGCGCGCCTTGAAGGTCGCTTTCGACTCCGGCAGCTGGCCGTTGGTCGACACCACCACCACATCCTTAGGCAAGAAGGCTGCGGAGATGCCGATGGCACCTTCCAGCAAACCACCCGGATCGTTGCGCAGGTCCAGGACCAAGCCCTTCAACTTGGGCTCTTCCTTCACGATTTTTTCGACCTTGGCCGCGAAATCCTCGACCGTGCGGTCCTGGAATTGCGAAATGCGGATCCAGGCGTAACCGGGCTCGATCACCTTGCCACGTACGCTCTGAACGTGGATCTCTTCGCGAACGATGGTGACGGGGAAGCTGCGATTTTCCACTTTACGGAAAACCGTCAACACCACTTTGGTATTGGGCTCCCCGCGCATCCGCTTGACGGCTTGGTCCATCGTCAAGCCTTTGACGAAGGTGTCGTCGATCTTGGTGATCAGGTCGCCACTCTTGAGGCCAGCTCGGAAAGCGGGCGAACCTTCAATCGGGGAGATGACCTTCACCAGGCCGTCTTCCATCCCGATTTCAATCCCGACACCCACGAATTTGCCGGTGGTGCCTTCGCGGAATTCTTTGAATGCTGTCTTGTCGAAGTAGATGGAATGGGGATCCAAGCCCGAGACCATCCCACCGATCGCATCGCTGATGAGCTTTTTCTCATCGACGGGCTCGACGTAGTCTGTCTTGATCATGCCAAACGCGGCCGCCAACTGCTGCATTTCTTCCAGAGGCAGTGGAGCCACCGCATTGCGCGCGGTTGCTTGAAACTGCATGGTGGTCAGGCCGCCAGCGAGAGCACCCAGCGAAACCCAGCCTGCGATCTTCAATTTGGAAGTCATGGCGTTTTATTGGCCTTTTTAGCAAAATCTCTCTCAGTATAGAGGCGGCTTTCGCTGCTTTCCGAGAGAAAAGCCGGCGCACCACACAACAGTTGTGGTGTTGGCCCGCAAGATGCACATCTGTGCCCCCGCGTTTGCCCGCAAAACCGCCGATCGCCGAGCCTGCGCGATGGTAAGGTTCGACCTGAAAGCTTCCACACTTGACTTCATGCGTTTTTCTGCCTTGCCCTCGTTCACTTGGCAACGAGGTCTGATCACTCTCGCGGCTTACTTTGGCAGTGGCGTCCTGGCGATGGTCGCAGCAGCGCCAGGCTCGCCTGTGTCCCAGCTCTACATTGCTGCAGGTGTGGCACTCGCCCTGACTTTGGGTTGGGGTGTGAGCATGCTCTTACCGATCTTGCTGGGAGGCATGGGGGTCGTCTTCTTTAGCCACGGCTTGATGGACAGCGCCTTTCCCTGGTACATCATCTTGGCCCAAGCCTTGGTCTCAGGGCTGGGCGCCGCGCTACAAGCTTGGCTTGCACGTCACCTGGTTCTGGGTCGGCATCGCAGGACCAGTGATTTGCCACTGGACCACGCCAAAGCCATCGGTCGATTCCTGCTATTGGCTGGCCCGGTTGCCAGCTTGACCAATGCCACCTTGTCCGTGCCAAGCATGGTGTGGCTGGGGATCATCCCCCCTGCCGCGGCACCAACGGCGTTCCTGCACTGGTGGGCAGCCGACACGATGGGCGTGATGGTTGCCACGCCCTTGGTGCTGGCATGGGTTGGACATCCTCGCCCACTTTGGAAGACGCGCCGAAAGGTGGTGGGCATTCCCATGGCCATGGCCACAGTGGTGCTGGGTCTAACCATTCACCACATCCAACGCTGGGATCAGGAACGTGAAGCTGCACTGTTCGAGCGTGATGTCGGAACCCTGAAAAACGAGGTCGCACTCAAACTCAACGGCTACCTCCACGCCTTGGAAGCGCTTCACGGCCTTTACCAATCGTCAGAGGATGTCTCTCGTGAAGAGTTTCAAAAAGCATCACAGTTCTGGCTGGCCAACCTTGATGGCATTCAGGCGCTAGGCTGGAGCACACATGTCGAGCGACAGCAATTGGCCACATTTGAAGCGGCGCAAAGACGCGTGCGGCCTGATTACAAGGTGTTTGATCGAACCGATTTGGGTCGACAGCCCATCGCCCCCAAAGGCACTGAAGTGGTCGCCATCACCTACATCGAACCCTTACGAGGCAACGAACGTGCCCTGGGAACCAACATTCTGTCCCTGACCCACCCCAGGCTTGCGCTGGCCCGCGCCATGGAGACAGGACAAAGCACGGCCACACCAAGCTTCTTGCTGACTCAAACCACGGGGCAACAAAACGGGGTGGTGGTCTACCGTCCGGTCTTGAGCGCCAAAGGCACCCTTCAAGGAACGCTGTTCTTGACGCTTCGGTTGGACGACGCCTGGCGCGTGCTGCTCAAGGGCAAACCTTTCTACATGGGCTCATGCCTCCATGAGCAGCAAGGCGCGCAGAGACGACCTGTGGGTGGACACGAGTCTTGTGCACAAACGTTTGAAACGGCCCTGACACCGCATCGCCGAGACATACCGATCGAATTCGCAGGCACGACGTGGCACTTGCAACTGTGGGCCGAAAAGCCGGTTCCCATCGTCGGGCGGGGCATCACCGCTTGGTCTCTGACGATTGCAGGCGTTGGGTTGACCGCAGCCTTGGGTGCCATGCTATTGATCATGTCCGCCCACACACGCCAAGTCGAAGCCGCTGCCGAAGAGGCGCAAAAGCAGAGATTGGCTGCCGAAGCCGCCAACCGAGCCAAGAGCGAGTTCTTATCGCGCATGAGTCATGAATTGCGCACGCCCTTGAACGCCGTGCTGGGGTTTGCACAAGTGATGGACATGGACGGGCAGACGCCCCTGTCAGAGAGTCAACGACAACGACTCAATCAAATCCAACAAGCGGGTTGGCATCTGCTGGACATGATTGACGACGTACTCGATATCTCCCGCATGGAAACGGGGACTTTGCGCCTGAACACCGAATCGGTGAACTTGGCTCAGGCCATTCAACAGGCATGCGAGCAAGTCAAACCCCAGGCCGATAACCTGGGCATCCAGGTGATCTGGCCACAAGACATCCCTCCGCAGTGGGCGGTGGCGGCTGATCCCATCCGCTTGCGCCAGATTCTTCAGACCCTGCTGGACAACGGCATTGCTTACAACCACAGCAAGGGCTCCGTCCAGATCACACTGTCTCGCCAACTGTCTGCGGAGGGGCACGCCACGATTGCCATTTCGGTGCGTGATACAGGCCTTGGGATGACAGAAGAGCAATTGGCTCAACTGTTCCAGCCCTTCAATCGATTGGGTAGAGAGCAAGAAGTGCCCGACGGCGCCGGTGTCGGCCTGGCCATCAGCCGCCACCTGGCGATGTTGATGAACGGCCAATTGGAAGCAAGCAGCAAAGCGGGTTCAGGCTCCACCTTCACCCTGACCCTTCCAGCCCAAGACTCAGAAGAATCGGAAGATCGATCGCGTGCAGAAACTCCCGCCACGACTGCCCTGATTCAACCCAGCCGCAAACATGTCCTGTACGTGGAAGACAATTTCGCCAACAGCGAAGTGGTCAGAGAAGCGTTGGCATCCCACCCCTGGATTCGAGTCAGCATCTCACCCACGATTGAACAAGGGCTCAACACCTTACACAACCGGATGGAAGGGCCCCGCCCGGACCTGATCTTGCTGGATGTGCACCTCCCGGATGCATCGGGACAGGAATTTCTGCGCCTGGTCAAAGCCAACCCAGACACAGCAGCCATCCCAGTGATGATGATCTCTGCCGACGCCATGCCCGAGCAAATCGCGATGGCCATGCAAGCGGGGGCTGCGGACTACTTGACTAAACCCGTCCACCTGCCCCACCTGCTGCAAAAACTGGAGCAATTGCTCCAGCCCCAGCACGGTTGAGACGTCCCTTCAAGTCGCGCCCTCAACGTGGCGCGTATTCAGGCACCAAGTCATGCAACCGTGCTCGCAACACAGCGGGCACGGCAGCCGACTCGTCGCCTGCCAGCGCCAACAAGCGCGCCATCCAATCCGCCGGTAGTTCACCTCGCAATTGCGCCAAGCGCAGACGCGGGTGCGGTGTGGGCAAGGTGGTATCGGCATCGGCCAACAGCTCTTCGTAGAGCTTCTCACCCGGCCGCAGACCGCTGAAAACAATCGGAATCTCAGCTTCGGTGTGACCTGACATGCGAATCAATTCACGCGCCAGATCCGCGATCTTGATGGCTTGCCCCATGTCCATCACGAAGACCTGGCCGGTCTCAGCCAAGGCCGCCGCTTGCAAGACCAATTGCGCCGCTTCGGGAATGGTCATGAAGTAGCGCGTGATATCTGGGTGGGTGACCGTCACCGGCCCGCCTTTGGCGATCTGTTCCTTGAACTTCGGGATGACGCTTCCGCTAGAGCCCAAGACATTGCCGAATCGAACCGCCATGAACCGGGTTTGTGGCGCTTGCTGTGCCCAGTGCGACACCACCATCTCGGCTGCACGCTTGGTGGCCCCCATGACATTGGTCGGGTTCACCGCCTTGTCGGTCGAGATCAACACAAAGCGTTTGACCTTGGCTTCGGCGGCGGCTTGCGCAACGTAGTAAGTACCCAGCGTGTTGTTGCGCAGGGCAATCCACGCGTTCTCATCTTCCATCAAGGGCACATGCTTGTAAGCCGCCGCGTGGAAAACCAAATCTGGCTGGTATTGCGCCATCACTCGTCGCAACACGGGCAGGTCTTTGACATCTCCCACCAAGCGAACCAATTGAACATGCGGGAAGCGCTCACTAAGGTCTTGCTCAATTTGGTACAGCGCAAACTCGCTGAGCTCCAGCAAGACCAAACGCACAGGGCCGAAACGTGCAATCTGTCGACACAGCTCGGACCCAATGGAGCCACCAGCCCCAGTGACCAACACGGTCTGTGCACTGATCAAACTCGATACAGAACTTTCGTCGAGCTTGACCGGTTCACGCCCCAGAACGTCCTCCGGTTCGATGTCCCGCACTCGATCAATGCGTCCGCGACCATCGCGCAACTCATCCGACGTCGGCACCGTCAACACTGGCAAGCCCGTGGCGGTGGCCAAGTCCAAGGCGCGACGACGTTGGGTCGGGCTGGCCGAAGGCATGGCCAACACCAAGTGGGTGACATCATCCAGCACGCGGGATTCCGTGAGTTGATCCAAGCCCCCCCACACGGTCACGCCAGAGATCCTCGATCCATGCTTGCGAGCATCGTCATCCAACAATCCGACAACTTGCCATCCACGATGCTGGATGCCAGCGATCAAGAGTTTCGCGGCGGCGCCAGCACCCAAGACCAGCACACGGTGAGGCGCGTCCTTGCTGCCCCCACGCCGTTGACGAGCCTGGTCGTGAAGCATCCGCACCACCATCCGCGCCAGCGCCAGATTGACCAGTACAAAAACAGGATGCAGGGCCAGCACGGCGCGAGGCACTTCCACCAACTGAGCCATCAGCACCACCACGGCACTGGCCAGGCCCGCACCCAAGCAGACCCAGGCCAGACGCACGATGTCCGAGAAACTGGCATAGCGCCAACTGGCGCGCGGCACACCCAAGGCCCAAGACACACTGCTGTAGACCGAGATCACTCCCAACAACACCGCCCAGTCATAGTGGGGCCGCTCGTACAGCCAACGCTCGACCCCCATGCGGAACAAATAGGTGGTGTGCCAAGCCAGGGTGATCAGGCAAGCGTCCACCAGCAAAACAGCCCATTGCCGCCGAGGGCGCAGGCCGTCCAGAATTCGATTGAATGCGTTCCACATGTTCATGGGCAAAAAGCTCAAAACTGGCGTGCGGGCGCGTCACTCACCCCAGCAAATGCCAAACCCCCGATTATCCTCAGAGGATGGACGATTCTTTGCCCCCCCTCCCGACATTGCAGCTTGGCACCTACCGCCACTACAAAGGCAAGCTCTATGAGGTGCTGGGCATGGTGCGACACAGCGAAACCCTCGCACCCCTGGTCTTGTACCGGCCGATGCAAGGCGACGGCACGATTTGGGTGCGTCCATTTGAGATGTTCGTCGAATCCATCGAGATCCAAGGCGTCCGCCAACCCCGGTTTGCGCACATCGACGCATCTACTGGCACCTAATTCTCAAATGGCGAGAAAAATCTGATCATTTCGGCAATTTGTCGTGATGCAATTTGGAGGTTAATGGGACATGTTCAGATCAGTGTGCAAACTGGTCTGTGTAAGACATTCAACCGTCGAACATGTCCTTGATCCCTGCCGAAACCCTCGTCAGCCAGCTTGAACCAGCTTGGGCATTTCTCAGTGGCCACGAACGCCACTTTGAAATGACCGAGCTGCCCTTGCTGCGCGACGGCGAAACTGAGCACCGCGTGGTGCTGCCGGTCAAGCTGTTGAATGGACAACGCTTGGTGGCTGTCGGGGTGATGCTCGACGACGACCAGGCGGAAGCGGTCGCACGCTATATGTTTGGTCTCCCAGACGGGGAAGTGAGCGCGGCCGATTTGCAGGATGCTTGCCTGGAAACCTGCAATGTGTTGGCCAGCAGTGTGATCAAGGCCTGCGAAAACCCGAACGTGATCGACATCGGTCTCCCCCTGGAGTTGTCTGCCGCGCAGTACGCGGAGCTCCAGAGCCATGCCGTTGCTCGATTGACGATGACCAGTGAAATTGACCACGAACATCGGATTGTGGTCACCGTGTTCGACGTGAAAGATCAAAGCGTACTGGAGTGTTACCTATGAGTGCCAGCCCCGAAACCAGGCCGGATGCCTACCGCTTCCTGATCGTCGATGACAGTCGCGCCATTCAGGCGATTGTGCGTCGCGTCGTTGAAACGATCGGCTACCCCGATCCAGATATCCGCATCGCCAACAACGGTGAAGAAGCACTGAGTCTGCTGGAGAACTTCAAACCCCTGCTGGTGATCACCGACTGGCACATGCCCAAGGTGTCTGGCTTGGAGCTGCTTCAGTCGATGCGCCAATATGGCATGAGCGACATCAAGGTCGGCTTCATCACCACCGAGTCTTCTGAAACCATGCTCAATCAGGCGCGCATCAGTGGCGCGTCGTTCGTGATCAACAAGCCATTCAAGGATGACATCCTCATCAAGCATGTCAAAGATGCCATCCCCCTGCCGAAGGCTGGCAAGCCAAGCAAAGCCAGTGCCCCCACGCCTGATGCCAGTGAAGACCCTGCGCCAGTAACCGTCGTGACCGAGGCGATTGCCGCAGCAGAAGCCCCCGCTGTAGCGCCACCCGCGCCCCTTGCGGCAGCCGTGGCCGAAGAGCCTGAATTTCCCGCGCCAGTCAGCAGCGAACCTGAGTTCCCTGCACCAGTGATGGCAGAACCCGAGCCGGCGCCAGAACCTGCTCCTGCTCCTGCTCCTGCTCCTGCTCCTGCTCCTGCTCCTGCTCCTGCTCCTGCTCCTGCTCCTGCTCCTGCTCCTGCTCCTGCTCCTGCTCCTGCTCCTGCTCCTGCTCCTGCTCCTGCTCCTGCTCCTGCTCCTGCTCCTGCTCCTGCTCCTGCCGCTGCTCCTGCCGCTGCAGCAGCGCCCCCCAAGAAGGAGCCCGAATCCCGGGTTGCCGGTCCATTGATCTCGCCGGATGCCATTCAGAAGCTGGTGCACTCCATGCTCAATGAGATCCCCTTCCGGATCATCAAGCACGAGACACTGCATCCCAAAGAGTTATCGGCCAAAAACCTGGTTGGGCTGTTTGCCGGCACCAACAAGCCTGTCGCCGCCTTGTGTGTGCTGGATACCAATGCCCTGTGCATCATTGGCGGAGGTACCGCCAAACTGCCACCACACATTGTTCGTGCAGCCATGGCTGCCGCCGCGCCGACCGAAGCCATGGTCCAAAATGCCACTCGCTTCATGCAAAGCGCTGGGGCCATGTTGGACATTGCCTCTGAACCGGGTGCGGTTCCCCTGTCTCGCACCAGCCTGGTCCCCAACAATTTCAAGAAGCTGGAAGAAGTCTTGCTGAAGAACTCTGGGCGTGCTGACTTCCGGATTTCCGTTCCGGGATACGGCGATGGCCGCTTCTCCTTCCTCGCCGTCTGAGGGAGACCATCAGCATGATGCTCGAACAAATTGCCATCGTCTTCGTCTTCATCGCCAATGCGGTGTCGATCATTCTGTTGGGATTCATGCTGTTTCGCATCTCCAAACAGACGGAGGCCACTCACAAAATGCTGCATGGTGGCGCCCAGGATTTGCTGGACGCAGGCAAGCGGCTACGTGATGCACTGAAATCCACTGATCGCCTGGTCGATCGGCTGGGAGAGCTCTACAGCAAGCCACCCGAGCAACAGCAAGCCGCACCGGTCACCCCCGAACAGCAAGATCAGCATTTCAAGGTGATTGAAGACATGCTGAAGGACCTGTCTGGTCGTAAATTCGAAGACCACAGCCGCTTTCTGGAAGACATCAAGCAGTTATTGGACTCGGTGGCGGGCTCGACACCTGAGGGCCTCTCTCAATGGCGGGATGCCAATCAGAATCGCCTGGAAACGGCACAGTTGCAGCGCAACCGAATGGCCGCTGAGATGGAAGCACTCAAGGTACGCCTGGAGGATTCCAACAAAATCATCTCGGAACTGCGCCGCTCTGTCAGATTGGCCGAAGCGTCCGGCCAAGCGGCTGATGCCTTGCGGACCAACCTGGATCAGACTCAACAACTTCTTGGTCGAGCCAAGGAGCGAGCCAGCAACGCTGAAGCACGTGTGGAGGCTCTGACTCGCGAACTCGATCTGATGCGCCTGGATGCCGAGAAGGCGTCGCCAGGCAAAGATAACGCCGCTGTTCAATCGCTCAAGCGCCAAGTGGACGATCTGGTTCGAGAGAAGGATGGCCTGCTGGCTCAACTCGAGAAAATGCGCGACACCATGCAGCGCACGTTGATCGAAAAAGACTTCATCGAAGAAAAGCTCCTGGACTTGGACGCTGCCGCACATCCGCCACGCGCATCCTGAGTCAGCACGCCTATGGGTGAGCCTCAAGGCTCGTATCGTGCCTCTGGCACATACAAAGTCACATCTGACTCAGGACTGGCCACACACGGCAAGATCCACCCCTGCTCTCGTTCCTCTTGGCTCACACCGGGCCACTCAATCAAGTAGCGCACGGTGCCACGCTGAAGCTGGCACAAGCAGGCCCGACACGTGCCGTTGAGGCATGTTTTGGGTAAACGCACACCGGCATTGCGACATGAACGCCATAAGGCCACCCCATCTTCAGCGGTGACCGAAATCCCTAACGGTTCGACCTGAACCGTATGCAAATACGTAGTTTTACTCATCCAAATGGCTGAAATGCGGCGCGTTTAGAGGGTTAACCCGCCCCTCATTCGCGCACCCTATCGCGCAAACACGAAGTGATACGAACATCACTCGATCTAAAAATAGGCTCGTGTCGGATCAAACAAGCGCCTCAACGCATCGAGCCGACATGCAGTTGTTGTTCCCAAGAAGTACTCCCTATTCGCTACCTTCGCTGGAGAAAACATGAAATCGCTCGGCTTCGTCCAACGCCACACAGCCCGCACGCTGGCTGCGTTCACCATGTTGGCTGCTGCCTCTGCCCATGCAGGCTACTACACATGGGAAACCGTCACACTGCCCGCTTCAAGCGGTGCTGCATGTGGCGACGGCTCGCCCTATCGCATCTTTGTGAACAAAGCCTTGTTCAGCAAGAAGACCGTCGTGATGTTTGAAGGTGGCGGGGCTTGCTGGAGCCAAGGTGTATGCGAAGGCGAAGGCGGGATCCTCGCGGCCTCCAACCCCAACGGCATCCCCTCCAACTACCTCACCAGCATCTCGCGCGCGGCGCTGGGCTACGTGACGCCCTTTACCTCCCGCGTCAACCCGCTGGCAAGCATTTCCACACAATCGTGGAACATCGTCTATGTGCCCTACTGCACGGGCGACGTTCACGTGGGTAACAAGGTCACCGTCTACGCCGACAAAGATCCATCGAAGCCTCGCACCGAATACCATCGCGGTGACCGCAATGCGATTGCCACCGCCAATTGGCTGGCAGCCAATATGTATCGCCCTGACGAACTTCTGGTCACTGGTTTCTCGGCCGGCGGCACTGGCGCCACGGCGCAATACGCCACCATCCGTAACGCCATGAACCCGAAGAAGTCCTCGCTGCTCAATGACAGCGGTCCCTTCTTCAATGCACCAAAGGCAGGCAATCCGGAAACCCACCCCTCTGTCCCCATGCACGACAAGATTCGTGACGTTTGGGGCCTGGAGGCCAGCACTGGCATCGTGCCACGTTTGAAAACCCAGCTGGCCGCAGGCGGTGGTTTGAACCCTGACAACTATGGCACCCTGGCACGCGGCTTGGCCAAACAGTACCCCAGCGATCGCTTTGGTTACACCACCTTCCAGCGCGACGGTGTGTATTCGATGTTCTCGTATGCACACTTCTACGACAGCATCAAGAACGCCCCCAATGAGGTCGCCAAATTTGACGTGGTCAACAACATGTGGATGAAGGACGTCAATCAGTGGACCGCTGACATGAATGACCTGCCTAACGTGGGCTACTACGTCGCCTATTGGCGAGGCTTGGCTGCGGCTCACACCATGACGGTCTTTGACTTTGGCAATACCGGCATCGAAGAAGCGGGCATCTCCTCCGTCAAGACCTTCATTGAAAACACCATGGACCGCTCATCGGCCCCCATCAAAGCGGTCGAGCGTGATACCCAGGGCGACTACAAACGCGGACAGATCAATCTGATTCATCGCCTGGGCGAATGGATTCGTCCTTACATCGGCTTCTTGGCTGGCGGATTGGACGACCCCTACGCCAAGTAAAGCGCCTCGTTAGTCCATTCATCCGGAGTGGTTGGAGCTGTCTGGGTTGCGGTTACCGCAACACCGTCAGCTCCTTTTTTTCGCCCCAACCACCCAGCTGCGCCATGGTTTGGTTCAGTTCCCGTCGCAGGATGGCCAGCGCATGTTCCGCTCCTGACTGTGCGCCCACGGCCACGCCGTACAACGTCGGCCGCCCCGCAAATACAAAGTTGGCCCCCATGGCCATGGCCTTGAGCACATCGGTGGCTCTGCGAACCCCACCGTCGACGATCAAGGGCACTCCGGCACCCACACGCTCGCGGACATCAGGCAACACCTCCAACGCGGTTGGCGCCGCATCCAACACACGCCCTCCATGGTTGGACAGCCAGATGGCATCGGCACCCTTTTGCACAGCTTGCCAAGCGTCGTCCGAATGCAAGACCCCTTTCACAATGAGCTGCCCCGGCCAAGCCTCACGGATACGCGCCAGATCACCCCAAGTCTGCGTGAAAGGGATTTGTGATGTGAACAAATCCGCCACGGCTTTGGCCGATGCGCCCTCGGGCGCATAAGGCGCCCAACTCTCAAACCTCGGCAGACCCTTTTGGGCAAACCGACAAAGCCACGACGGGTGCGCCAGCATGTTCAAGACCGCCGAAAGCGTTGGCTTGACCGGCGGAACAAAGCCATTGCGCACGTCCCGCTCGCGATTGCTGTGAATCGGCACATCAACGGTGACCACTAAATGGCGAATGCCCGCGCGATGCGCTCGTTGAATCAAGTCAGACGTGATCCGCCATTGACGTGACACATACAACTGAAACCACGTGTGCTCGGGTGCGGCCTGTGCTGCCGCTTCGATCGAGGCGGTACCAGCGCCAGACAAGACAAACGGCACATTGAACTTCGCCGCAGCGCGCGCCAACATCAAGTCGGCACCATGGCGGGCAAAACCAGCCAGCCCCGTTGGCGCGATGCCAAAGGGCAAATCGTAAGTCTGCCCTAGCAAGGATGTACGCGGATTGATGTCGGACACGTCCACCAGGTACCGGGGCAACAAACCTACCGTGGCAAAGACCTCGCGATTGCGAGCCAAAGCCACCTCGTCATCCACCCCCCCATCAATGTAGTCAAACACCAAACGCGGCAAATAGCGCTTCGCTGCCAGCCGGAGGCTTTCAATGTTGTGACAGTGCTGCCAAGCCACCATGGGTGCCAACCTTTTCAGAATCGAACATGAGCCCGGCGAGTATCGTCCAAGCTGAGGCGGCATGGCAGACGCGTCATCCCCAAGGGGATGAGCGAACAGTAGGGCGCCAATCAGGCTTGCATGTCGAGCAAGGAGCCCATCATCTTGTCTTCGGTCCGAATGACGCGCAAATTCGCCACGTACTGATAGCTCGCCATTTTTTGCGAGACCAGATCATTGGCCAGCGCATCGCCTTCGTAGGCAGACATGCTCAAGGTGGCTTTGACGCCACCCAAAGCCGCCTCGGCCGCCTGCGACACCTGTTGTCGATGGAACTTGGGGGTTTGAAGGTTGGCGATGTTGTGCGACGTGGTATCGAGAACCATGGTCGCGGCACGAGTGCCAGAAAGGGATACGGGGGAAACCGACTGCATGATGGATCACCTCCATGTCCGTTTTCGTTCGTCCTTTCTTGATCTTGAGGCCGCATCCACGCACAGGAGCCAAAATCCTGCTTCAGATCAGGATTAGTTCACACGTCGCGACCAAGCGACGGCACAGTCCCGCCCGTGCGCCTACAATTTCTTTGCACATGGAGGAATCGTATGGATCATCAACAGATCAAAGCAACCCTGGCCCAACTGCATCGTGAACTGGAAGCCGGCGGCCAACCCGATCCTGAACTCCGCGCCTTGATCGAAACGCTGGCTCAAGACGTTCATCGCAAGTTGGACGCACCGCAAGAGGCCCCAAGCGAGGACACGCTCGAAGACCGCGCCCGCAGCATGTCGGCGCAGTTTGCCGCCAAGCACCCGTACCTGGAGTCCACCTTGCGTGACTTGATGGACGGACTCGGCAAGATCGGCATCTGAGCTCAAGCGCCCCCCTGTTTGCGGCCCCGGCTCGGGTCTCATGCTGTCGTCATTGGTCAATCTTCGCCACTCTGAAATCGGCAAGATGCGCGCATTGACAGACATCATGAGTACCTTGCCATCATGCGACGCTGGAACGGTTGGGGCCACACCCACAACACAGAAGCCCTCAAGCCAGAAGCACTGGCTTTCTTGCAAGAAGCGATTGGACACGCCACACCGGCGAACGATGCCACGCTCCAAGCAGCGCTGACACAAGTCGCGCGGCAACCCACACGACTCCCCGCCCATCCCCAGATCGACACCAGCGATCAGGCACGGTTGACCGCCAGCTTTGGTCAGTCGGCCTGGGATTGGCTGCGCCTGCGCTTTGGCCAGATTGGACGCGTGACCGATGGCGTGGCCTTCCCCGAATCCACCCAGCAAGTGCAAGCGCTCTTGAGCTGGGCGAAACAACACGGGGTGCATGTCTTGCCTTGCGGCGGTGCGACCAGTGTGGCCGGCCACCTGACACCGGTGGGAGACAAGCCGGTTCTGACCTTGAACCTGACGCGCTTGATGCGACTGCTGGCCTTGGACCCTGTCTCGCAAATCGCGACCTTTGAAGCAGGCGTTGCGGGCCCCGAGCTGGAAGCCCAACTGCGCGCCCACGGCTACACGCTGGGCCACTTCCCCCAAAGCTTTGAGCTATCGACCTTAGGCGGGTGGATCGTGACCCGATCCTCTGGTCAACAGTCGGCGCGTTACGGCCGCATCGAAGCCATGTTTGCCGGCGGCACCTTGGTCACGCCAGACACCACGGTGGTCTTGCCCACCTTCCCCGCCTCTGCAGCCGGCCCTGACATGCGCGAATGGATCATGGGGTCCGAAGGCCGCTTTGGTGTGCTGACAGAAGCCAAGGTTCGCGTCACCAAACTGCCCGAGCAAGAAGACTTTGTCGGCGTGTTCTTCCCCAACTGGGAAGCTGCGCAGAATGCCGTGCGTGAACTGGCCCAAGCCAAACTGGGGCTATCGATGGTGCGACTGTCGAACCCCGTCGAAACCTTCACCACCTTGAGAATGGCCGGACATGCGGGAGCGATTGCGTGGCTCGAGCGCTACCTGGCCTTACGAGGTGCAGGCGAAGGCAAGTGTCTGATGATGATCGGCCTGACCGGTGGCCGAACTCAAGTCAAGGCCATGCAGCGACTCGCCTTTGCCATCATCCGCCAGCATGGTGGCGTGTCCACAGGCACCTTGTTGGGCAAGAAATGGGCGGCCAAGCGATACCAGAACGTCTACCTGCGCAACAGCTTGTGGGAAGCAGGCTATGCCGTCGACACCATGGAAACGGCCTGCGATTGGCCGCGCGTGACCACCATGATGAACGCCATGGAAGAAGCGGGTCGACAAGCCATGGCCAAACATGGCGAGAAGACCCACTGCTACACCCATCTGTCGCATGTGTATCCGCAAGGCTCGAGCGTGTACAGCACCTTTGTGTATCGCATTGGCCCTAACTACGACAGCGCGCTGGCCCGTTGGAAAGATTTGAAGTCCGCTATTGGTGACGCCATTGCCGCCAATGGGGGCACCATCACCCACCAACACGGCGTCGGCAAAGACCATGCACCCTGGTTCCGCCAGGAAAAGGGCCCAGCCAATCTGGCTGCCATTCAGGCGGTCATGCGCGAGTGGGATCCCGAAGGTGTCATGGCCCCCGGCAACCTGATAGGCGACTACTGATGAAGCCCGAGTTGGACGTTCTGGTCATCGGCGGCGGCATCACCGGCGCCGGCATCGCGTTGGAAGCCGCACGCCGGGGCGCCAAGGTGCTGCTGGTGGAGCAAAAGGACTTTGCCTGGGGTACGTCATCCCGCTCATCAAAGCTGGTGCATGGTGGCCTGCGCTATCTGCGCGAGGGGGCACTTAGCTTGACCCGTGAATCGGTGCTGGAACGTCGACAACTCTTGAAAGATGCGCCAGGGTTGGTTGAACCTCAACGCTTCTTGATCGGCCATTACGAAGGCCGCTCCCCCGGCAAAGCGCTGCTGCGCTTGGGTTTGGCTGTGTACGATGTATTGGGTGGCGAGCGACACCGTCATGCGGTTCAAGCCGATGGTTATGCCATGCTGGCCCCGCACGTTGATACAGCAGGCTTGATTGCCGGATCAGGTTATCTGGATGCCAAGACCGACGACGCCCGACTCGTGTGGCGCGTGCTGCAAGAAGCGCGGAGCCATGGTGCGGAGATCCACAACTACACCCGTGTCGACTCCCTGATTCTTGAGAAGGGCCAGGTTCGCTGTGCTCGACTGGTGGCGGAATCGGGCACCACCAAAGACGTGTGCGCCACGTGCGTGATCAATGCCACCGGGGCTTGGGCCGATCAACTTCGCCAAAGCATGGGTGAAAGCGCCAAACTGCGTCCCTTGCGGGGCAGCCACTTGCTGCTGCCTTTGTGGCGCTTGCCGGTGGCGCAATCCATCAGCCTGTTTCACCCGCGCGATGGCCGCCCCGTTTTTGCCTACCCTTGGGAAGGCATGGCCTTGGTCGGTACGACGGACATCGACCACCCGCATGATCTACAAACCGAGCCCAGCATCACCACCGACGAGGTGGACTACTTGCTGGAAGCCTTACGACACACCTTCCCGCATCTCAACTTGACGGCATCCGATGTGGTGTCGACGTACGCTGGCGTGCGCCCCGTGGTGTCGAGTGGCGCGGCTGATCCATCCAAGGAAACGCGCGATCACATCGTGCTGCATGAGCATGGCCTGATCAGCGTGACAGGCGGCAAGCTCACGACCTTCCGCGCCATTGCCTTAGACACACTTCAACACGCAGCCAAAGCGCATCCCGCATTGAAATTGAATTGGCAACCCAGCGCGATTTTGTCGCCCCAATATGCACAGGGCCCCTTGGCCCGCCTGGATGCTTGTGAACAACGTCGACTTCTAGGCCGCTATGGCGATCAAGCCAATGCGCTCGCCCGAGGCGCGAAAGCCGAAGAGTGGGTCCGCATCGCCAATACCCCTATCACGTGGGCCGAGATTCGATGGATTGCCCGACACGAGCAAGTCCAGCATCTGGATGACTTGATGTTGCGACGCACACGCTTAGGGCTGGTCTTGCCGCGGGGTGGAGAGGTCTGGCTGCCCACCATCCAAAACTTGGCGCAAACGGAATTGGGCTGGAGCGCCGATCGATGGCAGGCAGAAGTGCTTCGCTATCAGGAGCTGATTGCGCGTTGCTACAGCGTGCCCACCGCCAGCAAGGAAACAACATGAGCAAGCTTTTGCCAGACGACCTGCTGCTGTCGATTGACTGCGGCACCCAGAGCGTGCGCGCGATTCTGTTTGACACCTCGGGGCAGGTGGTCGCCAAGTCACAAGTCAAGTTTGATGACTACGTGGTGCCGCAACCCGGCTGGCTGGAGCACGATGCCGATGGTTTTTGGCATGCTGCTGCACACGCCTGTCAAGGTTTGTGGGTGGATCACGCCAAGCTGAAGGATGCCTTGCGCGGCGTCTCTGTGACCACCCAGCGCGGCACCATCATGCCCGTCAATCAGCAAGGCCAAGCTCTGCACCCCGCCATCATCTGGCTGGATCAACGCAACGCCAACCATGTACCCAAGATGGGTGCGCATTGGCGCGCCGCCTTCAAAGCGATGGGGGTGAGCGACACTATCCAATACTTCCAGCGTGAGGCCGATGCGAACTGGCTGGCCGAATACCGACCAGCCATCTGGAAGCAAACGCACAAGTTCCTGCTCTTGTCTGGCTTCCTGAACCACCGCCTCACGGGGCGGTTTGTAGATTCGATTGGCTCACAGGTCGGCTACATCCCGTTCGACTTCAAAAAGCAACGCTGGGCCGCATCGTGGGACTGGAAGTGGCAAGCCCTGGCCATGTTGCCAGAGCATCTGCCGGAGTTGTATCCCGTGGGCAGCGTCCTGGGTCAGATCACCCGCCAAGCGGCCGAAGCCACCGGCCTGCCCGTGGGCCTGCCGGTGTTGGCAGCTGCGGCAGACAAAGCTTGCGAGGTATTGGGCTCAGGCTGCATCGGCCCAGAGATCGGGGGTTTGTCTTACGGCACCACCGCCACCATCAACATCAATTCGAGCAAGTACCTGGAGGCGCTCCCGCTGGTTCCTCCCTACCCTGCAGCCGTGCCCGACCAGTTTGCCTGCGAAGTACAGATCTTTCGGGGCTTCTGGATGGTGCGCTGGTTCAAGGAACAGTTTGGCCATCAAGAAATGTTGACAGCCGAGCAAACTGGCATCGTGCCAGAGGCCTTGTTTGATGAGATGGTGGCCACCGTGCCACCTGGCTCCATGGGCTTGATGTTGCAACCGTATTGGTCACCGGGCATCAGGCATCCAGGCCGCGATGCCAAGGGCGCGATCATCGGCTTTGGCGACATCCACACCCGCGCTCACCTCTACCGGGCGATCCTGGAAGGTCTCGCCTACGCGCTGCGAGATGGCCGCGAACGCATTGAGAAAAAGTCGCGTCAGCCCATGAAGGAGCTGCGCGTGTCAGGTGGAGGTTCACAATCCGATGCGGCCATGCAGTTGACCGCAGACATTTTCAATCTGCCTGCGTGTCGCCCTCACACCTATGAGACCTCGGGCCTAGGTGCGGCCATCGACAGTGCCGTGGGATTGGGCTTGTATAGCGACTTTGATAGCGCGGTACGCGCCATGACGCGCGTGGAGCGGGTGTTTGAGCCCATCCAGGCCCATGCAGGCCTGTATGACGAGCTGTATCACCGCATCTACAAGAACATGTACGAGCGCTTGGCACCTTTGTACAAAGAAATCCAATCCATCACGGGCTATCCGAAATTGGATTGAGGCGTCACTGCTTCGAAGCCGCCAATCCGGCCAACATCAAACCCAGACCGACATCCATCGAGGAATCGAGCTCTTCTGGACTCAAGAGCCCTGCATTGTTCAAAGCCACCAAGCCATGCAAGTAGGCCCAGAAGGTCACAGCCAAGGATTCTGCGGGCCACGGGCCACGCACTTCCTCCACCAAGGCCAACATGGCGGACCACAGGTCTTTGTGACTATCGGGCTCGTCTGCATCGTCTTTGCAATAGCGCATCTTGAGCTCGTACAACGCAGGCTGTTGTCGAGCAAAGCGCAAGTAGGTCAGCGCCACCGCCCGAAACGCCGGCGCGCCAGTTTGAGCCCCAATCGCCTCGGTCATCTCCTGCAAGAGGATGCGCCCGGCCTCATCTGCCATGGCCAATTCCAAATCGGCCTTGCTGGCGAAGTAACGGTACAGCGCATTAGGAGTCACCCCTAGCTCCGAGGCCAGTGTCCTCATGGATAGTTGCGAGATGCCATGGGCTTCCACAAAGCCAATGGCGACCTCCAATATCGTGTCTCGGCTGATTTTCTTGGGGTAGGACATGGCCCTAAATGTACCCCGCTTGACGCCCAACCATCAAAAGATGTACGCTGTACACCATGCACACTTTCAACGTTAACGGCAAAGCCGTCAATCTGGACGTCGAGGACGACATGCCCCTGCTGTGGGCCTTGCGCGACGAGCTCGGCATGACTGGAACCAAGTTCGGTTGCGGCGTCGCGGCATGCGGTGCCTGTACCGTTCACATTGATGGCGTGGCCACACGCTCGTGTGTCATGCCGATTTCAGCCGTCGCCGGCCGATCGGTGCAAACCATCGAGGCCCAGGGAGATCCCATCCTCGCCCGCCTGCAAGCGGCATGGATTGAGCACCAAGTGCCCCAGTGCGGCTATTGCCAGTCTGGCATGCTGATGGCCGCCACCGCACTGCTGCGCCAAACACCCAAGCCGACCGATGCAGACATCGATGCGGCCATGACCAACATCTGCCGCTGCGGCACTTACCAACGCGTGCGCGCTGCCATTCACAGCGCCGCCCAGAAGGGAGGCCGCTGATGTCTCCATTGAATGCCAAAGGCCTTGCGCGCCGTCAGTTCCTGATCGCTGGTACCGCCATCGGTGGTGGTTTATTGGTCGGGTGCGCCTCACCCTCTGCACACAACCGGCTCGGCAGCAAAGAGGACTTCCCACAAGCCAATGGCGAGATCGCCCTCAATGGCTGGGTGAAGATTTCCACTGATGGCAAGGTCACCGTGGCAGTGCCTCGCTCTGAAATGGGGCAAGGTGTCATGACATCGCTGCCCATGCTATTGGTCGAAGAGCTCGATGCCCGCTGGGAAGATGTGAAGGTGGAACAAGCCCCGGTGGCACGCATCTACGCGAACACGGCCCTGTTGATCAACGTCATTCCATTTGGTGTGGACGACGACAGCTGGATGGCACGTGTGGCGCGCTCGACGGTCCAACGCGTGGGCTACGCGCTGTCGCTGCAGGTCACCGGAGGCTCCAGCAGCATCCGCGATGCCTGGGAGCCCCTCCGATTGGCCGGCGCCACTGCGCGCGCCATATTGATTCGCGCGGCGGCCCGCAAATGGGATGTGCGTGCGGCAGATTGTGTGACTGAGAATGGTTTTGTTCTCTACCCCACCACTGGCCACAAGATCAGTTACGCCGACATCGCGCAGGCTGCCGCAGACGAGTCAGTACCGAACGACGTGCCGTTCAAGTCCCCAGCCAAATACAAACTGATTGGCAAACCCGTCCAACGTCTGGACATTCCCGCCAAGACCAATGGCACCGCGCAGTTTGGCGTCGACATTCGTCCAGCCGGCACACTGTTTGCGGCCATCGCACAACCGCCTGTTTTCGGCGCCACGATCCAATCCTTTGACGCCAAAGAAGCTTTGGCACGCAAGGGCATCAAGAAAGTCTTGCAGATTCGCGATGGCATCGTGGTGGTGGCTGACAGCTGGTGGCGAGCCAAACAAGCCTTGCCTCTGGTCAAAATCGACTACGCAGAGACCGCGAACGCCAAAGTCAGTTCAGCCGACATCCGTGCGCAGTTTGAAACCGAACTGAAGGAACGCTCAGGCTTTGGCTTTGTGAACAAGGGCAATGCCGACAAAGCACTGAAAAGCGCCAAGCAAGTGGTTGAGGCCACCTACTGGGCGCCCTACCTGGCCCACGCCGCCATGGAGCCGATCAACTGCATCGCCAAGGTGCAAGGCAAAAAGGTTGAAGTTTGGTGTTCGACGCAATCGCCCTCCTTGGCCAAATGGAAAGCCGCTCAGATCGCTGATGTCGACATGGACGATGTCACGCTGCACGTGCCCTTGCTGGGTGGCGGCTTTGGGCGCCGCCTCGAGATCGACATGGTTGAACAAGCCGTGGCGATTGCCAAGGAAATGCCCGGCACCCCCATCAAGCTGTTGTGGACACGCGAAGAGGACACCCAGCACGACATGTATCGTCCCGCCGCGCTCTCGCATTTCAAGGCCGCTTTGGATGACAAGGGGCAGGTACAAGCCTGGTACAACAAGCTGGCAGCGCAGTCCGTGGGCTTCGACTCGGTGAAGCGACTGCTGCCCTGGGCTGCAGCAGACACACCAGACAAGAATCAAATTGAAGGGGCCTTCGACATCCCCTACAACTTTGAGAGCATTTCGGTCAGACAAGTCCGGCCCAAGACGCATGTGCCGGTGGGCTCATGGCGCAGTGTAGGACACTCCTACAACGCCTTCTTCACCGAAAGCTTCGTCGACGAGTTGGCGCATGCTTCGAAGCAGGATCCCTATCACTTCCGTCGTAACCTGTTGGACGAGCACCCCCGGCATCGCATCGTGCTTGAAACGGTGGCGCAAAAAGCCGGTTGGGATCGGCCTTTGCCACCAGGCATGGCTCGCGGCTTGGCGCTCCACGAATCATTTGGTTCGATCTGCGCCCAAGTCGCCGAGGTGTCCATCGTCGATGGCGCAGTCAAGGTGCATCGAGTGGTTTGCGCCATCGACTGCGGCATCGTTGTCAACCCCGACACGGTGGAAGCGCAGATGCAAAGCTCCATCGTGTTCGGCTTGAGTGCAGCCCTGTTTGGTGAGATCACCATTGACCAGGGCCGCGTGGCGCAGAGCAGCTTCTACGACTACGACATGGTTCGCCTTTCGCAGATGCCACGCGTCGAGACACACATCGTGCGCAACACCCATGCCCCCGGCGGCGTCGGCGAACCAGGCACACCTCCGATTGCCCCGGCCGTGGCCAACGCTTTGTTTGCCTTGACGGGCAAGCGCCTGCGTTCTTTGCCTCTGCGTTTGGCCTGACAAGATGCGTAGCAACGATCAAGAAGTCCTCGAACAAGCGCTGCGCTGGCAACAAGCCGGTCAGCGCTGTGTGCTGGTCACCGTGTTAAGCACCTACGGGGCCAGCCCACGCCCCCCCGGGGCCATGGCGGTCATCAGCGAGACCGGCTTGATCGTGGGCTCCGTTTCGGGTGGCTGCGTGGAAGATGACCTGGTCCACGAGGTCATACAGGGTCACTTTTGGCGAGATGACGCATCAGCCGTTTCCTTGCGGACCTATGGCAAGGATGCGGCAGAGCGAGAGCGCTATCGCCTGCCCTGCGGTAACGCTTTGCGACTGGCCATCGAAGGACGATGGCGGCCCATCGATGTGACAACCATCTTGCAGGCCATGGCTGAGGGTCAATCGATACGCAAACAACTGCACTACGCCACCGGCGACGTGCAACTGCATCCTTCGTCTGGCATCGATACCGGCGCCCCCGCTGACTTCTCCGACGACGCACAAGGCTTGTCTGTGCGGCTGGGCCCCAGGCACCGCCTCCTTTTGATCGGCGCCACGGAGGTGAGCCGCTATCTTTTGCCCATCGCCAGATCCTTGGGCTACGCGGTGACCATCTGTGACCCCCGGGTGGAATACACAGGTGCGTGGTCTGACCCCGACACCACCATCTGGCATGACATGCCAGACGACGCGGTGCTCGCGTTTCGATGCGATGCGCGCACCGCCGTGATCACCGTGACCCACGACCCCAAGCTCGATGACCTTGCCTTGATGGAGGCGCTGCGTTCTCCGGCGTTCTACGTGGGCGCACTGGGCTCATCGATCACCACGAGTAAACGCAAAGAGCGCTTGCGTCTCTTCGACCTGAGTGAGCCCCAGATCGCCGCCCTCAAAGGGCCCGTTGGGCTACCGATTGGCTCTCGCACACCGGCGGAAATTGCCGTCTCCATCGCAGCTGAATTGATTCAGGTCCGTAGCCTGCTGGGGTCTGCTGATGGCCAATTGGCCACCACGGATTGGCGCCGTACCCGTCCCGATTGGATGCCCACATCATCTCAAGCATGTACGCTGGATTGATCCTGGCCGCAGGCCAAGCGCGTCGGTTCGGATCCGACAAGCGGCAAGCGTTGCTACCGAATGGCCTCACGATGCTCGAACATGTGATCGGCCAATATCAGGGCGCACTCGACACACTCTGGGTGGTCCTGCCACCCCATGATGACTGGGGCCAAACTGTCTGCCACCGTCTGGGCGCGATCGCTGTTTCCTGCGACCTCGCCGCACAGGGCATGGGCCACTCTCTGGCCGCTGGGGCTCAAGCGGTGTTGAGTTCCGAACGAGGGCCCGATTGGCAAGGACTGCTCATCGGGCTAGCCGACATGCCAGGGGTTTCATCGCACCATGTCGAAACGGTATTGTGCGCCTTGCGAGCAGAAATCGATCAAAAGGGCGAGCAAGCCCTGGTTCTTCCCATGTATGAAGGACAAGCAGGCCACCCCAGGGGGATCGGACGCGGCCTCTTGCCACACCTCACCACCTTGCAAGGGGATGCCGGTGCGCGTCAGGCATTCGATTGGTCTCAAGCCCGTCGGGTCGACATGAAGGACCAGGGGGCATGCCTGGACATCGACATGCCCCAAGACCTGACAAATTGGTCAGGCTTTGCCAGGTCACCTCACTGAGCCAAGCTGAAATCAACCCGCTGCGGAGCCCCCTGATCCTTGATGCCTTCACTCGTCAATCGAGAGGCCACCAGGAACAGGCGCTCAACGGGCACTTTACCCACCTCGTCGAGATAACGCTTCACTGCCATGGCACGCGCATCCGCCATGGACTTGAACCACATTTCATCGACCAAGGCGTGCTTCATCATCAGCGCCTCCATCTCAGCCACGCTCAAGCTCTTGATCAAACCCACTGCATTGCGCGGCTTCTCGAAGGGCTCGGCCAAGTAAGCCTTCTCCAAGTACTTGGGGTACTCGGCGGCCGTCACAGTGATTTGCTCGCTGTTAGCAGCCAACCCTTGTTTAGCCAGATCAGCCACCTTTTGCGCCCTGATCCGGCTGTTCACATAGGCTCGTTTGGCGCCTTCCTGCTCAGTGACCGGGTCGACACGCCCGGCCATTTCCAACTTCAGCGCAGGGCGATCCAAGAGGATGCGCGCCAGATTGTCCAAACGCGCCTTCGATGATGCGGACAACTCCAGACTACCCGGCGCAAAGGTGACATATCCCAACTCCTCGGCATCCCCGCCGAAGGCGGACGCCAACATGCTGAACGGGGCAGTCACCGCCTTCTCAACCAAGTTCACAATCACCCGCCACACAATGCCGCCAATGCTGAAATCCGGATCAGACAAGGTGCCAGAGATCGGCAGATTGACATCCATCTCACCCTTGCTGTTGGTCAGCAAGCCAATGGCAAACAGAATAGGGAGTTTGGTGGCATCGGGGCTATCGACCTTGCTGCCGAACGTGAGCTGATTCACATAGACCTGATTCTGCGCATCGAGCTTGCCGTTATCAATCAGGTACTTCAAGTCCACCGACAACTTGCCCTTGGTGATGGGGTAGCCAGCGTACTTGGCTGCATAGGGCGTCAATCGTGTCAGTTCAATGTCGGTCGCACGCGCGGCTACCTGCAAGAACAACTTCGGCGACAGGGGATGAACCTTCCCACTGATCGACAAGGGGCTGTCGTGATCAATGCGACCGCGCAGATTCACATCAGCAGGTTTGCTCCGATCGGATGCCACAGCCGAGACGGTGCCGTTCAAGTCGGTCAAGTTAGCTGCGTAGTTGGGTTTGATGAAGTTATCCGAAAAATCAACCCGTCCGTTTTTCAGGACCATCCGCCCCAAGGCAATGCGGGGCGCTGGGGCAGCAGTTGCAGCGGGTGCGGCCTTGGCCACCTGAGATTCAGACGCTGGCGGTGAAGACTTCACGATGTCTTGCACGTTGATCCGACCGTCTGCATGGATCAAGATGCGCGCAAAGAAGTCTTCGACGTTGATCTCGCCAATAGACAAGTCCAGCGGGTGTGCTTTGGGACGGTCCTGGAACTGAACCTCGACAGCCTTGAAGTCCAAGCGTTTCCAACGCACAAAATCGTCTCCACCGGCTTTGTCTACACTGCGCAAGCCTTGCAGAGACACGTCGCCCCGATAGCTGAGTTGGGGCGTCTGCCCTGAAGGCACGGTCACATCCAAGAGACCTTGGGTCGACAAGGCACCCCGGGTCAAGGCCACATTGAGTTGATCCGCCACATAAGGTTGCGCTGATGTCAACTCGATGCCCGCGACATCCACTTGCATGCGTGCAGCCAAGGCCTGAGCGGGGCTCGGCAAGGTCACCGTGCCCTGCAGTTGAATCTGTCCTTGCTCGTTGTGTTGCGCTCGGACACTGACAGGCAAAGCAGTTGCTGTCGGCTGGCCCTTGACCAATTGAAGGTTCTGAATCGACAAATCCAGATCGGTCAGATCTTGCGCGCGAGGCGCTTCACGCGCGGGCACCATCGTGTCAACCCAGTGGATGGCACCTTGCTGCACCACCAGCTTTTTCAAACCCAAGGCCAGTGCGCTGGGCTCTTTGGATGCGGGCTGCGGCTTGGCTCTGGCGGTCTCGCCTGGTTGGGCCTCTGGCTGGAGAGCCTCCACCAAACCGATCTGTCCACTCTTCAATCGCTCCAACCAAAGCACGGGTTGATCCAACTGCACCAAATCAATTTGCCAACGCTGCAGCAATGGCTCACTGTTCTGCAGCTTGACGGTCAGACTGTTCCAAGCGACCAGGTCATCGCCCTCGCCATCCTGCAACAACACATCGTGCACTCGTGCCTGTCCCTTCAGCAGCAATTTGGTATGCGCTTCCGACTGAGAAAACACCAGCGCCAGTTGCGTATCCAAACTGGCCCGAATGAGTTGGGCCTCCATCTTGACGGGCACCAATGGCATGAAGTCAGCCAGTTGCAGCCCTTGCAGGTTCAACAACAAATCGGCATCGCGTGTCTTGGCAAAGGGGCGCGTCTTGCCTTTGAGTTCCAACAAGGCGCCATTGACTTTGACACGCAAGGCCGGCGTCGTGAACTGCTCCGCCACATAAGGCAGGTTTGAGATGAAGGGCAGCGCCACGTTCAACTCGCTGATCTGATGCTTGGACCGACTGACTTGATCGACCCAAGTGATGTGACCACCAGAGAGTCGGATGTTGTTGATTGAGAATTTGGCTGGCTCCGTACTCGCGGGTTTGGTGGGTTGAGCAGCCAGACGCGCCACGATGTCGGAATAGTTCCATTGCTTGGCATTCAGCCTTGCCAGATTCACCTTGGGGCCAGTGAGGTCGATGTGATCGACCACCGGCGCCAGGTGTCTGAGCGAAGCCCATGACAGTTGCGTCGCCAAACCATCCAGCCGCACAAATGCCGCTTGGCGGTCGGGTTCATAAATGGTCAAGCCTTGTAGACCCACACGCAGACGCAATGGATCCAGCTCCACTTTGTCGAGGGTCACACGACGACCCAAAGCCTTTTCCATCTCGACGACGGCGGTTTGGCGCACAAACTCGGGGCCCCATACATAGGACCACACCACCGCCAAAGCCAAGGTCGAGACGACACTCGCAGCCACCACACGGCCACGGCTCCATTGCCACTTCATGAAAATCTACCGATCAGGTGGACTTGCGACGTTGATGCGCACAAATCGTGGACACCAATTGCCGCAAATCATAGGGTTTGCTCACATGCGCAACCATACCAGCAGCCCTGCACGATTCGAGGGCCTCGGCAAAAGCATGGGCGGTCAAACCAATGATGGGAAGCGTGTCGTCCAGCGCATGGATACGACGTGCCGCCTCGTAGCCATCCATCACGGGCATCTGAACGTCCATGAGGACCACGTCCCAACCCTCTGGCCCCGTCTCCTGAACCCGCTCTACAGCCATGAGTCCGTTGTCCACCATCTCAAAATGCGCGCCTTCCATCACCAGGAGTTCGCGCAACACGATCTGGTTGACCTCGCTGTCCTCTGCCGCCAGGATGCGGACACCCTGGAGGTCAGGCAACCGATGATCCAGCCCTGTGACCGCTGTCATGCGATCAGGGCGCGTGCGTGTAGTGGCAAGGTCATCTGTACCACGCAAGGGCAAAGACACTTGAAAGCGACTTCCTCGCCCCAGTTGGCTGCTCGCCTCAATGCGCCCGCCCATCAACTCGACCAATCGCTTGCAGATGCTCAAACCCAAGCCCGTGCCCCCATAGCGCCGCGTCGTCGATGAATCGGCCTGCTTGAAAGGTTCAAAGATCGCCTGAAGCGATGCGGCATCCATGCCGATCCCGGTGTCTTCCACGGTCAAACACAGTGATCCCTCTTGCACATGGGCCGCCAGGCGGATGCTGCCCGCTTCCGTGAACTTGATGGCGTTCGACAAGAGGTTCAACACGACCTGCTCCATACGCAGGGCATCGCCCTGAATGGTCTCCGGCACGCGAGCATCCACCTGCAAGATCAACTGCAACTGCTTGGCCTGGGCTCGGGGTCGCACCATGGTGAGAGCTTCTTCGAGCAAGGCTCTCAAGGCCAGCGGTTGTTGTTCGATGCTGAGTTGTCCAGCCTCCAGCTTCGAGATGTCGAGCACATCATTGAGCACACCCAGCAGAACCTTTCCTGAATCCAAAATGGTCTCAAAGGTCTTCTGGATAGGGGCACCTTGGCTTTCAATGTAGCCAACCTGAGCCAAGCCCAACACGCCGTTCAATGGGGTCCGAATTTCATGACTCATGTTGGCCAGGAATTCGCTTTTGACACGCGCCAATCGCTCGGCCTCCATGCGCGCAGCCTCGCGATCTCGATCGAGCTGACGCTGTTGCGTGACATCACGCACCACCGCTATGGCTTCGTGCTCACCCAAAGGCAACAACCGCGCTTCGAACACAGGCGCGCTCTGGACGCCATCTTGGCTCAACTCGTACTCCAGCACCGATTGATGCTGAGGGGACAGGTGCCCCAGCAATTGGGTCAAACGCTCGGCGGCATCAGCTGGCAAGCCTTGTTGCAGCTTCATGCCTTTCTTGAGGTCGTACAAGGTGACCCGGCCCTGCAGACCGGAACGATGATCCAGGATCGTGCCATCCAGACTCAAACGGTAGTAGTGATCAGGCAGTGCCTGAAACAGGCTGTGGAGTTCTGCTGTACGCAGACTCACGGCAGACTCGAGGCGCTCGTTGTGATACGCCAAGTGCTTGTTGGCCTGCTTTTGCAAAGTGATGTCGACAAACGACTCCAGCTGATACATATCGTCAGCCAGTTGGATGCGCGTAGCCGACCACACCACATCCCGTAGTTCCCCTTGCTGATTGAGGATTTGGGTATCCACCCGTTCGACGTCTTCGCCCCACTTCAATTGACGCAAAGCCTCTTGCCTTTGCTGGAGGACCTCAGCCGGCCAGATCGGCAGCCCCTCCGTGGTCTGCGACACAATCCCTTCGCGGCGCAGACCCACCAATCTTTGCCAAGCTTCGTTCACATCGACCACGATCTGGTCATCCAATCGGCTCAGCAACATCCCCACGGGACTGGTGACGAACATTTTCGAGAAACGTGCTTCACTTTGGGCCAGCTTCTCCTGAGCAGCCCGTTGTGCCTGCTGCGCCTCTCGTCCTTGCAAGGCCATGCCGATGGTGTCCGTGAGACGCAGCATGAGCTCTTTGACGGCATCGTCGAAGAAGGCGGGGTTGTCGGTGAACAAATGACACACCGCACGCACTTGCGTCCCCACCATCAGCGGCAGCAGCGCAATCGACCGGAAGTCAATGCCCGCCTGGAGCCCTGGCAAGACACTGGCGTGCTCAGCTTGAATCTCCAAATAATGTGGACGCCCCGTTCGGAACACTTCTTGGCTGCTGACCGACAAGCGGTCATCTGGCTCGCTCAAAGGGAGGGTCCATGCCTGATCTAACTCCAGCCCGCGTCCCGCCGCGCACACGCTGAGCAACTGGTCTGATGCGGCATTCGGCTCCCAGACCACCACTGCTTGAACACCACTTTCTCGAACCACGATGTCGCAGATGGCCCGATACATGGCCAACAGACTCAGTGGTTTGGTGACCACCTCGCTGACGTCCATCAACACACGATAGAGTTGATTGAGACGCTGCATCCTCAACTCGTTTTGGCGTAACTGGGTGACGTCTCGCGCAATGCCGAGTACGCCGATCAATTGCCCCTTCGCATCGCGCATGGGGGTCTTGATGGTTTCCACTTCCACGACGTGCCCATCGGCCAGGTAGTTCAGGCGATTTTGGTGAGCAATAGGACCACCGGCCTCCAACGCCTGCTGGTCTTCCTCTCTGAATCGGTGTGCCAGTTCGTGCGGCACGAATTCTTCGTCTTTTTTCCCGATGATGTTCGATTCAGGCGCTCCGAAATACGCCTCCACTTTGGCATTGCAAAGTCTATAGGCACCGTCTTTGTCCTTCAGCCAAACCATGTCAGGCAAGGTGTTGATCAAGGTTCTGAGAAAGCGACGTTCATTGTTGAGGGCCGAGGTCCTTTGTCGAACCATTCTTCGCAGGATGCCGCTCCAGATCAGCATCGCAAACAGCAGGGTCGTCACTGCAACCGCGGCATAACCGACGTACCGCGGCCATGCCCGCCATGGCGACGCTCGGGGCTGCCATCGATCTCGGATGGCACTCATTTCTGATGCGGAAATCGCCAGAAAACCTGCCTCGACATCTGCCATCGTGGCAGGGTCATCTCGCAAATAGGCCCGTCGATACTGCCCCTGAAACAACGGGACCGATGGATGGAATCGGTGATCGATGCCTGCTCGGACCATCCAATGGGTGGCAGGTGCCTCTGGCATGCAGAAGATACGCAAACGCCCCGCGGCTGCCTCCGAGATCATTTCTTCGTAATCGCCATAACGTGCGTCAACCAGCACGCCTTCTTCACGCAAGACCTCCTCGCAACGATCTCCGCCGCGCACACCTACAAAAAACCCTCGCAGCGTGTCAACGCTGTTGATACCGCTGATGTCCTGGTCGGTATAGACCACGACGGATTGCTCGGCGTAGACATCTGAAAATCGCCAAACTTTGGCACGTTCTGGGGTCTCTTGGATCAAGTCGATGACATCGGCCTGCCGAGCTTGAAACATAGTCTGGGCTTGCCGCCAGTCCATCGCGATGAAGTGAGCGCGTGCACCGGTTTTTTGCTCCCACAAGCGCCAGTAGTCGATGTTCTGTCCGGTTAAGTCGCCTTTGGCATCTCGGAAAACATAAGGCGGATGGTGATCGTCGACCAAGACGGTGACGTCCTTCAGGGCCGCCGGTGCTGGCAGCGGTGTCATCCCTACCGCCAATAGGCAGAGCAGCAGGCTCCAAAGTCGACGCAATGCGATCAAAACGACCAACCCCATCCTTGTATGAAGCTGACGTTTTAACCTAGGCCGAGGCACTCAGCCAGAGGAAAAATGCTGAGCCCCGCGGGGCACTCAGACCACACGGGGCTCGATGGGTGACTCAAGAAAGGGGTTTTCGGTCAGGCTGGCAAGGAGGGGTAGTCGATGTAGCCATGAGGACCCATGCCACCGTACAACGGCGCATCGGCGAACAACTCGTTCAAGGGCGCTCCCTCCTTGAAACGACGGGGCAAGTCGGGGTTCGAAATCATCAAACGGCCGAAGGAGATCAATTCACCGCGCCCAGCTTGCAAGGCCTCTTCGGCCATGGCCTGGGTGTAGCCGTTGTTCAACATCCAGACACCGTCGTACAGCTTGCGCAAGGCATCGTAATCAAACGGCGCAAAGTCGCGTGGGCCGCCTGTCGCGCCTTCCACCAAGTGGATGTACACGGGCTTGATTTTGTTGAGCTCGCGCACCACATGCTCGAACAGGGCCTGGGGTTGGCTTTCGTTCGAGTCATTCACGGGTGAGACCGGCGAGATGCGGATACCCACACGATCGGCGCCAATCTCGGCGGTAACGGCCCGCATCACCTCAACAAGGAAACGCGCGCGGTTTTCAATGCTGCCACCGTATGGGTCCGTGCGCTTGTTAGAGCCATCACGCAAGAACGCGTCGATCAAATAGCCGTGGGCGCCATGGATCTCGACGCCATCAAAGCCCGCTTCAATCGCTTGGCGAGCCGCATCGCGGAAGTCTTGAACGATGCCGGCGATCTCTTCGGTCTCCAGTGCACGAGGCGTCGATGTATCGGTGTAGCCCGCACCTGGGATGTAGGTCTTGGCTTTGGCAGCAATGGCGGAAGGCGCCACAGGTGCCTGTTCGCCTGGCTGGAATGCGGTGTGAGACATGCGCCCGGTGTGCCACAACTGCACAAAAATGCGACCACCCTTGGCGTGCACTGCATCGGTGACCTTGCGCCAGCCAGCGATCTGCTCAGGGGTATGCAGCCCTGGCGTGGCGATGTAGCCCTGCGCTTGAGCCGACACCTGCGTGGCTTCGGCGATGATCAAGCCGACACCCGCGCGTTGCGCGTAGTACTCGACCGTCATGGCTCCAGGCACATTACCGGCCTCGGCGCGATTACGGGTCAGGGGGGCCATGACCATGCGGTTGGCCAACTCGATACGGCCCAGCTTCAAAGGTTGAAACAGCTTTGCGTTGTCTTGATTCGACATGGGTTCACTCCAAAAGGGAATGTGGGTGGGATTCAGGGGCTCAGTTCATGGCCGCAATAAGCGGTCAAACAACAAGTTGACTGTGTCCTTGAGCGGTTGGGATTGGTGTTCGACTTTCATGCGCAGCAGGGCACCTTCCCAGGCATCCCAAACCAAGGCAGACAACAGCATCGCGTTGCTGTCGGTGCGCACTTGGCCTTGCTGCTGCGCTAACTCAATCAGTTCTGCCAGAAGCACACGCCAACTCTGCATGGACTCACGCAGGACGGCACGGCACATCACACTCGACTCGGCCACCTCGGCAGCGAAGTTGCCCACCAGACACCCCGGACAAACCGCTTGTTCGTGGTGCCGAATGAAACGCTCAAACACATGGCGCAACACGGCAAGCGCATCCGTTTCAGGACGGACCGGCGCATCTTTCACGCAGGCTTCCCAAGCCCCATTCACCCATTCCACGTACTGACGAATGATGACGGCGGCAAAGGCTTCTTTGCTGTCGAAGTGGTTGTAGAACGAGCCCTTGGGCACACCGGCTTGCTCGGTGATTTGCTGGATGCCGGTGGCGTTGTAACCCAAGCGCGAGAACAGCTCGTAGCCCGCCGTGGTGAGGCGTTGGGGGATGTCGTGTTTGTCAGCGGTGCGTGGCATGGGCCAAATAATATGACCAGTCGTCTTAAATTGCAAGAACCATGTGGAAAAGAAGGTTTCGGGGCCAAGAGGGCCGTTGGCGCACGCTGGCGCCACTGCACATCCGTCTTTTAGCCCCGGTTGGACACCTTTTTTTACATGGGGCGCCAAGGCTGTCCGCTAAAGCGGGTTTGCACCAATTATTCGCTTGGCATGACGCCACCAACAATGCTTCGGGCATCGATCACCCAATCGTTCAAAGACGCACACCGCTGCACTGGAGACAACATGACTCTTTCACGTTCCTGGTTTCGTCAGGCCTTGATGATGGCCGCGTTGGTACCTACCCTGTCCGCACACGCGGGCTATTTCAAGTGGGAAACGGTTGAATTGCCAGCGTCGAGCGGCGCCTCATGTGGCAACGGCACACCTTATCGCTTCTTCGTCAACCGTACCTTCCTCACCTCCAAAACGGTTGTGATGTACGAAGGCGGCGGTGCTTGCTGGACACAGGGTGCCTGCAAAGGCGAGAGTGGCATGCTGGGCGCCAGCAATCCCAACGGTGTCCCCAGCAACTACATGACGTCCACGTCGGGCATGGCGGCGCTGGGCCTCATCACGCCCTTCACGGCGCGCATCCATCCCCTCACCTCGGTGCAAACACAAGGATGGAACATCGTCTACGTGCCCTATTGCACCGGCGACGTTCACACGGGCAACAAGGTCAATGTCTATGACGATGCCCAACCCGATGCACCGACGACCTACTATCACCGCGGCATCGTCAACGGCAATGCACTGGCCAACTGGTTGGCCGCCAACCTCTCTCGCCCCAGCAAACTCTTGGTGACTGGCTTCTCAGCTGGCGGCGCGGGCGCCACCGCCAACTACGACGTCTTGCGTCGAGCCCTTCGCCCCACCAAATCATCCTTGCTGGCTGACTCCGGTCCTTTGTTCCAGGCGCCCGCTGGTGGCGACGTGAATCAATATCCATCGATTCCGCTGCACACCACCGTGCGCACGGCCTGGGGTTGGAATCAACCTGGCGGCGCTGTCGCACGACTGTCGGCCAGCCTGCCCGCCGGCTCCTTTGATGTGAACAACGTTGGCACCTTGCCGCAAGCTTTGGCCACCGCCTACCCCAACGATCGCATGGGCTATGCATTGTTCAAACAAGACTTGATTTACTCGGCCTTCTCCTATCAAGCCTTCAACCCCCAGATTGCCAATGCGCCCACACAAGCCGAGCGCGAAGCGGGATTGTTGGCCCTATGGAACAAGGACATCGGCCCATGGATGGCGGCCATGAACACCAAGCCCAATATTGGGTATTACGTTCCCTATGGTCGTGACTTCCTCAGCTCACATTGCCTGACCACCCTCACCTTTGACGCGACAGCCATTGGCAACTCGGGCCAGAAGAACATTGGTGCCTTTGTCGACAACCTGATCGATGGCAGCGGCACCCCCACGCGTGCCGTTGACACCAGCACCAAGATGCAAAGTTCACTGACACTGTCTGTCATCAATTGGGTGTTGGACAACGTCGCGCCACTACTGGGCATCAAGGTATGACACTGAACTCGAACCGAGGATAACGAGGAGACTGAAGAGGGGGGCCACAAGCTCCCCTTTTTCATGGGCGGCCTGACAAGCTGCGCCTGGCTCCGCTAAGCTAGGGATCTCTGATTGGATTCGAGGCTCAGCTTGATGAACGCAACCACTTCCCCCATTCGCTTTGACGGCCGTGTGGCCATCGTCACCGGCGCAGGCGCTGGCCTAGGACGCATGCATGCCCTGCAATTGGCAGCACGAGGCGCCAAGGTGGTCGTGAATGATTTGGGTGACCCGTCTGCAGTGGTAGCGGAAATCACTGCCGCGGGTGGCGAAGCCATCGGTCACAGTGGCTCGGTCACCGATGCCACGGCCATGCAAGCCATGGTCGACCAGGCCATGCAAACCTGGGGCCGCATCGACATCTTGGTCAACAACGCCGGGATCCTGCGAGACAAAAGCTTCAACAAGATGACGCTAGAGGACTTCCAACTGGTGGTGGACGTGCACCTGATGGGCGCGGTCTATGCCACCAAGGCGGTGTGGGAGATCATGCGCACGCAAAAGTATGGTCGCATCGTGTTCACGACCTCTTCATCCGGCTTGTTTGGCAACTTCGGCCAATCCAATTACGGGGCCGCCAAAATGGCCTTGGTCGGCTTGATGCAAACCTTGTCGCTAGAGGGCGAAAAAGCGGGCATACGCGTCAACTGCCTGGCTCCCACCGCCACCACACAGATGACGGAAAACATCCTGCCTGCAGAGGTGTTGGCCCACTTCCAGCCTGAACGCGTCACGCCCGGCTTGCTCCACCTGGTGAGTGAGTCCGCCCCCACTCGCGCCATTTTGTGCGCGGGCGCTGGCACCTTCGCTGCCGCCCACGTGACACTGACCGAGGGCTTGTTCGTCGGCGACCGTCCTGATGCGGCCGAGGTTCTGGCCGAGCAATACGATCAAGTCAGAGATCGACATGGCGAGGTCGTTCCCGGTTATGGGATGCTGCAATCGCAGCGCGAACTGGAAAACATCACCCGACAACGCTGACGCGGGGACCACTCAAAGCGCCTGGGCCCTGACACAGTTGCGCCCTTGCGCTTTGGCCTCGTAAAGCAAGCGGTCAGCCGCCGCATACACATCCTCTGGACGCTGGATGGTCGACTGGGGCCCCGCCCACACCAGTCCAAAGCTGGCCGTGATCACACCGTGGGCCGAGGGCTCGTGGGGCATCGCCAAAGACATGATGTCCAGACGAATGTGTTCGATGAATGGCTCGATCTTCTCCGGCGGGTCATCCACCGTCAGCAAGATACCGAACTCTTCACCTCCCAATCGGAAGAACTGATCCCCTGCCCGCTGCAAGTGTGACGTCACCACGCGCGACACACGCTTGAGCACCTCATCACCAGCCAAGTGGCCATAACGATCGTTGTAGAGCTTGAACTGATCGATATCGAGCATGCAAAACACCAAGGGTGATCGGTGCCGCATGTGACGCCCGACTTCAGCCTGAAACGCCGCATTGAAGTGCCTGCGATTGAAAGCACCGGTCAACTCATCGGTGATCGCCATTTCCTCGAGCCGCTGATTGGCTGCCTCCAAGGCGCGCGTACGCCTTTTGACCAGGCTTTCCAACTCAGTATTCAGGGCCTCTTGGGCCGCCAGCGCTTTGCGCTCCGCCTTGAGTTTGGCCGCACGCAAGGTGTTCATCTGATCGGCCAGACCAAAGGCCAAGAGCAGCACCTCCAAAGCCGAGCCGATCTGCAAGAAGTTTTCAGTGACCATGTTGGAGGGAACCACCCCCAACACGCGCAGGTAATAAAGCACCACACCAATGGCCAAGAGTGAAAACGCCGTCACAAAGTAGCGTGCCGGCCGACTGCCATGCCACGCCATCCACATACCAATGGCCAGGGCAAACACAATCAAGGTCACGCCAAAAGGAATGCTGAAGGCAAACGACAAGGCATAGAAGCCAAACAAAGCTGGCGATACGGCGAGCAAGTTACCCGCCGTGGCCCACACGATCACACGGTGCATCCACCGAGGCGCATGCTCACGGGTGTTCAGATAAGTCATCATGAACACACCAAACAGCAGATACGAAATGGCCGCGGCAATGGGCAACATCTGATTGTTGAACGTCGGGCTGTCGGGCCACCAATACTGAAATGCAAAGCCGCGAAACGCCAAACCCCACACCAGGAAGGCCGCGACATAAGCGCTGTACCAACCAAATGGGGCCTGCTTGGTCGACAAGAAAAGGAACAGGTTGTAGAGCATCACCGTGGCCAATGCGCCAAAGTAGACGCCGAACGCGATCTGCTCTTTTTGCAGGAATTCTCGGTGCGCTTGAGGCTCCCACAGTCTGAGAGACACAGCCTCTTGCAAACCGTCGTGGCTGGCCATGCGCACATAGACGTCTTGCACCTCATGGGGTCGCAAGGTCAACTCAATGGTGGGAACACGCGCATGCACAGGTCGCGTGGCATAGGCGTGGCGATCACCCGTGAGTACCCGCTGCAGCAGGGTCCCATCGGCCCGCAAGACAAAGAACTCCACTTCATCCTGCAAGGGGGTGCCAATGTCAAGCAGAAAGGTCTGTGGCTCAGTACCGCGATGCAACAGTCGCACACGCGCCCACCACACAGAGCGGGCAAAACCCAGGTTGAAGGTGTCACTTTGATAAGGGCGCCAGACATGGTCGCGCTCGATCAAGGCTTGCAGTGACTGCTCGCCCGTTTCATCTTCAAAGACTTGGCTGACTGAGGCCAGCAACTGGGGCGACGCTTGCGTGTGGACCGCTACCGCAGTCGGCGCCGCGTGCGCCGGCATCGTCATGAGCCAGCCGCACAGCAACACGATCAAGAAGCGAGCCAAGAGGGCTCCGAGTGATCCCACAGCAACCATCAGCGCATCATAAGCTGATGTTCAGGCCACCTCTCGCCGAAATTCCCCTGGAGATTTCCCTGTCCAGCGTTTGAACGCGTGCTGAAAACTGGTTTGATTCGAAAAACCCAAACGCAAGGCAATTTCGATCAAAGGCAAACTCGACTCTTTGAGATAGGACTCAGCCTCACTCTGCCGAACCCGATCGACCAAGCCACGAAAGCTCATGCCAGAAGTTTCGAGCCGGCTTTGCAAGGTACGGGGCGACATATTCAGCTCAGAAGCCACGGCGGCCAGATGGACGTCGCCTTGATTCAGATGGCGCTTGAGCAAACGCTCGAGGCTGACCAGAAACGAGCCGGAACGAGACGACAAGCGCTGCAACTGTTCTTCCGCTTGGATCTGCAAGATGCGGTTGACGTGTGGCTCCTGCTGCGCAACGGGCAAGGCCAAGTAGGCCATGTCACCTCGTAAGGCATTGCGGGCTTGACCAAAGCGGATGTCGCCGCCAACGAAGCCCCAGGTCTGCCCCATGGCATTGGGTGCGGGTTGCATGAGGTCGACGTCAAATCGGATGTCGGCACACCCCGTCAACCAACGTGCATACCAGATCCAAGAACCCAAAGTCACCAGCACCAAACGCTGTGACTTGGCGCCCGCCATCTGATGCACATCCATCACAAACTGACGGTCTTCTACGTACGTCTTGACGGTTTCCAGGTCATTGAGCAGATGGTGAAAACGCGCCACAGCCGTTCCCACATCGCGCAAGGTGCCACTGGTCATGGCCAGAAAACCCATCAGACCCGCGTGGCGCGGTTTCATTTCGCTGGACATGGCCAAGGCGAGATACGGCTGCCCGGTACACGCTTCGGCACGCCGCATCAGGTCTTCCCAGGCAGACAGGCCACAACGCGCACTGCTGTCCATGGATTCCCACTGACGCAATTCGTGCGGTGTACAGAACTCTGATGGATCAATGCCTTGTTGCGACACATAGGACAGCAGCGCACGCACATAGCCTACGCTGACGGTGTATCCATCGACCGGGGTGTCTCGCTCGTCCATCTACTACCAGCCCTTCGAGAAGGGCCATCCTCATCTGAATTTCAGTGGTGTGCACGAATGCTAGTCATCTACACACCAAAAGGAAATCGGACAAACCAGCAATCAAGAGCCCGCATGAGACGCTTGCGCATCACTCATGCGTTCATAAGCCTGAACGCGCAGCTGCTCTGTGCCGTTGAAACCCGCTTGCAACATCGCCTCGATCTTTTGCTGTTTCATCGCCTGGGACAAGGCGGCATCCGCCAAGATGCTGGCGCGCGCCTGGAGATAGGCCTGCACGCGGGCATCCCACTGCGCGTTATCGCGGTCCAGCGCCTCCAGACGTTGCGCAGCTTCCGCGCCAACGATGTTCTCTCGCAGAGCGCGCAACTCCGCCACCGATCCGCCACGCTGGCGCCAATCATCGGTGACAGCGGTGAGGGACTGCGATACCTCCGCCGCATCCAGATTGACGCGCAGCGATTCAGGCAACGATTCCCTCAAGGTCTTGAGCTTTTGCGACTTCTGAATCGGCGTGAGAGCGGTGTCTTCCAGCACGGCCATCTTGTCGACGGTGTACTGGTCGTATTGCTCTTCATCGCCAAAGAATGCGACCACGGCTTGTGGCGACATGCTTTCCCGACGTAGCCGCTGCAAGGTCGACAAGCGCTCCACCGGACTCAATGGGCGTCCCGCTTGCGCTTGTTGAATGGTGCCATCCACCTTTTGCAGATAGCTCAGGTAAGCATCGAGCAACGCCAAGGCCTGGTCTGCGGCGGCCGCAGGCAGCTTGTGGCGCAAGTAAGCACGGATTCGGGCATCCAGCACCGCATCGGCTTGCTCACCACGGCTCGACAAGAAATAGTCAAACAGATCACGCAGTGAGCGCGACACGATCAATTGCCCCTGGGCATCAAGCAATCCTTCACCGGGCACTTCGGTGCCCTGCAAGGAACGAGGCAGATCCTCCAACCCCGTCCTGAAGGCAGGCACAGAGACGGCGCCTTCGCCCACCCCGGCCTTCATCCAGGTCGACATGCTTTCCGGCGCTCGGGGCGTGCCATCCATGTGGCCAGCCGCTTGGCGAGTGGACATGGCGTACCACGCCATGCCAGCCACCGAGACAGCCAGCAATGCATACAGCGGCCAGCGCGGACGCCGACGAACCATCCTGATCTGAGCCGCTGCCATGATCACAGTCCTGCCAGCTTCAAACGGTTGGCGTGCTGACGGTACAAAGGCACTGGATTGAAGAAGCCACGCAAGCCGAGCGCCTGATTGACCGCATCAAAGTGGTTCATGGCGTAATCATTGCGAATGACGGTGCCGAGGTGTTGCGCACACTTGCCCATCAAACCATCGTTGGGCGAACCCAAGAAAGCTACTGAAGTCGCCCCCACAAACAGATCCAGGGGATCCAAGGGGTTGGTCAAGACCGTGGCACTGCCCCAAGAGTAGTAACGAACACCATTGACCTGTGCCGCGCCCTGCCCACAAGTGGTGGTGGGCACGCCTGCGGGATAGCGCTTGTTGTAGGCGTTCATGCCCGCCGTGGTCAAGGAGTTCATCATGGCGATGGAATCCTGGGGCAGGCTGGGGTTGCCCGACAAGTAGGCTTCGATCTTGCCCAGACCGTTGACCAGGGCGGCTGCCACGTCCGTCGCAACGGGCCCCAAGAAAGAGGTCAAACCCGACACAAAGTCAGCCACGGGCGTGCCGGCATTCACGCCATTGACGGATGTCACCGAGGCGACCTTGTCCGGCATGATGGCCGCCACATAGCGGATGGAGTGGGCACCATGACTGTGGCCCACCAAGTGATATTTGGCGGCGCCTGAAATGGCCATGATTTGCTGGAAGTCTTTCAGGAACTGCTCATTGCGCACATCTGAAGAGTTCATGGCCGACATGGAGGTGGTGTACACCTTGGCACCGTTGTTGCGCAAATCGGTGGTGATGCCGTACCAGTAATCAATCGGGCCAATCTTGTCAAAGCCGGCAGCGCCGTGGGCCATCACGAAGGGGTACTTGGTGGCAGCATAAGTGCTGGCGGCTTGGGCGCCAGCGGCACAGGTCATGGCTACAGATACAACCGCCAGAGTCTTTGCAATCGATGTCATGTTTCGTCCTGTCAACTTTTGTAGATAGAGGGCTCGTTGCACCTGGAGCCTTGATCAAGTGCAGGGTCATTGTTCAAGATCACCCATTGAACGTCTTGCGTGAACATGCAGCCCGATTGCTTGCGCATGCAATTCAAGGGTTTGTCCGCAATGATTCGCGCAGGCGTCACCAAGGGGTATTACTTAGCCGGCTCACGCAGAGGGCTTGCCACTACACTGATGGCTTCGTTTCAGAAAACTGCCATGGCCAACGGACTCTTCACCAGCCTTCCTGGGCTCGCTATCCGCCCAGACCCCAACGACGCCAATCCTTTGATCCTGTATCACGGCAAATGCCCAGATGGCTTTGCGGCGGCCATGGCTGCGTGGCGCTTCTTCGAAGGACGTGGCGAATACATGGGCTTGAGTCATAGCAAAGGCACGACCCTGGCAGACCTGCCCGACTTGACGGGGCGCTCGGTCTACATCCTGGACTTTTCCTTTGACCCCGAGTTCATGGCTGCGCTGGACGCCGGTGCCAAACAGCTGATCATGCTGGATCATCACAAGAGCGCCGCAGACAAACTCAATGGGTTTCAGTGTCGATGTGGCGTTGTGCACTTCGACATGAACCAGTCGGGGGCCATGTTGGCCTGGAAGTTCTTCTTCCCAGAGCAAGAACCACCCGCCCTGGTTCGCTACGTGCAAGACCGCGACCTGTGGACCTGGGCCTACCCCGAAAGCCCCGCCTTCCTGGCTGCCCTCGACATGGAACCCAATGAGTTCCCGCGCTGGTCAGAGATCGCCAACTTCAGCGCACAACAAGTGGCCGAGTTCAGCGAACGCGGTCAAGCGATGAATGAGAAGTTCTTGTCCTTGGCGCAAGACATCGCAGGCGGTGCAGCACCCTTGACCTTCAATGGTCAAACTGGCTTGATGGTGAATTGCCCCGGCGCGTTCACCAGCGAGGTCGGCAACATCCTGGCGGAGCAATGCGGCAGCTTTGCGCTGCTGTGGACCGTTTCCAAAGACATGGTGGTGAAGGTCAGCTTGCGAGCAGTGAAGACCTTCAACGCCATTCCCTTGGCCGAGTCGATGGGCGGCGGCGGTCACCCTCAGGCGTGCGGATTCCGCATGGACGTGGCTCGCTTGAATGATTTGTTGAGCGGCACTTTCAACACCGCGCCTACGAGCGCTGAGTAAGCCAAGCGCGCCAGGCTGCCAGTTCAGGACTGCAGGCGGCATTCGCCTGCATCGACGCGGACAAGGCATGCAGCCAGTCGCGCTGCTGGTTCGTCAACTGCTGGGGCCAGACGCGCTCAAAGTGCACTTCCAGGGGGCCGGGCTGGCCATCTCGCTGAGGGTAGCCCAAACCAGCCAGGCGCTGTACCGGACCATCGGCCAAAGACACCTTGGCCCGATGCCCGTCCAGCGTCGGCACCTCAACCGGCTCTTGCAACATCTGGGCAAAGACGTCGACTGGCACGGTGCAAGCCAAGACACCATCGGCCGTCCAGCGGAAGTAAGTATGGGGCTGGATGTGAACCGTCAATTCGATGTCGCTGGACAGATCCGCGCATCGTTGGCCCTGACCTCGCAGCACGATCACCTGACGATCCATCAAACCCGCAGGCAATCGGACCTCAAAGTGATAAGCGCGAGGGGTCGCCATCCGGCCTGATCCGCCGCATTCGGTGCAGGCTTGGCGCGCCACACCATCGCCACCACAATCTCCGCACACCTTCCAACGCTTGGAAGCCCCAGCTTGTACACGCCCTTCTCCGCCACATCCATCACAGTCGCTGCGTGGTGAAATCATGCGCCCCACACCGTGACAGTGTGCGCACAAATCGGTAATGAAGCCCTTGAGTTGATGCGTGCAGCCCTTGGCTGCGGCCTCCAGCGTCACCGTGACGGTATCGCGAATGGTTTCAGGTTGTACCTGCCCATCCGGCTCCCATTTCGCATGCCCCCAATTGCGCTCCCACCAGGCTCGCTTGGCTTTGGGGGCAGGATCAGGCTCGGTGTGCGCTTCGGGATCGGCCCGTCGCTCCGTTTGCGCATGGTCTGCAGGGGGCCACTCATCACCTTCGGCGCGATCAGACTCCCACCATTCGCAGAGCTTTTGATAGGCCTGATTGATCCGCTGCATGCGCCACACAGCTTGCGGATCGGTGTTGCGATCCGGGTGCCATTTGGCCGCCAGACGACGGTAGGCCTTTTTGATGTCTTGCAAGCTCGCGGAGACATCGACCCCGAGTTCTCCGTGCGGATCATCATCAAAGACATCTGCGCTCGACAAACTGGGCTCCTACGGTGCAATGCTGTGATGCACATTGTGCCGCACAGCCCCATGCGAAAAACGATGCCCCACCCGAATCAAGCGGTCAACCGAAGGCGTTCCCAACGTTCAACAAAGCCGCCACGCCCATGCCGGCGAAGATGAGCGCCGCAATGCCATGGACCCACTTCAAAGACACCTTCTTGACCAACCAATCGCCGATGAACACGGCAGGCACATTCGAGATCATCATGCCCAAGGTGGTACCCATCACCACCCACACCAGCTCCTGATAACGGGCCGCCAGGGCCACCGTCACCAGTTGCGTCTTGTCGCCCATCTCGGCCAGGAAGAACGCCACCACGGTGGTGCCGAACACGCCCAAGACGTGTCGGCTCTTGGCCAGATCGTCTTCGATCTCATCGGGAATCAAGGTCCAGATGGCCATCCCGATGAAGGACACACCCACGACCCAGCGTAACCACTGCGGCCCCAAAAGCGCTGCAAACCAATTGCCCACGGCACCCGCAAGCGCATGGTTGGCAATGGTCGCCACAAAGATGCCAAGGATGATGGGAAGGGGGCGCTTGAATCGTGTTGCCAGCAAGAGGGCCAACAACTGGGTCTTGTCACCCATTTCGCCGAGTGCGACGACGCCCGTTGAGATCAGGAAAGCTTCCACAAAAAGACTCCAGGGCTGATGACAAACCATGACCACAGCGCACCCCCAGCCCAGAGCGGGGGCGATGTGGTCAAAGGTCTTGCCAGGCTGGAGCTGCTGGCGCCATGGTCTGCGGACCAAGTATGTTGACGCGAGCCCCTGTGATGAACAGGGCGGCTACTCCCCAATGACGGTGTGGATTCTAGCTCAGCCCACCCGGGCTTGGAAAGTGACCTCAAAGCGCCCCAACCCACCATACGAAAAGTGCAGCACTTGGCGCAAGGGGCATGGGAAGGTGCCTGCATACGAGCCGGTGATCACCACCTGCCCGGCCCGCAGGCCTTGCCCGGTAGAACGCAGATGCTCGACCAACCAATACAGCGGTTTCAGCGGCGCGCGATCGGGGTGGACACCATCCAGTGCATGCAATGCCTCAGCATCCTGCCATTCGATCGGGAAGGCTTGCGCTTGCTTGGCCGCATCGATGTCCACGCGCGGCCCCAAATAGAGCCCTTGATTGACCAGACCGTCGGCCAACTTGTCTTCAAACGTGGGCACCTCATCGGCGTCATAGCGGCTGGCAATCAACTCCAAGGCCAAATGCGCATGTGACAAGGCCGCATCCACCTCGGCTGAGGTATAGGGCTGCTCACGCGCGGGCAAGTCGTGCGCCAGCACAAAGGCCAATTCAGGTTCAATCCGAACCGCTGCGCCGCCTTCGGCACTGGGCCAAACAGGCACCTCCAGACCCGTGTGAATGGTGCTAGCGTAGATGGGCGCCACCACACACCGGTCGCCCTGGGGCGTGCCGCACTTCCATCCGCCTACCGCATCTCCCATGCGCTCGATGACGCCAGTCTGAATGTGCAAGGCCTCCTGGACAGAAGTCGGACGACAGTCTTGAGACAACACAGGGCCGCTTGCGCCCATGCGTCGACGCGCCGCCAAGACATCTGCGGCCGCATCGATGGCCAATTGAGACAAACCCACCACCACTCTCCTTCAACAAATCCACGCCTCACACCTCTGGCTGAGTGCGAACGCGCAAACGCTGACGCAAGTCTTCCAACAAGGTCCTGGCCGCCAGAGACAAAGGCCGGTCTTTACGCCAAACCAAGTGCCACATCCGACGAATCGGAAAGCCTTGCACAGGCAAAACTTTGATGCCCTCGGCCTCGCAATCCTGAGGCAAGGTGTGTCGAGACAAAACCGCCAGCCCCAAGCCGGCCTTGACCGCATGCTTGATGGCCTCATTGCTCCCCAAGGCCATGCGTGGCGGCCACTGTACGCCATGTTCTTGCAACCATTGTTCACTGGCCAGGCGCGTACCCGATCCCGGCTCGCGCACGAGCAAAGGCTCGGTCAGCAACTGTTCTGCACGAACTCGTTTGCGCGAACTGAGGTGATGCGCCAAAGGTGCAATGACCACCAATGGGTTTTCCAGGAAGGGCCAACGGTTGAGCGGCAAATGCGCCGGTGGCAGCATCATCGCGGCCAACTCATCATCACCTCGTTCAAGCCGGGCCACCACGGCATCCCGGTTCTGCACCGTGAGTTCAATGTCGATGCCAGGATGCGCTTTGGCGAAGGGCCCCAGCAAATCTGGCAGAAAGTACTCGGTGGTCGTCACCGCCGCAATACGCAAGCGCCCACGCTTCAGACCCTGAAGTTCGGCAGATTGATCTTCATAGCGTTGCCACAATGCGAAGAGCTCTCGAACCGTTTGCAGCAACAGTTCGCCATGCTGCGTGAGCACCAGGCCACGCCCTCTGGGCTCAAACAAGGGGACGCCCACGGCCGCCACCAATTCTTTGAGTTGCATCGACACCGTGGGTTGCGCCATGTGCAACGCCTTGGCGGCTTTACCGACGCCACCCAGCCGCGCTACCGCTTCAAAACTGCGCAACTGAACCAACGTGGCGCGCGGCACGCGATCCAAACCGATTGGTGGCCCCGATTCCTGATTCATCACATTTATTGATTATTTAGATCAGAAATCATCACTTTACAGGATTCATGCCAACAAGGCATAGTGCAGGTGTTTCTGTACTTCTTTGCATCTGCATGTCGAGTCAAACCTTTCTGGATCCAGCCATCCTGTTTTTCATCTTCGGGATGCTGGCGGGTTTGATGCGCTCGAATCTGGACATTCCTCAGCCGATCTCGCGCTTCCTGTCCTTGTACCTGTTGATGGCTTTGGGGCTGAAGGGTGGCTTCGCCTTGTCCAAATCAGGCCTCACAGGCGAGGTCGCCGGCACGCTGTCGCTTGCCGTGCTCTTGGCATTTGTCATTCCACTGTTGTCTTATTGGGTGCTCAAACAAATCGTCGATCGGTTCGATGCGGCGGCCATCTCGGCCACCTTTGGCTCGGTCAGCGCGGTCACCTTCATCACAGCGACGCAGTATCTGGACAACATGGGGCTGCCCTTCGGTGGACACATGGCAGCCGCCATGGCGCTCATGGAGTCCCCCGCCATCATCTTGGCAGTGGTTCTGGCTAATGTCATTCGCCGCAAACAAGAAGCCCGGGTCAGCGCGCAAGTGACACCGCTCAGCGAGGTGCTGCGAGAAGCACTCACCGATGGTGCTCAACTGCTCCTGATGGGAGCCATGTTGATTGGCTTGATCAGTGGTGCTGCAGGTGAGGCTGCCATGAAGCCCTTCACAGGCGACCTGTTCAAAGGCATGCTCGCATTCTTCCTGCTGGACATGGGTTTACAAGCTGCACGCCACATCGGAGGGCTGAAAGGTCAATCGCCTTGGTTGTTGGTGTATGCCTTGCTGGCACCGTTGGTCCACGCAGCCTTGGCCTTGGGTTTATGCATCATGACAGGGGTCTCGGCTGGCAATGCGGCACTGCTGATGGTGTTGGCCGCCAGTGCGTCCTACATCGCTGTGCCGGCCGTGATCCGGCATGCCATTCCAGAAGCCAATCCGACCTTGTACTTGAGTTTGTCCTTGGGGCTCACCTTCCCTTTCAACATCCTGTTCGGGATCGGTCTGTACGCACAAGTCGCGCAGTGGGCCCTGGGCCAGTGAGCCCACAGCGGTAGGCTGGACGATCGTTCAATCGTCGTCTTGGTCGTCATCGTCATCATGACGCGCGTCATGACCGCCTGCCTCACCCACGTTTTGCGACATGCTCGGCCCGTCTGGATTCCGGGATGCCTGGGGGGCAGATTGCCACTGCTGGTACCAGAAGCCGACCACGGTTGCAAACAACACCAGGGCCAACCACCGCCTCGGAGCTGACACCAGGTTTGGCCCAGGGCCCGAAACGCGCCCTGTCACCATGGCTTGCCAAGGCAAACCGGCTTTCACCCAAGAGGACAGCAGCACCAAGCCCACATGCGTGAACACAACCAACAGCAAGCTGTTGCCCAACACCTCGTGGACCTCTTCGAGCGCGTCCCCCCACCATTCCTGATCCAGTGCCACACCTGTGGCCACCACCATCGTCACACCTAAGATCAGCGCCAGAATGGCCACCGTGTTCATGGCAACCAACTTGGTCGACCACTTGGGACCGTTCCAACGCCAATCACGCAACTGTCTGGCGGCGGCCTGAACACGACTGCGCCATGTTTGCCAACGCGCGGGCCGAGGTCCGATCAATGACCAAAGCAAACGAAATGCGACCAAGCCCAAGGCGGTGTATCCCAACGTGATGTGAATCAAACGCCAACGCTCGGACTCCGACGTCACATAGGCACCGACGAAGCACAAGGCCAAGAGCCAATGAAAGGCTCGGGTCGGGGCATCCACCATCAAACGGCCTTGGATGCGCGCCTCAGGCACTGCATCTGAATGGGCTGACATGGTTTTCATGGTTTTCTCCAAACTCAGATTGATTGAGGGGCAGCGACTCAACGAGGGATGCGAATGTCATGCTCATTGAACTGCCCCTGCTCAGCACCGCGATGGCAAGCCACGCAATTGCCGGCAGTCTTGATCGACGGACGTCGCCATACGGACGCTGCGACTTCATCGTGTTCATGCACAAACCAAGGCATGCGCGTGATGCGATCCTGGGGCGCACGAGGACCGCTGTCAGCGTACTTCACCAACCATTGGGTCAACTGATTCACCGTTGGCGCATCCAAGGATGCGTCACTGCCAAAGTGATGCGGCAGATCGGCAGTGAGGGCACGCCAAGAGGCGGCAGGTAACAACCCAGGTGGGTAGGCCATGTGGCAGGCTGCGCACTCGCGTTGATACACCGGATTGACAGGCGCCGCCCCCCGCTGCTTGGCGTGACCGTGGTCGTCATCCGCCCACACAGACGCGCCGACCAACAGCACGCTCCAACATGCGGCACGCATGACGTTCACCCAGCCCAGAGCGCGATACAGCTTGAGATTCGAATCAGACATAGATCCTCCCGGTTTCACAAGGTCAGCAACCAGGCCAACACATCGGCCTTCTCACCAGCTGTGCACTCCCGATTCAGCACATCTTTGCAATTGCGCTTGAACCACTTTTCCGTTTTGGCCACATCCATGAATCGGTCTGGATTGGCTGAAGGCGCCAAGGCTTGAATCGCTCTCCCAGTCGACGCATGCTTGCCGAGTTGGCGAGGGTCTTGGCCATGGCAGCTGGCACAACTCCATTCCTGTCCATGGCGAGCGACAAAAAATCGCTGCCCCGCACCAGCAGATGGAGCGCGTTGCGCCTGGTCAACGTAGGTTTGTAATTGCACGCGGGCCTGCGCCCAGGCACCCTGGCTCGCCAGGGCAGCCAAAACCAACATCACTCCGCTTAAAGATTTGCGCATGGGATGCACCTCCATGCATGCATTGAACCGCCTCAAGCTGAACGCAAGCTGAAGATCGCCTCGCTCTACAGTCGCCCCGATGAACAAGGGGGATTCCGTGAAGATTGCACGAAGCACCGGTGGACTACACGCAACCTCGATGCAATCCGGTCGATGTTCCCTCATGGTCCCGAGCCCAAATCTGTCACCCACACGCCCCATGCGTCACGCCGACACGAAGCAATCCTTGCGAATGACTCGCTTCCTGATGGCGGTGGGTACCTACACCCTGACAATCGCGCTCACCAGCCTCGCCGCGAAGCTTGGCTTCGTCGAATGGAAAGCTGTTGCTTACATGACCGTCGCCATCCTTTTGGTGAATGGCGGATTCTTCTATTTGATTCGCACGAACCGAAATCTGAGCCTCAAAGATCCCAGCATGACCAAGGCACAGATCCTGGCTTGCTGCTTGATCGGCATGATCCCTGTGCACTACGCGCAGAGTGAAGCGCGAGGCATGTTCTTGATGCTCTACATCGTGCCGATGAGCTTTGGCATGTTCCAACTCAAGCTACGCGAAATGGTGGAGATCGCCATTTTCGGCACGGCCTTGTATGCCGTAGACACGGCTTGGGGCCTGTATCACGGCAACCAAGGTTTGAACAAGAACGCTGAGATCCTCCACTTGGCGGTTTTGTGCGGTGTGTTGCCCTGGTTTGCCGCGTTTGGCGGCTATAACAGCGACCTGCGCCGCCGCATGCGCGAAGCCAAGATTGCGGCAGAACAAGCCAGCCAATCCAAGAGCGAGTTCGTGGCCAACATGAGCCACGAAATCCGCACGCCCATGAATGGCGTGATCGGCATGTTGGGACTGCTGCTGGGCAGCGACTTGAAGCCACAGCAAAAAGAATTTGCCGAGGTGGCACGAGGCAGCGCAGAGAGCCTTTTGGGTTTGATCAACGACATCCTGGACTTTTCCAAGATCGAAGCCGGCAAACTCACCATCGAGCCGATTCCCTTTTCACTGCGCTCGACGGCTGAATCACTGACCGAGTTTCAATGGCTGGCCGCTGAGAAAAAAGGCATCGACTTGGTTCTGCGCATTGCCCCGGACGTTCCTGACGCCCTGATCGGCGACCCTGGACGCATCCGACAAGTGATTTCAAACTTGGTCAGCAATGCCATCAAATTCACCAAGGTCGGCCATGTGTTGATCGAGATTCAACTGGCTCGGCCACATGAGGAACAGGCCTGCTTGCAAGTCGAGGTCACCGACACAGGCATTGGGCTCTCGATGGAGCAACAACGACGACTATTCCAGAAGTTCTCGCAAGCCGATTCTTCGACCACACGAGTCTACGGCGGCACGGGACTCGGTCTGGCCATCGCCAAGCAACTCGTCGAACTGATGGGCGGCGAAATCGGCGTGCGAAGCACACCCGGCGAAGGCAGTACGTTCTGGTTCAGTCTGGATTTGCCACAAGATCGCCATGCCAACGCCCCATCTACAGATAGCGAACACGGTTTGCGTGGCAAACGAGTACTCATCGCCGCCGACCACCCAGTGACGCGTCGCGTCTTGACCGAAGAGTTGAGTTTGCTGGGCATGCGTGTGAGTACCAGCGAAGGCGGCTTTGATGCACTCGACGCCATTGAAGCGGCCAAGGACGAAGGCCAACCGATGGATGCTGCCATTTTCTCGCTCGGTTTGTCGGGCTTAGATGGCATGAGTTTGGCCACTGCGTTGCAAGATGACCCCAAACTCAAGCAAACGCAATTGATTGCACTGGGGCCCGCAGCCAGACAGTCAGAACAAGCTGCGCTGAAGGCGGCAGGATTTGCGGGCTACCTTTGCACGCCCATTCGACAACGAGACATCCGCAACATTTTGGGTGCGGTGTTGAGGCCCGCACCCAAAGCGCTAGACTTCGTGACCCGACATGGTTTGGTGGCGGCGATCGAGGATGACGGTCATAGCGCAGGCACCCCCACCACGTTCTTGAATTGCCGGATCCTGGTCGTGGATGACAATGCCGTGAACCAGAAGGTGGCATCGGTCATGCTGCAACGCTACGGCTGCATGGTCGATGTGGCGGCCAGCGGTATCGAGGCATGCAGCATGGTCAATATGCTGCCCTATGACCTCGTTCTGATGGACTGCCAAATGCCTGAGATGGACGGCTACGAAGCCACACGCACCATCCGCAAACGTGAAGCCGATCTACGCGTCAAAAAGCGCCTGCCCATCATCGCGCTGACGGCCAACGCCATGGAGGGCAATGCCGACAAATGTCTGGCCTCCGGCATGGACGACTTCCTGAGCAAACCGATTCGTCCTGAAGCGCTGCTGGAAAAGCTGGGGCAGTACTTGCCACGCGCTGCCGCCCTGACCGAGGGCGCCACGAAGATGACGCCCGTAGCCGTGAGCCAAACTAGCTTGGCTGCAGGTCCGGATGCATCTCATCGTGACTCGCCAGAGTGGGCCAGCTTGCGTGAGGTCCATGACATGCTTGGCGATGACTACGGTCAGTTGCTGCAGATGTACCTCCAGGAGGCCCCAGGCAAAGTCAAGGACATCACGCAAGCCATCCAGAGCGGCAACCTTGAAACCACACGCAGCGTGGCACACAACCTCAAGGGAAGTTCCTTGGCGATTGGCGTGCAAGAACTGGCCACACTCCTGGGCCACATCGAAGCCCATGCATCGAAGGGGGACGTCGAACCCCTTGCCGCACTAGGGAGCCAACTAGCACCGTTGTTTGAGCACACAGACAGCCGATTGCGGCTTTTCCTAGCGGACGAACTGACAGCAGAGGTCCGCTGATCACACTAGAGCTTTCCCGAGGCACCCCCTTTTTAGGGGTTTTCATGCGTTTTAACGCCTTCCGTTTCTAGAGAGGATGAAGTCCCGTCACGGGACAACATCTTCAAAACAAAGAGACAAACGGACAGGCAAACATGAAGAAGACGCTCGCCAAACTCGCTTTCGCTTTGACCGGCCTCGTCGTCGGTGCGCAACCGGCCCTGGCCACAGGCTATACCCAAACCAAATACCCCATTGTGTTGGTCCATGGGTTGTTTGGCTTTGACAGCATCTTGGGCATTGACTACTGGTACCGCATTCCAGAGGCTCTGCGCGCAGATGGCGCCAAGGTGTATGTGACGCAGGTCTCTGCCACCAATTCCAGCGAAGTTCGCGGCGAACAACTGCTCACCCAAGTCAAACAAATTCTGGCCATCACGGGTGCCAGCAAAGTCAACCTGATCGGGCATAGCCATGGCGGCCCCACCATTCGTTACGTGGCAGGCGTCGCCCCCAGTTTGGTGGCATCGGTCAGCAGTGTGGGTGGCGTGAATCGCGGCTCTGACTTTGCAGACGCCGTGCGCGGCGTGTTGCCAGATGGTTCACCCTTGACTGGCGCCGTGGCGGCGACCGTCGACGCCACTCTGTCGGCTTTGATTCAAGGCTTGTCGGGCGGCAGCAGCTTGCCGAAAGACGCGAATGCCGCCCTGGCGTCCTTGACCACAGCCGGATCGAAAGCTTTCAACGCCAAGTTCCCTGCGGGCGTCCCCACCAGCGGTTGCGGCAATGGTGCCACGGTCGTCAACGGTGTACGTTACTACTCATGGGGCGGCTCAACGCCTTACACCAACGTGCTGGACCCCATTGATGGGCCCTTGCTGCTGACGAGCGCTTTCTTCGGCGGCAAGGCCAACGACGGTTTGGTATCTGCATGCTCGATGAACCTCGGTCAAGTCATCCGCACCGACTACATCATGAACCACTTGGACGAAGTCAACCAAACCGTGGGTTTGGTGAGCATCTGGGAAACCAACCCCGTTCAAATCTTCCGTCAACACGCCAACCGCCTGAAATCTGCTGGCCTGTAAACGCCTAACAGGCCTCTAGGGGCCTGCTTCCATTTTTGATGATGCTGGAAGGTGTCCACTGACATGAGCAACAAGATCCTCTTGAAACCTCGTCAATCCAACACGCGCCTGGCTTGGGCCCTGGCGGGTGGACTCGGCGCGATCATTGCCTTGTCATTGGGACACTTTCCCTTCCCCCACTCAACACCGACAGGATCGCCCCAGGTCAGTACCGCGGGCACCGCGAATGGCCCGAAGGCGGACTTGCTTCGAACCTTTGTCGGCACAACACCGGATGGTGCACTCGATGCCCGCGGCGATGCGCTGATCCTCAGCCCCGCCCTGATCCAACGTTTTGAATACCATCTGACCGCTGTCGGTGAACGATCGATTGCTGCAATTCGTGCAGCCATTCTGGACGACATCAACCGCGAACTCTCGCCTGCAGCACAGAAAGAGGCCGCACGCATCCTCGACGCTTATCTGCAGTTCAAAACGGCCCTGGGCTCTGCTCAACAACCCAAGCTTGGCAGCGTCAATAGCACCGCCTTGGCGCAACACTTCAAAGCCATTCGCGACACCCGCGCCTTGTACTTCACGGCTGCTGAAATTTCGGCTTTGTTTGGCGACGTCGACCATTACGACGATTACATGGTGCGCAAGCTGGCCATTGTCCAGAACACGCAACTGTCTGAGAAAGACAAAGCGCAACAACTGTCTGCGCTAAAGCAAACACTTAGCCCGGAGAACCGTGCGCACGTTGAAGAACCTGTGGTGCACCTGACCTTGGCCGACCAGGTGGAAGAAGCCCGACAAGCCGGCGCCAACGAGCAGCAAATCCAACAGATCAGAACGCAAGCCGTTGGCGCGGATGCGGCCAAACGACTCGCGGCACTCGATCAAGAGGAAGCGGCTTGGAAAGAGCGTATTCGGCAATATCAACAAGCGCGTTCGCAACATCCTGATGACCTACAAAAGATTCGGGATAACCTCTTTACTCCCCAAGAGCAACTCAGGTTAGCGGCCTACGAGTAAGCTTGAAGGTCCATGACCTTGGACCTTTTTTCAGACCCTCCTGCACAACCGGCGGCCAATCTACAGTTGGGCCCCCAATCCTGGCTGTTTCGCGCACGCCTGGGAGACGAGGCCCATGATTGGTTGAACGCCGTGGCCGTTCTGACCGCGCAAGCCCCGTTTCGGCGTATGACGGTGCCGGGAGGGAAACTCATGTCGGTGGGGTTGAGTAACTGCGGTGCCTACGGCTGGGTCTCCGACTTGCGCGGCTATCGCTATGAAGCGATCAATCCGGCAACCCAGACCCCTTGGCCAGCCATGCCGGAATCCTGGCAACAGCGTGCCGCTGAATGGGCCAGAGAAGCAGGCTTTGACGGCTTTGAGCCTGATGCATGCTTGATCAACGACTACCAACTGGGCGCCAAAATGGGCCTGCATCAGGACAAGGATGAGCGAGACTTTTCTCAGCCCATCGTCTCGGTGTCCTTAGGGATGTCAGCGGTCTTCCAGTTCGGTGGCCTGCGCCGCACGGATCCCATTCAAAAGGTGGTGCTGGCGCACGGCGATGTGGTGGTGTGGGGCGGTGTCGACCGTTTGAGGTACCACGGCATCGCCACGGTACGGGGGACGCCGCATCCGCTTACCGGCGAGCGCCGCATCAACATCACCTTTCGGCGAGCTCAAGCAGCAGACAGGCGCTGATGCGTGCTCCACGATGTGTGCAAGCCATAGCCATTCAGAGTAGGGACACTCTTGATCAATCTTGCAGAACTCGTCCACTTTCAAAATGGCGAGGTGCTATCGCTCCCGTTTCACACTGCAGCGCGAGTCAGACTGGTCTCAGGGAGATCCAAACCGTAGCGCCCTTCATCCCGCCTGCAGGAGCGCAAGCTGCATCGCCACATCTGGAGGGCACACTGCCTCGCTCTTGACCACGCCTTGGTAAATCTCACCTGCATTGCCATCAATCGTCAGAACGTCACCCGGCGCCAGAACCACATCCCCCACGGTCACGGATTGCGACGACTCATCGACCAGCAGGTCTTCACATCCCACCACACATACCTTTGCCATTTGACGTGCAACCACTGCTGCATGGGACGTTCTCGCACCATGTTGAGTCACTAGCGCATCCGCCTGCGCGAGTGCAGACAGATCCCCCGTTTCAGCATCTCGCCTGACCAAAATGACCTGATCTCCCGCATTGGCAAAGCTGGCTGCCTGTGCTTCGTTCAAGGCGATGCGTCCGGTGGCAACGCCACCATTGGCCGAAGAGCCACGGGCAAGCACTTGCGCACATTGCCCGGTATCTGCAACCAACTCTGTCCTGACCAACTTTTCAACAGAAATACCATCCACACGCTCTTTGGCGAGATCACCGGCAATCAATCCTTCGGTCTTCATGTCAAAAGCGATTCGAACTGCAGCGATCGGAGATCTCTTTCCATTTCGTGTTTGCAACATGAACAACCGTCCATCTTGCACCGTGAATTCGATATCCTGCATGTCTCCAAAAGTGCGCTCCAAGATGCCGACATTCGTCTGAAGTTGGTGCCAGACGTCCGGCATCACCGTTGCCAGTTCTTCATGGCCATGAGCCGAGCGGCGTCCTGACACGACATCCTCGCCCTGGGCATTGAACAGAAAGTCCACCCATAAGCGTCGATCGCCACTCACCGGATCTCGGGTGAATCCAACCCCTGCGCCCGACTGGCCGCCCGCGTTACCAAACACCATTTGCTGGATGGTGACCGCTGTGCCAATGGATTCATCGATGCGATGCATTTCGCGATATGCCCTCGCCTTTTCAGACTGCCATGAATGGAACACCGCTGAGATCGCACCACTCAATTGCTGCGAGGGGTCCTGCGGGAAGGGGCGGCCGCATAGCTTGGCATATAGATCCAAACTCCGACGAGTCACTTCCCTCAACTCTGCGAAATCAAGGTCACGGTCACTTCTACCGCCGCAGACACTCTGCAGGATCTCGTCAAAGCTCTGCGCGGGTATCTGATCCACCACCTCACCATATGTCGCGACCAAGCGCCGATAGGCATCCCATACCAAACGAGGATTCCCGGTCGCGCCCAACAATCCCCCCAGTGTTGCATCACACACTCCAATGTTCAGTAGCGTTTCCATCATGCCCGGCATGGATACTGGAGCACCCGAACGAACAGACAAGAACAAAGGACGGCGGGCATCACCTAAACGCAGCCCGCAGATCGACTCAAGACGACCAAGCGCAGCTCGCCACACCGTTTCAGGCGCCCCCTTGTTCGCGCACCACTGCGTTCCAAGAACCAGCGCTGGGGGCACGTTCAAGCCGGCATTCGCCATTCTTAGCAAATTAAAGGCCTTGAACCCCATTGTTTGAGGCGTCGCGTCCTCGCCCGGTTGGCTTTGGTGAGGGGCACCAATCAGGTAAACACCATCAGATGGTCCGAGATCACGTGTGCTCATACTTGAGACTCCGCCCTTGCAAACACCATTTCACGCAGCAGGTATGAGAGCCTCAGTTGGTGGTCAGATGCCAACTCCATGGCTTGCGCCACATCCAGTGCCAGAACCATCTGCGCAGGTTGGTCCAACTCCTTAAGGATCACGCGCTTGGCGATTCTCAAGAGCTCGTCACACTGACGCTCAGCCTGCAGAACCGACCAGATCGAGGCGAGGAACGCTTCCTGCTCATCACCATGAACTTGGTCGGCGAGACCCATGGCCTGTGACAGCGCTCGGTTGTGATCCTGAAGCGCACCAAGAACTGTTTCAGCCAAGTTCAGCAGCACTGCTCTAACCTGAATACCCCACCCGTGTGTCCCCAGGTCGCCCAGCAAGCTCATGGAGAAGACCGCTTCCTCGAGTGCATCTGCGACATCATCAGAACACTCAATCAACCTCACGATTCGCCGCCATCTGGGTTGCTGAGCCTGCAGATCCCTGACGCGCATGACCAACTCATCCGCCCGACGCTCCCATCCTTTCGCCCGAACGGCGAGTTGACTCAACTTATCCTGCTGTTTATCGAGGGCATGCGACAGCGCATCACGCAGACCTTGTCCCAGGGCATGACACCATGCAGCATGCTCTGCCAACAGGTCGAACTCTTCGGTCTTGCGGTTGAATTCTTTGGCCAGTCTCAGGCGCGCTTCATCTTGCACCAGATCGGGTGGTTGGCCACCCGCCGCAGCTTGCATAGCCAATCGAAGAACATCAATGAGGAATCTCTTCGCGGCCTCTCGGCCAAGCACTGTGTCTAGTCGATCACCCAATTGGAATGCCCCAGCCCCAAGGGCTTGCATTGCGGCAAACACCATGTGCTCAGCGCCTGCCTCCAACCATGCGCGGTGACCAATCGACAGTTCAGCCGCAGCTTTCAGTACGTCAATTGCCACGGTTCGGTCGACCAAGCATTGCAAGCGCTTACGCGCTCGATTCCAATCAATGAGAAAGACGATCTTGCTCGCCACCCCATCGAGGTATGCCTGCAAGGAAGCCTCGTCGCTAGCCTCAAAGTGGGCCGTTCCTACGAAATAGGTTTCGCCCCGATTGAGGCCTCCGCTGATCCTCGGTTCAACGATGGACCAATTTGCGCCCAAGTCCGCCAACAGACCTTGAAAAAAACCAAAACGTTGCCTATGCAGGTCGCTGTAAGTCAAGGTTGCAGACACGCCTTCGACTTGAATGACAAGCACATGCGCATCATTCGTTCCGATATCGTTTTGAATAAGAAGTTTGGCGCCGTCTCGGGTTGCAGCAGTGTCCAGACCCGGATGATCAAATTTGAGGTAAGCCGTGCGGTTCAAGCCTCTCATGAAGGCGGCCACTCTCGCCTTGTCCTCGTCTTGAAGTTGCCAAACGTGCGCGCCATCAATCAACTCGTCCGCGATGTCCGCAGCCAACTGATTGATCTTCTTGTGCAGATCCATCACCAAGATATGCACGCCATCCTCAATGCCATGGCGCCCGCTCGATAACTTTTTCAGGTCTTCTTGGGTCAACTTGTCGGCAGGCAGACCCCGCAGCCAGTGCTCCCAATGGGCAACCCGAGCGGACATCTCCTGACCGATCTTCGGAACCACCATCAGGGGCCTCGACATGACCTGGAGATCGTCGGCCAAGAGGTGTGTCAATCGCTGCAGGTCAGCCACATAAAGCATCTGCTCTGACCAAGCAGCAGAGTGAGGCAACTCTAGCAACCACTCATCTTTGACGTTGGCTGCGGCCAACTCATCCTTCAGGCTGACGGGTGGTTGACCCGGATTGCGCGCATGGTTCTCTGCGCACTGAAGCACGGTGAGATAAAGCTTCAGGCGATCATTGGCACCTAACGCTGCTTTGATCCAACCCGGAAGCAAAAGCCTGGATGCGCCAAGCTCGGCGACGGCATTCAATTTTTCCATATTGACCACCCGAAACGGTTCCTATTCGGAAGCAGTTTGGTCGGCCAATATGACGAAATGGTTTCACGCAGACGCGCGGCACCAATGCCTTGATCAAGGTCAAGTTACAGAGGCCGACTTGTCCGGTGCGCTCGGCAAACCAGCCTCTGGCAAGGGAACCACGGGGGCTGCCTGCTTCACCTCAGCCAATGGCACTGCACGCTGAGGCGACTTCCGTTTGACAGGCGCAGACTTCGGTTTCGTCGATGCTTTGTCAACCGCCAATGAAGCACCAACAACACGCTTAGAGGTCAACTTCGATGTCGATATCTTCTTGGCGACCACCTTCTTGGCGACCACTTTCTTTGCAGCGGCCCGTTTGTCAGCTTTGGCAGGGATAGCGGCCTTTTTTGCTGCTTTCTCTTCCGTAGCTTGCTTGGCACCTTCCGATGCGCTGGAGCCACTTGCCTTGCCCGCAACCTTCTTGGCGACAGCCTTATTCATCCCTTTTGAAACTGCCCCATCGCTTGAACGCTGCCCCTTCTTCACCGGTTCATATTTCTTGACAGCCGACTCCGGTTTGTCAGCTTGAGCCGGTGGAGCCTCCCGCTTAGGCCGGCCAGTTTTCAAACTGGGCACAGCTTTCAAGGCTGCCAAAAGTTGATCGTCATCCAGTCCACTCAACAAAGCAACGGCAGCACGCAACACTTCACTCTTCTTGACATCCTGACCTCGCTTGATGGCGCGCTGCTTGATGCCTGCGATCTGCGCATACTCCAGCTTGGGCATCGTGAAGCTGTCCCGAACCAATTTGATCTTCATTTCAGACTTTCCTGCACCGGCCATCACCAACTCCTTTTAAAACTGTATAAACCGTTTATACCATTAAACTCATTTTGAAAACATAAGCCCACTTCAACCATGAATTGATCTGGGTTAATCGATCGAAAGCACCGAGGCCAAATCGAGACAACTACCACTACGGCGCGCCCTTTTGCGGGCTAAACTGAACTTGTACTTTGATACTGGAGTTGCAAATGCAAGTTCTGCTTCACACCGACAACCACACCCAAGGCGGCCAAGGCATGGCCGAGCACGTCGAAACCGTCGTCAAGGAAGCCATGCATCGTTTCGGTGACCACGTCACCCGCGTCGAAGCGCACTTGAGCGACGCCGTGAGCCAAACCAAGGGCAGCCCCGACGACTTTCTGTGCACCATGGAGGCGCGACTGACCGGACTCAATCCCGTCATCGTCAAAGACCACGCCAGCAATGCCCACCAGGCGATATCGGGGGCCGTCGATAAACTCAAGCGCGCCGTCGCCACAGCCATCGAAAAGCACGACACGCGTCGACATGGCGCTCAGAACCAACCTGAAGCCGATCTGGGCTGAAGCGTTCCACCACCTGACTCGGAGGCCTCCCTTGACACCAACCACCCACACACCCGTTCGCCGCATGGCGGTTTGGGGTGCACTGCTGCTGGGGGCCTCTGTTTCCCTCGGTGGCTGCGCCATTGAATGGCAAAACAAACAAGCTGCGCAACAATTGGCTGAGCAAAGCCGTTTGCCCGGTTCGAATTACACCGGTTGGCGCGTGTTCCAAGACAAATGCGCCAGCTGTCACGGCGCCGACGCCACGGGCGGTGCACAAGGCCCTAACTTGACGCAACGCATGCGTGACATGGGTCCCAATCAATTCGTCAGCCTGGTACTGAAGCGCTACGAGTGGGGTTACCCATCGAGCCGCATTGACGGCCAAACCGCGACCATGGACAAATTGGTCGATGCGATCGTTCAACGTCAGGAAGGCCAGCTGAACATGCCTGCCTGGCAAAGCGAACCTCGCGTAAATGCGCACATCATGGATCTGTACGCCTATCTGTCGGCACGCGCAGAGGGTCGTGAAGGCGCCGGTCGCCCTGCCCCTTGATCCGACCACATCGGCCAGCCCTCGGCCTTACCCCAAGGTCTTGGGCGTGCCCAGCGGTTGAGGTGGCCCGCCACGGTGCTGCTTGCTCCAGTCGTAATCGGCGGGACGTTCGTCGCTGACGCCGGGCTTGCTGACGCAATCGCCCAACTCTGAATTCATCACCACATGCTGGTGCAGGGCCTCACCTTGAGGCCCTTTTTCCTTGCGCTTGGCTTCCGCAAATGCGAGGGCAGGCAGCAACTGATCATCTGCAAACACTTGAACGGAAGGCTGACCTTGCGTCAGCCAGTAGACGACGATGCTCATGGCTGATGCGGCTTGAGAACATGCTGCAAGCCGAAAACTTCCAAGCCGCCAGCGTACAAGGCATAGCCGATCAAGCCACCCACGATCAAACCGACCACCAAGTAGGCCTTCCAAGGCGTTTTCTTCTCGGCATAAGGATCGGTCAGCGAACGCTCTGCGCCCTCGGGCAGTTTGGCCAACTGCGTCAAGGCGGTACCAAAAGGAATGTTGATACGAGCACGGGTGTTCACGGCCCAACCGTTGGCATCGAGGATCGGCCCCAGATTGCGATTGCGCAATTTGAAGAAAGCCATGGCCATGGCTGGCCCGGAAATCATCAACATCAGGCCGATCAGGGCCAGGGGCATTTGCCAGCCCTTGAGGTTCAGGAAACCCGTGACGACGGAGGCCACGGCGGTACCAATGGCGCCGACCGCCAAACCCACCGCCGCAAAGATCCCGGCGAATTTCGCTGCATCAAAGGGGGACGGCGCGGCGGGCGGCTGAGCTGCCGTACCGGCTTGAGCAGACCCAACCTTTTCTCCCGTTTTGGTCACAGCCACGATGGCGGCTTCATCCGCGGCTTTGGCCTTGGCCGCCGCAAACTTCTGCACCTGCTCACCAATCAGACGCGTCACCTTTTTATAAGGCGTCCAGAACGACTGACGAATGCTGATGGGGTGATCGATGATCTTGGTGATGGTGGCATCCCAATCACGGCCCTCTCGGTCATAGAACACGCCATTGCGACCGACCATCAACTGATCCGAGTCGCCCGCCGTGAAGGCGGCAGCGACGGTCATTTTCTCGGCGCCGCGCACGCAGTCGCAGTAGACCAAGTAGACCCCAGACAAAGCGGCCAGGGTGGCATGTTTAGCGGGATCCAAAACCTTGACACACAAGTCAGCACTGCGGCCATCCATGTACAAGGTACCCACCTGGAAGCTAGCCTTGTCTCGACGGGTATAGAAGTCGGTAAACGAGACAAAGTTGTTGGCCAAGCGGGCCAGATCACGCACGTAGCGAACCAAGCGATCCACATCGCCAATCAAGGATGCTTCGGCAGCGGCGGCCTCATCGTCAGCCACCAAGGCCAGCAAACGGGCTTGGAGATCAGACTGCAACACGGCGTCCAGCTGTTCGGCTGGCAGGCTTTCCAGCGTGGATTGCGGCTTGGCCAGGACCCAGGCCTCATAAGCTTGGAAGCGCGCAGACACATCGGCCCACTGGCTGGCGGTCAAGACGGCAACTTGACCCAACATGGGCATCAACACCGTCTCATTCAATGCTTTCACGGCGCCAACCCAGGCTGGGTTCAAACCTTCCGATAAAGGTAAATCCGCATCCTTGCTGACAAACGCCAAGGGCAACTTGGCCATGTCTGCTGGTGCGCCACAGGCCAGGAGTTGGGCACCCAAGCCCTTCAGGTCGTCTTCGCTGCCATTGAGCAGGCCGCCGGCGCGCGGATCGAAGGCCGCCAATTGACAGCGCATGAAAAAGTCATTGATCTTGTCGCGAACGGCTGTCCAGGCAGCAAAAGCAGCGGGGGTGGCCTCACCCAATGGCCAGGTGCCATGATCCTGCCCCTGACGCCATTGCTGCAGCACGCTGGCTTCCGCAAAGAATTGCTCCACCAAGGCCCGATTGATACCGACCTCACCACTGCGGTCAGCCACCGAACCCACCGTTGCCATGATCTGGGCCATCACTTGGGCGACGTCCTCAGCCTGCCCCGTTGGCGTGATGACACCATCGCCATTGCTGGCCATGCCCGCAAAGATGCGCGCGTTGTCTGCACAGTCGTCGACAGTGATGTGCTGCGCCTCTGTCTTGCCAAGGCTGTCCAGGATACGACGGGCCGAGGCTGCCAAGGTTGCGTCGCCAATCGCACTGAGTGCCAAGGCACCGCCCGCCACCAGGGTGTCTGGCGAGGTCAAGCGCGCCACAGCCCAGTCGATGGCTTGAATCAACTCGGGTGCACGGATGTGCCCATCGGCATCGACGTCGATCAGTGCCAGGGTTTGCGGATCAAACTCGATGCCTTGCACCGGGCAGGACAAGGCCACCCACAGTTTTTGATCCAAGGCGGCCAGATTGGCCAGGTCTGCGCCACGATCCAGGCGAACTTGATCAAATCCACCGGCTCGGAAAAAACGCCAACGATGTGTGCTCGAAGTCATGATCAGGGTGCGGCAACGCTTACTTGGGATGCGCACATTGTCACGCAGAAGACCGCCGAAACGAGACCACGGTGGTCAGGCTTTTTTGCTAGCCTTGACCTTCTTGGATTTGTCTCGCGTGTCGCCCAGGGCGTTCTTCTGATTCGCCTGCTCCACCCACAGCAGGGCGTCGGCCTGCCCCAAGAATCGGCGCAAATAATCGGGCGAGAGGCTCTGCATCAACGCCAGAGAGCGCAGCATCAAGCGATGCGCATTCAAGGGGCCTGCATTTTCCGGCCCACGGTTCAAGGCTTGTTTGACTTGCTGTTCGGCGGCGATGTGCGACCAAACTTGACCGAAGCGACGCACGCTCTTCATGTCGGATGCGACTGACTCGTCACCTGCCAATGAGGGCGTCGGCTCATGGTGGTTTTGTGTGACCAGGTATTCGGTCAACTCAGCCAAGAGCGACACCCTGGGCTGACCGGCCACGGAAGTGGCCTGGATGGACCGCGCACCTGTCACCTGCCAACGCTGCTCATAGACCTGGATTTCTTGCTGCACGCGGGCGACCAAAAGAGCTTGAACAGACGCAGGCTGACTGACCGCACGCGTCAGCAAACGTTGGATGTGCTGGACCCGCACTGGATCACATTGATCCAGACCGGACGCCACCCAGTTTTGCAGATGCTCATGACACGCTTGGTGCCAGGACGCCTCACTCACGGCGCGGTGCCTCCTGCTGCGGCGTGCGGGGCACGGGTGCCATTTCCACACGGCGGTTCTGCGCTCGTCCGTCCTCGGTGTCGTTGGACGCAACCGGTTGCTCCGAGCCGAAAGCCGCTGCAAACACCATGCTGCGCGGCATGCCTTCCTGAATGAGTGCTCGCGTCACATTCAGTGCACGCTGGGCGGACAAGGCCAGGTTGTCTTCATAGCGTTGGTTGCCACCTTTGACCAGGCGGTTGTCGGTGAAGCCACTGACCATGAGCATTTCTTTGCGCTCCCCCAGATACACCCTCAAGGGTGGCACCAAGCTTTTGAGCAACTGCTGGCCCTCTGGTCGCAACTCGTCGGAGCCCAGAGGAAACAAGACACTGCCACTGATGCCAATGCGTCCATCGTTCAGGGTGACACGGCCACTGGCCAGCGGCACGGCCAAGGCTTTCTCCAGGGCCATGCGGCGCTGTTCTTCTGAACGGCGAAGTTCGACTTCTTCCTGCAAGTTGTTCATCAGGTCCATCTGGACCACCAGCACACCCACCAAGACCAAGACGAAAGCACCCAAGATGCCGGCCATCAGGTCACCAAACACAGCCCAGACCGGCACCGTCTGGTCGACCGCGTCATCGCGCTCATCCAGATCGATCATCAGGCTGCCCCCTCACCTGCGGCCACTTGCCCATGCAGACGACGCAGGTCTTCCACAATGCCTTGCTGCGACGAGATGCTCAGATCAATCACCTCACGCGCTTGCGCCACGTAGTAGGCCAATTGGTCATCGCTGCGGGCCATCGATTGGCTCAACGCCCCCTCGATGCGATGCAGGCTGTCCATCAACTTGTCGTTGGACTGCTGGAACTGTGTCACGCTGTCACCAAAGGCTTGCCCCAAGCTGGCCAACTCCACCGCACCTGCTGCCACTTGCGCAGCCACATCGTCCAGCTTGCCAGCCTGTGACGCCAAAGCCTGCGCGAACTGTTCGCTCGCTTGCGTCAACACGCCAGAGGCCGCACCGACCATCGAGTCGATCGCGCCACGCTGCTGATCCGCGGCGGTATTCAAGGCTTGCAACAGGTCTGCCAACTGCGACATCAAGGCCGTGCGCTCGGCCACCGATTGGGTGTCGCGCTCGCTCAAGCGCGTCATTTCTTCGCGCAGTTGCGCAATCACTTGGGCAGCGGCCTGCGGCACTTCGGATGCGGTTTGCAGCATGCGGTTCATGGGCGCCTCTAAGGATGCACCCAGCGTACCCAAATGCTGCGCCACAGCCGCCTGCAAGGCATCGAGTCGATCCACCGCGGCCTGACCGCGTTGCGCTTCTTGATCACGCAAAGCCCCCAACTCCCGCTGCCACACGGCCGTGAGTTGATCCATGCGTTGCCCTTGTGTGGCCAACCAATGCGACTCGGCCTCCATGCGCGTACGAACGAGCTCTTCAGACTGATTCAGCAGGCGAGTGACGCCAGCCAGTGTGTCGGCCACATGGGCACTGCTTCGTTCGGTGATTTGACCGGCACTGGCCTCCATGGCCTGACAAACCGCCTGTTGTTGCGAAAGGGTCTGTTGGCTCACCTGCTGCCAAGACTGGGTCACCTGATCCGCCATGGTCTGCAAAGACGCCTGCCATGCCTTCAAGCGCTCGGCATCTTGGTTCTGCTGCTCAGATTGGCCTTGCGCCACGGTGTTGACCACGGAGGACAACCATTGCGAGGCACGCGCATCAAATGCCGACTGGAAACCTTGCAGGTTTTGATCCAAACGCGCCAGCAGATCGGCTTGCGTCTGACTCTGCTGGCTTAAGGCCTGAGTCCAGTTGTCGGCCACGCCACGAGCATGATCTGACCACTGCTGAGTGAGTTGTTGCCACTGTTGCTGCGTGCTGTTGGCCAGATGCGCATGCGTGGCCTGCGCCGACTGGGTGATGTGGGCCATGGCCGACTCCACCACCGGCTTGATGGTCTCACCCGCTTGTTTGGCGCTGCTGACCAAGGCCTGTTGCAAGGAGCGCTCGACCGACTGAGCCAAGCCTTGGTAAGCGGCTTGTGCCTCTTGATGGAACTGTTGCTGCTGACCGATCAACTGCTGACTCAGGATCTCGTTGCGACGATCCAGTTGTTCTGCCAACGATTGCAGGTGCGCCACGATGGTGGGCATGGCCTGCGCTTGAACTTGCAGCGCCTGAAAGGTTTGGTCGCGCTGATAAGCCGCCGAGAACGGCCGAAACACGGTCGAGAGTTGGCGCTCCAGTTCGCGCACCACGCCCAAGCGTTCACGACGAGACAAGGTCGAGATCAAGCCCAACAAGGCTGATGTGGCCACACCTGCGATGGACGTACCAAACGACAGGCCCAAACCCTTGATGGGTTCGGCCAGCGCCGCACGAATGGCCGTCAGGTTGGCTGAACCTTCCAACGCAAACACAGCACCTTTGAAGGTCACTACCATGCCCAGAAAGGTACCCAGCATGCCCAACATGACGAGCAGGCCCACCAGGTAGGGCGTCAACGCCGGACCGGGCAGCGGCACACGCTCACCTTCGATGCGCAAGCGCACAGGGTTTTGCAGCACCGGGTGCAAGCGCTGCAGCCAAGCGGGCAGATCTTGCAAAGGTTGGGGCACATCGGCCAAGGCCTCACCCAAGGATTGCGTGGCTTGGCGGTACTGGCGCAACTCGTAAGCGCCGGCGCAGTACACGATGGCAATCAACAATGTCATGAACAAAGCCAAGGCGCTGGTGCCCACAAAGCCCCATGCCACCCACGCCACGATCATCAGGCCCACGACAAACAGGGCCACGCTCAACTTCTTGTTCATTGTTGTGTTCGATGTTCTTTTTGAACCGCTTCAATCATGCCCACCACGGGCATCAAGCGGACCTGCAATTCAGCTTGCAGCATGTCTTGCCAATCACGAAGAAAACCTGCCAACCAGCCGCCCGACTGGCGCCACAAGGCCGGGTCATCGTCACGACCACTGATTTGTAGCCGTTGTTGATGCCATTGACGCCAGTGAGTGAAGCGACGCTCCAGATACACCGGCACACTGCTTAACAACTTCTGCTCACGCGCACTCAGCAATTGCTCCATCACGGCATCCATGGCGGCGAGTTGACGCATGGGCACCGAGCCTTTGGCCAGCAGTTGCCGAATCTGTCCACGCAACTGCCCCAACTTCAACTCGATGCGCTTTTGCAGGTCGAGATAGCGCTGGTAGTGCACGGCGTAATCGGCTTCGGCTTCATCGGCACTGGCCGTGGCAGCCACGCGTATCACGCGCCCCCGCATCGGGGCTGGCGCATTCAGCTTGGCCGCAATCATGTCGTCGATGTCACTGCGGGTGCGTTGCAGCAAAGTCTCCAACCAAGCCGGCTCAAGCGCCATGGCAGGCGGCAGTGTGTCGCGCGCTTGGCTGGCGTAGGCTTGAATCGACTGCAGGGCCGACTCCAACTTGACCGTGTCCATGGCCCCCAGCCACCCGCCCAAGCGCTCGGCCACATCGTGGCGCGCAGCATCGCCGTCCACCTGCGCCCATTCCTGGAGCAAGCGAACCAAACGAGACTGACTGAGATGGCTTTGCAGGGACATGCCTTTTCCCACCGGCGGGAGCAAAACCGCGTATTTTCTGTCAGGAACGAGGAGGAATCAGACCCGCAGCTTCCCTGAGCTTGTCTTTCTTGCTCTTTCGGCGCCCCTTGACACCGCCCGTGCCCGGCTCACTCACCTGGACGACGTCGGTCGGCTCGAATCCCGCCACTTGCTCGCGAGGCACCCGCTGCCCTTGGCGTTTTTCTATCAGGCGAAAATGCGACTCTGACTGAGCGGTCACGAAGCTGATGGCCTCGCCACTCGCGCCCGCTCGCGCGGTGCGCCCAATGCGGTGAATGTAGTCATCGGCCGAACGTGGCAGGTCGTAGTTGACGACGGCGGGCAACAAGGCCACATCCAAGCCACGCGCCGCCAGATCGGTGGCCACCACCACTTGCAGCTCACCCGACTTGAAGGCTTGCAAGACTTGACGACGCGCCCCTTGGCTCGCATCGGCATGGAACGCAGCGGCCTGAATGCCGTGCCGGCGCAATTTGTCCGCCACGAGGTCACAGCCATAACGCGTCGCCACAAACACCAGCACCTGTCGCCAGGCTTGCGTTTTGATCAGGTGGCGCAACAGCGGCGAGCGTTTGGCTTCGTCCACCTGAATGGCGCGCTGGGTGATGTCGGGCGCGGCCTGCACCTCGGCAGGGATGTCGATCCGAACCGGATCACGCATCAAGTCCTTGGCCAACCCCTGCAGCTTGTCAGGAAACGTGGCCGAGAACATGAGTTGCTGTCGACGCGCGGGCAAGTGTTTCAACACCGCTTGCACTTCTTCTGCAAAGCCCGCGTCCAGCAAGCGATCGGCCTCATCCAGTACCAGCGTGCTGACTTCCGACAGACTCAGGGCGCGATGTTCCAACAAATCGAGCAGTCGGCCTGGCGTGGCCACCACCACGTCGGCACCAGGTCGCAAGCCCAGCATCTGCGGATTGATGGAGACACCGCCATAGACGCAGCCCCAACGCAGCGGTGCGTCCAGATAAGGCGCCAGGCCATGCAGGTATTCACCCACTTGCAAGGCCAACTCGCGGGTGGGCACCAGCACCAGCACGCGCGTGGGGCGGCGGGCTGAATCACGACCGGGTCGACCCGAACGTTGGGCTTCACGTGCAGCCTGCGGCGCAGCAGCAAGCTGCTGCAGCACGGGCAAGAGATAAGCCAAGGTCTTGCCGGAGCCGGTTTGGGCTGTGGCCAAAACATCATTCCCCGCCAAGATTGCAGGCAAGGCCTGCGTTTGAATGGGCGTGGGGGCATCAAAGCCCGCGTCCGCCAAGGCTTCGATCAAGGACTCCTGCAAGCCAAGCTCGCCAAAGTTCAAGGGGGCGCCCGTGGGCGCGACCGGTTCAGGGGTGGAATCCATGTGCATGCGTGATTATCTGGGCAACATCCACCGACTTGGCCATTTGCACGAAGGAATCCAGGTAATCAATCTCACATTCGCCCTCGCGCGTACCCAGATAGATCTGCTTAGCGATCCCTTTCGCCCCTAAGCGCACAGGTACGATCGGCAAGCGCTGTGCATAGTCTTCGACCAACCAGCGGGGCAAGGCCGCCACCCCGCGCCCACTGGCGACCATCTGCAGCAAGATATCGGTGGTCTCGATGGTTTTGTGGACCTTGGGGCCGATGCCCGCTGGCATCAAGAATTGGGCATAGATGTCCAGCCTCTCAGGCGACACCGGATACGTGATCAACACCTGGTCCGCCAATTGTTTGGGCTTGACATGGGCACACGAGGCCAACGGGTGTCCTTGTGCCACCACCAGCACCTGTTCGTAGTCGAACACAGGCTCAAACACCAAGCCCGGTTTGAACAGGGGATCGGGAGTGACCAGCACATCAATGTCATAGGCAAACAAGGCGCCAATGCCACCAAACTGAAACTTCTGCTTCACGTCCACATCCACATCCGGCCACGCCGCCAAATAGGGCGACACCACCTTCAATAGCCATTGATAGCAGGGGTGACATTCCATGCCGATGCGCAGAGTCCCTCGCTGCCCCTTGGCGAATTGTTGCAAGCGCTCCTCGGCCAACTGCAATTGCGGCAACACACGATTGGCCAATCCCAATACGTATTGGCCAGCCTGCGTCAGCCTCAATTGACGACCTTCACGCAACCAGATGTCTACGCCCAACTGCTGCTCCAGCTTGCGCATGGCATGACTCAAGGCCGATTGCGTGAGGCACAACTCCTCCGCTGCTGCGGTGAGCGAGCCGAGCCGCTCCACCGCTTGAATGATGTTCAGGTGACTGCGCTCCAGCATGTCCATGAACCATTTTCATGGTTTTGTGAATAAATACCATTTTACTTCATACATCCAAATTCGTAGTCTTGCGTCCTTGACATCAAACGAACAGCTTGGGGCCATCGCATGACGACCACACACAACCTTGGATTTCCGCGCATTGGCGCACAACGCGAACTGAAGTTCGCCCTGGAGGCCTACTGGAAAGGGCAACTGAATCAAGCCGAACTGGAGGCCACAGGCCAGCGACTGCGCCGATCACATTGGCAACATCAAAGCCAACTTAGCCTTACCACGGTGGGAGACTTTTCTTTTTATGACCAGATGCTCGACATGAGCTTCACGCTGGGTCATCTACCCGAACGCGCACGCGGCCATACCGGAAACCCTTTGGACAATTACTTCAGAGTGGCACGCGGCCGCTCCGCACCTGGCCACCACGCTCATGGCGCCAGTTGCTGTGAGCATATCGCCGCTGGCGAGATGACCAAATGGTTTGACACCAACTACCACTACATCGTCCCGGAGTTTCAGCACGACACGGCCTTCAAACTTGATGCATCACGCTTGTTGGCTCAGATCGCCGAAGCCAAGCAACTCGACGCCCCGATCAAGCCTGTGATCATCGGACCGATCACGTACCTGGCCTTGGGCAAGTCCAAAGATGGCAGCACCAAGCTGACCTTATTGGAACGACTGTTGCCAGTCTATGCCCAACTGCTGAGCACCTTGCAGGCCCAGGGCGTCGAATGGATCCAAATTGACGAACCCATTTTGAGCACGGACCTGGATGCCGACTGGCGCCACGCCTTCCATGTGGCCTACCACCATCTCAAGAGCGTGCCCGTCAAGCTCTTGCTCACCACCTACTTTGGCCCCTTGCAAGACAACCTGCACTTGGCCACCCAACTGCCTGTAGCAGGCCTGCATCTGGATGCGGTGTCCGGCCGCGAAGACATCGTTCCAGCCTTGAACTTGCTGCCCTCACACAAGGTGCTGTCCTTGGGCGTCATCAATGGCCGCAACATCTGGAAGACAGACCTGAACGCGACGCTCGATTGGCTGGAGCCGATTTACGCCCGCCTGGGCGATCGTCTCTGGCTGGCGCCCTCTTGCTCACTGCTGCATGTGCCCGTGGACCTGATCCATGAAACACGCATGGATGCGGAGTTGAAATCGTGGCTGGCTTTTGCCGTCCAGAAACTCGATGAATTGCAGCTGCTGGCGCAAGCCCTTCGAGACGGACGCGAGGTCGTTCGCCCTAGGTTGGAAGCGAATCAATCAGACTGCCAATCCCGCCGGCAGGCGACGCGTGTCCATCAAGCCACTGTGCAAGCCGCCCTCAAAGCAGCCGCCGAGTCGCAGGCAGACCCTACTCGACGGCCACTGGGACAACGGCACAGCCCCTTTGACTCACGCGCCCCACGGCAAGCCACACGGCTGCAACTGCCGGCGTTTCCCACCACCACGATTGGCTCCTTTCCCCAAACGCCAGAGATTCGCCACGTGCGCAGCCAATACAAAGCGGGCCACTTGCCCAGCAGTGATTACGAAACGGCCATTCGCGCAGAGATCGAACACTGCGTGCGCGTTCAAGAAGAACTGGGCCTGGATGTACTGGTCCACGGAGAGGCCGAACGCAATGACATGGTCGAATACTTTGGCGAGCAGTTGCAAGGCTATGGATTCAGTCAAAACGGTTGGGTTCAATCCTATGGCTCACGCTGCGTCAAGCCACCCATTCTGTTTGGCGACATCAGCCGCCCGGCCCCGATGACAGTGGCCTGGACCCAATACGCCCAGTCACTCACACACAAGCCGATGAAAGGCATGCTCACGGGCCCTGTCACCATGCTCAATTGGAGTTTCGTGCGCGACGACCAGCCTCGCGCTGTCACCTGCATGCAATTGGCACTGGCCCTGCGCCAGGAAGTGCTGGATCTGGAGCGTGCAGGCATTCGCATCATTCAGATCGACGAAGCCGCGCTGCGAGAAGGCCTGCCGCTGCGCCGCTCACAATGGGCGTCCTACCTGGATTGGGCGGTCGAAGCCTTCCGCGTGTGTGCCAATGGCGTCAAGGACGAGACGCAAATCCACACGCACATGTGCTATTCGGAATTCAACGACATCATCGAGGCCATCGCGGCCATGGATGCAGACGTCATCACCATCGAGACTTCACGCTCTGACATGGAACTGCTGGGTGCGTTTGAACAATTCCAGTACCCCAACGACATCGGGCCTGGCGTGTATGACATTCACTCACCCAACATTCCATCGGCCGAACAGATGGTGGCACTGATGCAGCAGGCGGCACGCCGCATTCCTGCCCAGCGTTTATGGGTGAACCCAGACTGTGGCTTGAAGACACGACAGTGGCCTGAGGTGCGCCCCGCTTTGACACACATGGTGCAAGCCGCGAAGGTGCTGCGCGAGCAACTGGCCGCCTAAGCCACCCCACCCCGCCTTTCGCTCACTTCAATGCCGCCGTGACGATGACTTCGATCTTCCACTCTGGGTTCACCAGCGGAGCCTGGAAGGTGGCACGAGGTGGGGCTGTCACACCTTTGAACCACGCTTCCCAAACCTGGTTCATGGCGGGCACCTCGGCAATGTCTTTCACGATGACCTGGGCCATGAGAATGCGCCCCCGGTCACTGCCCGCCTCGCGCAACAAGGCCTCAATTTGGTCCAGCACTTGTTGCGTTTGGCCTGCCATGTCCGCACGGGTATCGGTTGGCACCTGCCCCGCCAGATAAACCACGCCACCATGAATGGCGGCATCGGAGTAGCGTGGCTCGGGGTTCAGGTAGCGGATGTCCGTAGGGGCAGAGGCTGTCATCGCGAGGTCTCAGAAACGTTGAAAATAAAACGAGCAAGTTTGCACCAACACTGTTATAGTGGGTAGCACTGGCTGCAGTTTCGCTTACCTCCGCAGCCCCTTGACGCTTTGCGCGCGCTCCCAACTGCGCTGCATCACTTCAACAGACCTGCCCCAACGGCCTCGTGTCTGCTCCTCCAGGCAAGCATCGCCTGACGTTGCATCCCCCTCCTCGCTGACACTGGTGTGTCGCACCTCGGGATCCAACCTCGACTCCCTTTATCTATCGCATGAACTGCATGTGCAGTGTCGTGCCGGCTAAGTTCATTGAATCACTCGATCTCCTCTCCATGCACCGTGGGGCGCTTCACACTGTCGCCCTCTACACGCCAGACCGATTGCGGCCAATTCGCCGCCTCTCTGTCCATTCGAAGCGGCCGTGGCTCTGCCACCAGCGACCGCATCTTTCGCTTCATCCCGCTGTTCTCGACTGCACAGGCTGCCGCTCAGTACGCACTGACACAAGGCTTGGGATATCTGCGACAACCCGCGATCCCTGCCTGAGTCGGCACGCCATCGCATCAGCCCGGGAGAACCCATGGCCAAAGAAGAACTCATTGAAATGCGCGGACAAGTAGCCGAAGTGCTGCCGGACTCCCGCTTTCGCGTCACCCTTGAAAACGGTCACACCCTGATCGCCTATACGGGCGGAAAAATGCGCAAGCACCACATCCGCATCCTGGCTGGCGACAAAGTGTCTCTGGAACTGTCGCCCTACGACTTGAGCAAAGGGCGCATCACCTTCCGCCATCTGGAGCCACGCTCCGGCGGCGCACCGTCGGCACCTCGCCGCCGCTTCTGATTTCTCGCTGGGGTTCAACCAATCCTGGCACCCCACTCGGCCTGGATGCTGCGGCAGGCCTTGGATAGACCGCAGCATTTTCTGAAAGGGACCATCATGGTCAACAAGCTCTACGTCGGCAACCTGCCTTACTCCATGCGTGACGACGACCTGCAACAACACTTCGCCCAATTCGGTCAGGTCATGTCCGCCAAGGTGATGATGGAGCGCGAAACCGGTCGCTCCAAAGGCTTCGGTTTTGTCGAAATGGGCGATGGCAATGAAGCCCAAGCCGCCATCCGTGGCATGAACGGCCAGTCGTTTGACGGCCGCGCCATGGTGGTCAACGAAGCCCGTCCACGCGAAGAGCGTCCAGGCGGCTTTGGTGGTGGCCAAGGTGGCTCCCGCGGTGGTCGCAGCAGCTACTGATCCGACTGCCCCGCACAGACCGCCTGATGAGCTATGAAACCACGCAGGCGTCTGTCGCCATTCGAGGTGCCGCCAACCTCGAGATCCGTTCGCTGATGGATCGTCAGCAGTATGCTGACCCACACGGAGATGCCGCTGCGGCGGGCTTCTCTACAGCGAACTGGTCTTTGTTTGGCGTCATCTGGCCTTCAGGTCTGCAACTCGCAGCCTTGATGGCCTCACGCCCGCTGGTCCCCCAGGAACGCATCCTTGAAGTCGGTTGCGGCTTGGCGCTGGCCAGCTTGGTGTGTCATCGCCGAGGTGCAGATGTCACTGCATCCGACGCACACCCGATGGCACTCCACTTTCTCGCCGACAACGTGTTGTTGAACGACCTGCCGCCGCTGCCTTACCGTCACGGCAACTGGGCGTCTGACACGGATGAGGCCGTCCACAGCGATCATCCGATCGTGCAGGGCCGCTTTGATCTCATCATCGGCAGCGACATCCTCTATGAACGCGATGACGCCGGACACCTGGCTGCATTCATCGCTCGGCACGCCATGCCCGCGTCAGAAGTCTGGATCGTAGATCCCAACCGTGGCAACCGCCCCGCTTTTCATCGGCGCATGCATGCCCTGGGTTTCGATCTGACAGAAACCACGCTGAATACCCCCGAGGCCGACAACGTGCCCTACCGGGGGCGATTACTGAAATACAAGCGCACTCAATTCGCAGCCCGCGCCGCCTGACGCGCCTGCCACGCACGTAAAGCTTGGCGATATTCATCCATCGCCAGATCGTGTGTATCGAAAATGCATGGATCACAACCACTGCCGCAGCAGGCATTCAAGTCTGGCGGTTCGGGTGGTTGCGGCATCGGGTCGTTATCGGGGACTTCTGTTTCCATATCAGGTGCTCAGACCTCGGCTGCGCCGCCAAGTCTCCACATACAAGTCTTCAACCTTGGTCCGCGCCCAAGGCGTTTTACGCAAAAACTTCAAGCTGGATGCCACGCTGGGGTCATGCGTGAAGCAGCGAATGGCAATCATGCGCCCCAACTCCTCCCAACCGTAGTAGTCAGCCAAACACTCCACGATGTGTTGGAGCGTGGCGCCATGAAGGGGATCGTTTCCGCCAGTTGAAGTCATAGACCGGGAACTATTCAAAATACGAGTGGGATGCCGGCGAGCCTAACATGCGCAGCCCTGCAGACCCAAAGCACTCCGTCACGCACGGCTAAAGTACCGAGAGCACTTCCAACAATTGGCGGTTGGATGCGATCTGTAGCGACACCTCATCACCCTCGCATTTGCCCAGAATGGCACTTCCCAAGGGGGACTCCATGCTGATGACCTGCACGAGTTGTCCACCACACGCCAACTTCATGCTGCCGCCACTCGGACCCAGAAAGAGATATTGCTGCCGATCGTCGGCATCGACCAGGCAGACCAAGGCACCGAGCTGGATGCCTTGGCTGGGGTCATAAGGGCCCGGGCGAAATTGGCGCCAAGCAGAAATCGCGTGGCGAATGGCTTCAGCGCGACGGGCTTGTCCCGTGGCCAGGTAAGCGGCCTCCAGCCCCAAAGTATCGTATTTGTTTTCGGCGATGTTTTCTTCGTGCGTGGCCGTTTCATGGGCCACACGGGCAGCCTGCTCGGTTTGCAGTAAGTCTTCGGTGAGACGTTCCAGCACTAAACGCTGCAATAGAAGTTTATCCATATTGAAAAAGCCCCGCAGGGCCCTTTCATTACTCAACCGTGACACTCTTAGCAAGGTTGCGAGGTTTGTCGACATCCGTCCCCTTCGCGCAAGCCGTGTGATACGCCAGCAACTGCAGTGGCACGACATGCAAGATGGGTGACAGTGCACCATAGTGCTCTGGCAAACGAATCACATGGATACCGGGCTCAGCCTGGATGTGGGTGTCGGCATCGGCACAGACATACAGCTCGCCACCACGGGCTTTGACTTCTTGCATATTGCTCTTGAGCTTTTCCAGCAAGACGTCGTTGGGCGCCACCACCACCACTGGCATCTCGGATGTCACCAAGGCCAAAGGACCATGCTTCAACTCACCAGCAGGATACGCCTCGGCGTGGATGTAGCTGATTTCCTTGAGCTTGAGCGAGCCTTCCAAAGCAATGGGGTAATGCAGGCCACGACCCAGGAACAGGGCATTTTCTTTGCGGGCAAAAGAATCAGCCCAGGCCATGACTTGAGGCTCCAGGGCCAGCACAGACTGCAACGCTGCAGGCAGGTGGCGCATGGCGGTCAGGTGCTCCGCTTCTTGCTCTGGGCTGAGGTGACCGCGCAGTTTGGCCAAGGTCAGCGTCAGCAAGAACAAGCCCCCCAGCTGGGTGGTGAAGGCCTTGGTGGAGGCCACACCAATTTCAACGCCGGCGCGGGTCACATAGGCCAGTTTGCACTCGCGCACCATGGCGCTGGTAGACACGTTGCAGATGGTGAGCGTGTGCTCCATGCCCAAGCTGCGCGCATGCTTCAAAGCGGCGATGGTGTCGGCCGTCTCACCCGATTGGCTGATGGTGACGACCAAGGTAGAAGGCACGGGCACGCTGTCGCGATAGCGATACTCGCTGGCGATTTCAACTTGCGTCGGGATCTTGGCGATGGACTCCAGCCAGTACTTGGCGGCAGAGCCCGAGTAGTAGCTGGTGCCGCAAGCCAGGATCAACACACGGTCGACCTTCTTGAAAATTTCTTCGGCGCCGTCACCAAACAGGCTGGCGGCAATGCCTTCCACGCCTTCCAGGGTATCGGCAATAGCGCGTGGCTGCTCGAAGATCTCCTTCTGCATGTAGTGGCGATAAGGGCCCAACTCCACGGCACCGCTGTGCGCGGTGACGGTGCGAACAGGACGATCAGCCGCATCGACACGCACGTGTTCCGATGCGCCGGGTGCGATGTGCTCAATCCAATGGCGACCGGGCTGCAGGTCCACCACATCGCCTTCTTCCAAATAGACGATTTGATCGGTCACACCGGCCAATGCCATGGCATCTGACGCCAGGAAGCGCTCGCTGGCATCCACGCCACCTACGCCCATGATCAAAGGCGAACCATGGCGAGCGCCCACCACACGTTGTGGCTCGTCACGATGGAACACCGCGATGGCATACGCCCCAGTCAAACGCTTGGTGGCGGCTTTGACGGCGGCATACAGGTCACCGTCATACAGGTGGTCAACCAAATGGGCGATCACCTCGGTATCGGTCTGACTCAGGAACTGGTAGCCCTTGGCTTGCAGTTCACGACGCAGTTCTTCGTGGTTTTCGATGATGCCGTTGTGCACCAAGGCCACGCGGCCAGGCTTGCTGTTCGACGCATCAGCGCCGGGACCATGGGAAAAGTGAGGGTGCGCGTTGTGAACGGCCGGCGCACCGTGCGTGGCCCAGCGGGTGTGTGCAATACCCAAGGTGCTTTGCACACCATCTTGCTCAGCCTGAGCGGCCAGTTCAGCCACGCGTTCGGTGCTGCGAGTGCGACGCAATTGGCTGTCTTGCAAAACGGCCACGCCGCAGGAGTCATAGCCGCGATATTCGAGGCGCTTGAGCCCTTCCACCAGGACCGGAACGATGTTGCGTGAACCAATAGCGCCGACGATGCCGCACATAGACAAATCCCCTTGTGGCCACGAGGCCAATAAACCGAGTGTTGGCGGCGATGGTATCGGCGAGACGGAGAAATGTTTTATCTATTTGGATATGAAATTGAAATATTCATCCATTCGTGAATTCAACACAAATATTTGATTCACGAATGCATAATAAATGGAATATTCTTTCACCACCATGCTGAACACCCCTCAACTGGATGCCATTGATCTACGCTTGTTAGCCCTGCTGCAAGACGACGCCAGCCTCTCGAACCAGGATCTAGCCCAGGCTGCCCACTTGTCACCGGCTACATGCCATCGGCGCGTCAAGCGGCTTTGGGATGAGGGCTTTATTGAACGGCAAGTGTCGATCCTGTCACCCCATGCACTGGCCGCCGTGACGGGATGGGGACTATCGGCCATGGTCGAAATCAGTCTGGATCGTCAAACCCAAGAGGCGTTGGATGCCTTTGAGCAAAAGGTGGTGGCCGATGAGGGGGTGCAACAAGTGTGGCGCGTATCCCCCGGCCCCGACTTTGTGTTGGTCGTGCATGTGCAGGACATGCCTGCTTATCAAGACCTGGCCAAGCGACTGTTCAACGAAGACAGCAATGTGCGCAACGTGCGCGCGTTTTTCTCGGTGAAGCGCGCGAAATTTCAAACCCAGCTTTGTCTGCCAGCTTGATCAAGGCGCCTGCACCACAGCCTCAGGTGGCGCCGCGTCGAGGTTCAGCATGACAGGGCCGCTGGCAGGCTGCGATGGTGCACTCGGTACAGCGACCAGCGGAGAAGCCATCACCACGGCGGGAGCGACCGGCACCACCGCCTCCACAGGCACTGCAGGTCGGGCCGCGTACTGCTCCGACAAGGCCTTCTCCATTTGGTGCTGGATGAACAACTGCCAGACCCAGTAGGTCATGCCAAAGACCAGCACCCCCACGGCAGAACCACCCATGAACATCACGCGACGCGAAGACATCCAAACAGGCTGAACATCTTCAGTCTTGGGAGGCAACCACTCCATGTCGACACGCGTGACTTTGGGCTCAGGCTGAGTCACCTGAATCACGATCTCATCCACCGATTCCTTGCGGCCAAACGGCTTGGCCTTGCTGAGCTTGCGACGTTCCGCCAACAAGCGATCGTACTCAGAACGTGTCTGAGGGTTGATCAGAACCTGGTACGCCGTGTTCAGCGCTGACATGTCTGCATGCGCCTGCGCGCCAGGCCCCTCGGCGGCACCTTGACGATCGGGGTGATGTTTCGCGGCCAACACGCGATACGCCGCCCGAATGACCTCCGCAGGCGCATCCTCGGTGACTTTCAGGCGGGCATAGTGACTCATACTGCTTTAGCCACGTGCTCAGCGCTTGGCTTTTTGAGGACGCTGCCAACCGGCCAAGGACACCTGCTTGGCGCGAGACACAGTCAACTGCCCTGCAGGTGCATCTTTGCTGACCGTGCTGCCACCACCGATCGTGGCACCGTCGCCCAAGGTGATGGGCGCAATCAGTACGCAGTTGGAGCCCACGTGCACATCATTGCCAATCACGGTGCGATGCTTGTTGGCACCGTCGTAGTTGGCCGTGATGCTGCCAGCGCCGTAATTGACACGCTCGCCCACGGTCGCATCGCCCAGGTAGGCCAAATGGTTGGCCTTGGCACCCTTGGCCATGGTGCTGTTCTTCACTTCAACGAAGTTGCCGATGTGCACCTCTTCTGCCAATTGCGCACCTGGGCGCAAACGGGCAAACGGACCGATCAATGAACCGGCACCGACGGAGGCACCCAGGGTGTCACCATCAATGTGGGTGAAGGGATGAATGACTGCGCCTGCACCGATGACGGCATTGCGAATCACGCAATTGGCACCGATCTGAACGCCGTCACCCAACTGCACCGAACCTTCAAAAACGCAATTGACATCGATGTCAACGTCTTGCCCGCATTGCAGCTGTCCACGCAGATCAAATCGAGCAGGGTCAGCCAAGCGCACACCTGCTTCCATCAAGCGCTGTGCTTGCGCCTTCTGATGACGACGCTCCAAGTCAGCCAACTGAGCGGGGCTGTTCACACCCAGCACTTCGACTTCATCCCGGGGCTGTGCCGCCACGACTTGCACGCCATCGGCTTGTGCCATGGCGACCACATCGGTGAGGTAGTACTCGCCTTGGGCGTTGTTGTTGGTCAAACGGCTCAACCACTGCTTGAGTTGCGCGGTGGGTGCAGCCATCATGCCGGTGTAAACCTCTTTGATCTCGCGCTGCTCTGGCGTAGCATCTTTGTGTTCAACGATGCCCAGCACCTTCAAACCGCTGGCATCACGCACGATGCGACCATAGCCCGTGGGGTCGTCCAGATGAATGGTCAACAGGGCCAGTTGATGGCCTGCGCAAGCATCCACGAGGGCCTGCGCCGTGCTGGCTTCGATCAATGGCGTATCGCCATTCAGGATCAGGGTCACGCCTTCATTGGACAACACGGGCACCGCTTGTTGCACGGCATGGCCGGTACCCAACTGGGGCTCTTGCCGCACAAACTTCAAAGGGGCTTGCGCAAAGGCCTCTCGCATGGCCGACTCAACCATCTCAGCACCGTGTCCGGTGATGACCACTTGCTGTTGCGCAGCCAAGGACGACGTCGTGCCAATCACATGCGCCAGCATGGGTTGCCCCGCCAACTTGTGCAGCACTTTCGGGCGAGCAGACTTCATGCGAGTACCTTTACCCGCGGCCATGATGACGATTGAAAGCGACATGAATGATGTCCTGTGTGAATTCAAGTTAGCGAGACTCAGTCGGCGGAGTGATCGTCACGGCACGCGGACTGATGGCTGGCAAAGGAAAATCTTTGAGTGCCGCCTCAAACATCAGAGGCAAGACCCGTTCGTCAGGTTGCCCCACCCGCTCGTGGCGTGCATGGGTTTCGTAGAGGACTTGGTTGGTGCGCCGATCTCGAATCAGAAGATCAACTTGCATTTGTGTCCAGGCGGGCTCCAATTGCATGGACAAGGAGATACCACCTCGCCCGCCACTGCCCCACCAACCACCAAAGCCCGGCCCCCAAGGCCCCCAGAATGGGTCGTATCGAGAACGTCTGGACTCCGTGGTTTGGTAAGCGGCCACTTGCACCGTGACATCAGCTTGCGCCTCGTCTTGAACCCATTCAAAGCCGGCCCGGACCATGGACGGCTTGGCGGCCCATTCCAAACGGTCCTGCTGTGCAGCGTTGGCCTGTTGAGACGGCAAACGTTCAAACACAAATTTGCCTGGTTTGCGATCCTGAGGCCAAGCGCCGAAACTGGACACCTGACTGGTGACCGCGTTGGATGTCGCGCAGCCTGCCAACAAGCAGGACCACACACACACCAGGGTCAGCAGCAGGCGAGTCATCGTGGACCTTTACTCCGCTTTGCGAATGGGGATGGCGCTCAAGGAAATCTTGGCCTCTGCTGGCAAGCCATCGGATGGTTCGCCACAGCCTTCGTCTTCATCAAAAGCGATGTCGCCGCCCTTGACGGGGGAGCCTGTGGCCTTGATGGTTTCAAAGGGGTAGAGCTTGCGATCCATCATGTGCGAGGGAATGATGTTCGACAGGGCGGTGAACATGTTGTCCACACGGCCAGGGAACTTTCGATCCCACTCGTTGATCATTTCGCGCATTTGCTGGCGCTGCAAGCCTTCCTGGCTGCCGCACAGGTTGCAAGGAATGATGGGGAACTCGCGGTGCTCGGCGTACTTGGCCAAATCCTGCTCACGGCAATAGGCCATGGGGCGAATGACGACGTGCTCGCCGTTGTCGGTGACCAACTTGGGCGGCATGCCCTTGAGGGTGGAGCCGAAGAACATGTTCATGAACATGGTCTGCAGGATGTCGTCGCGATGATGACCCAAGGCAATCTTGGTGCAGCCCAACTCGGTAGCCACGCGGTACAAGATGCCACGGCGCAGGCGCGAACACAGCGAGCAGGTGGTCTTGCCCTCGGGCACGACCTTCTTAACCACACTATAGGTGTCTTGCTCTTCAATACGGAAAGGCACGCCGACCTTGGTGAGGTACTCGGGCAAGACGTGCTCGGGGAAACCGGGCTGCTTCTGGTCCAGGTTCACCGCCACGATCTCGAACTTGATGGGGGCCCGCTTTTGCAGGTTCATCAAGATGTCCAGCATGCCGTAGCTGTCTTTGCCCCCCGACATGCACACCATGACCTTGTCGCCATCTTCGATCATGTTGTAGTCGGTGATGGCCTCACCCACCAAGCGGTGCAGCTTCTTGCTGAGCTTGTTCATCTCAAACGCGTGACGGGCGGCCTTCTTTTCGGCTTCGTCGTCATTGGCGGCAGCGCCGTGACTGTGCGCGGCTTCGGCGTACATGGCAGCAGCAGCGACGGCCAAGGCGTCATCCATGTGATGCGCTTCGGCGATGTCGGCAGGAGAAACGGGTTGGGTGTTGCGGGCGGCGTCTTTCATGGGGCGCGATTTTCGCCGATCCCAGGCAAAAAGGGAGGGGATTCCCCTCGATTTGGATCGAAAGTCTCCTTTTCCGCCCTCAAACCCCATCAAACAAGGGTAAGGTTTCCGGACCTTTGACCGGCTTTTCACGATCCGGGTTGGCGTCGTCTTCTGCGTCGCCTTTGTGCAGGTTTTCCATCTTCACGCCCAACAGGCGTAGACGGCGGTCCAGCGGCACTGTCTTCAGACACTGCCCGGCCCAATGGCGAATGGTGGCGGCATCGCGCGTGGCTTGAGGCAAAGTGATGCTGCGCGTGACCGTTTTGAATGCGTCGTCTCGCAATTTGATGCCCACCGTGCGCCCCACATAGCCTTTGCGATCCAGGTCGACGGCGACTTGTTGGCACAAGCGGGTGAAGACCTCACTCAGGCGCTCACGATCTAGCTTGGGATGGAGGTCTCTCTCAAACGTGGTTTCCCGGCTCATGGACTTGGCTTCACGATAGGTCACGACCGGGCGCTCATCCTGCCCCCGTGCCGCACGGTAAAGCCAATGGCCGTAGTTGCCACCGAAGTGATCGATCAGCCAGGCTTCGTCGGCCTGCGCCAACTGGCCAATGGTGTCGATGCCCAGCTTGTTCAATTTTTCGGTCGCCTTGGGGCCGATGCCATTCACGCGTTTGACGGGCAAGGGCCAGATGCGAGTGGGCAACTCTTCCATGGTCAACAAAGTCAGGCCATCAGGCTTGTCCAGATCCGAGCAAATTTTGGACAACAACTTGTTGGGCGTGATCCCAATAGAGCAACTCAATCCGGTCGCGTCTTTGACCGCTTGCTTGATGCGCATGGCCACGTCGCGGATGCCTGACTGAGGGTCATCAGCCGTGGTGTCTTGCGCGCCAGGCACATCACTGAGGTCGAGGTAGATCTCGTCGATGCCTCGGTCTTCCATGATCGGCGCAATCTGGGTCACCGCCTGCTTGAACAAGCGCGAGTAATGCCGATAGGCGTCAAAGTCCACCGGCAACAAAATGGCATCTGGCGCCAGCGCGGCAGCCTTCATCAAGCCCATGCCGGAATGCACACCCAAGGCGCGCGCTTCGTAGGTGGCGGTGGTGATCACGCCCCGGCCGGTGTAGTCGCGCAAGTACGCATAGTGCCAAGAGCCTTGCTCATCTTGATGGGGTCGCATGTCACGGCGGCCACCGATGACCACGGGCTGCCCACGCAGCTGGGGATAGCGCAGCAACTCGACCGAGGCGTAAAACGCATCCATGTCGAGGTGCGCAATGAAACGACGATGGGCGCTCACGCAACGACCATCAAGCCATCATCACCACTGCCCGGTTTCCATGCGAATGGCCACTTCGCAGTCGTCGAAGATTTCGAGCTTGGCGATCTTCACACGCACCCCCAACACCCCCGGCAAATCCATCAAGCGTTTGCACAGTTTGCCAATCAAGGTCTCGAGCAAGTTCACGTGCACGGCGGTGCATTCTTCAATGATGATGGTGCGCACGCGGCGGTAGTCGAGCACGTGCAGCAAGTCGTCATCACAGGGCAGCAGCGGTTGGCTGCCCATGTTCAGTTCAGCGTCGACCATGATGGGCTGCGGGGCCACTTTTTCGTGGTCTAACACCCCCAGGTTGGCATCGAAGCGCAAGCCGGTCAGGTTCAGGGTTTGGTTGCCTTTGGTCAGGGACATGGAACGGACTCCGTTGCGCTCACATCATTGAAAAATCGCGGTCGAACCGCTGCAGGTGCTGCCCACCATCGACCAACAAGGTGGTCCCCGTGATGGAGCGGTTTTGCAAGGCAAAGGCCACGGTGGCAGCCACGTCTTCCGGGGTCGACGAGCGCCCGAGCGGTGACTGCCGGTGCAACTGTTCAAACTTCGCGCCTTGTAGCCACTCGCTGGTCAAGGTCAGACCAGGGGCCACGCCAACCACGCGCACATGGGGCGCCAAACTCAGCGCCAACAGGGTATTGGCCGACTCGAGTGCGGCTTTCGACAAGGTGTAGCTCAAGAAATCCGGGTTGGGATTCCAGAGCTTCTGATCCAGCAGATTGACCACCGCACCGCATGCCAGCGGGTCGACAGCGCGACGTTGAGCCACATGTTCGGCCAGGCTCTGCGCCAACACAATGGCGGGCGCCGTGTTGGCACGCAAGTGCTTCTCAAGGGCAGCGTAGGTGAACGTGGCAGCCGTGTCGTACTCGAAGGTGGACGCACTGTTGACCACCGCATGGAGGGCACCGAGTGCCTGGACCGCCAGCGGCACCATGGCTCGGGCTTCGGACTCGTCAGACAAGTCCGCCTGCACGATGGCAGCCTGCCTGCCCAAGGCCCGAATGTCTGCGGCCGTTTGTTCGGCCTCGGATCGCGAATGGCGACAATGCACCACCACATCCCAGCCCTGTTGCGCCAGCGCCAGGGCAATCACACGGCCCAACCGACGCCCCGATCCAGTGACCAGCACCGCACGGTTCGAAGACAAGGAATTCACCGAAGATTCAGAAGTTTGAGTCATGGTTCCTACAATCGCGGCATGAGCGCCCAACGAACACCCGATCACGCGGACCACAGTGTAGTGGCCGCGCCCCTGCCCGGCCACCCATTGCCCCGACTGATTGCCGACGAAATTCGGGCGCAGGGCGGCTGGATGGCCTTTGACCGATTCATGGAGTTGGCGCTCTATGCACCCGGTCTGGGCTACTACAGCGGCGGCAAACGCGTGCTGGGCAAAACGCCCGAGGACGGTAGCGACTTTGTGACCGCGCCGGAGTTGACGCCGCTGTTTGGCGAGACCTTGGCCAAACAAGTGGCCCAGGCGCTCGACGCGACCGGCACTGATGAGATTTGGGAGTTTGGTGCGGGCACCGGGGCCTTGGCCGAACAACTGCTGAGAGTGGTGGGCGACCGCATCAAGCGCTACACCATTGTGGATTTGTCAGGCGCTTTGCGTGACCGCCAACATCAGCGCCTGATCAAGCACCAACCCGAGTTGGCCCACAAAGTGGTCTGGGCAGACAGCCTGCCTGAACACTTCAGCGGCGTGGTCGTGGGCAATGAAGTGCTCGACGCCATGCCCGTGAAACTGATGACGTGGGATGGCACCCACTGGCATGAGCGTGGCGTGGCACTGCACTCCGAACACAGCACAGAACCTGTGCAGTTTGTTTGGGCAGACCGCCACGAGAACGCAAGTGAGCGCCCACCAACTGAACACCCAGATGGCGATTTTTCGCCAGGTACCGTGGTGGAAACACATGATCAGGCGCACGCCTTCATCACCACGCTGGCGCAACGCATGGTGCGTGGGGCCGCGTTCTTCCTCGACTACGGTTTCCCTGAGGGCGAGTTCTACTTGCCCCAACGACGAGGCGGCACCTTGATGTGCCATCACGGACACCAAAGTGATCCCGATCCGCTCGTTCTGGTCGGAGAGAAAGACATCACCGCCCATGTGAACTTCACGGGTGTGGCACTGGCAGGACAAGACGCGGGCTGGGAAGTGCTGGGCTACACCAGCCAAGGTCGCTTCTTGACCAACTGCGGGTTGCTGGAAGCCGCCAGCGGTCGCGCTGACGCGGCTCAAGCAGCTGACTATCAAAGCCGGGCCGCCATTCAAATGCTGATCACCGAGCACGAAATGGGTGAACTATTCAAGGTGATCGGTTTTGTCAAAGGCGAATGGTTTGAAGCCCTGGGCTTCACGCATGGGGACCGCTGCCACATGCTGTGAGGGGAAAGCGGAGATGTGGTTAGGCGCAGGCAATCACGGAGATTGTTAAATCTCTCAGCACGTTTGCTGCACTGCCGCGATAATCACGCCCATGCTGCAACAACGCACCATCAAATCTCTGACACGCGCCGTGGGCGTGGGCCTGCATAGCGGTCAACGTGTCGAACTCACCCTGCGCCCGGCCCCGGCCGACACGGGCATTGTGTTCCGTCGCGTGGACTTGGCCGAACCAGTCGACATCCCCGTCAACACCAAGGCGGTGTGCGATTGCCGCATGGCCACCACCATTTCGCCTGGGGGCGACCCCGGTGCCGCCAAGGTCAACACCATTGAGCACCTGATGTCTGCCTGCGCCGGCCTGGGGCTCGACAACCTCTACATCGACATCACTGCCGAAGAGGTCCCGATCCTCGATGGTTCCTCGGCTGCGTTTGTCTATTTGCTGCAAAGTGCCGGCATTGAGCTGCAAAAAGCACCCAAAAAGTTCCTTCGCGTTCTAAAGCCCGTCGAAATTCGCGAAGGCGAAGGCCGCAACCTGAAGTGGGCCCGTCTGGACCCGTATCACGGTTACAAGCTGTCGTTCGAAATCGATTTCGACCACCCCGCCGTGGACCAAACCGGCCAGCGCGTGGAGTTTGACTTCAGCAGCGGCCAGTACAAGCGCGACATCGCTCGCGCGCGCACCTTCGGCTTCACCAAAGACGTGGAAATGATGCGTTCACGCGGCTTGGGGCTAGGTGCCAGCATGGAAAACGCCATCGTGGTGGATGACTACCGCGTACTCAATAGCGATGGATTGCGCTACGACGACGAGTTCGTCAAGCACAAGATCCTGGACGCCATTGGCGACTTGTACGTGGTGGGCTACCCTTTGCTGGCGGCCTACAGCGCATTCAAATCGGGGCACGCACTCAACAACAAGCTGCTGCACGTGTTGATGTCGCAACCGGATGCCTACGAGATCGTGACCTTTGCTGACCAGAGCAAAGCCCCCAAGGGCATGGCCGAACTGGCCCCGGCCTGGTAAAGACCTCCAGCCATGGCACTCATTCGTCTCGCATTCCTGGCTCTGGTGTTCGGCTTTGCGGCCTCGCTGGTGCTGTACCGAGTGACAGGCCAACCCGTCTGGCGACATCGTGCCATGGGCCTCCTGAAATGGGGCGTGGTAGGCGGCCTGCTCTTCTTTGGCTTCATCATCCTGCGCCGCGCAGCCGTTTTCATCTAGGTCACAAAACACGACAACACCACCAGACACCCCCGAAACATGGGGTTACCCCCCTATATGCGGGGTGTTTGACGTGCCTACGATGGCTCCTCGACGACAACAGACGCAGGGCACAGACCCCGCGCTCAAGAGGAGACTCGCATGGACTACGCCGAGGTGTACCGGCGCTCTATTGCCGACCGTGATGTGTTTTGGCGCGAACAAGCCAACCGAATCGACTGGCATCGCCCTTTTGACCAAGTTTGTGACGACAGTCAGCCCCCAATGGCGCGCTGGTTCGTCGGTGGCCAGACCAATCTGTGCCACAACGCGGTGGATCGCCACGTCCCGGCCCGCCCCGATCAACCTGCCTTGATCCACGTTTCAACAGAAACAGGCCAGGAACGCGTCCTCAGCTTTGGCCAGTTGCATGTTGAAGTGCAGCGCATGGCAGCCGTCCTGCAGAGCATGGGCGTGAACAAAGGCGATCGGGTCCTGATCTACATGCCCATGATCCCCGAGGCGGTGATTGCCATGCTGGCCACCGTCCGCATCGGAGCCATTCATTGCGTGGTGTTCGGTGGGTTTGCCAGCCACGCTTTGGCCAGTCGCATCGACGACGCCACCCCCACCGTGATCGTCACCGCAGACGCGGGCTCACGTGGCGGCAAAGTCATCCCCTACAAACCGCTGCTGGACGAGGCTTTGTCTTTGTCCACGCACAAGGTGTCGCATGTGGTGCTGGTCAACCGTGGGCTCGCGCCTGCCAACATGATCACCCCGAGAGATGTGGACTACGCCCTGGCACGCAAGCTACATATGGACGCCATGGTGCCTTGCGAATGGGTTGAGTCCACGCACCCTAGCTACATTCTCTACACCAGCGGCACCACAGGTAAACCGAAAGGCGTTCAACGTGATACCGGAGGCTACGCCGTGGCCTTGGCGGCATCCATGGAGCACATCTACCAAGGGCACTCGGGCGAGACCTTCTTCTCTGCCAGTGACATTGGTTGGGTGGTGGGCCACAGCTACATCGTGTACGGCCCCCTGCTCGCCGGCATGAGCACCATCATTTACGAAGGCTTGCCCATTCGCCCGGATGCGGCCATTTGGTGGTCCCTGGTCGAAAAGTACAAAGTCAGCGTCATGTTCTCGGCTCCCACGGCGATCCGGGTGCTGAAGAAACAAGACCCCGATTGCCTCAAACGGCACGACCTGTCCAGCCTGCGCCACCTGTTCCTAGCGGGTGAACCATTGGATGAGCCCACCGCAAAATGGATCGGCGAGGCCATCGGCAAGCCCATCGTCGACAACTACTGGCAGACCGAGACCGGCTGGCCCATCCTCAGCCTGGCACGCGGCATTCAGGCCGAACAGCAGACCAAACTGGGCTCGCCCGGCATTCCCATGCTGGGCTACAACGTCAAGCTGCTGAACGAGCAAACCGGCGAAGAGCTCACCCAGCCAAATCAAAAAGGCGTGTTGACGATTGAAGGCCCGCTGCCCCCTGGCTGTATGCAAACGGTGTGGGGCAACGACCAACGCTTCGTCAACACCTACTGGAAGAGCTTTGGCGAACGCCTGATCTACAACACCTTCGATTGGGCCATCCGCGATGAAGACGGCTACTACTTCATCTTAGGCCGCACCGACGACGTCATCAACGTGGCCGGGCACCGCCTGGGCACCCGAGAAATCGAAGAGGCCATCAGCCGCCACCCCGCCGTCACCGAGGTGGCTGTGGTGGGTGTGGCCGACAACCTGAAAGGTCAGGTCGCGAAAGCCTTTGTCATCTCCAACCAAGCCACTGCTTTGGAAGATGAAGACGCCCGCAACCGCCTCGAGGCTGAAATCATGCAAACGGTGGATCAGCAGTTGGGTGCGGTCGCCCGCCCTGCTCGCGTCCTGTTTGTCAGTGCCTTGCCCAAAACCCGATCGGGCAAGTTGCTACGCCGTGTGGTGCAAGCCATCTGTGAAGGGCGCGACCCGGGCGATCTGACCACCATCGAGGACCCAAACGCCATCAAACAACTGCAACAAGCGGTCGGCACCACACCCGCATGTTGACGGACCGGGGGAGTCCGGCACAATGTCGCCTTTGATACGTACCGGATCTCCACGATGAAAAAAAATGCACCCTTGACCGATGCCGATATCAACGACATCGACATGCTGCTGGGCGCTGTGCCCGCACCATTTGAAACCGTTGATGCCGTCATTCTGGATGGCTATCTGGCAGGGGTGCTGGTTCAGCCCGTGATGCTCACCCCAGAGCAGTACCTGCCACCCATCTTCGGTACCGAAGGCATGCCCGAACCCGGCATCCCTGGCTGGACCGAAGCCCAGCACACCAAACTCATCAGCTTGATCGAGCGCCGCAAAGACGAAATCCTGGCCGGCATCCTCGAAAACGGTTGGTTCGACCCGATCATCCCCATGATCGAAGAAGACGATGGCAAGCCCGCAGAAGGCCAAGCCGCGATGGAAGGCTTGGGCTACTGGGCGGCAGGCTTCGAATGGGCCTTGGCCAACTTCCCGCAACTGGAAGACGCTGGCTTGGCGGGCGTGCCCGACTTGCTGGACTCCATCTGGCGTCACCTGCCTGAGCAAGATGAAACCCAGCGTGAAATGACCAAGGCGCTGGATCAAGAACACCCTCTGCGCAACCTCGATGAAGGCATTGAGCAACTGGTGTTCGACGTGGTGGACCTGGCTGAAATCGGCATCGCGGAACGCCACAAGGTCGAAACCGTCGTGCGCGACCAACCCAAGGTGGGCCGCAACGATCCCTGCCCCTGCGGTAGCGGTCGCAAGTACAAGCAGTGTCACGGCGCCAACTGATCTGACTTGAAACTTCAGATCCTGTCAGACCTGCACCTCGAGACCGAGGACTACACGCCCCAGCCAGCGCCTGGGGCGGACCTCTTGGTGCTGGCCGGTGACATCGACACCACCTGGGCCAGTCTCAGCCTGTTTGCCCAATGGCCCGTACCCGTGGTGTTCGTGCCGGGCAACCACGAGTTCGATGGCCGCGACATCGACGAGGCGATGTTGGCGCTGCGTGATCAATGCCGCCAACTGGGCATCAGGCTGCTGGAAAAGGAGCAATGGATCACCACTGCTCCCGACGGCCGCAAGATCCGCTTCCTGGGCACGACCCGCTGGTGTGACTTTGATCTGTTTGGCGACGACAAACGCGCCAAGGCGATGCGGGCATCCAATTACTTCGTGAAAGTAATGCGTGCCACGCGTCAGGGACAGGTCTTCGATCCCATCGCCGTCCGTGAGGAAGCCCTGCGCTGCAAAACTTGGCTGAGCCAAACCTTGGCTACGCCACGCTTGTCTGCCGACCAATCCCCCCGCTGGGACGACACCGTGGTCATCACCCACTACGGCCCCAGTTTGCGCAGCGCCGACCCTCGCTATGGCAACCAACCCGGCACGGCCAGCTTCTGTAACGATGACGAAGCCTTGATGCCCGGTGTGAAGCTATGGATTCATGGCCACTTGCACTGCAGGCATGACTATGTGGTCAGCCATGATGCAGGTCAAACACAGGTTGTGAGCAATGCGCGGGGCCATGGCTACAAACGCGAAGCAGAGCACTATGATGGTCTGCGATGCATCTCGATTTGATCGAATCAAAAGGAAACACCACATGAAAATCTTGCTGGCCGTAGACGGTAGCTCGTTCACCAAGCGCATGTTGGCCTGGCTGGCCACCCATGAAGAATGGCTGAGCGCCCCGCATGAATTCACCGTGCTCACGGTGGTGCCGGCCATTCCACCACATGCGGCCTCGATGTTTGCGGCAGACCAACTCAAGTCCTACTACGAGGACACAGCCGAGGCGATTTTCAAGCCCATTCGCAAATTCACCGCCAAACATGATCTGGCGACCAACTTTGTCAGCAAGGTGGGCCATGCCCCCGAGGTGATTGCGAAAGTGGCCGACAAGGGCAAGCATGATCTGATCATCATGGGCTCGCACGGCCATGGCAATTTGATGAACCTGATCACGGGTTCCGTCACCACGCAAGTGATGGCACGGACCAAATTGCCCGTGCTGTTGGTGCGTTGAATTCAGCGCTGTTACAGCGCGATGTTCTTGGTCTGGATGGGGGCCCAACGGTCCCCTTCCTGACATTTCCAGACCCCTTCCACCAACTCGCCGTTGATGATCTTGCGCGCCAGCTCTGGCTCGAGGGGTTTGGTCACATAACCCGTCACACCCGGAATGGCCTGTGCACGAGCCAGATCTTCAGGCGCTGACGACGATGTCAACATGATCACGCGCGTATTGGGCCACTGCGGCAAATGGTCGCGCAAGGTGTCCAGCACTGCCCAGCCGTCCATGGCGGGCATGTTCACATCCAGGAAAACCAGATCCACCGGCCCATCGGGTTGCGCCTTGAGGTAGGCAATCGCTTGGGTCTGCGATTCAAAAATCTTCAGGTCGCCATCGAAATCGGCCGTGGACAAGACCATCTCATGAAAGATGTTGTCGGTCTCACTGTCGTCGATCAAGACGATGCGTTGCACCGGCCTCATGCTGCTTCCTTGTTCGGCGTTTCTGCGCCAGATTGGGGTAATTCGAGCCAGAAGATACTGCCGGCCCCTGCTGTCGATTGGACCCCGACAGAGCCAGCATGCATCTCAGCAATACGACGACAGGTAGCAAGCCCCATGCCGACGCCATCAAAATCTTTCAGGCTGTTCAAGCGCTTGAACACCTGGAATAGCTGCCCTTGGTGCTCGGGCGCGATGCCAATGCCATTGTCTACGAACTCGATGCGAACGCGGCGATCGCGTGCCTGTGCGCGCACCTGAACTTGCGGTGTGACGCCCGGCGCCACGAATTTGATGGCGTTGGCCAGGAAGTTCTGCAAGATGATGCGCAGGAGAACCGGGTCACCCTGCACGGTGGGTAGAGGCTGCACGTCCAGTTGGGCATGACGTTGCTGCAAAGCCGAATCCAGGTCTTGCACCACATCGGCCATGACCGCTGACAAATCAACCGGCTGAGCCATCACAGATTGCTGCTCCAGTCGAACGTAATCCAGCAGCCGATCCAACAAGGCCTTCAAGCGCTTTCCACCACCACGCACAAAGCCCGCAAAGCGCTGGACATCGCTCAGTTCGCTGCCCTGCAGTTTCTGCTCAATGACGCCTGCGAAATTGATGATGGTGTTGACCGGTTCACGCAGATCATGCGAGAGCATGTAGATGAACTTTTGCTGCGCCAAGGACTTCTGTTCCAGCGCATCGACCGTGTGAGCCAATTTGCGTGCGGTGGCCGCCAACTCTTCGATGTCGTGCTCGCTGATCACCACTCCCAAGACATCGCCCGCCTGGTTATGCACAGGCACAAAACGAACTTGGACGCGCCTCGCCCCACGATCGGCGTAGGTGACATCAGCCTCGTAGGTCGAGGCCTCACCCGCGAGGGCGCGATCGATATGTGGCTTCAGCAAGGTGTCGAACACCGCTGCGCCACGCACTTCAGCCACCGACTTTCCGACCACTTCAGCTTGATCTTTGCCCGAGGCCTGCAGATAAGCCGTGTTGACCGCCAGATATCGGTAGTGGCGATCCACAAAACATTTGACGTCGAGGTCGAGGGCGCCCATCGCCATCCAGCGCTGCGCCTCCTCAGACTGATCGAGCAATTGCTGCTCGACTTGCGCAATCCGATCCTGCGAGGCACGGCGATACACCAGCATGCGAGAGACCTGACGCGCCAGCGCCTTCAAAGCATCGGCTTGCCCAGGCGTGAGGGATTTGGGTTCACGGTCGATGGCGCAGACCGTACCGATGGGCATGCCGTTGGGCAACACAATGGGGGCGCCGGCATAAAAACGAATATCAGGCGCACCAGTCACCAAGGGGTTGGTCGCAAAACGCTGGTCTTGCAGCGCGTTCCCCACCACCAGGACATCGTTCGGCTCAAGGATGGCGTGTGCACAGAAAGCCATTTCGCGAGGGGTTTCGCTCGCATCCAAGCCAACACGGGCCTTGAACCACTGGCGACCGTCATCCACCAAGGAAATCAGCGCAATGGGCGTGCTGCAGATTTGGGAGGCCAGCTGCACCACGTCATCGAACATCGCCTCCGCTGCCGTATCGAGGATATCCAGCTCGCGGAGAGCCTGCATGCGCAAGGATTCTTGCGGGTGCATGGGTGCGGGGCATGCGCCGTTGGGCAACTTGTCCATGTGTGCTTGATCTCCACTTCACTCGAATGTCGCCTCATGATAGGAGACATCCACCGCGTTCCAAATCAAGAAAACTCCAGCCACAGCCCCCCTATTTGAACCATGCTGATGCCATCAAGGCGCAGAGGCCGGTTGAACCGAAGAAGGAGCTGGACTGGGTTGCACCACCACACCCGGAGAGATCGAAATTTCGTCCACCACCGTCACGCCGGTCACAAAGTGACGTGTCTCACCAAAGCAGGTGGTGGGCAAGCCCACCTTCTCTTCGTAATGCAGTGCCACACGCTTGCCCAACACACGGTTGATCTTCTCAGCCACGGCATCGTCGGTCACCGTGAACAGGAACTTTTCGACTGCGGCTCCGGGCATGGAAACAAGGGCCAACTCACCTTCCCAGGTTTTGCACACCCAACCCTTTTTGGAGAGCTTCTGGACCCAGCCAGCTCGCTCACCGGACGAGTAGCTCCAGTTCAACACAATGGCAAAGTAGCCCGCAATCAGGGCGACGACCACAAGCACAGAGATGACAAGACGCTTGATCAACATCGACAGACTCACGCAACAAGAACACAAGCCTTGATGTTGACACGTTTTAGGCGTCGATCGTGTCTCGCCCTCGTCCACGCGCTTTGGATTGATACAGCGCGGTATCGGCCCGATGTAGCACCTGCTCGGGCAGGTCTCCCGGGTTCAGCGAGGTCACGCCCGACGAGAAGTTCACTTTCAAGTCAGGCTGCGCTGCCGCCACTTGTCGCGACATCAAACCCGCACGCAAGCGCTCCAAGGCCACCAGTGCGCCGTCCACGCCGGTTTCCGGCAGCAACAACAAAAACTCTTCGCCACCCCAGCGGGCGATCAATTCCGAGCCCCGCAAGACCTCTCGTGCTTGTTGGGCAAAGCCCTTGAGTACATCATCGCCCACTTGATGCCCGAAGCGGTCATTGATCTGTTTGAAGTGGTCCAGATCGATCAGCACAACTGTACAGGGGCGAGGCACACGGTCCAGGGTCTTCAACCAGTGGTCCATCAATTCGGTAGCGTGACGGCGGTTGTACAGACCCGTGAGGGCATCACGACTGGCCAACTCCTGAATGCGGTCCACCGCTTGTTGCAAGCTGTGGCGCTGCTGCTTCAAGCGGGTCCGCATGGCGCCAAATTGCATCCCCATCACGACGGCGCTGGGTTGCAAGCTCAACAGAACGATGAAATGCACCACCTCTTGCGCCAGAGGGAAGCGCTCCGGGGCCAAGTGGTGCATCCCTGCCATACAGCCACCCATCACCAGGGTGACGAAGGCGGAGAAGCGCCACAGTTCTCGTCTGGGCAAATTGAAGGTCCCAAACACCACCACCGCCATCTGAATGGCCAGCAAGGCGCCCCGGATCTGGTCAAACATCACGTAGGCCCACGCGGCATACATGGATGCAAAGCGCATTTGCAGCAGGGTCAACGCGGGATCTTGAAAGCGGCGACTCCATCCCGACCTGACCGCCGCGTAACTGACGATGGAAACCACCACGGCAGCTACCTCGTAGATTCGGACATGAGAGCGCGATACCAAATGAAAGTAAAGCGCCACCTCCACCACCACCACGCCCGACAAGTAGGCCAAGATCGCCAAAAACGTGCGCAGGACGTAGCGCTGCTGCCTGGGCTCATCACCCAAGAGCAGATTTCCACGACGCGATTGAACGCTCAGCGACTCCGAAATGGCAGCCTCCATCCGTATGCACTCGATCTGGAATTTTCGACGACAACACAGCGCGGTCGGGTATCAAAAACCGGCCACAACACAGGCCAGTTCAAGGCCTAGAATGTTTGCGCCCCGCAATTTGGCATCCTCCTGTAGCGGGCGCTAGCTTCAAGGTGTCTCATGTCTGTGATCCGCATTCGCGGTGCCCGCCAGCACAACCTCAAGAACCTGGACCTCGACATCCAGACCGGTGAGTTGACCGTCGTGACCGGCCCCAGTGGCTCGGGCAAGTCGTCGCTGGTGTTCGACACCCTTTACGCCGAAGGTCAGCGCCGCTATGTGGAGACCTTCAGCGCCTACGCCCGTCAGTTCCTGGACCGCATGGACCGCCCGGCGGTCGACCGCGTGGAAGGCGTGCCTCCCGCCATTGCGATTGACCAGACCAATCCGGTTCGCACCTCGCGCTCCACCGTGGGCACGATGACCGAGCTGAACGACCACCTGAAGCTGCTCTACGCCCGCGCCGCCCAGTTGTTCGACCAGGACACCGGCCGCCTGGTGCGCGAAGACTCCCCCCAATCGGTGTTTGACGACCTGCTGGCCCGCTGTGCCGCCACGCCCGGTGGCCGCCGCGTGGTCATCACCTTTGGGGCCGAGCTGCCTGCCAACACCACGCCCGAGCAGATGGAAGAGTGGCTGTCGGCCAGCGGCTTTTCTCGCATCCAGGCGCAGCGGGTGGTCAAGGCCAGTGAGCTGCCCTCCGCTGCGTTGACGTCCAACCAGACCAGTGCGTCGCTGGACGACCCAGATGCCACAGGTGCATCAGGCGCGAAGCCTGCCAAGAAAAAGCCTGCTGCCAAGAAGACCAGCAAAGCCGCGGGCAAGAAGGGCCAAGACACGACCGCCGTGGCCGCAGACGAACGCCTGGTGCTCGACGTGGTAGCCGACCGCTTCCGCATGGGCGCGGACCCCACCGGTGCCGATCTGGATCGCCCCCGCGTGATGGAGGCCCTGGAAGTCGCCTTCAAACGCGGCAGCGGCCACATCACCGTGTACGCCTTACCTGAAGGGGATGGTGAACCCGATCTGTGGCGCTTCTCTGCCGGCCTGCATTGCCCAGAAAGCCACCGCCGCTACAGCGCGCCTACACCCGGCATGTTCTCGTTCAACTCGGCGGCGGGGGCTTGCCCCACCTGCCGAGGCTTTGGCCGCGTCATTGGCGTGGACTGGGGCCTGGTCATCCCCGATGGGAAGAAGACCCTGCGGGGCGGCGCCGTCAAACCCCTGCAAACCCCGGCTTGGGAAGACAGCCAGAAAGACCTCATCAAGTACGCCGGTGATGCTGGTGTGCCACGCGATACCGCCTGGTCGCAACTCAGCCCCGAGCACAAGCAATGGGTGATCGATGGCGACCCCGCCTGGAAAGGCAACTGGACCACGCAGTGGTATGGCCTGAAGCGCTTCTTTGAATACCTGGAGAGCAAAGCCTACAAGATGCACATCCGGGTGCTGCTGTCCAAATACCGCAGCTACACACCCTGCCCGACGTGTGAAGGTGCCCGCCTGCAACTGGAAAGCCTGCTGTGGCGCCTGGGCAGCCGCGAAGACGCTGATGCTGTCTTGCCTGCCGCCAAGCGTTTCAAACCCGTCGGCGCGGCCCTGAGCCGCGAGGTGCTGGAAACACTGCCCGGGTTGAGCCTGCATGACCTCATGCTGCTGCCCATCAAGGACATGCAGCGCTTCTTCAGCTTTGTCACGCTGGCGAATCGGGGGGACAACGAAGCCCTGTCTTTGCTGCTCGACGAAATCCGCACCCGGCTGAAATACCTGGTGGACGTGGGCCTGGGTTATCTGACACTGGACCGTCAAAGCCGCACCCTGTCGGGCGGCGAAGTCCAACGCATCAACCTGACCACAGCCCTGGGCACCTCCCTGGTCAACACCTTGTTTGTGCTGGATGAACCCAGCATCGGCCTGCACCCGCGCGACATGGATCGCATCAACGTCGCCATGCAACGCCTGGTGGATGCCGGCAACACCCTGGTAGTCGTCGAGCACGACCCCGCCGTGATGCTGGCCGCCGACCGCATCATCGACCTGGGCCCCGGCCCGGGCCACCAAGGCGGCCGCATCGTGTTCGATGGCACCCCCGAAGACCTGAAGCACGCCGAGACCTTGACGGGTGCTTACCTTGGCGCCCGTCGCACCATTGGTTTGGGCCTGCGCCGCCCGGTGGAAGACAACACGCCCAAGCTCATCTTGCAAGGCGCGCGTCAGCACAACCTCAAGAACCTGAACATCGAGTTCCCCCTGCAGCGTCTGGTCGGAGTGACCGGGATCAGCGGCTCGGGCAAGTCCACGCTGATCCAAGACATCCTCTACCCGGCCCTGTTGCGCCACTTTGGTCAGGCCACCGAAAGCCCCGGTGAGCACGACGACCTGCTGGGGGCCGATTGGCTGTCCAGCGTCAACTTTGTGGACCAGTCGCCCATTGGCAAGACGGCCCGATCCAACCCTGCCAGTTATGTCGGGGCTTTCGATGCCGTGCGCACCTTGTTTGCGGTGACCCCACTGGCGCGCGAACGCAAGTACACGGCCGGCACCTTCAGCTTCAATGCGGGCACCGGCCGCTGCGCCACCTGCGGCGGTTCGGGCTTCGAGCACGTCGAGATGCAGTTCTTGAGCGACGTTTACCTGCGTTGCCCCGACTGCGATGGCACCCGCTTCCGTGCCGAGGTACGCGAAGTGAAGATCGAACGCGGCAACCGCCAGCTCAGCATCTCCGATGTCTTGGAGCTGACGGTGGCCGAAGCGGTGCGCTTGTTCCAGCACGATGTGGACGTGGTGCGTGCCCTGCAACCCCTGGCTGATGTGGGCTTGGACTACGTCAAGCTGGGCCAACCCGTGCCCACCTTGTCCGGTGGCGAAGCGCAACGCTTGAAGCTGGCGGGCCACTTGGTGGAAGCCGCTCAGCAAGCCAGCAAGACGGGCCAGCGTGTCGCACGCAAAGGCACGCTCTTCATGTTCGACGAGCCCACCACGGGTCTGCACTTTGACGACATCGCCAAACTGATGCGCGCCTTTGGCAAGCTACTGGATGCGGGCAACTCCATCATCCTGATCGAACACAACCTGGACGTGATCCGGGCTTGTGATTGGTTGATCGAACTCGGCCCCGAAGGCGGCGATGCAGGCGGCACCCTGGTGGCCTATGGCCCACCCGAACAGGTGCGACTGGGCAGCAGCCACACGGCCATTGCCTTGCGTGAGTACGAACAGGCCTTGGGCCTGGACGTGCCCGTGCTGCAAGCTGCTGAACGCGCGGCCACCTACCAAGTCCAGGTGGATGAGGCCGCACTTGCACCCCACATTGGCCCCGATCACAGCGCTGAGGAAGGCGCATCTCTGCAAGCCCTCATCAAAGCCCGCCGAAACAAGCGCCGAGAGCTGGCGGCCAAGGCGCCCGGTCACAGCGCCATCGAAGTCGTCAATGCCCACGAAAACAACCTCAAGGGCATGAGCGTGAACATCCCGCGCGGCAAGTTCAACGTCATCACCGGGGTGTCGGGCTCAGGCAAGTCCACCCTGGCGTTTGACATCTTGTTCAACGAAGGCCAGCGCCGCTATCTGGAATCGCTCAACGCCTACGCGCGCTCACTGGTGCAGCCTGCAGGCCGCCCTGAGGTGGACGCGGTGTATGGCATTCCCCCCACCGTGGCCATTGAGCAGCGCCTCTCGCGTGGCGGCCGCAAGAGCACGGTGGGTACCACCACCGAGGTGCACCACTTCCTGCGCCTGCTGTACGTGAAGCTGGGCGTGCAGCACTGCACCCAGTGTGTGGACGAAGACGGGCACCCGATGCCGGTACTACCCCAAACACCCGAAGCCATTGCCGCCCAATGGGTGCGCGAGTACCGAGGCCAACACATCGGCTTGCTCGCGCCTTTGGTCGTAAATCGCAAGGGCCTCTACACCGAGCTGGCCAAATGGGCCTCCAGCAAGGGCTTTCCGTATCTGCGTGTGGATGGGGAATTCATTCCATCCGCCGGCTGGGGCACGTCCAAGGGCCCCAAGATTGACCGATACCGCGAGCACACCATCGAGCTGCCGGTAGGCGATGTGCTGGTCACGCCTGAAAACGAAGGCCGCTTGCGCGAACTGCTGGCCCAAGCGCTGGAACATGGCAAGGGCGTGGTGCACCTGCTCTCGCCATTGGACAAGCTGGCCGAGGCTTTGGAGAAAGGCCAATCGACCCTGCACATGGGCCGCGTCAAGGTGTTCTCGACCGAACGCTCTTGTCCAGCCTGTGGCACCAGCTACCCTGAACTCGACCCACGCCTGTTCTCCTACAACAGCAAGCATGGCTGGTGTGAAGACTGTGTGGGCACCGGCTTGGCCTTGACCCGCGACCAACGCAAGGTGCTGGACGACTCCGACCCCGACGAAAAGCGTGGCCGCGAACAAACCTTTGCCGAGCCCGATGTGGAAGACGTCAGCGACGACGCCTGCCCCAGCTGCCAAGGTGCGCGCCTGAACCCGATTGCACGGGCCGTGAAGTTGGGCGGTACAGGCCCGGGGCGCAACTTGTCGATTGCCGAGTTGTCCGCCTACTCGGTGAAGGAATCCAAGCGTTGGGCCGAGCAACTCAAGCTCGATGGGCGTGAAGCCACCATTGCCCGCGACATCGTCACCGAAATCAAAGGCCGCTTGAGCTTCATGGAACAAGTCGGCCTGGGCTACCTCAGCCTGGATCGCGCCGCGCCCACCTTGTCCGGTGGCGAGGCCCAGCGCATTCGCTTGGCCGCGCAATTGGGCTCGAACTTGCAAGGCGTGTGCTACGTATTGGACGAGCCCACCATCGGCCTGCACCCGCGTGACAACCAGCTGCTGCTCAATGCGCTGCACACACTGGGCCAGGAGGGCAACACCCTGGTGGTGGTGGAGCACGACGAAGACACCATCCGCCGCGCCGAACACGTCATCGACATCGGGCCCGGAGCAGGCCAACGCGGTGGCACCGTGGTGGCAGAAGGCACGGTGCAAGACATCATGGCCTCGCCCGACTCGGTCACCGGCCGCTGCCTGCGTGAGCCCATGCAGCACCCGCTGGGCCAGCGCCGCGAGATCACCCCCGAACTGGAACAACTCACCCTGCACGGCGCCAAGTTGCACAACCTGCAGAACGTGACCGTGAAGGTGCCACTCAAGCGCCTGGTGGCCGTCACCGGCGTGAGTGGCTCGGGTAAATCGACCCTGGCGCGCGATGTGCTGCTGGCCAATGTGCAGCACGCCGTCGGCATCCCACCGAAAGAACGCGACACCACGCGCCCCCAATGGCATGGCTGCACCCAACTGGAAGGCTGGGGCGCGGTCGACCGCGTGCTGGAAGTGGACCAAACCCCCATTGGCAAAACACCGCGCTCCTGCCCGGCCACCTACATTGGCTTCTGGGACACCATTCGCAAACTGTTTGCCGACACATTGGAAGCCCGCGCACGCGGCTGGGCCGCCGGCCGCTTCAGCTTCAACACCGGCGAAGGACGTTGCCATGCATGTGAAGGGCAAGGCATCCGTACCATCGAGATGGCCTTCCTGCCCGACGTGAAGGTGCATTGCGACGCCTGCAACGGCCTGCGATTCAACCCCGAAACACTGGCCGCCACCTGGCGAGGCAAGTCGATTGGCGATGTGCTGAAAATGGAAGTGGACGAAGCCGTGGAGTTCTTCGCCTCCATGCCTGCCATTTCGCACCCGCTGAAGTTGCTGCAAGACGTGGGCTTGGGTTACTTGACGCTGGGCCAGCCCTCGCCCACTTTGTCAGGCGGCGAAGCCCAGCGCATCAAGCTGGTCACCGAGTTGAGCAAGGTGCGCGACGACGTCACCAAGCGCGGCAACAAGGCCCCGCACACCCTGTATGTGCTGGATGAACCCACCGTGGGCCTGCACCTGGCTGACGTGGCGCGATTGATCAAGGTCTTACACCGCCTGGTTGATGGCGGCCACAGCGTGGTGGTCATCGAGCACGATCTGGACGTGATTGCTGAGGCCGACTGGATCATCGACATGGGCCCAGAAGGCGGCACAGGCGGTGGCAAGGTGGCAGCACAAGGCACGCCGGAAGCCGTCATCAAAGCGAAAACCCACACAGGGATTGCCCTTGCGCGTTTATTTTCGAATTGACGCCTGAGGTCAAGAAACAGACACAAGCGAAACCTAGGATGACACCAAATTACTCACCAGGGAGGTGAGTTTCATTTGGAGTAGTCAGCCATGGATCGTCGTCAGTTTCTCAAGTTCGGTAGCCTGTTCACCACCACCGCCCTGGCTTCGGGCCTGACCACCACCCTGTCGGGTTGTGTGGTCGACCTGCCGCCTTTTGCCACAGGCAAAAACTGGAAGTTCCCTCAATCGGTCGCATCGGCCGATCCACGCCCCGATGGCGTGGTGTTGTGGACTCGGGTCGTGAACTCGGCACTCAGCGACGTGGCCACTGTTCCCGCAGGGACCGATGTCACCATCGGTCTCTACATCAGCAGCTCTGACAAGAACAAAGCGCTGGTGGGCACCCAGACCGACCTGAAGGGCCGCATCGTGGCCAAACAACCCGTGCCCGCCTTCTCAGACTTTGATGGCACCGCACGCCACAAGGTCAGCGGCCTGGAACCCAGCACGGTCTACTACTACCAGTTCATTGCGGGTGACGTGCGCTCCAAGATCGGCCGCTTCAAGACGGCACCAGCCAAGCGCGCCGATGTGAGCCAGATGAAGTTCGCCTTCATCTCGTGTCAGGACTGGAGCATCAACCACTGGGCCGGCTACAGCGAACTGGCCAAGCAAGACGATCTGGACTTCTTCATCCACTTGGGCGACTACATCTACGAAACCGTGGGCGAGGCCTTCCAAACCGGCTTGGTCGAGAGCCGCCACACGGCACTGAGCCTGCCCGATGGCAACTACAAAAATGGCAGCTCCGGCGCCAAGTACGCGATCAGCCTGGACGACTATCGCTACCTCTACAAACAGTACCGGACCGACCCGCGCCTGCAAGCCATGCATGAGCGCTTCCCCATGATCGCCATCTGGGACGACCACGAGTTCTCTGACGACTGTTGGCAAGATGCCAGCACCTACGACAACGGCACCTTCAATGGCGTCGTGGGCGACAACACCCATCAAAAGACACGTCGACTGAGTGCCAACCAGGCCTGGTATGAATTCATGCCCGCCGACATTCAATATGACGAGAAGGCCACCGACATCGAAGGCATTCGCATCTACCGCGACTTCCAATTCGGCAAGTTGGCTCATCTGGTGATGACAGATCAGCGCCTCTATCGCGCCGATCACTTGATCCCCGAAGCCGCCCCGAACCCCGCCACCGGGCAGCCCCTTGGCAGCATCGGTACGCGCTACATGGTGCCTTCGGCGACCTTGGCCACGGTCGAAGCCGCCAAGATCGCCGCAGCGGGCGGCAACCTGACACTCGTGTCCATGTTGGGCGACCAGCAACGCCAGTGGTGGAAGGACACCATGAGCAGCGCCACCGCCACCTGGAAGCTGTGGGGCAATGAGGTGTCCTTGTTGCGCATGGGCCTGAGCGGCACCGATGCCATCGCCACCTTGATCGCACTGGGATCGATCAACACCTTGGCCACGCAAATCGGCCAAGTCCTGCCCAACACGGGTGGCAACGCCCCTGTGGCCTCAGCCATCGTGGCAGCCGTCACAGCCGGGGCGGATCAAGGCACCGCCATCGCTGCGGCCACCGCCATCGCCACTGCAGATGCCATGTCCACCGACATGCTGGCCGCCGCGGTCGGTGCTGGCCTGCAACCCACGCAAGCTGGCATCGCTGCTGCTTGCTACAACGCCGCCAAAGCGGCTGCGCCCAATGGCACCACGGCACAAGTCACTGCCGCTGCACAAACCTTGGCCTTTGGCTATGTGAAGGCAGACATCCAAGCCAACAAGGCCAACTCGCCCTTCGTTGTGGCGGCCGGCAAGCAAGCCGCATTGGCGCCTTACTTTGCCCAGTTCCTGCTCAACGCCGACCAATGGGATGGCTACAACGGTGAGCGCAAAGCCTTGATGCAACACCTGCGCAGCAACAATGTGAAGAACGTGGTGGCCCTCACAGGCGACATCCACGCCTTCTTTGCAGGCACGGTGAGTGATGACTTCGACGCCCCCAATGGCGGCACACCCACCATGGTCGATCTGGTCACCGCAGGCATGAGCTCCGACTCCTTCTTCTCCTACCTGCGGGATGCCGTGGGCAACCTGTCGTCAGACTTGGCCACCTTGGTGTACTACCCGATCAGCATCCCGACTGGCACACCGTTGGGCACCCTGAACATCACCTTCAACCTGCTCGACTACACCATGGGTCAAACCGCCCCTGATCTGAATGCGCTGGCAGAACAAGCGCGTGTTCAAGTGCGCGGCGCACTGGCCCAAGCCGGCGCACCCGAGGCACAACTCGATGCACTGACCGAACAGCTCTTGGCGGCGTTGAAAGCCAACCCCAGCTTCAACACCACCCTGTTGGGCTTGGCTCAAGTCTTATCGGGCTTGCAATCCAACCCCTGGCTGAAATACGCACGCACCGATGCGCAAGGCTTTGCCGTGGTGACCTTGACACCCACCAAACTGAGCTGCGAGTTCAAACAGGTCAATCGATTGGTGGGCAACCAGGCACCCAGCACGGCGGTGATCGCCCGCACCACCACCGCGACCGTCTTGCGCGATCAAACTGCCGTCACCGTGGCCTGAGAAGGGCAACAGGCAGGGGCTTGGGCACAATTAACGCCCGAGCCCAGTCGCCCAAAGTGAAATCGACAACAAGGCCAGGCCTGTCGTCCACAAGATGATGCGCGCCACCAAGGCCGTGTTGGCGCCTTCTCTTTCCGCCAGCATCGACACATTGCTGGCCGAGGGCAATGCAGCTGCCAGCATCAGGGTGATCAACCCCGCATCAGGCACCGTGACACCACTGGCGCGCAGGACCTGAGCAGCCAGCCACACCGCAGCGGGATGCACCACCAGCTTCAAACTCGTCCACCAGACGATGGCGCCCGACGAGACCCAACGCCCCGGAGCCGGCCTCATCTGTGCGCGCGCCAACATGGCCCCCAAGGTGAACAAGGCCGCGGGCGATGCCGCCAGTGCCAACAGGCGCAGCACCTCGTCAAGGGTGTGGGGCACCACGCGACCGGAGACCGACACCATCAAGCCCAGCGCCATCGACCACAGCAAGGGGTTACGCAAAGCGCCTTTGAGGGATGAGGCCAGCGCAGCCCAAGCGCCATCATGGTGTCCTTCATCGGGACGCGAATGCGCCCAGGCCAAGGCCAGAGAACTGAAGATCAACACATCGACGATCAGGGTCGCCGCAACCGGCCCCGCCGCTTGTTGACCCAACAAGGCGGTCAACAAAGGTAAGCCCAAAAAGCCCGTGTTGGGGAAGGTGGTCACCAAAGCGACCAAACCGCCATCGCGTCGCGCCAAGCCCGCACGCAGGGTCCACACCAGCGCCAAAGCCATCACCACCGCACCGCCCAAGCCATAGGCCAGCAGCAAACCACTCAAGCCCGTTTGCTGCAAGGCCCCGCTGGCACTGAGCCGAAACACCATGGCCGGCAGCCCAAAAAACAGCACGAAGGTATTGAGCGCACCAATGCCTTCCACGGCCAACAAGCCGGAGCGCGTGGCGCCCCACCCCATCACCACCAGGGCGAAAAAAGGCACAAACAACAGCACCAGATCCAGCATGTCAACGGACCTGCCACAGTGCTTTGAAGCCGCCCTTACGCATCACCCGCCAACCCAAGAGCAGCGCCAAAATGAGGGCATAAACCATCACCTCGGTGGTGTCGTTCTTGGCTGATTTTTTCCAATAAAAGTGGAGCAAGCCCAGCATGGCCACCAGGTACACCAACTTGTGCAATTGCTGCCACGCACGGCCACCCATGGCACGAATGGCTGCATTGAAGGACGTCATGGCCAAGGGCAGCATGAACACCAAAGCCGCGACCCCGACAAAGATGAAATTGCGCTTGAGGACATCTTTGATGATGTCGTCCACGACCAAGCCCTTGTCCAACCAGGCGTAGGCCGCAAAGTGCACCGCCGCATACACAAACGCGGTCACCCCGAGGCTGCGCCGATAGCGCAACAAACTGGGCAGGCTCGCCACGTCGCGCAAGGGAGAAATAGCCAGCGTCAACCACAGCCATCGCAAGGTCCACTCACCGGTTTCCTTGACCAGTTTTTCAGCCGGGTTGGCACCCAACTGGTTCATCGCGGCCGCCACGAACAAGGCCACCATGGGCAGCGCACACACCAGCCACAACAGCGGCTTCACCCATGGCTTCAACAGCCAACCATTCACACGAGAGAGTTGCATGGAAATCAGTAGAACTTTTTCAGATCCATGCCAGCATACAACTGTCCGACCTGCGCCTCGTAGCCGTTGAACATCAGGGTGGGCCGCCTAGGGCTGAACAAGCCGCCCTCGCCCAAGCGCCGCTCACTGGCCTGACTCCAGCGGGGATGATCCACCGTGGGGTTCACGTTCGAATAAAAACCATATTCGCGGGGAGCCGCCTTGGTCCATGACGAGAGCGGCTCTTTCTCCACCAAACGAATCTTGACGATGGATTTGGCGCTCTTGAAACCATACTTCCAAGGCACCACCAAGCGCACCGGGGCGCCGTTCTGATTGGGCAAGACCTCGCCATACAAGCCAAAGGCCAGCATGGTCAGCGGGTGCATGGCCTCGTCCATGCGGAGCCCCTCCACATAGGGCCAATCCAGCACGCGACCGCGCACGCCGGGCATTTGCTGCGGATCGGCAAGCGTCACCAACTCGACAAACTTGGCCTTGCTGGTGGGCTCCACTTTTTTGAGCACCGTCGACAGCGAATAACCAATCCACGGAATCACCATCGACCAGCCCTCAACACAGCGCAGGCGATAGATGCGCTCTTCCATCGCGCCCCATTTCATCAGAGTGTCCAGATCGACGGTGATGGGCTTTTTGACTTCCCCCTCGACCACCACCGACCAGGGGCGCGTCTTGAGCGTGTGGGCGCGCTTGGCCGGGTCATCCTTGTCCGTACCAAACTCGTAGAAGTTGTTGTAGGTGCTCACATCCTCGTAGGACGTGAGTTTGTCCATGACTTGCGCGCCCGCCACTGCACTCTTCTGGGCAGGCAAAGCGGCCAATTTGCCGGGGCGCGGGGTGAGCTGGGCGGACGTTGATCCTGCTGCGGCCCAAGCCAGCGGGGCACCTGGCAGCAACAAGCCACTTGCAGAGGCTGCTTTGAGCCAATCGCGACGCTGCTGATACACCGCCTGAGGCGTGATCTCGGAACTCAAGGGATGCTGCATCCCGTTGTCAGGGTGCAGCACGCTGTGACGCGATCGAATCCAGGCCATGTGACGCTCCTCTTACTGGAGCTCACACCATACATCTAGCGCGACGATTTGTCAGGGCTGGATGAATTTGGGCACTTCGCCGTCGGGGCCGTGAATTTGCGTCAAGCGGGCCACCAATTTGGCCTGCACACGCGAGGGCAAGGGTGCAAAGCCAGTGCCACGGGTCAAATCATCGCCGTGCATGAAACACCAGTACACATAGTGGGCGGACCAGTTGGCCGCGACCTTGTCTTTGGGGCGTGTGTCCAGCAAGACATAGCTGGTCAGCGTGATCGGCCAAGCCTCCTTGCGCGCCACGTTCAGCAACGACGCGCTGTCGTCCCCTTGTCGATACACGTCTGACCCGAGGATCGCTTCTTTGAAGCCCTCTTCCGAGGCCGCCACGGCTCGGCCGGTTGGGTTGACCAGTTTCACCGCGGTCAATTGATCCTTCGCGACACGGTCGTAAGACACATAGGTGATGCCACCCACCTGCTCTCGGACCGCATCCACCACGCCATCATTGCCCTTGGCCTCGATGACTTTACCTGGCCACGTCGGCTTCTTGGATTCACCCACCGTTTGCTTGAACCGAGAGGAAGACAATGCCAGATAGCGCGTGAAGCCTTCTGTCGAGCCCGATGAGTCTTCACGCACCACGCGAACAATCGGCTTGGCGGGCAGATTGAGACCCGGGTTGAGCTTGGCCAAGGCCGGGTCATTCCAGTTGTTGATGCGACCCAGCATGATCTCGGCCAAGGTGGCGCCATCCAGCACCAGCTTATTGCTCCCCACACCAGGCAGGTTCACCACAGGCACCAAGCCACCCACCAGCATCGGGATCTGAATCAAACCCTTTTGCGCCAACTCTTGAGGGCTCAGTGGGGTATCCGTACCGCCAAAGTGCACCGACCGCGCGCCGATCTGCTTGACGCCATCACCCGATCCGGTTGGCTTGTATTGCACTTGCACACGCGGGTTCTGGCTGGCGAACTGTTCCGTCCAACGTGCGTACACACGGGCAGGAAAGGTCGCACCCGCCCCAGAGATTTGAACGGCATTGGCCAAGGCGCCACTGGCGACCCAAGTCAACACGACACCGGCAAGAATTTTGCGAACAACAAACAACAAGGGAACTCCACACCGTTTGAATCAACGGGGTGAAATTTAGCGTAAACCCTAAGTCCATTTATGACAGTTGCGTGACACATGAGCCATTTGACTCATGTACGCATCACTCGGGCCTCGTCCAGATCAAGTTTTGGCGGTTTTGCGCGCCGCCTTCTTGGCAGGGGCCTTGGCCGCACGCGGCTCAAACTCAAATCCCACCTTGCCAGCCTTGGCATCCCAACTCAAGAAGGCCTTGAACTTGCGGCGCGTTTTGTTGGACACGAAGTTCTCCAGCAGATCGGTCTTGCCCGTGGCCAGCAACTTGCTCATCTGCTCGGTCGCAATGGGCTGCTGCAAGATGATTTTGCCGCTCTTGAAGTCACACGTGGCTGGACCCACGGCGTTTTCACAGACGTAGTTCGCACCATGTTCGTAGACATGGCCTTGGCACTTCGGGCAGGTGCCCAAACTGGTCTGACCACTGAAGTCGACGGCTTCGCCAGCTTCTTCGTCCTTCTTAGCGTCTTCGCCGAAGTCGAACTCCATCTTCCAGTTGTTCAACTCGTCGTCACGTACCAACTTCAATTCCGCGGTGAAGGGCCAACCGGCCTTCGATCGGAAGCCTTCCAGCGGGCCCAATTTGTGGTCACGCAAGAGCTGATCGACTTCATGCAACTCAAAGCTGCGGCCCGCAGGGATCTTGGTCATGCTGAAGCCACAGCCTGTACCGCCTTCGGCGTCGCCACCGTGCTTGCCTGTGCAAGTGAAGCGGCGGTAGTTTTCCTTCACCACGCCACCACAATTGGGGCAAGGGGTGCTCAGGGTGGCGTAATCACCAGGAATGGTGTCGCGGTCGTATTCCTTGGCCTTTTGCACCACGCGCTGCGTCATGGCTGCAATCTCGTCCATGAAGGCTTCGCGGCTCAAGCGGCCCTTTTCCATTTCAGACAGCTTGAATTCCCAGTTGCCGGTCAACTCGGGCTTGGTCAAGTCTTCCACGCCCAAGCCGCGCAACAAGGTCATCAGCTGGAAAGCCTTGGCCGTGGGGATCAGTTCGCGTCCCTCACGGAAGATGTATTTTTCCGTGATCAAACCTTCGATGATGGCCGCACGGGTCGCTGGCGTGCCCAAGCCCTTTTCGGTCATCGCCGCTTTCAACTCTTCGTCGTCAATCAACTTGCCTGCGCCTTCCATGGCGCTCAGCAGCGTCGCTTCGCTGTAGCGTGCAGGCGGCTTGGTCTTCAGGGCATTGACCGCAATGTCATCGGCCGTGACGGCCTCGTTGGGTTTAACCGCCACCAAGTTCGCGCCCGACTCATCGTCTTGCGCTTCCTTGCCATACACGGCCATCCAACCCGGCTTGACCAACACCTTGCCATTGGTCTGGAAGCAGTGCTCGGCACCGGGCACCGCCACCTTGGTGATGCGGGTGGTGACCATGAATTCGGCCGGTGGGAAAAACACCGCCAGGAAGCGCTTGACCACCATGTCATACAACTTGGACTCGGCTTCGGTCAGGCTCTTTGGCGCTTGCAGCGTGGGGATGATGGCAAAGTGATCTGAGATCTTGCTGTTGTCAAACACCCGCTTGTTGGGCTTCACATAGCCCTCATTCAGTGCCACACGGGCGTGCTGCGCCAGGTCGCGCAGGGGCCCGGGCATGTCTTCATCTGCAATCATGCCCATGGTTTGCTTGACCACGCCCAGGTAATCTTCAGGCAGCGCGCGCGAATCGGTACGCGGGTAGGTCAAGACCTTGTGCTTTTCATACAAGGCTTGGGCCAGACCCAAGGTGGTCTTGGCACTGAATCCAAAACGCGAGTTGGCCTCGCGCTGCAGCGTGGTCAAGTCATACAACAAGGGGCTGGACTGCGTGCTGGGCTTGGCTTCTTCGGTGACCGTGCCCGTTTGGCCCTCTACCGCCTTGGCAATGGCATCGGCATCGGCTTTCGACCAGATGCGATCAGCCTTGGCTTCGGGGTCTTGTTCGTTCTTCTTCCACTTGGGGTCGAACCATTTGCCTTCGTACGCGCCTTGCGCGGCACCAAAGCTGGCACGAATTTCCCAATAGTCGCGGTACACGTGCTTGCGGATCTTTTCTTCACGCTCCACCACGATCGACAAGGTGGGTGTCTGCACCCGGCCCACGGTGGTCAGGAAGAAACCCCCATCGCGCGAGTTGAACGCCGTCATGGCGCGCGTGCCGTTGATGCCCACCAGCCAGTCGGCTTCGGAGCGGCAACGTGCGGCGTTGGCCAAAGGCATCATCTGCTCATCGGTTCGCAGCTTGTCAAAGCCGTCACGAATGGCCTGCGGCGTCATGCTCTGCATCCACAAGCGCTTCACTTCCTTGCCCAGGCCTTTGGCGCGGGTGGTCGCGGTGCTGTCGGCAGCAAACTGCACGATCAGGCGGAAGATCAGTTCACCCTCACGCCCCGCGTCACATGCGTTGATCAGGGTGTCGACATCTTTGCGCTTGATGAGCTTGACCAGGGCATTGAGCCGGCTCTTGCTCTTGTCGATCGGGTTCAGATCAAAGTGCGGCGGAATGACCGGCAAGTTGGCAAAACTCCATTTGCCGCGCTTGACGTCAAACTCTTCCGGCACCTTGATCTCGACCAGGTGACCGACTGCAGAGCTGACCACATAGTGCTCGCTCTCGAAGTAGTCATCATGCTTCTCGAATTTGCCATCCACAGGCGTCAAGGCCCGCACGATGTCTTGTGCGACGGAAGGCTTCTCAGCGATGACCAGGGCTTTGCTCATGGTTTATGTATTTTGTTGACTAGAATCGGGCCTCGCGCGCACGTACGCATGCGCACACACGCACACGCGCGCGCCCACTCATTTCAATGTACCCAAAGTTGTCGATGACGCAAGCTCCCTCTTCCCCCAAGGCATCCAGTCGTCGTATTCAAGTCAGACAATCTGGCATCCACGGCAAAGGCGTCTACGCGATTGCGCCCATTGTGGCCGGCGACACCGTGATCGAGTACAAGGGCGAGATCATCACCTGGGAAGAGGCCTTGGATCGACATCCACACGACCCCGAGCAGCCCAATCACACGTTTTACTTCCATTTGGACGACGGTCACGTCATCGACGGCAAGTACAACGGCAACTCTGCCAAGTGGATCAACCACTCGTGTGACCCCAACCTGGAAGCGGAGCAAGACGGCAACCGCGTGTTCCTGAAGGCCCTGCGCGACATCCACCCGGGCGAAGAGTTGTTCTTTGACTACGGTTTGGTGATCGATGCGCGCATGACGGCCAAGCTGAAAAAGGAATACGCCTGCTGGTGTGGCGCCGACAACTGCCGCGGCACCATGCTGGCCTCTAAACGCGGCCGTCGCTGATCAGTCGGCACTGATTGATTGCCAACCCGAGGGCCGACACCGTTGCAGGACACCGCTAACCACGACGCCAACGTCGACCAAGCGTTGTACGCTGACCTCAACGCGGCATCGGAAGCCATCTGGGCACGCAGTTATGGCCAACATCCAGGCCTGAGCGTCGAGGTATTGCGGGAAGTGGGCTCCACCAACACCGCCCTGATGGCGCGTGCGCGCACACCGGACGTCGGCCCCACCCTGCTCACAGCCGTTCGGCAAACTGCTGGCCGAGGTCGGCAAGGCCGCGTCTGGCAAGCCCAAGCGGGGCAATGCCTCACGTTTTCGCTGGGTTTGCCTATGCGGCTGGAGCAAATTCCTGGCGGGGGCAGCGCCTTGTCCCTCGCGGTAGGTTTGGCGCTGGCCCAATCAATCGATGCGGCCTGCCAACAATTGAGCTTGACCGCCCCGCTCACCCAACTGAAATGGCCCAACGACCTGTGGTGGCAACAACGCAAGCTGGGTGGCGTCTTGATTGAGGCCACGGCGTCGCCCCACTTGCCCCCCGACCAACGCTGGGTGGTGATTGGCGTGGGCCTCAACGTCACTCCTGCGGTCGACCTGCCCCAATCGGCCAATCTGAGCGAAGCCTGGCCCGCCGATCGTCCCTCACTCAAACCCGGTCAAGTGTGGACTTGGCTGGCCTCTGACCTGCTGGACGCCGTGCGTCGCTTTGAGGTGACCGGATTTACTCCTCTCCAAGCCGCCTACGAGGCCCGTGACGGGCTCCAAAACCAGTCGGTATACCTGTGGACCCATGCCCACGCACAACCCGGCGTAGATGCCCCCCAACAGGAAGGCCGCGCGGTGGGCGTGAATCAGCAAGGTGGCCTGCTCGTGCATACTGACGGACAAATCCAGACTTGGACCACCGGTGACGTCACCGTGCGTCTGACCTCTAACTAACACCCCGAACACCCATGCTGCGCTATTTGGTGCTTGTACTTGCCCTGATCAATCTGGCGTTTTACGCCTGGAGTCATGGCTGGCTGAAAGACACCCTGGGTCTGGCGCCAGCCCAGCAAACCGAATCGAACCGACTCAGCCAACAAATTCATCCCGAAAAGCTGATCGTGATCTCCCATAGCAGTTCAGCACCCGCCGCGCCCGCAGTTGCGACGGCGGCCAGCTCGGCCGTGGCTGAACCCACACAGTGCTTGGAAGCCGGTCCATTTGACTCGGCTGAAGGCGCGCAAACCATCGAGTCTCTGAAAGCGGTCTTGCCCGCCAACAGCTGGGTGACAGAAACGGTGGCCGTTTCCGGCGAATACATGATCTACATGGGCCCCTTTGCCGACCCCACTGCGGTGGATCGAAAAGTGGCTGAACTGAAACGTTTGCGCAATCTGGCCATTGAGCGGGTTCAGACGCCGGCAGCGCTCGCCAATGGTTTGTCACTGGGCAAATTTAACCGCCAAGATGATGCCGTGATTGCACTCGACAGCCTGCGTGCACGGGGGGTGCGATCTGCGCGGGTCGTCACCGCCCGCCCGCCGATGGACTTGCAAGTCGTGCGAGTGGCTCAAGCCACGGCTGCCATGCAAACCGCCATGTCAGGCATCAAGATGCCTGAGGGCAAGGGCTTTATCGCTTGCCACCCGCCAGCAACGTCAGCCCCAGCAGCATCGAGATAAAGGCCAGCGAGGCCAGGTCCATCGCGCCACCACCACTTGAGCTACCGCGCGTTGTTGTGGTCGCCAATCGATCTGGGGTGAAGAAGGTTGCAGTTTCAGGGCTGCCCACGACACGATCACCCGTTGTCGCCAACGCATAGTCGATGGCTTGTGGCGCGTTCAGAATGCCTGCACCGCACGTGCGGGTGGTGCAGTAGCACTGCCCTCGCGTTGATGCAGACGACTCGTCACATTGAGGCAAATTGCTCGGCAAACCATTGGCGGCAGCCTCGGATTGGGTCAGGAAAGGCATGGCCGACACCTTCAATCCCTCAACCAGTTGATCGACCGACAAAGCGGGATTCACCGCCAGCATCATGGCCGCCGTACCAGCCACCATCGGGGCAGAAAAACTGGTTCCGATCATGCCGCCATAGGTAAAGGACCCACTGTTGAGGTCGGTGAGACCATCGTGCCAAGTGGTGATCACGCTATCGAGCGCCTGACTCGAACCCAATGTTTCCCCAGACATCACGGCGATGCCATCCGGAACACCGACCAGCAGATTGGCAAAACTGGCTTTGAAGCCGTTCACATGTAATCCCGTTACCGCCAGGACCCCAGGGCAATTGGCCGGACGCGTCGGAGTTGGCAAACCGATTTCATCGCTACCCCCATTACCCGCAGATGCGACCACCAGCACGCCTTGGCGCCGAAGGGCCTGCACCGCCTGCACGTACATCCAACTCGGACTACCAGCTTGCAAATTTCCAGTACACGCACCATCGCCACCAAAGCTCAAATTGATTACTCTCGCGGGGTTCGCATTCAAGCTAGGCGAGCCTTGGTAAGCGACACCAGCAGCCCAAAGCATGCCTTCAATGATGTCACTCACTTCTGCGCCGCAGGCTCCTGCAATACGCACCGGCAGCAAGAACGGATTAGAAGGGGTGCTGCGCAACTGCCACAACATGCCCGCCCCACCAACCCAATTGTTGGTGCGCGCAGCCAGCATGCCGGCAATGGCTAAGCCGTGCCAACTGCTGTCATGGGGTCTGCAGCCAGAGTAGTAAACCGGGTTCGAAGCAATCTCGCCAGGGCTCAACCAATTCCCAGGATCACTCGCATCGCTATCCAGACCATTGCCATCTCGCGCGTTTTCAACATCGGAGACAAAGTCGTAACCCGGTAAGAGTTGATTATCGAGATCCTCATGCCCACCCGGCACACCAGAATCCAAAACGGCAACCACAACCGGATTGAGCGACAGCCCATACAAACGGTTCCATGCCAGAGGAAAGTCTGCAACACCACGGGTGTCACTCACTCGGGGATACAACCAACTTTGAACAGCGTAATATGTGTCGTTTGGTGCGCCGACCGTCGCTGCTTTCTCGATGGCATTGGGCAGCGCCCATTCCACATCGGCGTCTTGAGCCAATCGTTTGGCAAAAGCTTCCGCTTGAGCCAATGGAATAGGCTGCTTGGTCCGCAATACATGTGCGGCAAAGGCAGAACGTTTGATCGAGTCAAATTGAACACCCTGGCGCCATGCTGCGGAAACCAAGCGCATGTGCTGGCGAGTGCTGGAATCGAAAGACCAACGAGATGGATTGCCCTGTAAGGCCGGCGGCACCACAGGGCCCCGCTCTTTGAGCTTAACGATCACGCCGTGAGCCAATTGCGGTGTCGCCGCCATCGCCTTGAGCGGTACGAGCCCGAACATGAGAAGCAGCACACACGCCAACAGACGTCTGAGAAGGTACTGCCCATGACTCATGCGATGCCCCAACACGCTGAACTGCTTTCTACGGTGCGCCACATTCGCGGCGCAAATTGAAACGAGGTGCCGATTATCCCAGCACGCCCGAACTCGGTGCGCAGCTTTACCCACGTTGACAAGATTTGTTACGCAAATAAAAAAAGCCCCCGAAGGGGCTCTCGTGCGAGATCAGCCCAACAGACTGATCACATCACAGCCATTACTTGGCGATGACACGAGCCATTTCCAAGCACTTGTTGGAGTAGCCCCACTCGTTGTCGTACCAAGCGACGACCTTCACGAAGGTCTTGTCCAGGGCGATACCAGCTTCGGCGTCGAACACGGAAGTGCATGGCTCGCCACGGAAATCGGTGGCCACCACCTTGTCTTCGGTGTAACCCAGCACGCCCTTCATGGCGCCAGTCGAGGCAGCCTTCATGGCAGCGCAGATGTCTTCGTAAGAAGCTTCCTTGTTCAGTTCCACGGTCAGGTCAACCACGGACACGTCGGAAGTGGGCACGCGGAACGACATGCCGGTCAGCTTCTTGTTCAGCTCAGGGATCACCACGCCCACGGCCTTGGCAGCGCCAGTGCTGGAAGGAATGATGTTTTCCAGGATGCCACGGCCGCCGCGCCAGTCTTTGTTCGAAGGACCGTCCACGGTCTTCTGAGTGGCGGTAGCTGCGTGCACAGTGGTCATCAGGCCGCGCTTGATGCCGAAGGTGTCGTTCAACACCTTGGCCACAGGTGCCAAGCAGTTGGTGGTGCAAGAAGCGTTGGAGATGATGGCTTGACCGGCGTAGGTCTTGTCATTCACACCGTAGACGAACATGGGGGTGTCGTCCTTGGAAGGCGCCGACATGATCACCTTCTTGGCACCAGCCTTGATGTGGGCTTCAGCGGTTTCCTTGGTCAGGAACAAGCCGGTCGATTCGATCACGACGTCAGCGCCGACTTCGTCCCACTTCAGTTCAGCGGGGTTCTTCACGGCGGTCAGGCGGATCTTCTTGCCGTTGACGACCAAGGTGTTGCCGTCCACAGCCACGTCGCCCTTGAAGCGGCCGTGCACGCTGTCGTACTTCAACATGTAAGCCAGGTAGTCGGGCTCCAGCAGATCGTTGATGCCGACGATTTCGATGTCGTTGGCGAAGTTTTGCACAGCAGCGCGGAACACCATGCGACCGATACGGCCAAAGCCGTTGATACCAACCTTGATGGTCATGACGAGATCCTCAATAAGACAAGAAACAACGTGATATGAATTCAGTACGCAGCGATCAGCGACGCTTGGCCAGACCCAAAGCCACCTTCACGGTGTCGACCACGTTTTGAGTGGTGAAACCAAAGTGCTTGAACAGGTCGCCTGCGGGGGCCGACTCGCCATAGGTGTCGATGCCAACGACAGCAGAGACACCATACTTCCACCAGAAGTCCGTGACGCCAGCTTCGACCGCCACGCGGGGCAGGCCAACCGGCAACACGCTCTTCTTGTAGTCCAGGGGCTGGCGGTCAAACACGGTGGTTGAGGGCATGGACACCACGCGCACAGGCACACCGGCCTTGGCCAACTCAGCTTGCGCATGCAGCGCCAACTGGACTTCAGAACCGGTCGCGATGATCACGGCAACGGGCTTTTTCTTCAACCCCACCTCTGAGGGTTCGGCCAAGATATATGCGCCTTGCGTGATGACATCCGCATCTTGCTTGGGGGCATAGGGCAGGTTCTGACGCGACAGCAACAGCGCCGAGGGGCGATTCTTGTTGGCCAGCGCCATGGACCAGGCCACAGCGGTTTCGGTGGTGTCAGCAGGACGCCAGACATCCAGACCAGGGATCAAACGCAGGCTGGCCGCGTGCTCAATGGACTGGTGAGTGGGGCCGTCTTCGCCCAGACCGATGGAGTCGTGGGTGAACACATGAATCACGCGCTGCTTCATCAGCGCAGCCATGCGGATGGCATTGCGGCTGTAGTCAGAGAACGTCAGGAAGGTGCCAGCGTAGGGGATGTAACCACCGTGCAGGGCCACGCCGTTCATGATGGCGGCCATGCCGAACTCGCGCACACCGTAGTTGATGTGGCGGCCTGGCTTGCCTTCGGTCAACACCACTTGGCCTTCGTCACCAAAACGCAGCGCAGGCGTGCTCTTGGTGTTGGTCAGGTTCGAGCCAGTCAAGTCAGCGGAGCCACCCAGCATTTCAGGCAAGGCTGCAGTGAAGAATTCCAACGCGATCTGGCTGGCCTTACGGCTGGCGACGGTCTCAGCCTTGTCGTGCGCAGCGGCCACGGCTTGCACACAGACTTCAGCGAAGTTGGCAGGCAAGTCGCCAGCCATACGGCGGGTGAATTCGGCCGCCAGCTCAGGGAAGGCCTTCTGGTAGGCAGCGAAACGCTGGTTCCAGTCTTCCACCAGTTGTTCGCCTTCAGCCTTGGCGTCCCAATCGGCATAGACCTCTTCGGGAATCACGAAAGGATCGTGCGACCAGCCAATGGCTTCGCGGGTCAACTTGATTTCGTCGCCACCCAGCGGCTCCCCGTGGGCCTTAGCGGTATTCGCGCGGTTGGGCGAGCCCTTGCCAATGCTGGTCTTACAGACGATCAGCGTGGGCTTGTCGGTGCTCAACTTGGCCTTGGCAATGGCGCCATCGACGTCGTCCACATCGTGGCCGTCGATCATGTCGATGACGTTCCAGCCGTAAGCTTCAAAGCGCTTAGGGGTGTCGTCAATGAACCATGGCGCGACCTGACCGTCGATGGAGATGCCGTTGTCATCGTACAAAGCGATCAGCTTGTTCAGCTTCCAAGCGCCAGCCAAAGCCGCAGCTTCGTGGCTGATGCCTTCCATCAAGCAACCGTCGCCCAGGAAGGCATAGGTGTAGTGGTTCACAATGGCGTGGCCATCGCGGTTGAACTCAGCCGCCAGCATCTTCTCGGCCAAGGCGAAGCCCACGGCATTGGTGATGCCCTGACCCAATGGGCCAGTGGTGGTTTCGACACCAGCGGTGATGCCCACTTCGGGGTGGCCGGGGGTCTTGCTGTGCAGCTTGCGGAAGGCCTTCAGGTCGTCAATCGACAGGTCATAACCCGACAGATGCAGCAGGGCATAAATCAGCATCGACGCATGGCCGTTGGACAACACGAAACGATCACGGTCGGCCCACTGCGGCTGCGCAGGGTGGTGACGCAGGTGGCGGCCCCACAGGGCCACGGCCATGTCCGCCATGCCCATCGGGGCACCGGGGTGACCGGAATTGGCTTGTTGGACGGCATCCATGGCAAGGGCACGGATGGCGTTGGCCATGGCGGTGATGTTCTTGGTGGTGTCGGACATGGTGGGTGGGGCTGTTGCGGGGAAACAGGGATTTTAGCCTGCCATCTGTCTTAATCGGCCTACGAAATCACAACTCAGATAAGCCCGAAATCGTTAAGAAAAACCAAGATGGGCAAACGGTAGCCCCACTATCTGACTGAAAAACCGTCGCCTGGCAGAAAACCTAGGATTCGAGCGGATTGGTCAAGCACAGCAACCCACTCATGCCTCGCTTGGACCGGCACGAAAACCGCACGGTCAACACCAACCCTGGAGTGAATCAACAAATCACGAGAGGCAGCCATAAGTTCAGGATGCACTCTTAGGAAATCACCTAATGGCTTTGCACGCTTTAGGACTTTCGCTGAATAGGATGAGTCATAAGGAACATAAAGCTCAGGACGCTGCCCATAGTCTCGACCACCCGACAATACATCTAGCGTCACCTCCTGTCGCTCAACTGAACTCTCTGGCTCTCTAACACCGACCACGATCGGTCCCGACAACCACCGCCAATCGGTACCACTGTAAAACCGATCCAATTGGCTGCCTGCGACCCGACCTTGATAATCTGGCATCGCCACAACGCGAAACCGATCAACCTCGTGGACAAGAAAGAGCGGGCGAGCCTCGTATACCTGGCTCACACCATAGACCAGCGCCAAGAACTGGATACAAATGATGACACCGATATCCAAGAGAATCTCACGCCTGCTTTTTTGAGAACTAAACAAGACAAGTGTCAAAAGAGGACCGCAAACTAGGTCAACGATCGCCAAGATAAGCAGAATATTTAATCCACCCGTCATCATTTCATACGGGTGCGGATACCAGAATTTGACAACCACAAGCCCAACCATGGCCACAACCAAAGCGGAACCCAGCAGATGCCAGACGAATGGCATGTAGGCTGTCTTGATGTGATGAAGCAACTTCACATTCATTTCAAATGCCAATCCACATTTCAGTGGCGAAAAGTATTCCCTTCAAATGACAAAAAGGCCACGTGTTACCACGTGGCCCTTATGAACTTCCTAAGGTATCAGTCAGCAGCAGTGTTACGGCAGTTAGCTGGCAAGTACTTAGCTTGCACACCGTTGGTGGCAGCGGGACGGCATTGCCACTGGAAAGGCGTACCTGCGTTCGCGGCAACACTCAAGTCAAGATCGACGGGTGCCGCAGCGTTGGTTTGAGGCACGATCATGAGTGTGTTCTGTGTCGCAGGAACCACTGCAGTGGAAAACGCAATGGTGATCTTCCCAGTCGCGGCGCTTTGAATCGATGTAACGTTACGATTGTTAGACAAGTAAGTGACACCAATAGCTTGGCAAGATGCCGCATCGGTACAAGCAGCCATCCCGGTAGGACCACGGGCAGCAAACGTGTCTGCAATTGCAGTCTTGTAAGAAGAGGCCAAACTCAAACCTTCAGTTACTTTGGCACGAACCGTGTAATCTTGATACGCAGGCAGCGCCACAGCAGCCAAAATGCCGATGATCGCCACAACGATCATCAGTTCGATCAGGGTGAAACCCTTTTGAATTGCCTTCTTCATATTGAACTCCTTAGGGCCTTCGCCCGCTGTCAATGAACTGATCTTGGGGGTTGACCCGTTTTCGCGGGCCGCACTCTCTATTAGGCAGTTGCTGTGCCAGGTTTCAAGACCTGAAAAAGTGTGACATTTGCCCGCTTTTCCCACCACCCACTGACAGTTCTGGTCGCTTCGGTTTCAGCTGCTTCAAAACCATGCTGACATTTTTTGTCAGCTCAGTTAACAGTGACGAAACAAGTCACCCCTGTGACAGATTGTTAACGTGAAATCTTTGCCCCTCTCGCAAGGGCTCAATCCGATGGCGGCTATCCAGCGCGCGGATTTGCGACAGCACCGCAGGCACTTCGCCAGGCTTCGGGTGGGTGATGTACACGCTGACCTCACCATCCAACTGAGCCAATTCTTGCGCCAAGCTTTGCGGAGAGAGGTGACCGCTGATGTGGGCCAAGTGGGCCTCGTCATTGCCAAAGGCCGTTTCGATGACCAACTCGGAAATGCGTTGACCATTCAACGCACGCCACAACTCAGGATTGGGCCCCGTGTCGCCGGTGAACACCCACCAACCGTTGGGGGTGTCGACGGCGTAACCCACGGCTGGCACGGTATGGGCCGCTGGCAAGACACGCACACGGCGGTCGGGCACACCCCCACGCGCCGGGAACACCATCTCTTGGCCGACTTGCAAAGGCAGCAGGCGAATGATGGGGTGCGCGGCGCTGGGCAAGCGGGTGAAGTCTGGCCAGATGACCCCATTGAAGATGTGCTGCTTGAGCACCTCCAAGGTCTCTGGCAAGGCGTAGACGTGGATGGGCCGCAGTTCAGACAGGCCACCAGGACCTTGCCTCAGCCTGATCACACTGTCTGCCAGCAAGGGAATGCTGAGGATGTGATCCAGGTGACTGTGGGTGATCAGCACGTGATCAATGCGAGCGAGCTCATCCAAACGGAGCTCACCGACACCGCTGCCTGCGTCGATCAGGATGTCGTCATCCAACAGGAAGGCAGTGGTGTGGCACCGTGCGGCGATGGAGCCCGAACAACCCAGGACTCGAATCATGCTGCGCTCGGTGCCTTGTTCAAGCTCAATCAGCCTTGAATGAATTGCATCTGGGTGCCCGCCAACTCAATGACGTCACCCGAGCGCAACTGCAAGGGTTCATTTCCCACAGGGTTATTGTTCACGGTAGGACGAGATGTCCCCTCAACGTGCGCAAACACATAGCCGCCTGGTCGCTTGGTGATGGAAGCCACCTGGACGCCAGGCTTGCCCACAGTGGTCACCACCTTGGTCAAGGCCACTTCACGGCCCGCTGCGGCACCGTTGAGCACTTTGATGGAAGCTGGCTGTTGTGGCGCCAAGCCACCGAAGCCACTGGCCAAGCCACCGGTGAGGGTGTTGCCAAACGAGGGAGCCGGTGCGGGCGCGGGCGCAGGTGCACCCAAACCGCCTGGTGAGGTGCTGGGGCCAGAAGACGCAGCAGCCATGCCCGATTGGCCCACAAAGGGGTTGGCTGGCGGGACCATGCCAGGGCGCATGATCATGGTCTTTTCGTAGTCCGGCGCTTCGTCTTTGATGAACTTGATCTTGTACTTGCCAATCTCAACCGTGTCGTTGTGATTGAGCAATTGCTTTTTGACCGCTTTGCCGTTGATGTACGTGCCGTTGGTGGAGTTCAGGTCTTCGATGAAGACGTCTGAGCCAACCAATTGCATGACCGCGTGCTCACCACTGACCGCCAAGTTATCGATCACGATGTCGTTGTAAGGGCGGCGTCCGAGGGTGGTCTTGTCCTTGGTAATCTGGACCTCTTTGATCACAACCCCGTCAAGTGAGACGACCAACTTTCCCATGAAAAAACCTCTCGGGTATTTGCTTTAACGTTTGAATGGCCACCATGACCGAGCCTGCGGCTGTGCAGCACCCTGCGCCCGAATCAAAATCACGGCAATATTATCTCGACCGCCTGCCTCACATGCGGCAGCAATCAACGCCGCCCCCATTTCTGGCAAAGAAGTATGCGCGGCCATGACCGCTGCAATCTGAGGATCCCTCAGCATATCGGACAGTCCGTCCGAACACATGAGATAAATATCACCAGACTGGATGTCATGGACGTGTGTTTCCAACAAAACCATGTCTTCCACGCCCAAAGCGCGGGTCACCAAGTTTTTGTTGGCAGAGAATGCAGCTTGCTCAGGCGTGATGATGCCGGCATCAATTTGCTCTTGAAGCAAGGAATGGTCCTTGGTGATTTGGTGCAACTGACCACCTCGGAACCGATAAGCCCGAGAATCACCGATGTGCCCCATCAGGAGCCGACCCGAACGGAAGACACCAAGCACCAGCGTGGTGCCCATACCTGCAAAGGTCGGGTTAGAGTTGGCGGCGTTGAAAATGGCACGATTGGCGTTGTCAACGCAGATGTCCATGGCGCGCTTGACGTCGCTGTCGCTGGCGTTTTGCGCTGCTTCCTGGAGCCAACGGCCCAATTCGGCCTTGATGAAGTCGCACGCCATGCCACTGGCGACTTCGCCAGCGTTGTAGCCCCCCATGCCATCAGCCAGCACGGCGATGGAGACGGACTCGTCCAGTGCGACCGCATCTTCATTGTTCGATCGCACGCGGCCGGTATCTGTCTGGCTGAAAAACTCAAATTCCATACCGAATTGTCGCCGTGTTTTGGTGTGGTAATGCTCGGGGTTGTCGACAGCAATGGTGCGCTGCAACAGCATATTTTGAAACGGTTGGCGTCATTGGCTTAAATTGACCGCAAATCTTCCGCCAATTGATGGCCATTCGAATACCGCGTGTTTGGGTGCTTTTGCAGCGCCAACGCCACGACATCGTCCAATCCTGGGGGCAAATCGGGGCGAATCGTCGAAACGGGGGGCGGGATTTCCTGGGATATGGCCCTCATCAAACTGGCCATGTTCTGAGTTTGGTACGGCATTTGACCTGTGAGTAATTGAAACAAGGTCACACCCAAGGAGTACAAATCGCTGCGGCCGTCGATGTTTTGTCCAGATAGTTGCTCAGGGGACATATAGGATGGCGTCCCCAGCACCACCCCGGTTCGGGTTCGGGCCGCGTCCGTCACACGGGCCACGCCGAAGTCCATGACTTTGACCAGCCCCTTGTCCAGATCCACCATGATGTTCGCTGGCTTGATGTCGCGGTGGGTGATGCCTTGCGTGTGCGCATAGGCCAATGCGTCGGCCACGCGAGCGACGATGGACAAGACCTGACGCACCGGCAACAGGTGGGGCTGTTTGGTGAAAAAGCCCAAATCCGTGCCATCGACGTATTCCATGGCGATGAAGGCCAGGCCCTGGTCTTCGCCTGACTCATAGATCCTCACGATGTCGGGATGCGCCAACCGGCCTGCCATTTGCGCTTCCCGCATGAAACGCTGCTGCGCGTCTTGCAGGGCATCGCCTTCGAATTCTCGTTGCAGGGCCATCGTCTTGATGGCCACTTTTTCCTGGGTCTGCGGATCGTTTGCCAGGTAAACCGCGCCCATCGCCCCGCGCCCAATCTCGCCTCTGATCTGGTAGCGGCCAATCTGGGTCAACCCAATTCGTGGCCCCTGGTTCACAGTGGGAGGAGCAACCCTCAAGGGCTTGACGCCTGGGGTGAGTTGACTCAAGGCGTTTTCCCGCGCTTGGGTAAGGAGCGCCTTGATGTCTGGCCAGGCGGGATCCAGATCAGCCATGTGCTCGTAAATCTCACGAACCAGGTCCCAGCGACTGGCCTCACCCAGATCAACCGCCAAACGCGCCATGGTTTGGAGTGCAATGGGTGCCTGTCCGGTGCTGGGCCGGACTTGTTTCAAGGCGGCCCAAGCTTGTTCCATGGCATCGGTTTCACCGGTCACCACTTGCCTCAGGCGATCCACCGGACCTTTTGCAGCCACGCCACCCGCCGGTTGAGCAGCGGCAATCGAAACGGTAGGTGAAGACTTGCCCCGGGTCTCTGGTCGCTCCACGTACAGATCCGGATCATCGCCGCCATGTGGCTGGCTTCGACTCAGTGACTCACCTCCGCGGGCAGCGACGGACCTTGGAGGGCGATCTGGCAGCGTCAGGTTTTTCTGGCGGCGAGACCATGCATAGAACAAGACGCCACCCAGGAGAACCAAGACGAACAACGCCGCCCACTTCATGACTTACTCTGCGCTGACGGCCTGGCGTTTGGCCAGAACGGTACCAAGGGTCAAGACCAACAGGGCACCGAGGACAGATGCGATGTAATGGTTGTAAGTGGAAACAGGCAGATAAGGTGCCACAGCGGGATCAGATACCGCCAATGAGCCACCGATCCACCCCAGGAGCATGCCCCCAGCGGTAATGATGAGGGGGAAGCGATCCATCAGCTTCAGCACAAACGAACTTCCCCAAACGATGATGGGAATGCTCACGAGCAAACCAAAGATCACCAGGGGCATGTGGTGGCCTTCGTGACCGGAACTCTGTGCGGCACCGGCAATGCCAATCACGTTGTCAACGCTCATGACGAAGTCGGCCACGATGATGGTTTTGATGGCGCCCAGGAGCTTGTCGCTGGCCTTGAGGTCGCCATGGTCGTCATCTTCGGGCACCAGCAACTTCACGCCAATCCAGAACAACAAGATGGCGCCGACCAGTTTCAAGAATGGCAACTTGAGCAGGGACATCGCAAAGAAGATCAAGACCACACGCAGGACGATGGCCCCAGCGGTCCCCCAAATGATGCCTTTCTTGCGTAACTCAGGCGGCAAATTGCGGCACGCCAGGGCAATGACAACGGCGTTGTCACCTCCCAGCAGGATGTCAATCATCACGATCTGGCCCACCGCGAGCCAGAATTCAGGGGTCAAAAAAGCTTCCATGGCGTCAAAAAGAAATCAGCCCCTGAGTGTAGGGGCTGATGGAGGTCGTTCAGGCCGAAATCACAGGAGCGACTTGAGGAGCTTGCCCATTTCAGAAGGATTTCGGGTGACTTTGAAGCCACAGTCTTCCATGATGGCCAACTTGGCATCCGCCGTATCGGCGCCACCCGAGATCAGCGCACCTGCATGGCCCATGCGTTTGCCAGGAGGCGCCGTGACGCCTGCGATGAAGCCAACGATGGGCTTCTTCATATTGGCTTTGCACCATTGCGCGGCTTCGGCTTCATCAGGACCACCGATTTCACCAATCATGATGACGGCATCGGTTTCGGGGTCGTCGTTGAAGGCCTTCATGACATCAATGTGCTTCAGGCCGTTGATGGGGTCACCGCCAATGCCCACGGCACTGGATTGACCCAAGCCCAATTCGGTCAATTGAGCCACGGCTTCATAGGTCAAGGTGCCAGAACGGCTGACCACACCAATGCGGCCCTTGCGGTGAATGTGACCGGGCATGATGCCGATCTTGATTTCTTCGGGGGTGATCAGACCCGGGCAGTTGGGGCCCAACAGCAAGGTCTTTTTGCCGCCAGCCGCTTCCTTGGCCTTCATCTTGTTGCGCACCATCAGCATGTCGCGCACAGGAATGCCTTCGGTGATGGCGATGACGAGATCCAGATCAGCTTCGACCGCTTCCCAAATGGCGTCAGCGGCGCCGGCAGGCGGTACATAGATCACCGATACAGTGGCACCCGTGTCTTTGGCCGCGTCCTTGACGGAAGCGTAGATCGGGATGTCGGAAAACTTTTCGCCGGCCTTCTTGGGGTTCACACCCGCGACGAAGGCGTTTTTGCCGTTGGCATAGGCTTGGCAACCCAGGGTGTGAAACTGACCGGTTTTGCCGGTGATGCCCTGAGTGATGACCTTGGTGTCTTTATTGATGAAGATACTCATGACGAAGTCCTTTGATTCTGGGCTCAGGCAACAGCAGCAACGATCTTGGTTGCGGCTTCGGCCATCGTGTCAGCGGCAATGATGGGCAAGCCGGAGTCGGCCAGCATCTTCTTACCGAGGTCTTCGTTGGTGCCCTTCATGCGCACCACCAGCGGCACATTGAGGTTCACCGCCTTACAGGCCGTGATGACGCCATCGGCAATGGTGTCGCACTTCATGATGCCGCCAAAGATGTTGACCAGGATGCCTTTGACATCGGGGTTCTTCAACATGATCTTGAAGGCTTCGGTCACCTTCTCGGCTGTCGCACCGCCGCCCACGTCAAGGAAGTTAGCGGGTTCGCCGCCAAACAGCTTGATGGTGTCCATGGTGGACATGGCCAGGCCAGCACCGTTGACCAAGCAGCCGATGTTGCCGTCGAGTTGTATGTAGGCCAGATCAAACTTGGAGGCTTCGATTTCGGCAGGGTCTTCTTCGTCCAGATCGCGCAAAGCGACGATTTCGGGATGACGGAACAGCGCGTTGGAATCAAAGTTGAACTTGGCGTCCAAGGCAATCAAATTGCCCTTGGAGTCGCGGTTCAGCGGGTTGATTTCGACCAGCGAAGCGTCCGTCTCCATGTAGCAGGTGTAGAGCTTCTTGAAGAGATCAATGGCCTGCGCGGTGGACTCGGCGGGTAAGCCGATGCCGTCAGCCAGTTCTTTGGCCTGGGCGTCAGTCAAGCCAACCAGCGGATCAACAAAGACCTTCTTGATCTTCTCAGGATGGCTGTGCGCGACTTCTTCGATGTCCATGCCGCCTTCGCTGGAAGCGATGAAAGCGACCTTTTGGGTGCCACGATCGGTCACGACCGAGACGTAGTATTCCTTCTGGATGTCAGCGCCCTCTTCGATGTAGAGGCGACGCACCTTCTGGCCCTCTGGACCTGTTTGGTGGGTCTTCAGTTGCATGCCCAGAATCTGGCTGGAGAGCGTCTTCACATCATCCAGGGACTTGGCCACCTTGACGCCGCCACCCTTGCCCCGACCACCCGCGTGAATTTGCGCCTTGACCACCCACACCGGGCCGCCCAGCTTTTGTGCAGCTTGCACCGCCTCGTCGACAGTGAACGCGGGGATGCCACGCGGAACGGGCACGCCAAAGCGGCTCAGAATTTCTTTGCCTTGGTACTCATGAATCTTCATCGGGGCTCTCGCAGTCAGTGAATGTGTTCGGGTGGAACATGACAGGAACTGCCGGAATCCGGTCGGGTCCGGGCGCCATCACTACAGCGCAAGGTCTTGCCTTCGTTGCAGTGCAGCAACCAGCATAGCACTGCACCTGCGACGAATCAGCAGGTATTTCCTTCAGCCGATGACGCGGATTAAGAATTACCGGTCAATTCCGGTTTTTGGCGTTGGATCGATGCGTCAGTCCACATCGAACTGACCCTTGACCACACGACGAATGACATCGCCGGAAAAGCCTCGGCCGGCAAGAAAGCGCATTTGTTTGGCCAGTTCGGCAGGCGTTTCGGCCACCTGACCGAACTTCTTTTGCCACAACACCTGGGCTCGCTCCAGCTCGGTGTCGCGCAGCACCTGCGTGACCTCACGCGTGACCTCGTCGGGCAATTGGTGCTGGTGGAGTTCTGATTTGAGCCGGGCAACGCCGTAGCGCGCCGCTTTTCGGTGCACCACGGACTCCGCAAATCGCTGCGCGGACAAGAAGCCGCGGGACTCCAGCTCGTCCAACACACGTGCGACCTCTTCCGCAGACTCTGCATGCGGGGCCAACTTGCGTGTGAGTTCGACCCGCGAGTGCTCTCGGGCGGCCAAGTATTTGAGCGCGCGCCCCTTGAGGGACAAGGTTTGGCCTTTCAAGCGCGCGCCCTTCTCGCTCTGATGGTCTCAGTTTGGGTTTCAGCAACGAGTGGCTGAATCACTCCGCCTGGTCGCCCACAGGGGCAGACACCGGTGCAATGCCCAGCGAGTCACGGATCTTGTTTTCGATTTCGCGTGCCAACTCGGGGTTCTCACGCAAAAACTCGCGGGCATTGTCTTTGCCCTGACCAATCTTTTCGCCGTTGTAGGCGTACCAAGCGCCGGACTTGTCGACCACCTTGGCGTTAACGCCCATGTCGATGATTTCGCCCTCGCGAGAGATGCCCTCGCCGTACAGGATGTCGAATTCAGCGGTTTTGAAGGGGGGCGAGACCTTGTTCTTGACGACTTTCACCTTGGTTTCGTTACCAATGATGTCATCACCCTTCTTGATCGAGCCGGTGCGACGGATGTCCAAACGCACCGATGCGTAGAACTTCAAAGCGTTACCGCCGGTGGTGGTTTCTGGTGAACCAAACATCACACCGATCTTCATGCGGATCTGGTTGATGAAGATGACCATGCAGTTGGTCTTCTTGATGGTGGCGGTGAGCTTGCGCAGCGCCTGGCTCATCAAACGGGCCTGCAGGCCAGGCAGGGCATCACCCATTTCACCTTCCAGTTCGGCCTTGGGGGTCAGGGCTGCCACCGAGTCGACGATGATCAAGTCAACAGAACCGGAACGCACCAGGGCGTCCACAATTTCCAAAGCTTGCTCACCGGTGTCGGGCTGGGAAATCAGCAGGTCTTGAAGGTTCACACCCAGCTTTTGGGCATATTGAATGTCGAGTGCGTGTTCGGCGTCAATGAAGGCCGCCACACCACCCAACTTTTGCATTTCGGCGACCACTTGCAGGGTCAGCGTGGTTTTACCGGAAGACTCTGGACCGTAAATTTCAACCACACGGCCGCGAGGCAAGCCACCGACGCCCAAGGCCACATCCAGACCCAAAGAGCCGGTAGACACGACCTGGATGTCTTCGATGACTTCGCCTTCGCCCAGGCGCATGATCGAGCCCTTACCGAACTGCTTTTCAATTTGCGCCAAGGCTGCTTGCAAGGCTTTGGCTTTTTCGGTGCTGAGGGCAGACTTGGCTGTGGCTTCCATGCGGTGACTCCGGTCAAAACGGCTGATGAACTGGTAGCCATTATGCCAATTACTGGATGCCTGTACAGTACTTTTGCGAAAAAACACACATCGCCCTGATTGGGGGTGATCTTGATGTGTCTCAAAGTCAATCGAGCGATTCAGTCGCAACATGAAGTCCTGCGATAGACGACTGTAGTCAACAAGAGGACACGAATGGTTCAAGATCATCACCCGCTGGCCAAGGACTTTCCTGAGCACAAGGACAAGATCCACTCCCTGAAGATGAGCAACGCTCACTTTGCCAAGCTGGAACGCGATTACGAAGAGCTCGACAAAGCGATCGTTCGTCTGGAAACCGGCATTGAGCACAGCTCATCGACCGAACTCGAACAAAAGAAATTGCAGCGCGTCACATTGAAGGACGAGCTGTACGCCATGCTCAAAGCCTGAGCGCGGCACACAGTTAAGGCAATCGCTGCGCTCACCTGACCGGGTGAGTCGACAGCGCCTCGGGGCACGGTGCCACAAGCGCCGCGCCCTTTCCTTTTGGTGCGTCAAGAATCCACTTAGCAGCACGGCCCCGGTACCTTAAAATGGAAGGTTATGACCGAAGCCACCCGCCCCACATTCGCTGCTGTTCCCTCTGACGCCACCGTGCCCCCCATGCGCCTGTCCGGCCTGGAGCCGGTTCTGATCGGCCAAGGCACCTTGTTTGTCAACGTCGGCGAACGCACCAACGTGACGGGCTCAAAGGCCTTTGCCCGCATGATCCTGGAAGGTCGCTTCGAGGATGCGCTGTCGGTCGCGCGCCAGCAGGTGGAAAACGGCGCCCAGGTCATCGACATCAACATGGACGAAGCCATGCTCGACAGCAAGGCGGCCATGGTGCGATTCTTGAATCTGATTGCCGGTGAGCCTGAAATCGCGCGTGTGCCGATCATGATCGACTCATCGAAGTGGGATGTGATCGAAGCGGGCTTGAAGTGCATTCAAGGCAAGGGCATCGTCAACTCCATCTCTTTGAAGGAAGGCGTCGAGAACTTCGTTCACCAGGCCAAGCTGATCAAGCGCTATGGTGCAGCTGCCGTGGTCATGGCGTTTGACGAAGTCGGTCAAGCAGACACCTATCAGCGCAAGATCGAGATCTGCGAACGTGCCTATCGCATCCTGGTCGACGATGTGGGCTTCGCGCCCGAAGACATCATCTTCGACCCCAATATCTTCGCCATTGCCACCGGCATTGAAGAACACGACAACTACGCCGTGGACTTCATTGAGGCCACCCGCTGGATCAAGCAAAACCTGCCTGGCGCCAAGGTGTCGGGTGGCGTATCGAACGTGTCGTTCAGCTTCCGCGGCAACGAGCCCATGCGCGAAGCCATCCACACCGTGTTCCTGTACCACGCCATTCAGGCGGGCATGGACATGGGCATTGTCAACGCGGGCATGATCGGTGTGTACGACCAGCTGGAAGCCCACCTGCGCGAACTGGTCGAAGACGTGGTGCTGAACCGCAAGTCGGTGTTCAAGGATGGGGAAGACACCAGCCTGACACCGACCGAGCGCTTGTTGGCCGTGGCCGAGCAGGTCAAGGGTGCGGCCAAGGATGACACGGCCAAGTTGGCATGGCGTGGCACGCCAGAGAACCCGGTCTCTGTTGAGCAGCGTTTGAGCCACGCACTGGTGCAAGGCATCACCGAGTTCATCACCGCCGACACGGAAGAGTGCTACCAAGCCATCAAGGCCAAGGGCGGCCGCCCGCTGCACGTGATCGAAGGCCCACTGATGGCCGGCATGAACACCGTGGGTGACCTGTTTGGCGCGGGCAAGATGTTCCTGCCGCAAGTGGTCAAGAGCGCCCGCGTGATGAAGCAGGCCGTGGCCCATCTGGTGCCCTACATCGAAGAAGAAAAGCGTCAGCTCGAGGCCTCGGGCGCTGATGTGCGCAGCAAGGGCAAGATCGTGATCGCCACCGTGAAGGGCGACGTGCACGACATTGGCAAGAACATCGTGACCGTTGTCTTGCAGTGCAACAACTTCGAAGTGGTCAACATGGGCGTGATGGTCCCATGCAAAGACATTTTGGAGAAAGCCAAGGAAGTGGGCGCCGACATCATTGGCCTGTCGGGTCTGATCACCCCTTCCCTGGAAGAGATGCAATATGTGGCCGCTGAGATGGAGCGTGACGAATATTTCCGCTCGCGCCAAACACCGCTGCTGATTGGCGGCGCCACCTGCTCGCGGGTTCACACGGCTGTCAAGATTGCGACCAACTACAGCGGCCCCGTGGTCTATGTGCCCGACGCCTCGCGTGCCGTGGGTGTGTGCTCCGAGTTGCTCAGCCCCGAGCGCCAAGATGCCTACATTGCCGAGCTGCACGCCGACTACGAACGCGTGCGCCAGCAACACGCCAACAAGAAGGCCACGCCCATGGTGTCTTTGGCCGAAGCCCGCGCCAACAAGCATCAGGCCGACTTTGCCACCTACACGCCCGAGAAACCCAAGTTCATTGGACGCCGCGTGTTCCAGAACTATGACCTGGGCGAGTTGGCTGCCTACATCGATTGGGGCCCCTTCTTCCAGACCTGGGACTTGGCCGGCCCCTTCCCTGCCATCCTCGACGACGAGATCGTGGGCGTGGAAGCACGCAAGGTGTACGCCGATGCGCAGGCCATGCTCAAGAAGATTGTGGAAGGCCGCTGGCTGACCGCCAATGGTGTGATTGGCCTGTACCCTGCCAACACCGTGCAAGACGACACCATCGAGATCTACAAGGACGAGTCACGCACCAACGTGCTGATGAGCTGGGACCCGCTGCGCATGCAAACCGAGCGCCCGGTGGTGGATGGCGTCAAGCGCCCCAACCGCTCACTGGCTGACTTCATCGCGCCGCGCGAAGCCAAGGCCGACTACATCGGCATGTTCGCGGTCACAGCGGGCTTGAACATCGAAAAGAAAGAAGCCGAGTTCTTGGCACACCACGATGACTACTCGGCCATCATGCTCAAGGCCTTGGCGGACCGACTGGCCGAAGCCTTCGCTGAGCGTATGCATGAGCGTGTGCGCAAAGAGTTCTGGGGCTACGCTGCAGAAGAGTCCTTGGACAGTACCGCGCTCATCAAAGAGCAATATCGTGGCATCCGCCCCGCCCCCGGCTACCCAGCCTGCCCGGACCACACGGTCAAGCGCGAGATGTTCCGCGTGCTGGATGCACACGACATCCACATGCACCTGACTGAAAGTTTGGCGATGATGCCCGCAGCCAGCGTGAGCGGTTTCTATATGGCGCACCCCGAAGCCACCTACTTCAATGTGGGCAAGATTGGGGCCGACCAAGTGGCCGATTGGGCACTGCGTACCGGGCATACCCTGAGCGACGCTGAACGTGCTTTAGCCCCTAATCTGTGAGTTAAGTACGAACCCTGCGAAAAGGTCGCAACACGTTTGCGACTGCTTACAAATGAGGCAGGGTCGCTGCACAACTGTGCATGGGCACGTGGCATCCTTGCGCCAAATTTCTGGCTGGGGCCTGCCATGCTGTCCACACCTGATCGCTCTTCATCACAAATACACACGCCACCGGTCGTCCGCGCTGACAGGCTCAGACGCGGCCTGAGCTTGATCGCTGTGGCGTGGATGTTGTCCGCCTGTGGTGGCGCTGACAGTGACAAGCCCGAGCCCATCAGCGATGCCGAAGCCGTTCGCTTTCTGGAACAAGCCAGCTTTGGCCCCACCAGCCAAGACATCAGCCGACTGCAATCACTCGGCTATGCCCGGTGGATCGATGAGCAACTGAGCCTCAACAGCACCCTCCCCAACCACCTCGCCACTGTTGAAGCGATTGCTACCGCGCGTGGCGCCACCAAACCCGACGGCAATGATGTCACCCACAGTTGGTGGACCCATGCCATTCGCGACAACGCGCAATTGCGTCAGCGGGTTGCCTTTGCCTTGTCGCAGATCTTTGTGGTCTCCACAGCGGGGGACTTGGGTGGAGAAGGCCGAACAGTCGCCAGCTACATGGACATGTTGGCTCGCAACAGCACCGAAAACTATCGCCAACTGCTGGAAGACGTGGCCATGCATCCGGCGATGGGGGCCTACTTGTCCCATCGCGGCAATCGCAAAGAAGACCCAACATCCGGCCGGGTGCCCGACGAAAACTTTGCGCGCGAGGTCATGCAACTGTTCTCCATCGGGCTATACGAACTGAATCCCGACGGCACGGTCAAGTTGACCAACGGGCGCCCCACGGAGACCTACACCTCCAACGATGTGAAAGGCTTGGCCAAGGTGTTCACCGGCTTCAGTTGGAACTGGCCTGCAGCCAAATCCAGCCTGGCCTGGTGGAAGTGCTTCTGGCGAGGCACGGAGTGCCGCGACCCGAGTCAAGAAACCACCGCCATGTCTGGCTATGCACAGGAGCATTCCGTCAGCGCCAAAGACTTCCTCGGGGTGTCGATTCCTGCGCAAGGCACCGCCAATCCGCAACTCAGCTTGAAATTGGCGCTTGACCGTTTGGCCACCCACCCGAACACAGCCCCCTTCATCAGCAAACAATTGATTCAACGCTTGGTGGCCAGCAATCCCAGCGATGCGTATGTACGAGACATCGCGAGCGTCTTCACCGCCACCGGGGGGGATCTCGGACAGGTCGTCAAAGCCATCTTGTTGCATGACGAAGCCAGAGACCCTAGCGGGGAACCCACTGCCGGTAAGTTACGTGAACCGGTCCTGCGCATTGCGCATTTGATGCGGGCTCTGCCGCATACCTCAGACACTTACGCCACCCAACTGAGCCAAGGGCGAACCGGCTACTACCCAATCGGTGAAACAGACAATCCTGGTTCAGCGTTGGGCCAAACGCCGATGCGCGCGCCATCTGTGTTCAATTTTTTCCGCCCTGGTTACAAGCCACCACAAAGTGAACTCGGTAGCCGTGATCTGGTGTCCCCAGAGATGCAAATCACCACCGAAACCACGGTCATCGGCTACGCCAACTTCGTATCCACGATCCTCAACAGCGGCTGGGGCAAGTGGAACAGCGGCAACAGCCAATATGACGTGCGATTCGATCTCGGTGAGTTTGATGCGCTGGTGGGAAAACCCGATGAACTGATTGATGCCGTGTCAAAAAAGGTACTTCGAGACACCTTACCGACCGACACGCGCAGCACAGCCATCACTGCCCTGACGGCCATGCCGACGAGCACCGCCACGCAACGCCGCCGGGTGATTCAAGCTGCCATTTTGATGACAGCCGTCTCACCCGACTTCATCACCCAAGACTAAGGAGAACACGATGAGCCAAGCCAGTCGTCGTGCATTCATGCGACACGTCGCCGCCTTGGGCGGCCTCGGTGCTGCAGGCCCCTTGGGTTTGAGTTTGCTGAGCATGAACCAAGCGGCCGCCCAATCGGCGAGCGATTACAAAGCGCTGGTCTGCATCTTCTTGTATGGCGGTAATGATGCTTACAACACCGTACTGGCCACCGACACGGACTCGTGGACACACTATGTGAACCACCGCAACCCTGCCTCTCGCAACGCCAGCGATACCAGTACATCGATTGCCTTGCTGAGTGCCGGAACGGCCCCTGACACGGGAGCTGCCGGGGGCACCCCTGCTCGATTCGGTGGGGTGCTGCCGATCAGCCATGCGGGTCGCACCGTACACAGCAGCAGACAATTTGCCCTGCATCCAGCCCTCACGCAAACGCAACAACTGCACCAGGCCGGTCGCGTGGCGGTACTGGCCAATGTCGGGCCGCTGACCCAACCCACCACCAAGGCGCAGTACAACAACGCGGGCTTTCGCAAGCCGGCCAAACTGTTCTCGCACAACGATCAGCAATCGACCTGGCAGTCCTTCCAGCCTGAGGGTGCGGGCGAGGGATGGGGTGGACGTATCGGTGATCTGCTGATGTCGCAGAACGGTGTCTCTGATTCAGCAAATGCCGCGCTGATCCGACGAACTTTCACTTGCATCACGCCAGCTAGCACCGCCGTGTGGCTCTCAGGTCAATCCGTCTTGCAGTATCAAACAGGGAACAGCTCAGTTGCTGGCCTAGGTAACGGCACCAATATCTACGGTCACACTGGTCTGTTCAACGCGGTACAGACCATCATGACCCAAGGAAGCTCAAACAGCTACTACGCTCGAGATCATCAGGCCTATGTGGCGCGAGCGATGGATGCGAGCGCCTTGCTCAGAGAGTCACTGGACGTCATGGGACGCCCACCGTGGGGCACTCCGGGCATTACCAGCCCCTACAACGAACCCTTGCTGCGCATGACAAATCCTTCGACGGGTGCGCAAGTAACGAATTCCTTGGCCATTCAATTGCAGATGGTGGCCCGCTTGATTGATGCGAACCGCCGAGGTGGCTTTGGTGTCAAGCGTCAACTCTTCATGGTGGCCCTGGGCGGCTTTGATACCCACGACACGCAGAACCAAAATCACGGCGATCGTTTGGCCCAACTCGATCACGCGCTGGGCTATTTCGACATGGTTCTAGGCAATATGCCAGGTGGAGACATGCGTTCGCAAGTGACCACCTTCACCGGGTCTGACTTTGGCCGGACCTTCACCAACAACGGAGACGGCACCGATCACGGCTGGGGCGCCCATCACTTCATCATGGGCGGGGCCGTCCGCGGCACCGAGGTCTATGGCTCATTCCCTACCTACAGCACAGCGGACAATGCAGGCGCATTCTCCAGCCCGGATCAACTCCATAACGGCGTGATGCTACCCAGTACGTCGGTTGACCAGTATGCCTATACCCTGGGACGATGGATGGGCGTCTCGCCGACTGACCTGCAGACCATTCTTCCCAACTTGAGTCAGTTTGACGCGTCGGTGCGTGATCTGGGTTTCATGACCTAAGCCTTCGCTTGCAGCAAAGGTTTCAAGTAGCGTCCAGTGAAGCTGGCTGCGCACTCGGCCAACTGTTCGGGCGTGCCTGCCATCAGCATGGTGCCGCCACCTGAACCGCCCTCGGGACCCATGTCGATCAACCAGTCTGCGGTTTTGATCACGTCCAGGTTATGTTCGATGATGACGATGGTGTTGCCCGCATCGCGCAGTTGGTGCAACACCTTCAGCAGCAAGGCAATGTCGTGGAAATGCAGACCGGTGGTCGGCTCATCCAGGATGTAGAGCGTGCGGCCGGTATCGCGTTTGGACAACTCCAAGGCCAATTTCACCCGCTGCGCCTCACCGCCTGACAAGGTCGTAGCGCTTTGGCCCAGGCGGATGTAGCCCAAGCCCACATCCATCAAGGTTTGCAACTTGCGGGCGATGCTGGGCACGGCACTGAAAAAGGCCAAGGCGTCTTCCACCGTCAGGTTCAGCACCTCGTGGATGTTCTTGCCCTTGTACTGCACATCCAGCGTTTCGCGGTTGTAGCGCTTGCCATGACACACATCGCAAGGCACATACACATCCGGCAGGAAGTGCATTTCCACCTTGATGACACCATCACCCTGGCAGGCCTCGCAACGACCACCCGCCACGTTGAACGAGAATCGCCCGGCCCCATAACCCCGCTCACGCGCAGTGGGCACATCGGCAAACAAATCACGAATCGGTGTGAACAGCCCGGTGTAGGTCGCGGGGTTGCTGCGCGGCGTGCGCCCAATGGGCGACTGGTCCACGTTGATGACCTTGTCGAACAACTCCAAGCCTTCGATCTCGTCGTGCGGCTCGGGTTCGGTATGGCTTTGATACAGCTTCTTGGCCACGGCGGCGTACAAGGTGTCGTTCACCATGGTGCTTTTGCCTGAGCCTGACACACCGGTGACACAGGTCAACAAGCCCACCGGGAATTCCACCGTGACGCCTTTGAGGTTGTGGCCGCGCGCATTCACCACGCGCAAACGAGGCGTTTCATCGGTGAAGGCGTGGCGTTTGGCTGGCACATCAATGCGCAAGGCGCCAGCCAAGTATTTTCCGGTGATGCTGTCGGGGTTGGATTCCACATCATCGGGCGAGCCTTGAGCGAGCACGCAACCGCCATGCACGCCAGCCCCCGGCCCCATGTCGACCACGTGGTCCGCAGCTCGGATCATGTCCTCATCATGTTCGACCACGATGACGCTGTTGCCCAGATCCCGCAGATGCTTAAGGGTGCCAATGAGGCGATCGTTGTCGCGCTGGTGCAGGCCAATCGAGGGCTCGTCCAGCACATACATCACGCCAGTGAGGCCCGAACCAATCTGGCTGGCCAAGCGGATGCGCTGCGCCTCGCCGCCAGACAAGGTGTCGGCACTGCGATCCAAGCTCAGGTAGTTCAAGCCCACGTCGTTCAAGAAGCGCAAGCGCGAGCGGATTTCAGTGACGACCTTGCTGGCGATCTCGGCCTTGGCGCCTTGCAGTTGCAGGCCTTCGAAATAGCGATGCGCCTCTGCCAAAGTGGCGTGGCCGATTTCGTAGATGGCTTTGGTGTCGCCTGTCACAGCATCCAGCAGCTTCACATGTCGGGCTTCAGTGCGGAGGCGGGTGCCATGACAGTCTGGGCAGGCCTTGGGTTGCTGGTAGCGGGCCAATTCTTCACGCACAGCGGCCGAGTCGGTTTCCTTGAATCGGCGTTCGAAGTTGGGAATGACGCCTTCAAACGGATGTTGGCGTTTGACCTTGCGCTTCTTGCCCGCGGTGCCTTCTGCTTCGTAGGTGAACTCGATTTCTTCAGCGCCCGAGCCATACAAAACGATGTGCTGGATGTTGGCGGGGAGTTCTTCGAAGGGCTGCTCCATGTCGACGCCATAGTGCTTGCCCAAGCATTCGATCAAAGAGTAGGTATAGGGATTGCGTCGATCCCACCCCTTCACAGCCCCACTGGCCAGACTCAAACTGGGGAAGGCCACCACGCGTTGTGGATCGAAGGCGATGACGTGCCCCAAACCATCACATGTTGGGCAAGCCCCTTGCGGCGAGTTGAAGGAGAACAGGCGGGGCTCCAGCTCCGCCAACGAGTAGCTGCACACGGGGCAGGCAAACTTGGCAGAGAACAGATGCTCTTTCTGCGTGTCCATTTCCAAGGCCAAAGCCCGGCCCTCAGCCAGATTCAAGGCGGCTTCGAAGCTTTCGGCCAAGCGTTGGCCCATGTCGGCACGCACTTTCAGGCGGTCCACCACCACGTCCACGTCGTGCTTTTCGTTCTTGGCCAAGGGCTTCAGGTCGGCCGCTTCCACCACCTGCCCGTTGATCCGAAAACGCACATAGCCCTTGGCCTGCATCTCGGCAAACAACTCGGCGTGCTCACCTTTGCGATCGCGCAGCACCGGCGCCAAGATCATCAACTTGGTCTCTTCCGGCATAGCCAGTACGGCATCGACCATCTGGCTCACGCTTTGCGATTGCAGGGGCTGATGGTGATCTGGGCAGAACGGGGTGCCCGCACGCGCAAACAGCAGGCGCAGGTAGTCGTGGATCTCGGTCACGGTGCCCACGGTGGAGCGCGGGTTGTGGCTGGTGGCCTTTTGTTCAATCGAAATCGCGGGCGACAGGCCTTCGATGACATCGACATCGGGCTTGTCCATCAACTGCAGAAACTGCCGCGCGTAGGCGCTCAGACTTTCCACATAACGGCGCTGGCCTTCGGCGTAAAGCGTGTCAAACGCCAGGCTCGATTTGCCCGACCCTGACAGCCCAGTGATGACCACCAACTCGTGCTTGGGCAGGTCGAGGTCGATGTTTTTCAGGTTGTGGGTGCGGGCCCCACGAATCTGAATGGATCGCTGAATTTCATAGGGCACGCGAGGTGCATCTGACTTGGATGAGGAGCGAGACATCGACAAACACGACACAGGTCAAGGCAACCGGCCATGATACGTCGAGATTGGGGTTTATGCCTAGCTCCCAGGCTCCCGTCAGACCTGTTCTTGCATGCAGCGCGATTCGATGTGCCCCAGCTTGTCGATCTCGACGCGCACCACATCGCCCTCGCGCAAGAACTTGGGCGGATTGAAGGCCGCGCCCACGCCGCTGCAAGTGCCGGTGTAGATCACATCACCGGGCTCCAAGGTCATGGCTTGACTCAGGTGGGCGATCTGATCCCACAGATTGAAAATCATCAAACGGGTGTTGCTGCTTTGGCGCAGTTCGCCATTCACCCAGCATCGCAGATCGAGCGCATGCGGATCACCCACCTCGTCGGCCGTGGTGATGCAGGGCCCAAATGGCGCATGGGTGTCAAACGACTTGCCCAGGGTCCACTGCGGGGTGCGCTTTTGCCAGTCACGCACGGAAACATCGTTGCCGACACAGTAACCAAACACCACCTCGTGCGCTCGCTCACGTGGCACATGTTTGCAGCGCCGGCCAATGATGGCGACCATCTCGCCTTCGTAATCGGTGGATTGCGACACGCTGGGCAACACGATCGGGTCGTAGGGGCCATTGATGGCATGGCCCAGCTTGGTGAACCAGATCTGGTGCTGCGGCACATCACGAGTCTCGCCCACGATCTGCTCTTGCACATGCTCCAGGTAGTTCAGGCCGATGGCCAGCAACTTGCCGGGCTTGGGCACGGGGGCCAGCAGGTGAACCTGGTCGGCCGACCAGTCAGGCTGGCGTTGAGCAACGATGGCTTCAACCCAAGGCTTGTTGTCTTGCCAGTTAGTAATCAGGTCCACCATGGGCTGATGAACGGACAGTGGATGCGCGGGCAACATCGCGAAGTTCGCCTGCGCCAAACTCAGCGACACAATGCGATCACGCGCCTCGCCCACCAGCACACCAATTTCCTGACGGCCCTCGACCTCGTAGCTGACCAGCTTCATGCTTGTTGCTTTCTCGTTCGGCTGCGTTGCAGAGACCCAGTTTTAGCGGCGAGCCGCGTTGAGCACCTGACGTGTCTCCATCGCCACCTTGCGGGCCGCACTAGCGAAGTCGTCGCCACTGCTGGCATACAACACCGCACGCGAACTGTTGACGATGATGGGTCCTGTCACGGTGCCATCGGCGGCCACACGCAAGCCGGCCTTGACGGTGGCATCGGCATCACCGCCTTGCGCCCCGACACCGGGAATCAACAATGGCAGCGTGGGCGCCAGTTCGCGCACACGGGCAATTTCCTGTGGGAAGGTCGCGCCGACCACCAGGCCCATCTGGCCGTTGGTGTTCCACTTGGTTTGAGACTGCGCAGCAATGTGCTCGTAGACGCGGGGTTGGCCTTCCACATCTGCCAAACGCAAGTTCTGGAGGTCAGAGCCACCGGGGTTGGACGTGCGGCACAGCAGGATCACGCCCTTGCCGGGATACTTGAGGAAGGGCTCCATGGTATCGAAGCCCATGAAGGGGGACAGGGTGACCGCGTCAGCCTGGTAGCGATCAAAGGCCTCGCGGGCGTACTGTTCGGCGGTGCTGCCGATGTCACCACGCTTGGAGTCGAGGATGACCGGCACATGCGGCGCCACACGACGGATGTGTGCCATCAAGCGCTCGAGCTGCTCTTCCGCACGGTTGCCTGCGAAGTAGGCAATTTGCGGCTTATAGGCACAGACCAGATCTTTGGTGGCATCCACGATCGCGGCGCAGAAGTCGTAAATGCGATCGGGGTTGCCCTTCCAGTTGCCTGGGAGCTTGGACGTTTCAGGGTCCAGGCCCACACAGAGCATGGAATCATTTTGGCGCTGAGCGTGCGCGAGCTGGTCGATGAAGTTCATGGCGCGGCCGTCACTTTCAACCGATGCGCTTAGCCAGGTCTACTGCCTTGCCGATGTAGTTGCCAGGTGTCATGTCCATCAAGCGAGCCTTTTCAGACTCAGGCAACTCCAGGGTCTGGATGAAGGCCTGGATGGACTCGCGGGTGATGGCCTTGCCGCGGGTCAACTCCTTGAGACGCTCATAGGGGTTGGGCAAGGCGTAGCGGCGCATCACGGTCTGGATGGGCTCAGCCAGCACTTCCCACGCGTTGTCGAGATCGTCGGCCAACATTTGTGGGTTGACTTCGAGCTTGCCCAAGCCACGTGCCAGGCTGTCGTAAGCCAAGATGGCGTAACCGATGGCCACACCCATGTTACGTAGCACGGTGGAGTCGGTCAGGTCACGCTGCCAACGGCTGATGGGCAGCTTCTGGCTCAGGTGAGTCAACACGGCGTTGGCCAAACCCAGGTTGCCTTCGGCGTTTTCGAAGTCAATGGGGTTGACCTTGTGCGGCATGGTCGACGAACCGATTTCGCCCGCCTTGGTCTTTTGCTTGAAGTAACCCAAGCTGATGTAGCCCCACACATCGCGCGACCAGTCGATCAGGATGGTGTTGGTGCGGGTAACGGCGTCAAACAGTTCGGCCATGTAGTCATGGGGCTCGATCTGGATGGTGTAGGGGTTGAAGGTCAGGCCCAGTTGGTTTTCGATGACCGACTGGCTGAAGGCTTCCCAGTCTTTTTCTGGGTAGGCAGACAGGTGGGCGTTGTAGTTGCCCACGGCGCCGTTCATCTTGGCCAGCAGCTTGACGTCCGCAATGCGTGCACGGGCGTTTTGCAGACGGGCCACCACGTTGGCCACTTCCTTGCCCACGGTGGTGGGCGAAGCGGTCTGGCCGTGCGTGCGGCTCAGCATGGGGATCTCGGCCAGCGACTTGGCCAGCTCGGTCATGGTGGCGATCAGACCATCCACGGCGGGCAGCAACACTTGCTCGCGCGCGGCCTTCAGCATCAAACCATGGCTGGTGTTGTTGATGTCTTCGGAGGTGCAAGCGAAGTGCACGAACTCACCAGCCTTCTCCAGATCGGTGTGGCCGGCAAACTTCGACTTGATCCAGTACTCGACTGCTTTCACATCGTGGTTGGTGGTCTTTTCGATGTCCTTGATGGCCTGCGCATCGGCTTCCGAGAAGCGCGCGACCAGACCACGCAAATAGCCACGGGTTGCCTCAGACAGCGGGGCAAATTCGGGCAAACCGGCATCCGACAGGGCAATGAACCACTCGATTTCAACCTGCACACGGCGGTGCATCAGGCCGAATTCAGACAGCAAAGGGCGCAGGGCGGCTACCTTGGAGGCGTAACGGCCGTCCAGCGGCGACAAAGCGGTGAGAGCAGACAAGGACATGGCGGTATGGGGGCAGTCACCCCGGTCTTAGGATTAACCCGCCATTTTAGTTCGACGCGCGCGCTTGCGGGGCGTCCAATTTGCACGCAAGACGTCGGCATCGATGCGTGCGTGCACCAGCAATGATTCGGTTCGTAGTTTTCGCAGGGCCACCACGGCCCACGGCCAATACAAACCAGCCGTCAAGACCACCGCCACAGCTTGGCGCAGAAATGCGCGCACGTACAAGCCCACTGGCAACTGACTGTGAAACCGCAGATACCGATTACCGGTTTGGCTCCAGACCAGACTTTGCATCCGCGCCTGGGCGTATGGCACCACGGCCAGGAGCACGGCCGCCCCCACGCCCAACAAGCCAAGACTCAAACTCAAGGTACTGACCCGGCCCCGTGCCGCCAGGACGGCCGCAAGCACCATGGCCCCGATACCCGCCAGCAAACTCAGCACGGTGGCGGCCCATGCCAAGGTTTTGATGAACAGCATGATCACATCGTCGCGCTGGCCTCGCCAAAACAAGCGCACCGGCCCCAGCACCACATGGTGTTGGCGGAACTGCAAATACGACCAGACAAACGCGGGTGCCGCCATGCCCCACAGTGCTGCGATCACGCCCCACGCGAACCATCCGGCGGGGCGGTGCCAGGCCACCACCGCCATCAAAGCCCATGCCACCAAGCAAGCTGCCGCCAAGGCCCCAGACAAAGCCCGATAGACCCCTTGGCATGCGCCATCAAAGCGCAAACGCCGCTGTGCCCAACTCGTGTGGGCGGCCCGATGCGTGAGGCTGACCCACACCAACAAAGGCACCACGGCCATGGCCATCGACAGCGCCAACATGCCCGCCAAACGCGAGCCCGACCAGGCACCCAGCACGCCGGCGACCAAGCCCAAGATCAACACATAGCGAGGCAACAAGCCCGTTGGGGTCGCGTGATAATCCAAGGCCGCACCCGCCACCACCGTGCGGCGCAAAAAGTAGCGCTGCGTGCGCACATGCGCCCAGGGCCCATACAGGCCCAGTGTCAGCACCATGGCCAACACGTGCTGGAACCACATCCATGCGTATTCATGCCCCACGCCCGCGAAGGACACAGGTTGCGTTTGAATCTCCCCTCGCGGCAGGCGAGGCAAAGGCCCGTGGACTTTGAATTGCAGTTGGACTTGGGGGGCAGCCACGGCTGCATGCGCCACTTTCCCACCATGCGAAAGCCCCGAGCCAATCGGATTTGGCCAGGTCAGCGCGGAAGGCTGACCCACAGGTACAGGTGTCAACTCGGGAACGGGCTCGGAAGACGGGGCTTGCACGTCGGCCAGATTCACCAGTCGATGCCCGTGTTCGGATGAGCGAACAGCAGTTGGCTTCATGGATGGCGATAAATGTAACCGCCCGCCCCCTCATTTGAACCTGACGACAACCCCACTCTTTTGGCGGAGCCACACCGCCGCTAGAATCAAACGTAAATACAGAGATGTGGGAAGAATGAAACTCATCGGATCGCTCACCAGCCCCTTCGTGCGCAAAGTACGTGTCGTGCTGGCCGAGAAAAAACTCGACTACAAATTTGAACTGGAAGACGTCTGGGCGGCCGACACCCGCATCATGGACGCCAACCCCCTGGGCAAAGTGCCCTGCCTGGTCATGGAGGGGGGCGAAGCCATTTTCGACTCCCGCGTGATCGTGGAGTACGTCGACACGCTGTCGCCCGTCGGCAAGCTGATCCCTTTGAGTGGTCGCGAACGCGTAGAAGTGCGCACCTGGGAAGCGCTGGCTGATGGCTTGCTGGATGCCGCCATTCTGGCCCGCATGGAAAAAACCTGGGCCGGCCGCACCGAAGCCGAACGCAGCCAAGCCTGGATCGACCGTCAGATTGACAAGGTTCAAGCCAGCCTGAAAGCCATGAGCCTGGGCTTGGGTGACCGCAACTGGTGCACGGGCAACCATCACAGCCTGGCTGACATTGCAGTGGGCTGCGCGTTGGGCTACCTGGCGTTCCGATTCCCAGACATCAACTGGCGAGACGATTACCCCAACCTGGGTAAGCTCTACGACAAGTTATCGCAGCGCCCCAGCTTCGTCGATACCGCCCCACCTCAGGCTTAAAGCTTCCGCCGTACTCGGTCACAAGGTGAACGAGTCGGCTTGGGCGCGTTGCCAATATTGCTCGAAAGCAGGAGATAGCCAAGGCGCTACACCGCGCTCGGCTGCGAGCAACTCGCCCGGTTTGGCATAGCGCAGCAGATTGGACAAACGCCGCGTCTCATAGTGCGACACCCGCTTCAAGATGTGGTCAGCCGTGATCTGATGGGGATGCAACAAGCCTGCCGCCTGCACCAACTCCTTGAGCGCAAACAAGGTGTTGTGATGGAAGCGATACACCCGCTCCGTCTTGTCTGGCACCACCAGCGCCCGCATGCGTGCAGGATCTTGGGTGGTGACGCCGGTGGGGCAATGCCCGGTGTGACAGCTTTGCGCCTGGATGCAGCCCAGCGCAAACATGAAGCCACGCGCTGAATTGCACCAATCGGCGCCCAGCGCCATCATGCGCGCGATGTCAAACGCACTGATCACCTTGCCGGCGCAGCCCAGTTTCACGCGATGCCGCTCGTTGATGCCCACCAGCGTGTTGTGCACCATGAGCAAGCCTTCCTGCAAGGGTGCGCCCACGTGATCGGTGAACTCCAACGGTGCAGCGCCCGTGCCGCCTTCGGCCCCATCCACCACGATGAAATCGGGCCAGATACCCGTTTGCTGCATGGCCTTGACCATGGCAAACCACTCCCAGACGTGGCCCAAGCAGAACTTGAACCCGACAGGCTTGCCACCTGAGAGCTGACGCAACTTTTCAATGAACTGCATCATCTCCACGGGTGTGGAAAATGCGCTGTGCGCGGCGGGCGAGACACAATCCTGCCCCACCATCACGCCACGGGCTTCGGCAATCTCAGGCGTCACCTTGGGACCGGGCAAGACACCACCATGCCCAGGTTTGGCCCCCTGACTGAGCTTGAGCTCGATCATCTTGACCTGGGGCTCTTTGGCGTTTTGTTCGAACTTGGCCGCGTCAAAACGACCGTTGTCATCCCGACAACCGAAGTAGCCTGAGCCAATTTCCCAGATCAAATCTCCGCCGCCTTCCTTGTGATAACGGCTGATCGATCCCTCTCCGGTGTCGTGGGCGAACCCGCCCTTCTTGGCCCCCTTGTTCAAGGCCAGAATGGCATTGGCACTCAGGGCACCGAAACTCATGGCAGAGATGTTGAACACGCTTGCGCTGTAGGGGTGACTGCAAGACGAGCCCCCCGCCCCAATGGTGATACGAAAGTCTTGCGAAGCAATGTGGGTAGGGCTGGTCGCGTGGCTGATCCACTCGTAGCCCACGGCATACACATCCTTTTGGGTTCCGAACGGACGTTTATCAGGTTCACCTTTCGCTCGCTGATACACCAGTGAACGTTGCTGCCGAGAAAACGGCGCGGCCTCGCTGTCGCTCTCGATGAAGTACTGGCGCAACTCGGGGCGCACAAACTCCAACAGGTAGCGCAGGTGACCAATGACGGGATAGTTACGCAACACCGCGCGCGAGGTTTGCGACACATCGCTGTACCCCAGCATGACCAGGCCCGCAAAGATGGCCACCAGCCACCACTCACTGCCCTGCCACACTGAATGCACGAGGGCTGCGCCCAAGCCAACGGCTGAAAGAATCCATGCGCCATAACGAATGGGCACATACTCATTGAGTCGAATCAACCAGCGTGGCATGGAACCCCCAATGTCAGTATTTATTAATCTAAATGACCCTGGGGCGGAGGGTGACCCGAAAACGGCCGGCAAATGACGACAAATCATTAAATTTGTCTGCGAAGACACTCGTTTTGAAAGCTTCCACAACAGAATTGACGGGCAAGTGAGGTATCGGCCTTATTACTCACTGCATTGTGGGCCTTCATCGCATTACGAGCCTCAGCTGCTGGGTCTGCATCCAAGCGGTCCTTCCAACTCCATGATTCAGACTGCCCCCTCATTTCAGTGAATTTCCGTCATCCGTTTGAGTGATGCTCCGCACCGAGATGCGCGAAATACTCCGGTCCAGCCCATACGGCGATACAGATTCAGCCCACCCGAGGCCCCCGGAATACTCAAAGGAAAGACCCCATGAAAAACATCATCTACTCCGCGCTCACCACTTGTGCGTTGACATGCATACCTATCGGAAATGCGCTGTCCGGAACAGTCGGGCAAGGTACCTGGGAGACCACACTCCAGGGCCGGGATCTGGATGGGAATCTGAGCAATGGTTTTGAGGCCTATTACGACACGACACTGGACATCTCTTGGCTAGCCGACGCCAATCTTCCCAAGACACAAGGTCTGCCATCCAATGGAGAGATGAATTGGCTCGCTGCAAACAATTGGGCCCAAAATTTGAACCTCGGCGGAGTCACGGGTTGGCGGCTTCCCACAATGGATGATTTTGGCAGCAACGGTTGTACCTCATGGTCCAGCTCGGGTGGTTCAGGCAAGGATTGCGGTTACAACGTCGACACCACGGCCTCTGAACTCGCTCATTTGTACTACGTCACACTTGGCAACTCAGCCAACTTGAGCGGAGGATTCAGCCTCACGAATACAGGTCCCTTTAAGAACGTCGCCCCCTATAACTATTGGTCTAACGAGGAAAACGGCTACTACCACGGTGGCCAAGCCTGGTACTTCAGCACCTATAACGGCCATCAGTTTTCGTATCTTAAGACGACACCCTATAACGTGTGGGCTGTTCATGATGGCGATGTGTCACCAGTACCCGAACCAACATCCCTGGCGTTGGTATTGATGGGTCTATCCGTGTTGGCACTTCGCTACCGCCGCACCTGAAACCCATTTTTGACCATAAAGCCTGTACAGGGGCTTTATGGCTCGGCATGACTCACGAGCATCTTCACAAGGCCGACGCGACTGTTGACGCCCATTTTTTCGTACACCCTGGCCATATGAGTTCTGATGGTTGACGGCTGAACACCGAGTTTTGCGGCCAGTGAATCTGGCTTGTCGTCTTCCAACAAAGCAATGGCCACCTTGGATTCGGCGACCGTGAGTTGGTACAACTGACAAAGGACAGCAGGGTCGATGTGATGTCGATCCTCTGGATCCACAATCAACAGAACAGCACAAGGCGCCCCCACGCTGTGCTCTGCGGCCCAAACATCAGTGCAGGATGACAATTGAATCGAGTAAGTGGACCGCCCCGACGGCCTGGAAACATACACTTTTTCGTTAAAGTGCGTCACCCGGATCTGCCGATCCAGAGCGGCGCGAAGAGCTAGCCGCAGCGCTTCGCGACTGGCATCGTGCCAAATGCTGAGGCGTAACTTACCAGAGTTCATCGCGTCTCGCACTGCGATGCCATCCGCCTGACGAAACACTCGCTCGGCCGCATGGTTGGCGAAGGTGATCGATTCGTCGGCAGCCATCAGCACGACCCCAACATGAAGACGATTCAAGGCAGCATGGGAGCACGCTAGGCGCATCTCTGCCCCACGCAAGTTCATCATGAGACCCAGAGAGCGAGAGATATGCGGCAGCAGCAATCCGAATCGCACCCTGGCCTCAGCATCAAACGCTGGATCAGCCCAGCTTCGGTACAAGGACAAAGCGGTGCAATTCAATTCTGGCTTTTCGGTACCAAAAACCACGCCGGACATCAATCGTGCGATGTTTTGCGCGTGCAAAAACTCTTTGTACCAGGCACTGGCGCGCAGTTCGTCCTCGGTTGCCAAATCTTGATCAACGACCACGTTGCCCTCGACGGCCATGCCTCGCTGCGCAGCTCGATGAGACCAAATATCCTGCGCATGCTTCGCTTGCGCCCATGACTCGACCGTAGCCTGAGACATTCCATAGGGCACGACAAAACCACCGTGCTGAGGCGGCGTGTATGGGGTGAACATCACGGCCTGGTTTGCCCCGACCCAACGTGCTATCTCGGGAACCACCAATTGCCAAGCGTTTGCATCAGTCGCCCCTTGATAGATCTTGTCGATGATCGTGCTGAGTTGAGTGAGATCGTTCATGCTCATCAAGATGCTCTCGTTCGTAAGGCTAAACACGCATGTGGGTCCGCGTTCAGAGGTCAAATCGCATATTCACTTATCTAGGTTACAAGATCTGTGCCTGCCGCAGCGCTAACTGACTAACGTGCCTTCGTGCCCCCCGTTCAGATGAGGCGCACTCGTAGCCGCCTGAACAGTAGACAGGTTAGAAATGTCGTCACCCCCTTATTCACACGGGGGCTCCTCTCATCAAATTGCATGATGCAAGTAATCGAACAGCAGATTAGGCTGGAGATTCATCGTCCCTGATGCTCGGAGTGCCCCATGCAGTCTTTGGAACAATTCGCAGAACCATCGATTGAGGTCATTCCTCAGTTCATGACGACGCTGGAAAAGGTGCGCCAAGAAACGGCTTTTCAGGCGTGGTGCGACTACACGCGCAAAAGCCCATTGCTCAGGAAGTGGCGCTATTTTCTCGCGATCGACCCATACACACGTTGGGGACTGGTCAAACCGAGAGGCTACCCAGGCGATGCGACGCTCATGGACTATGCCTATGGGCACCCGTCCATCATGGGCGATGTGCAACGGTCAGGTTCGCTCGCACAGGATGTTTATCGGCATACCGCTGGTGCCCTGCAGTCGGCCTCCGCTCGACTCCGTATCGAGCTGATAGCTGAAAAAATCAACAGTTTAAGTACCACCGCTGATATCAGCCTTGTCTCTTACGCCTCCGGCCACGCGAGAGAACTTGAGCGACTCAGCCTTTCACACAAAGGGAACATCAAATCATTCACCGCCATCGATGCAGATGCTCAATCGCTGCAAGAGGCAGCACGTTCAGCTGGAGACATAGCGTTCGAGGGGCATCAACGCAACGTGATCAAACACTCCATGGATGACCTATCCAAAGGTGATCTCGTTTACTCACTGGGATTGTTCGACTACCTTGATGACCACCACGCAACAATCGTGTGTTCAAAGATGCTTGCACAAACCAGACCGCAAGGGACTGTTTTGCTGGCTAACCTGGCCCCCACCGCTGCCAACTTAGGATACTGCGAGGCAATCATGGATTGGTGGATGATTACTCGTAGCAAGGAGCAACTCATGAGGCTGGCAGCGAACGCATGTGAAGGGCTAGACACAGAAGCGGTCGTGACCCAGCATGGTTGTTTCAACTATTTACGCCTGAGGCTCAAAAGCTGAAAGCCATTTCGTCGAGCTTCAACACATCAGCAGCGAAAATCCCTTGCAGCCGAATGCTTGTGACTCATAACCGCCAGCCCAAAAACCCATTCGTATTTGGAGTATCTCGCCATGAAGGATGTTCTGACTAGAGTCAACCGTTGCCTAGCAGTACTGATCACTGCGTCAGTTTCACATCACGTGTTTGCGTCGGTAAACACGATCACTACTTTCGACGAGTTCAATTTCAACGACTCTCTCGATCCCTATGGTTCGTTTGAAAGTCAAGTCGCGGGGCCTGACTACGGCACCGGCTACGGCGTTCTCGATTCCAAATTGTCAACGTCTAATCCAACTGGCTTTGGCACACGGAATCCAAGCTGGACATACAACTTTCAAGGTGATCTGTATGCAGTTGCTCAAAGCAGTGAAGGCATCAACAAGGCGCTGGCGCGGATCGACAGCAGAGAAACCGTTGTTGACGGTGACCGATTAGTTGGGGTGTACGGTATATCAAGCTGGCAGGAAAAAATCACTGTCACCGGTGGTACTGGCTCCGGCGTTCTAAAGCTTTCCGCAAGATTAGACGGTCACGTGAAAGTATGGGGGCCAACAAACATCCAAGGATTAAGTGGTCGCGGCCTCGCTTCCATCAATTACTTGACTTCCACGACCCCCATGGCCCCGGACATTGATCCGTTTCAGTCCGGTTTGTCTTTCGCCTGTGCCGACACGGACCTGTACTGTGACTATGACCGCACCCTTTTCACATCTGTTGGCGCGCTGGTCATTGAATCTGACTCGTCCACTCATGTCGACCAGATCATCGATTTGACAATTCCGTTCCAATACGACAAGCCGTTTTATCTGACCGGCACACTTGAGGTGGCCGCATACGGTTTTGAGGTCGGCGCAGGAGCAGAAAGCGATTTTTTCAATACTGGGCGAATCGTCGCGGTTTCCGCACCGGTTGGAAGCACCGTTCACTTGGCTTCTGGGTCATATGCAGCGTTCAATTTGCCTAGCCCCGTACCTGAGCCCCAAACCTGGTTGCTGGCGTTAGCAGGGTTGGGGATGGTGACCAAGGCAAAACAATTGAATCGCAAAAAGCTCGTCACCTAGTCTAGAATCAGCACACAGCGCCGATTTGTCCGGCTTGCGGGCGCTAAAAAAATTCCGCTAAAGAAGGAGCCCAACACCGGCCCCTGCTTCCATGCGCGGCCGGTTTTTTTGTCTGGAACATCTGTTCATGTCATCCCTCGGCGTCGTTACCCCATCCTCGATGCACTTCGGCACACCGCTGTCTTTGCAAAGCGGCGCGGTGCTGAACGACTACACCCTGGTCTACGAAACCTATGGCCGTCTGAATGCCGACCGCAGCAACGCGGTGCTGGTCTGCCATGCTTTGAACGCCTCGCACCACGTGGCCGGCTTGCACGCCGATGAAAACGGCAACCCCAAGCCTAAGAGCGAGGGCTGGTGGGACAACATGATTGGCCCCGGCAAACCGCTGGACACCGACAAATTCTTCGTGATCGGGATCAACAACCCCGGCTCCTGCTTCGGCTCGACCGGGCCCATGCATACCAACCCCGACACAGGCAAGCTCTACGGCGCGGACTTCCCCGTCGTGACGGTGGAGGACTGGGTGGACGCGCAAGCCCGCGTGCTGGATCGCCTGGGCATCGACCAACTGGCGGCCGTGCTGGGTGGCAGCCTGGGTGGCATGCAGGCCTTGAGCTGGACCTTGCAGTATCCGGAGCGCGTCAAACACTGCGTGGCTGTGGCCACCGCGCCCAACCTGTCGGCGCAAAACATTGCCTTCAACGAAGTGGCGCGACGCGCCATCATCACCGACCCCGATTTCCACGGCGGCCACTTCTACGAACACGGCGTGGTACCTCGCCGTGGCTTGCGCGTGGCGCGCATGATCGGCCACATCACCTATCTGTCTGACGACGTGATGGAAGAGAAGTTCGGCCGCGAGTTGGTCGGACGCAAGGTGGGCGACGAACCGCGCTACAGCACCCAAGACATCGAATTCCAGGTCGAGAGCTATTTGCGTTATCAAGGTGACAAGTTCAGCGACTACTTTGACGCCAACACCTATTTGCTGATCACGCGCGCCTTGGATTACTTTGACCCGGCTCGCAAGCACGGTGGCAATCTGTCGGCGGCCATGGCCAAAGCCTTGGCCAAGTTCCTGGTCATCAGCTTCACCACCGACTGGCGGTTTTCACCCGGCCGCTCACGCGAGATCGTCAAAGCACTGGTCGACAACCGGCATGACGTCAGCTACGCCGAAATCGATGCCCCCCACGGGCACGATGCCTTCTTGCTGGACGACCCGCGCTATCACAACGTGGTCCGGGCCTACTTTGATCGCATCGCGCAAGAATTCAACAGCACGGCTGCACGCCAGGGAGGTGCGCAATGAGCGAAAAAGCACTGCACCGCGTGGTGGCCAGCATGATCCCCGCCGGCTCGCGCGTACTGGACCTGGGCTGCGGCAATGGCGCCCTGCTCGCCCATCTGCGTGACACCCGCCAATGCACCGGCTACGGCATTGAGCTCGATGACGCCAAAGTGCTGGAATGTGCACGCCGAGGCGTGAACGTCATCCAGCGCAATCTGGAGGAAGGCTTGAGCCTGTTTGACGACAACAGTTTTGATGTCGTTTTGCAGCTCGACACCTTGCAGCACTTGCGCAATACCGAGGCCATGCTGCGCGAAACCGCCCGTGTGGGACGCACCGGCATTGTGAGCTTCCCCAACTTTGCGCATTGGCCGCACCGACTCAGTGTGCTGCGCGGCCAGATGCCCGTGAGCAAGTCCTTGCCCTATCAGTGGTACGACACGCCCAACATCCGCGTCGCGACCTTCCGAGACTTCAATGTTCTGGCTCGCAAGAACGGCCTGATCATCAAGGATTGCTTCGGTTTGGATCAAGGCCGCGTCATCCGATGCTGGCCCAACCTCTTGGCCAGCTCGGCCGTGTTCTTGTTTGAACACGACTGATCGGCAGGCAACAAGCAAAACGGCTCGCACAAAAAAAGGCGCCCCTGTGAAGGGGCGCGTCAAGCTCTCTCTCGCTCCATCGCCAGGACGCTGGAACAAGGCATATCAAGCATGAAGCATGCCTGATATGCGCATTGAACTTAGAAGGCGTGGCTCACGCCGACCATGTAGGAGCGACCTGCACGGTAGCCAGGCAAGTCCTCGTCATCCAGCATGAAGGCCACATACACGTCGGTGCGTTTGCTCAACCAGTGGTCATAAGCCACCGAAGCGATGTTGTGGTCGGTGGTGCGGGGTGTCACGGCATCCACAGGCTTTTCAGTACTCTGACCGATGGACACCAGCAGCTTGCCTGCTGCGGTCACTGGCACGCTGGCACCCAACTGCACCAGTGAGGTGTCGATCTTGCTGGCGCCGGTGTAGCCCGCATTGTCATACTGACCATATTGCGCAAAGAACTTGGCGAAGCCGGCCTCATAGGCGGCAGAGGCCATCACAAAGTTTTGTTTTTCGCCGTAGCTCAAGCTGGTTTTCGGGGCTTCGGCGGATCGCAGGGTGTGCGCAACCAATCCCAAAGACAGGGGGCCAGCCACATAGTTGACCGCCCCACCCAGGCTCGTGCGCTCCGCTTTGTCAACGGTCTCGCCCATCTGGACTTGTGCGGAAACGGTCAAACCGGCGACCGTGGGCGAGGTATAACCCACAGCGTTGCTCCAGGCGCTGTCGCCCTTGTCATTGCCCTTGGCACCGTAGGTCAAGCGAATGGCAGGGGCCAAACCGAATGCCCCACCGAAGGGGTTGAAGGCAGCGGCTTGCAGGAAACCCAATGAAGCCTGACGACCCAAGGTCACTTTACCCAGGCTGTTCTGCAACCAGAGATTGGCATTGCGCCCCCAAAACACGTCGGTGTTGCTGCGGCCTTGCGCACCGGTATCTGGCCGCAGGAAGGTTTCCAGGGCAAAGCCCGCCTTCACGCCACCGCCAATGTCTTCGACACCCTTGAAGCCAATGAAGCTGGTCACCATCGTGTTGCCATCGACCTTGGTGACCTTCTTGTCCACCGGACTGGCGCTGGTTTGAAATGAACCAAAAGTGAGATCCACCGCACCATAGAGGGTGGATGAAGATTGCGCATGCGCAGAGGCAAGCGCCAGAGTGGTGACCGCAGCGGGGATTAGTTTGTGCACGACTGACATGTAAGCTCCAGTGAAAAGCAAAAAAGCGCCGCACTTGTGGTGCGACGCTCATTCCGTGCAAACCCTATACCAACCCCGCATATGGGTGGAACAAGTTAATCGACGTTGAAATAAAAAAGCGCCCCGTAGGGCGCTTTTGACTTCAAAAGACCGAAGATCGATCAGAAGTTGTGCTTGATGCCACCAACGATGGTTTGACCAGAGACCTTACCGGTTTGCTGGTTGTTCATGAACGCAGCGTACACGTCAGTGCGCTTGGACAGGATGTAGTCCACACCCAATGTCAACACGCGGTCGTTCTTGCTGTCGGTCGCGCCATCATCCTTGTTCTTCAAAGAACCAAACGATGCCATGGCAACCAGCTTGTCGTTGACAGGGACGGACACACCAACTTGATAAATAGTATCTTTTTCGGTGTTTGTGTTGTCGTCAATTTTGGTGTACTGCGCAAACAACTTGGCTGCACCCAAGTCGTAGCTCGCTCCCAGATTGATCACTTTTTCGTCCGCTGTATACGCAGTATTCGTGTTGGTATCACCCGCCTTCACGTAGGTCAAAGCAGCACTGAAGGGACCCATGTTGTAGGAGCCAGAAGCCGTGTAACTGTTGTCAGTGCCTGCGGTGCCCGACTCCTTGGGCGCAAATTGCAGAGCAGCGCTGAACCCTTGAACAGCCGGAGATTCGTAAGTGATCGAGTTAACCCAACCCGTGTCAAAACCAACACCGGTATTAGCACCGGTGATGCTTGTTTGACCAACGTAGTTCAAATGACGCATGGTTGCGGACAACGGCATGGAGCTGCCAAATGGGTTGTATGTGTACGCAGAGGTGAACAATGGGTTGTCATATTGGCCCAACGCCACCTTACCAAAACCACCGGACAGAGAAACGAAAGAACCGCGACTCCAGAAGCCACCCGCCTTGTTGCGTGTGTTGGGACCACCAGCCTCACCGGTATCAGGAGCCAAGAAGGACTCGATCACGACCTCAGCCTTCAAACCACCACCCAGATCTTCAGCGGCGGAGAAGCCCAAGAAGCTGGTCATCATGTTGCCGCCTTCGACCTTGGTTGCGCGGTCAGGGGTGTTAGCAGCGTGAGCCTTCTCAAACGAACCGAAACCGATATCAACGGTACCGTAAACCTTTACCTGGGCTTGAGCAGCGCCAGCGATCGCCAACAGGGCGGCAGCAGCCACCAGGTTCTTCTTTGCAAACATCGAGTTCTCCTAGCAATAAGTGAACGGAATTCGATTAACAGGATGACGCCGGAATTGGCGCCGACCACGAATCCATTGTGAGACGGAAAGTCCACGGAGACACCAAAAAGCAAAATATGGGCCAGCTTTTTGCCCCTGTTTTCATGGTTTTCCGTTGCCCTTCGGCAACAAACAACACCTGCAAACCAATATTTCCGGACAAAACAGCAAATTCAACGGCGCGGGAGAGCACAAAAACAATTGCCTAAGCAGACATCAACCCCGCACTTAAGTGGTACAAGCAAATCTCAGGCAGCCAATACCTGCAAAATCTCCGCACCATAGGCGTGCAGCTTTTTTGCCCCAACGCCACTGATCGTGCCGAGTTCAGCGAGGGTTTGAGGGCTGATCCGCGCCATATCTGCCAGCGTGGCATCGTGAAAAACCACGTAGGCCGGGAGGTTGTGCTGGCGAGCCACCTCTGCTCGCCAAGCCTTGAGGGCAACAAAACGCTCCTGCGCCACGGGCTCCAAATCCAAGGACTTGCTGGCCGCCGTGGCAGTTCGAGTGGTGCGCACACGTCGCACCGGATCAGCGGCCTCTCGCAAGGTCAGCGTGACCTCGCCCTTGAGTACGGCTCGAGCGGCATCGGTGAGACCCAGGGTGCTGAACTCACCCTCAGCCTGCACATAGCCCAGCGCAATCAATTGCCGCAGCACCGCCCGCCATTGGTTCTCACTCAGGTCTCGACCCACACCAAAGGTTGACAAGGCCTGGTGTCCATACTGGGTGACCTTCTCGGTTTCTTTGCCTCGCAGGACGTCGATCAGATGACCGGCACCAAAGCGCATCTGGCCGTGCTGCCAGAAGCGATAAATGCAGCTCAACATCTTGCGTGCTGCCTCGGTGCCGTCCCAGGTGGCGGGCGGACTCAGGCAGTTGTCGCAGTTGCCACATGGCTGGCTGCTCTCGCCAAAATAGGCCAACAAGCGCACCCGACGGCAGTCACACGCTTCAGCCAAGGCCAACAAGGCGTCCAGCTTGCCGCGTTGGATGCGCTTGAAATCATCGTTGGCAGGACTTTCGTCAATCATGCGGCGCTGGTTGACCACATCCGCCAAGCCATAGGTCAGCCAAGCATCGGCCTCACCACCATCACGCCCGGCACGCCCGGTCTCTTGGTAATAGCTCTCGATGTTTTTGGGCAAGTCCAGGTGCGCCACAAACCGCACATCGGGCTTGTCAATGCCCATGCCAAACGCGATGGTGGCCACCATGACCCACCCCTCTTCGCGCAGAAACTGGTCTTGATGCTGCTGACGAATCTGCGCATCCAAACCCGCGTGATACGGCAAAGCCTTGATGCCTTGCTCGCTTAACCAGACAGCAGTCTCGTCCACCTTGCGACGGCTCTGGCAATAGACGATGCCCGCGTCTCCCGCATGTTCTTCGCGAATGAATCGAAGGAGTTGGGCGCGAGGGTTGTCTTTTTCAACCAGCGTGTATCGAATATTGGGGCGATCGAAGCTGCTGATGAAAACCTGGGCGCCATCCAAGCGCAGGCGCTCGATCATGTCGGCGCGTGTCAAATCGTCGGCGGTGGCCGTCAAGGCCATGCGCGGCACACTCGGGAAGCGCTCGTGCAGCATGCTCAGCTGCAGATACTCCTCCCTGAAATCATGCCCCCACTGACTGACACAATGGGCTTCGTCGATGGCAAACAGGCTCAGCAGGCCACGCTCGTACAAGCTCAACAGTTGCGCTTGAAACCTGGGGTGGGTGATGCGTTCTGGCGCGGCGTACAGCAAGACCAGCTTGCCAGACAACATATCGCGCTCAACGCGGTGCGCCTCTTCAGTCGACAAGGAACTGTTCAGGTATGCCGCCGGGACGCCCAATTCGTCCAAAGCGCCAACCTGGTCGTGCATGAGTGCAATCAGGGGCGACACGACGATGGTCACCCCTAGCCCCTGGCGATGTCGTGCAATCGCAGGAATCTGATAGCACAAGCTTTTGCCGCCCCCCGTGGGCATCAGCACCAAGGCATCCCCTCCGCCCGTCACATGGTCGACGATGGCTTGCTGCTGGCCTCGGAACGAGCCGTAGCCAAAAACGTCTTGGAGGATGGACAAGGGGGAATGAAGCGACACGCTCGAATTGTCTCATTGACCAATAAAAAAGCCCGCAGGAGAACCCACGGGCTTGAATATCAAGCCAGACAACCGCGCGCCATCGCGGCGCACGGCATCCGGATGATTAGAAGGCGTGACGCAGACCAGCGGCGATGCTCAGGCCAGAATCGCTGTCGTTGCCAGTGACCTTTTCACGCTCGTACACCAGACCGGCGTAAGCACCGGTGCGCTTGGTGAAGCTGTGATCATAAGCCGCAGCCAGCTTGTCAGTCTTCAGGTCATCGCTCTTGCCATGAGTCCAAGCCACCAACACTTTGCAGTTAGGCGCCACATTGAAAGAACCGCCCAGTTGGAAGTAGGTCAGTTCGTCATCAGCGCTCAGCTTGGCTTGACCGACTTGCACGAAGCCCTTGGCAGAACCGTAGTCGTAAGCACCACCGATTTGCACCAAGGTCTTGTTGCTGATGTCGTTGTTGGTGATGGTCAGACCAGCCGACAGGGGACCAGCGACGTAGTTACCAGCCAGGGCGTAGATCTTGTCGCTGCTGGGGGTTTCGTTGTTGGTGCTGTATTGGGCAGCGCCAGAGAAACCGGAGAACACGGGCGAGGTGTAAGTCAGGGTGTTGGTTTGGTACAGACCATAACCTGCACCATGGGCGCCCAGGGTGTTGGCAATACCGTTCATGTTGCCAAACACGCTGAAGGGGCTTTGTGCGTCGTTGGTGCGGCCAGCCAGGCTCAGGGAGTTACCTGCAGTGATGCCACCGAAGCCACCGGTCAAACCCAGTTCGCTGGTGCGGTTCCAGAAGCTCGTACTAGGAGCGCGGGTACCCACCGCCTCGCCGGTATCGACTGCTACATCGCTTTCCAGCTTGAAGAAAGCCTTCAGGCCACCGCCCAGGTCTTCTTGGCCCTTGAAGCCGATGAAGGAGCCGGTCAATTGGCTGGAGCGCACTTCGGTGATGCGGTTGGTCAGATCGTTCTCGAAAGAACCAACGGACACGTCCAGGTTGCCGTAGATGTTGACGTTTTGAGCTTGAGCAGCCACGGAAACAACCAAAGCGGCAGCAGCGACGAGAGCGTTCTTGGTGAACATGTGTTTTCTCCTTGTTTGAGATGACGGGTTCTGTTCTTTGGGGAAAACCCGAGCGGTGGCCATTTTGGTGCGCACATCCCCAAATTGGCGCAAGTAGGGTCTTTTCCATCCCGATGGGGGGGCTGATGCCCCCCAAAACGTAGCAGATACGAGACATCAAACGGACCACAGCACAAAGATCCGCATGGACATGCTCTGTGTACCCTGTTCCGGGCTGTACCCAGCCTCTATAAAGAACACACTCATCCATCCAAGCAGCCACACGCTGAGCGAGAAATTGCCATGTCTATTCACACACGTGTCTTCCTCATCACTGGCGGTGCATCCGGCTTGGGCGCAGCCGTCGCCCAGATGGCTTTGGACGCCGGCGCACGCGTTGTCATTGCCGATTTGAGCGCCCCCAAAGAGGGCTGGGACCAGCCCACCTGGCGCGAGCGCTGGGTGCATGTCAAAACAGACGTCAGTGACGCGACCAGCGGCCAAGCTGCCGTGCAAGCAGCGATCGACCAGTTTGGTCGATTGGACGTGTTGGTCAATGCCGCAGGGATCGCGTCTGCAGAGAAGATCCTGACCAAGAACGGCCCTGCTTCGCTGGAAGGTTTTGCGCGCACGATTCAGGTCAACCTGATTGGCACATTCAACATGATGCGGCTCGCCGTGCCCGCGTTCATCGCGTCAGGCCCAGCAGAAGAAGGCGCATCTCAAGGGGTGATCATCAATACCGCCTCCGTGGCCGCCTTTGATGGCCAAATGGGCCAAGCCGCTTACGCCGCATCCAAAGGGGGCGTGGTGTCGATGACGCTACCTGCCGCTCGCGATCTGGCACGTGATCGCGTTCGTGTGATGACGATCGCACCCGGCATCTTTGAAACGCCCATGCTGATGGGGCTTCCTCAAGAGGTGCAAGCCTCGCTGGCCGCCACCGTTCCGAACCCCGCTCGCTTGGGTCGCCCTGCTGAATATGCCGCCTTGGTGCGACATATTGTGGAAAACGAATACCTCAATGGCGAAGTCATCCGGATTGACGGGGCCTTGCGGATGGCGGCCAAATAAAGGCACGTCCTGCGCCCTCCCCCAACCGTTCGCCATTCCCACCATGAGCACCACTTCGACCGACATCGTCATCTTGTCCGCCAAGCGCACACCGATTGGTGGCTTTCAGGGTGCCTTGTCCTCACTGAGCGCGCCCACCTTGGGTGCAGCCGCCATTCGCGCGGCGGTGCATGAAGCGCGCATCGCACCAGATCAAGTCGGTGAGGTCTACATGGGTTGCTGCCTGATGGCCGCCTTGGGCCAAGCACCGGCACGGCAGGCCGCATTGGGGGCAGGCTTGCCTGAGTCTGTGGGCGCGACCACCTTGACCAAGATGTGTGGCTCTGGCATGAAGACCGTGATGCTGGCGCATGACTTGATCAAGGCTGGGGCCGCCCCTGTGCTGGTGGCTGGCGGCATGGAGTCCATGAGCAATGCTCCTTATTTGTTGCCCGCCGAACGCAAAGGGCAGCGCCTAGGGCATGGTCGAACCCTGGATCACATGTTTTTTGACGGCTTGCAGGATGCCTACGGCGGCGAGTTGATGGGCTATTACGCAGAGGCGATGGCGGCCGAGGCGGCTTTGACTCGACCAGAGCAAGACGCCTATGCACTGGAGTCCATTCGTCGCGCGCAATGCGCGGTGGATTCGGGTTGGTTTGCGGCGGAGATCACACCCGTTGAGGTGCATGTGAAAGGCCAACGCACGGCTGTTGACATGGACGAGACGCCAGGCCTGTGCCAGCCCGAGAAGGTCGCCAAACTCAAACCTGCTTTTGCGCCAGCAGGGCAGCCGGGGACGATCACGCCCGCCAGCTCGTCGTCCATTTCAGATGGCGCGGCCGCCCTCGTATTGGCCCGCGCAGACTGGGCTGCCCAACAAGGACTTCAGGCACAGGCGCGCATCGTGGCGCACAGCACGCATGCGGCCGCCCCCAGCCGCTTCCCGTCGGCCCCCATTCAGGCCATCGAATCGGTATTGGCCCAAACAGGTTGGTCGGTGAACGACGTCGATCTGTTTGAAATCAATGAGGCCTTTGCCATGGTGACCATGTTGGCCATGCGCGCCCTGAATCTGCCTCATGAGAAGGTGAACGTGAACGGCGGCGCCTGCGCTTTGGGGCACCCGATCGGCGCAACGGGGGCCCGCATCCTGGTCACATTGATTCATGCGCTGCGTCGCACCGGGGGGCGCAAAGGGGTGGCGAGCTTGTGCATCGGCGGTGGCGAAGCCACGGCCATGGCGATTGAGCTGATCTAAATTTTGAGCAACACTCAGCTTATTCGTGAAAACACGCAAATAAAGCATCAGCAAAGACTCTGATTTTGGAAAATAATTGAGTGCCACTCAATTTCCGAAATCATGTCCGCCTTGCAACGGGTTGCGCCACGGCGCGCCAAGTCTCAACTTCGCATCACCGAGCTGCTGCGCGCCGCTCGCGAAGTCTTTTCTGAGCACGGCTTTCAACACGCCACCACGGCGCTGATTGCCGAGCGGGCGGGCGTGTCTGAAGCCACGGTGTTCACTTACTTCGCTGGCAAGCGCGAGTTGTGCATCCAGGTCATCAAAGACTGGTACGACGAGATCAGCACCGAGGTCGAGCGTGAAATGCCCCACCTGCAAGGTGTCTACGCCCGGCTGAGCTTCGTCATTCGCCACCACCTCATCACCTTGTTGGCCGACGGCTCGGGCATGTGCGCCCTCGTGCTGGGCGAAGGTCGCGCCACGGGCCCCGATCTGGCTGATGTCATCACCGAGTGCAAGCGCCGCTACACCGCGCCTTTGATGGACTGCCTGGCGCAAGGTCAAAAGCAAGGCGAGATCCGCACCGATGTGCCCCTGCGCCTGATGCGCGAGCTGATTTATGGCTCGATGGAGCACGTGCTGTGGGACTCGATCACAAATCAAAAGCGCCCGGCCATCGACAAAACCGCCGAGCAGCTCACCGCCTTGATCTGGAGCGCCATCACCCCCCCGAATGCCTCGCTGGAAGCCCTGACCCGCTTCCGCGATGAGGTGCGGCAAGCCCTGCAGCAAAGCCTGCCAGTGGCCCCGCCCTCTGGCAACGACACCCCTTGATTCAACCGAATCCGAAGACCGCCATGCCCGTCATCGAATCACAAATCAACCCACGCAGCGAAGCCTTCAAGGCCAGCGAGCAAGCCATGTTGGCCTTGGTGCAAGACCTGGAAGCCAAGCTGGCGCAGATCGCCCTGGGTGGCGGCGAAGGCCCACGCGCCAAGCACCTGGCCCGCGGCAAGTTGCTGCCGCGTGATCGTGTGGAAATGCTGCTGGACCCCGGCTCGCCGTTTTTGGAAATCGGCCCGCTGGCGGCCCTGAATGTGTATGACAACGCCGCGCCCTGTGCGGGTGTGGTGGCCGGCGTGGGCCGCGTATCGGGCGTGGAATGCATGATCGTGTGCAACGACGCCACCGTGAAGGGCGGCACTTACTACCCGCTCACAGTCAAGAAGCACCTGCGCGCGCAAGAGATCGCGATGCAGAACCGCCTGCCGTGCATTTATCTGGTGGACTCGGGGGGCGCGAACTTGCCCAATCAAGACGAGGTGTTCCCTGACCGTGATCACTTTGGCCGCATCTTCTACAACCAGGCCAATATGAGCGCGGCGGGCATTCCGCAAATCGCCGTGGTCATGGGCTCGTGCACGGCGGGTGGCGCCTATGTGCCCGCCATGAGCGACGAGACCATCATCGTCAAGAACCAAGGCACCATCTTCCTCGGAGGCCCGCCCTTGGTGAAAGCCGCCACGGGTGAAGTGGTCACCACCGAAGACCTGGGCGGCGGCGATGTGCACACCCGCTTGTCTGGCGTGGCCGATCATCTGGCCAATGACGACACCCATGCGCTGGCGCTGGCGCGGCGATGTGTGGCGCAGTTGAACTGGCGCAAAGAACCGGCCATCCAGATGATCGAGCCGCGTGCACCCCGCTATGCCGCGTCTGAACTGAACGGCATCATCCCGACCGACACCCGCAAGCCCTTTGATGTGCGCGAGGTCATCGCCCGCATCGTTGACAACTCCGAGTTTGACGAGTTCAAGGCCCGCTACGGCAACACGCTGGTCACCGGCTTTGCGCACATTGAAGGCATGCCGGTGGGCATCATTGCCAACAACGGCATCTTGTTCTCGGAAAGCGCCAACAAGGGCGCGCACTTCATCGAACTGTGCTGCCAGCGCAAGATCCCATTGGTGTTCTTGCAGAACATCACCGGTTTCATGGTGGGCCGCAAATACGAAAACGAAGGCATTGCCCGCGCGGGCGCCAAGATGGTGACGGCCGTGTCGTGCGCCCAGGTGCCCAAGTTCACCGTGGTCATTGGCGGCTCGTTTGGAGCCGGCAACTACGGCATGTGCGGCCGCGCCTTCAACCCACGCTTCCTGTGGATGTGGCCCAACGCGCGCATCAGCGTGATGGGCGGCGAACAAGCCGCGAGCGTGCTGGCCACCGTCAAGCGCGATGGCATCGAAGCCAAAGGCGGCCAATGGTCGCCCCAGGAAGAAGAAGCCTTCAAGGCCCCGATTCGCCAGCAGTATGAAGACCAAGGCCACCCCTATTACGCCAGCGCCCGCTTGTGGGACGACGGCGTGATTCGACCGGCCGACACTCGCCGCGTGCTGGCCCTGGCCTTGAGCGCCAGCCTGAACGCGCCCATTCCGGAGACACGCTTTGGCGTGTTCCGCATGTAAGAGGGGCCGCCATGAGCACCTTGGACATTCGCAAGCAAGCGCACCCCAACGGAGTGGTGGGCCACATCTGGCTGAACCGCCCTGAACTGCGCAACGCCTTCAACGACACCACCATTCAGGACATCACCCACGCCTTCCAATCAATGGGAAGCGACCCGACTATCAAAGCGATTGTGATGGGCGCCCATGGCAAGGCTTTCAGCGCTGGGGGCGACTTGAACTGGATGCGAGCCATGGCCGACTACAGCTGGGCCGAGAACCATGCCGACGCCACGGGCCTGGCTCAGATGCTGTGGACCATTTACAGCTGCCCGGTGCCCGTCATTGCCCGTGTGCAGGGAGACTGCTATGGCGGTGGCGTGGGTTTGGTGGCCGCCTGCGACATGGCGGTGGCGGCTGACACCGTTCACTTCAGCCTGTCGGAAGTGAAGCTGGGCCTGATCCCCGCCACCATCAGCCCCTATGTGATCCGCGCCATGGGCGAACGCGCGGCCCGCCGCTATTTCGTGACCGCCGAGCGCTTCAACGCCACCCAAGCGCATCACATCGGCTTGGTGCATGAAACCGTTCATGTGGACGCGCTGGATGACACGGTGGACGGCTTGGTCAAAGCCATCCTCAGCAACGGTCCCGCCGCCGTGCGTGCCAGCAAGGAACTGATTGGCTACGTGGCCCAGCAGCCCATCACACCCGAGCTGCGCGACCGCACCGCCCGCCACATTGCCGACATCCGCGCCAGCGACGAAGGCCGCGCGGGCCTGCAGGCCTTTTTGAACAAAACCAACCCGCCCTGGTTGGCGGGTGACAAGCAGTGAAGGTCGACTGATGTTCACCAAGATCCTCATCGCCAACCGTGGCGAAATCGCTTGCCGAGTGGCAGCCACCGCGCGCCGCATGGGCATCCGCACCGTGGCGGTCTATTCCGACGCCGATGCCCACGCCGCCCACGTGCAAGCCTGCGACGAAGCGGTTCACATTGGTGGCCCAGCCCCACGCGACAGCTATCTGCAAGCCGACCGCATCCTTGCGGCAGCTCTGGCCACTGGCGCGCAAGCCGTGCACCCAGGCTATGGCTTCATGAGCGAGAACGAAGACTTCGCTCAAGCCTGCGCCAAAGCGGGCGTGGTCTTCATCGGCCCTCCCGCCTCAGCCATTGCCGCCATGGGCAGCAAGTCGGCCGCCAAGGCCTTGATGGAAAAGGCCAACGTACCTTTGGTGCCGGGCTACCACGGCGACAAGCAAGACCCGGCCTTCCTGAAAGAGCAAGCCGATCGCATGGGCTACCCTGTGCTGATCAAAGCCAGCGCGGGCGGTGGCGGCAAGGGCATGCGGGCCGTGCAAGCTTCGGCCGACTTCGAAGCAGCGCTGGCGTCGTGCAAGCGCGAAGCCTTGGCCAGCTTTGGCGATGACCATGTGCTGGTGGAACGCTATGTGACCCGACCGCGCCACATCGAAATCCAGGTGTTTGGTGACACCCATGGCAACTACGTCCATCTGTTTGAGCGCGACTGCTCGGTGCAGCGCCGCCACCAGAAGGTACTGGAAGAAGCCCCTGCCCCCGGCATGACCGCCGAGCGCCGCGCCGAGATGGGCGCAGCTGCCATTGCCGCCGCCCGCAGTGTCGGCTATGTGGGGGCCGGCACAGTCGAGTTCATTGTTGAGCAAGATGGGCTCGCCCCCGCAGGGCCGCCCCAAGGGGGCGACTCCCCCTCGGGGGGCATGGGGGTCGGCAGGTTCTATTTCATGGAGATGAACACCCGCCTGCAGGTGGAGCACCCCGTGACCGAAGCCATCACCGGCCTCGACCTGGTGGAATGGCAACTGCGCGTGGCCGCTGGCGAGCCATTACCCAAACAGCAGCACGAACTGGCCATTCGTGGCCACGCCATCGAGGCCCGCATTTGCGCTGAGAACCCAGCCAACCAGTTCCTGCCCGCGACTGGCAAGATGAATGTGTATCGCACGCCCACCAGCAACGCTTTCCAGGTCGCCCCTGTGCGGGTGGACAGCGGCGTGCGCGAAGGCGATGAGATCACGCCCTATTACGACTCGATGATCGCCAAGCTCATCGTGTGGGGTCACAACCGCGAGCAAGCCCTGGCCCAATTGGATGCGGCCCTGAGCGAGATGCACATCACCGGCCTGGCCAACAACGTGGCCTTCTTGCGCCGCATTGTGAGCAGTCAGGCTTTCTCGAAGGCGGATCTGGACACCGCTTTGATCGAGCGTGAACGCGAGCACCTTTTTGCAAGCTCTGCTACCGCCCACGATTGGACCGTGGCCGCCATCATGGCCCGGCAAATGGCCGATGAAGCGCAGCACACTTCCAGCCGACAAGACATCTGGCATCTGCACGACGGCTGGCGCGTGCATGGTGTGGCGCGTCGACATTTGCAACTCGACATCGAAGGCCAACGCCTCACCGCCGTGTTGAGCTACGTGGCGGCCGATCAGTTCGAGCTGCAAGTCAACCCTGCGGGCCATGACACAGCGTCGGCTGCATCGCAAACCTTGCGCATCCGTCGCCTCAGTGGTGATCGCTTTGATTTGAACCTGGGCGCGCAGCGCCGCACGGTGTCGGTCTACCGCGATGGCGAGCAATTCCATGTGTTCGCCCCTCAAGGCCAGGTTCAAGCCCGCTTGATCGACCCCTTGGCCCATGCGGGAGACGACCACAGCGGCAGCGGCAAGCTGACCGCGCTGATGCCAGGTCGAGTCGTCGCACTGTTGGTGCAAGCCGGTCAAGCAGTGGAGGCCGGCCAGCCCGTGGCCGTGACCGAAGCCATGAAAATGGAACACACGCTCAACGCCCCCGTCGATGGCATCGTGACCGAGGTCTTGTGCGCTGTGGGCGATCAGGTGCCGGAAGGTGCCGAGTTGCTCCGCATCGAAGCCCAATCCAATCCAGGAGACGCATGATGATGCCCACTCAAGTCAAACTCGTGGATGTCGGCCCGCGCGACGGCCTGCAAAACGAAGCGCAACCCATTCCCACCGAACACAAGATTGAGCTGATTCACCGATTGCAAGCGGCCGGCCTGCGCGAGATCGAAGCCACCAGCTTTGTCAGCCCCAAATGGGTGCCGCAAATGGGTGACAACAGCGCCGTGATGGCCGGCATTCAGCGCCAGGCGGGCGTGCGCTATTCGGTACTCACACCCAATGTGAAGGGCTTTGAAGGCGCACTCGAATCCAAGGCAGACGAGGTCGTCATCTTCGCGGCCGCCAGCGAGGCTTTCAGCCAGCGCAACATCAACTGCTCGATTGCCGAATCGATTGAACGCTTCCGACCCGTCGTCGAAGCTGCACACGCGAACCAGATGAAAGTGCGCGCCGCCGTGTCTTGCGCACTGGGCTGTCCGTATCAAGGCGAGGTGTCCGTGGATGCGGTCAGCGACGTCGTGCGGCGCTTACTCGACATCGGCACCGATCACATCGGCATTGCCGACACCATTGGCGTGGGCACCGCAGGCCGTGTGAAACAAGTGATGGAAAGCGCCATGAAGTTGGTGCCGTTGGCCGAACTCAGCGGCCACTTCCACGACACCTATGGCCAAGCCCTGACCAACATCTACGCTTGCCTGGAGCTGGGCGTTCACACCTTTGACGCCAGCGTGGCCGGCTTGGGTGGCTGCCCCTACGCCAAGGGTGCCACCGGCAACGTGGCCACCGAAGACGTGGTTTACCTGCTGCACGGCCTGGGTATCCAAACCGGTATTGATCTGGACAAGTTGGTCGATGCGGGCGCCTACATCTCGCAAGTGCTGGGCCGCAAGCCCGCCTCGCGTGTCGCCAACGCCATCTTGTCCAAACGCCCCACCATTCATCATTCATAAGCAACAAACCATCCCTAGCCTGTCAAGGATGACGAGGAGACCCACATGAGCAACATGCCCGGACTGAACTACCAACTCGGTGACGACGTTGATGCCCTGCGAGAAGCCGTTCGCAGCTTTGTCGACAAGGAACTGGCCCCCCGCGCGGCCGACATCGACCGCGAAAACTTCTTCCCTGCCGACATGTGGAAGAAGCTGGGCGACCTGGGTGTGCATGGCCTGACCGTATCGGAAGAATACGGCGGCACCAACATGGGCTATGTGGCCCACATCGTGGCCATGGAGGAAATCAGCCGTGGCAGCGCCTCCGTGGGTTTGAGCTATGGCGCACACTCCAACCTGTGCGTGAACCAGATTCACCGCAACGGCACCGAAGCCCAAAAGAAGAAGTACCTGCCCAAACTGATCAGCGGTGAGCACATCGGCGCCCTGGCCATGAGCGAACCCAATGCGGGCTCTGACGTGGTCAGCATGAAACTGCGTGCCGACAAGAAGGGCGACCGCTATGTGCTCAACGGCAGCAAGATGTGGATCACCAACGGTGGTGACGCCGACACCCTGGTCGTATACGCCAAGACCGACCTCGAAGCCGGCCCACGCGGCATGACTGCCTTCCTGATCGAAAAGGGCATGAAGGGCTTCAGCAAGGGCCAGCACCTGGACAAGCTGGGCATGCGTGGCTCGAACACCTACCCGCTGTTCTTTGAAGACTGCGAAGTGCCCGAAGAGAACATCTTGGGTGGCGTGGGCAACGGCGCCAAGGTGCTGATGAGTGGCCTGGACTACGAACGCGCGATTTTGTCGGGCGGCCCATTGGGCATCATGCAGGCCGTGATGGACAACGTCATCCCCTACATCCACGACCGCAAGCAGTTTGGTCAGTCGATTGGCGAGTTCCAACTCATCCAGGGCAAGGTGGCGGACATGTACACCATGATGCAGGCGGTGCGCTCGTATGCCTACATGGTCGCCAAGAACCTGGACGCTCTGGGCAACCAACACGCACGCTATGTGCGCAAAGACTGCGCTTCGCTGATCTTGATGGCCGCCGAAAAGGCTACCTGGATGGCCGGTGAAGGCATCCAGATCTTTGGTGGCAACGGCTACATCAACGACTACCCGCTGGGCCGCCTGTGGCGCGACGCCAAACTCTATGAGATTGGCGCTGGCACGTCTGAGATTCGCCGGATGCTGATCGGTCGCGAGCTGTTTGCAGAAACCCTGTAAACCAGCTCTCTAACCCTTTCACTGGTCTGGCAGCCAGTTGCCATGAAAGCCCAAGGGGACGCGTGTTGGAATGTGCACCACCGCTTGGGCTGGCCCCATGAAATCATCGGCGTTGATCACGTGTAGCTCGGTCTGGCCCGTTTGCACGTGATGCACAAAGCCCATGAGCCAGCCATAGTCCTCGGGGCCATTTTCGGCACGCGGTACGAACACAAACTCCCCCAACACTGTGTGCGGACCAAAGCTGCGCACCAGGGTCTGGCCCTGCTCCAAGTCGTGCCGCAACAGGGGTAGCCCTGCGGGGGTGTCAGCACCAAATCCCACGGCATAGGCATATCGATAGGGGCGCCCCACGAGTCTCTCATCCAAACGCGGAAACTCTTGGTGGATGTCGGAGATGACTTGTCGTTGAACCTTGGAACCATTGGCGGGCAGCGTCCATCGCTCAAAGCGTGCGCCCCCATCGAGTTCAGGCCCCGTGCGTGATCGGTCGAACATGCGATCGTGGACCACCACGTCCATGACAACACCACCATCGGCTAAGTCGTACGCGTTGCAGGGATGAAAGACGTAGCAAGGATCGGCCTCATACCAACGCATGTCTTTGGCCTGACCCTCACGCGGCAACAGTCCAACACGCGCGCCATGACTCGGTCTCCAGCGATAAGGGAATGGTGAGCGGGTCAATAACCTGCGCCAGGAGAAGGTCACCGGCAGATCCAGCACGACCACCTGCGATGCGGTGATGGCGCAATCGTGAACCATCGGCCCATGTCGCACCGGAATGTCGACCACCTTATCCACCTCACCTGAGGCTGACACTCGGACATACTGAATCTTGTTGTGCACCAAGCCGTCGTAACAGACAGCGTGCAAATCGCCTGTGACAGGATCTTTGTGAGGATGCGCCGAGAAAGGCAAGGATTGGGTGCTGTCAAAGTAGGCGCGGCGCACGGTGTTCAAGTCACCATCCAATTGAACCGGCATCATGCCCGCCTCGGTCGCGGCCCAAGTCCGTCCGGCATGTTTGAACACATTGGTGTTCACGACGTCACTGACGCCGCGCTTGGGGCCCGGCACCAAGGGGCGGCCCAGTTGCTTGTTGACTGAATCGCTGCCAATCCACTTGCTGCGATACCAGTGGGCTTGACCATCAGCCAGACGGACACCATGCACCATGCCATCGCCGATGAACCAGTGGTAACGCTTGGGATTGGGCTTGACTGGGTTCGGGCCGATTCGGGCATAGACCCCACTCAAAGCAGCAGGCAACTCACCCGTCACCCGCAGTTGCCGCACTTCTGTCTCTTGCTGGACAGGTGCGAAGGGGCCCTCCAAAAACGACGTTTGATCGGATGTCGATGCGCCCATTGGAAACTCACCATCCAAGTGTGAAGCCGATGCGTTGCTCATTTTTACCCCAATGTTGTCAGTGTAAACATGCGCATGACAACACAAAATGTGGACAATGTCAACATGAGTACGGACCGCCCCTATCACCATGGCAATTTGCGCGCTGCGCTGATCGAAGCCGGCCTGCAAGCCCTAGAAACAACCGACGCCAATGAATTGAGTCTGCGGGCCATCGCCCGAGACGTTGGCGTGTCGGCCAACGCCGCCTATCGACACTTCGCAGACAAAAATGGTTTGCTCAGCGCGATGGCCGCAGAAGGTTTTCGGCGATTTTCGGCAGCCCAACGCGCATCGCTTGAGCCCTCAGCGGGCCAAAGTCCCGCCGCATGCTCTGCGGCAGCGGGCATCGCATACATCGAGTTTGCCAAAGCGCATCCGGCCTTGTTTCGGCTCATGTTTGGCCATTTATTCAGCGAACAACGGGACCCGGAATTGCTGGCTGAATCGATGGGAGCCTTCAACGCCTTGGTGGAGACGTCGGCTCAAGACATCGGTGTGAAGCCCGAGGATGAGCAAGCCCTCGTCACAGCCATTGCGCGCTGGAGTTTGGTCCATGGGCTCAGCCACCTGCTGCTCGATGGACAACTGGCCATGTTTGGCAACCGCGTGGACCACCTGGTCAACCAGGTCATGACCATGCAGCAAGAGATCGCACTCCATGACATCGAGGTCAAAGCCAAGGCCAATACAAAAGGGGGCACAAAGCCCCCTCTCGAGAACGCCGGCAAACGTCAAGCCGGCAAGAAGTCGTAGCTGACCTTGTCGGTGGTCACATCCACGTCCTTCGCGCCAAAGTCGATCATCCGAATCCGAGCGACCAGCTTGGCTTCGACTTCTGGGGCATGCAAGTCGCTGAATGCAACTTTGCAAGACAACACCTCACCGGTCGGCGCAATCTTGATTTCAAAGACGACTTTGCCTTGCAAGGTCGGATCTTCGCGGGCCGCGCGGTTAAAGATGGCGTCCAGTGCGCCCTTGTTGCGAGACAACACAGCACGGATGTCCTCATAAGAACGCTTGGGTTTACTGCCTGCATTCTCAGCCGTGCGTTTCGCCACAGCGGCAGCAGCTCGCCCAGTCAGCTCATCCGTCACCACCGTGGTGGTCCGTGTCGTCAAGCCTGCAGCACCACCACTACCACTTGAGCCGCCCCCCACGCTGCGATTGGATACGGGCACATTGACCTGCTGACTCCCACCAGACGAGTTCGTTGTGATCAGCGAGCGTGTCAAAGCAGCACCATCCGATTGCGTAGCAGCTTGCCCACCACCCGCCTGGCGGATGTCTGTCTTCACAGCGGCACCCACTGCACCGCTTCGCACTTGGGCGATGTCATCGCGAGCAGCCAACAAACCCAAACTGGCGACCTTGCGCCGCGCGGCATCCACAGCAGCCGCTTGCGTCGCCGCCTCGTTCACCACAGGGGTCGGGGCGGCCGTCACCATGGACCTTGGCACGTCCTGGGATGGCGCGTTGTTCTTGCTCACGGATTCACGCGGTGCCTCTGGCGCTGGTGACTTGTCAACAGGGCGTTCTTTCTTGGGTGACTCCTTGACGGGCTCCGCTAACTTGACGGGTCTTTCAGCAACCGGCTGCGCGGGAACAATGGCCGCAGGCTTATGTTCCAACAAGAGCTTCGCCATCGGTGCAGGCAAAGCTTGTTGATCTGTCTTGACCTCTTTGGGTGCCTTGGCCAGCGTCAGTACCGCCGCCAGCGCAAACGTGCCAACGACAATGAAGCCGGTGACACGCCTGAACAAGCGCTCATCGTCACTCGTATCGGTCCATGCCAATGCAGGGGCGCGAAATGAAATCATCGCTGCAGCGCTCACGATGCCCCCTTCTGACGCACGGCAAACGACACGTCGGAGAAATTCGCGCTGGCACTGGTCGCCATGATCTTGCGCAACAGGCGATACGGAATGTCCTTGTCACCCATGATGGTCAGGCGACGCGAGTCCGTCGCGTTTTCCTGGCGAATCACTTGTCGAGACGACAAGCTTTCCAATTGCGCCTTCAACACTGGGATCACAGTCTCATCCGTGTCAATCACATCGGCCACATTGGCCACCTTTTGCCCTTGCACCAGGATATCCGTGGCACTGACTGTCACCACAACGGTTTCTCTGGGCGTCGTCTGCGATACAGACTGAGGCAATTGAACCGACTGAGGGCTGATCAAGACTTCGACCCCTGTGTTCATCAGGAGGAAGAAAATCAAGATCGTGAACACGTCGATCAATGAAACCAAGTTCATGTCGACCGAGTTCTCGTGACGGGCACGCCGTTCGGCCCGGCGTTGTCTTGGCGTGAGTTCCATGATCCTCTACGCTTTATCGCTTCGCAACTGGCGCATCGCCAATTGAGATGTTAGGAAAGAGTTCGCCTTGCACCGTCTTGCCATCCTGCACGACTGTGCCAGACCGCATGGCATCCATGACTTGCACAATGGTGTCATAGGGCGTGTTGGACTCGGCTAAGACCGTGGCATCGCGCTGCTGCGGGAACTTCACTTTAAGTTGCTGAACCACGCGGGCCAACGACGCCACATCGGGGGCACCGTTCTGCGTGGGGATGCGTTCGATCAGCCCACCCACGCGGTCAGCCACCTCCAGCGCATCAGTGCGCACGATCACCTCCAACTGCAGGTCTTCCACCTTCAGTTGAGACACGCCAGAGCTGGCCGCTGGCAAGGTCAAGTCGATCACCGCCAACTGCGAAAACACCGCTGTCGACAGCAAGAAAGGCACCAGCACCACGATCAGGTTGATGAACGCTGTGACCTCCAGGTGCGCTGTGCCTTGGCGCAGTCGTCTTCCTCTGGATGCCATATCAGCGCACCGATGCTTGTTGGTCTGCGCGCAGGCGTGTGACGGTGTTCAAGAAACTCATCTTGGCAGACTCCAGGCCATCGACGATTTCACTGGTCTTGGACTGCAAGTAGGAGTGGATCAACAAGAAGGGAATCGACACCATCAGCGCGAAAGCGGTGTTGTTCATGGCGATCGAAATACTGGCCGACAACATGGCCGACTTCTCAGCCGGGTTGACCTGCGCCACGGCCGTGAAGCCCTTGATCAAGCCGATGATGGTGCCCAGCAAACCCACCAAGGTGATCACGTTCGCAAACGTGGCAATGTAGTGGGTACGCTTTTCAAGGCGAGGCACGATTTCCATCATGCCCTCTTCCATGGCGGCGTCAAAATCTTCGCGGCGGCCAGGGCTTTGCATGCGATCCAGGCCATAGCTGACGATCTTGCCGACAGCGGCATCCGACTTATCAGCCAGGGACTTGACCTCTTTGAGTTGCCCTTGCTGCAACAGGGGCTGCATTTGCGCCCAGAACTGGCTGTTGTCCTTGCGTGCGCGAGACAGGTACATCCAACGCTCGACAGCAATGGCCAAGCCCAATGCCATGATCAAGAGGCTGGGGTAAATGAACAGTCCGCAGTCCTGGAAGAACTTGACGGCGGTTTGAAAGGCATTCATGACACGAATCTCCAAAGACAAATAGCGCTGAATTCAACAATCACTTCGTGGCGGGGGCAGGATTGGCTGCCCGCCAGATGCGTTCGAAATGGACCTGACGACGATGCTGCAAGGGATCGATCACATTCAGATCCATCCCCAAGATCAAGCTTTGAGGGCGACCGGTTTCGTCAAATCCCGAGTCATCGGCCTTCTTCCAAGGTACGACATACATCACCTTCGGAAGTTCCTGACTCACGGTGGCCGCCGTCGGTTTGTCGGCATCCTGAGCCCACACGGCGCTCACGCCGCACCACAACACAGCAACACACGCCAACTTCACATGTTTCATGGGGCTTCCTTCTTGGGCTCGGCGGCCTGGCGAGGCATCTTGCGACGCTTGAGATCGGCCAGCCATTTACTGACCTGCGCATCACCTTGTGGGGCCATCGTTAGATAGCGCTCGTACATGGAAATCGCCTTGGCCCAGTCATCCACATACAGGTCCGACAAAATACCCAGATTGAGCGCAGCGGCGGCATAGGAAGGATCACGCGACAAAGCCTGCTCATAAGCATTCCGAGACTGATCGAACTTACCCATGCGGCGGTAGACCACGCCCAATTGATTAAGCTGCGCAGCGGGCCTGGGGCTCTCGTAAATTGTCAACTCCAGGCGTTTGGCCATCTCCGCCAACTTGGCTTCCGACACTTCCGCCAAATCGACGCCCTCACCGCGCTCACGCTTGCCATAGCGCACCGGCATCATCTCCGCCAGGGCATCCATGCTCTTGCGAACCCAGGCATCGTAGATGCCCTGAGTAGCGCGACGCGCGTTGACTTCGTGTGTCTCGCTGGCCTTTTCTTCAAAGGGCAAGGCCTGCTCCTCCAGCAACACGTCGTACTGCTCCAACTCGATCGCAGACAGATTCTTGGGTCGCTGCGAACCCAAGATGGCCTTGCCAAAGTCACGGTACATCGCAGCCACTTGATAGGTCACGGCCGTGCTGACCTCAGCCACCCCCGGCTCAGACGCCAAAGCGTAGGCATTCAGGGCCTCTTCCAACTTGGCCTTCTTCAGCTTCAACTGCTTCTGCAAAGGCTCGACCAAGGCCACCTGACGGAAAGCTTGCGCGGAAGGCTCAGCCAAGGCCAATGCAGCCATCGCACCCAGGTAACGCGTGCGGTCGGTGCGCGCAGCGCCGCCTTGCCGATCGGCTTCCATGATGTCTTTGAGCAAAGCCATCTCACGTTTGGCATTGCCCTCTCGCTTGGCCAACTGCGCAAGACGGTGCCGAGTCTCGATGGCCGTGACCAATGCCACAGGTCGAGCCGCCAGCAGTGTCGTCAGGTAGCGCTCATAAGCGCGAGTAGCCGAGGCCGTGTCACCCGCTTTGTCGAAGTACTCGGCAATTTGCCACTGCAACTGCTTGGCCAGATTCGCATCCTTGGTGGACGCGAGCACGCGCTCCAACTCTTTGGCTGCCGGCCCCCACTTTTGTTGCTCGCCATAGGCCAGCGCCAGCTTGGGTGCCACCTCGTGCTGTAGCCCATGCTTGGGATACAACTGTCGATACGACTCGAGTGTGGCTTGCGCGTTGGCCCAGTCCTTCAACTCGATTTCAGCCGCACCTGCATCAAACAAGGCATTGGCACGGATGTCAGGCTGAGTGGCCATTTCTGCCACACGCTTGAACTGCGATGCCGCGGCCTTCAGGTTACCTACCTTCTTCTCTTGATCAGCGGACTTATAGAGCGAGACCACCTGGTTTTCGAGAAGCTCCTTGCGACTGGCTTCTTGCGCGGGGGCGAGCTCGGCCAAACGTGCGTAGGCTTGCTCGGCGGCTTGGAATGCGCCACGCTGATACGCCGTTTGCGCCATGATGGTCCACGCAACACGACGCTGGGCTTCGGTGGCTGGCGGTTGAAGACTGATGATCTTCATGGCGACGCGATTGGCCTGCTCTGAGTCCTTCAAGGCATAGAGCGTTTCTGCTGCATCGGTCAAGACGGCATTGGCGCGCTCGCTACCAGGGAAGTGCTTGGCAAAGCGCAAGGCGCTGTTGACCGAATCACGTTGTAGACGCGTCAAGGTCAAAGGATCGGCATCTTTGCGCAATTGCGCATGCGTCAGCAACGCAGCGTAACCAGCCTCTTGCGCCTGTGCGTGCCAGGGGTAGTCATACGCGACTCGCTCATATTCAATCGCGGCTTCCGAGTACAGCTTGGCCTCAAACAACAACTCAGCCAACAGGAAGTTATTGCGAATGGTTTGAGGGTCACCCGGGAAGTTGGCAATCAGCTCCTTGTACCAACGCACCGACTCTTGATAGTCGCTCAAGCGCTTGCTGGCTTGGGCGCTGGCGTGATAGTGCCTGGCCAAGTCGCCCAAATAACTTTGCACCTTGGGTTGTGCGTCGTGCCAGGCCTTGCTCCGCACGGTGCGCAGGCCGCTATCGCGTCCAAACACCGTCACGAAGTGGCGTTGCGCCTGAAGCATTTCTGGCACCAAGCCAGCCTTTTCGTAGGTGTCAATGGCCAAGGACTGAATACGTGGCGCTTGCCCATCCAAAGGATTGAGTTGTACGAAGCGGGCGTAGGTGTCCGCAGCATCCTTCAAACGATCTTGTTTGATGAAGTAGTCGGCCAACTGCTCATACACAAACTGCCCATAGCTCTGACGCAGGTTGTTGTTGGCAGGCAAATACGCGGGAATGGACTCCGCGCCTTTCAATTGGGTCAACGCGATGCTGATGCCACGGAAGGTGTCAGACAGCAGTTCCTTGTCGGCCTTGTTGAACTTATCCGGAGAGGCCAGCTTGTCTGACCCCGGGGACGCTGCGAGCTTCGAATCCAGCACCTTGAAGAACGCTTGCAAGGCTTGATCAGCCTGACCACGCTTGAGGCGCGACCAGCCTTGCATGTACTGAGCACGTTCGCGGAAGGGCGTGGCCCGATCGGCATTCAACACGTCCATGTAGGCCGATTCAGCATCGTCGAATCGACCCAGACTGAATGCCAACTCGCCCCTGCGGAAATTGGCTTCGTCAATGTAGGCAGTGCGGGGATGCTCTGCCACCAATCGACGCAAGGTGACGATGGCATTCTCCAACTCACCCGCTTGTTCTTGAGCCCGTGCGAGCTGATAAAGCACCTGCTCTTTGTTGGGCGCATTGGGATTCAAGGCCAATTGCTCTTGGTAACGCGCAATCACGGTCTTGAGATCCGGGGATCCGGTCTCGTTGGTCTCGGAGGCTGCCTTGCCCGCACGCTCCAACTCCAAATCCGCCAGTCGACGCAGCGCCTCGGCCCGCTGTGCGGGCGTCACACCATCGGTGTCCAGCAATTGCCCGTATACCTTGGCCGCCTGGCTATCGGGCACCACATCGATGTCATCGGGCGTGACGGTGATCACCTGCGATGACAAAGACTGCAATGTCGGCGCTTGCGGAGCCTCTTTGATGCTGCCACACGCAGCCAACGCACATGCGCTGGCAAGCAAGGTCAAACGATGGTTAACGCGCATCGACTGACTCCTTCTGAGGGGCACGGCCTGCGGCCTGGTCATACAGCTTGGCCATCGCAAAGCGAGCCTGATTCAAATAGGACTGCAGTCGAGACTTCTGGCGGTTGATTTCGTCAAGCGTCAAGTCAACCATGGTTTGTTGATACTCAGTCTGCAAGGCATCCACCGGCTGCATCAGCTTGTTCATGGCTGCGGACAAAGCACTGGCCTTCACCTGTAAGGCATCTAAACGTTGTCCGCCTTTGAGCAAAAACTGTTGTGCATCCAGTTGGTCTCGCTGAGCCTCGCTCAATGCACCACGACTGCTAGATACGTCCTTTTGCAATTGCTGCACAGCACCTTGATGGGTTTGCGCCAATTGCCAGGCCACCACGCCCTGCGCCATGCGCAGGCGATCGCGCATGGCCTTGAACTCGGGCACATTGGCACGTTTCTGGATGGCAACCTGGAGCTCGTTGATGCGACCCAACCAGACTTGCTGCTCGGGGCTCGCCAAACTGGCCAAATCAGGCTGCCCCTTGTAACGAGTCAACTCTGCGTCTAAGGCATCGACCTTCTGACGCAACTCGGTCATGCGACGTTGAGCATCCACACTGCCCATTTGCCTTTGCAACTGGGCCCAGATATCGCGCTGCGCGACCAACTCAGACTGGATCTGAGCCAGCCGAGCCTGGCGCACAGCAATGCTCTGGCGCAATTGCGTCATGTCCCGAACACCCTGAAACGCGTCTTGCATGGCATCGCTGGACCACACGGACAACAAATGAGGAATGCCGACACCATTAGGAATGTCTGCCAGCGACCACTCCTGCCCCGACGGCTTTGAGGCGAATGACAGTAAAGACTGCGTCATCAATCCACTGCGCACCGCTGACGCAGCGCCATCCAAACGAGCCTGCTCTTGCTCGTACAAAGCAATGGCCTGCTTGTATTGCTGCAAAGCCTTCCCTTTGGCGCCTAGCGTGGCATAGGCATAGGGAACCGCGACATGCGCCTCGAGTACTGCAGGATCGTGAGGCTCTCGCGGCAACAGCGCCACCCAAGGCGCCAAGGCTGATTGCGGGCCCTGCTGTGCCAAAGCCACCCACCCGTAGGCCAGCAAGGCTTTGTTGCTCTCCAAGCCCTGAAGCGGAATACGCTCCAGGTAGCGGCGAGCCTCGATCCAGTACTTGCCTTCCACTGCCCCGAGGGCCATGGTCAAGTTTGCTTTGTCACGAATTTGCCGCTGCTCCTCGGTATCGGCTGCGGCCACGCCCACAGCCTCGAGGGTCGACAAGCCGGCAATCTTGTCACCCGCTTTGATTTGCGCCAGGGCTTGGTTATAGCGAGCCCACATCGGGCGCGAACGGCTATCTGCGAGGTCTTTCCAAACTTTGGCTGCGGCCCGGAAGTCCGCTCTTTGCATCAAACACTGCGCATGGATGACAAAACGCTGGGTTTCCTGCTCAGGTGGCAAGGTCCTACGAATGCGTGTCAACGCCTCTTCGGCTTGCAACCACAAGCCCTTGCGGTAACGCAATTCAGCCAAACGGAACCAAGCCGCATCCCGAGAGGCTGTCGAGCCGCCCATCTGCAGTCCTTGATCATCCAATTTCATCAGGAGATCAGAGGCCTCGTTGTGCAAGCCCCATCGAATCAA